>NZ_JBXAQO010000001.1:0-377616 GCF_058807295.1 Caulobacter sp. GW821-FHT12D05
CAAGGCCTGCGCTTCGCCATCCGCGAAGGCGGCCGCACCGTCGGCGCCGGCGTCGTGGCCAAGATCGTCGAGTAATCGACCGGTCTTAGCTTCGGCTGAGAAATGCGAAGGCCCCGGAGAGCAATCTCCGGGGCCTTTTGCTTGGGCCAATGTCTGACTTGGGTGGAAAGCCGTCTTTCGATCCGGTCACAGAAATTTGCCCTGAGCGCCGCTCGCCAATCCCCATAGATACAGCGACACGGACGCATTAGATCGATACGGGCGTGGCGGTTTGTCCACGCTCGCCCCTAGTTAATCCAGATTGAAAGCGGAGCGACGAAGTGATCCGCTGTGACGTGAGCCAAGTAAGAATGAGCGATGGCGATGCCCTTAGCCGTCAGTCCACCTTGGGCAAGTCCGCCGTCAGTGAACGCGGTCCTCAAGCGACCGATGTGGGGCATTACTGATTCGAGCTTCGCGTAAATCTCTTCTTCGCTCCAATATCTGGACCTCGCTAGAGCAAGAAGCTTCTCCCTGATCTCCGGATTATCAACGTGCTGCTCAAGCACCGGCTTGAAATCTGCCTCAGACATGCCGACGAACGTGTAGAGCGCGTTTTGTTTCATCGTAGAATATTGAGGCGCGGAAGAAGTGTAGGTGGAGCGGTCTATTTTCAGGCTCGGTACGTCTAGCGGCCTGGCGAGCTTTTCCCAGAGCCGATCACTTTCATCATCTAGTAGTCCAAAAGCATTTATGAATTCTTCCTTCTTGAATCCACTATTGAATACGTAGCCATAATTTCCAATGAACGGCTCGTTGAAAGTCCTATGCATGATGGACTCAGTTTGCATACAGCCGAGTCCAGTCAGATAACTAGCGGTAGATGCCCCCGGTGGGATATGCTCCAGAATGGGATTTAGCATTAGTGCGAGCGCATCAAGTAGTTCGCTGGTGTAATGCTTTTGTATCTTGACTCTGAGGGTGAGAAATGCCGCAGAGAGATAAGAGAGTTCTGGCTTTGATAGCTTTCCAGAGACTTCAATAGCTTCGTCTAGAATGAGAGCGACAATGCCTCGCTCTTGAGTTTTAGAGCGTTGAGCGAGAATGTTGACAAGGGTCTCCCCAACATCGGGTTCGCCAGATTTCGCAAAAGCCTTCTGGGCATCGTGAACCGCGAATTGAAACGCAGGCTCCTTAAAAGCCTCAGAATCTGCGTCCTTGTTCTCTGCAAACCTATTGAGAATTCGCTCCTCGAATTCCTTAAGCCTCTCGTCAACCGTCTCGCGTGCGCGGAAGCTATATTGCTCGACCACTTGGGCTTGTCGGGCAAGTATCTCTGCAATCTCTATTGCAGACACGCCCTGGTAGATAATGACGTTGTTGCCTGCCTGGATGGCTTGACCACCCTCACCGACGCGCTGGTCCTGACGATCGCCGCTCATTTCTTGATCTTTGTATCTCGCCCGCTCTGGATAGCGATGCCGCCCTTACCGACGACTTGCTTCTGAGATCGGCTCTTATTGATGCGCTTTGCAGCGAATACTAGCCCGGTAACACCAAAGACCACACCTATGACGATGCCGACCAGCCCAAGCCCTGTTCCCACGTCCATCAGGCGGCTCCCCCTATGATTGAGCCGGGTTGGATCGCCTCGGCTTAGTGGTAGGTTAGGTGCCTGAGCATCAATAGCCAAGCTAAAGCGCGGCGATCCGCGCGTTTGGTTCCAGAGCGTTGCCAGCACGAATGCCGTAGCGTGGCCTTACGCTAACCGACGTTGCGAATGTCGCCCATGGGGCGAAGCGGAGTTTCGTAACGTTTGCTGTCGATTGACGGGGATCGCCAACCCCCGTGGATACGCGGGAACTGGGGCGCACGATCCAAGCAAAATCAACACCTTGCCCCCGCCACCCACGAGCCCATCCAAAATCGACGCATCGCCCTGAAAACCTCCCCCATACTTCTCCTCGCCCCGTCGCGGGGGAGGGCGTTCAGCTGGCGACCGAAGGCGCGGCGGGGGTGGTCGAGCGGGAAGCGCTGGTCTTGGCCTTCGGGCCGCCTTCGCGACGGATCCGGACGGGCTCCCTGAAACATCGGGACGAAAGCCGGGCGGCGAAGGGGATCGGCGCGGCAGGCGCGGGCTGAAATCGCTCGCGTGGTCCGGAGGGAACGCATCTTCCTCCGCCCGTCCTGGGCCTCTTTCGGAAGCGGGTTAAGACCCCGCGCGTCGAGGGCTCAGGCGCAACGGTCACGCGGAGCGCTCCGGCCTTGGCCGAAACGGTACTCCTCTACACCTCATCCGGGCCCTGCCCGGACGCTCCGCCACCTCCCCAAACCCGCCGGCCCTCGCCGGCGGAAGGGCGCCGCCGTGCGCGTCCCCAAACGCTTCCTGCACGCGTCCCTTTCGCTTCGTCCGGAAAAGATGGCAGGAGAAGGCCATGGCGATGATCACCGATCCCGATGACTTCTTCACCCTGGGCTGCGGCCGCTGTGATCGGTTCGCGACGCCGGACTGCTCGACCCGGCCGTGGATCGACGGCCTGAACGCCCTGCGCCGGATCTGCCTGGACGTCGGGCTGGAGGAGACGGTGAAGTGGGCCCACCCGTGCTACATGCACGCCGGGCGCAACATCGCGATCTTCGGGGCGTTCCGAGGCGACTTCCGGCTCAGTTTCCTGAACCCTGGCCTGCTGGTCGACAGCGAGGGCGTGCTGGAGCCGCAGGGGCCCAACAGCCAGACGCCGGGCATGATCCGCTTCACCGCCAATGCGCAGGTCGCCGCGCTGGAGCCGGTGATCCGGGCCTATCTGCGCCAGCTGATGGATCACGCCGAGGCGGGAACCAAGCCCGCCAGGACCGAGCGCGAGATCGACGTGCCCGACGAGCTGACCGAGGCGCTGGACGCCGATCCGGAGCTGGCCGAGGCCTTCCACGCGCTGACGCCGGGACGCCAGAAGAGCTATCTGTTCGCGCTGAACCAGGCCAAGCAGTCAGCGACGCGCGTGGCGCGGATCGAGAAGTTCCGAGACAAGATCATCGCGGGCAAGGGCGCGCTCGAGCGCTAGCCTAGCCCTGAACGAAGCGCGGGATCGGCCCGACCTGTGGCGTCTGGTCGGGCAGCTCGACGAATTCCTCGTCGACGAAGCACCAGCCCCAGCCCTCGGGCGGGTCATAGCCCTCGATGATCGGGTGCCTGGTCGCGCGGAAGTGGGCGGTGGCGTGCTTGGACGGGCTGTCGTCGCAGCAGCCGACATGGCCGCAGGTCCGGCACAGGCGCAGGTGCACCCACCAGCCGCCGGCCTTCAGGCACTCCTCGCAGCCCTTCGTGCCGGGCGTGACCATGCGGATCGAGTCGCCGTGCGAGCAGGTCATGGTTCAGGCCTCCGCCAGGTAGGCGTGGATGGCGGCGACAGCCTGGGCGCCTTCGCCGATGGCGGCGCCGACGCGCTTGACCGAACCGGCCCGCACGTCGCCGATCGCGAACACGCCCTTGCGGCTGGTCTGCAGCAGCGGGTGGCCGGGCGCGAGATCCGTCCCGGTGCGGACGAAGCCGTGATTGTCCAGCTCGACATGGCAGTGGGTCAGCCAGGACGTGTTGGGCGCGGCGCCGATGAACAGGAAGAGGTGGCTGATGGCCTGGACGGTCTCGACGCCGCTGGGGCCGCGCCAGCGCACGGCCGACAGCTTGCCCTCGTCGCCTTCCAGGTCGACGATCCGGCTCTCGACCACGACCTCGATATTGGGCGTGCTCTCGATGCGGTCGATCAGGTAGCGCGACATGGTCGCCGCCAGGCTTTCGCCGCGCACGATCATCCAGACCTTCTTGACCTGGCTGGCCAGGTAGACGGCCGCCTGGCCCGCCGAGTTGCCGGCGCCCACCAGCGCGATCTCCTGGCCGGCGCACAGCTTGGCCTCCAGCGGCGAGGCCCAGTAGTGGACACAGGCGCCTTCGAAATTGTCGAGGTTGTCGACGTCCAGCCGGCGGTAACGAGCGCCGCTGGCGATGACCACGGTCTTGGCTTGCGCGGTCTCGCCGCTGGCGAGGGCCAGGCGGTATCGGTGCCGGCCGTCGTCCTCGCAGACCAACGAGGCGACCTCGTCGGGAATGGCCAGCTCGGCCCCGAACTTCTGCGCCTGGCCATAGGCGCGGCCCATCAGGGCCATGCCGGTGATGCCGGTGGGGAAGCCCAGATAGTTCTCGATCCGGGCCGAGGCCCCGGCCTGGCCGCCGAAGGCGCGGGTGTCCAGCACCAGCACCGACAGGCCCTCGGACGCGGCGTAGACGGCGGTGGCCAGGCCGGCCGGTCCCGCGCCGACGATGGCGACGTCATAGAGCTTGTCGGCGTCGATCGGACCGACCAGGCCGATGCAGCGGCCCAGCTGATGGTTGGTCGGCTGGCGCAGGATCTCGCCGTTCGGGCACAGCACGATCGGCAGTTCGCTGTCGTCGACCTGGAAGCGCTGAATCAGCACCTTGGCGCAGTCCATCTGGTCGGGGTCGAGGTTCTGATAGGGGTGGCCGTTGCGGGCCAGGAAGCCCGACAGGCGGATGACCTGGGCGTCGCTTTCGCGGCCGATGATGATCGGGCCGCCGGCGCCGGTCTCGATCAGGCTGACACGGCGCAGGATCAGGGCGCGCATGATCCGCTCGCCCAGCTCGGCCTCGGCGACCAGCACGGCGCGCAGGCGTTCGGGCTCGATCAGCAGGGCCTCGACAGCGGTGATGGCGGTGACGTCGACCAGCGAGGGGCGGCCCGACAGCTGGGCGATCTCGCCGACGAACTGGCCGGCGGCGTGCTCGACGATCGGCTGGCTCTCGTCGTGAGCGTCGCGGCGGCTGATGGCCACGCGGCCGGCCAGCACCACGAACAGGCCGGGCGAGGCGACGCCGGCCGTGGCCAAGGCCGAGCCGGCCTCGGCATGAATCACGCGACCGAAGCGGCGCAGGCGATCGATCTCGTCCGGCTCCAGCCGGGGAAACATCTGGGCGCGTCGGGTGTCGAAGGTAGAGCCTGCCATGGGCTTATGTTTGCTCCAGGATCGGCGTTCGGTCACGCGCCGAACGATGACGGTTTTGAACAAACCCGTCGTGACGTCATCGACTGTACCGCTGGGCGCCTGCGGAGTAGGCTCCGGGGCATGTCGCGTTCCCCATCCTCCCGCCGGCCCGGCGCGCAATGGCGTCCCGGAAAGGCCCTCGAGCCGCTCGCGCGGGTTCTGCCGCAAGAGACCGCCGTCGGCCTGTCGTTCGACGGTCGTCCGCACACGGTGCTGATGGCCACGCCCGAGCAGGTCGAGGAACTGGCCCTGGGCTTCGTGGTCACCGAGGCGATCGCCCGGGCCGAGGACGTGCTCGAGATCATCGCCAAGGAAGAAGAGCAGGGGATCCTGGTCGACGTCCGCCTGGCGCCCGGCGCGCTGATCAAGAAGGCGCGGCCGCGCAACCTGGAGGGCCGTTCCAGCTGCGGGCTGTGCGGTGTGCAGCGCTTGGCCGATGCGGTGCGGCCGCTGCCGGTGCTGGGGCAGGGGGTCGCCATCCGCCACGAGGCGATCCCGCGCGCCCTGGCGGCGCTGGAAGAGCAGCAGGCCCTGGGCCGTTTGACCCGAGCCACCCACGCCGCCGCCTTCTTCGACGTTGACGGTGCGCTGGTTCTGGTCCGCGAGGATGTCGGCCGCCACAACGCCTTGGACAAGCTGGCGGGGGCCATGGCGCGCGGCGGCGTCGATGCGGCGGCAGGCTTCGTGGTCGTCACCAGCCGCTGCTCGTTCGAGATGGTCGAGAAGGTCGCGCGGATCGGTTGCCCGATCCTGGTCGCGGTCTCGGCTCCGACCGAGCTGGCGATCGCCAAGGCCGAGGAGGCCAACCTGACCCTGGTCGCCCTGGCCCGCGCCGACGGCCACGCGGTTTTCGCCGGCGGCGAGCGCCTCCTTGAATCCGAGCTGGAGCCGGCCTGATGTCCGACAAGAAGGTCGATGGCGTCCGCCCGTACCGCCAGCCCGCTGGCGGCTGGGGCGCGCTGAAGGCGGTGGCCGGAGCGCTGGCCGGCCAGGAGACGATCGTCGAGGGTGGCAAGACCCTGATGCGGGCCAACCAGCCCGAGGGTTTCGACTGCCCCGGCTGCGCCTGGCCCGATCCCAAGCACACCTCGTCCTTCGAGTTCTGCGAGAACGGCGCCAAGGCCGTGGCCTGGGAGGCGACGTCCAAGCGGGCCACACCGGAGGTCTTCGCCCAGCACACGGTCAGCGAGCTGCTGACCTGGACCGACCACGCGATCGAGGACCTGGGCCGGCTGACCGAGCCGATGGCCTACGATCCGGCCGACGACCGCTACAAGCCGATCACCTGGGAGGCCGCCTTCGCCCGCACCGCCGAGGGGCTGAAGGCGCTGAAGGATCCGAACGAGGCCGAGTTCTACGCCTCGGGCCGGGCCAGCAACGAGGCGGCGTTCCTGTACCAGCTGATGGTCCGGCGGTTCGGGACCAACAATTTCCCCGACTGCTCGAACATGTGCCACGAGCCGACCAGCGTCGGCCTGCCGGACTCGATCGGCCTGGGCAAGGGCTCGGTGACGCTGGAGGACTTCGACCACGCCGACCTGATCCTGTGCTTTGGCCACAATCCCGGCACCAACCATCCGCGGATGATGACGACCCTGCGCGATGCCAGCCGGCGCGGGGCGACGATCCTGGCCTTCAACCCGCTGAAGGAACGGTCGCTGGAGAAGTTCGCCTCGCCGCAGGATCCGGTCGAGATGGCGACGCTGAGTTCGACCCCGATCGCCTCGGCCTATTTCCAGCTGCAGATCGGCGGCGACGCCTTGCTGGTGCAGGGCATGATGAAGGCGCTGCTGGCCATGGAGGCGCGCGACGGCGGCGTCCTGGATCACGACTTTATAATGGAACACACCGCCGGCTACGAAGCGCTCGTTGCCTCGGTTGAGGCTCAGGACTGGGCGACCATCGAGGCCGGCAGCGGCCTATCGCGCGCTCGAATCGAAGAGGCGGCGGCGATCTACGCCAGGGCGAAGGCGACCATCCTTTGCTACGGCATGGGCCTGACCCAGCACCGCGACAGCTCCGGCACGGTGCAGCAACTGGTCAACCTGCTGCTGCTGAAGGGCAATATCGGACGGGAAGGGGCGGGGATCTGTCCGCTTCGCGGCCACTCCAACGTCCAGGGCAATCGCACGGTCGGTATCTGGGAAAAGCCGTCGGCGGCGTTCTCGGACGCGATCCGCGACGTCTTCGGTTTCGAGCCGCCGCGCGAGCACGGCCACACCGTCGTGGAGTCAATCGAAGCCATCGAGCGCGGCGAGAGCAAGGTCTTCATCGGCCTGGGCGGCAACTTCGCGGTCGCCGCGCCCGATCCGGTGCGAACCTTCGCGGCCATGCGCAAGCTGGACCTGGCCGTTCACGTCGCCACCAAGCCCAACCGCACGCACCTGTTGATCGGCAAGGAGGCGATCCTGTTGCCGTGCTTGGGCCGCACCGAGCTGGATGTGCGGGCCGGCGTGCGCCAGTCGGTGACGGTCGAGGACTCGATGTCGATGGTCCACGCCTCGCGCGGTCTGAACCCGCCGGCGTCCGAGCACCTGATGTCGGAGCCAGCCATCGTCTGCGGCTTCGCGACGGCGCTGTTCGGCGAGGACCCGCTGGTCGACTGGCCGGGCCTGGCCGACGATTACGACGCCGTCCGCGACCTGATCGCCCGCGTCTTCCCGGCGGCGTTCGAGGACTATAACGACAAGGTCCGTATTCCCGGCGGCTTCCGTCTGCCGGTCGGGCCGTCGAACCGGGTGTGGAAGACGGCGACGGGCAAGGCCAACTTCATGGTCCACGATCCCAAGGGCGGCGATCCGCGCCGGGGCGATCCGGACGTGATGATCCTGACCACCCTGCGCAGCCATGACCAGTACAACACGACGATCTACGGCTATGACGACCGCTATCGCGGGGTGTTCGGCCGACGCGACGTGATCTTCGCCAATCCCGACGACATGGCGCGGCTAGGCCTGGCGCAAGGCGACCTGGTCGACCTGGGCGCGGCTTTCGACGAGACCGGCGAGCGGATCGTGCGGGCCTTCACCGTGGTGGCGCGCGAGATCCCGGCCGGCTGCCTGGCGGCCTATTATCCCGAGACCAATGTCGTGGTGTCGCTGGACGATCACGACCAGCGCTCGGGCACGCCAGCCTACAAGTCCGCGCCGGTCCGCTTGCGCAAACACCAGGCGCCGTGGCCGGCAGACACACTTCGCAACTAAAGCGATTGTTAGGAGCCTTTAGGCTTAATGCCCCAACCCGGACGGGAGTGGGGTTGCGTCGTGCGAGAGGGGATCGTCGTAGAGGCTGTCGAAGCCTCGCAGCTGGGAGCGGCCGAGCTTGAGCTCTGGCGCGCCTTCCGCGCGGCTGACCAGACCCTGGCCAGCCCCTATTTCGATCCCCGTTTCGTCCAGGTCGCCGCCCAGATCGCGCCCGGCGCGCGGGTCGCCGTGATCCGCGAAGGCGGGACGGTGCGGGGCTTCCTGCCGTTCCAGCAGCGGGGCGGGCTGATCCAGCCTCTGGCCGCGCCGCTCAGTGACTTCCATGGCCTGGTCGCCGAGCCCGGCTTCGACATCGCCCATCTGCTGCCCCAGTTGGAAGGCGTGCACCGCGCCCGCTTCAGCGGCCTGGTCGCGGCGGGGGAGGCGGATCGTCCGGACCTGACGCCGCGCCGGACCATGGCGGCCGATCTCTCCCAAGGCTTCGACGCCTATCTGGCTGGCCGCGATGCGCGGTTCCTGAAGGACAAGCGCCGCCGTCGCCGCGCGCTGGAGCGGGATCACGGCGCACTGACCTTCACCTTCGAGCGCCCGACCTTGGCGCAGGTCGACTACGTCATCGACCACAAGCGGGCTCAGATCGTTCGCACCCATCAGTACGATGTGTTCGCCTGCGGCTGGACGGTCGAGCTGATCCGCAAGCTGGCGGAGATCGACGCGCCGGACTTCGGGCTGCGCCTGGCCGTGCTGAAGGCTGGCGACAAGCTGGTCGCCGCCGAGCTGGGCCTGACCTCGGGCGCGCGGCATCACCTGTGGTTCCCGATCTACGACCCCGCCTACGCCAAGTACTCGCCGGGCGGGCTGATGACGCTGGACACGCTGGAGACCGCCGCGGCGCGCGGCATCACTCGTGTGGACTTCGGTGTCGACGCCGACGCCTACAAGCACGACTTCGCCGATCCGGCCGAGGTGGTGTTCGAGGGCCTGATCGAGCGCCGGCTGGGCGCGCGCGGCCATTCCATGCGGATCGCCGGCGCCTCGCGCCTGGCCCGCCGCTTCGACCGCATCGTCGCCTGCGAGCCCAGCCTGGTCGGGCAGCTGCGAGGCGGAGCCAGCTTCATGGCCGCCATGAACCGCCGCCATCCCAAGCTGGGCGCGGGGGTCGGCGTCGGTCTTGGCCTAGGTCTGGGCCTGGTCGCCCTGATGGTCGACTAGCCGACCCGCGTTTTATGACTTCGAGGTCATGACCTCGATTTAAGTCGAAGCGGTGACAAACCCTCGTTAGCTTCCCCTCATCGAATTCAACGCATCCGAGGGGAATGACCGATGCGCGCTCTGACGACCCTGGCCGTACTGGCCGCCGCTGTTTCCGCTGCTGGCGTGGCCCAGGCCCAGCCCTCCATCAAGATCAAGGACGCCGTCGCCCGCGTCGTGGTGATCCCCGAGAACCGCACGGACGTGAAGGTCGAGTTCCTGACCACCAACGCCGCCCTACCGCTGGAAGTCAGCAAGAACGGCGACGAGGTGGTCGTCGACGGCAACCTGCGCATGAACCGGATCAACGGCTGCAACAGCCGCGACGGCAAGGTCTGGGTGAAGGTGCGCGGCGTCGGCCAGGTGTCCTACGACAACTTCCCGCAGATCGCCGTCCGCGTGCCGATGAACGTCAAGGTCCGGGCCGGTGGCGCGGTGTTCGGCAGCATCGGCCGCTCGGACAGCGTCGAGCTGGGCAACGCCGGCTGCGGTGACTGGACGATCGCCAACACCAAGGGCGAACTGAAGCTGGACCAGGCCGGCTCGGGTGACGCCAAGGCCGGTACGGCCAGCTCGGTCGAGATCAACCTGGCGGGTTCGGGCGACATCAGCACCCAGGCCATCGGCGGCGATCTCGAGGTCAACATCGCCGGCTCGGGCAATGTCAGCAGCGCCAGCATCGCCGGCAAGCTGGACGGCAACATCATGGGCTCGGGCAACATCACGGTCGCCGGCGGCCGCGCGCGCTCGGTGGACGTCAATGTCGCCGGCTCGGGCGATGTGGACTTCCGGGGCGAGGCCGACACGGTCGACGTCTCGGTGGCCGGCTCGGGCGACGTGCGCATCGCCAAGGTCAACGGCCCAGTCAAGAAGCACGTGGCCGGTTCGGGCGATGTGATCATCGGGCAATAAGCTGCCCCAAAAACTTTAGAGCACCACACTCTATATATAGCGAAGGCCCCGGGATCGCTCCCGGGGCCTTCTTCATGCACGGTGTGCGGTGTCCTTAGCGGACGCCGAAGCCGAACAGATCGCCAGCCGTGGCCAGGTCGGCGCCGGCGCGGTCACGATCCTTCAGGCTGCCGCCGAAGGTGTAGCGGAAGCCGAACTTGACGGCGTCCGAGTTCAGCTTGGCCAGGTCCTTCGATTCCGCGTGGGTGTACTTGGCGAAGGTCGACCAGCCGGTGTTGGCGAACTTGTATTCGCCGCCGGCATTCACGTCCCACAGGTCGGCGTTGACGTTGGTGTCGATGCGCGACCAGCCAGCGCCCGCGTTCAGACGGAAGTTGTCCGAGACGAAGTAACGGGCTTCACCGCGGACGGTGTACAGGTCGGCGTCCAGGTCGTTCGATTGACCGTAGGCGACCAGGCCCGTCAGCGTGACGTTGTTCAGGTACTTCTGGGCTTCGGCGCCGACGGCCCACAGGGTGTCGTTCGACGGACGCGACAGGGCGGTGAAGCCGCCGACGCGGACGGTGTCGCCCAGCTTGGTGGTCAAGTGCACGGCGCCCGAGGCGACGGTTTCGTCCGACAGGTCGTTGTCCGAGATCGAGACGTCGCCGTTGGCGGTCACGGTCCAGGCGCCTTGCAGCGGGATGGCGACCGAACCGTCGATGACGACCGAGGTGCCGTCATTGCCGCCGAGGCGGGTGTTCAGGTCCGTGTAGTTCACGGCGGCGCCGACCGAGCCGACGTTTTGAGCGAAGGCCGGGGCCGAGACGGCGGCGGCGATCAGGGCGGCGGTGGCGAAAAGCTTCGTATTCATAGTGGGGTATCCCCTTACACAAGAGTGGCTCCCCGACTGGCTGGACGGTCGTTGTTGGGGGGAGGGCCGCCCAGTCCGTCGAGGAGGGCCGGCATCTATGGAGGTTCGGACTCCGCCTCAAGACCACCGGCGGCGCTTGAGGGCCGAATAATGCATTTTTGTGACACTTGCGGAGGTGACCATTTCGCCTACGCGCGAGCGGGCGCACGTTCTTGCTGCCTAGGCCGCTGAAAGCGTTAAATGCGGACCGATGTTATGTTTTCGAGGGGCTTGCGCGGGCAGGGCAGGGCGCCTATCCAGAACCCGCCCGACGACTCGAGTCCTTATCGGACGAGACGAACCGGACAGAGCGCTTGACGAAACCGATTCCGGAACGTACAAGCGCGCCTCTGTTGGACCGGCTGTGAACTTTCGAGTTCAAACGCGGTTCGCGAGACGCCCGGACATAGCGCCCTACAAGGCGCAATTTCGGTCATCACCCCCGGCAGGTAACTGTTGGGGATATTTGTTTTGCGGACGCTGCGTACGGACTCCCATCTGGGGGTTCGGGTTGGTCTTTGAAATGGTTCGAGACGCGGGCGCAGCCCACTAGGAAACCGAGCGATATGGATCGTCAGAACATCCGCATCCGGCTCAAGGCCTTCGATCACCGCGTGTTGGATCATTCCACGCGCGAGATCGTCAATACGGCCAAGCGCACGGGTGCGACGGTGCGGGGCCCCATCCCCCTGCCCACGCTTATCGAGAAATTCACCGTCAACCGTTCGCCGCACGTCGACAAGAAGTCGCGCGAGCAGTTCGAGATCCGTACGCACAAGCGCGTTCTCGATATCGTTGACCCGACTCCGCAGACCGTGGACGCGCTGATGAAGCTCGACCTGTCGGCCGGCGTTGACGTCGAAATCAAGCTGTAAGGAGGGCCGATCCATGACTCTCCCCACCCAACGCACTGGCATCATCGCCAAGAAGCTCGGCATGACCCGCTTCTTCGATGAAGCTGGTCAGCACGTGCCGGTCACCGTCCTGTCGCTCGACGGTTGCCAGGTCACGGGCCAGCGCACGGTTGAGAAGGACGGTTACACCGCCCTGCAACTCGGCGCCGGCGCTAAGAAAGCCAAGAACACCTCGAAGGCCCTGCGCGGCCACTTCGCCAAGGCGGCCGTTGAGCCGAAGCGCGTCGTCGCGGAATTCCGCGTCGAAGAAAGCGCCCTGATCGAAGTTGGCGCCGAGCTGACCGCTGACCACTTCGTTGCCGGCCAGAAGGTCGACATCCAAGGCGTCACCGTCGGTAAGGGTTTCGCCGGCGCCATGAAGCGCTGGAACTTCGGTGGTCTGCGCGCCACCCACGGTGTTTCGGTCTCGCACCGCTCGCACGGTTCGACCGGTAACCGCCAGGACCCGGGTCGTACGTTCCCGGGCAAGAAGATGGCTGGTCACCTGGGTCAAGAAACCGTCACGACGCTGAACGTCACGATCTGGAAGGTCGACGTTGAGCGTGGCCTGCTGCTGGTCAAGGGCGCTGTCCCGGGCCACGAAGGCAGCTACGTGAAGGTTCGCGATGCCGTGAAGAAGGCCATCCCCGCCGACGCTCCGCGTCCGGGCGCCTTCCGCAAGGCTGGTGAGGCTGCTCCGGTGGCCGCTGAAACCCCCGCTGAGGAAGCCCCCGCGGCGACGACCGAAGAGGGCGAAGGCTAATGAAACTCGACGTCATCAAACTGGACGGCGGCAAGGCCGGTTCCGTTGATCTCGACGACGCCATCTTCGGCATCGACGACATCCGCGGCGACATCCTGCAGCGCGTCGTGACCTGGCAGCTGGCCAAGCGCCGCTCGGGTAACCACAAGATTCAGGTTCGTAACGAGGTCTCTCGTACGAGCAAGAAGATGTACAAGCAAAAGGGCACCGGCGGCGCTCGTCACGGCTCGCGTCGTGCGGCTCAGTTCGTCGGCGGCGCCAAGGCTCACGGCCCTGTCGTCCGCAGCCACGCTTTCGACCTGCCGAAGAAGATCCGGGCCCTGGCTCTGCGCCACGCCCTGTCCTCGAAGGCCAAGGCCGGTTCGCTGGTCGTGGTGGACAGTGTCGCTCTGACCGAAGCGAAGACGGCCGCCCTGCGCGCCACCTTCGACAAGATCGGTCTGAAGAACGCCCTGGTCATCGCCGGTCCGGAAGTGGACGCGAACTTCAAGCTCGCCGCCCGCAACATCCCGAACGTGGATGTCCTGCCGAACGCCGGCCTGAACGTCTACGACGTGCTGCGTCGCCAAACCCTCGTCCTGACCAAGGACGCGGTCGAAGCGATCTCGGCCCGTTTCGCTGAGAAGGAAGCCGCCTAATGGCCGCCACCGCTCGCCACTACGACACGATCCTGTCGCCGGTGATCACCGAAAAGACGACCCTGCTCTCGGAGCAGAACAAGGTTGTCTTCAAGGTGGCCAACGATGCGTCGAAGGACGAAATCGCCGCCGCCGTTGAAGAGCTGTTCAAGGTCAAGGTCACGAAGGTCAACACCATCGTCACCAAGGGCAAGACCAAGCGCTTCCGTGGCATCGTCGGGCGTCGCAACGACGTCAAAAAAGCGATCGTGACCCTGGCCGAAGGCCAGTCGATCGACATCACGACGGGGCTCTAAGACATGGCCTTGAAGAAATTTAATCCGACCAGCCCCGGCCAGCGCGGCCTGGTGCTGATCGACCGCAGCGAACTTCACAAGGGCAAGCCCGAGAAGAAGCTCGTTGAAGGTCTGACGAAGTCGGGCGGTCGTGGCGGCAATGGCCGTATCGCGGTCCGTTTCCGCGGCGGCGGCGCCAAGCGCCTGTACCGTCTGGTCGACTTCAAGCGTCGTAAGCAAGGCACGGCCACGGTCGTTCGTCTTGAGTACGATCCGAACCGCACCGCCTTCATCGCCCTGATCAAGTATCAGGCCGACGGCGAGCTGTCGTACATCCTGGCCCCGCAACGCCTGAAGGTCGGCGACGAAGTCGTCACGGCTGAAAAGGTCGACGTGAAGCCGGGCAACGCCTCGCCGCTGCGCACGCTGCCGATCGGTACGATCATCCACAACATCGAGCTGAAGCCCGCCAAGGGTGGTCAGATCGCCCGTTCGGCTGGCGCCTACGCCCAGCTGGTCGGTCGTGACGCCGGCTACGCCCAGATCCGCCTGAACTCGGGCGAACTGCGCATGGTGCTCGACTCGTGCCTGGCCACCGTCGGCGCCGTTTCGAACCCCGACCATATGAACCAGAACCTCGGCAAGGCCGGTCGTTCGCGTCATATGGGCCGTCGCCCGCACGTCCGCGGCGTCGCCATGAACCCGGTCGACCACCCCCACGGTGGTGGTGAAGGTCGTACCTCGGGCGGCCGCCACCCGGTGACCCCGGCTGGTAAGCCGACCAAGGGCGCCAAGACCCGCGTCAACAAGGCGACGGACAAGTTCATCATCCGTTCGCGCCACAAAGCGAAGAAGGGCCGCTAAGCCATGACCCGCTCCGTCTGGAAAGGCCCGTTTGTCGACGGGTACCTCCTGAAGAAGGCCGACGCCGCACTGTCGTCGGGCCGCAAGGACGTCATCAAGACCTGGTCGCGTCGTTCGACCATCATGCCGCAGTTCGTCGGCCTGGTGTTCGGCGTCCACAACGGCCACAAGCACATCCCGGTCTCCGTGTCGGAAGACATGGTCGGCATGAAGTTCGGTGAATTTGCGCCCACGCGCAGCTTCCCCGGCCACGCTGCCGACAAGAAGGCCAAGAGGAAGTAATCATGGCCAAGCAGAAGCAAGAACGCCGCCTGCCGGCCGCCGAAGCGATGTGCAAGGTGCGCACCCTGCGCACCAGCCCGCGCAAGCTGAACCTGGTCGCTCAGTCCATCCGTGGCCTGAACGTCCAACGCGCTCTCAACGAGCTCGAGTTCAGCCACAAGCGCATCGCCCAGGACGTCCGCAAGGCGCTGTACTCGGCGATTTCGAACGCCGAGAACAACCACAACCTCGACATCGACTCCCTGGTCGTCGCCGAGGCCTATGTGGGCAAGAACCTGATCATGAAGCGTTTCTCGCCCCGCGCTCGCGGTCGCGCGACGCGCGTTGAGAAGCCGTTCTCCGAGATCACGATCGTGGTCCGCGAACTGGGTGAGGCCGCCTAATGGGTCAGAAAGTCAATCCGGTCGGGCTGCGGCTCGGCGTAAACCGCACCTGGGACAGCCGTTGGTTCGCCGACGGCGCCCAGTACGGCAAGATGCTGCACCAGGATCTCGCGATCCGCGCCGCCCTGAAGAAGCGCCTGTACCAAGCTGGTGTGTCGCGCATCATCATCGAGCGTCCGCACAAGAAGTGCCGCATCACGATCTATGCCGCTCGTCCGGGCGTCATCATCGGCAAGAAGGGCGCTGACATCGACAAGCTCCGCAAGGACCTGTCGATCAAGACCGAAGGCGAAGTTCACCTGAACATCGTCGAGATCCGCAAGCCGGAGACCGACGCTCAGCTGGTGGCCGAGTCGATCGCTCAACAACTCGAGCGTCGTATCGCTTTCCGTCGCGCCATGAAGCGTTCGATCCAGTCGGCCGTGCGTCTCGGCGCCAAGGGCATCCGGATCAACGTCTCGGGCCGTCTGGGCGGTGCTGAAATCGCTCGTATGGAGTGGTATCGCGAAGGCCGCGTGCCGCTGCACACCCTCCGTGCGGACATTGACTTCGGTTTCGCCGAAGCCAAGACCACCTACGGCATCATCGGCGTGAAGACCTGGATCTTCAAGGGCGAGGTGCTGGAGCATGATCCGATGGCGCTCGACAAGCGTCTCGCCACTGAGTCCGGCCCGGCCGGCGAAGGTGGTGGCCGTGAGCGCGGCGACCGTCCCGACCGGGGCGACCGTCGTGACCGTCGCGATCGCGCCTAAGGATTAGATCGCCATGCTGTCTCCGAAAAAGACCAAATTCCGCAAGCAGTTCAAGGGCCGCATCCACGGCACTTCGAAGGGCGGCACCTTGCTGAACTTCGGTTCGTACGGCCTGAAGGCCGTCGAGCCGGAGCGCATCACGGCCCGTCAGATCGAAGCCGCCCGTCGCGCCATCACCCGCCAGATGAAGCGTCAAGGCCGCGTCTGGATCCGTATCTTCCCGGACGTGCCGGTCACCGGCAAGCCGGCGGAAGTCCGGATGGGTAAGGGTAAGGGCGCCGTGGATTACTGGGCCGCTCGCGTGGCTCCGGGCCGCATCATGTTCGAAATCGACGGCGTGCCGGACGATGTCGCGCGTGAAGCTCTCCGCCTGGGCGCCGCCAAGCTGCCGATCCGCACCCGTGTTGTCACCCGCATCGATGCGGGCGTGGCTCAGGAAGCATGATCATGAAAATCGCTGACATCCGGGGCCTGACCCCCGACCAGCTGGCCGACACCCTGATCAGCCTGAAGAAAGAGCAGTTCAACCTGCGCTTCCAGGCCGCCACGGGCCAGGTCGAGAAGACCCACCGCGTCAACGAGATCCGCAAGGATATCGCGCGGATCAAGACCGTGCTGCGCGCCAAGGCCGCGGCTTAAGGAGAACGATATGCCCAAGCGTATCCTCGAAGGGGTCGTCGTCTCCGACAAGGGCGATAAGACCGTCGTGGTGAAGGTTGAACGTACCATCGTTCACCCGATCCTGAAGAAGATCGTGCGTCAGTCGAAGAAGTACCACGCGCACGACGAATCCAACGCGTACAAGGCCGGCGAAGCAATTCGCATCGTCGAATGCGCTCCGAAGTCCAAGCTGAAGACCTGGGAAGCACTTCCCAAGGCTTCCGCTTAATCTGGAAGGTTTAGACCATGATCCAGATGCAAACTAACCTGGAAGTCGCCGACAACTCTGGCGCTCGCCGGGTCATGTGCATCAAGGTGTTGGGCGGCGCAGGCCGTCGCTACGCCAGCGTTGGCGACGTTATTGTCGTCTCCGTGAAGGAAGCCATCCCGCGTGGTCGCGTGAAGAAGGGTGACGTGCTTCGCGCCGTCGTCGTTCGCGTGAACCAAAACCTGAAGCGCAAGGATGGCTCGGTCATCCGCTTCGACAAGAACGCCGCGGTGATCGTGAACAAAGCCAGCGAGCCGGTCGGCACGCGGATCTTCGGCCCGGTTCCTCGTGAACTGCGCGCCAAGAACCACATGAAGATCATCTCCCTCGCTCCGGAGGTGCTGTAATGGCCGCTAAGATCAAGAAGGGCGACCGCGTCGTCGTTCTGGCCGGCAAGGACAAGGGCAAGCAAGGCGCTGTGACCCAAGTCCTTCCGAAGGACAACCGCGTTGTCGTGGAAGGCGTGAACATGGTTTCGCGTCACACCAAGGCCACGCAAGCCGACCCGCAAGGCGGCATCAAGCACAAGGAAGCCGCGCTGCACGTCTCGAACGTCGCCATCGTGGACTCCAACGGCAAGCCCACCCGCGTCGGCTTCAAGATCGAAGGCGACAAGAAGGTGCGCGTCGCCAAGACGACCGGCGAGGTGATCAATGGCTGATCAAGCTTACGAGCCCCGGCTGAAGACCGTTTATCGCGAGCGCATCCGCGCCGCGCTGAAGGAACAGTTCGGCTACACCAACGAGATGCAGATCCCCAAGCTGGACAAGATCGTCCTGAACATGGGTATCGGCGAGGCCGTGGCCGACTCCAAGAAGGCCCAGACCGCTCTGAAGGACCTGCAGGCGATCGCCGGCCAAAAGCCCGTCGCCACCAAGGCCCGCAAGTCGATCGCCGGCTTCAAGCTGCGCGAAGGCATGGTGGTCGGTGGTAAGGTCACCCTGCGCAAGGACCGGATGTACGAATTCCTGGACCGCCTGGTCACGATCGCGCTGCCGCGCGTGAAGGACTTCCGTGGTCTGAACGGCAAGAGCTTCGACGGCCGTGGCAACTACGCCATGGGCCTGAAGGAGCACCTGGTGTTCCCGGAAATCAACTATGACCAGATCGAGCAGATCTGGGGCATGGACATCATCGTCTGCACCACTGCGAATACCGATCAGGAAGCCAAGGCTCTCCTGAAGGAATTCCAGTTCCCGTTCACGAATTAAGAGCGGGCAGGGAAAAGAACCATGGCAAAGAAAAGCGCCGTCAACCGCAACGAGGCCGTCAAGGCCCTCGTCAAGAAGTTCGCCGAGAAGCGCGCGTCGCTGAAGGCGATCGCCAACGACGAAAGCCTGCCGCTCGAGGAGCGTTTCGACGCCCGCCTCAAGCTCGCCAAGCTGCCGCGTAACAGCGCCGCGATCCGCATCCGCAATCGCTGCGAAGTCACGGGCCGTCCGCGCGCCTACTACCGCAAGCTGAAGATGAGCCGGATTGCGCTCCGCGAACTGGGTTCGCAGGGTCAGATCCCCGGCCTCGTCAAGTCGAGCTGGTAAGGACGATCAGATGTCGATGAACGATCCCCTGAGCGACCTGATCGCTCGCATCAAGAACGCCGCCACGCGCAAGCGCAACAAGGTCTCGACGCCGGCTTCCAAGCTGCGCGCCCGCGTCCTCGACGTGCTGGCCGATGAAGGCTACATCCGTGGCTACTCGCTGATCGAGAAGCCCGGTGCGTTCCCCGAATTCGAGATCGAGCTCAAGTACTTTGACGGTGAGCCCGTGATCGCCGAAATCAGCCGCGTGTCCAAGCCTGGCCGTCGCGTCTATTCGTCGATCAAGGACCTGAAGCCGATCAAGAACGGCCTGGGCATCTCGATCCTTTCGACGCCGAAGGGCGTCATGTCGGACACCGCTGCACGCGACGCTAACGTCGGCGGCGAAGTCCTCTGCCGCGTCTACTAGGCGCGGGAGGGAAAGAGCATGTCACGTATCGGTAAGAAAGCCGTCGCAATCCCCTCGGGCGTGCAAGTCACGCTCGCGGGTCAGACGGTCACGGTGAAGGGCCCCAAGGGTCAGTTGTCGTGGACCATCGCCGACGAAGTCGAAGTCAAGCAAGAGGGCGCTGAGCTCCTTCTGACTCCGCGCGTCGACACGAAGCGCGCCAAGGGCATGTGGGGCCTGTCCCGCACGCTGGTGGCCAACATGGTGCACGGTGTCACCGCCGGGTTCGAGGAAAGCCTCGAACTGGTCGGCGTTGGTTACCGCGCGGCCCTGAAGGGCACCGCCCTGAGCCTCCAGCTCGGTTTCAGCCACGATGTGGACGTTGAGGCTCCGGCCGGCGTCACCTTCGCTGTGCCGAAGCAGACCGAAATCAAGATCGCCGGCATTGATAAGCAGGTGGTCGGCGAGATTGCCGCGAAGATCCGCCGCATTCGTCCGCCCGAGCCGTACAAAGGCAAGGGTGTGCGTTATGCTGGCGAGAAGGTTCGCCGCAAGGAAGGCAAGAAGAAGTAAGCCATGGCGCTCTCTCCTCGTGAATCCGCGGCCAAGCGCGCGCAACGCACGCGTACCCGCCTCAAGAGCCTCGCCAATGGGCGTCCGCGCCTGTCGGTCTTCCGCTCGTCCAAGAACATCTACGCCCAGGTCATCGATGATGAACGCGGCGTGACCCTGGCGTCGGCTTCCACTCTGGAAGCCGAAGGCAAGGGCGCGGACAAGGATGCCGCTGCCGCTGTCGGCAAGCTCGTCGCCGAGCGCGCCATCGAAAAGGGCGTCAAGGACGTCGTCTTCGATCGTGGTGGTTACATCTTCCACGGCCGGGTGAAAGCCCTGGCCGACGCCGCGCGCGAAGCCGGCCTGAACTTCTAAGGGAACAGAAATGGCTCGTGGTGAACAACAGCGCGGTGAAGGCGGTCAACGCCGTGACCGTCGCGACCGCAACGCCCCCGAAGAGCGGGTCGACAGCGACATCGTCGAAAAGCTCGTCCACATCAACCGCGTCGCCGCCACCGTGAAGGGTGGCCGTCGCTTCAGCTTCGCTGCTCTGATGGTCGTTGGCGACCAAAAGGGCCGCGTCGGCTTCGGTCATGGCAAGGCGCGTGAAGTGCCGGAAGCCATCCGCAAGGCGACCGAAGAAGCCAAGAAGACGATGATCCGCGTCCCGCTGCGTGAATCCCGCACCCTGCACCACGACGGCGCTGGCCGTTGGGGCGCTGGCAAGGTGATGATGCGCGCGGCGCCTCCCGGCACCGGCGTCATCGCCGGCGGTCCGATGCGCGCGGTTCTCGAAACCCTGGGCGTCCAGGACGTCGTGGCCAAGTCGACGGGTTCCTCGAACCCGTACAACATGGTTCGCGCCACGTTCGAGGCCCTGAAGGTCCAGTCGTCGCCCCGCCAGATCGCCGCCAAGCGCGGCAAGAAGGTTGGCGACATCCTCGGCCGTCGCGCCGACGGCGCTTCGTCGCCGGAAGCCATCGAGGGCTAAGTCATGGCTGAAGCTAAGCAAGTCACGGTCCGCCAAACGGGCAGCCCGATCCGTCGTGAAAAGGACCAGCGCGCCACGCTCGCCGGTCTGGGTCTCAACAAGCTGGGCCGTACGTCCACGCTGGAAGACACCCCGTCGGTCCGCGGCATGATCCGCAAGGTCGCGCACCTGCTGGAAATCGTCGAGTAGTCCTTCTACACGACGACGAAGTACGCCACCCCGGAGCAATCCGGGGTGGTTTTCGTTTGAAATCCCCCGATCGCTCGCTTTCGCCATTGAATTCCGAGCGGTTTTAGGGTTTTAAGCGCGCTCTGATTTTTTCAAGCCGAGTCCGGCCGCTGGCCGGGCGCAGATCTCCAAGGAGAGGCACATATGACCAAGCTGAACGAACTGGCCCCGCAGGAAGGCTCGACCAAGAACCGCATGCGCGTTGGCCGCGGTCCGGGTTCGGGCAAGGGCAAGACCGCCGGTCGCGGTGTGAAGGGCCAGAAGGCGCGCTCGGGCGTCGCCATCGCCGGCTTCGAAGGCGGCCAGATGCCGCTGCACATGCGTATGCCGAAGCGCGGCTTCAACAACCCCTTCCGCCTGGAGTTCGCCGAAGTGAACCTGTGGCGCCTGGAACAAGCCGTCGCCGCTGGCAAGTTCAAGGCCGGCGCCGAGCTGGGCGCTGCCGAACTGATCGCCGCTGGCGTGCTGCGTCGTGAACTGGACGGCGTGAAGCTGCTGGGCAAGGGCGAGATCAAGACCGCCCTGAAGCTGACCGTCTATTCGGCCACCGAAGCCGCCATCAAGGCCGTCGAGGCCGCTGGTGGTTCGGTCACCGTGACCAAGAAGGCCAAGGCGCAAGCCGAAGCCTAAGACCATATGTCATCTCGGTGAGCGCCAGGCGCTCGGCCGGGACTTTGTTTCGACCGGGATGACAGAAATAGGGGGCTCGCCGTGACAACACGGCGGGCCTCACCTATTTGTGGCGCTCTCCTCGGATCAGTCTGGTCCGAGAATCCAATTTCAGAGCGTGGTCGCCGCTTGAAAGCGGTTATCCATTTCCGGCAATCGCGCTCCTGAGTCGTGGGGATCTGAATGGCCTCGGCCGCCGAACAACTCGCAGCCAATATGAATTTCGCGTCGTTCCAAAAGGCGACCGAACTTCACAAGCGTATCTGGTTCACGATCATCGCGCTGGTGGTCTACCGCCTGGGTTCCTACGTCCCGATTCCGGGCGTCGACGTGAATGCGTTCTCGCGCCTGTTCAGCAACAATTCCGAGGGCATCCTCGGCATGTTCAACATGTTCTCGGGCGGCGCCGTCTCGCGGATGGCGATCTTCTCGCTGAACGTGATGCCGTACATCAGCGCCTCGATCATCGTGCAGCTGATGGGCTCGGTGTATCCGCCGTGGGAAAAGCTGAAGAAGGAAGGCGGGGAGGCGGGTCGCAAGACCCTCAACCAATACACCCGCTACCTGGCCGTGGTTCTGGCCATCGTGCAGTCGGCGTCGATCGCCATGGGCCTGCAGGCCCAGCCCGGCGTGGTCGCCGGCGGCATCAGCCCGGCCTTCTTTGTCGTCTCGACGGTCGTTGTCCTGACGGGCGGCACCCTGTTCGTGATGTGGCTGGGTGAGCAGATCACCAGCCGCGGCGTTGGCAACGGCGTCAGCCTCATCATCTTTGCCGGTATCGTCGCTCACTTGCCGATCGCCATCGGCCAGCTGCTGGTCCAGTCGCAGACCTCGGGCAACTACACCCCGCTGTTCCTGATCCTGGTCGGCTGTATCGCCGCGATCCTGGCCATCGTGTTCATGGAGCGCTCGCAGCGCCGCCTGCTGGTCCACTATCCCAAGCGCCAGCAGGGTAACCGCATGATCGGCGGCGAAAGCTCGTTCATGCCGCTGAAGATCAATACCGCGGGCGTCATCCCGCCGATCTTCGCCTCGTCGCTGCTGCTGCTGCCGACGACCGCTCTGCAGTTCATCAACACCGCGACGCTGCCGCAGTGGGCCTCGTGGGTGCCCGGCGTGGCCGGCACGCTGCAGCACGGCCACCCGATGTTCCTGGTGTTCTACGCCCTGCTGATCATCTTCTTCTCGTTCTTCTACACCTCGGTCGTGTTCAACCCCGAGGAGACGGCCGAGAACCTGCGCAAGTACGGCGGCTTCCTGCCGGGCATCCGTCCGGGCAAGCGCACCGCCGAGTACCTGGACTACGTGCTGACCCGCCTGACCGTGATCGGCGCGGGCTACATCACCGCCGTCTGTATCGCGCCGGAATTCGTGATGATGGCGATCAAGTCGAACCAGTTCGCCCTGGGCGGCACCTCGATCCTGATCGTCGTGACGGTGACCATGGACACCGTGGCGCAGATCCAGTCGCACCTGCTGGCTCACCAGTACGAGGGCCTGATCAAGAAGTCGAAGCTGCGCGGCGGTCGTAACCGCTAAGCGGGACTTCAATTTAATTAGAAGCGTCGGAAGCCGGTTTGTCACAAAACCGGCTTCCGTTTTCTTTCCCGGGGCTCTAGGTCTGCTTCGGGAGATCAGCCGGGCGTAGACCCGGCAGACGCGCGAAGGGGCTTAAATGAACTTGATCCTGTTCGGTCCGCCGGCGGCGGGGAAGGGCACCCAGGCCAAGCGCCTGGTCACCGAACGCGGCATGGTCCAGCTGTCGACCGGCGACATGCTGCGGGCCGCCATTGCCTCGGGCTCGGAGCTTGGCCAACGCGTCAAGGGCGTGCTGGACCGCGGCGAGCTGGTCACCGACGAGATTGTCATCGCTCTGATCGAAGAGCGCCTGCCTGAAGCCGAAGCGGCTGGCGGCGCGATCTTCGATGGTTTCCCGCGCACGGTCGCTCAGGCCGAAGCTCTGGATAAGATGTTGGCGGCCCGTGGACAGAAGATCGACTCTGTTCTCCGACTCAAGGTAGACGAGCCAGCCCTGATTGAGCGGATCAAGAAGCGATTCGAAGAACAGGGGCGGCCGGACGACAATCCCGAAGTCTTCGTGACTCGCCTGGCCCAGTACAATGCCCAGACCGCGCCGCTGCTGCCTTACTATGAAGGGCAGGGGAAGCTTACGGAGCTGGACGGAATGGGTTCGGTCGAAGCCGTCGCCAGTTCCATCGACGAGGCCTTGAGCGTCGTCGCTTAAAGAAGCCCTGATTTACCGGATGTCCGGTGGATTCAGTTGTTGACGGAAGCGAAACGATCCCTATAACGGGGCGCTTCCGCGAAAGGGCGCGATCCGTGCGCGCCGGTTTGGTTCTCTGAACCTGGCCGGGCGCGCCGTTCGCGTCTTTAGTGCGTGACTAGGAGAACATTAGACGTGGCCCGTATCGCAGGCGTCAACATCCCGACGAACAAGCGCGTTCTGATCGCGCTTCAGTACATTCACGGCATCGGCCAACGGTCGGCCCGTGAAATCATCACCAAGGTGGGCATCGAGGATGCGCGTCGGGTCAATCAACTGACCGACGCCGAAGTCCTGCAGATCCGCGAAACGATCGACCGCGACTATACCGTCGAGGGCGACCTGCGCCGCGAGAACTCGATGAACATCAAGCGTCTGATGGACCTGGCCTGCTATCGCGGTCTGCGTCACCGTAAGGGCCTGCCGGTCCGCGGTCAGCGCACCCACACGAACGCTCGTACCCGCAAGGGTCCGGCCAAGCCGATCGCCGGCAAGAAGAAATAAGGTAGCCTGACGATGGCCAAGGAACCGGGTCGCGTTAAAAAGCGCGAACGCAAGAACATCACCTCGGGCGTGGCGCACGTGAACGCCTCGTTCAACAACACCATGATCACCATCACCGACGCCCAGGGCAACACGATCTCGTGGTCCTCGGCCGGCATGATGGGCTTCAAGGGTTCGCGCAAGTCGACCCCGTACGCCGCTCAGATGGCTGCGGAAGACGCGGGCAAGAAGGCTGCTGAGCACGGCGTGAAGACCCTCGAGGTCAACGTGTCGGGTCCGGGTTCGGGCCGTGAATCGGCTCTGCGCGCGCTGCAAGCCGCGGGCATGACCATCACGACCATCCGCGACGTCACGCCGATCCCGCACAACGGCTGCCGTCCGCCCAAGCGTCGTCGCGTCTAGTACTTTTTAGACCACTAATCTCTTCGCCGGCTGCGCAAAAACGCGGCCGGCGAGCCGCGTTCAAGGGACCCGACCACGTGATCGAAAGAAACTGGAACGAACTGATCCGTCCTGAGAAGCCGCAAATCGAAACCGGCGCCGATGCGACCCGCAAGGCCCGTATCGTCGCTGAACCGCTCGAACGCGGTTTCGGCGTGACGCTGGGCAACGCCCTGCGCCGCGTTCTCCTCTCGTCGCTGCAAGGCGCCGCCGTCACCGCCATCCAGATCGATGGCGTGGTGCACGAATTCTCTTCGCTCGAAGGCGTTCGTGAGGACGTCGTCGACATCGTTCTGAACATCAAGCAACTGGCCGTGCGCATGCACGCCGAAGGTCCGAAGCGCATGACCCTGCGCGCCACGGGCCCCGGCCCGGTGACGGCTGGTCAGATCGAGACCCCGGCCGACATCGAAATCCTGAACCCCGACCACGTGCTCTGCACGCTGGACGACGGCGCTTCGGTGCGCATGGAGTTCACGGTCAACACCGGCAAGGGCTACGTCCCGGCCGACCGCAACCGTCCGGAAGACGCGCCGATCGGCCTCATCGCCGTCGACGCCCTGTACTCACCGGTCAAGCGCGTCGCCTATCGCGTCGAGCCGACCCGTCAGGGCCAGTCGCTGGACTACGACAAGCTGATCCTGGAAGTGGAAACCAACGGCGCCGTCACTCCGGTGGACGCCGTGGCCTACGCCGCCCGGATCCTGCAGGACCAACTGCAGATCTTCATCACCTTCGAGGAACCGAAGGCCAAGTCGGCCGACGAGTCCAAGCCGGAACTGCCGTTCAACCCGGCCCTGCTGAAGAAGGTCGACGAGCTGGAACTGTCGGTCCGTTCGGCCAACTGCCTGAAGAACGACAACATCGTCTACATCGGCGACCTGATCCAGAAGACCGAAGCCGAGATGCTCCGCACCCCGAACTTCGGCCGCAAGTCGCTGAACGAGATCAAGGAAGTTCTCGCCGGCATGGGCCTGCACCTCGGCATGGACGTGCCGAACTGGCCGCCGGAGAACATCGAAGACCTGGCCAAGAAGTTCGAAGACCAAATCTAAGACTTCTTCGCTACCGCGCTTAATCCGGGCCGCTTCTTTTACGGAAGCGGCCTGGGCCTTTTGAAGCCGCATCCGCGGTGGAGGGCCCCGGCGCTTCGCTCTGACCCGGTCGGGAAAGACCAGGATTGGTGACAATCAGGCGCTCCTTGTCAGGACGCCGCTCGGGCAGATGCCCAGGAGATAGAAAATGCGTCACGGTAAGGCTCACCGTAAACTCGGCCGCACCTCGGCTCACCGCACCGCCATGTTCGCCAACATGTCGGCCTCGCTGATCAAGCACGAGCAGATCGTCACCACCCTGCCGAAGGCCAAGGAACTGCGTCCGATCGTCGAAAAGCTGGTCACCCTGGCCAAGCGCGGCGACCTGCACGCTCGTCGTCAGGCCATCAGCTCGGTTCGCGACGTTGAACAAGTCGGCAAGCTCTTCGCGGTCCTCGGCCCGCGCTACAAGGACCGTCAGGGCGGCTACATCCGCGTCCTGAAGGCCGGCTTCCGCTACGGCGACAACGCCCCGCTGGCCGTCATCGAGTTCGTCGAGCGCGACGTCTCGGAAAAGGGCAAGGACTCGGGTCCGGTCTTCACGAACGACGCCGAAGACTAAGATTTTTCAGGTTCGCCTGAACGCAGAGGCCCCGGAGAAATCCGGGGCCTTTTTCGTTGCGTCGAGCCCGATGAGAAGTCCTTGGGCCAGGAGCCCGACCAGGACACCCATCACGATCAGGGTCGAGACCTCCAGGACGCCCGGGGCGACCTGCTTGAGCGTGAGATCCTGGGGCAGCCGCTGGATCGTGCGCGCCATGTGGAAGCTGTTCATGCCGCCCATCAGCAGACCCAGCAGCGGTCCAGCCAGGCGCAGCTCAGCCAGCACTCGGCGCCGCGCGAGGACCGCCAGGACAGGGGCCAGCAGCAGGGCCGCGGCCAGGACGATGAAGACACATTTCTGGGGCGTCGCCGCGCTGGCGAATACCGACTGGAGCACTGGGATCAAGTTTCATCCTCCGCCTGGGAGGTGAAACTACGCGCGTAATCTTAATGGTCAAGCGCCTCGGACGTCTAAGGCCGCTTGCACGCCCGTGTGGAAATCGACGCGACATAGTCGGCCGCAGGCTGCAGGCCCATGGACGCGCGGCGCTGGTCCAGGTTGGCGGGGTCCTCGGTCTCGAAAGCCGTCCAGACATTCCCGCCGTTGCAGCTTCCCTGGCTGCCGTAGCGCTGCGGGCGCTTCTGACCGACGGCGACGCGGTCGTAGAGCATGGCGTAGCCTGCTGGTCGCGTCTCGCCCTTCAGGGCCAGCGTCTCCAGCAGCGGCAGGACCTCGGCCTGGAAGTCGGGATCGCGGTCGGCGTGCTGCACCAACAGGAACGCGGCGCTGTCAGCTTCCTTGCCGTACTCGCTGATGGTGAACCAGCCGTGCGTCTTGAGCCGCGCCTTCAGCCAGGCGGTGTTGCCTTCATCCACCCCGCAGCCGTCCCGCAAAACCACCACATAGGCATAGTTCAGGGCGAGGTCGGACAGACCCGTCGCCCAGTCCTTGCCGGTCATGCGAGCGATGCCTTGATAGCGGATCAGCTGATCCTTGGCGACGCGCCGGTAAAGCTCCGCCACGTCCGGCGACGAAGCCTGGCTGGCCAACCTGGCCAAGCGCGAAGGCCCGTCATACGGCGCGGGAACTTCGCGGCCGGCCAGCGTGTCGTCGCGCGTCTTGGCGGCTAAAGCGATCGCCGCCTGGGCCGCCGCGAGGTCGGCATCCGGTGTGGCCGAGGACTGCTTGAGCTTGAGCAACGCATTCTCGCGCAGTTCGGCGCCACAGGGATCGAACCGTGTCACGCCTTGGGCGTGGGCCGACGTTGCACCGAGGACGCAGGCGAACGCAGCGGCGGCGAAGAGCAATGGCGAAGCTTTCATGCCGCCAAGCTTGTCCGCTTTTACGGCGAAGTTGTGTTCCTGGAGGCCTGGAGCCTGAGGTGGAGTATTGGCCTTTCGCACCCGGTGCAGCCACACTTGCTAACATTTGCGTATGTCACGAAAGCGCTGCGAGAACGTCGTTCTTCCGTGGCTGGATGCGGACCTCTTCCACGAGCCGGGACGGGGGAAACGTGCTCCAGTTTGGAAAGAAGGCGGCCAAGGCCGCGCCGCTGCCAGCGTTCGTCGCGGACGCTCCCGAGCCGGATCAGGCGCTTTGGCGGCTGATCGAGGGCAATGCGGCCTTCGTCGAGGGGCGCGGCGCGCCCGTCAATACCCGCGATCATCTGAAGAAGCTGGCCGAGGCGCAGCACCCGTTCGCGATCATCGTGGGCTGCGCCGACAGCCGGGTTTCGGCGCAACTGCTGTTCAATCAGCGGCTGGGTGAACTGTTCGTGGTGCGGCTGGCGGGCAACACCGTGGACCGCGTGGCCCTGGGCTCGATCGCCTACGGGGCCTCGGTCCTGGGGTGCAGCTTGATCGTCGTGCTGGGTCACGCCAAGTGCGGGGCGGTCACCGCGGCGGTCGAGATGGTCGAACGCGGCGCCAACTATTCCGGCGCCATCGCCGAGATGGTCTTGCCGATCGTGCCGGCCGTGATCGCCGCCAAGACCACCAAGCCCCGTGACCTGATCGACGCCTCGGTGCGCGAGAACGTCCGGCGGGTCGCCGACGGCCTGCGCCGGTCCGACCTCGCCATCGTCGAGGCGCTGGAGGAGGGGCGGCTCAAGATCGTCGGCGCCCATTACGAGCTGACGACGGGCGAGGTGGAGTTCTTCGCCTAACCCTTGGGAACGACCGGCCGCGCGGGATTGCCGACGACCGTGACCCCCGGCGCCACATCGCGGGTGACGACCGCGCCGGCGCCGATCACCGCGTCGTCGCCAATCGTCACGCCGGGCAGGATGATCGCCCCACCGCCGATCCAGACATTGGCGCCGATGTGGATTGGCTTGCCCGACTCCTGGCCCGTGCGGCGCAGGGCCGGATCACGCGGGTGGTCGGCGGTCAGGATCTGGACGCCCGGACCGATGGCCGTGGCCTCGCCGATCGTGACCTCGGCGACGTCCAGGATCACGCAGTTGAAGTTCATGAACACGCGGTCGCCGAGCCGGATATTGTAGCCGTAGTCGACGAAGAACGGCGCGCGGACGGCGACGTTCTCGCCCACCGCGCCCAGGCCCTGGGCCAGCAGCAGCGGGCGCTCGTCCAGGCCCGAGGCGTTGTAGCGGTCCATCCAGGTCTGGGCCACGCGCTGGTCGGCCTGCAGCTCGGCGTCGACGACATAGAGTTCGCCGGCCAGCATCCGTTGCTTCTGGGTCTTCACGCGACAACTACTCCTTGGTCAGGTCCTGGCGGCGGAACAGGAACACCGCCGCCGCGGCCAGGGCTATGGTCCATGCGACCAGGGCCGCCAGGGCCGCGCCGGCCGAGCCGCTGGCGGCGCCCAGCTGGGTGGGGTCCAGCAGGCTGGCGCGCAGCAGGTCGGCGTCGAACACCGGCAGGGTCAAAAGCTTCCAGCTGGGCTGGCCCTGTTCCATCAGGCGCAGGGTGCTGGCCAGGATGGTCTGGATGAACCGCGCGCCCAGGCAGACGATGACCACGCCCATGGTCGAGCGCGAGATCACGCCGACCAGGGCCGCCAGGGCCGCCAGCGTCATGGCCTCCAGCCAGGTGATGGCCAGCACGCCCAGCACGTCGAAGCCGTTGGCCCCAAACATCGAGCCGGTGAAGGTCTTGCCGTTGATGGCCGCGCCGATCACGGCGGCGAAGACCGACAGGATGGCGGTCAGGACGAGGCTCCAGAACACCGCCTCGCCGACGACCAGCAGCTTGGCCAGCAGCAGGTTCTGGCGGGTGTTGCGTGGGGTCAGCAGCCGCCAGGTCTCCCAGCGATAGTCGCCGGCCAGCACGGCCGCCGCGCCGATCATCAGGAACAGGGCGTCAAAGGTGCCCGCGCCGCTGGACAGCGCCTTGATCACTTGGTCGACCAGGCCGATCCCCAAGCCTGGCATCGGCTTCTTGATCATGAAGCGCAGGAAGAGGTCGCCCCCCACGCTCATCATGAAGCCCACGATGGGGGCGAAACAGAAGCCCCAGAACAGGGCCGAGCGGTCGCGCAGCAGGCGGAAGCGTTCGGCGGCGATGGCGTCGGTGAGCATCAGGCAGCCCCTTCCGTCTCAAGAGTCCGGAGGTAGACGCCCTCGAGGTCGGCGTCGCGCCAGCGGGCCTCGGTGATCTCGACCCCGGCCTCGACCAGGGCGCGGATCAGGGCGGGGGTTTCCTCGCGGCGGATGTCGGCCAGGGCCGCGTCGGCGCCGTCGGCCACGCCCTTGGCGCCCAGAAGGCTGAGAACCTGGGCGATCGGCGAGGCGGTCGTGATGCGCAGGCGGGCCTCGCCGGCGGTGAGGTCGGCCACGGCCCCTTCGGCCACGACCTTGCCCTTGGAGAGGATGGCGACCCGGTCGCAGACGCGGCGCACCTCGTCCAGCTGGTGGCTGGCCAGGATGACCGTGACGCCCTCGCGCTGGGCCAGGTCGACGATCAGGGCGCGGATCTCCTGGATGCCGGCCGGGTCCATGCCGCTGGTCGGCTCGTCCAGGATGACCAGCTCGGGCTTGGTGAAGAAGGCCGCGGCGAGGCCCAGGCGCTGCTTCATGCCGACTGAGTAGCCGCTGGTCGAGCGGTCGGCGGCGTGGGCGATGCCGACCCGCTCCAGCCAGCCGTCGATGTTGGGGTCCTTGAGGCCGCTTTCCAGCGCCAGCATCTTCAGGGTGTCACGGCCGGTCAGATAGGCCGGGTAACGCGGCGTCTCGATCATCGAGCCGACCTTGCGCAGGGCGGTGATGTCGCCGGGGGCGGCGCCGGACAGGCGCACCGCGCCGCTGGTCGGACGTACCAGGCCCAGAGCGATGCGGAAGAGGGTGCTCTTGCCCGCGCCATTGGGGCCCAGCACCCCGAACACGCCGCCGGCGGGAATGGCCAGGGAGAACTCGTCGAGGGCGCGCACCGCCCCGTAGGTCTTGGTGAGGCGGTCGGCCTCAAGGGCGATCGACATGCGGGATTCCCGTGCGCCGAACGAGTCGGCTCGACGCGGGGACTATGGCGGCCCAGCGGGAATGCGCCAAGTTAAGAGCCGGTCATGCTCTAGCTGAACGCTGGTCGTCATATGGCTGCAACGTTGGACGCCGATCAGGGGTGAAATTCTGGTTTCCGCGAGTGCATCGATGTTCGTCCGCCGCGTCCTGTCCCTGGTTCTGGCCGCTGGCCTGGCGCTATCGGCGGGTATCGCCCAGGCGCGGGAGAAAGCTCCGCACCTGACCATCCTGCTGTCGATGGACGGTTTCCGCGCCGATTATCTGGATCGCGGCGTGACGCCGAACCTGAAGGCCCTGGCCGACAATGGCGCGCGCGGCGCCATGCGGCCCTCGTTCCCGACCCTGACCTATCCGAACCACTACACCCTGGTGACCGGCAAGCGCCCGGACCGCAACGGCGTCGTTGGCAATGTGATGGAGGACGCCGTCATCGGCGGCCCCAAGTTCACGATGAACGCGCCGACGGCCAGCGATCCGCGCTGGTGGAACCAGGCCAAGCCGTTCTGGTGGTCGGTCGAGCGCCAGGGCAAGACGTCCGCCGCCATGTTCTGGCCGGGCTCGGAAATCGCCATCGACGGCGTCCGTCCGACCCACTGGCTGAAGTACGACCACAAGCTGGCCTATGACGCCCGCGTCGATCAGGTCTTTGCCTGGATGGACAGCGGCGATGGTCCGCCGCTGGCCTTCGCGACCCTCTATTTCGACGCCGCCGACACCGAGGGCCATCACTACGGCCCGAACTCGCCGGAACTGAACGCCGCCTTGGTCGACCTGGATCGCAATATCGGCCGCCTGGTCGAGGGGCTGAAGGCGCGGGGCCGGTTCGAGAACACCGACCTGGTCATCGTCGCCGATCACGGCATGGCTCCGCTGCCGGCGGCCAACCGCATCGTGATGGACGACCTGATCGACGTCTCCAAGATCCACTTGGTGACCACGGGCGCGGTGACCAGCTTCTCGCCCGAGCCGGGCCAGGCCAAGGCGGTCGAGGCGGTGTTCCTGGGCAAGGCCCCGCCCCACATGACCTGCTGGAAGAAGGCCAAGATCCCGGCCCGCTATCACTACGGCCGCAATCCGCGCGTGCCGGCCATCGTCTGCCTGTCGGAGACCGGTTGGTACACGACCACCGCCGAGGCCCGGAAAAAGCCCGGCAAGTGGGACGGTCTGGACGGCGGCGCGCACGGCTTCGACCCTTACGACCCGGTCATGCGCGCGGTGTTCGTGGCCCACGGCCCGTCGTTCAAGCCGGGCATCGTGCTGCCGGCCTTCGACAATGTTGACGTCTACCCGCTGCTGGCCAAGATCACCGGCGTGAAGCCCGAGAAGGGCGACGGCTCGCTGAAGGTCGTGGGCCAGGCGCTGCGCTAGCTGGCCCGCGTCTCGTAGATCGAGATCGAGCCGCTGGGCGTGGCGATCCGGTCGCGCTCGGACACCGCCGACAGGCCGCTGGAGCGCATCAGGCCGGGCAGGGCGCCGACGGCGTTGAACTCGGTGCGCTCGAAGCCGTCGACGGCCTGCACGAAGCGGAACAGGAGCCGCATCAGGCCGCGCTGACGGCCGTAGTCGGCGATCAGCACCCGGCCGCCGGGACGCACGGTGCGCGCCATGGCCTGCAGGATCGCGCCCTTCACCGGCACATCGCACTGGTGCAGCACCAGGCTGGAGATCACCGCGTCGGCGACCTGTCGGCCCACCAGCGCGTCGGCCTGGTCGCCCAGCCCCTGACGCCACTCGATCTCGACCCCGGCTCGCAAGGCCTTGGCGCGGGCGATGGCCAGCACGGTCGGGTCCGGATCGATCCCCACCATCCGCACGCCGGGCCGCGCGCGCTTGATGGCGATGGCCTGCGAGCCGGTGCCGCAGCCGATATCGACGATCAACTCGCCGTCGCGTGGGTCCAGGGCCTTCAGCAGCGCCTTGCGCCAACGCCCCTCGCGACTGACGAGCGCCAGGACGAGATCGTAGGCGCGTGTTAGTTCGGGGCGTCCCAGGGCAGGGACGTAGTGGGCTTGTTCGGTCATCGAGATCCTCCTGGCCGCCAAGATGGCGGATCGCGCCGGAGGGTCTTGGACCGAACGCTTGGAGGACTTGGGTGGCTGGAAACGCCGGATGGTCCGGGAAGATCTGGATCGGCAGGGACTGGTGGTGCTTCGAGGGCGCGAGCGGCGACTCGAGGGCCCATGGCCACCTCTGCGCACAGGTCGTGGTCGGACTAGACGGCCCTGCGCGGGTCGAGGGCGAGGCGGGCGTCGTCGAGGCGCCGGTGGTGCTCATCCCGCCGGGCGCACGTCACCGGCTGCTCGGCGGTCCGATCCGGGCGATCTATCCGCGACCACTGGGGCGATTGGCGAGGCGCTGGGATGTCGCGCAGTGGTCAGCCGTGGCGGCCGCGCCGGCTGACTGGGTGTCTATGGATAGCGACCTGGTCGAGACCCTGAACGCCGAGGCGGCCTTGGGCGAGGCCACGGCGATCGATCCGCGCCTGAAGCTGGCCCTGCACGCGTTGGACGGCGAACTCAGCCTGGCGGACCTCGCCGCGCGGGCAGGCCTGTCGGCGCCACGTCTGAGGGCCTTGGCCCAGGCCGAGCTGGGCGCGCCGCTAGCTCATTGGCGGCTGTGGCTGCGGCTGGAGACGGCGCTGCTGCGCTTGCGAGCCGGGGAGGGCCTGGCGATCGCCGCCGCGGAGGCAGGTTTCGCGGACCAGTCGCACCTGAACCGCGCCATGAGCCGGTTCTTCGGCATCACACCGCTGACGGTGGCGCGCCTACTTGCCTAGATAGTTGCGATATGTGTTAAATATTCTCGTTGATCGAAAGGATATGCGCCATGTCGACTTCGCCGCGAAACCTGGTCCCCGCCCTGATCTACCGTGACCCCAAGGCCGCCACGGCCTGGTTGGAGAAGGCCTTCGGCTTCGAGCCGACCTTCCTAATCGAGGACGACAAGGGTGGTCCGGCGCATATCCAGATGAGCTACGGCCCGGCCAGCATCATGATCGGCCACGAGTGGAGCGAGAACCACGCCAGCCCGGCGTCGGTAGGCGGCAAGAACACGCAAGCGATCCACATCTTCATCGATGGCGAGGTCGACGCCCACTGCGAGCGCGCTCGCGCCGTCGGGGCCGAGATCCTGGAGGAGCCGGCCACTCAGTTCTACGGCGACCGCACCTATCGCTGCCGCGATCCGGAAGGCCACATCTGGACCATCGCCGCCAAGGTCGAGACCGTGTCGATCGCCGACATGGAGGCCCGCAGCGGCCTGAAGATCGCGGTGGCGAAAGAATGATCTCTCAGGAGGACTTCCGCCGCCTGGCCCTGTCGATGCCGCAGGCGATCGAGAGCTCGCACATGGGCACGGTCGACTTCCGGTGCGGCAGGATCTTCGCAACCCTGGGCAATCCCGACGCCGATTGGGCGATGGTCAAGCTGACGCCGGACCAGCAGGAGATGCGTGTCGCGGCCGAGCCGGAGGTCTTCGTCCCCGTGCCGGGCGGCTGGGGCAAGGGCGGGGCGACCCGTCTGCGCCTGGCCGCCTGTGACGAGGCCACCGCGCGCGGCGCGCTGCTGGACGCCTGGCGCAACGTCGCGCCGAAGAAGCTGCTGTGAGCGAGGCCCTGGACCGCACCCTCGCCGCGCTCGCCGACCCGCACCGGCGGCGCGCGGTCGACCTGCTGCGCGAGCGGCCGCGCCGGGCGGGCGAGCTGGCCGAGAGCCTGGGCCTGACGCCGCCGGCCATGAGCCGGCACCTGCGCGCCTTGCGCCAGTCGGGCCTGGTCGAGGAGAGCCACCCGGAGTTCGACGCCCGCGTCCGCGTCTACCGCCTGCGGCCCGAGCCGATGGCGCAGCTGAAGGCCTGGTTGGAAGCGGCCGAGGATCACTGGGTCGACCAGCTGTCGGCCCTGAAGGCGCATGTGGAGGCCAAGGCCCAAGGGGAAGGCGAGTGAGTTCCAAGATCCTGGTCGCTTTGCGCATCGCCGCACCGCCCGAGGTGGTGTTCGACGCCTTCACCGACGACATCGCCCTGTGGTGGCGGCCCAACACGCTGTTCTCGTTCACCCCGCGCTCGCCGGGCGTCATGGCGTTCGAGGATGGCCGGCTGGTCGAGCGCCTGGCCTCGGGCAAGGTGTTCGAGGTCGGCAAGGTCAGCGTCTGGGAACGCGGCGCGCGGCTGGTGTTCGGCTGGCGTCAGGCCAGTTTCGAGCCCGGCATGGACACCGAGGTCGAGGTCCGCTTCGACCCGGTCGATGACGGCACCCGCGTGACCGTCGAGCATCGCGGCTGGGACACCATCCCAGCCGAAAACGTCGCGCGCCACACCTTCCCGAACGCGATCTTCCTGCAACGGCATGGAGAGTGGTGGCGCGTGCTGCTGGCGGGGCTTGCGAGCCGGGCGAACAGCGTCCAACTAGGGGCCGCCGGGGAGGGCGACCAATGAACCAACCGATCACGGGCGTGAAACGACAGGCCGCCCTGGGCTTCATCTTCGTCACCGCGACCCTGGACGTCCTGTCCCTGGGCGTGATGATCCCCGTCCTGCCCAATCTGGTGAAGTCGTTCGGCGGCGGCGACACCGCCGTGGCCGCCGACTGGACGGTGCTGTTCGCCACCACCTGGGGCGTGATGCAGTTCTTCTGTTCGCCGATCCTGGGCCTGATGTCCGACCGCTGGGGCCGTCGCCCGGTGATCCTGACCTCGATCTTCGGTCTGGGGATCGACTTCCTGTTCATGGCCTTCGCGCCGACCCTGTGGTGGCTGTTCGTCGGCCGGATCCTGAACGGCATGACGGCGGCCAGCTTCTCGACCGCCGGGGCCTATGTCGCCGACGTCACCACGCCCGAGAACCGCGCCAAGGGTTTTGGCCTCATGGGCGCGGCGTTCGGCGTCGGCTTCACCTTCGGCCCGGCCCTGGGCGGCTGGCTGTGGAAGTTCGACCACCACGCGCCGTTCCTGGTCTGCGCGGGCCTGGCCTTGCTGAACTGGCTGTACGGCTTCTTTGTCCTGCCAGAGTCCCTGCCGCCCGAGCGTCGCCAGCCGCGCTTCGACTGGAAAAAGGCCAATCCGGTCGGCTCGCTGCGGCTGCTGCGCGGCCATCCGGGCCTGCTGGGCCTGGCCGGTGTCGGCTTCCTGTTCCAGCTGGCTCACAACGTGCTGCCCAGCGTCTTCGTGCTGTATATGGGCTTCCGCTATGGCTGGAGCCCGGACGTCATCGGCCTGACGCTGATGGCCAGTGGCATCTCCGGGATCGTGGTCCAGGCGCTGATCGTCGGCCGGGTGGTCAAGGCGGTGGGCGAGCGTGGCGCGCTGCTGATCGGCCTGTTCTCGGGCTTTGCCGGCTTCATGATCTACGGCCTGGCGCCGACCGGCTTCCTCTATCTGTGCGGCCTGCCGCTGTTTGCGCTGACCGGCCTGATCCAGCCCGGCCTGATGGGCCTGATGACGCGCCGCGTGCTGCCCAACGAACAGGGCCAGCTGCAGGGCGCCAACTCGGCCATGATGGGCATCGCCTCGATCATCGGCCCGCCGCTGTTCCTGCTGCCGTTCGCCTTCGCCATCCGCCACGACGCCACCCTGCACCTGCCGGGCTTGCCCGTGCTGATCGCCGCGGCGCTGATGCTGGCCTCGACGCTCTTGGCCTACGCCAAGGCCCGTCCGGCGCCGGCAGCGGAACCGCAAGCGGCCTGACGCCTTAGAGTCGCCCGAAAGCTCGGCTGAGGTCGCGGACAAGATTTAGGAGCTATTCTTGAAGACCACCCTTCGCGCCCTGCTGCCCGTCGTCGTCCTGCTGGCCGCCTGCTCCAACCCGACCGGCCAGACCCAGGCCCAGTCGGTCTCCGGGGCGATCCCCGACATGCCCGCGCCGACCAAGCGCGCACCGGCCGATTCCGCGTCGATGAAGCTGTCGTTCTCGCCGGTGGTGAAGCGGGCCGCGCCGGCCGTCGTCAACGTCGCCAGCCGCCGGGTGGTGCGCCAGCGCGTCGATCCGTTCTGGGACTTCTTCATGGGCGGTGGCGCGCCGCGCGAGCAGGTGCAAGGGTCTCTGGGTTCCGGAGCCATCGTCCGCGCCGACGGGGTGATCATCACCAACCACCACAACATCGAAGGCATCGTCGAGGGCAAGGGCGACATCACTGTCCAGCTGGCCGACCGTCGCGAGTTTCCGGCCACCGTGCTGCTGGACGACCCGCGCGCCGACCTGGCCGTGCTGAAGATCGACACCAAAGGCGAGAAGCTGCCCGTCATGGCCATCGACGACCAGGAACAGTTGGAGGTCGGCGACCTGGTTTTGGCCATGGGCAACCCGTTCGGCGTTGGCCAGACCGTGACCAACGGCATCATCTCGGCCCTGGCCCGGACGGACGTCGGCGCGGCGGACTTCGGCAGCTACATCCAGACCGACGCGGCCATCAATCCGGGCAATTCGGGCGGTCCGCTGGTCGACATGGACGGCGACTTGGTCGGCATCAACACCTTCATCATCTCGCGCTCGGGCTCGTCCTCGGGCGTCGGTTTCGCCATTCCGGCCAATGTCGTGCGGCAGGTGGTTGGCGCGGCCCTGGGCGGCGCCCATGTGGTCGTGCGGCCCTGGCTGGGCGTGAAGGGCCAGCCGGTGACCGGCGACATCGCCCGCAGCCTGGGCATGACCGCCCCGCGCGGCGTGCTGATCGCCCAGGTCTATCCCGGCTCGTCGGCCGATGGCGCCGGCCTGAAAGAAGGCGACGTCATCCTGTCGATCGACGGCCGTCCGGTGAACGACGAGGGCGGCGGCGCCTTCGCCATCGGGGCCCACAAGGTCGGCGACCGCGTGCCGATGCAGATCCAGCGCAACGACAAGGAGCAGACCATCACGGTCCGCGCCGACGCCGCGCCCGAGACCCCGGCCAAGGACGAGCGCGCCATCAAGGGCAATAACCCGTTCAGCGGCGCGACCCTGGTCAACCTGTCGCCCGCCGTGGCCCAGGAGCTGGGCGTCGATCCGTTCCTCGGTCGCGGGGTGCTGATCACCCAGATCGGCCAGGGCTACGCCATGAGCGCGGGCCTGCGTCCGGGCGACTTCGTGCGCGAGATCAACGGGCGGCCGATCAACACGGTGGCCGACGTGGCCGCCGCGACGACGGGGCAGGGGCGCAACTGGACTGTGACGATCGAGCGTCAGGGCCAGCGGATCACCGCGCGTCTGACGGTCTGACGTCCCAGGCCGCGCGGGCCAGCACGGCGAACATGGCGGCCAGCACGATCGGCCCCAGCGGGATCGCCTTGAAGGTCTCGGAGAAGATGATCAGCGGCAGGCAATAGGCGGCCAGGGCGATGACACGCTCGCCCGGCCGCCAGGTCTGGCCCGGCGCCATGCGCGCCATGGCCAGGGTGACGGCGGCGGCCGACACCATCGGCATGTCGTAGATGAAGGCGTAGGGGCTGGTCAGGAACAGGCCCACCTGCAGCGCTGCGGCGTCAAGGGCGGTGGGCGCGGGCTTGTTCCGGCTGCGGTGGAACAGCGCCAGCAGCACGGCGACGACGACGGCCGCCACAATCAGCTGTACGGCGCTGAAGACCGGCGCGCTGACGCCCGCGCCGCGCAGGCTGGCGGTCACAGTCGGCATCAGCCAGCCCAGCGCGTCCCAGTTGCTCTCGAGCGCTCGCGAGAACCGGGGCAGGGTCTTCAACCAGGTCAGCCAGGCCTCGAAGCCGAAGACCAACACGCTGATCACCGTCAGGGCCAGGACCGTCAGCACGGTGGCCGCCAACGGACGCCAGCGCCGTCCCACCAGCAGCACCAGCGGCACGAGGACGAAGATCTGCGGCTTGCAGGACAACAGGCCCAGCAGCACGCCGGCCAGCCAGGGGCGCTTTTCCATCAGGCGGAAACCGCCGATCAGCAGGGCCGCGGTGATCAGGCCGTTCTGGCCGAAGATGATGGTCAGGATCGTGGTCGGCGCCAGCACCGCCAGCCAGGGCAAGCGCGCGCCACGCTCGGTCGCGCCGACCGCCAGGGCGAAACCGACCAGCCCCACGGCCGTCCAGACGGCGAAGGCGGGCATGTAGCCCAGCAGGCTCAAGGGCCCGAGGAACAGCAGCAGCGTCGGCGGGTAGATGCACGGATAGAACTTGTTGAAACCCGGCAGCAGCGCGTGCTGGACGCTCTCCAGCAGCTTGAAGTCGTAGATCTGGTCGGCCGGATGGGCGTGCAGGAAGCGGCCGAAGCTCCAGAAGGCGTAGAAGTCCGCGAACAGCGGATCGCCGTCGGCCTGGTGCGTGGTCACGTATCGGAAGATGGCCAGTGCCTGGTAGAGCACCAGGGCTGCCGCGACGATCGTCAGCATCAGGCCGCCGCGGCGCGTTCCCTGCTTGTCGACCTGATCGTCCATGTCCGTCCTCATCGTTAACGCGGGCACTTTGAGGGCAAGGTGATAATGGGACTTGAACGGGCGGGCCTGCTAGAAGAGGGCATGTCCGATCTCTTCCAGGCCGCCGGCCTGACGCCTCACGCTCCGGCCCCGCTGGCCGACCGGTTGCGCCCCCAGAGCCTCGACGAGGTGGTGGGCCAGCAGCATCTCCTGGGTCCCGAAGGGCCCATCGGCCGCATGGCGGCGGCCCACCGCCTGGCCTCGATGATCCTGTGGGGGCCGCCCGGCACCGGCAAGACCACCATCGCCCGCCTGCTGGCCAAGGCCGGCGGCTATGAGTTCCACCAGATCTCGGCGGTGTTCTCCGGCGTCGCGGACCTGAAGAAGGCCTTCGAGCAGGCTCGCGCCCGGCGTATGGCCGGCCAGAGCACCTTGTTGTTCGTCGACGAGATCCACCGCTTCAACCGCGCCCAGCAGGACGGTTTCCTGCCGTTCGTGGAGGAGGGGATCGTCACCCTGGTCGGGGCCACGACCGAGAACCCCTCGTTCGAACTGAACGGCGCTCTGCTGTCGCGCTGCCAGGTCTTCGTGCTCAAGCGCCTGGGCGAGGACTCGCTGGACCAACTGCTGCAACGCGCCGAGGCCGCCGAGAACCGGCCGCTGCCGATCGACGCCGACGCGCGCTCGGTGCTGGTGTCGATGGCCGACGGCGATGGCCGCTACCTGCTGACCCTGGCCGAGACCCTGTTCTCGATCGGGACCGACAGCCCGCTGAACCCGACCCAGCTGGGCCAGTTCCTGCAGAAGCGCCGCCCGGCCTACGACAAGGACCGCGAGGAGCACTACAACCTCATCTCGGCCCTGCATAAGTCGGTGCGCGGCTCCGACCCGGATGCGGCCCTGTACTGGCTGGCGCGGATGCTGGAGGGCGGCGAGGACCCGCTGTTCATCGCTCGTCGCCTGGTGCGCATGGCGTCCGAGGACATCGGCGCGGCCGATCCGCTGAGCCTGCTGCTGACCACGGCCGCCAAGGACGCCTACGATTTCCTGGGATCGCCCGAGGGCGAACTGGCCCTGGCCCAAGCCGTGGTCCACATGGCGTCGGCCCCCAAGTCCAACGCCGTCTACAACGCCTACAAGGCCGCCCGCCGCGCCGCCAAGGAGACCGGCAGCCTGATGCCGCCGTCGCACATCCTCAACGCCCCGACCAAGCTGATGAAGTCACTCGGCTATGGCGATGGCTACGCCTACGACCACGATGTCGAAGGCGGGGTGTCGGGCCAGAACTACTTCCCGGACGGCATGGAACGCAGGCGGTTCTATGAACCCAAGCCGGTCGGGGCCGAGGCCAAGGTACGAGAGCGCTTGGAAGCCTGGGGCAAGGTGCGGAAGGATGGGAAGTGAAGGTGTTGCGGAGCCGTTATCTGTCGGCTGGAGCCTTGCTTCTCACACTCTTCGTCTTCGCCGCTCAAGGGGGCGTGGTTGGATCTCCGCCCGGTGACGTGAAGGCGTTGCTGTTGCCTCTGATCCTCTTGTCGGTGGCGACGAGCATTCTGGTGACCGCCCAGGCCTTCCCGGGACGGCCCGTATCCGCGGCGGCGATTTCGGGCTCGGCCACTGGCGGCTTCCTCTATGGCGAGATGTTCTTCAGCACGGCGCTGGACGTCATGTTCACGGGGCCGATGCCTTGGTGGAGCGAGGATGTTGTGGGCTCGCTACTGGTGTTCATGCTGCCATCGGCGCTCATCGCGGCGATCGGCGCTTTCATTTTGTCCCGCCAGTTCGGTAAGGGGACGTCATGAGCAGTCCGAAATTCCGCCGCCCGCCCGGTGTCGCCAAGCCCAAGGCCATCGAGTGCCCCATCACCCTGACACAAGAGGAGATCGACGCGGCCAAGTCGTGGGTGCTGTACGAGGACGAGGCGATCATCGTGCTGGACAAGCCGGCGGGCCTCTCGAGCCAGGGCGGCCGGATCAAGGCCCATACGCTGGATGATCTGCTGTGGGCCTTCGCCAAGCCGGGCAAGGCGCGGCCGCGTCTGATCCACCGCCTGGACCGTGACACTTCGGGCGTGATCCTGACGGCCAAGACCAAGCCGGGCGCGGCCTTCCTGGGCGAGGCCATGATGGCCAAGCGCTTCCGCAAGAGCTACCTGGCCATCGTCGCGCCGGGCGCGCCGGAGCCCAAGGGCGGCATGATCGACAGCCCGCTGCGCCGCGAGTCGATCGGCCGCGAGGCCTATATGCGGGTCTGCGAGCCGGACCATCCGGACGCCGAGACCGCCCGCAGCCGTTATCGCACCCTGGCCAGCAACGGCGTGGCCGCGCTGGTCGAGCTGTCGCCGGACACCGGCCGCATGCACCAGCTGCGGGTCCATATGGGCTCGATCGGCCGGCCGCTGGCGGGCGACAGCCGTTATGGCGGCGCGCTGATGCTGGGGGGCGTGGCCGTGCCGCGCCTGATGCTGCACGCCGCGCGCCTGACCTTCCCGCATCCGCTGGGGGGCGAGCGCAAGATCACGGCCCCGCTTCCGTCCGATTTCACGGCCATGCTTGCGGCCCTCGAACTGTCAGTCCCGGAACAGCCAGGTTCCGAGGCCGTTGATCAGGTCTGAAGAGGCACGAACGCCATGAAGATCGCCAAACCGCTTATTGCCGCCGCTCTGTCGGGCTTCTTGCTCGCCGCCTGCGCCAGCGTCCCGACCGTCTATCGCGCCCAGGCCGGCGCGCCCAACGACGTCGGCTATTCCGAATATCGGCTGGAGGCTGGTCGCTACCGCGTCACCTTCCAGGGCGGCCCCGGCGCGCCCGAGGCCCAGATCGCCGACTACGCCCTGCTGCGCGCGGCCGAACTGGCCCTGCGCGACGGTTATGACTGGTTCCGGATCGCCGACCGCTCGACCACGTCCAGCGGCTATGATCGCGGACCCCGGATGTCGGTCGGCGGCGGCTCGGCCAGCTTCGGGCGCCGTTCCAGCGTCGGCATCGGCTTGGGCACCAGCTTCGACCTGGGGCCGGGCCCGGCTTTCTCGCGTTCGATCGAGGTGGTGTTCGGCAAGGGTGCTGTCCCGAAGGACCGCGACGCCTATGACGCGCGCGACGTCGTCAAGAACGTCGGCTACGGCCGTCAGCGGACCTGATTAGGCCGCGGCCTGTTTGGCCAGCGGATAGTTGGCGCGCAGCGAGGCGTGCGTGAGGCCGGCCGTGTCGGCGGCGGCGAAATAGCCTTCCTGCGGCAGGCCCTGCAGGATGGTCATCGGCGCCAGGCCGCGTGAGTCACGACCGAAGGCCATGATGTCCATGGCGATCTTGGCCGCTTCGCCTGACAGGTCCGAGCCGTCCAAAGCCAGCCCGGCCAGGCGGGCGTCGCGCAGGACGCGTAGAGCTTCCTTGTCCGGCGGTACGCGGGCGATGACGCCGCGGGTCAGGGCGCGCAGCAGGCCGACCACTTCCAGCAGGCGACCGGCGGGCGTGCCGCGCGTGACGTCGACCAGCTCGATCTGGACGCCGCCGCGCAGCAGGGCCAGCGACAGACCAGCGGTGCCGGTCAGCAGGTCGCGGCCGCGCTGGGTGCCCAGCGTGCGGAACGAGGCCGGCAGGATCAGTTCGGGCGTATTGGGGCCTTGGGCCGAGCGGGCGAAGACGGCCGCGTATTTCAGCGTCGACTCGTCGATGAAGGCGACGTCGCGGTCCGACAGCTTGGTCAGGGCGCGGGCCGAGGCCTGCCGGCCGCTGGCCAGATGGGTGACCATCGGCTCGATGCGCACGGCGGTGGTGACGTTGCGGCGCAGGCTGACCACGTGTTCCAGCGTGAAGTCGACCCGCAGTGCCGCGCCGCCGGCGGTGGTGAAAGCCACCGGAGTGCGGCGGGACTCGTCGGCGGGATCCACGGCCACGCGGACCGGCGAACGGGCGCTGTCGCGGCGAGCGCGGGCGGCCAGGACGACCGAGGCGTCGATCGGCTTGCAGACCGCTTCGCCGCCTTCGATGCCGATGACCGAGCGGATGCCCAGGTCCATCGGCGAGGCGGCGCCCAGCAGATGGGTCAGCACGTCCTCGAGGATCTTCACGCTGGTCGCCTGGGCGGCCAGGCCCTGGTCGTGGTTCATGGCGATCAGGAATTCGCTGTCCGAGATGCGCGCACGCATGTCCTGGCGATCCAGGTGCTCGTTCAGCTTCAGCTCGACATAGGTCCAGACGTCGCCACGCTTCTGGCTCCACCACTCGCCAGCCCACTGGCGGATGGCCTTGATGCTGATGACGTTGACGGAGCCGCGCGACACCAGGTCATTGCCCGTCAGGCGCTGAAGCACCGGGCCCGGCAAGGCCACGCGTTCGGTCGCGTCTGAAGGAGGGGGGGTGTCGAAGGGCATGGGTCTGGCGCTGTTTAAGACACGTGCAGAGTGCGGTCCCGCGCTTAACCGTGGGTTTTGAAAGAGGGTTTACAACCGCGTTTACCTTGAAAGAAATCGGGGAAAAACAAGGGAACTGCGGTGGGTGCTTGGCGTTCACGCCCGCTCGGCGCATAAGGCGTTCATGAACAAGCTGCTTCTGGTGGCCGCTGGCGGAGCCGTCGGTTCGGTCGCGCGCTATCTGGTCGGCGTCGGGGCCATGCGGGTCATGGGACCCGGTTGGCCGTATGGCACCTTCACCGTCAATGTCGTAGGCGGCTTCCTGATGGGATGCCTGGCCTCGTGGCTGGCGCATCGCGGCAGTTCGTCGAGCGAACAGTGGCGCGTGCTGCTGGGCGTGGGCGCCCTGGGCGGCTTCACGACCTTTTCGTCCTTCTCCCTGGAAACCGCGCTGATGATCCAGAAGCGCGCGTATGGCCAGGCTTTCTCCTATACGGCCGCGAGCGTCCTGCTTTCGATCGCCGCCCTGTTCGCGGGCCTTCTGGTCGCCCGCAAGGTTTTCGCATGAGCACTAAAGAAGTCCGCACCCTGTACGTCGACGCCGGCGAGGACGGGGTCCGCCTGGATCGCTGGTTCAAGCGCCGCTGGCCGCACCTGAACCATATCCAACTGAACAAGCTGTTCCGCTCGGGCCAAGTCCGGGTCGACGGCTCGCGGGCCAAGGCCGACACCAAGCTGGCGGCCGGCAGTCAGATCCGCGTGCCGCCGCTGCCCGACGCGCCCGATCCGACCGACAAGAACAAGCTGTCGGCCCGCGACATCGCCTACGCCAAGTCGCTGGTGCTGTACGAGGACGAGGAAGTCCTGGCCCTGAACAAGCCCGCCGGCCTGGCCGTGCAGGGCGGCACCAAGACCACCAAGCACGTCGACAAGCTGCTCAGCGCCTGGGGCGAGGGCGTCGATCGCCCGCGTCTGGTTCACCGCCTGGACCGCGACACCTCGGGCGTGCTGCTGCTGGGCAAGACCCCGGCCGCGGCCGCGCGCCTGTCGGGGGCCTTCGCCAAGCGCAAGGCGCAGAAGACCTACTGGGCCATCGTCGCCGGCAATCCGCACCCGACCGAGGGCGTGATGGAGCTGCACCTGGCCAAGCGTGGCGTCGGTGATCGTGAACTGGTCGTGCCCGCCCAGCCCAAGGATCCGGACGCCCAGCCGGCCGAGACCGAATTCGTCACCATCAGCCGCGCCGGTCCGCGCGTGACCTGGATGGCGTTGCGTCCGCACACCGGCCGTACGCACCAGTTGCGCGCCCACATGAAGGCCATGGGCCATCCGATCCTGGGCGATCCCAAGTACGGCGACGAGAAGTCCGATCCGCTGTCGGAAGGGCTGAAGCTGCAGCTGCACGCCCGCTCGATCATGCTGCCGCACCCGTCGGCCGGCATGCTGCATCTCGAGGCTCCGCTGAGCCCCGAGATGAAGGAAGGCTTCCGCAAGTTCGGCTTCTCGGAAGACGAGGCGGACGCCGAGCCCTTCGGCCGGCGCAGCGCCAAGATTCGTCGATAGGCCTAGACGAGACCGGTCACCGGTTTGGCGGCCGCGCTGTCGGGGAACACCTTGCTCTCCAGGACCGCGAGGTCGACGCCAATGTGGTCGGCCAGCACGCCCTTGAACAGGCCGCGCATGTCGAGGGTCGGGGCGGTGTCGCGGTTCTCGAACAGGGCGTTTTGCGCCAGGCCGGGCCAGTCCCCGACGATGCCGCCCTTCTTCAACGCGCCGCCCAGGATCAGGCCGGTCGAGGCCGTGCCGTGGTCGGTGCCGCCGGTGCCATTGACGCGGGCGGTGCGGCCGAACTCGGTGACCGCGATGACCACGGTGTTCTTCCACTCCACGCCCAGCCCCGTGTGCAGGCCGTCCAACACCGCGTCCATGTAGGACAGGCGCGTGGCGATCTGGCCCAGCTGGCCGGCGTGGGTGTCGAAGCCGTCCAGCGAGATGGCGGCGATCTGCGGGCCGCCGGCTTGCGTCATGAAGCCGCCCAGGGTCGAACCCAGCTTGCGCGCGGCCTCGCTGCCGGCGCGGTTCTGGCGGTCGTTGGCCATGGTCGGGGACATGGACGCGGGCTGCAGCATGCTCGGCGTCGAGGCGGCCGCGACGTTCATGGCGGGGGTGGCGGCGAGGGCGGTCATGGCCTGCTGGGCCATGGTCTCGGTCTCCAGGCCCCGCGCGAAGGCTGGGCCCAGCATCGGGTCGTTGCGATAGAGGTCCTGCAGCAGCGTCGGCAGGCGCGCGGTCTCGTCGACGCCCTTACCCGGCGACCAGCTGGCCGCCTGGACCTTGCCGCGCAGGATCAGCGGGGCGGTGGTCCCGACCGACAGCCCCTCGACCTTGCGGGCCGGCGCCAGGGCTTCCAGCGTGCGGTTCAGCCAGCCGGTCTCGGTCCCGTAGACATGGGCGGCGCCGGTCTCCAGCACGTCCTGGGCCTCGAAGTGCGAGCGGGCGCGGTCAGGGCTGGCGATGGATGGGGCGATGCGGGCCTGGCCAGCTTGCGCCAAGGCGTGGACGGACTTCAGGGCAGGGTGCAGGCCGAAGGTCTCGTCCAGCTTCAGCACCTGGTCGGGCTTCAGGGCGATCGAGCCGCGCAGGGCCGCGTAGTTGGCGTCGCCCACCGGCGGTGAGACCGACAGGCCGTCCATGCCGCCGCGACAGATGACGACGACCAGCTTCTTCTTGGCCAGATCGCCCTCGGAGGCGGCGAAGGCCTGGGAGCCTAGGAAGCTGACGGAGATGCCAAGGCCCAGCAGGGCGCGGCGGTTCAGGTGAGCGGTCATCGGCGTTGGAACTCCGGGCTCATCACGAGAAGGGCGAAGGCTTCGCGGCGGGTCTCGGCCCGCGACACGGCCTTGGCGACGGGGGGCGTCAGGCGTTCGCCCAGGGCCGAGACGGCCAGGGCGTTGGGATCGGTGCGGTCGGCGACGACGGCGGCGAAACCTTGCGCCCACTGCATCCGCTTGATCAGCCCGTCGGGCGAGGCCCAGGTCTGGGCGTCCTCGGCCCAGCCCTTGGGGGAGGGGGCGGAGAAGGGCTTTTGGCCGAGACCGGTGAGGATCGGCGCCAGGCGCTCGATCGCCGACGGCTGGGCCCCGATCAGCCGCCAGGTCGACAGGGTGTATTCGTAGGGCGTCTTGAACTTGGTCGGGGTCGGATCCCAGGCCTCGGGGCTCTCGACCAGGGCCTTGGCGACGGCCGCCAGGTCACCGCCCGTGTCCATCCAGCGCCTCTCCAGCCGGTCGGTCAGCGACTTGGGCGGCGTGTCCGAGACGAAGTGACGGGCGATCTTGCCGCAGACATGGTGGGCGGTGCGCGGATCGGCGGACAGATCCTTCAGCACCGCCAGGCCCTGCTTGATGTCGGCCTGGCCGTAGTGGCGGGCCAGGATCGTGCGGGCGCCGGGCTCGTGGGCGTTGTCACGGAACACGAACTGGCCGGCACGGTCCTCGTTGTCGCGGCCGACCGAGAATCCGGTCAGGGCGCGGGCGAACTCGGTCACGTCGGCCTGCTTGTAGCCGGCGTCGACGCCGACCGTGTGCAGCTCCAGGATTTCACGCGCCAGGTTCTCGTTCAGCCCCGCCTTGCCGCCCCGGCGTCCGGCCGCGCGGCTGTTGGGGCCGATCGACTGGGCCTGGTCCAGATAGGTCAGCATGGCCGGATGGGTGGACGAGGCGACCAGCAGGTTCTCGAAGCTGTTGAACACGTAGGGCCGGATCGCCTCACGCTCGAACGGGCCGATCAGCACCGAGGTGATCTGCTTGGTGGCCGAGACCGTGAAATGGTTGGCCCAGAACAGCGCCCAGCGTTCGCGGAAGCTGGCCGGCGTGCTGGCCCCCAGCTGCGCGCGGGCCAGGAAGTCGGCGCCGACCTTCTCGCGCAGGTCCCGCTGGGCGTCCTTGAAGTTCTGGGCGTTGGCGGCGGTCTTGTCCTCGCCGTCCTTCTGCTGACGCTCCATGCGGCGCTGCTGCTGGTAGTCGCGCATCTGCTCGAAGCGGACCGAGGCGCTTTCGCCGCCATCCTGCGGGATGTCGGCGCCCTCGCGGCGGATCTGGGCGGTGAGGTAGCCTTGCGGGTCGGCCTTGGCCGCGTCGATCTCGCCGGGACGGGCGCCGAGCCCGAAGCGGGTGACGGCGATGGCGGCCATCATGTCCTTGGACGGTAAGCTCAAGCGGCGCTCTCCCTTGCGCTGACACGCGATCTTGCTCATTCAACGCGGGAGTTTCGCCGTTCCGTCGCGAACGGCCCGAAAAATGAGATCGCCTGTGTCCGACAAGTCCGAGCTGCTGCTGAAACCCAAGCGCTTCTACAAGGCCGCCGCCGCGGCCCCGGTCGAGGGCGGCTTCGCGATCCAGCTGGACGGCCGCACGCCCAAGTCGCCGGCTCGCAAGCCGCTGGTCGCACCGACCAAGCTGTTGGCCGACACGATCGCCGCCGAGTGGGAAGCCCAGGTCGAATATATCGACAACAGCCTGATGCCGGCCACGCGCCTGGCCTTCACGGCCATCGATCGCATCGCCGAGACCCGCGCCGAGGTGGCCCGCGAGATCACCGCCTACGCGTCTTCCGATCACCTGTGCTACCGCGCCGAACATCCCACGCCCCTGGTCGAGCGCCAGGACCGGGAGTGGGGCGCGATCCTGGACTGGGCCAAGGCCGAGTTCGGTTTCGTCTTCACGCCCGTGGCCGGGATCATCCACCAGCCGCAGCCGCCGGCCACCCTGGCCGCCGTCGAGGCCTTGGCCCTGACGCTGGACGACTTCGCCCTGGCGGGCGTGGCCTTCGCCTCGGGCCTGTTCGGCTCGACCGTGCTGGCCCTGGCCGTGCGCGCTGGCCGCCTGACGGGCCGCAAGGCGCTGGACCTGTCGCGGCTGGAAGAGGTGTTCCAGGCCGAGCAGTGGGGCCAGGACGCCGAGGCCACCGCCCGCGCTGAGTTCCTGGCCGTCGAGGCCGACATGATCGACCGCTGGTTCGCGGCGCTGCGCTGATGCTCAAGACCGGCGCCGTCTACGCCTTGGCGGCGCTGGCCGAAATCGGCGGGTGCTTCGCCTTCTGGGCCTGGCTGCGGCTGGGCAAGACGCCGTGGTGGGCCGGAGCGGGGACGCTGTCGCTGATCGTCTTCGCCTTGCTGCTGACGCGGATCGACGCCAGCATCGCGGGTCGCGCGTTCGCGGCCTATGGCGGCGTCTACATCATCGCCTCGATCGCCTGGATGCGCTTCGTCGAGAACGCCCGACCCGATCGCTGGGACCTGATCGGCGGGGCGGTCTGCCTGGTCGGGGCGGGGATCATCCTGTTCGGTCCCCGTACGAACTAACTGGCGAACTAATCTGCCCCGTGCTGCGCTGCCGCAAGGTCCGCCTTGCCTGCGCCTTCTGGCGTCGCTAGGGCTGGCTGCCTAAGGTGGGCGAACCGCCAGCATAACTATCCGGGCAGGGGAGTACGCGCGTGCAGCACATTCTCGAGGAACTCGACCGTCGTCGCGAGCAGGCCAAGGCCGGCGGTGGCGAGGCGCGCGTCGCCGCCCAGCACGCCAAGGGCAAGCTGACCGCCCGCGAGCGCATCGACCTGCTGCTGGACGAGGGCTCGTTCGAAGAGTTCGACATGTTCGTCGAGCACCGCTGCGCCGACTTTGGCATGGAAAACCAGAAGATCCCCGGCGACGGCGTCGTTACCGGCTGGGGCACGATCAACGGCAAGGTCATCTACGTCTTCTCCAAGGATTTCACGGTGTTCGGCGGCAGCCTGTCGAACGCCCACGCCCAGAAGATCATCAAGGTCCAGCGCCAGGCCATGAAGGTCGGCGCGCCGATCATCGGCCTGTTTGACGCCGGCGGCGCCCGCATCCAGGAAGGCGTCGACAGCCTGGCCGGCTATGCCGACATCTTCCTCGAAAACACCCTGGCCAGCGGCGTCATCCCGCAGATCAGCGTGATCATGGGCCCCTGCGCCGGCGGCGACGTCTATTCGCCGGCGATCACCGACTTCATCTTCATGGTCAAGGACACGAGCTACATGTTCGTGACCGGCCCGGACGTCGTGAAGACCGTCACCAACGAGGTCGTCACCGCCGAGGAACTGGGCGGAGCCCGCGTCCACGCCGCCAAGTCGGGCGTGGCCGAAGGCGCGTTCGAGAACGACCTGGAGGCCCTGACCCAGGTGCGCCGCCTGGTCGACTTCCTGCCGTCGTCCAACCGGGAGCCGGCCCCCGAGCGGGAGAGCTTCGACGAGCCCTATCGCGAGGAGATGAGCCTGGACACCCTGGTCCCGGCCGATCCGACCAAACCCTATGACATCAAGGAACTGATCCTGAAGATGGTCGACGAGGCCGACTTCTTCGAGATCAGCAGCGAGTGGGCCAAGAACATCGTCTGCGGCTTCGCCCGCATGGATGGCGAAACGGTCGGCATCGTCGCCAACCAGCCGCAGGTGCTGGCCGGGGTGCTGGACATCGACAGCTCGCGGAAAGCGGCCCGCTTCGTGCGCTTCTGCGACGCCTTCAACATCCCGATCATCACCCTGGTCGACGTCCCGGGCTTCATGCCGGGGACCAAGCAGGAGTACGGCGGCCTGATCAAGCACGGCGCCAAGCTCTTGTTCGCCTATGCCGAGGCCACGGTGCCGAAGATCACGGTCATCACCCGCAAGGCCTATGGCGGCGCCTATGACGTGATGAGCTCCAAGCACCTGCGCGGCGACCTGAACTACGCCTGGCCGACCGCCGAGATCGCGGTGATGGGCGCCAAGGGGGCGGTGGAGATCATCTTCCGCCAGGAGGCCAAGGACCCCGAGGTGCTTGCCGTGCGCGAGGCCGAGTACAAGGACCGCTTCGCCAACCCGTTCGTGGCGGCGCAGCGGGGCTATGTGGACGACGTGATCATGCCGCACGGCACGCGGCGGCGGATCGTGCGGGGGCTGAAGAGCCTGAAGGGGAAAGAACTGTCCAACCCCTGGAAGAAGCACGACAACATTCCGCTGTAGCCCAACGAACGTCATCCCGCGCTTTATGCGCGGGATCCATTTGTCCGCCGCAAGCGCAATGCGGGCTCACGCTCTCACGTGGAAGTTGAACCATGGGTCCCGCGCATAAAGCGCGGGATGACGGCTTCTGTTGTTCCGTGGGCCCGACCCTTCTATATGCGGACGCTTCTGCACTCCCCGTGACTCCCCGAAAGGCCGCGCCCGCATGGCTCGCATCCTGATCACCTCGGCTCTGCCGTACATCAACGGCATCAAGCACCTGGGCAACTTGGCGGGGTCGATGCTGCCGGCGGACGTCTATGCGCGTTTCAAGCGGGCCCAGGGTCACGAGACGTTGTACATCTGCGCTACCGACGAGCACGGCACGCCCGCCGAGCTGGCCGCCGCCGCCGCGAACCAGGACGTCGCCACCTACTGCGCCGAGCAGCACATCCTCCAGCACGATGTCGGCCGCGCCTTCGGCCTGTCGTGGGACCATTTCGGCCGCTCGTCCTCGCCGCAGAACCATCGCCTGACCCAGCACTTCTGCCAGGCCCTGGAAGACCACGGCCTGATCGAGGAACGCGTCGACCAGATGGTCTATTCGGTCGACGACAAGCGCTTCCTGCCGGACCGCTATGTCGAGGGGACCTGCCCGCACTGCGGCTTCGAGAAGGCGCGCGGCGACCAGTGCGACAACTGCGGCAACCTGCTGGACCCGACCGACCTGAAGGATCCGTACTCGGTGATCTCGGGCTCGCGGAACATCGAGGTGCGCGACACCCGTCACCTGTACCTGCTGCAGACCAAGATGCAGGACAAGATCCGCGCCTGGGTCGACAGCCACGGCGACTGGCCGCAGCTGGCCCGCTCGATCGCCTACAAGCACCTGGACGAGGGGCTGATCGATCGCGGCATCACCCGCGACCTGGCCTGGGGCATCCCGGTGGCCAAGGACGGCGTGCCGCGCCCGGGCTTCGAGGACAAGGTCTTCTACGTCTGGTTCGACGCCCCGATCGAGTACATCGCGGCCACGCAAGAGTGGGCCGAGGGCTCACCCGACCGTGACTGGAAGCGCTGGTGGCGCACCGACGAGGGCGCGGAAGACGTCCGATACGTCCAGTTCATGGGCAAGGACAATGTGGCGTTCCACACGGTCAGCTTCCCGGCGACCATCCTCGGCTCGGAAGAGCCGTGGAAGAGCGTCGACATGCTCAAGGCCTTCAACTGGCTGAACTGGTACGGCGGCAAGTTCTCGACCTCGTCCAAGCGCGGCGTGTTCATGGACGCGGCCCTGGAGATCCTGCCCCCCGACCTGTGGCGCTGGTACCTGACGGCCAATTCGCCCGAGAGCAGCGACACCGCCTTCACCTGGGAGCAGTTCGCCAGCGCCGTGAACCGCGACCTGGCCGACGTGCTGGGCAACTTCGTCAACCGCATCCTGAAGTTCAACGAGAGCAAGTTCGAGGGCGTCGTGCCCGAGGGCGGCGAGCCCGGCCCGCTGGAAGAGAAGCTGTTCGCCGACGTCTCGGCGCGTCTGGCCGACCTCTCCGAACAGATGGACGCCATCGAGATCCGCAAGAGCGCCCAGGCGCTGCGGGCTCTGTGGGTGGTCGGCAACGAGTACCTGCAGGAGGCCGCGCCGTGGACCGCGATCAAGACCGATCGTGATCGGGCCGCCGTCATCGTCCGCACGGCCCTGAACCTGGTCGCTTTGTACGCCAAGCTCTCGGCCCCGTTCATCCCGTTTGCGGCCGAGACGATCGGCGACGCCTTCGGCCTGGAATTCCCGGCCCAGTGGCCTTCGAACGACGCCAAGGCCGAGTTGGACAAGCTGGCGGTGGGGACGAAGGTGACCGTGCCGGACGTGCTGTTCAAGAAGATCGAGGACGAGCAGATCGCCGAATGGACGGCCCGCTTCGGCGGCGCCGAGTAACGTGATCCCGGGGGCGGACAAGTCGGAAGAGCGAGGGCTCCCGACGCTTGTCCGCCTCTGCCTGTTCTACGCCGCGATCTATCTGAGCTCGGGCGTCAGCCTGCCGTATATCGGCACCTACCTGCGCTCGCGCGGCATGAGCGGTGGTGAGATCGGCCTGATCCTGGCCGTGCCGCTGTTGCTGAAACCCTTCACCGGCGCCTCGCTGGCGGTGTGGGCGGACGGCTTCACCCTGCGGCGCACGCCGATGATCCTGCTGCTGGTCGGGGCGGGGCTGGGTTATGCAGGCCTGCTGCTCGCGCCGAACCTGTGGTGGTTCATCCTGGCGTGGTTCATCGGCCAGACCCTGCTGTCGACCGTCTCGCCGCTGATCGACGTGATCACCCTGCGCCGGGCGCGGCTCGAGAACTTCAACTACGGCATTCCGCGGGGCACGGGTTCGTCCGCCTTCATCGCCGCCAACCTGGCGATGGGCGCGATCCTGACCTTCGCCGCGCCGACCATCATCGCCATCTGGATCGCCGCGGCCTGCCTGATTGGCGCCGTGGCGGCCGCTTTGGCGGTGCCGCCCGAGCGGGTTCACGCCGAGGGCGCCAAGCCCGACCGTTCGGAACGCTGGAAGGGGCTGAGCGATCTGCTCTCCAACCGCACCTTCGTGCTGGCGGTGGTCACGGCCGGCCTGATCCAGGGCGCGCACGCCTTCTACTACGGCTTCTCGGCCATCCTCTGGCGCAAGCAGGGGATCAGCGAGCCGATGATCGGCATCCTGTGGGGCGTGGGCGTCGCGGCCGAAGTCGGCTTCATGTGGTTCCTGGAGCCGCTGCGCCGCCGCTGGGGTCCGGAGCGGTTCCTGATCCTGGGGGCGAGCGCCGCCGTGCTGCGCTGGACCTGCTACGCCTTCGAGCCGCCGTTGTGGGCGCTATTCCCGCTGCAGATGCTGCACGCCATGACCTTCGCCGCCAGCTTCCTCGCCTCGCTGCGGCTGATCGAGAAGCTGGCCCCGCCGGCCGCCGCGTCGCCCGCCCAGGCGATCAATTCGGCGCTGTCCTCGGGTTTCACGCTGGGCATCGCGACCCTGGCGTCTGGCCCGCTGTTCGACGCTCTGGGCGCGAAAGGCTACCTGGCCACCGCCTTCATGGCCCTGCTGGGCCTTGGCGGCGCGATACTGCTATCGCGCCGCTCCAGACATCAGATCGTGTAGTCGATCTCCTGGCCTTCCAGCCAGGCGACGATCTTTTCGGCCGCCTCCACCGGATCGATCGCGGTCGTGTCGATCCGCAGTTCCGGAGCTTCCGGCGCCTCGTACGGACTGTCGACCCCGGTGAAGTTCTTCAGCTGGCCGGAGCGGGCCTTCTTGTAGAGGCCCTTCACGTCGCGGGCCTCGGCCACGGCCAGGGGCGTGTCGACGAAGACCTCGATGAACTCGCCCTGGTCCAGCAGGTCGCGCGCCAGTTGGCGCTCGGCCCGGAACGGCGAGATGAAGGCCGTCAGCACGATCAGGCCGGCGTCGACCATCAGCTTGGCGACCTCGGCCACCCGGCGGATGTTCTCGACGCGGTCCTCCTCGGTGAAGCCGAGGTCCTTGTTGAGGCCGTGGCGGACGTTGTCGCCGTCCAGCAGATAGGTGTGGCGGCCCAGGGCGTGCAGGCGCTTTTCGACCAGGTTGGCGATGGTCGACTTACCCGCGCCCGACAGGCCCGTCAGCCAGACGACCTGGCCGCGCTGGCTCTTCAGCGCCGAACGCGACGACTTCGTCACGTCGGTGTGCTGCCAGTGGATGTTGTCGGCCCGGCGCAGGGCGAAGTTCAGCATGCCAGCGCCAACCGTGCGGTTGGACAGGCGATCGACCAGGATGAAGCCGCCCATCTGGCGGTTGTCGGCATAGGCCTCGAACGGGATGGCCTGGTCGAGCGAGAGGTTGCAAACCCCGATTTCGTTCAGCTCCAGCCGCTTGGCGGCCGTGTGCTCCAGCGTGTTGACGTTCACGCGGTGCTTGATGTCGGTGACGCTGGCGCTGACCGTGCGGGCGCCCAGCTTCAAGAGATAGGTGCGGCCCGGGGGCAGGGGCTCGTCGTCCATCCAGACGACGGTGGCCTCGAACTGGTTGGCGACCGGGGCGGGCGCGTCGGCCGAGGCGATGACGTCGCCGCGCGAGATATCGATCTCGTCTTCAAGGGTCAGGGTCACCGACTGGCCGGCGACGGCCTGGTCCAGATCGCCCGGCAGGGTGACGATGCGGGCCACGCGGCTTTCGCGGCCGGAGGGCAGGGCGCGGATACGGTCGCCCGGCTTGATGGTCCCCGAGGCGACCAGGCCCGAGAAACCCCGGAAGTCCAGGTTCGGGCGATTGACCCACTGCACCGGCATGCGGAAGGGCTTGGCCTGCAGGTCGTCCTCGACCTCGACGCCTTCCAGCCAGTCCATCAGGATCGGGCCGTCGAACCACGGCGTGTGCTCGCTGCGGACGGCCATGTTGTCGCCGCCCAGCCCCGAGATCGGGATGGGCGTGAACACTGTCAGGCCGATCTGGTCGGCGAAGGCGCGGTAGTCGGCGACGATGGCGTCAAAGACGCCCTGGTCCCAGCCGACCAGGTCCATCTTGTTCACCGCCAGCACCACGTGGCGGATGCCGAGCAGGGACACGAGATAGCTGTGACGGCGCGTCTGGGCCAGCACGCCCTTGCGCGCGTCGATCAGGATCACGGCCGCGTCGGCGGTCGAGGCGCCGGTGACCATGTTGCGGGTGTACTGCTCGTGGCCGGGCGTGTCGGCGACGATGAACTTGCGCTTCTCGGTCGAGAAAAAGCGATAGGCGACATCGATGGTGATGCCTTGCTCGCGCTCGGCGGCCAGGCCGTCGACCAGCAGGGCGAAGTCGATCGCGCCGCCCTGGGTGCCGACCTTCTTGCTGTCGGCTTCGAGGGCCGCCAGCTGGTCCTCGAAGATCATCTTGCTGTCGTACAGCAGGCGACCGATCAGGGTGGACTTGCCGTCGTCGACGCTGCCGCAGGTGATGAAGCGCAGCAGCGACTTGTGCTGGTGCTGGTGCAGATAGGCTTCGATATCCTGGGCGATCAGGGCGGACTGGTGCGCCATCAGAAGTAACCTTCCTGCTTCTTCTTCTCCATCGAGGCGGACTGGTCATGGTCGATGACCCGGCCCTGTCGCTCCGACGTGGTGGTCAGCAGCATCTCCTGGATGACCTGGGGCAGGGTGGTGGCCTCGCTCTCGACCGCGCCCGTCAGCGGGTAGCAGCCCAGGGTGCGGAAGCGCACGCTCTTGGTCTGCGGAACCTCGCCCGGACGCAGGCGGAAACGATCGTCGTCGACCATGATCAGCGCGCCATCGCGCTCGACCACCGGCCGCTCGGCCGCGAAGTACAGCGGCACGATCGGGATGTTCTCCAGGTGGATGTACTGCCAGATGTCCAACTCGGTCCAATTGGAGATCGGGAAGACGCGCAGGCTCTCACCCGGATGCTTGCGGGTGTTGTAGAGGTTCCACAGCTCCGGACGTTGGTTCTTCGGGTCCCAGCGGTGCTCGGACGAGCGGAACGAGAAGACCCGTTCCTTGGCCCGGCTCTTTTCCTCGTCGCGACGGGCGCCGCCGAAGGCCGCGTCGAAGCCGTACTTCGAGAGGGCCTGCTTCAGGCCTTCGGTCTTCCAGAGGTCGGTGTGCAGGGCGCTGCCGTGGTCGAACGGATTGATGCCGCGCGCCTCGGCGTCGGGGTTCTTGTGGACGATCAGGTCGAAGCCCAGCTCGGACGCCACCTTGTCGCGCAGGGCGTACATGTCCCGGAACTTCCAGGTCGTGTCGACGTGCAGCAGCGGGAAGGGCGGCTTGCTGGGATAGAACGCCTTGGCGGCCAGGTGCAGCATCACCGCGCTGTCCTTGCCGATCGAATACAGCATGACCGGACGTTCGCACTCGGCCGCCACTTCCCGCAGGATGTGGATGCTCTCGGCCTCCAGGCGCTGGAGGTGCGTGAGACGGGCCGGCGAGATCTGGGTCGTCATCGGTTCCGTCGGGTACGCGGCGGGTGCGAATTGGGTAAGGGCCAAGGCGAAGATCCGCAAAGGGAAAATGTCCGGGTCCCGCTCGTCGAGCAGGGCGCCGAATGTAGGCTGGGACCTAGGCCCGACCGTCTCCGGGGACAACCGCCGGAAATCTGGGGGCGCTGTCAGTTGGCTTGGCGCCACACCTCGTAAGCTTGTGCTTTCATGACCAAAAGTTCACTCGCGATCGTCTGTCGAGTCTCGCATAACGGCGCTATCGGTTTCGATAGGTGGGGCAATGGGCTTCCTGACCGAAATGTTGGCCGTGGCGATCGTTTGGCTGTCGTCGTTCGCGCTGTGCCAGTTCGGCATGGCGGTCGAACAGGCGTGTCCGCACGCCAAGAGCCAGGCCCAGCACAAGACCGTCGCCCGCTCGCCGCGAGACCTGGTCAAGCCGCTGCCGATCGCCGTCAGCGCCCCCGCGGGCCCGTCGCGCGACGCCTGAAGGCGCTTCCAGACGCCGCAACCCCTGCAAACACAAGCAAAGTTGCTTTCCGTCAGGGCGTTTCGCCGTTAGGTTCATGTGACACGCGAATGAGGGGTTCGGCGCGCGAAGGTTGTCTCTGCGCCCCCCTCCGACGCTCTGGGACCCTGGCTGTGTATGAAGCCTAAGAAGCGCCAACCGCTCGATTTCTCCGCGACGCCGACGGAAGTTCCTCCCGAGGAGACCAAGATCGCGCCCGAGCTCCCTCCTGAGCTTCCTGAAACGACGTCGTTTGCCGAGCCCGAGGCGGACATTCCGACCGCCGAGCCCTTGAGCCTGCAAGAGACCCTGCACGACGATCTCGCCGTTCCGCCGCCGTCGGCCGTGCGCTCGCGCCGTCGCCGCGAGCAAGCGCCCGACCCGGTGACCAGCTTCGCCGAGCCTGAACTCAAGCCGGCCACCTCGCTGGCCTTCGGCGTCCAACCGCCCGCGCCGGTCGTTGAGAGCGCGTCGTCCGCGCCGGCCAAGACCGAGAAGCGTGACGTGGACCTGCGCGGACCGGTGTCCGAAACGCCCACGCCGCTGACCGCCGAGCCCGCGCCGCGCCGCATGTCGGGCGTGCTGTTCTGGACGATCGCCACCGCCATCGCGGCCCTGTGGGCCCTGGCCCCGATCGCCTTCGCATTCGGTTTCGCCCGTGGCGTGCCGGCCTTCAAGGTCGAGGGCTTCGCGCTGATGGTGTTCGCGGGCCTGGCCATCGGGCCGGCCCTGCTGACCCTGCTGGGCGCCTATCTGCTGCGTCAGGCCACCGGCATCGCCGACGAGCTGAAGCGCACCCGCACCCTGACCGATCGCATCATCACTCCGGCCGCTCTGGCCTCTGTCGGCGCGTCCAGCGCGGCCGAGGCCATGCGCCAGGGCGTCGAGAACGCCGCCAATGCCGCCGAACGGGCGCGCGAACACATCATCTCGCTGCGCCAAGCGCTGGCCGAAGAGACCGCCCGCCTGGCCGAGGCCGCCGGCGAGTCGGCCAAGATGGCCAACCAACTGGCCCAGGGCCTGAGCCACGAACGTACGGCGATGGAGACCCTGTCGCAGTCGCTGGACGCCCGCTCCACGGCGGTCGTCGACGCCATCGGCAGCCAGGCCCGCATGGTGGCCGAGGCCTCCGACCTGGCCGAGACCCAGCTGCGCGAAGCCGAGGCCGCCCTGGCCGCCCGGGCCGCCGACCTGGCCGCCGCCGCCGCCGAGGCCTCGGACGCCGCTCGCGTCGGGGCCGAGGACCTGTCGCGTCAGATCGCCCGCCTGGAAACCGCCGGCACCGGCGTCGGCGACCAGGTCGCCACCGTCGAGAAGAGCCTGGCCGCCCAACGCGCCGCCCTGGTCGAGATCAGCCAGTCCCTGCGTTCGGAACAGGAAGACTTCGCCGCCGAGGCCGAGACCCGCACCGCCCAGCTCACCGAGTTCGTCGCCTATACCCGCGTCGGCGCCACCGAGCTGTCGGACACCGCCGCCATGGGCGCGGAGATCCTGCGCGGCCTGATCAGCGCGGCGTCGGACCAGTTCCGCGAGATGGGCGAGAGCGCCACGGCCCAGCGCGAGGCCTTCGCCGACAACGCCAAGAAGACGCTGGAGACGATCGGCGACGCGGCCGAGCAGCAGCGCACCCTGCTGGAAGACGAGCTCAAGGCCGCCATGGAAGCCATGGCTGAGGCTGCGCTCAAGGCCGGCGAGAGCGTCGAGGCCCGCGTCGAGGCCGCGCGCAGCCGCGTCGACCAGCTGAACGAGATCGCCTTCGCCGCCGGCCAGAAGGCCGACGCCGTCTTCGAATCCCGCATGGAAGAGGCGCGCGACATCATCGAGCACTCGGCCCAGATGGTGGAGCAGGCCGGGGCCCGCACCTCGCAGAAGCTGGCCGACTCCGTCCAGGCCGCGCGCGGCACGCTGGACGAGCTGGAAGCCATGCTGGCCGAGATCGGCAAGCGCACCGCCGAACTGCCGGCCGAGGCGCTGCACAAGGCCGGCGAGGTCCGCGTCTCGATCGAGCAGGGCGTCGAGCACCTGATGAACGCCATCCGTCGCACCGCCGAGGAGACGGCCGCGATCGACCAGGCCTTCCAGGAGCGCGTGCGCCGTAACTACGAGATGCTCAGCGAGGCGGCTGGGGCCGTCACCGCGTCCAGCGCCTCGACCATGGCTGCCCGCGCTGCGTCGGCGACCGCGCCGCCTGTCCGGACCCGCACGGCCGCGCCGCCGCCGCCGCCGCCGACTGATCCTCTGCCGATGATCGAGTTCGAGGATGAGGACGAGCCGCCGGCCGATCGCCGCCGCCTACGCCTGACGCCGACGGCCACCGACGAAGAGTTCCGCTCGGTGTTCGAGCAGGCCTCCACGCGCAAGCAGGCCGCCCAGTCCGCGCCCGAGCCGGACGGCGACGGCGGCTGGAGCTGGCGCAACCTGCTGGCCGGCATCGAGAACAGCACGCCGGGCGATAGCGGCCTGGGCGAGAAGCTGGCTGCCGAAATCACCGCCATGGGCATCGATCCGCACGCCCTGTTGCCGCGCGGCCGCATCGACGAGATCGCCGCCGCCCTGCAGACCCGCGACGCCGTCGGCGCCCGCGAGGTGGTCAAGCGCCTGGCGCCCGCCGCCATCCGCCGTCTGGTTCGCCGCCTGTTCTCGGACTCGACGCTGAAGAGCAATACCGAGCGTTTCCTGACGCGCTATGCCGGTATGATCGACGAAGCCGCCGGTCAGGATCGTGAGGGCTTCCTGCTGGCGGCGCTGCTGTCGTCGGACGCGGGTCGGGCCTATCTGCTGCTCGACGCGGCCAGCGGCGACCTACGCTAGGTGAAACGCCTTTTCGATTTCACGGCGGCGGCGATCGGCTTGATCGTGCTGGCCCTGCCGCTCGTCGTGCTGTGGGGTCTGGTGCGCCTGACCTCGCCGGGGCCGGGGCTCTACTGGTCGCAGCGGGTGGGGAAGGGCTCGGCGCTCTTTCCGATGCCGAAGTTCCGCACTATGCGGATCGACACGCCCGAGGTCGCCACGCACCTGCTGGACAACCCCGACCAATGGCTGACGCCGGTCGGGCCGCTGATGCGCAAGCTGAGCCTCGACGAGCTGCCACAGCTGTGGAGCGTGTTGGTCGGCCACATGAGCCTAGTCGGGCCGCGCCCGGCGCTGTTCAATCAGGACGACCTGATCGCGGCGCGTCAGGCCGCCGGCGTCGACGTATTGCGCCCTGGCGTGACTGGCTGGGCGCAGATCAACGGCCGCGACGAACTGGCCATTCCGGACAAGGTGGCGCTGGACGCCGAATACCTGGCCCGGCGCTCGTTCCTGTTCGACCTGGAGATCCTGGTCAGCACCGTCGTGCCGGTGCTGACCGCTAAGGGTGTGACCCGCTAGGCGAGGTCCGTGTAGGCCTTCTCGACCGCAGCGACGAACGTCGGGTTCGAGGTCAGAGCCGCCGGGAACACGCTGTCTAGCGCCAGGAAGGCCGCGACGTCGGTCTTGGCGTCGCCGGTGACGCCGACGCCGATCTCGGTCAGCTTGTCGTGCAGCGGGTCAGTGATGGCCTCGCCGGTCTTGGCGCGCAGGGCGACGAAACGCATCCAGGCCGCCAGCGGGATCGCCAGGCGCTCGATCGAGCGACCAGCGTCCAGGGTCTCGGTCAGGGTGCCCAGGATGCGGAAGGGCAGCTTTTGGGTGCCGTCCCAGGCGATCTGGGCCAGCAGGTGGCGGATCTCGGGATTGCGGAAGCGGGCCAGGATGGCCTCGGCGTATTCGGCCAGGTCCAGGCCGCGCGGCGCGGTGAGCGTCGGGATGATGTCCTTGGCCATCATTTCGCGGGCCAGGGTCTCCAGCACCGGGTCGCTGACGGCCTCGAACACCGTCTCGTGGCCGCGCAGGATGCCGACATAGGCCAGGGTCGAGTGCACCCCGTTCAGCAGGCGCAGCTTGGCGCGCTCGAAGCCGCGTACGTCGTCAGTCAGGATGACGCCGACGCTGGCCAAGTCGGGGGCGTCGCTCGGCAGCACGTCCTCGACCACCCACTGGGTGAAGGCCTCGCGCTGGATCGGCCAGGCGTCTTCCAGGCCGGTGGCGGCCTGGACGCGGGCGCGCAGGGCGTCGTCGGTGGCCGGCGTGATGCTGTCGACCATGGTGCGCGGGAAGCTGCCATTGGCGTCGATCCAGGCGGCCAGATCCGCGTCGACCTTGCCGGCGAAGGCCACCACGGCCGCCTTCAGGCGCCAGCCGTTGTCGGCGAGGTTGTCACAGGCCACGACGGCGTAGGGAGCCAGACCGGCGGCGAAGCGGCGGCGCAGGCCCTCGACGATGTAGCCGACGGCGCTCTTGGGTTCGCGCGGATTGGCCAGGTCGTGGACAATGTCGGGGTGCTTCTCGTCCAGCCCGCCTTCGGCCGACAAGGTGTAGCCCTTCTCGGTGACGGTCAGGGTGACGATGCGGGTCGAGGGGGCGGCCAGGCGGGCGAAGACCGACGGCGGATCCTCGGGGGCGACCAGCACCTCGCGGATCGCGCCGATGACGCGGAAGGTGGTCTCGGCGTCCAGCTGGGCCAGGGTGTATAGGCCGTCCTGCGGGACCAGGGCGTCACGGACGCCGGGGCTCTTCAGCGAGACAGCGCAGATTCCCCAGCGCGGGTCCTTGGCCAGCAGCTGATCGAAATAGAAGGCCTGGTGGGCGCGGTGAAAGGCGCCGGGGCCGAAGTGGACGACGCCGATCTCGACCTTGTCGCGGTCATAGGTCGGCAGAACCGTGCCGGGGACGGCGCCCGGATAGCTGGTCGGGCTCAGACGCAGGGCGGAGGAGGTCGCGGAGGTAGCCGTCAAGGGAGCACGCCTGGGTTCGAAATCGGGTCGGGAAGGAGAGTCCCCACGCGGGAGACTCTCCTAACGGAACCCTTATTTGCGGCAGTGTGCCACCGGTGGCAACAGGATTGGCCTGACCGGTCGGCTTCAGTTCCAGACCCCGGTCGCGGCGGTGCGGGCGACATAGTCCTGGAAGCTGCCCGGCGGGCGGCACAGGGCTTGTTCGACGCCATGGGCCAGGGGGATGTTGCGGCCGTCCAGCACGGTGGAGAACAGGTAGACGATCAGCTCGACCAGTTCGGGCGGCATGACTTCGGCCAGCCCCTGGCGATAGGCTTCCATCGGCACGGTGACCAGGGTGATCTCGCGTCCGGTGGCGCGGCCGATCATGTCGGCGGCTTCACCGAAACTCAGAGCCTGCGGTCCGGTCACTTCATAGAGCTTGCCGTTGTGGCCAGGGTCGACCAGGGCCAGGGCGACGATGTCGGCGATGTCGTCGACGTCGACGAACGGCTCGGGGGCCAGGCCGTGGGGCAGCACCAGCGTGCCTTCGCGGATCGGATCCAGGAAGAAGGCCTCGCTGAAGTTCTGCTGGAACCAGCTGGCGCGGACGATGGTCCAGTCCAGGCCGCTGGCCTGCAGGGTGTCTTCGGCTTCGATGCACTCGGGCTCGCCGCGGCCCGACAGCAGCACGATTTTGCGCACGCCAGCCTTGGCGGCCTCGACGTAGAAACGCTTGACGATCGGCAGGGCGCCCGGCGCGGCGATGTCGGGCTGGTAGGTCAGATAGACCGTCTCAACCCCGGCCACGGCCGCCGGCCAGGTGGCGTCGTTCTCCCAGTCGAACGGGATTTCTGCCTGGCGCGAGCCGGGGCGGACGGCGTGGCCTTGGCTCTGCAGGCGTTGCAGGACGCGGGCGCCGGTCTTGCCGGTGGCGCCCAGGACGAGGATCGGAGCGGTGGTGGTTGCCATGGGGGTATCTCCTGTTAATGTGAGGAAGTCTCGTATTCGAGAAAAGTGATAAATCCTCATATTTTTGCCGTCAATACCCCTCCTGGTGTTTTCATGTCCGAAGCCGATCCCACCGCCGCCCGTCGCACGCCCAGCCAGGCGCGCAGCCGCGAGCGGCTGGAGCGCATCCAGTCCGTCGCCTGCGAGCTGATCTCGAAGACGGGCAGCGATCAGGTGAAGATGAGCGAGGTGGCGGCCCTGGCCGGGATCTCGATCGGGTCGCTGTACCAATATTTCCCCGACAAGAGCGCCCTGATCCGCAGCCTGTTCGAGCGCTACGCGACCCAGTGTCGGGAATGCATCGCGCAGGTGCTGGAGGAGGTGACCGACCTGCCCAGCCTGCTGAAGGCCTTCGACGGGCTGGTCGATATCTATTTGGACGTCGTCATGGCCGAGCCGGTGATGCGTGACATCTGGTCGGGCACCCAGGCCGACAAGCACTTGGCCGACCTGCAACTGGCCGAGAGCCGCGTGCAGGGCGCGCTGCTGGCCGACGCCATGCGGAAGGTGCATCCCGGCGTCGCCGCCGAGGTGATCGACCGCAACGCCTTCTTCATCTGGGAGATGGGCGAGGCGGCCGTGCGGCTGGCGATCTCGGTCGGTCCCGAGGAGGGCAGGGCCCTGGTCGAGATCTACAAGCGGATGAGCCTGAAGGAGATCGCTGAGCCTAAGTAGCTTAGAGCGTGACGCCGGACTTCCAGATGGCGATCTCGCGCTCGCCGTTCAGCTCGGCCTTGGTGGCCTTGCCCGAGGCGGTGTCGACCACCAGGTCCATCAGACGGTCGGCGGCGTCGTCCATCGAGACGCCCTCCAGCACCTGGCCGGCGTCGAAGTCGATCCAGCCCGGCTTGCGCTGGGCCAGGCCCGAGTTGGAGGCGATCTTCAGGGTCGGGGCAGGGAAGCCCAGCGGCGTGCCGCGGCCCGTGGTGAACAGGATCACCGTGGCGCCGGCCGCCGTCAGGGCCGTCGACGACACCGCGTCGTTGCCCGGCGCTTCCAGGAAGGTCAGGCCGTGCGGGCCGACCTTCTCGCCGTAGCGCAGCACTTCGACCAGCTGGGCCCGGCCGCCCTTCTGCACCGCGCCCAGGGACTTCTCCTCCAGCGTGGTGATGCCGCCGGCGATGTTGCCGGGCGATGGGTTCTCGTAGATCGGCTGGTTGTTATCGATGAAGTAGCGCTTGAAGTCGTCGATCACCGCCACGGCCTGGTCGAAGATCTCGCGGCTGGCGGCGCGTTGCAGCAGCACGTTCTCGGCCCCGAAGACCTCGGGGATCTCGGTCAGCACCGGCGTGCCGCCGGCGTCGGCGACCTTGTCGGCGATGCGACCGACCAGCGGATTGGCCGTGACGCCCGAGAAGCCGTCCGAGCCGCCGCACTTGAGGCCCACGACCAGTTCCGAGACCGGGATCGGCTCGCGCTTGTCCTGCTCGGCCAGTTCGACCAGCGCCTCGACGGCGGCCAGGCCGTCTTCCAGCTCGTCCTCGACCATCTGGGTGGTGAAGCTGCGCAGACGATCGCGGTCGATCTCCGGCGCGCTGTCCAGCAGGGCCTTCAGCTGGTTGTTCTCGCAGCCCAGGCCCAGCAGCAGCACGCCGCCGGCGTTGGGGTGGCTGGCCAGGGCGGCGATCAGCTTGCGAGTGTGGGACAGGTCGTCGCCCAGCTGCGAGCAGCCGAACGGGTGGGGAAAGGCGAAGACGCCGTCGACGCGGCCGGCGAAGCGCTGGTTGGCCTTCTCGGCGATGCGGCGGGCGGTGTTGGCCACGCAGCCCACGGTGCACAGCACCCAGATCTCGTTGCGTGTGCCGGCCCGCCCGTTCTTGCGGCGATAGCCGTCGAAGGTGCGGGGCAGGGGCTCGAGATGCGGCTCCGGCGCGGTCGGGGCGAAGCTGTAGCCCTCGACGCCTTCCAGGCGGGTGTGGACGTTATGGACGTGGACATGGTCGCCCACGGCGATGTTGACGACCGCCCGGCCGATCGGCCAGCCGTACTTCAGGACGTCGCTGCCAGCGCTGGCAGCCTGGATAGCGATCTTGTGGCCCTTAGGGATGTCGGCGCGCACCGTGATGGCCTGGCCGTGCAGGTCCAGGGTCTCGCCGGCGACGAGGTCGCGCAGGGCGGTCGCCACGTGATCACGGGGGTCCACCGGGTGGATCGATTCGCGCTGGGCCAGGGTCGTTTCAGTCATCTTGGATCGTCGTCGCCAGAAGGAGTGTCGTCGATTTGCACATTCAATGACATGGTAACCGGTGTCAGCCGGGTCGCAAGCAGACGTTTCGACCTAGGTTGGCGATGCTTACGCCGCTAGAGTATGACAAAAGAAAATGACTTAGGCTGCTGGAAACGCCGTGAACTCTTCGAAGACGCCTTTGTCGCCCCCGGCCGAAGATAGTGAGAGCGTGGAGGGCGGTCGCCGCCGCGCCACGATCAATGACATCGCGAGATTGGCGGGGGTATCGAAGAAGACTGTCTCCCGCGTGATCAACCAGTCGCCGTTCGTCCGCGACGAGACACGCGAGCGGATCGAGGCGGTGATCGCCGAGTGGGGCTATGCCCCCGACCCGCAGGCCCGAGGCCTGGCGTTCCGCCGCTCGTTCCTGATCGGCATGATCTACGACAACCCGAACCCCCAGTACGTCGTGAACATGCAGCTGGGTCTGCTGGACGGCATGCGCGGTTCGGGCTTCGAGCTGGTCGTCCACCCCTGTAACCGCGCCAGCCCGACCTTCCTGACCGACATCCGCTCGTTCGTGGAGCGTCAGAAGCTGTACGGCGTGGTGCTGCCGCCGTCGGTGTCGGAAGACGAACGGGTCGCCAAGCTGCTGAACGAGATCGGCTGCTCGTACATCCGCATCGCCTCGGTCGAGCTGGACAAGCCCGAGCACATGATCGTCGGCCACGACCGCATGGGCGGCGCCCAGGCGGCGCGTCACATTCTTGAGCTGGGCCACAAGACCATCGCCTTCATCTCCGGCCCCGACACCTTCCGCTCGTCGCACGAGCGGCGAGGGGGCTTCGAGGACGGCCTGGCCGAAGCGGGCCTGAAGCTGGATCCCAAGGACATCGTCCAGGGCGCCTATACCTTCGAGTCCGGTGTGGCCTGTGGCGACGAGCTGCTGGCGCGCACGCCGCGTCCGACCGCCATCTTCTGCGGCAATGACGAAATGGCCGCCGGCGTCTTGCAGTCGGCGCGCAAGGCCGGCCTGACGGTGCCCGCCGACCTGACCGTCGTCGGCTTCGACGACTTCCAGATCGCCCAGGCCGTCTGGCCGCCGCTGACCACGGTGCATACGCCGACCCGCGAGATCGGTAAGATGGCCGCCGAAAAGCTGATTGGTGTCGAGCGGCGCGAACCGCGCGACGCGACCAAGACCGAACCGAGCCTGGTGGTCCGTGAGTCCTCGGGACCGGTTCCCAGCTAGAGTATTCGCGACCCGATCGGGTTGCATCGGATCATGACACCGGTTACCAAGCGGGCCGCAGCAGCGGCCACCCGTGAAGCCGCCGGTCATAAAGGGAGCAGACGCGTCGCCATGCCCAGGCCTCTGAATTTCCACGAAGATCGGCTTTTCCCGTCGGACGCCACGACGCGTTCGTACGCGCGGGGCCTGTACGGCCTGGTCAAGGACCTGCCGATCATCAGCCCGCACGGTCACACCGATCCGTCGTGGTTCGCGACCAACGAGCCGTTCCAGGACGCCACCGACCTGCTGCTGGCCCCGGACCACTATCTGTACCGCATGCTCTACAGCCAGGGCGTCAGCCTGGACGCCCTGAAGGTGCGTTCGAAGGCCGGCGTGCCGGACACCGATCCGCGCGCGGCCTGGAAGCTGTTCGCGAGCAACTTCCACCTCTTCCGCGGCACGCCGTCGTGGATCTGGCTGAACCACGTGTTCAGCAAGGTGTTCGGCTTCACCGAGTTCCTCGAAGCGTCGAACGCCGACGACTATTTCGACCGCATCAACGAGGCCCTGGCCTCGGACGCCTTCCGCCCGCGCGCCCTGTTCGATCGTTTCAACATCGAGACCCTGGCGACGACCGAAGGCCCGCATGAGGTGCTCAAGCACCACCAGGCCATCCGCGAGAGCGGGTGGGGCGGCCACGTCATCACCGCCTACCGTCCCGACGCGGTCATCGATTTCGAAGATGAGCGCAGCCCGCGCGCTTTCGAACGCTTCGCCGACGTGTCCGGCAAGGACGTCTACAGCTGGAAGTCCTACCTAGAAGCGCACCGTCTGCGCCGCCAGGCCTTCATCGAGGCCGGCGCCACGTCCAGCGACCACGGCCACCCGACCGCCGCCACCGCCGACCTGTCGGACGTCGAGGCCGAGGCCCTGTTCGCCGACCTGGTGAAAGGGAACGTCACGCCTGAGAAGGCCGAGCTGTTCCGCGCCCAGATGCTGACCGAAATGGCCAAGATGAGCCTGGACGACGGTCTGGTCATGCAGATCCACCCCGGCTCGCACCGCAACCACAATGTCGGCCTGCTCGAGACCCACGGTCGCGACAAGGGCGCCGACATCCCGATGCGCACCGAATACGTCTCGGCGCTGAAGCCGCTGCTGACCCGCCTGGGCAACGATCCGCGCCTGTCGGTGATCCTGTTCACCCTGGACGAGACCGTCTACAGCCGCGAACTGGCCCCGCTGGCCGGCCACTATCCGGTGCTGAAGCTGGGTCCGTCCTGGTGGTTCCACGACAGCCCGGAAGGCATGATGCGCTTCCGCGAGCAGGTCACGGAAACCGCCGGCTTCTACAACACCGTCGGCTTCAACGACGACACCCGCGCCTTCCTGTCGATCCCGGCCCGCCACGATGTGGCCCGTCGTGTCGACTCGAGCTTCCTCGCCCGCATGGTCGCCGAGCATCGGATGGACCTGGTCGAGGCCGAGGAGTTGATCGTCGATCTGACGTACAACCTGCCTAAGAAGGCCTACAAGCTCGACCAGCGTCCCGACTGGGCTCGTCCCACGACGGCGCTGCGCGCAGCCGCCGAATAAGAACACCCTTCCGGAGACTTCCCGATGTTCGCCAAGACCTACCACGCCACCCATCCGGACATGATGTTCGCGGTCAGCAATGACGACCTGCGCGATCGCTACCTGATGCAGGGCCTGTTCCAGGACGGCCAGATCGTCCTGACCTACAACCACGCTGAGCGCTTCGTCGTCGGCGGCGTGGTGGCCACCTCGGCCATCAAGCTGCCCGACCAGACCGAGCCTGCCTCGGCCGCCGGCCACCCGTTCCTGGAGCGCCGCGAGCTGGGCGTGATCAATGTCGGCGACACCACCGGCAAGATCACCGTCGACGGCGTCGTCTACGAGATCGTTCCGCGTGACGGCCTGTACGTCACCATGGGCGCCAAGGACGTCGTGTTCGAAGGCCTGAACGGCGAAGCCGCGCGCTTCTACCTGGTCAGCCTGCCGGCCCACGCCGCGTTCGAAACCAAGAAGCTGGCCTTCGCCGACGCCGTCGCCCTGGAGCGCGGCGCGCTGGAAACCAGCAACGAGCGCACGATCTACCAGTACATCGTCCCGACCACCTGCAAGTCGGCTCAGCTGCTGCTGGGCATGACCGTGCTGAAGCCGGGCAGCGTCTGGAACACCATGCCGCCCCACCTGCACGACCGTCGTTCGGAAGCCTATTTCTACTTCGGCCTGGGCGAGAACGACCGCGTGTTCCACTACATGGGCGAGCCGGACGAGATGCGTCACATCGTGATCGCCAACGAGGAAGCCGTGATGAGCCCGCCGTGGTCGATCCACATGGGTTCGGGCACCGCCAACTACACCTTTATCTGGGCGATGGGCGGCGAGAACCTCGACTACACCGACATGAACGTGCTGGACATCTGCCAGCTGAAGTAGGGGCCTTAGGCCACCGCGCTCCGACCTGTCATCCCGGGCGAAGCGCAGCGTAGACCCGGGACCGCTCCAGTGCGTGGCGGTCCCGGCTTTCGCCGGGATGACAGCATTCTCAGACAGGAACTCGACATGGCCAATCCGTTCAGCCTCGAAGGCAAGGTCGCGCTCGTCACCGGCGCCAACACCGGCATTGGCCAGGGCATCGCCATCGCGCTCGCCCAAGCCGGCGCGGACATCGCCGCCGCGGGCCGCAGCGAACCGACCGAAACCCAAGCCGCCGTCGAGGCCCTGGGCCGCAAGTTCCTGTCGATCAAGGCCGACTTCGGTTCGACCGAGCCTGTCCAGCGCGTGGTCGACGAGACCGTCGCCGCGTTCGGCAAGGTCGACATCCTGGTCAACAACGCCGGCATCATCCGTCGCGCCGACTCGATCGAGTTCTCGGAAGCCGACTGGGACGCGGTGATGGACACCAACCTGAAGGTCGTCTTCTTCCTGACCCAGGCCTTCGCCAAGCAGGCCCTGAAGCAGGGCGGCGGCAAGGTGATCAACATCGCCTCGCTGCTGTCGTTCCAAGGCGGCATCCGCGTTCCGTCGTACACGGCCGCCAAGTCGGGCCTGGCCGGTCTGACCAAGATCCTGGCCAACGAGTGGGCGACCAAGGGCATCAACGTCAACGCCATCGCCCCCGGCTATTTCGACACCAACAATACCGAGGCCCTGCGCGCCGACGCCGACCGCAACGCCTCGATCCTGGCCCGCATCCCGGCCGGCCGCTGGGGCCGGCCCGAGGACATCGGCGGCGCTGCCGTGTTCCTGGCCTCGTCGGCTGCGGACTACGTCCAAGGGATTACTCTGCCCGTGGATGGTGGCTGGCTGGCCCGCTAGCGAAACAAATTCGTTCAAAAGCACGATGGTAGCGCAACCATCGTGCCGGGCGGCTTTCCCCGCCCTATGAACCGCGCTAGAGGGCGCCGCAGCGTTAGCAGCTGCGGCGCCCGACGCGTTTCTAGATCCATTCCAGTACGGGATCGCCGCCTTGGCGGTCCCTGGAGTCCGCCCATGCGCAACCCGGCCCTGTCGATCGACGTCGACCGTCCGACCAGCCGCCACGTCCGCCAGAACGCCAATCTGCTGAGCGACCTGCTCATCGAGGCGATCACGTATCTGGAAGGCGAGGAGGCCGCCGCCCTGGTGGCCAAGGCGCGCAAGGCGGCGTCGCGTGAGGACGAGGAGACGGGCGACGCGCCGGTGCTGGACCACCTGTTCGCCGACCTGTCGACCGACCAGGCCGTGTTCCTGGCCAGGGCTTTCGCCAGCCACTCGCTGCTGGCCAATATCGGCGAGGACGTCGCCGGCCGCCGTCGCCACGCCGAGGCTGACGCCCAGCCGGGCGACGAGCGCCCCCGCACCCTGATCGACGCCGTCGAGGTCCTCAAAGGTCGCGGCAAGACCGACGAGGAGCTGGCCAAGATCTTCGCGGCCATGAACGTCGTGCCGGTCCTGACCGCTCACCCGACCGAAGTTCGCCGCCGCAGCATGGTCGATCGCGAGACCGAGATCTCGCGCCTGATGGCCCTGCGTCGCCACCATCTGCCGCCGGACCTGGAAGCCGAGATCCGCGAGGGCCTGTTCCGCGAGATCGCCCTCATGTGGCGGACCCGCCTGTACCGTCCCGAGCGGATCACGGTGAAGGACGAGATCCGCAACGCGCTGTCGATCGTCCGCACCTCGATCCTGCCGGCGATCATCGACCTGTACGGCGACTGGACCGCCAAGATCGGCTCGCACGGCCACCTGGCGCCGCTGCTGAAGATGGGCTCGTGGCTGGGCGGCGACCGCGACGGTCACCCCGGCGTCAATGGCGAGACCCTGAAGCTGGCCTTCGCCAGCCAGTCGCGCGTGATCCTCGACTGGTACGCCGGCGAGGTGCGCAAGCTGTGGTCCAACCTGGCCGTCTCGACCGCCTATACGCCGGTGTCGGAAGAGCTGCTGGCCCTGGCCGCCCAGACCCGCGACCCGTCGGTGCACCGCCTGGACGAGCCGTATCGCCTGGCGCTGGAGCTGATCTTCGACCGCCTGACGGCTGTGTCGCAGAAGCTGACCGGCCAGCCCGTCGCCTATGCCAATGGCGCGACCGACGTCGAGCCCTACGGCCACCCGGAAGCCTTCGTCGCCGACCTTTCGGTGATTATCGACAGCCTGGAGCGCAACGGCGGCGAGCGCCTGGTCGGGTCCAGCCTGCGCACCCTGGTCGAGGTGGCCAAGGCCTGCGGCTTCCACCTGATGAGCCTGGACCTGCGCCAGAATGCCGACGTCCACGAGCGCACCGTCGACGAGCTGTTCCAGCGCGCCGGGGCCGGCGTCCAGTACCTGAAGCTGGACGAGGACGCCCGTTGCAAGCTGCTGATCGAGGAGCTGTCGCACCAGCGTCCCCTGGTCTCGCCGTTCACCGCCTATGGCGAGGAGACGACCAAGGAGCTGGCGACGATGGAGGCTGCCGCCCAGGCGGTTCGCGACTACGGCCACGGCTGCATCGGCGCGTACATCATTTCGAAGGCCGCGACCCTGTCGGACATCCTCGAGCCGCTGGTGCTGCTCAAGCAGGTCGGCATGGTCTGGGGTGGCGCGGCGCCGCGCGCCTCGGTCAAGGTGGCCCCGCTGTTCGAGACCATCGGCGACCTGGAGAACGGCCCCGCCGTGCTGCGCCAGTGGCTGGAACTGCCGCTGGCCCGGACCATCCTGGGCGACCGGCCGGTGCAGGAAATCATGCTCGGCTACTCCGACAGCAATAAGGACGGCGGCTATGTCGCGTCCCGTCGCGGTGTGGCGCGCGGCGCCTCGGCCTTGGCGTACGAGGCCGACCGCATGGGCGTGGGCCTGCAGCTGTTCCACGGCCGTGGCGGCAGCGTCGGTCGCGGGGGCGGTCCCGCCGCCGAGGCCGTGCTGGCCCAGCCGGCCGGCACCGTGCAGGGCCGCATCCGCATGACCGAGCAGGGCGAGATGATCGCCCGCCGCTTCGGCGACCAGCCCACCGCCCGCCGCAACCTGGACGGCCTGGCCGCCGCCGTGCTGATCTCCAGCGACCGCCCGGTCCACCAGCCCGACCCCAAGGTCGAGGCCGCCATGACCGCCCTGGCAGAGGCTTCGTTCCACGGCTTCCGCGCCCTGGTCTATGACGATCCGGCCTTCGAGGACTTCTTCTGGTCGGTCACCCCGATCAGCGAGATCGTCGGCCTCAATATCGGCAGCCGTCCCGCCAGCCGCACCGCCAGCCGCAAGATCGAGGACCTGCGGGCCATCCCGTGGGTGTTCAGCTGGTCACAGGCCCGCTTCATGCTGCCGGGCTGGTATGGCTTCGCCTCGGGCGTCGAGCGGGCCAATCTGTCGGTCGAGCAACTGCGCGATCTGGCCGGAAACTTCGATTTCTTCGCGTCCCTCCTGTCCAACATGGAGCTGGCCCTGGCCCAGAGCCACATGGGCATCGCCGCCTGCTACGTGGCCCTGTCGCCCGACAAGGCCGACGCCGAGCGGATCTTCGCCACGATCCAGCGCGAGCACGACGCGGCCACCAACCTAGCCCTGGCCATCCGTGGTGGTTCGAGCCTGCTCGACAACCAGCCGGACCTGGCCGAGTCGGTGGCCCTGGCCGGTCGTTCGGTCGACCCGCTGAACCACCTGCAGCTGGAGCTGTTGTCGCGCCGCCGGGCAGGGGACCAGGACGAGGAGCTTCGCCTGGCCATCCAGCTGACCGTGGCCGGCATCGCGGCCGGCCTGCGCAACACGGGCTGATCGACCGGGCTAAACCGGAGTTGAGGGAGCGCCGTTCTCTCAACTCCACAAACCCGATTTGTTTCAAATATTTGCTGCCTGAAAAATCCCAGCTTCACGGCGCTTGCGCGAACCGGCGGTTTCTGGTTATCTCCCCATGACACCGGTGGCGAAGTGGCCAGGCCACTTTCCCCGTTTACGGTGACACCGGTGTCATTACGGTTCGGATCCAGCGTCGTGGTTGGTCCGTCTCGTTTGCGGCTCTTTGAGCTCGCTCCTGCGCAAACTTTTGGGGCGTCGGCGAAATCCGACGCCCTCAATTTTGCGCTCGGAGCAGGCTCCGAAAGCTGAAGGAAAAAGGTTCGGGGAAGGAAGCGACGACCAGTGACTGCAAGCGGACGGAGCCGGGGAAACCCGCCTGACCGCGCCTTGTGACCCTTAAGTTTGACGCTGCGGCAAGCCCGGTATGGCGCCCGCGCGCAACGCGGTCTAAGGGAACCCCCTGAGCCACTACCGGCGAAATATTGCGTGCGCGGCGGCCCTCGCGGCGGTCCGCGCAAGAACGATCCTTCGGGAAGGAGTCTACGATGGTAAAAGACCGTATGGCGGTGCTGACCGCCCTGATGGACCAAGGCGTCATTCCGGTTTTCTATCACCCGGACGTCGAGGTCTGTAAGAAGGTGATCCAGGCCTGCGCCGACGGCGGCGCGCCCTGCATCGAGTTCACCAACCGCGGCGACTTCGCCAGCCACGTCTTCTACGAAGTGACCCGTCACTTCGCCTCGGCCGATCCGCGCGTGATCATGGGCGTGGGCTCGATCGTCGACGCTCCGACCGCCGGCATCTACATCGCCAACGGCGCCAAGTTCGTCGTCGGCCCGATCCTGAACGCCGACGTCGCCAAGGTCTGCAACCGTCGCAAGATCCCGTATTCGCCGGGCTGCGGTTCGGCGTCGGAAATCTCGTACGCCGAAGAGCTGGGCTGCGAGATCGTCAAGGTGTTCCCGGGGTCGTCGGTCGGCGGCCCCGATTTCGTCAAGGCGGTGCTGGGCCCGATGCCCTGGACCCGCATCATGCCGACGGGCGGCGTCGATCCGGACGAAGCCTCGGTCAAGAAGTGGTTCGGCGCGGGCATCGTCGCCGCCGGCATGGGCTCCAAGCTGATCACGCAGGAGCTGCTCGACGCGGGCGATTACGCCGGCATCACCGCCAAGGTCCGCGAGACGGTGGACCTGATCAAGAAGGTTCGTGGGAAGGCCTAAGACCAAATGACCGACAACATCCTCAACATCCGTCCGGCTTCGGAAACCAAGTGGGACTGCGCGTCCTTCGGTGAAGTGATGCTGCGTTTCGACCCGGGCTTCGGCCGGGTCCGCAACGCTCGCCAGTTCCAGGTCTGGGAAGGCGGCGGCGAATACAACGTCGCCCGCGCTTTCAAGAAGTGCTGGGGCAAGCGCTCGACGGCCGTGACGGCTCTGCCGGTCAACGACCTGGGTTGGCTGGTCGAGGACCTGATGATGCAGGGTGGCGTCGACACCTCGCACGTCATCTGGCGTGACTTCGACGGCCTGGGCCGCAACACCCGCGTCGGCCTGAACTTCACGGAAAAGGGCTTTGGCGTTCGTCCGGCCCTGGGCTGCTCGGACCGTGGCCACTCGGCCGCCTCGCAGATCCGCCCCGGTGAAGTGAACTGGGAAAAGCTGTTCGGCGAAGAAGGCGTGCGCTGGTTCCACACCGGCGGCATCTTCGCGGCCCTGGCCTCGAACACGGCTGAAGCCGTGATCGAAGCCGTGGAAGTGGCCCGCAAGTACGGCACCGTGATCTCCTACGACCTGAACTACCGCGCCTCGCTGTGGAAGTCGCAGGGCGGCAAGGAAGGCGCTCAGAAGGTCAACCGTCACATCGCCCAGTACGTCGACGTGATGATCGGCAACGAAGAAGACTTCACCGCCTGCCTGGGCTTTGAAGTCGAAGGCCTGGACGAGCACATCAGCTCGATCGACCCGGCCAACTTCAAGAAGATGATCGAGACTGCCGTGAAGCAGTTCCCGAACTTCAAGGTCGCCGCGACCACCCTGCGCAATGCCAAGACCGCCTCGGTCAACGACTGGTCGGCGATCCTGTACGCCGGCGGCGAGTTCTACGCCTCGATGATGCGTGAGAACCTCGAGATCTATGACCGCGTCGGCGGCGGCGACGGCTTCGCCTCGGGCCTGGCCTTCGGCTTCATGGAAGGCAAGGGCCCGCAGGCCGCCGTCGAGTACGGCGCGGCTCACGGCGCTCTGGCCATGACCACCCCGGGCGACACCTCGATGGTGCGCCAGGCGGAAGTCGAAGCCGTGATGAAGGGCAAGGGCGCGCGGGTCATCCGCTAAGCCTTCAGTCCTCGGACGATGATGAGCCCCCGGTCGCAAGGCCGGGGGCTTTTTCGTGGGCAAAGCGGAAGTCGCCGTTGGCGAGGGCGTTCTGGCGCTGACGTTCGACGAGCTCGGCCATGTAGGCGAACTTCTGCTCGAGCTTGGCGGTGAGCCAGGTTTGCGTGTGCCGTCGGCGACGCGTGGAGCGTGATCCACCGGGGCGGCGCTTAGGGCGGGGTTTGCGGGGCAGGGGCATGAGTGGGTCTCCTTCGTGGATCCTCCCCCGCGATGCGGGGGAGGTGGCCCAGAGGGCCGGAGGGGGCTAGCTCGGCTTTCGCAGCACTCGCCCCCTCAGTCGCTCCGCGACAGCTCCCCCGCATCGCGGGGGAGCATCTAAGTGCGCGCGAAAGCCGCCTGACGCGAAAACGCCAGGAGCGGGGAGGGATGCGGAGCGCCGGGCCACGCCCGGAGTTCTGTTGTGTTGGTTACCGTTTCGACGCAGTCCGACGCTCCGCGCGATCGTTTTCCGCCAGCGTCCCGTCAGGTGGCCCTGTTCAGGCCTTACCGGGACCCAGACCCCGCCGTTTCCGGCAAGCTCTGGCGGTCGAAGAAGGCGAGCCAGAAATGGCTAGGACGCACCCCTTTACCTTCGACCACGCCGACGGCGGGCGGGCCTGGTCAGCGAACCAGGTCCCCGGACCGTCCGAGTATCCCCCTCGGACCTCCACCGCTCGACCGCCTCCCGAAGCCGCAAAGGTCGCTGGCCGCGCGCCCTCCCCAGTGCTTCGAGGTGGAGACAGGATAGGGCGGGATTTAGGGCCGGGGACGAAAGGGCGTGAACGCTCGTCCTATTCCCTTCTCCCCTTGCGGGAGAAGGTGGCCCGGAGGGCCGGATGAGGGGTTGATAGGCCTGCCGGATTGGCGTTGTGGCGCAAGGCGTTGAGGTGTGTGCGACCCCTCATCCGTCCGCCTGCGGCGGCCACCTTCTCCCGCAAGGGGAGAAGGATTTTACACCCATCCCCGTCGCGGATTAGTGCGCCGAGAACTGCAGCATCGCCGGCTTGGCCGCCACCCCGTCCAGCGACTGGAACTTCTTGAACCGGTCGTTGTTGAAGCCGATCCAGTAGTCCTTGCCGGCCTCGATCGTGCAGTTCAGCGTGAAGGTTCTCTTGTCGGCCGACTGCACCGGGGTCTTGGCGCAGTCGGGATAGGTGGCCGGGTCGCGCATCACGAAGGACCAGCTGGCCATCATCGGCTGGTCGAAGGTGACCTTGATCTGGATCTTGCCCGCCGCGACCTCGGCCCCGACGGCGGGGGAGACCGCCCGCACCTGCGGGATGGCGCCGGCGGGAGGGCTGGCGAGCGCGAAGGCGGCGACGAGCGGGATGATCATGGCGGGTTCCACCTGAGGGCGAGACGGCAGATCAACACGCCTTCATGACCGCTGCAACGCTCGGCGAACCCTGTTTCTTCTGGAGTCTGTCGCGGCGCGGCGCGAAACTGCCCGCCAGTGCTTCGACAGGAACTTGAGCGTCATGGATTTCTCGCGGCTGCGCACGACCAGCAAGGTCACCACCGAGTGGACCTACGAGCAGGGCGCGCCCCTGAGCACCGGCTGGCTCAAGGTCGATAGCGCCCCCGACCACGAACTCTATTGGGAAGAGTACGGCAATGCTCACGGCGAGCCGGTGATGTTCCTGCACGGCGGGCCGGGTGGGGCCTGCGCGCCGGTGATGTCGCGGTTCTTCGATCCCAAGCGTTACCGCGTGATCCTGTTCGACCAGCGCGGCTGCGGCAAAAGCCGCCCGACCGTGGCCGCTGACGGCCCGGCCGTGGCGCTGGCCAACAACACCACTGATCATCTGGTCGCCGACATCAACGCTCTGCGCGACGCCTTGAACATCACCGGCAAGATGCACGTGTTCGGCGGCAGCTGGGGCAGCACCTTGGCCCTGGTCTACGCCATCCGGAATCCGGAAAAGGTCGCCTCGCTGATCCTGCGCGGCATCTTCCTGGGGCGGAAGGAGGACCTGCTCTACATGTACCAGGGCAACGCCGCGACGTTCGCGGAAGCGCCCTATGCCCTGACCGAGCCGGGCGCCTACATCGCCTATCCGGACGAGTGGAAGGCCTTCGTAGAGATCATTCCGGCGCCCCAGCGTGGCGACATGATGGGCGCCTACAAGGCCATCTTCGACATGATCCCGGCCAATGACGCCGAGCGCGACCTGCAGCTGAAGGCGGCCCTGGCCTGGTCGGTGTGGGAGGGCACGATCTCGAACATGATCCCAGCCGACGAGGACGCGGGCAAGTTTGGCGAGGCCGAGTTTGCCCTGTGCTTCGCCCAGATCGAGGCCCACTTCTTCGCCAACCACCTGTTCCTCAAGCCCGACGAGATCACCGACGGGGTAGGGGCGCTGAAGGACGTTCCGGTGCACATCGTCCATGGCCGCTTCGACCAGGTCTGCCCGCTGACCCAGGCCTCGCGGCTGGTCGAGGCGCTGGAGGATGCGGGGATGCCGCCGGCGACCTATGTGCGCACCGATGCGGGCCATAGCGCCATGGAGGCCCAGGCCGTCCTGGCCCTGACGGCGATCATGGACGGGCTGCCCCGGATCTAGGGCGCTCATCACGATCACGCGCCTGACGGAACGGGCAGGGCGATTCCCGGGTTGAACCGGCATGGATAAACCGTGCGAGTTCACGAAGATGTCGTCGCCAGTTCAACAGCCTACCGTCGGCGCGTGGCGTCGATGCGGCGTGGCCGTTCTGGCGCTGTGCGTGGGGATGGGGGCGGCCGACGCGGCGCTGGCGGGCAAGCAGGAGGCCAAGGTTCCCCAAGAAGCCAAGGTCCCGAAGACCTCGGCCGAGGCCAATACCGACAGCCTGGGCTCGGCCGTCGTCTCGCCGCTGCGCGACATCAATGTCGTGCGCTCGCAGATCCCGGATTTGCTGACCAAGGCCGTCGCCGACCCCTACGCCCCGCCCAAGACGGGGTGCGAGCCGCTGAAGGCTGAGATCGACAGCCTGGATGCGGTGCTGGGCGACGACTACGACGACCCCAAGGACGACAACAAGGCGCCCGGCATGGGCAAGCCCGTCCTGGGCGTGGTGGCCAGCACGATCACCGACGTCATCCCGATGCGCGGCTGGGTGCGCCGCCTGACCGGGGCCGAGCGCCATGACCAGATGGTCCGTGACGCCATCAAGGCCGGCTTCGTACGGCGCGGCTATCTGAAGGGCCTCTACAACGCGGGCACCTGCAAGAGTAACCGCATCGTCTTCGTCGCCGCCAAGGCCGCGCCCAAGCCGGTGTTCGTCGCCGCCTCGGCGGTCCCGCCGCCCGCGCCGGTGCAAGTGGCCGCCAACCCCGCGCCGCCACCAGCTCCGCCGCGCGATCCGGGCCTGCCGCCGGCCGGCGCGACCGTACCCTTCGGTCCCGCCGCGCCGCCGCTGGCCGTGGCCTCGGCCGCCGTTACCGGGATCCAGTAGGGCCTAGCCCCGGACGAAGATGTTGCGCAGCCACTGGGTGCCGGCCTTGGCGGCCTGGCCCCAGTCTTCCTCGTCGTCCAGCGCCTCGGGCTTGTAGCCCCAGGGATTGAACACCTTCAGGCGCGGGACCTTGGCGAAGACCGCCGGATCGCGCGTGGCCAGGGTCAGGCCGTGCTCTAAGGCCGTGGCGGCCAGCAGGGCGTCGCGGCTATCGGCCAGGGGCACATGCGCCCGGCGGCGGACCACGGCGGCGTCGATCGACAGGATGCGGCCCTCGAAGGCCGGAGCCACGCGGTTGTCCAGCCAGTCCCGCAGCGCCGCGCCCTTGGCCTTGTCCTTGCGCTCGGCGCGGGTGGTGGCGGTCTCCAGTTCCAGCAAGGTGAGCGCCGAGACGAACAGGCTGGAGCGCGCGGCCCGCGCCGCCCAGACGGCCAGGCCCGCATCGGTGGTGCCGGCCTTGGCGTTGCGCAGCTCGAAGACGACGTCGGTGTCCAGCAGATGCATCAGTCGTCTCCCCGCCGATCCCACGCCTCGGTCGAGCGCGGCAGCTCCACGGCGGGCAGGCCGGGCATGGCCAGGAGGTCGACGATGGTCTCGGTCTGGCCCGTCAGCCGGCGGTAGTTTTCGACGCTCATCAGCACGTGGGTGGGGCGGCCGCGATCGGTGATGAACACCGGCTCGATTCTGGCCGCGCGCTTGGCCTGGCTGACATCCTGGTTGAATTCACGGCTGGTGATGATCTTCACGGCGGCTCGCTCAACCTGCAATGACAAGGCTGTCTTGTAGGTACGTTACTACTTTGTGTCGTTCCAGCAACAGAAATTTGGTCAGCAAAAACAATCGACTGACAAGGCTGTCAAAAATGGATGCGCCGCATTGCGCCGGGCACGGATTCCTGCGCGGCATGGGCTCAAGGCGCAAAGCCAGACGACATCGATTAGGGGGCTAAGACAGTGTCAGACCTACTCTCGCAGACCATCGCCGTGGCGGGTGATCTGCTGAACAAGCACGGACCGGCCATCAAGGCGGCGCCAAGCAGCTTCTCGCCGACCGACTTTTCCGTCCATTTCTTCCTGCAGTTGGCCGTGATCGTACTGGCCTGCCGCGTCGTGGGTTGGCTGGGCCAGAAGCTGCTGAAGCAGCCCCAGGTCGTGGGTGAGATGATCGCCGGCGTGGTGCTTGGCCCTTCGCTGCTGGGCCTGCTGGCCCCCGATCTCCAGGCCGCCATCTTCCCCAAGGAAACCAAGAACATCCTGTATGTCGGCGCCCAACTGGGCGTGGGCCTCTACATGTTCATGGTCGGCACCAGCTTCCAGGCGGGCCACTTCAAGGCCAAGGCCAAGAGCGCCATGAGCGTCTCGTTCGCCGGCATCGCCGCGCCGTTCCTGATCGCCGCCGCCATCACCCCGTTCCTGCTGAAGGTCCCGGGCCTGTTCGCCGCCGGCATCAGCCAGGCCAACGCCACGCTGTTCATGGGCGCCTGCATCGCCCTGACCGCCTTCCCGATGCTGGCCCGGATCATCAATGAGCGCGGCCTGGCCAAGACTTCGCTGGGGACGCTGTCCCTGACCGCCGGCGCCTTCGACGACGCGGTGTCGTGGTGCGTGCTGGCCCTGGTGCTGGCGACGTTCGGCGGCGGTCCCGGCGTGGCGGGCCTGGCCATCGGCGGCGGCCTGCTGTGGGTGCTGTTCGTCGTCACCATGGGTCCCAAGATCCTGGCTCCGATCGGCCGTATGGTCGAGCGCGACGGCGAGATGACCACCTCGACCCTGGCTCTGGTCATCCTGGCCTTCTGCACCTCGGCGTTCCTGATGGACGCGGTGGGCATCCACGCCATCTTCGGCGGCTTCATCCTGGGCGTGGTCATGCCGCGCGGCCTGCTGGTCGAGGAGCTGAAGAAGAAGGTCGAGCCGATCGCCGTCGTGCTGCTGCTGCCGATGTTCTTCACCTATTCGGGCCTCAACACCCGGATGGATATGGTCAACTCGCCGCAACTCCTCTTGATCGCGCTGGGCGTCCTGGCCGCCTCGATCGTAGCCAAGTGGGGCGCCTGCTACGTCGCCGCCCGCCTGACCGGCGAGAACCACGCCACCTCGATGGGCATCGGCGCGCTGATGAACTCGCGCGGCCTGATGGAGCTGATCATCATCAATATCGGCCTGCAGAAGGGCATCATCGGCCCAACCCTGTTCTCGATGCTGGTGCTGATGGCGATCGTCACCACGGTGATGGCCAGCCCGCTGTTCGAGGTCGTCTACGGCAAGAAGGCCCGGGAATCGGGCGAGCTGGGCGCGGTCCCGGATCCGGCCCGCGCCTGAAGACTTTCGATCTAGGCATTCCCCTCGGGCCCGCTTCGGCGGGCCCTTTTCTTTTGTCAGGGGGCGCCCGCTTCGGCGGGCCTTTTCTTTAACCATGCACCGGGCAGGAAACGCCGCCATGCGCGGGCGGCGCCCGGCAGTTTCGCTCCAAATATGGTAAACGATTCCGTGGGTTAACCATCTAATCCACTCAATGTTGAGTGAATCTGCAAACTCGCACGATCGCTGCATGGGGGCTCCCGCATAACGGGAGCCGTCATGACTGTAGGTAGCGCATTCCACGCGGCGGTTTCTGGCCTGCTGGCCAATTCGCAGGCCCTGGCGGCGATCTCCAACAACATCGCCAACGTCAACACGCCTGGCTACAAGCGCCAGACGACGGCGTTCTCGTCCCTGGTCGGCAATGCGGGGGGAGCCGGAGGCGTGGCCGCCAAGGCGCGCCAGCATGTCTCCCAACAGGGCGTTGCGATGTCGACCCAGTCGACGACAGACCTGTCGATCGCCGGCGCGGGGTTCTTCGTCACCACCAAGAAAGCCGAGGGGGCGACGGCGGCCGACAGTCGCCTGTTCGTCCGCACCGGCTCGTTCCTGCCCGACAGCCAGGGGTATCTGCGCAACGACGCGGGCCTGTACCTGCAGGGCTGGCTGGCCGACCCGGTGACCGGCGCGATCACCCCCGATCCGTCGAACCTGTCGAACCTGTCCACGATCCGGGTGTCCTCGAGCGGCGGCGCGACCGACAAGACCACCCGTGTCGGGCTCGGCGGCAATCTGAACGCGGCCCAGGCTATGTCGCCGGCCGCCCGCGCCAGCCTGTCCAAGCCCGGCGCGCCGGAAACCCCCTCCGGATCCGCCGACTACGAGGTCACCTACAGCCCGACGGGCCAGGGCAATCAGTACGCGGTCGAGATCAAGCGCGAAGGCGTCGCCATCTCGTCCGGCGTGGCCGCCTACGACCCGGCCAGCGGCGCCCTGATCAGCTACACGCCCAAGGGAACGACCACGCCCGTCACCAGCCTGACCACGGCCGGCCAGACGGTGGCGTTGGCCGACCTGGGCCTGGGCGACAAGACCGATGTCGCGGGCCTGGCCGTCTACGACCCGGCCTCCCGGTCGATGGCCGACTACGCCCGGGATCCGTCCATCGGCGTCAAGCCGGACTTCGAGATGCAGATCCCGATCTCGGACTCCAAGGGCGGCGATCGCAGCCTGACCCTGTCCTTCATCAAGGGACCGGGCCCGAACGAATGGTTCGCCGAGTTGCGCGCCAGGCCGGGCGAGCTGGCCAATAACGCCAATGGCCTGATCAGCTCGGGCAAGGTGACCTTCACCAATGACGGCAAGCTACTGGACAGCGGCGGCCTGCTGACGGGCGATCCGCCCTCGATCGCGATCGGCGGCTCCGACCCGTCCGCGACCGGCAGCGCGCCGCGATGGGCCGATAGCCTGGGGATCGCCGCTCAGACGATCAAGGTCGACCTGACCGGCGCGACCGGCGGCCTCACCCAGCTCAGCGCCCCGTCCGTGGCCGGCACGGTCGAGGCCAACGGCGCGGCGGTCGGTGAACTGACGGGCGTCGAGATCGACGAGCAGGGCTATGTCACCGCCACCTACGACAACGGCGTGGTTCGGCGGATCGCCCAGGTCCCCATCGCTACCTTTGCCAACCCCGACGGCCTGCAGGCGGTCGACGGCGGCGCCTATCAGGTGACCAGCGACAGCGGCGGCTATCAACTGCACGCGGCGGGACAGGGCGGGGCAGGCGACATCGCCCCGGCCACGCTGGAGGCCTCGACGGTCGACCTGGCGGTGGAGTTCACCGACCTGGTCACCGTGCAGCGGGCCTATTCGGCCTGCTCGCGGGTCATCAAGGTCGCCGACGATATGCTGGTCGAGCTGCTCGACATGAAGCGATGAGGGGGATCTGGGCTCATAGGGCTGCTTCCTCCCATCACCCACAACCGATCATCCCCGCGAAAGCGGGGATCCAATCGGCCTTGCAGGATGAGGAGAGACGGCGCGATGACCCGCTGACTCGGCTTGGATCCCCGCTTTCGCGGGGATAGTCGGATTTGGGGTTGGCGTGAGTTCGCCTAAGCCCCCTCCAGCGCGAACCCGAACTTGTTGATCTGGGCGATCAGGTCGCGGTGGCTGGGCAGGTCCTGCGTCGCGCGGTCGGCGAAGCCGCGGATCTTGGCGAACAGCTTGGCGGCCGCCGCGACGTCGGGGAACTCGCCCGCGCCGTCGGTCAGGTCGGTTTTGAAGCCCATGCCGTACAGGATGTACTGGTAGTTGAAGAAGGCGAAGGTCTCGAGGTCGAGGATGAAGTCGAACCGGGCCGGCGGGCGGTGACGCCACTGTTCCAACAGGTCGACCAGGCGCTCGGGGATGGTCGCGGGATCGGCATTCTCGCGCCAGAACGGCTCGGGCCGTTGGCTGAGCGCGTAGTGCAGCTTCAGGAAGACGATGATGTTGTCGTAGCGGGCCGTCATCAGCTCGTTGAAGCGGCGGGCCGGGGCGCTGACCGGGCCTGAGTGCGGGAAGAGCTCGGCGATCATCGCCACGGCCGCCTCGATCAGCACCACGCCGGTGGACTCCAGCGGCTCCAGGAAGCCGGCCGACAGGCCCACGGCGACGCAGTTCTTGATCCACTGCTTCTCCCGATAGCCGGCGTCGAAGCTGATCTTGCGGGTCTCGATTTCAGCGCCGCCGAGGTAGTCGCGCAGAATCGCCTCGGCGCGGTCGTCATCGATGTGGTCGCTGGAATAGACGCAGCCGACGCCGCGGCCGTGGGCCAGGGCGATGTCCCAGATCCAGCCGGCCTCGTGGGCGGTGGCGACGGTGTAGCTCTGGATCGGCGCGTCGGGGCGCTCATAGGGCGCGCGACAGGCGATGGCGCGGTCGGCGAACAGGATCGGTTTCACCGACTTGAACGGCGCGCCCAGGGCCTTGCCGATCAGCTCGGCGCGGAAACCGGTGCAGTCGACATAGAGGTCGGCGGTGAGGTCGCCGTGCTCGGCGCTGACGATGTGGTCGATCGCGCCGGTCTCATCCAGCACGGCCTCCGACAGGTTGCCCTTCAGGTGGCGTACGCCCAGCTCTTGGGCGCGCTCGGCCAGCACCGCCGCCAGCTTGGCCGCGTCGAAGTGGTAGGCGTAGTTCAGCGGGCCGGCGAAGTCGCTCTCGTGCGGGCGCTTGGGCGCGCGCTGGGCGTCAGCGACGCGGGCCTGGATGGTCACGGCCTCGGCGAACGGGGCGCGGGTGGTCTCGCTTTGCAGCAGCCAGTAGGGCGCCAGCGACGCGCCCTCGGTCGAGAACGGGGCCTCGAACGGATGGAAGAAGGCGTGATGCTTGTCGCCCTCTGGGGCGCGCGCCCAATCGACGAAGCGGATGCCTTGCTTGAAGGTCGCCGAGGTCTCGCGAATGAACCGCGCCTCGTCGATCCCCAGGAACCGCAGGGTGTTGCGGATGGTCGGGAAGGTGGCTTCGCCGACGCCGATGATGCCGATGTCGGGCGACTCCAGGAGGGTGATCTCCAGGTGCGACTGCTCGGCCACGCGCAGGGCCTTGGCCAGATAGGCGGCCGTCAGCCACCCAGCCGTCCCGCCGCCCACGATCAGAATGCTTCGCCTGCGCTGCATAGCGACCTTGATAGCAGAGTTCGGCGAAGGGGGAGGGTTTTCGCATTTCTACAATTAGCGCCCGGGGCGGGTCGGTAGCCTGACTTCACTGAACGAACACAGGACGCCCGCCATGAACCGCCGCGACTTCGGAAAAACCCTTTTCGCGACGGCCCTGACGAGCGGCCTGGCTGCCCAACCCGCCCGTGCAAAGGACCGCCCCGCCATGACCCCGACGCCCTTCAAGATCGCCATCCCGGACGCCCAGCTGGCCGACCTGAAGTCGCGCCTGCAACACACCCGCTGGCCGGACGAGCCCGCCGACTCCGCGTGGATGTTCGGGACCAGCCTCGGCTACATGAAGTCGCTGACCGACTACTGGTTGAACCAGTACGACTGGCGCAAGGCCGAGGCCCAGCTGAACGCCTTGCCGAACTACAAGGTCGCCATCGACGGCGTCGACCTGCACTTCGTGCACAAGCCGGCCAAGAAGGCGGACGCCCCGGCGCTGCTGCTGGTGCACGGCTGGCCCGACAGCTTCTACCGCTATCACAAGGTGATCGACGCCCTGTCCGAGGACTTCCACGTCGTGGTCCCGTCGATCCCCGGTACGGGCTTCTCCAGTCGTGTGGCCCAGCCGGCCGACAAGACCGCCGACCTCTTCGTTGATTTGATGGGCAAGGTGCTGGGGCATGACCGCTTCATGGTCGCCGGCGGCGACCTGGGCTCGGTGATCGCCATGTCGCTGACCCAGCGCCATCCCGACAAGATCATCGGCATCCACGTCACCGACGTCGGCTATCCGGACCACACCACCGACTTCTCGGTGCTGAGCGGCCCCGAGCAAGCCTATGCCGGCGCCATCCAGCAGTGGTTCTTCGCCCACGGCGCCTTCAACCTGGTGCAGGCCACCAAGCCGCAGAGCCTGGCCTTCGCGGTCAACGACTCGCCGGTGGGGCTGGCGGCCTGGATCATGAGCTTCATGGGCGGCATGGGGCTGGGCGACGGGGTTGATGCGCGCTTCGGTCGAGACGAGATCCTGACCAACATCATGATCTATTGGCTGACCGAGACGGCGGCGTCGTCCTTCCGCATCTACAGCCAGAACGCCATGAACGCGCCGACCATCAAGGGCGCGGGCACGAAGGTCCCGGCAGCCGTGGCGACCGAGGCCCCGATCCCCGGCGGGGTGCGCCTGCCGCGCGCATGGGCCGATCGCCAGACGGGTGGCAATGTCGTGCGGTTCACCGACATGGCGACGGCGGGTCACTTCGCGGCCTGGGAGGAGCCGAAGGCGTATGTGGCCGACCTGAAGGCCTTCGCTCAGAGCTTGTGAACCGCCTCGAGGTTCGAGGGCAGGGCGCCCATGATCTTCTTGATCGACTTGATCATGTGCGGCTGGTCGGTGAAGCCCAGGTCAGCCGCCACGCCCGCCGAGGCCTCGCCCGCCTTCAGCCGCCGCACCGCTTCCTGGGCGCGGCGGATCTGCTGGAAGCTCTTCTGGGTGATGCCGGTGGTCTGCTTGAAGTGCTGCTGCACAGAGCGTGGCGAGGCGGCCTTGGGGGTCTCGGTGAAGGCGCGGGCGACCAGGTCGTTGGAGAGCAACAGGCCCGCGGCGACCATGGCGTCCACTAGCGGCTCGGCGTTCTCGAAGGTCGGCAGAGGGAACGCGACGCCGTCCAGTTCGAAGGTCTCGCCGCTCACGGGCAGGACGCGGATCTCAGGGCCGACCCGCGTCTCCGGATCCCGCGCCAGATAGACGTGGGCGGCGAAGGAGAGCACGACCGAGCTCTCCCCCGCCTTGTACGGGACCTCGACCGGCTCGGTGGCCTGGCCGCTCAGGAAGACGAACGACCCGCCGTCCGGTGCGATGCTGCGGATCAGGTCCCACGAGCCGTCGGGTGTCGCCGAATAGACGCCGTCGGTGAGACAGACCGTCTGCCAGACCGTGTCGATCCAGGGATGCGGCGACTGCCGGGCCGTATGCTTCTGCATCAGCCTTTCGGGGTGATCTTGATCAGCTTGCCGTCGTCCTCGTCGGTGACGACATAGATCGCGCCGTCCGGACCGGTGACGACGTCGCGGACGCGGCCGCCGATGTCGGTGAACAGGCGCTCCTCGCCGACGACCTTGTCGTCCTTGAGGACCAGGCGGTCGACATGCTGTTCCTTCAACGAGCCGATCAGCACGCTGCCCTTCAGGGCCGGGAACAGGCTGGCCTCATAGAAGGTCATGCCCGAGGGGGCGATGACGGGGTCCCAGTAATAGACCGGCTGTTCTAGCCCGTCCTTCTGGGTGATGCCGTCGCCGATCGGCTTGCCCGAATATTCCTCGCCATAGGTGATGGTGGCCCAGCCATAGTTCTTGCCGGCCTCGGGATGGTTCAGCTCGTCGCCGCCCTTGGCGCCGTGCTCAACGGTCCAAAGCTTGCCGCTGGGATCCAGGGCGGCGGCCTGCAGGTTGCGGTGGCCGTACGACCAGATCTCGGGCTTGGCGCCGGCCTGGCCCACGAAGGGGTTGTCGGACGGGATCGAGCCGTCGGCGTTGATGCGCACGACCTTGCCCAGGGTGGCGTCCAGCTTCTGGGCCTGGACGCGGCCTTCCTGGATCGAGCGCTCGCCGGTGGTGATGAAGAGCTTGCCGTCACGCGCGAAGACCAGGCGGCCGCCGAAGTGCAGGGTGCTGTCCATCTTCGGCGCCTGGCGCCAGATGACCTGGACGTTCTCCAGCTTGGGCGCGGCGCCCAAAACGAGCTTGCCGCGCGCGGCGCTGGTGCCGTTCACGCTGCCGTCCGCTTCCGAGAAGGTCCAGTAGACCAGGCCGTTGCTGGCGTAGTTCGGGTCGATCGCCAGGCCCAGCAGGCCGCCTTGGCCCTCGGCGAACACCGGCGGCAGGCCGGTGACGGCGGGCGAGAGCTTGCCGTCCTTGCCCAGAATACGCAGGCGGCCAGCGCGCTCGGTGACCAGGATCTCGCCGGTCGGCAGGAAGGCCAGGGCCCAGGGGTGATCCAGGCCGCTGGCCAGGGTCGTGTACTGGCCTTGGGTGTTCGACGAGAGGCCCGGCGCGCGGGTCTGGCCGACGAAGGCGGGCTTCTGCTCGGGCGCGTTGGCGACGCGGCTCTCGACGGGGGCACCGCCGGTTTGCCCCGGTTGGGCGGGAGCGGGACCACAGGCGGCCAGAGCGGCGGCGAGGGCGGCGGAGGCGGTGAGCAGGGAAGCGCGCATGGCCGCGACCTTAGGATGATTTCCGTGACGGCGGCTAGCGGTCTCGGCTGGTCTCCCGCACCACATCTAGGAAGGCCCGCAGGGCAGGCGGCACGGCGCGATGGCCGGGGTAGTAGACCGCCGCGGGCTCGGCGAACTGCAGCCACGGCGCCAGCACCTCGCGCAGCTGGCCAGCGGCAAGGGCGGCCTGCGCGGCGGTTTCGATCACATAGGCCACGCCCAGGCCGCGCACGGAGGCGTCGACCATCAGCTCCTCGTCGTCCAGCGCCACGGGGCCAGTGACGTCGAGGGTCATCGTCTGGCCGGCGCGCTCGAACTCCCAGCGATACAGGCGGCCGCTGGGCAGGCGGTGGCCGATGCACTGGTGGCGCGTGAGGTCGTCGGGCGTGGTCGGGGTTCCGGCGCGCTCCAGATAGGCCGGCGAGGCGATGCAGACGAAGCGCAGCGGCGCGCCGATCGGCACGGCGATCATGTCGCGCGGGACCGAGCCGGCCAGCCGCACCCCGGCGTCGAAGCCGGCCTGGACGATGTCGATCAGCTGGCCCTGGACCACCAGGTCGACCGTCACGTCCGGATGGCGCTGGGCCATCACCGGCAGGACGTCGCGAACCAGGATGGCGGCGCCCACGCGCGGGGCGTTGATGCGCACGACGCCGGCGACTTGGCCCCGGAACGGCGCGACGCTGTCCAGGGCGCCGTCCAGCGCGGCCAGGGCCGGTTGCAGGCTCTCCAGAAGCTGGAAGCCGGCCTCGGTGGGCGAGACGCTGCGGGTGGTGCGGTTCAAGAGGCGCACGCCCATGCGCTCCTCCAGCGCCCGCATCGCATGGCTCAGGGTCGAGGGCGCCGCGCCCAGCTCGTCGGCCGCGCGGCGGAAGCTGCGATGGGTTGCCACTGAGACGAAGGCGGCGAGGTCGTTGAGGGACGGACGGCTCATTGCTGGGGATTTTGCATCAGCTCATGCCGATTTCAACGCCTAGTGGGTCACTGGCGCGCCGCCTATCTCGCTGGAACAGAGAAAGGAAACTGTCATGTCCAAACGAGACGCCATCTTCCCCGCCGGCCGCCATGCTCTCTACGAGAAGCACCGGTACTCGCCCGCCATCCGTTCGGGCGATCTGCTGTTCGTGTCCGGTCAGGTCGGCAGCCGCGAGGACGGCACGCCCGAGCCGGTGTTCGAGGACCAGGTGCGTCTGGCCTTCGCCAACCTCCAGGCCGTGCTGGCCGCCGCCGGCGCCAGCCTGGACGACGTGGTCGACGTCACCAGCTTCCACACCGACCCGGAAGCGCAGCTGGAGACGGTGCTGGCCGTCCGTGACGAGGTGATCGGCGCACCGCCCTATCCGAACTGGACGGCGATCGGGGTCAATTGGCTGGCCGGCTTCGACTTCGAGATCAAGGTCATCACCCGGATCCCCGGCTAGCCGACTGGCAACTCGCGCCGCTCGTCGCTGGCGCGCTGGGCCAGTTCCAGCAGCCTCATCGTCCGCAGCGCCTCCTCGACCGGCACGGGCGAGGGGGCGCCGTGAAGGATGGCCTCGCGCACCCCGGCGTAGAACTGGCGGTAGCCGGTGACCTCGGGCCGCACGTCCGTCTGGACCGGGACCTCGTCCACCACCGTGGTCAGCACCCCGTGGCGGCTGTCGCGGCCCCAGCCGGAGGCGCCGGGGGTCATGCCGGCCTTCAGCTGGGCTTCCTGCGGGTCCAGGCCGTGCTTGACGAAGCTGGCCTTGGTCCCGTGCACGGCGAAGCGCGGGCCCGAGGCGGCGGTCAGCAGGTTGCCGTGCAGGATCACCCGCAGCACCGGGTAGCACAGCGTGACGTGGAAATAGTCGTCGGCGGTGGCCCCTTCACGCTGGGCGCCGATGTCGGCCGAGATGGCCAGGGGATCGCCGAACAGCACCAGGGCCTGGTCCAGCAGGTGCGGCCCCAGGTCGATCCAGGCGCCCGAGCCCGGACCGGCCCGCTCGCGCCAGCGGTCGCGCACCTCGGGGCGGAAGCGGTCGTAGCGGTTCTCGCACAGGACGATCTCGCCCAGCACGCCCTCGGCCAGCAGGCGCTGGACGGTCAGGAAGTCGCTGTCCCAGCGGCGGTTGTGGAACACGGCCAGGAGTTTGCCGGCGGCCTTGGCGGCGTCGGCCATGATCCGCGCTTCGGCGGCGGTGACGGCGAACGGCTTGTCGACCACCACGTGCTTGCCGGTGGCGAGGGCGGCCAGGGCCTGGGGCGCGTGCAGGACGTTGGGCGTGGCGATGACGACGAGGTCGATGGCCGGATCGGCCAGGGCTTGATCGAGATCAGCGACGACTTGGACGTTTGGCAGGTCGGCCGCCACCTTGGCCGGGTCGCTGGACACCACGGTCCGCAGCGCAAAGCCCGGAGTCGCGTTGATCAGCGGGGCGTGGAAGGTCTTGCCGACGTAACCGTAACCGACAAGCACGACGTTCAGGTCAGGAGCGCTCATAGGGTCGCCTTCTAATGAAAAGGGCCGAGGATTGCTCCCCGGCCCTGATCGCATTCACGTGAAGCGCGCTGGTTAGATAACCACCGGCTCCATCTTGGGCGTCAGCAGGTGGATCACCAGCAGCGCGACCAGATAGACCGAACCCGCGACGATGAAGATCGGGGTGTAGGTGCCGATCTGCTCCAGCACGTTGCCGATGTACTTCGAGAAGGCCATGCCCCCGAAGGCGCCCAGCATGCCGCCGATGCCGACGACCGAACCGACCGCGGCGCGCGGGAACACGTCCGACGGCAGGGTGTAGAGGTTGGCCGAGAAGCCTTGGTGAGCCGCGGTGGCGACGCCGATGATCAGCACGGCCAGCCAGACGCTGTCGGCCTTGGCGGCGAACATCACCGGGATGGCCAGCAGGGCGCAGACCAGCATGGTCAGCTTGCGGGCCTTGTTGATGGTGGCGCCGTTCTTCATCAGCGTGGAGGACATCCAGCCACCGGCGACCGAACCGACGTCCGACAGCAGGTAGATGGCGATCAGCGGCGGGCCGAAGGTCTTCAGGTCAAGGCCGTAGCGCTTGCCCAGGAAGTCCGGCAGCCAGAACAGGAACATCCACCAGATCGGGTCGATCAGGAACTTGCCCAGGGCGAAGGCCCAGGTCTCGCGCTTGGTCAGCAGCTTGGCCCAGCCGATCTTCTCGACGGGGTCGGCCGGATCCTGCTCGATATAGGCCAGTTCGGCCGGCGACAGCTTCTTGGCTTCGCGCGGACGGCGATAGACGATCAGCCAGATCGGCAGCCAGACCAGGCCGGCGACGCCGGTGACGATGAAGGCCATCTGCCAGCCGAAGGCCAGCACGATGCCCGGAACGACCAGCGGCGTGACGATGGCGCCGATGTTGGTGCCGGCGTTGAACAGGCCGGTGGCGAAGGCGCGTTCCTTCTTGGGGAACCACTCGGCCACGGCCTTGATGCCGCCCGGGAAGCCGCCGGCTTCACCGATGCCCAGACCCATGCGGGCCGCCACGAAGCCGCCGAAGCCGGCCGCCGCCGCGTGGGCGATGTGAGCGATCTGCCAGATGGCGAAGGCCACGCCGAAGCCCCAGCGGGCCCCGATCTTGTCCATGATCTTGCCCCAGGCCAGGTACGCGATCGCGTAGGCCAGCTGGAAGTAGAAGACCAGGTCGGCGTAGTGTTTCTCGTTCCAGCCGAACTCGTGCGACAGGTCGGCCTTCAGGAGACCGATCGTCTGGCGATCGACGTAATTGATGACCATCGCCGCGAACAGCAGCGAGACGACCACCCAACGGTACCGTCCGATTTTCTCGGACGGCGCGGGCGCTTTTGAAAAGTCCATGGACGCCTTCCTTCCCCCTTGTTGTCGGGTCTTTTTCTTTTATTTCGCCGGAACAGCCACGCAGTCCACGGTTCCGAACGGGCCGAAATCGATGTGAGCCACGTCTCCGGCCGCCACGTCGTGGATGCCGGTGGTCGCGCCGGTGGTGACGATCTGACCCTTCTTCAAAGGCTTGCCGCGAGCCGCGACGGCGCCGAGCAGGAAGGCCAGAGCGGCCAGCGGAGAGCCCGGGATCGTCGCAGCGGTCGCCTTACCGACCGACTTGCCGTTGATGATGGTCTCGACCGGCATATCCTCCCAGGCGATGTCGCGCCAGTTGGAAATGGCCTGACCAATGATCTGACCATCGTTGTTGCCGAAGTCCGAGCAGACGACCGTCGGGCCCAGGGCGTTGATGGTGGCCAGCGGGCTGCCGGCGATCTCGACGCCGACCAGCAGCTCGCCGACATAGTCGGCGGCTTCTTCGGCGGTCCATTCGGTCTTGTCGGCCGGGGCGTCCTTGCCCAGGCGGATGATGAACTCGGCCTCGACGGCGCAGAAGCCGCCTTCGATGGCGCGGAACTCGTTCGGCGCGCCGACCTTGGCGTCCTGGACCTTGCTCTTGAAGATGCAGCCGGCCAGGCGCTCGGCGCCCAGGCGTTCACGGTGCTGCGGGGGCACCAGGCCCACCTTCCAGCCGACCAACTCGTCGGGCCACAGGTCGATGGCGATGTCCTGCACCGAGTAGCCTTCGGCCATGCTCGAGGGAATCACGCCGCCCGGATAGCTGGGGACCGAAACGCCATCCTGGCGCGCCTTGACGAATTGGGGGGCGATGGCCGCGGGGGTGAAAACCACGCTGTCGGCCTCAGAAACGGTCACGCCGTAGATCCTCCCTCGAAAATCGGCACAGGTCCCGCTTGGCGGGTGTTGTGACGTCTCTAGTGGAAACCGGTGTCATTGACAATGTGCGCATTGGGGAGGGCTTAACCTCGGCGGCCGACAAGCCCCGGAAGTCGCATACCCGACATGAGGTCGCTCGACGGTGGAGCTGTCTCGACAGTTTCAATTGTCGGGCGCAAAAGATCGCCAGATTTGTGGATAGAGCAGACAGTAGATTTTATGTCTTCTGTATCCTGAACATTGCCGCAAGTCGTGTTGTATGGGGTGCAACTCAGTGGTGTATCGCGGGGAAGAGCTGCTCGAATACCTCGAGAAGCGTAATCGCCATCTGCTTGAAATTTGCCGCGTGCAATCGAAGCTTGTAGCGGCCGACTTCGATCTCGATGAATTCATGCAAATGTCGGTCAATTTGCTGCGTTCGGTCTTCGGATCGGGCGGGGTGGTGGTCGAACTCGTGGACGGCGACGAGATGGTCTATGTCGCGATCGACGCCGACCATGCCGGCTATCACGGCCTGAGGCTGTCCAAGGACGCCTCGCTGTCGGGCCGCGCCGCCACCGAAGGGCGGCTGATGCACTGCGACGACGCTCATGAGGATCCGCGCGTCGACCGAGCCAATTGCGAGAAGATCGGCATCCGTTCGATGGTCTGCGCGCCGCTGCTCCAGAACGGCCGGGCCGTGGGCGTGCTCAAGGCGTTCGACGCCGCGCCCAAGGCCTTTGGCCGCGACGACATCGAGGCCGTGACCCTGGTCGCCGAGACCCTGGGCGCGGCCCTGGCCAAGCAGCTGGAATATGGCGACCGCGAAGGCCTGATGCTGGAGCTGGCCATGGCCCGCGACGAGGCCGAGGCCGAGGCCCGCCGCGCCCATATGGCCGAGGCGATGGGCGGCCTGGGCCGCTGGCGTTTCGACTATGTGACCGGACGCAGCGACTGGTCCGATCAGATGTACGACCTGCATGGCCTGCCGCGCGGCATGGTGGTCAGCAGCGAACACATCATGGGCATGGTCCATCCCGACGATATCGATCGGGTGCGGGCCCTGGTGCGCGAGCCCAGTCCGCTGGGCGCGGACCGGCCGTTCATCGACTTCCGCCTGACCCGCGCCGACAACGGCCAGCAGCGCCGGATGCAGGCCATGACCACCATCGAGCTGGACGCGCGCGGGGAGCGCACGGCGGTGATGGGCGTGCTGCGCGACGTCACCGAACAGTACGAGCGCGAGCGCGACTTGGCCGAGGCCCGCCGCGAGGCCGAGGCCGCGGCCCGCACCAAGGCCGCGTTCCTGGCCAACATGACCCACGAGCTGCGCACGCCGCTGACGGCGGTGCTGGGCTTCTCGCGCCTGGTCGAGCGCCGCGCCGATGTCGGCGAGGAGAGCCGGGCGATGGTCCGCCGCATCCTCAACGCCGGCGAGGCCCTGCTGCACACGATCAACGACCTGCTGGACTTCTCCAAGCTGGAGGATGGTCAGGTCGAGATCCGGCCGCGCCCGGTGAAGGTGGAGACCTGTGTTCGCGACACCCTTGAGTTGCTGGCGCCTCAGGCCGGGGCCAAGCGGCTGGACCTGGAGCTGGTCGTCGATCCCACCACGCCTCAGCGGGTGATGCTGGACCCCGACCGCGTGCGCCAGGTGCTGCTGAACCTGACCGGCAACGCCGTGAAGTTCACCGATACCGGCGCGGTGGTCGTGACCCTGGCGCCCTCGGCGGATCGGCAGTCGCTGGTCTGGAGCGTCAGCGACTCCGGACCGGGCATCTCGGCCGAGGGCGTCGAGCGCCTGTTCGTCCGCTTCTCGCAGGTCGAGGGCGGCGGACAGAGCGGCGGCGCGGGCCTGGGCCTGGCCATCTGCAAGGGGCTGATCGACGCCATGGGCGGGACGATCGGCGTCGAGAGCCGGCCGGGGCAGGGCTCACGCTTCTGGTTCTCGCTGCCAGCGGTCGACGTCGGCGCGGACGAGGCGGAGGAGGACTTCGCCGTGTGCGTCGAGGGCCGCAAGGTGCTGGTGGCCGACGACAATCCGGCCAACCGGCTGCTGCTGCGGACCATCCTTCAGGCCTTCGGGGCCGAGGTGGCCGAGGCCTGTGACGGCGGCGAGGCCGTGGACCTGGCCGACGGCGGCGGCTTCGACCTGATCCTGATGGACCTGCGCATGCCGGGCCTGGACGGGATCAGCGCCGCCCGCCAGATCCGCGCCGCGGCCGGCGAGCGCGCCGTCCCGATCCTGGCCTTCTCGGCCGATCGCGACCCGGTGATCGACGCCGCGCTGTTCAGCGGGTCGGTTCCGAAACCGATCGAGCCGGAAACGCTGTTGGCCGCGATGTCCCGAGCGATGGGCTAGGGGGCGATGGCCTGAGGGGCGAGGGGCTGGCCGCGTCGGGCCGCCAGCCGTTCTCCAGCAGGTCCAGCGCCATCAGGTGGGCGACCTCCAGGGTCAGGGCCTCCAGCCCGTCCAGCAGTTCCTGCCGCCGTTCCTGCACGGGGGTGTAGGCGTAGAGCGCGCAGATGGCGTGCAGCCGGGCGCGGATGTTCGGCGGCTCGAAGCTCGAGCCCAGCAGGCTGAACTCAGACGGCGGGGTCTGGGCGAGGCGCAGTTGGTGATAGGCGAGGGGCATGGGAAGGACTCCTTTCTAGAGTTGGGGTTAGGCGACCAGGGCGGCGTCGCGGCAGCGCAGGCCGTTCATGCGGACATCGGCCTGGCCCAGGCGCACGCCGACCAGGCCGGTCAGGGTGTTGAGGATCTCGTCCAGGGGGCGGGCCAGCGGGGTGAGCAGGCCGCCGACCGCGCCGACCAGGGCGCTCTCGCCCAAGCCGAGGCCCAGGCCCAGAAGGTTGACGTCCAGCGTCAGGTTGCCCAGCAGGGTCGAGACGGTGGCGCGGGCCAGGTCGGTGGTCGAGACGGTCTTGACCACGCGGCCGCGCACCTCGTCCTGGCGGAAGCGCACCGTTTGCCAGGCCTGACCGCCCAGCGACACCGACGCCTTGCCGGTCACCGAGAACAGCGGGGCCTTGGCGATGGTCGCCGAGGCGGGGGTCAGAGGGGTCTTGAAGTCATCCAGCTTGGCGGTGTCGATCTCGCCGATCATCAGCGAGCCCAGGCCGGGGGCGACGTCCAGGGCGGCTTCGTCGCTAGCGCAGGACATCGACTTCAGCCTGGCCGCGCCCGAGGCGGCCTCCACCAGGATCGGCAGCTTGACCTGCGCGGGAGCCAAGAGGCCCGAGCCGCCGACCTTGGCTTCCAGATAGAGCCGGGTCTGGGCGGTGCGGACGATGACGTCGCGGCTGGCGGTGATGGTCATCCAGGGGGCGTTGTTGGGCGGCTCGCCGATCGCCAGCCAGGCCTTGAGGTCGGCGACGCCAGGGATGGCCGCGCCGAGGTCCAGCTGGACCTGACGCGCGCCGTTCGACAGCTGCAGCACGGCCTTGGACAGGTTCAGGGCGTCCAGCTGCACCTTGGCTCCGCCGCCGCCCAGCACGCGGGTCTGCGCGCCATAGGGGCCGGGATCGAACAGGCGGTTCATGTCGGCCGGCGTGCGATCGCCGGCGGCGTTGGCCAGGGTGCGGGCGGCGTTCGAGGCGCGGGTCTGGCCCTTGCCGGCCAGGGCGCGCGACAGGGCCTTCAGGGCCTTGCCGGTGCTGAGCTTGGCGTCCAGCACCTCGTCGTACGAGGCGGCGGTCAGGTTCAGCTCGGTCTTCAGCGCGTCCAGATAGTCGAACAGGTCGACATCGGCGTCGGCCAGGGCGTCGTAGTCCATCACCGACAGGCTGACGTTCGAGCCCGTCAGGCCGCCCAGCAGGGCGTTGGCCAGGCCGCCGTCCAGGGCCGCCAGGCGCGTGCCGATCGAGAAGCTGGCCAGGTCGGCGCGGGCGGCGGTGGCCTGGCGGGCGATCGGCTGGCTGTCCTTGCCGGTGAAGGCCTTGCCGAAATAGAGCGGCGTCTGGCTCTCGATCCGCACGCGCACCGCGTCGGGATCGGTCCCGCCGGGCTGGAACCGCGCCTTGGTCGCGACGGCCTGGTTGGCGGCGTAGCGGCCCTTCTCGACGATGACCGTCAGCGGGCCGTCCCAGCCGTTGGCGCGGGCCGTGGCCAGGGCGGCGGCCTCGGCGTGGTCCAGGTCGCGGGCGGCGGCCAGGGCGGCCAGGTCCGCGGTGCCTTGCAGCTTGCGGCTCTGCAGGAACACCGAGCCCATGTCGACGACCAGGGCGGTGGTCCCCAGCAGGGCGGACATGGCGACCGCGCTGATCAGCGCGATGCCGCCGTCCTCGTTACGGGCGAAGTCGGGGTTCGAAGCAAGGTTGGGGCGGGCCATCTCAGTACCCTCCCAGACGGACCGAAGCCTGGCGCAGCACGGTCTTGGGCGGCGAGGGGACCAAGCCGTCGAAGGCCCGGAAGGCGTCCTGGCCGGTGTCGTAGCGGATCGACACCGTCAGCCGGTCGGGCTGGTTCTCGACGACCACGGCGGCGGCCTCGGGGCGCAGGCTGGGATAGTCGGCGACCTCGGCGGTCAGCGTGGCGCGGGCCAGCGACTCGCGCTCAGCCGTGTTGAGGCCCGCCAGGGCCGCGCGGGCCGAGTCGTTGGCCAGCTGCTGCACCGTGTGCGAGACCCAGAAATACTGGCCCCAGACCAGGATCCCGATCAGCAGGACCAGGAACATCGGGCCGACAATGGCGAATTCGACGGCGACCGCGCCGCTCTCGGGGCCGCGAACCGTCTTGTTTTGCGTACGTCCTCTCATGTGACGTCTCCTCCTCAGGAAGAGAAGTGTGCGTATGCACGCCTTGAGATTGGTAACGGCCCGATCGCGCGGATTCTTCGTGATTAGTGCGACACCCTGCCGCACGGGTTGCACGCGTCCCGGATGTTGTGGCGCGCGTTATGCAACAATAACGTGCTCGCGTGATGGTTCGGAGTGAACGTCCTTAAGGCGAGCGTGTCGGCGTTTTACGGATTTTACGGACAGCCAGGAGGCTGCGATGAAGACCCTGAACTCCGAGCCGTTGTCGGTCACCGCCGGCGAGATCAGCCGCAACTTCGGTCATTGGCAGGATCGGGCCCTGGAAGCGCCGGTCATCGTCACCCATCACGGCCGCCCGCGCGTGGCGGTGGTGTCGGCGGGGCTGTTCTTCGGCCTGTCGGAAGACACCGGCGGGCGCGAGGCCCAGGCGCGGTCGCAGACGGCGCTCTCGGCCATCCTGGGCGCGATGAGCGAGGCCTTCATCGCCTTCGACGAGCATCTGAAGGTCGCGGCCGTGAACCACCCGTTCGAGGCGCTGGCGGGCCTCAGCGCCAGCCAGCTGGAGGGATTGGCCTGCGCCGACCTCTTCCCCGCGCCGTGCCAGGCCCTGATCGGCGAGCAGCTGCTGCGCGCCCTGAAGGCCGGCGAGGTCCTGGAGTTCGAGGCCAACGCCTCGCCCGACGGCGCGCGCCGCTGCAGCATGCGGGCCTTTCCGTATCCGGGCGGCGCGGCTCTGGTGCTGCTCAACCGCAGCGAGGAGCGCGACCTGCGCCGCCGGTACGAGGCGGCCGAGGCGTTCCGCACCGCGACCTCGAACCTGCACGACGTGGGCGCGGCCCGGCTGAACGTGCGCGGCGCCTTCGCCGAGCTGGACGAGCGGTTCGCGGCCATGACCGGCTTCAAGGTCGAGGAGCTGATCGACTACCGTCTGACCGACGTGGTGCGCCCGGCCGAGCGTCACGCCCTGTCGGCGCAGATCGAGTCGGTCTTGCGGACGAATGTGCCGGCGGTGACGGTGGCGACTCTGCTGGTCAAGAACGGCGGCGAGCGTTCGGTGGAACTGAGTCTGGCCCCGGTCCTGGAGGATTATGCGCCCACGGGGCTGATAGCTGCCGCCCGCGCCGCCTAGCGGCTTGACACACGTAATAGCGGGTATAGCGTCACCCGTTGAATTACGGGTGTACGTCATGCACATCACCGCCGCCGAAGCTCACGTCATGGAAGCGCTCTGGCGCCGTCAGCCGCTGTCGGCCGACGAGCTGGTCGCCGAGGTTGGCGAGTCCCAGCAATGGGGCGAGGCCACCGTCAAGACGCTGATCAACCGCCTCCTGAAGAAGAAGGCAATCAAGTCCGAGCGCGCCGAGGGCAAGCACGGCTATCGCCCGCTGGTCGACCGCAGCGCCTATGTCCAGGCCGAGAGCCAAGGCCTGCTGGACCGCCTGTTCGACGGCCAGCTGGCCCCGCTGATCAGCCACTTCGCCCAACACCGCCCGCTGCGCGCGGATGAGGTGGAGAAGCTGAAGAAGCTGATCGACGAGATGGGCGAGAAGTAGGATTTTCCCTCTCCCCCTGCGGGAGAGGGTGGCCTGCGGAGCAGGTCGGGTGAGGGGTTGCGCTCCGTCATCCGGACAGGCCTTTCGACCCCTCATCCGTCAGCTGCGCTGACACCTTCTCCCGCAAGGGGAGAAGGGATCATTCTTAAGCCCGCATCGCCTTCGCCTCAGGCTGGGCCCGCAGCTTCTTGGCCGCCACGTCCAGGCTCTGCACCGGCGTCGGCGGTTCTTCCCGATCATCGTTGTCTGGATCCGGCCGCGCCCGCAGCGCGCTGACGAAGTTGTCACGCCAGGCGGTGACGTCCTCGCGGGTGACGTTCTCGAACAGGGCCTCCCAGCGGCGCTTGCGCTCGTCGACGCCCATCGACAGGGCGCGTTCCAGGGCGTCGGAGATCTCCTCCGGGCTGTTGGGGTTGATGATCAGGGCGTCCTTCATCTGCCGCGCCGCGCCAGCGAAGCGCGAGAGGATCAGCACGCCGGGATCTTCCGGGTCCTGGGCCGCGACATATTCCTTGGCCACCAGGTTCATGCCGTCGCGCAGCGGCGTCACCAGGGCGGCCTTGGCGGCGCGGTAGATGCCGGCCAGCTCGTCGCGGCGGTACGAGCGGTTCACATAGCGGATGGGCGTGGAGTCCATCTCGGCATAGGCGCCGTTGATCCGGCCGATCAGGCCGTCCAGCCGTCCGCGCAGGTCCTGATAGGCCTCGACCTCGTCGCGCGAGATCGGGGCGATCTGCAGCAGCATGGTCTCGCGGACCTTATCCGGATGGTCGTGCAGGAACCGCTCGAAGCCGATCAGCCGCTCTTCCAGGCCTTTGGAATAGTCCAGGCGATCGACGCCCACGACCATCTTGCGGAAGACGCTGTGGGCCATCATCCGGTCGTAGGTCTTGCGCGCCGTCTCGCCCTTGACGATCTGGGCGAAGTCCTGGGCGTCGACGCCGATTGGGAAGGCCGAGGCGTCCAGCTTGCGCCCGAAGGCCTGCAGCTCGCCGCGCTCGTTCTTGGAGCCGTGCACTTCCGAGAACACGTAACCCTCAAAGGCGTGCAGCGACTCCTCGGTCTGGAAGCCCAGCAGGTCGTAGTCGAACAGGGCCTCGACCAGCTGCCGGTGGCGAGGCAGAGTGACCACCAGCTGGTGGGCCGGCCAGGGGATGTGCAGGAAGAAGCCGATCCGGTTGGTCACGCCCATCCGCCGCAGCTCCCGCGCCAGCGGGATCAAGTGGTAGTCGTGCACCCAGACGATGTCGTCCGGCTCGATCAGCGGCAGCAGGGTCTCGGCGAACCGCTTGTTGACCCGGTCATAGCCCTCGCCGAACGAGCGGTCATAGGCGGTCAGGTCGACGCGGTAGTGGAACAGCGGCCACAGCGTCTTGTTGGCGTAGCCGTTGTAATACTCCTGGTAGTCGGTCTCCTCGAGGTCGACCGTGGCCACGGTGACGCCGTCGATCCGCTGCATGTTCAGCTGGCCGGTGAACTCCGGGATGGTCTTGCCGCTCCAGCCGAACCAGATGCCGGAATATTCGCGAAGGGCCGCGGCCAGCGCCATGGCCAGACCGCCCACCGAACCTTCGCCGCCCTCCGCCGGATTCGGCGGATTGACGCGGTTCGACACCACGATGAGCCGGCTCATGCGTGCACCCCAAAAGCACGCTGGGGAGCCGTGAGGCTCTCCAGCCAGCGGAAGACCGCGTTGGTGTCCTCCAGGCAATAGCGCGCTTCGGTGGGGCGGCGCTGGCCGACCAGCACGCCGAAGCCTCCGAGACGATTGGCGGCGGCGAAGCCGTCCTCGTCGGTCAGGTCGTCGCCGATGAACACCGGCGTCGCGCCTAGGAACGGGGCCTCGCGCAGGAAGGCGGTGACCGCCGCGCCCTTGTCGGCGCCGGGGGTGCGCAGCTCGACGACCATGTCGCCCAGCTGCAAGACTAGGCCCGTGGCTTGCGACAGGCGCTCGCCGGCCTCGATCACCGCCTCGGCGCAGGCCGGGGCGTTGCGATAGTGCAGGGCGACCGACAGGCTCTTGTCCTCGAACAGCAGGCCGCGTTCGCAGTGGGCCAGCTCGACCAGGATGCGGCGGGCGTCGGCCAGGCCGGGGTGCGGCTCGCGCGCGATGACCGCTCCGTCGGCGGTGCGCCGCACCAGGCCGTGGACCGCGCCGATCGCCGGCATTTCGCCGCCCAGGATGTAGTCCAGGTTCGGCAGGTCGCGACCGCTGACCACGGCGACGCGGTCCTCGAAGGTTACGCGCAGCCGCGCCAGCACCTGCGCGCGGCGCGCGTCGGGGCCGACGTCGTCGGGGCGAGGCATGATCGGCGCCAGGGTGCCGTCGAGGTCGAGAAACAGCGCCGTACGGCGCGGCAGGTCGACAGGCGGGGGCGGGAAATCAACAGATTCCAGGCGCGAGACCGTGTGAGCCGCGGTCATGGCGTGAACCCCCTCATCAATAAGCAACATGCGCCAAGAACGTCGAACGGCCCGGTTCGATCCCGCGATAAACTGAAGCTCACGGGTTTTTGCGCAGGTGCTTAAGGAGGAGGCAGCCTGGGAGCGCCCCCTCCGTCACGTCGCCTATCGGCGCCGCGCCACCTCCCCCGCAAGCGGGGCAGGAGGGAGCGCTCTTCTCCTGCCCCGTGAAACGGGGGAGGTGGCGCGCTGCGGATACGCAGCGTGACGGAGGGGGCGCTTGCTGCCTCTAGAACAGCAGCTTCCGCACGTTGAACTGGATCACCCGCCCGCGCGGATCCAGGTAGTCCTGCTGATACGTCAGAGGCGTCACCCCCGTCGCGTCACGCACGGTTTGCTGCTGGTCGAACAGGTTGTTGACCGACAGGGTCAGGCGCGTGCCGCGCAGCAGCGGATGCTTCTGGACCAGCTCGCGGCGCACGCCCAGGTCGGCGAACAGGCGCAGGTTGATCGTGGCCAGGCTGGAGAAATCCAGGTCGGTGCTGGCGCCGCCGGCGCTGGCGTTTACGTGGGTGCCGCTCTTCCAGTTGGCGGTCATCCGCGCGCCCAGGCCGTAGCGGGTGATGCCCGCCTGGGCCTCGATCTCGTTGCGGGCCTGGCCGCCGCTGGAGCCGATGACGTCGCCGTTCAGCAGGTTCAGGGCGGGCACGCCGTCGGCGATGGTCACCGTCTCCTTCAGGTGGACGGTGTGGAAGAGGGCCAGCTGCAGGCGGGTGGCGCGGGGATTGCCGCCACCGCCGCCCCGGCCGCCGCCGAACCCACGACCGCCGCCACCGCCACCGCCACCGCCGCCGAAGCGTTGGCCGCCCTGGCCGCCGCCTTCGCCGCCGAAGTTCGGGCGCGGGGGCTCTTCGCCGGTCGGCTGGGTCTGGCTGGCCTGCTGTTGTTGGGCGTTCGGATCGGAGGGCGTTTCGGGCTGAGGCGCGCGCGGCGTTTCAGCGTTGTCGCCGCCGCTCGGGCGGTTCTGCCGTTGCAACAGCTCGGCGCCGGGCGGTTGCGCTGCGCCTGGAGCGCCGCCTTGCCGACCGCGCCAGCCGCCGGCCGGCGGAGGCGGCGTCTTGCCGATCTGACGCGAGAAGTTGAAGCCCCAGCGGATCTGCTCGCTCTCGCGCTTCTGGAAATTCACCGGCCGGGTGTCGATGCGGGTCAGGTTGCCGTCGGCGTCGCGGGTGAAGCGGTCGGGGAAGGCGGCCTCGACCGCCGCCGTGGCGGCCGGGAAGCCGGCGACGGGATTGTCGATGCGCGAGCGCGTGTAGTTGGCCGTCAGCGACAGGCCCTGGATCTTCTCGGGCTTATAGCTCGCGCCGAAGCGCAGGACGTTGCGGGTCTCGCCCTTCAGGTCGGGATTGCCGCCGCTGATCCGGGTGACGTCGACGCTTTGGCCTCGCACATAGTCGAAGACCTGGCTGTTGGGCGTGGTGATCAGCGGATTGCCCAGCTGGCTGATGCTGGGGGCGTTTTCCTGGCGGTTCGCCGAGACGATGAAGCTGATCGGCTTGACCGGCGACCAGTTCAGGCCGCCGCCGATCGTGGTCAGGCTGCCGTAGTCGGCCACCTGGCGCACGGCCAGGTTCAGGTTGGTCGACAGGTCGCCGATCGCCAGCACGCCCTTGCGGCGGCTGGCTAAGGGCAGGTCGAAGCTGACCTGGGCGCTGGCGTCGCCGCGCGACTGGGTGCTGTCGCTTTCGACGCCCGCGCGGATCGAGTGCGCCACCAGGCGCGAACCGCTGACGCCCAGCTTCACGGTCGAGGACAGGTCGCCGGCCGGCAGCTTGGCCAAGGCGCGGTTGGCGACGAACTGCAGGTCGGCGCTGTCGGTGGTCGACTTGGCCCGGTCGCTGTTGACCCGCTGGCCTTCCAGCGGCCCGAACGGGTTGAAGGTCGGGTCAAGCGCGGTCAGGCGGGCCTGGGTGTTGGTCAGGTCGACGCTGCGGTCGGTCTCGGTCTTGTTGATCGCGTGATCGTAGTTGCCGGTCAGCGACAGGCGCAGGGTCTCGGTGTCGCGGTTCAGGGTGAAGCCGGCATGACCTGCCAGGTTCTTGGAGGTCTGGCCCAGGGCGGATTGGTCGCCCAGGTAGCGATAGAGGGCCACGTCCTGGCCGAACGGCGAATAGGGATTGGCCCCCGGGATCAGCAGCCGCGCCCGCGCCGGGCCCAGCAGCGAGTCGCTCTGTGAACCGGTCAGGCCCAGGTTCAGCGTCGCGGAGACATTGTCGAGGATGTAGCGGTTGGTGACGCTGTTGATCGACACCTGGGTGTTGCGCGGCAGCAGGGTGCGGTCGTCGGTGATGTCGCTGACATTGGCCTTGTTGGCCATCGGCAGGAAGGTCGCCAGGCTCGGCGCGCCCGATCCCAGACCGCTCGGCACGCCGGCTACCGTCACCGGCGTTCCGGCCAGGGCGCTCAGCGCGTTGAGGTTGCTGCCCGAGGCAGGACCGATGTTGCCGACATAGTCGTAGAGGCCGCTGTTGGTGCGGCTGACCAGGTCGCGGTCGCTTTCCAGCATGTGGTCGGCGTTCTGCAGCTTGATCGACAGGTTGGTGCGGCCCTGGCGGTTCAGGCGCAGCTGGCTCCAATTGGCCTGCTCGGTGATCTGGCCGCCCTTGGCCGAGCCGCCGACGGTGGCGTCGATGGTCGAGGCGCGGAAGCGCTGGCGCAGGACGATGTTCACGACCTTCTGGTCGGCCGAGTAGCCGTATTTGAGGGCCACTTCCTCGGGCAGGATCTCGACGCGCTGGATGGCTTCGGTCGGGATGTCGCGGATCTCGCCCTGGCCCGAGATGCGCCGGCCGTTCAGCAGGGTGACCGGATCGCCGCCCAGGCCGCTGGTGGTCTGCGGCGCCAGTTCGGTCAGCAGGTCTTCCATCGACGAGACGCCGAACGAGCGCACGTCGGCGGCGCTGAAGGTCTCTTCCGGCGGAATGTCGCCCAGCACCGCGCCATAGGGCTTGCCGCTGGCGGTGATGGTGACGGCCTCGACCTCGGTGTCGAGGTCTTCGGGCGTGACGGGTTTCTGGGCCGCCGCGGGGGCCGCGGCGGGCTTCGCGGCCGGCTTGGGAGCCGGTTGCGCGGGGGCTTGAGGCGTGGGGACGGGCGGGGCGGCCTCCTGCGCATGGGCGGTCGTCGTCGCGACACACCCCAGGATCCCGACCAGGGCCAGCTTGCGGCTCATCAAAGAGCTTCTCCGAATTCTCTACGTCCCACGATTGCGGTGCCTGTCCGATGTGACGGCCAGATTTCAAGATCGCAACATCGGCGCAGGCTCGAGGTCTAGCGAACCGATGTCCAGGGCCGGCTGAGCAGCACTGCGCAGTTGATGATGCCCACGAGTGAGTAGGTTTGAGGATAATTGCCCCACAGTTCGCCGTCCGCGAAGCCGATATCTTCTGATAGCAGTCCCGCGCCCGTTCGACGCGAAAGCATGTCCTCGAACAGCTCGCGCGCTTCTTCGGTGCGACCCGACAGATGCAGGGCCTCGACCAGCCAGAAGGTGCAGATGTTGAACGCCGTCTGCGGCGAGCCGAAGTCGTCGGGAATGGCGTAGCGTAGCAGGTAGGACCCGCGCCGCAGCCCGTCCTCGATGGCCTTCAGGGTGGCGACATTGCGCGGGTCGTCGGGCTTGTGGAAGCGCAGGTCGACCAGCTGCAGCAGGGAGGCGTCCAGGGTGTCGCCCTCGAAGGTCGCCGAGAAGCGGCCTAGTTCCTCGTTCCAGGCGCGGTCCTCGATGACCTGGCGGACCTGGGCGGCGCGACCGTTCCACAGGGCGGCCTTGTCAGTCAGGCCCAGCTTCTCGGCGGCGTTGCCCAGGCGGTCGCAAGCGGCCCAGCACATGGCCGAGGAATAGGTGTGGACGTTCGCGCGGCCCCGGAACTCCCACAGGCTGGCGTCGGGTTGGTCGTGCATCCGGTAGGCCTGCTCGCCCACCGGCTCCAGGGCCTCGAAGTCCTCGACCGTGGCCGGGCGCAGCAGGCGTTCGTCGAAGAAGGCCTGGACGGTCGACAGGATGATCTGGCCGTAGACGTCGTTCTGGATGTGCTCGAAGGCCTGGTTGCCCACCCGCACCGGTCCCATGCCGCGATAGCCGGGCAGGTCGGGGGCGAAGCGCTCGGTCAGCTGCTCCTCGAAGCCCACCCCGAACAGCGGCTGGATATGGCCGCCGTTCGCCCGGTCGACGATGTTGCGCAGGTAGCCGAGGTAGTTCTCCAGGATGTCGACCGCGCCCAGCCGGTTCAGCGCCTGGACCACGTAATAGGCGTCGCGCAGCCAGCAGTAGCGATAGTCCCAGTTGCGGCCGCTGTCGGAATGCTCCGGGATCGAGGTGGTCAGGGCCGCGACGATGGCGCCCGTCTCCTCGTGCATGCAGAGCTTCAGCGTGATGGCCGCGCGGATCACCGCCGTCTGGTAGTCCAGCGGGATGGCCAGGCCCCGCACCCAGTTCTTCCAGTAGAGATCGGTCTCGCGCAGCATCCGCTCGCAGGTGGCGCCGATATTGGCGTCGAAGCCTTCGTCCGCGCCCAGGAACATGGCGATCGGCCGCTCCAGCCGGAACGTGCGCTCCTCCAGGATGTGCGACACCGGCGCGTCGGTGGACAGGCGCAGGGTCATGTCCGAGCACAGGAAGCGGATGTGGTTCGAGCCCGAGGTGTGCTCGGCGACCTTGGCGCCCCAGCCGGCGGTGGGCTTCACGCGCAGGGTGACGCGGGCCACGCCGGTGATCGGCCGGATCATGCGAATGAAGGCGGTCGGGCGGAAGGTGCGACCGTGCTGGATGTAGCGGGGGGAGAAGTCGATGATCTCGAACCGCGCCCCGTCCTCGTCGGCGATCTCGGTGCGCAGGATCGGGGTGTTGCGCAGATAGCCCTGGCGGACCTCGGCCCGGCGGTCGACCTGGATGTCCCACAGGCCCTTGGCGTCCGGGCCATCGGCGTCGACGTCGTCCAAGAGAGCGCTGAACACGGGATCGGAATCGACGCGCGGCGCGCAGGCCCACACGAACCGGCCGCAGCTGTCGATCAGCGCGCTGACCGCGCAATTGCCGATCGGAAACAGGTCGAGCGTCTTTTGCGAGCTTCTAGTCATCGAGACCCCGGATGCGTGCTTTTGGGATTTCCCCATTTCGGGTGAAACCGACGGTGTGGCTTGCGGGTTCCTGTTCTTGAAAAACGTCTCCGTGGGGGCCGGGGAGGGTTCGCCTTTCACGCTACTCGCGTTGACGCGACAGGCCGGTACCGGCCATCTGGTTTCCTTAACGCGGCAAGGCCGCGCGAGTGCGGCGGGCTGTTCGACGGTGATGCGATTTACGAGAACCTGCGGCGTCCTGGCGGCGGCGATGAGCCTGCTGTCCCTGGAAGTCGCCCAGGCCCAGTCGCAGCGTCCGGCCTTGGCTGGCGGTCGTCCGGTTCAAGCGAGCCCGCAGCAGGCCGTGCCGCTGGTCCAGCCGCGCGCGACGGTGTTCCAGGCTGACCTGTCCGCCGTTCAGCTGCGCCCCGACCAGGCCGACATGCTGCGCCGCGTGCTGGGCGACGCCTACACCCACGGCTTCGACCCCGCGACCTTCTCGCCCGAGCGCGCGACCACGCAAGCCCAGCTGGTCAGCCTGACCCTTGCCTATGCCAAGGCGGTGCGCAGTGGTCGCCTGCCGGTCGCCAACTTCATGGAAGAGTGGGGCCTCAAGCCCGCACCGTACGATCCAACGATCGACTTCATCAACGCCGTGCAGCAGGACCGCCTGGGGCCGTGGCTGGACACCCTGCCGCCGCCCTATACCGGCTACCAGACCCTGCGCGGGGGCCTGGCCACCTATCGCGACATCGCCGCCAAGGGCGGCTGGCAGCCCCTGGCTGCCGGTCCGGACTTGAAGGAGGGCGCGACCGGCGCCCGCGTCGTGGCCCTGGAAGCGCGTCTTGCCGCCGAGGACCCGACCATCGCGGTCGACGCCGCCCCGATCTTCGACGCCGCCCTGACACAAGCCGTGCAGCGCGCCCAGAAGCGCTTCGGCCTGAACCCGAACGGCATCGTCAACAAGGCCACGCTGGACGCCCTGAACACGCCCGTCGAGCGGCGCATCGACCAGATCGTCGCCAATATGGAGCGCTGGCGCTGGCTGCCCCAGACCCTGCCGGCCGAGCGGATTCAGGTGAACGTCGCCGCCGCCATCCTGTCGGTGTTCAGCCACGACACCCCGACCCTGACCATGCGCGCCGTCACCGGCCGTCCGGGCGACGAGACGCCGATGCTGTCGTCGATGATCCACTCGATCGTCTTGAACCCGCCGTGGAACGTGCCGTCGTCGATCGCCTCCAAGGAACTGTGGCCCAAGGAGCGCAAGAGCCCGGGCTATCTGCGCCGCAATGACTTCATCGTGATCCCGACCGGCGACGGCGGCTCGCGCCTGCAGCAGAAGGCCGGCCCGTTGGCGGCGCTGGGCAAGCTGAAGTTCGACTTCGCCAATCCCTACGGCGTCTATCTGCACGACACCCCCAGCCGCGCCCGCTTCGACAGCTTCAGCCGCCTGGCCAGCCACGGCTGCGTGCGCCTGCAAAAGCCGACCGAACTGGCCAAGGCGCTGCTGGACGGCGACGCTGTCTGGACGCCCGAGAAGATCGACGCGACCCTGGCCTCGGGCGACACCGTGCGCGCCAAGCTGCCGCAACAGATCGCGGTCTTCCTGCTGTACTGGACGGCCTATGTAACCCCGGACGGGCAGGTCAATTTCCGCCAGGATCCGTATGGCTGGGATCGCGAGTTGGTGCAGCGGATCGCCGCACTGTGATCCTGCTCAGCTTGCTTTCTTAACATTCTTGCGGTGTCCTCCCGCCACTTAGTGTCGGGATAGGGCGTACGCATGCATCGACGTAAGCTGCTCCAGTGGGGGCTGGGCGCTGTCGCAACGGGGCTTTTGCCCCTGGCCGCACGGGCTGATGACGACATCATCGGTGCGATCCTGGAAGGGAAACAGGTCGGCGTGCCGGCGGTTCCCACGGCGCCGGTCGCTTTGCGTCCGACCCCGGTCGAGAGCCCAATTGTAAAATCCGCCGCCGTGATCGAGCCGCGCTGGGTCAAGCTGCGCAACATCCACACCGACGAGAAGCTGGAAGCCGTCTACTGGGAGAACGGCGAGTACGTTCCCGATGCGGTCAAAGCCCTGAACCACGTCCTGCGCGACTATCGCAATGACGAGAGCCACCCGATCGATCCGGGCCTGTACGACATCCTGGGCAAGATCGCCGAGAAGACCGGCACCAAGGCTCACTTCCAGGTGATCTCCGGCTACCGCTCGCCGGCGACCAACCGCCTGCTGGCCGAGCGCAGCGGCGAAGTGGCCAAACGCAGCCTGCACATGGACGGCAAGGCCATGGACATCTACCTCGAGGACATCGCCCTCGAGGAGATCCGCGCCGAGGCCCTGGGCCTGCAGCTGGGCGGCGTCGGTTATTACCCCAAGAGCAAGTTCGTGCACGTCGATGTCGGTCCCGTGCGCAAGTGGTCGGGTACCTGAAGCTGTACAATTCGCTTGGCAGGCGAGCCCCTTGGCGAAACGGGTAACCAAGCTCTAGTTCGCACGTTTAGAGCATGGTAGCCGGGCTCTAGCCGGTAGCGTTTCAGGGGAAGCAGGCCAGATGAGCGAGCGTCGCAGCAATCCGTTCGGCTGGATGATCCTCGGCTTTATCGTCGGCGTCCTGGTGACGTTCGGCACGATCCTGTTCCTGACCTCCAGCGGGGGCGGCTACGAGGACGGCCCGTCCGAGACCCGCACCGCCGCCGACGACGCCGCCACCGCGGCGATGAACGCCTCGACGACCGGCTCGCAGCCCGCGCCCCACAAGATGGAAACCTCGGCTCCGGTCCCGACGGATCCTACCGCGGCTGCTCCGCGCGCCGAGCGGCAGGCCGCGCCGCAGGAGCTGGATCCGCAGGTCGCGGATGACGCGGCGGCCGCCGGGATGACCTCGCGGACGCGCTAGGCGCCGCTTTTCTCCATTTCTTCCCCGTCATCCCGCGCTTTATGCGCGGGACCCATCTGTCCGCCGCAGGTGCGGTGCGGGCTCACACTCCCACGTAGAAGCTGAACCATGGGTCCCGCGCATAAAGCGCGGGATGACGGTTGTTGTGCGTGTGAGCCAGGGCACCCTCTGCGACACCTCGCCCCACCGTTATCCACAGCCTGCTGCCACCAAGCTGGCGGCAGGGGAGGCGCAGAACCTTGGGAGTCCAAGGAGATGCGCATTTGTCGATCAAGGGAAGTTGCTGCTGCGGCGGCGTCCGCTTCGAGCTGTTCGAACCGCCCCTGATGCTGGGGACCTGCCACTGCTCACGCTGTAGAAAGGCCGGCTCGGGGGCCTATGCCTATGTCCGGGCCGAGGCGTTCCATTGGCTGGCGGGCAGGGAGCTGGTGGCCCGCTATCACCCCAAGCCGCCGATGAAATTCAACCGGTCATTCTGCAAGCGCTGCGGCACGTCGCTGGGCGATCCCGACAGCGGCCGCATCCTGGCCATCGCCGCCAACTGCCTGGACGACGATCCTGGTGTCGCGGTCAGCTTCGAGGAGTTCACGCCCGACACACCCCCTTGGGAGAAGCCGGCATAGAAAAAGGGCGGCCGCCGAAGCGACCGCCCTCCCACCTGGCTTCCGACTGGCGGAGGCCTTTTATTCCTTCGGCATCGGCATGGCCGGCATCGCGCCCGCCTTGCCCTTCATGGCCTGGTGCTGCGCGGGCGGCAGCGGGATCAGGCCACGGCCTTGCAGGTAGCCGCCACGACCGGTGGCCGCGTCCGACACGAACTCGGTGACGAACTCCTTCAGGCCCGGCGTCACGCCGACCTGCGACTTCTTCACGTAGACGTACAGCGAGCGCGACAGCGGATACTGGCCGCTGGCGATGGCCGCCGGGGTCGGCTTCACGCCGTTGACCGACGCGCCCTTGATGCGCGAGGCGTTCTCTTCCAGGAACGAAAAGCCGAACACGCCCAGGGCGTTCGGGGTCTTCTCGATGGTGCCGACGATGGCGTTGTCGTTCTCGCCGGCGTCGACCCAGCCGCCGTCGGTGCGCATCGGCGACACGGTGGCCTTGAACTTCTTCTCGTCCTCGCCCTTCAGCTTGGCCAGGGTGGGGAGCTTGGCGGCGCCGCCTTCCATGGCCAGTTCGACGAAGGCGTCACGGGTGCCCGAGGTGGGCGGCGGGCCGTAGGCCAGGATGCGGGCCTTGGGCAGGCCGGGGCCGACCTCGTTCCAGTTCTTGTAGGGCTGCTTCACCAGCTGGCCGCCACGCAGGGACTGGTCGGCCAGGCCCAGGTACAGTTGCTCAAGCTTGAAGTTGAAGTCCGGGCCCTTCTTGTCGACCGCGACGACGATGCCGTCGAAGCCGATCTTGATCTCGACGATGTCCTTCACGCCGGCCTTCTGGCAGGCCTGGAACTCGGACTTCTTCATCGGGCGCGAGGCGTTGGCGATGTCGGGGAACTTCTCGCCGGTGCCGCCGCAGAACATCTTGATGCCGCCGCCGGTGCCCAGGCTCTCGACCTTGGGCGACTTCTTGCCGGTCTTCTTCGAGAAGTTTTCGGCGACGCGGGTCGAGAAGGGGAACACGGTCGAGGAGCCGGCGGCCCACACGTAATCGCGAGCGGCGTGCGCTTGGTCGGCGACGGCGAACAGGGCCAGCGTGGCGACCGCGCCAAGGAGCTTTTTCATGTCGTCAAATCCTGTGTGATCCGGGGACGCGGGGAACGTGCCGGAGCAATGCAGCGGCTTTTGTCACGGTTCCGCGACAGTTTTACGACACGCAATCCGTAGGCGGACGATATCGCGTTCGGCGCTGAAGAGCCAAGGAAAGGCGGGGCGGTTGCGGATGCGCTTGGGCCCGCTAAGGTTTCCCCAGGCAAGGTCGGAGCGCGGCGATGCTGGACCACATTACCTTCGGCGTGTCGGACTTCGATCGGTCGGTTCGCTTCTATGATCGCGCCTTCGCGCCCTTAGGTATTCAACGGTTGTTCGACGACGACAGCGGTCCCGCCAAGGCCACAGGCTATGGCGACAAACGCCCCTGGTTCTGGATCGCCGAGCACGATCCGACGTCCGGCAAGCTGCACATCGCGATCCGGGCCGCCAGCCGGGAGGCCGTCGACCTGTTTCACCAGGAGGGCCTGCTGGCGGGCGGCGTCGACAACGGCCGGCCCGGTCTGCGGCCGCACTATCATCCCGGCTACTACGGCGCCTTCGTCCTGGATCCGGACGGCCACAACATTGAGGCCGTGTTCCACGACGTCGTGTAGGCGTCCTCCTATCGGACGACCTCGCCGTCTTCCTTGGTGAAGGACTCCGGGACGTTTTCGAGCAGGGCGTAGACCTTCTCGGACGGGCGGGCCAGGGCGACGCCCTTGGGGGTCTCGACGATCGGGCGGTTGACCAGGATCGGGTGCTCGACCATCGCCGCCAGGATCGTCTCGTCCGAGACGCCGTCGGCCAGCAGGCCCAGCTCTTCGGCCGGCGTGCCTTTCTCGCGCATCAGTTCACGGACGGACAGGCCCGAGCGGGCCGACAGGGTCAGCAGCTGTTCGCGGGTCCAGCCGGCTTTCACATATTCGACGACGTTGGGCGTGTAGCCGGCCGCCTCGACCATGGCCACGACGTTGCGCGAGGTGCCGCACTTGGGATTGTGGAAGATGGTGACAGGGAAGTCGGTCATGCGGGTTCCTGCTTGAACATCCAGTCGAAGACGGCGAGCGCCAGGGCGGCGCCGACGACCTGTCCCAGGAGAAAACCCGGGATCGAGGCGGGCGCTATGCCCGAAAAGGTGTCGGTCAAGCCGCGCGCCAGGGTCACCGCCGGATTCGCGAACGAGGTCGACGCGGTGAACCAGTAGGCGGCGGTGATGTAAAGCCCGACGCAGGTCGCCGTGGCCTCTGGCCGGAACCGCGACGCGCCCAGGATGGTGGCCATCAGGCCGAAGGTCGCCACCGCCTCCGACAGCACCTGGGGACTGCCATCGCGGGCATGGGTCGAGACCTGCACGATCGCTTGCCCGAACATGGCATGGGCCAGGGCGACGCCGGCCAGCGCGCCGATGACCTGGGCGGCGACATAGAGGATGGCGTGGTTCGGCTCGATCTGGCGACGCAGCGCCATGACCGTCGTGACCAACGGGTTGAAGTGCGCGCCGCTGACCGGGCCGAGGACGGTGATCAGCACGACAAGCGCCGCGCCGGTCGCCAGGGTGTTGCCCAGCAGCGCCAGGGCGTCCTGGTCCGGCGCCAGGGTCTGGCCCATGATCCCGGAGCCGACCACCACGGCCAGCAGCAGGGCCGTGCCCAGGGCCTCGGCGGCGAGGCGGCGGGCGAGGGTCATTGGCACTTGAAGCTCGGCAGGCAGGCCTCGGGCGCGCCGCCGCAGCAGTCCTCGGCCAGCCAGGTGATCAGCGCGCCCATCGCCGCATACTCGGCGGCATGCAGGATCGAGCGACCGTCGCGGCGCGAGCGGGTCAGACCGGCGCGCTCCAGGATGGCCAGCTGGCTGGAGAGTGTGCTGGCCGGAACCTCGGTCAGGCGGGCGATCTCGCCGGCGGGCAGGCCTTCGGGACCGGCCTGGACCAGCAGGCGGAAGGCCGCGAGGCGGGCAGGGTGGGCCAGGGCCGACAGCCGGTCGATCGCGAGATTCATTTCCATATTTCTCGAATAATGGAAATGATGGGCTGGGGCAACCTCAGTCAGCCAGCGCCAGCAGCCGGCGCGCGCCGGTCTTGTCGGCCAGGATCTGCTCCAGGGTCTGGGCGTCCAGCACGGCCAGGAAGGCGGCGGCGGCCTGGTTCAGCGCGCGGGGCAGGCCGCAGACCGGGGCGACCTTGCAGGTGGCGCAGTCGACCAGCTGGAAGCCGTCCTCGGTCTGGCGCACGACATCGCCGATGCGGATCTCCGAAGCTGGTTTCCCCAGGCGCAGCCCGCCGCCGCGTCCGCGCTGCGCGGCCACGAAACCGGCCTTGGACAGCTGCTGCACCACCTTCATCAGGTGGTCCTTGGAGATGTCGTAGGCGCGGGCGATCTCCTGGATCGAGACCGTCTGGTCGTCGTGCGCGGCCAGGTGCATCAGCACGCGGATCGCATAGTCGGTGTAGCGGGTCAGGCGCATCTGGAGGCTCGCTTACAGGTCAGTTTCGGTCGCGTCGAGCGGCTCGGCTAAAATAGGTACTTAAGGGGCATCTTTTCTTGTTCCAGCTCTGGCGTGTGTATAGATGCATTTTGTCTGCATATTATAACCGAGAGCACCCCGATGACGACCCCGCTGAGCGGCAAGACGATCGCCCTGGTCAAGGCCACGGTCCCGGCCCTGACCGAGCATGGAACGGCGATCACCGCCGCCATGTACAAGCGCCTGTTCGAGACCGACCACATCCGGGCCCTGTTCAACCAGGCCAACCAGGAGTCGGGCGCGCAGGTGAAGGCGCTGGCCGGCGGCATCCTGGCCTATGCCCGCAACATCGATAACCTGGGCGTCCTGGGTCCGGTCGTGGAGCGCATGGCCCAGAAGCACGTCGGCTATCACATCCTGCCCGAGCACTATCCCTACGTGGCCACGGCCCTGCTGGAGGCCATCAAGGAGGTCCTGGGCGACGTCGCCACCGACGAGATCCTCGAAGCCTGGTGCGAGGCCTACTGGTTCCTGGCCGCCATCCTGCAGGGTCGCGAAACGGACATCCGCCAGAGCGTCGAGGCCCAGGAGGGCGGCTGGAGCGGCTGGCGCGCCTTCGTCGTCGAGAGCAAGGTTCGCGAGAGCTCGGTGATCACCTCGTTCGTGCTGCGTCCGCGGGACGGCGGCAAGGTCGTGGCCCACAAGCCCGGCCAGTTCCTGACCTTCGCCTTCGACACCGCCACCCAGAAGGGCGTGAAGCGCAACTACTCGATCAGCCAGGCCGCCAACGGCGAGACCTATCGCATCTCGGTCAAGCGCGAGACGCATGGCGTGGCCTCGGGCCACCTGCATGACGCCATCCAGGTCGGCGACGTCCTGATGGCCACCCCGCCGGCCGGCGACTTCCACCTCAAGCCCGCCGAGCGTCCCGTGGTGCTGCTGAGCGGCGGCGTCGGCATGACCCCGATGGTCGCCATGCTGGAGACCATCGCCGCCGAGCATCCGCAGCTGGAGGCCCACTTCGTCCACGGCGCGCTGAACGGCGACGTCCACGCGATGGCCAGCCATGTGAAGGCCCTGGCGGCGGCCCATGGCGGGACGCGGGTCTCGACCTTCTACAGCGAGCCGGCGGCCGGCGATGTGCTGGGCGACAGCCACGACGTCGAGGGCTTCGTCTCGATCGCCTGGCTGCAGGCCCAGACGCCGTTCGACACGGCCGACTTCTACCTGTGCGGGCCCAAGCCCTTCCTGCGGATCCTGGTCAGCGGCCTGGCCGCCGCCGGGGTGCCCGCCGACCGCATCCACTACGAGTTCTTCGGCCCCGCCGACGAACTTCTCGCTGCCTAGAGCTCACGCGCAAAGAAAGGAGCGCAAGCCATGGAACACGCGCCGTATTCCGTCTTCGTCACCAATGTCGAGCCCTATGAGGGCCCGGCGCCGATCGCCGCCAAGATGGGGGAGGCGGCCGCGGCCGACCTGCCCAAGGCGGTGGGCTGGATGATCGTCGCTTCGTACGCCTCCATCCTGGTCGCGTTCGGCGCGGTGTTCCTGGGGCAGGGCGACGTCCTGTTCAACCTGGGGGTCTGCGCCGCGTACCTGGCCATGTACCTGGGCGTGCCGTGGGTGTTCCTGAAGGTCGAGCCCAAGACCGGCGCGCGTCGTCCAGACCTCGCCGACTTCCTGGAACGGGGCCTGTCCACCTGGACCGGTCACGTCACCGGCCGCGAGGCTCTGGCCCAGATCCTGACCATCCCGATCGCCGTGGCCTTCGCGGCCCTGGGCATCGGCATCATCGTCCGCCTAAGCGCCTGAGCGCGCCTGATCCCTCTCCCAGCCAGGCGCTCGAAAAGCCGGCCCCGCGAAAAATCTTCGCGGGGCCGGTGTGCGTGAGGGGGCGATGTGCGTCATGACTGTCGAGAGCAGTCATGAGGTGAAAGCCGTGGGGCAGGCGACGCCACACGATCTTCGAGGGTTGGATCGGCGCTACAGGCCAGCGCTGATGGCCTTCTTCATGCGCCGCGCCGCCACCCACAGCGACGCCGAGGACATGACCCAGGAGCTGTTCGCCAAGCTGGCGCGGGCGGAAGACCCGGCCATGCAGAACCCTGACGCCTATGTCTTCCAGATGGCCGCCAACCTGCTGCGCGACCGCCATCGGCGCGAGCGGGTGCGGGCCGGCTATCGCGCCGCCATGGCCGGCGACCCCATCGACCTGGAGCCGATCGATCCCGCCCGCATCCTGCAGGGCCGCGAGGACCTGGGCGAAGTCTCAAAGGTCCTGCGCGAGCTGCCCGAGCGGACGCGGGCCATCTTCCTGCTGTATCGTCTGGAAGGCATGAAGCAGGCGGAACTGGCCACCCTTTACGGCATGACCACCAGCGGCGTGCAGAAACACATCCTCAAGGCCATGGGCCATTTGACGCGACGCCTGAGGGCGAACCCATGAGCGGAGCAATGGACGACAAGCTGGATCTCGCCGCCGACGCCGCCGCCGAATGGTGCGTGCGCCTGTCGGAGGGTGACCTCTCGCCTGCCGAGCAGACGGCCCTGGACGCCTGGTTCGCCGCCGACCCGATGCACCGGGAACTGCTGGACGACGCCGTCGCCGCCTGGCGGGCGGTGGACGAGCAGGCCTCGCTGCCCGGCATGATCGCCCTGCGCGGCGAGGCCCTGAACGACCTGCGCCGCGCCCAGCGCAAGCAGTGGTCGCGCAAGCCCGGCCCGCGCGTGGCCATCTGGAGCGCCGCCGCCGCGGTGGTCGCCGCCGTCGCTCTGGGCGGGGCGCTGACCTGGCGGGCCAGCCTGCCGGACGTCTATCGCACCACCGAGGGCGAGCGGCGGATCGTCGAGCTGGCTGACGGCTCGCGCGCCTCGCTGGACGCCGACACCGTGCTGAAGGTCCGCTACGACGGCGATCGTCGCCGCCTGTGGCTGGAGCAGGGCCGGGCCAAGTTCGCGGTGGCCAAGGATCCGCTGCGGCCGTTCTCGGTCGCGGCCGGCGGCAAGCTGGTGGTCGCCACCGGCACCACCTTCAGCGTCGAGCGCGTCGCCGACCAGATGAGGGTGGTGCTCTATGAGGGCCATGTGGCCGTGCTGGACGGCGAGGGCGCCAAGGGCCGTCCGCCGCCGCTGCTGCGGGTCAATGGCGCGCCGACCGAGAAGTCGCTGACCCCCGACCACGAGCTGGTCGCCCAGGTCAATTCCGAGGCCGCCTCGGTCATGCCCGCCGATCCCACGCGCGCCGGCGCCTGGGAGACCGGCCAACTGGTGTTCCAGGACGAGCCCATGTCGCTGGCCGTCGAGCGCGTGAACCGCTACGCCCGCGAGAAGCTGCGGATCGGCGACCCCACCGTGGCGAACCTGCGCATCAGCGGCGTCTTCACCTCGGGCGACACCCGCGCCTTCATCGACGGCGTCACTGCCGTGCTGCCCGTCCGCGCGGTGAGCGGGCAGGGCGGCGAGACCGTGCTGCGGGCTTTCCAGCGCCAGCCAAAAAACTTCACCGAAGGCGGTGAGTCCTCGGTGGAGTGAGGCGTCTCACTTACCGAAAGCGCCGATAGACAAAACAAGCGGCGCAGGGAGGGACGTATGAGCAAGTCTTTCGACCAGCGCTGGCTGCTGGGCGCTTCGGCGGCGGTGTTGATGGCTTTTGCCGCGCCAGGCGCGGTCTCGGCGCAATCACGTGAGCAAGCTTTCGATATTCCAGCCCAGGACCTGGCCGGCGCCCTGCGCGCCTTCGGCCGCGCCTCGGGCAAGCAGCTGGCCTTTGACGAGAGCCTGACGCGCGGCAAGAAGGCCCCGAAGCTGAAGGGCGCCTACACCGCCGACGAAGGCCTGAGCCGCCTGCTGTCGGGCTCGAACCTGGTGGTCCAGCCCACCGCCAGCGGCGTCTACGCCATCCGCGAGCGGCCGCTGCTGGTCAGCGCCAGCGCCGCCGGTCAGGCCGCCGCGCCCGCCACCGCCGTAGAACAAAGCCGCCCCGAAGAGCCCGCGCAAGTCGAGGAAGTGATCGTCGTCGGCACGCCCGGCGGCGCCGGCATCGACAAGCTGTCGGCCAGCTTCGCGGTCACCACCGTCAACGCCCAGGACATCCTGAAGGCCTCGCCCAAGAGCAGCGCCGAACTGCTGTCGCTGGTGCCCGGCGTGTGGGTCGAGACCTCGGGCGGCGTGGCCGGCGCCAATGTCTTCGTGCGCGGCTTCCCCGCCACCGGCGACGCCGAGTTCCTGACCATCCAGCTGCAGGGCTCGCCGATCTATCCGCCCTCGACCCTGTCGTTCCTGGAGAACTCGTCGATCTTCCGCGTGGATGAGACCATCTCGCGGATGGAAGCCCTGCGCGGCGGTCCCAACCCGATCTTCTCGAACGGCCAGCCGGGCCTGACGACAAACTTCATGCTCAAGGAAGGCGGCCCGGAGACCAAGGGTCTGATCAAGGCCACGACCTCCGACTACGGCCTGCGCCGCGTCGACGGGGTGATGAGCGGCAAGCTGGCCGACGACCTCTACTTCATGGCCGGCGGCTATGTGACTCGCTCGCCGGGCATCCGCGACACCCAGTTCGACAGCGAGAAGGGCCAGCAGTTCACGGTCAACCTGACCAAACGGCTGGAGCGCGGCAAGGTCAATGTCTACGCCCGCTTCACCGACGACCACGGGGCCTGGTACCTGCCGTTCGCGGTCAATGTGCCCGGCATCGACAAGGGCGAGTACACCCAGCTGGGCGACTTCTCGCGCCAGCAGACCCTGCAGGTTCACGCCAACGGCCGCACCCGCGACTTCGACCTGGCCCATGGCCGCGGCTGGAAGGGCTATGTCGCCGGCGGCAGCTTCGAGCACGAGTTCGGCGACGGCTGGACCATCCGCGACCGCTTCAGCTTCACCAAGGGCGACGCCGACACCTACGGGCTGGTACCCGACGGCGGGGCGGTGACGGCGGCTTCGGTCGCGTCCGTGATCGGCGGCCCGGTCCGCCTGCGTGGCGGGGCGACCCTGGGCGCGGGCGACTATGTCCAGAACTGGGGCGCGTGGATCGTCGAGAAGGACATCGAGGCCTTCGTCAACGACTTCAGCATCAGCAAGACCATCGGCGACCACGCGATCTCGGCCGGTTACTACGCCTCCAGCTTCTCGTCGGACGACTTCTGGACCATCGGCAACTTCAAGCCGATGCAGGTGAAGGCCAATGGCGACTACCTGGCCGCCAACGTCTCTTGCGCCAACCTGGCGACGGCCGGGAGCGGCTCGGGCTGCTGGGCCTATGGCCTGACCTCGAACGGCGATGGCAAGGTCAACGCCTTCTACCTGGCCGACAGCTGGAAGATTAGCGAGGCGCTGCGCCTGGACGTCGGCGTGCGCCACGAAACCTTCGACACTGACTATGTGGTCGACGACGGCAACGGCTATCCGGACGGCCTGGCCATCCGCACGATCGACTACAGCAAGAGCAAGCTGTCCTACACGGCTGGCCTGAACTTCGATCTCAACGAGACCTCGGGCGTCTTCGCGCGGTATTCCAAGGGCTACAAGTTCCCAAGCTTCGACAACTTCCGGGAAAACCTGAACGACATCCTTAGCGTCAAGCAGTACGAGCTGGGCTACAAGCTGCGCTCGGGGCCGTTCGAGCTGTACGCCACGGGCTTCGCCAACAGCTTCGACGGCGCCAAGTTCGCCGATGTCGGCGGCACGCTGGAGACCAACTCCAACAAGGCGCGCGGCATCGAGCTGGACGGCCGCTGGCGCTCGGACTTCGGCCTGTCGTTGGCCCTGAACGGCACCCTGCAGAAGACCGAGATCAAGAAGTCCTCGATCGTGGCCAATAAGGGCAACAGCGCCCAGCGCCAGCCCAACTGGCAGATCCGCTTCACGCCCAGCTACGATGTCCGCATCGGTGAGGTCGCCACGACCTTCTACGGCACGGTCAGCGCGGTGGACGACCGCTGGGGCGACAACGCCAACACCCAGAAGCTCAACGGCTACACCAAGGTCGACCTGGGCGCGATCTTCAACGTCGGCGACTTCAGCGTCCAGGTCGCCGCCGACAATCTGACCGACAGCCATGGCCTGACCGAGGGCGATCCGCGTTCCACCAGCGGCGCCAATGCTCGCCCGATCCTCGGGCGATCGGTGCGGCTGTCGGTGGGGTATAACTTCTAGTCTTTGACCCAAACTCCGTTTGCCCGGCGAAGGCCGAGGCCCAGATCGTAGGGCTGTGCGTTTCGGATTATCGTCCAGCGCTCAGGCTGCATCTGGACCCCGGCTTTCGCCGGGGAGACGGTTGAAGGATAGATCGAATTGATGGTCCGCCTGATCGCCGCGTCGCTTGCCGCTCTCCTGCTGTCTTCGGCAACCCACGCCGAGGAAGCCGCGAAGATCCCGACGCCGGCGGACACCTATCAGGAACTGTTCCACCAGGTTCAGACGCGGCGGATCTTCCTGGACGGCAAGACCTTCGTCGACGCCACGCCCCGCCGCGCGCCGGCGAAAATCATGGCCGACTATCGCGCCCACGCCCGGTTCAGCGATGCGGAGCTGAAGCGCTTCGTGCGGGCCAACTTCATCGTTCCCGAGGCGGGCGCGGCCCCCAAGCCCAGCGCCGCGCGGCCACCGCTCAAGGATCACATCGCCGCCCTGTGGCCGCACCTGACCAAGCCGCCGGTGAAGCCCGTGGCCGGCGGCTCGGCCCTGGCCATGGCCAAGCCCTTCGTCGTGCCGGGCGGGCGCTTCCGCGAGATCTACTATTGGGACAGCTACTTCACGATGCTGGGCCTGAAGGCCGACGGCCGCGACGACCTCGTGGACAACATGATCGACGACTTCGGCGGGCTTATCGACGCCTATGGCCATATCCCCAACGGCGCGCGCAGCTATTATCTGAGCCGCTCGCAGCCGCCGTTCTTCTACGCCATGGTCGGGTTGTCGCCGGCCCACCGCAACCCGGACGCCTACAAGGCGCGCGTCGCCCTGATGCGCCGCGAGCACGCCTTCTGGATGGCCGGCGAGAAGGACCTCAAGCCCGGCCAGGCTCACCGCCGTGTCGTCGCCCTGGCCGACGGCACGATCCTGAACCGCTACTGGGACGATCGCGCGACGCCGCGCGACGAGTCCTACCGCGAGGACCTGGAGACGGCGCTGAAAAGCTCGCGCCCGGCCGCCGACCTGTTCCGCGACCTGCGGGCCGGGGCCGAGAGCGGCTGGGACTTCTCCTCGCGCTGGATGGCGGACGGCGCGAACCTGTCGACGATCCAGACGACCGCGACCGTGCCGGTGGACCTCAACAGCCTGATGTACGGCCTGGAGACGGCGATCCTGAAGGGCTGCATGATCCTGGCCGACTGGCCCTGCGTCGAGGACTTCGACAAGCGCGCCAAGGCCCGCAAGGCCGCGATCGACACGTGGCTGTGGGCGCCGGAGAAGGGCGCTTATCTCGACTACCAATGGAAGACCGGCCAGCGCCTGGACCACCTGAGCGCGGCGACCTTCTACCCGCTGTTCGTCGGTGCGGCCGACGAGCGCAAGGCTCACGTTGTGGCCCAGAAGGCCTGGGACGAGCTCTTGGCCCCCGGCGGCTTGCGCAGCACCACCGTCCGCACCGGCCAGCAGTGGGACACGCCCAACGGCTGGGCGCCGCTGCAATGGGTGGCCGTCTCGGGCCTGCGCCAATATGGCGAAGACGCCCTGGCCGCCGAGATCGCCAAGCGCTGGCTGGCCACGGTTGAGCGCGAGTACCAGGCCAGCGGCAAGATGCTGGAAAAGTACGATGTCGAGGAAGCCAAGGCCGGCGGGGGCGGGGAGTATCCCACCCAGGACGGCTTCGGCTGGACCAACGGCGTCACGCGCGCGCTGATGGATCCGCCCAAAAACTGAAGGCGCCAAGTAAAAAGGCTCTCCCCGTCGCCGGGGAGAGCCCTTCAAGACGCAGCGCTGTAGGGCGCTTAGAACTCGAAGCCGATCGTGCCGAAGAACTGGCGCGGGGCCGACGAGTGGAACACCAGGATGCTGCCGGCGGCATCATCCGGGGCGAACACGCTGCTGTCGAAGTTGGCCGCGTGGCGTTCGTTCGTCAGGTTGCTGACGTTCAGCGAGGCCTTGGCGCCCTTCATGAAGCCGGTCGGGGCGAACTTGTAGCTGACGCCCAGGTCGAAGGTCGTGTAGCCGCCGAAGCCCTGGTCGTTGGTGTAGGTGTAGTAGCGACGGCCGGTGTACTTGCCCTGCAGCATGGCCGAGAAGCCGCCCTGCTTGAAGGTCAGCACGCTGGCCAGCATTTCCTTGGGCGTATCGACCTGCTGCTTGCCCTTGGTCTGCTTGATCACGCAGGTGGTGGTGCACCAGTTCAGGTCTTCGTCGTAGGTCGACTTGCTGTACGAGACCGAGTTGTACCAGTTCAGGAACGACGTGGCCTTCCACAGCACGCCCAGTTCGGCGCCCTTGCTGGTGACGCCGCCGGCGTTGTGGAAGGAGTTGCCGCAGCCGGGGTTCTGCTGCTGGTTGGTCGGGCAGGGGTTGTACTGCAGCAGGCGGTTCTGGAACTTCACGTCATAGGCCGCGACCGAGACCTGCAGGTTGTCGCCGACATAACGGTAGCCGGCGTCGAAGCTCTTGGAGGTTTCCGGCTCCAGGTACTTGCCCTGGGCGTCCCACACGGCCTGCGAGACCGACTGCGGGCCCAGCTTAAAGCCGCCCTGGAACATGGCCATGTTCTCGGCGTAGCTGGCGAAGATCTCGTGGCCCGGCGCAATGCGGTAGCGGGCGCCGATCTCGGGCAGGAAATTGTCCGAGGCCTTCAGCGAGCCCGACGCGAACTGGGTCGCGGCGGCGGCCGGGGCCTTGGCGATGCCGGGCAGGGCCTTGGCGTTCGACTTGGCGACGGTGCTCTTGAAGCCGAATTCGACGCTCAGGGCGTCGTCCAGCAGGTTGATGGTGTCCTGGACGTAGAACTGCTGGGTGTTCCAGTCGGTCTTCTGGACCCACTGGGCGGTGTTGGGCTGGCCGTCCAGGTACTGGGCCAGGCTGAACGGGCCGGTGACGTTGGTCCAGATGTAGCGGGCGGCGCTGCTGGTGTTCTGTTCCAGCCACAGGCCGGCCTGCAGGTGGTTGAAGCCGTAGGTCCAGGCCAGGCTGGCGACCACGCCGTCACGGTCGATGGTGTAGCGCGTGTCGCGGATCTGGACGGGCAGGTCGTCGCTGGTGTCGGTCGTGCCCTGGTTGGACAGGCCGGTGATGAAGTTGTTGCCCGCGCCCTTGTCGGTGTGGCGATAGACCTGCATGTGCGCCTTCAGCGTCGACGTCACGTCGAAGTCGCCGGCGATGTAGAACAGGTCGTCGTTGCGCAGGATCTGGCCGTTGGTGAAGGTGACGTCGGCCAGCTTCTCAGGGGCCTTCGAGGTCACGCACTTGGCGGCCAGCGAGGCCACCGAGCAGGCCGCGCGGGCCACATAGTCGTTCCAGTTCGGCGCATAGCCGCCCCAGTCCCAGCCCAGGCGCGTGACCATGTCCTTGGACAGATAGGCGTCATCGGCCTGGTTGGTGCGCGACAGGTCGACGAAGGCGGTCAGCGAGCCGCGCTCGCCCTGATAGCGCAGCTTGCCGTTGAACTGCTTGCCGGTCGACTTGTTGTAGGCCGGCTGGTTCACGAACAGGTCCTGCTGGGCGTACTGGCCCGACACATAGGCCGACCAGCCGTTGTGCTCGCCGGTGTCGAAACGCACGAAGGTGCGGGCGCTGTCCTCGCTGCCGACGCCAGCATTGAACGACAGGCCCATGGCCTTCTTCGGATCGCTGGAGGTGTAGATCAGCGCGCCGCCCAGGTTGCTGGTCGACGGGATCGACAGGCCGGCGATGCCGGTGGCCAGATCGGCGCGGCCCAGGTTTTCGGAGATCAGGGCGCGGCTGATGGTCAGGCCGTTGTAGTTGTTGTAGGCGCCGTCACCCAGCGGCATGCCGTCCAGGCTGTAGCCCAGGTGGGTGGTGTTGAAGCCGCGAACCTGCAGCGACAGCGACTGCTCGTTGACGCCCAGGGCGTCGATCGACTGGGCGTTCACGCCGGGCAGGAAGTTCAGCGCCTTCTGGACGCTGGTGCCGGGCGGCAGGACTTCCAGGCTCTGCGGCGTCAGCGTATTGACCGAGCGGGTCTGGCCACTGCCGACGATGACGACGGCGTCCAGTTCGGTGTTGTCGGCGGCGGCGGCAGGCGCGTCGGCGGCCTGGGCTGCGGTCGTCATGAGGCAGGCGGCGATGGCCACCAGGCTGGCGGTTCTGAGCAGCATTCGGATATCCCCTGATACCGGTCGCCGCGCGGGATTCCCGTCTATGGCGCCGTTTTTGCGATGCGCCGCCTCTATTTCATGCGTTGATGACAGTTCTGCTGCGTCTAGATGACGGTTGCCGTCACAAAACCTACGCAGTCGCTGCCTAAGAGCGCCCCCAAGGTCTAGAAAGCACTTGAGGAGCTCACGATGTCGCGCCGCCGTCTCGCCGGAACCATTGTGGGTATCGCGGCCCTGGCCTTCGCGGCGGGAGCTTCGGCTCAGAGCGCGACCTACACGACCGCGCACTGGGACAAGACCCCTGGCGACGTGACCGTGCAGTTCGGCGGCAAGACCTATGTGAACCACGGCCTGGTCGCTGTCGGCTGGCTGCCGGCCGCGACGCGCGACTTCAACGGCGAGACCCTGGGCTCGTTCTCCAGCATGGCGCTGTCGGACTGGAAGAAGGCCGCCGACGGCTCTTACACGGGCGTGCTGCGCACCCTGCCTGATCGCGGTCCGAACAATGTCGGGCCGTTCAAGAGCACGACCGACTACGCCAACCGCGTCCACGAACACGCCATCAAGCTGGTCCCCGGCAAGGGCCTGACCATCACCCCGACCGGCGGTTTCCTGCTGAAGGACCAAGTCGGCCAGCCGTTCACCGGCATGGATCCGGGTTCGAATATCGTCGAGCGTAATGGCGTGCGGTACCCGTCGCCCGCCGCCGGCGGCGAGGGTGCGGGCAAGCTCAGCCTGGACAGCGAGGCGATCGCCTATCTGCCGGACGGGAGCTTCTACATCTCGGACGAATATGCGGCGGGCATCTATCTGTTCGACAAGACCGGCAAGCTGACCGGCGCGATCCAGACCGTGCCGGCGCTGCTGCCGATCAAGAAGGGCCAGCTGAACTTCGGGGCCGAGAAGGCGCCGGATCAGGGCCGCCGCAACAACCAGGGCCTGGAGGCCTTGGCCGTCAGCCCCGACGGCTCGCGCCTGATCGCCGTGCTGCAGAGCGCGGCCATGCAGGACCAAGGCGCCAACGCCGCCACGCGCAACAACACCCGCGTGCTGGTCTACGACATCAGCAAGACCAAGCTGCCCAAGGCTCCGATTGGCCACTACGCGCTGCAGCTGCCGACCGTGCGTGAGGCCGGCGACGGCCAGCCCGCCGACGTCACCGCCGCCCAGTCCGAGGCCGTGGCGCTGAGCAACGACCGCATCCTGCTGCTGGCCCGTGACGGCAATGGCCGCGGCAAGGGCACGGCCAATGCGCCGGTCTACAAGAGCATCCTGCTGGTCGACCTGGCGGGCGCGACGAACCTGGCCGGCACGCCCTACGAGCAAGAGGCCAAGCCGATCGCCACGGACGGCGTGCTGAACGCCGACATCAAGCCGGCCGCCCAGGCCGAGCTGGTCAACATCCTGAACCCGGTCCAGCTGGCCAAGTTCGGCGTGAACCTGTCGGTCAGCCCCTCGACCCCGACCAGCCTGCCCGAGAAGATCGAGGCCATGGCCATCGGCTCGGCCTTCGACAAGACCGGCGACGTCTTCCTGCTGGTCGGCTCGGACAACGACTTCGCCACGGCCAAGGGCCACGTCAACGGCCAGGACTTCGACGCCTCGCTGCACGGCGACACGGGGACCGGCGACAACAACAACCTCGTTTTGGTCTACCGTCTGAGCTTGCCGAAATAGGCTTGGCGGCCTAGGCGAGGCGTCATGAGCGAAGAAGCCAAGAACGCGCGCCATAACGCCAAGATGAAGGTCATCCAGGCGGCGCGCGCCAAGATGATGGCCGAGCGCCAGGTCGAGAAGGGCCTGCTGATCGTCCACACCGGGGCGGGCAAGGGCAAGACCACGGCGGCGCTGGGCATGGCCTGCCGGATGATCGGCCACGGCCGCCGGGTCAGCATCATCCAGTTCATCAAGGGCGCGATGGAGACCGGCGAGAAGGTGGTGTTCGACGCCTTTCCCGACCAGGTCGAGTTCCGGCCGATGGGCGAGGGCTTCACCTGGGACACCCAGGACCGCGCCCGCGACATCGCCGTGGCCCGCGAGGCCTGGGAGGTGGTGAAGGCCCGCATCCTCGACCCCGACGACTGGGACATGGTCATCGCCGACGAGCTGAACATCATCCTGCGCTACGACTACCTGCCGCTGGCCGAGGTGCTGGAGGTCATCGCCGCGCGGCCCGAGGGCAAGCACGTGGTGATCACCGGCCGCAACGCGCTGGAGCCCCTGATCGAGGCCGCCGACCTGGTCACCGACATGACCCAGGTCAAGCACCCGTTCCGGACCCATGGCGTGAAGGCCCAGGCGGGGGTCGAGTTTTGACCCTGCTGCGCGAGGCCGACGACGGCCCGGCGGTGGTGGTCTGCAACACCTGCCGTGTCTGGGCCGAGGAGCGCGAGACGCCCGACGGCGTGTGCGGCGGGGCGGTCCTGGCGGCGGCTCTGCGCGAGGCGGCTGCCAAAACTCCTGGCGGCACGGGCGTGGCGATCCAGGAGATGCCGTGCCTGTTCAACTGTGCGCAGCACTGCTCGATCCACCTGCGGGCGCCGGGCAAGATCGGCTACGTCCTGGGGCGGTTCGAGCCGACCGCCGAGGCGGCGCAGGCGATCGTGGAGTACGCGGTGGCCTATGCTGCAAGCGAGGAAGGCGTGGTGCCGTATCGTCAGTGGCCGGAGGGCGTGAAGGGGCACTTCATCGTGCGGGTGCCACCGGCGGGGAAGCTGGTGGGGGACTGAAATGCCTTGCGTGATCCTCGTCCTTCGACAGGCTCAGGATGAGGATCATGGTTAGGGCGGTTCATTAGAAACCTCATCCTGAGCTTGTCGAAGGACGAGGTTTCGGGCCCGCTCACGCGAACCCATCCACCGCCGCCTGTTCCGCCGGCCAGTGGTCGAAGCTCATCACGATCTGCTGCGCGGTCGCGTCCGCGATCAGCGCGCCGTCTTCCCGTCGGAACTCCGCCCGCGCCGTGATCAGCTGCCGTGTCCGCGCCACGACCTTCGCCTCGATCGCCAGCGGCTCCTCGCGAGCGACCTTCAGGAAGTTCACCTGCAGGTTCACGGTCCGAAACAGCCGGTCCCCCGGCACCACCGTCATGGCCGCGAACGCCAGCACCTGATCCGCCAGCGCGGCCAGATAGCCGCCGAACAACGACCCGTCCGCCGTGGCCAGCTCCGGCGCGGGCCGCCAAGACTTCCGCACCCAGCCTTCGCCCCAGTCGTCGATCAAGCCGAGCTTCAGGGTTTGCACGATCGGCGGCGGGGTCGCCGCGCCGGCCTTCAGTGCGTCGAGGCGTTCAGTCGCCCAGGTCATATTCGTCCCTCCGTGTGCTGCAACGGAAGGCTAGGGGACACGGCCGCGCTCTGTTACTCGACTTTCCAGGGGACGGAGAACCGCGATGAGCGCCGTTGAAAACATGCGGAAAATCCCGCGCCAGGGCCGGGCCCGCGTCTCGGTCGACGTCGTGCTGGAGGCGGCGGCTCAGGTTCTGGAGGCCTCGGGCGAGGCCGGGTTCAACACCAATGCGGTAGCCGAGCGCGCGGGGGTGAGCATCGGCACGCTCTACCGCTACTTCCCCGACAAGCAGGCGATCCTGCTGGCCTTGGCCATGCGGGAGACGCAGGCGCACCGGCGGACCGTCGTCGCGGTGGCCCAAGGCGACACTGGAGGTCTCGCCCGCGATCGGGCGATGATCCGATCGTTCGTCCAGGCTTTCGCGGGGCGCGCCAGAGCACGAAAGATCGCGGCGTCGGCCTTGTTGGCGGAGGCTGACCCTGTCGAGCTGGCGGAGGGTTTCGTGGCGGCGGAGGAGGGGCTCACCGACGCTCAGGGCCGTCCCCTGACCCGCATCCAGGCCTTCGTGCTGACACGGGCGATCCACGGCGCCATGCGCGCGGCGGTGCTGGAGGGCGCCGACTTTCTTGAGAGTCGCGAGTTCGAGGACGAGCTGGTGCGGCTGGGCCGCGCCTATCTGCGCGCCTAGCGCACCGGCCGCCGGACAGCCCAGGCCAGCAGCGCCGCCGACAGCAGGACGCCGCTCATCACCAAGCCGAAGGTGATCAGGCCCTCACGCGTGGCGCGGGCCTCGGCGCGGGCGGTGAACGGACCGGCCTTGGCCTCGGCGAGGGCCGACAATTCTTCGCGAACCAGGTCGTCGGACATGTCGGTCTCCTCTGGGGGCGGCTTAAGGGCGCGGCTCCGGGGGCGGGGGCGCTTGCGGCACGCCGCTGTTGGGCGCGGGCGGTTGTGGATCGGCTGGCGGGGTGGCCGTCAGCGGGGCGATCGGCAGGCCGTCGGGGCCGATCTCGCCTTCCAGCGACAGGCCCAGGTCCTCCAGCGGATCCTCCTCGACGGTCGGCGCGACCTGGCGACCCAGGGCGGCCAGCATGAAGGCCTTCCAGATCTTGGCGGGCTCGCCGCCGCCGACCACGCCGTTCATCGAGCTGTTGTCGTCATTGCCGACCCACACGCCGACCACCAGGTCGTCGACGTAACCGACGAACAGGGCGTCGTGATAGTCCTGGGTGGTGCCGGTCTTGCCGAAGGCGCCGGGGATGGCCGCTTCCAGGCCCGTGCCGCGATGGGTGGCCGAGCGCAGCAGGTCGCGCATGCCCAGCAGCACCTTGGGGTCATAGGCGGTGGTCTTGGGCTTCTGGAACGTGTCCAGGCCGTGAGCGACGACCGGATACTCGCCGGCCGCGATCGAGGCATAGGCGGCCGTCAGGCGCGTCAGGCTCATCGAGCCGGTGCCCAGGGCCATGGTCAGGTCGTCGGGGATCTTTTCGGTCACGCCCAGCTGGCGGGCGACCTTGATCACCTTGGCCGGACCCAGATCGTGGGCCAGGCGCACGGCGGCCACGTTGGACGAGGCGGCGAAGGCGGTGATCAGCGGCACCTCGCGGTCGCGATACTTGCCCTCGTGGTTCTTGGGCATGTAGCCGCTGACCTGCACCGGCGTGTCCAGGATCGGGCTGGTGGAGGTCATGCCCGACTGCAGGGCGGCCAGATAGACGAACAGCTTGAACGACGAGCCCGGCTGGCGCGCGCCATCGGCGCGGTTGAACTGGCTGGCGCCGTAGTCGCGGCCGCCGACCATGGCGACGACGCGGCCATCCTTGCGCATGGCCACCAGGGCGCCCTGGGTGATGTTCAGGACCTTGCCGTCGCGGGCGATGTAGTCGTTGAGGATCCGCTCGGCCTTCTCCTGCATCTCGGGATCCAGGGTGGTCTTGACGATGGTCTCGCCGTAGCGGGCGCCGATGGCGGCGCGGGCCTGGGGCAGGGCCCAGTCGGCGAAGTACGAGCCCGTCGGCAGCTTGTCCTCGATCTCGACCGGCGAGACGTCGCCCACCGCGTCGGCCTGGGCCTGGGTGATGGTCTTGGTCTCAACCATGGCGCCCAGCACCACGCGCATGCGCTCACGGGCGCCTTCGATATTGTTGGTCGGGGCCAGGCGCGAGGGCGCCTTGACCAGGCCGGCCAGCATGGCCGCTTCGCCGACCGACAGCTGCTCAGGCTGCTTGCCGAAATAGTGGCGGGCCGCCGCGCGCAGGCCAAAGGCGCCGTCGCCGAAATAGACCGACGACAGGTAGCGCGACAGGATCTCTTTCTTGGTCAGCCGGGCTTCCAGATAGACCGCGATCATCGCTTCTTGCGCCTTGCGACGCAGGTTGCGGTCGCTGCTCAGGAAGGCATTCTTGGCCAGCTGCTGGGTGATGGTCGAGCCGCCTTCCGACACGCCGCCGGCCTGGGCGTTCTTGCCCAGCGCGCGGGCGATGGCCTTCGGGTCGACGCCCATGTGGCTGTAGAAACGGCGGTCCTCGATCGAGATGAACGCGCCGGGCACGTAGTCCGGCAGCTTGGCCACGTCGATCGGGGCTTCCTTGTACGAACCCCGGCGGGCGATCGGCGAGCCGTCCTCGGCCACCAGCACGATAGCCGAGTTGGTCAGCGGCTCCAGGGCGCGGCTCAGGGGCAGCGACCAGAACAGCGAGGCGAACAGCACGACGACCAGCACGACGGCGGCGGCCGCGCCGATCAGCCAGGCGGGGCGCTTCCAGATCGGCGGCTTTTTGGGCGTGACCGGCTCGGCCGGGGAAAGGGCGGCTTCCGGGACCGTTTCGACGGCTTCCGGCAGCTCGGTTTCGGCGGGCTCGGGCGGGGCGTCTTCCGGGAGAGCCTCGGGTTCGGCGACCGGTTCTTCGACGGCTTCCGGCTCGGGCGCGACGTCCTCGACGACACGCGGCTTGCGCACGCGGCGCGGCTTGGGTTCGGCGGGCGTTTCTGACGAGGTCTCGGGAAGCGCGGCCGCCTCGGTCATCGCGGCGCTGGCGCGCGGCTTGCGAGGCTTCCTGGGCTTGGGCGCCGCCGGGGTCTCGGCAGGGGTGTCGTTCGGATCGTTGGGATCGGACATGAGACTCGGCGCTCGCTTCGGGCGCAGGCCCTCAACCGTGGTCGGGCTCAATACCACAGGGCCAGGACAAGCCAAGCGCGGTGAAAGGGAAGTTTTTGCGGCCCACGCCCTTGAACGGGATTTGTCCGATCATAGATGGAAACCCGTGAGGCTGTTGGCCTCTGCCCTTCCTGGGGCGTTTCCTCCCTAACTCCTTTAGCCCGGACGGTTTTCGCCCGGGCTTTTCTTTTGCCTACTACTCGGCCGCGACCGCGATGCCGCCAAAGCGCTGGGCGCGGGCGGCGCTGGAGCGCAGGTCCGAGAAGCTCTGGGCGACCAACGGATAATCGGACGGCAGGCCCCACTTGGCGCGGTACTGGTCGTCGGTCAGGCCCAGCTGGTTCAGGTGGCGGCGCAGCGAGCGATAACGGCGGCCATTCTCGAAGCTGACGATCGCGTCGGGCGTGACGCTGGCGGCGATCTCTTCGGCGGTCGGCGCGGACACCAGCAGGGGCGTGGCGGACGGACCGGCGAACACCGCCTCGAGGGCGGCATAGGTGCGGGCCGTCAGGGCCGGCAGATCGTCGGGCGAGACGGTGTTGTTGCTGAGATAAGCGCACAGAACCTGGGTGGCGATGTCAGCGGCGCGTTCCTGGGCTTTGTTCATCTTGTTGGTCTCACGAAGAAAACCCGGGAGCGCTGGGCGCTCCCGGGAAGGCGGGTGGGATTAGTGGGCGAGGGCCGCGCGCAGGCGGTCCCCGAAGGCGCAGGAGCTGGGGAGCTCGACGTTCACCCCGGCCCGGGCCTTGCCTTTCAGCCAGTCGCTGAGAGCCTCGGCGACGGTGTGGTCCAGGCTGGTCAGGCCGCGGGTGTTCAGGCGGACCCGGCCCTTGTTCGGGGCGCCGTCCAGGACCTTGGCGATCTTGGGCAGCTGGAGGAACGTGGCCGCGCCTTCCAGTCGGATCTCGCTCTCGTCCTCGCTCAGGCGGTGCTGGGCGACGCTGAGGCGCATCTTCTTCAGGTTGGGGATCAGCTCGAGCAGGGTCAGGGCCATGCCGACCAGCACGCCGGTCAGGAGGTCCGTGGCCACGACCATGGCGAAGGTCGCCGCCCAGATCAGGGCCGGCAGCAGGCCGTAGCGCGCGAACAGGTGGCGCACGTGCTGCAGGCTGACCAGCTTCCAGCCCGTGACGACCAGCACGCCGGCGAGGGCGGCGCTGGGCACCATGCGCAGAAGCCAGGGCAGCAGGGCGACGAAGGCCAGGATCCAGACGCCGTGCAGGATCGCCGACATGCGGGTCATGGCGCCGGCCTGGACGTTGGCCGAGCTGCGCACGATCACGCCGGTCATCGGCAGGGCGCCGACCATGCCGCACAGCAGGTTGCCGACGCCCTGGGCGCCCAGCTCCTTGTTGTACTTCGTGCGCTCGCCGTCGTGCATGCGGTCGACGGCGGCGGCCGACAGCAGGGTCTCGGCCGAGGCGATGAAGGCCACCGCGATGGCGGTCACCAGCAGCATCGGATCGGCCATCTTGGCGAAGTCCGCGACACCAGGGATGGCGATCGCCGCGGCGATCGATTCCGGCACGATGATCTTCTTCACATCCAGGGCGAAGACGGTCGCCAGCACGGTGCCGGCCACGACGCCCAGCAGAGCGCCAGGAACCAGCTTCAGGGCCTTGGGACGGAACTTCTCCCACAGCAGGATCGAGCCGATCGTCACCACGCCGACGGCCAGGGCGGCCTCGACCTGGGTCAGGGTCGCGAACTGCACGCCGGCCAGGGCGCCGGGGATGGCGGCCAGGTTCTGCAGGCCGTGGGCCTTGGGCGAGTCGCCGAACAGGACGTGGAACTGGCCCGCCACGATCAGCACGCCGATGCCGGCCAGCATGCCGTGCACGACGGCCGGCGAGATGGCGCGGAACCAGTTGCCGAGCTTGGCGGCGCCGGCGATCAGCTGGATGGCGCCGGCGACGACCAGGATCGGGCCCAGCATGGACAGGCCGTGCTTGGCGACGATCTCGAAGACGATGACGGCCAGGCCGGCGGCGGGACCGCTGACCTGCAGGGGCGAGCCGGCCAGGGCGCCGACGACGATGCCGCCGATGATGCCGGTGACCAGGCCGCGTTCGGCCGGAACGCCGGAGGCGACGGCGATGCCCATACACAGAGGCATCGCCACCAGGAAGACGACGATCGAAGCAATGAAGTCACGCGACAGGATCGTACCGAAACCAGCCTTCGCGCCGGGGGAGGAGGCGGAAGCTTGGGTCATTCGGCGGCGATGCCCAGGTGGTCGGCGGCGACCATGCGCTTGGACGGGCGTTGGGCGACGGGCAGGGGCGAGCCTTCATAGACTTGCTCGAACTGGCCGGTGTCGCCGTTATAGGCCTGGATCTGGCCGGTCTCGATCTCGAAGAACCAGCCGTGCAGGGTCAGCTTGCCCTGGGCGATGGCCGAGGCCACCGACGGGTGGGTGCGCAGGTGGTTCAGCTGGACGACGACGTTTTCCAGCGACAGGGCGCGGGTCGTGCCGTGCTCGTCCAGGCCATGATAGGCGTTGCAGACGACGCTGTGGGCGGCGTGGGCGTGACGCAGCCAGGCGGCCACGTTCGGCATCTTTTCCAGGGCCGCCGGGTTCGAGAACGCCTTCATGGCGCCGCAGTCCGAGTGACCGCAGACGACGATGTCGCGCACGCCCAGGGCCATGACGGCGTATTCCACGGCCGACGAGACGCCGCCGTTGGCTTGGCTGAACGGCGGGACGATGTTGCCGGCGTTACGGCAGACGAACAGGTCGCCGGGCGCGGCTTGGGTGATCAGCTCGGGCACGACGCGGCTGTCGGCGCACGAGATCATCAGGGCCGAGGGGCTCTGACCGTGGCTGGCCAGACGCTCGTAGAGCGCGCTCTGGGCGGGGAAAACCTGACCGCGAAACAGCGCGGCCCGTTCGAGAAACTGTTCCAAGGCAACCTCCGTACAAGTAGCCGCCGCGACGCCTGGAAAAGGGGGGAAGGGCATCGCGGCGGGCGTCTAACGGGCAGAGCCCGACGCAGTACGAAGGTGGTTTCTGGGTTTTGCTGCGTTGCAGCGGCTTTGTGACAAAGGATGTCCGCAAAGCGCAGTTGGAACCGCTACAGAGCGGGCAGTCTCAGCTCTACGCGCAAGCCGCCTTGCGGCCGGTTCTTCAGCACCAGGGCGCCGCCCTCGCGCTGCAGGATCTGCTGGACGATGGTCAGGCCCAGGCCGAGGCCCGCGGTGTTGCGGGCGCGGGCGCTGTCCAGGCGGTGGAAGGGCTGCAGCACCTCGGCCAGCTCATTCTCCGGGATGCCGGGACCGTTGTCCTCGACCGCCAGCACCGCGGTGCGGCCCTCGCGGGTCAGGGTCACCATCGCGTCGCCGCCATAGTGCAGGGCGTTCTCGACAATGTTGCTGATCGCCCGTTTCAGCGACACGGGACGCGCATGGACCGGCAGGTGGTCGAAGCCGGCATAGGTCGCCTGGCGTTCGGAGTCGGTGGCGTTGTCGACCACGGTCATGGCGATGGCGGCCAGGTCGGTGCGGCGTTGCGGTTCGGGATCTTCCTGGCCGCCCAGATAGGCCAGCAGCGAGTCGAGCATGGCCGTCATCTCGTCGACATCGGCCTCCAGCGCCTCGCGGGCTTCGGCGTCCTTCACGAAGCCGGCCCGCAGGCGCAGGCGCGACAGGGGCGTGCGCAGGTCGTGGCCGACGGCGGCCAGGGCCTCGGTGCGGGTCGTCAACAGGCCGGCGATGCGGTCCTGCATGGCGTTGAAGGCCTCGGCGACCAGCTTCAGGTCGCGGGCCCCGCTCTCGGCGATGCGGACATGGGCGCCTTGCCCGACCTTGTCGGCGGCCTCGGCCAGGGCGCGCAAGGGACGGCTGAGGTTGTGCAGCACCAGGGCGGCGGCGGCGATGACGCCCAGGCCCAGGATGAAGGCCGAGCCCACGCTGCTCAGCAGCACTGCCCAGGGCGCGGCGCGGATCTTGGTCTTCAGGGTCAGCCAGGAGCCGTCGCGCAGGCGCACCGACGCCTTCAGATAGGTGTCGCGCGGCAGAGCGTGGTCGGTGTCGGCGTTCAGGCGCAGATCGCGGCCGCGCAAGGTGGGCTCGGCCTCGCGCAGGCGTTGCTTCAGCTGGTTTTCGGCCGGGCGGTTGCGGTCGACCAGGTGGGGCAGGGGCGACCAGGTCAGCTCGGTGGCGCGATTGGAGATCATCGCCGCCTCGGCCTCGCGCTCATTGGTCGGGCCGGTCTCCAGAATCGTTTCAGCCGCGACCAGCTGTTCGGCTGCGCGGCGGATCTGGTTGTCTCGATTGGGGTAGAGCCGACTGTTCTCGAACAGGATCGAGCTGCCGACGAATTCCAGCGCCACGGCCAACATCAGCACCAGGGTGACCTGGCCGACCAGGCGCTGCGGCCACAGCCGCAGAAGCTTCATCGTCGCTCCCGATTCATCGCAGCCCGATTATCGACGTTCGACTGGGGCGGTGAAGATATAGCCGACGCCGCGCACGGTGCGAAGCAGGGCCTCGGCCTGACCGGTGACGGCCAGCTTGCGGCGAAGGCGGCTGACCAGCACGTCGATGCTGCGATCCGAGGCGTCCGAGAAGCGGGCGCGCGACATCTCCAGCAGGCGCTCGCGACCGATCACCCGCTGGGGCGAGCTGACGAAGGCCAGCAGCAGGTCGAACTCGGCGCCCGACAAATCAACGAAAGCGCCATCGGGCGACAGCAGCTCGCGGCGGCCCGGATCCAGGCTCCAGCCGGCGAAGGTCATCTGCTGGTGACCGCGGGGCTGGCTGGACTGGGCCCCAGCCTGGGTGCGGCGCAGGATGGCGCGGATGCGGGCGATCAGCTCCTTCTTGCTGAAGGGCTTGCCGATATAGTCGTCGGCGCCCAGCTCCAGGCCGATCAGGCGGTCGGTCTCGTCGTCGCGGGCGCTGAGCATGACGATCGGCACGTCGCTCTCGCGACGGATGCTGCGGCACAGGTCGAAGCCGTTGCTGCCGGGCAGCATGACGTCCAGCAGGATCAGGTCGACCTTGTTGGTCTCCAGCACCCGCGCCATCTCGGCGCCGTGGCCGGCGCTCAGCGGCTGGAAGCCTTCCTCGCGCAGCAGTCGCATCAAGAGGGTGCGCAGCGCCGGATCGTCCTCGACGATCAGCACGGAAGGCGCGAGCGGCGCAGTCGCCATCTCACGCGGTAAAGCGATCGTTCCGTGACCTGAAGAATCCATACGCCTAGGCTACTTAAGCGCGGCTGGGCCGCGGACAAGGTCTTAGCACATGGCTTCGACCGGAAACGGTGACGAAAGGTCGCCCTCGCGTGCGGTTTGCAGGTTAGGGGTTGCACGCGAGGGCGGACCGCCGGGGGCTCAGATCCCCAGCGGCCGTTCGGAAGCCGGGCCTAGCTGGCGCGGCAAGCCTTGTCCTTGCTCTCGGTTTGACCGGCCTTGGGGGCGCAGTCAGCCGAGGCTTGGGTATTGGCGGCGGCGGCTTCGGCCTTCTTCTTGGCGGCCTTCTTCTTGGCGACCTCTTCGGTGAAGGTCAGGCCGGTGCCTTGCGGGCCCGCGAACGCCGGGGAAGCGACGACGCAGGCGGCCGCGAGGGCGAGGGATGCGAGAACTTTCATAGGAAACTCCGTATGCGACAGGCGGCTTAGCTGCCCGAGGCGGTGTCGGCCGCCGCCTGGGTGGCGGGCAGGGCGCGACGGTAGGTGTCGACGGCCTTCAGCAGGCCCTCGATCTCGGCGTGGGTGATGGCGGTGCGGTGCTCGTAGCCCTTGGGCGAGGTGAGCTTGTAGGCCCAGGCGCCCGGCTTGGCGGCGGCGCTGCGCAGCTCGGCCTCGGAGATGCCGAACGAGACTTCCTCGCGGCACACTTCCGGCGCTTCGAAGAAGAAGCAGTGGCTGGCGTTGTCGCGGATCTTGGTCAGCGGCGCTTCGACCGGCCATTGGCTGGTCTGGTACGACACCTGGCCGTAGTGGCGGATCGCGCCCGGGTACATCACGGTCTGGCGCACCTCGAAGCGGGTGGCGCCCGAGCGCTTGTCGACGAAGGCGCGCAGGTGGTTGTCGCTGGCCGGCGACTTCAGCAGGCCCTGACCGGCGCGGAAGCCTTGTTCCGAGCTGATCACGGTCTCGACGTCCAGCGGATCGTCGATGACCTGGGTCTTGGCGTGGAAGTGGGCCGCGGTGAGGGCAGTCTGCTTGGCGGACAGTTTGACCGGCTCGGCGCCGGCCGTCCCGGCGACGGCCACGCCGCCGGCCAGGGTCAAAGCCAACAAAATATTACGGGTCGTGATCATCCAATTTCTCCCGGCAGTGGCCGCCCTGGGGGACGAGCGGCCCTGCTACGGGTCTGAGATTGGCGACGCCGCCTTGCGGCTCTGCATCGCGTTCGTGACAAAGAATGACAGGCTAAGCTGTCGACGGATTCCCTTACGGCTTCAGCTTTTCCGCGATGGCCGACCACGGGACGAGCTTGAAGTTCTGGTGTTCGGGCGGGGAAATATTGCGGCCGTCCTGGGCCACGAACGCTCCGCCTTCCAGGCCAGGACCCAGGTTGGCGCTGCTGACGTCCAGGCCGTCGGTCTCGGAGATCCCGTCGATCGACTTGCTGCCGTCGGCGGTGACCGCGAAGCTGCCGACATAGGCGTTGTCGCCCTCGCGGCGGAACACGGCGTAGGTGTTGTTGCCCTGGCTGGACAGCACCAGGAAGCCCTTGCCGCCGGCCTGGGCATAGAGGCCGATGCCCTCCAGGTCGTCCTTCAGGGCGGGGTTGTCGGCGATGCGCGCGACGACCTTCTTGGCCGAGCCGACCTTGGCGTCGGCGCCCAGCCGCCAGAGGGCGACGTCTTCCTCGGCCACATAAAGCGCGCCGGTCTCGTCGTCGGCGACGCAGCCCTCGGTCTGGGTGTCGAAGCGGATGTCGCGGACAGCCTCGGCCTTGACCTTGCCGGCCGGGGTGGCGGTCAGCTTCCATTGTCGCACCAGGCCATCCGGATCGCTGATGAACACGAAGGTCCCGCCCTTGCGGTCGCGGTACATGCACAGGCCGTAAGGATCGGAAAGGTTCGTGGGCTGAAGACCGTCGGCGACATTGCTCAGCAGGCGTGTCTGCGGATCGATCGTGTAGAGCGCGATCGACTTGTGCGTCCGGTCGCTGGCGGCGATCAGGGTCACGGTCTTGCCGCCCAGCTTGAAGCCGCCGCGCAGGTCGACATTGTTCATCTTGCCGTCGGGCAGGAACTGCAGGCGCTGGCCCGACAGGTCATAGACGGCCAGGCCGCCCTTCTTGTCGGTGGCGATGACGGCGCTTTTGGCGGGATCGGTCGGGTGGACCCAGATGGCCGGATCGTCGGCGGCGTCGCCGTCGTGGTCGACCGGGACGGTCTCCATGGTGGCGTGGACCAGAGCGACCTTGCTCTTGGGCGCGGCCGGGGCGTCGACGCCGACGGGGAGCTTCAGAGCGGCGGCGATGTCGGCCCAGGACAGGACCTGGCTGTGGGCGCCTTGCTTGCGATCGTCGGCGATCAGCAGGGCGCCGGCCGGCAGGCTGGCGCCGACGGGCGTGCGCAGGCCAAACAGCGCCGAGGGGTTCTGGATCGCCCCGGCCTTGAACCCGCCCAGGAACTTGTCGCCCGCGCTCCGGTCATAGACGTTGAAGTCGCCCGCGTCGGCGTTGGCCGCGACCAGGTAGTTGGCGCCCGCGCCGCCATCGATGACGGCCAGGCCCCCGACCTCACCCTTGATGTGGCCCAGGCGGTTGATGTCGACGATGGTCGGGACCGGCTCGGCCTCGGGATCGGCGTCGTAGCGCCACACGCCCACTGCGGCTTGCGCGACATAGAGGGCGCCGGTGGCGTCGTCGGCGACGCAGAACTTGGCCTCGGACGACAGGCGCAGGCGGCGGACTACGCGGCCGTCCATCTGGCCGCCTTCGGTCGGATACAGCAGCCACTGGTCCAGCTGGCCATCGCGGCCCATGGCGAAGGCATACAGCGCGCCATCGCGGGCGCTGCGGTGCAGGCACAGGCCTTCGCCGGAATAGCCCAGCGCCAGCGGCTTGGCGTTCAGCGCCGAGACCTGGCCGCTGGCGTAGTCGCGGGCGAACAGGCGCATGGCGCCGGCCTGGGTGTCCAGCACGGCCAGGATGGCGCGCTTTCCGTCGTCACGCGCGTCGACCGCCTTGACCTCGCCGCCGGGGACGGAGGCGATCCTCTGGCCATCCAGGCCGTAGAACTCCAGCCCCGCCAGCTTGGCGGTTGCGGCGATCACGCTTTTCTTCGGATCGCTGGGATCGCGCAGCAGCACCACGCCATTGGTCCCGCCCTGGGCGGTCGGGACGGTGGTCGCCACGGGCTGCACTTGAGCCAGGGCCGGCGCGGCGATGGTCAGGGCCAGCAGGCTGGCGGCGAGTTTCAGGCGGTTCATGGCGGCCCCTCCGGTCACGTTTGCGAGGCGGACCCCTAGACGGCGGCCGCTGACGCCTGGCTGACGAACCGCGTCATATGAACGGCATCGGACACATGACGATGACAGCCAAGCTTCCTCGATACGGGGACGCGAAACGTTCAAGCGTGCTCGCCCGTTGTGCGCACGTAGGGAACCGCTAGTCTCAAATTGTGAGTGATCATCTCGGGGCGGACATGATCGAGGGAGCGCCGGCCACGGCCGAGGCGTTGAGGGCGGCGATCGTCGACCGCTACGACGCGCTGAGCGAGCGCCAGCGGCAGATCGCGCGCTACGTCCTGGATGAGCCCAACGCCTTCGCGCTGGAGACCGTGGCGGTGATCGCCGAGCGCTGCGGCGTCCAGCCCTCAGCTATCATACGTTTCGCCAAGAGCTTCGGTTATCCTGGCGCCAGCCAGATGCAGCGGCTGTTCCGTGACAGCCTGTTGTCGGGCCAGGCGCCTGGGCTGGGCGAACGCGTACGCCATTTCGGGGAAGGCTCGGGCGCCGAGGTGCTGGAAGCCTTCGTCGAGGGCGATGTCCAGGCGCTGCGCAGCCTGCTTCAGACGGTGCGGGAAGCCGACCTGCGCGCTGCGGCCGAACTGATCGCCAAGGCCGAGATGGTCTATGTCGTGGGCTTTCGGCGCTCGTTCCCGGTGGCCTCGTACCTGGCCCACGCCCTGCAATATGCCGGCAAGCGGGCCCTCTTCGTCGACGGCATGGCGGGGCGGGTCCGCCAGCAGGTCCAGTCCATCGGCCCGCGTGACTTGCTGATCGCCGTCAGCAGTCATCCTTATGCCGAGGAGACGATGCAGGCGGCTGCGGCGGCGGTGCAGCACGGCGCCCGGGTGCTGTCGATCAGCGACAGCGCCGCCAGCCCGATCGCCGCCTCGGCCCAGCTGGTGCTGCCGGTGCGAGAGGCCGAGACGGGCGCCTTCCGCTCGGTGGCGGCCTCGATCTGCCTGGTCCAAGCGCTGGTGTTCGGCTTTCCCGCCGATAACGCGGGCGAGGATTGCTTGGGCGCGGAGCCCGTCCGGCCAACCTGAAGCGTTGCGGCGCGTCAGGGGCGTGTCAGGATGGCTGTGGAATCGTCCAGCCCATGACCTTGTCCCGCACCCCCTTCATCAGCCTGGTGGTCATCGCCCTGACTGCCTCGATCCTGGCCGCCACCAGCGTTGCCGCCTCCGACGACCACAAGAAGCAGAGCCACGAGGCCGCGCGCCAGGCGTTGCTGCGTAAGGAAGTCTTGCCGCTGACCCGTATCCTGGCCATCGCCGCCCAGCGCGTGCCCGGCGAGATCATTGAGGTCGAGCTGGAGCAGGGCGACCATGGCCGGCTGAAATACGACCTGAAGATCCTCGCCAAGTCCGGCCGCATCCGTGAACTGGAACTCGACGCCAAGACCGGCGCGACCCTGAAGCTCGAGGACGACTGAGTGCGGGCGCTGGTCGTCGAGGATGATCCCGTCGTCGGTCCGGACCTGGTCAAGGCGCTGGCCGCCAGCGGCTTCGTCGTGGACCTGGCGCGCGATGGCGAGGACGCCTCGTTCAAGGGCGAGGTCGAGGACTATGCCGTGGTGATCCTGGACCTGGGATTGCCGCGCCTGGACGGCCTGTCCGTGCTGCGCCGCTGGCGCAAGGACGGCCGGGCGTTTCCGGTGCTGATCCTGTCGGCGCGCGGCGATTGGACCGAGAAGGTCGAGGGCATCGAGGCCGGGGCCGACGACTACCTGGCCAAACCGTTCGAGATGGGCGAGCTGCTGGCGCGGGCTCGGGGGCTGGTGCGCCGCGCCGCCGGCCGGGTCTCGCCGGTGATCGAGGCCGGGCGTCTGGCGCTGGACACCCGCCGCATGTCGGCGACCCTGGACGGCGCGCCGGTCAAGCTGTCGCCGCTGGAGTTCCGCCTGCTGGATTGCCTGGCGCACAATCCTGGCCGCGCGGTCTCGGCCGGCGAACTGGCCGAGCAGCTGTACGGCGTGGCCGAGACCGCCGACGCCAACGCCATCGAGGCCCTGGTCACCCGCCTGCGCCGAAAGGTTGGAGCCGACGTGATCGAGACGCGGCGCGGCTTTGGTTATCTCTTGAGCGGCGTAACCGCGTGAAGGGACGCTCGCTGCGAGGACGGCTGATCGCCGGGGGCATGCTGGCCATCCTGGCGGCCCTGGCCGTGTCGTGGCTGGCCATGACCTGGCTGTTCGAACGGCATATTGAGCGGCGGGAGATCGCCGACCTGACCCGGATCGGTCTGGAGCTGGCCGCCAATGTCCGACCCGCGCCGGTGGATGACGTGATGGTCCAGACCCTGCTGACGGAACCGCGTCTGCGCAAGCCGATGGGCGGTCTGTATTGGCAAGTGTCGTCGTCCAAGGGCATGCAGCGGTCGATGTCATTGTGGGACCAGATGCTGACGCCGCCTGCCGACGCGCCGACCGACGAATGGGCTTGGCGTGTCGCCGCCGGTCCCTTCGGCGACCGCCTGTTGTTGGTCGAACGGTCTGTGCGCCCCGACCGCAACGGACCCGCCGTGCTGATCCAGGTGGCCAGCGACGAGAAGGGCCTGCGAGCGGCGCGGCAGGAGTTCGGCCGCGACCTGGCGCTGTTCCTGGCCGGCTTGTGGGTCGTGCTGTCGGCCGCCGCCGCCTTGCAGGTGACCCTGGGCTTGGCCCCGCTGGCCCGCGTGCGCGACGACCTGGCCCGCCTGCGCAAGAGCCCCTCGGCCCGGATGTCCGACGCGCATCCGCAAGAGATCGCCCCGCTGGCCGAGGCGATCAACGCCCTGGCTGAGGCGCGGGAAGGGGACCTCGCCCGCGCCCGTCGTCGGGCTGGCGACCTAGCCCATAGTCTGAAGACCCCGCTGGCCGCTTTGTCAGCCCAGAGCCGCCGCGCCCGCGAAGCCGGAGCCGCCGAGGCCGCGGACGGCCTGGACGCCGCCATCGCCGCTGTCTCTTCCGCGCTGGAAGCCGAACTGGCCCGCGCCCGCGCTGCCGCCGCGCGGGAAGCCGCCTTCGCCGCCGAGGCCGCGCCCTTGGTCGTCGCCGAGCGCCTGGTGGCGGTGCTGGAGCGCACGGCCGACGGCGAGCGGCTGATGTTCGACGTCGAGATCCCCGCCGACCTGCGTGTGCCGGTCTCCGAGGACGCCGTGACCGAGATGCTGGGCGCCCTGATCGAGAACGCCGCCCGCTTCGCCCGCCGCCAGGTGCGGGTGTCGGGCGAGGCCGGCGTGCTGCGCGTCGAGGACGATGGTCCTGGCATGGACGAAGGCCGGGCCGAGGCGGCGCTGGCGCGCGGCGCGCGGCTGGACGAGGCTGGCCCGGGTCACGGCCTGGGCCTGGCCATCGTCCGCGACTTGGCCGAGTCCTCCGGCGCGGCGCTACGCATGGATCGCTCGGACCTGGGCGGCTTGCGCGTCACCATCGCCTGGACGGCCTAGAGCCTCATCGACAGCTCGACGTCCTCGGCGAATGGCACGGAAACATAGCCGGCCATCGGCGAGCGTACGCGGCCCAGATAGTCCGGCGCGTAGTCGGCATTGTCGGCGATGATCAGCGCGCCGGGCTTCAGGCGGTTTTCCAGCAGGGCCAGGATCTCGGGATAGAGCGCCTTGGCGCCGTCCAGCAAAACGAGATCGATCTGGTCGGGCAGGTCGCTGGCCAGGGTCTGCAGCGCGTCGCCCTCGCGGATCTCGACTAGGTCGTCGACTCCGCCGGCGATCAGGTTCTGTCGGGCGCGGTCGGCCTTGGAGGGCTCGAACTCGGTGGTGATCAGCCGGCCGCCGCCATTGTCGCGCAGGGCCGCGGCCAGGTGCAGGGTCGACAGGCCGAACGAGGTCCCGAACTCGATGATCGTCGTGGCGCGGATGCTGCGGGCCAGCATGTAAAGCAGGGCGCCGGTCTCGCGCGACACGGCCAGGGGATAGGCCTTGAGGCGGTCATAGAGCTCGCGGTACTCGGTCTTGCTGCGCATCAGCCGGGAATGCTCGTCCTCGGTGATGTCGGCGAAGGCCGGATCGTTCATAGGCGAGGCCTCGTCGGCCTCGGCGAACAGGCGCTCCAGCAGGGGTGCGATGGGGGCGGTGGTCAGGGTCGTCATCGGGGTGTCCGAAACTTCGAAAAGGCGCGTGCTTGCGTCCCGGCCAAAAATACGAATAATCCGTCGGGTTGCGGTATTCGCGTTGCGAGGCTGCCGATGACTGATCGTCCAACACCCCGAATTTCCTCACGAAAGCTGCCCCAACAGGCGCGTTCGACCGAGCTGGTGTCGGCGATCCTGGAGGCCGCTGTTCAGGTTCTGGCCAAGGAAGGCGCCCATCGTTTCACGACGGCGCGGGTGGCCGAGAAGGCTGGGGTCAGCGTCGGCTCGATCTACCAGTACTTCCCCAACAAGGCCGCGATCCTGTTCCGCCTACAGAGCGACGAGTGGCGCGAAACCACGGATCTCTTGAAGGAAATCCTCGGCGACGCCTCCAGTCCGCCCCTGGAGCGCCTGCGGGCGCTGGTCATCGCCTTCATCCGCTCCGAATGCGAGGAGGCCGAGGTGCGGGGCGCGTTGGACGACGCAGCCCCGCTGTACCGCGACGCGCCGGAGGCCCAGGAAGCCCGGCTGTCAGGGACCCAGACCCTGCTGGACTTCATGATCGAGCTGATGCCCGACACGCCCGAGGCCGACCGCGTTCTCGTGGGTGATCTGATCTCCAACACCTTGAAACAGGTAGGGAAATCCTTCTCCGAAACGCCGCGCGCCGATGACGAGATCGAGGCCTATGCCGGGGCCATGGCCGACATGTTCCAGGCCTATCTGGTGTGGATCGGCTGGAAGGCTCCCAAGGCCTCGGACCGCCGCAAACCGATGATCTGACGCTTTCGTCGTATTTGTTACGGCGTATCGAGCAATTTCAAGAAGTTAGCCAAGGTTGCTGAGACCTCGCCGCGCCGCCAGACGAGGCCGGTTTCCAGCTCCGGCACAGCGCCGGCCAGCGGGATGTAGCTGACCCCGGTCCGGGCCATGTTCCGCAACGAGGCCGGGACCAGGGCGATGCCCAGGCCGCTGGAGACCAGGCTGATGATGGTCTGCATCTGGATGGCTTCCTGGACGATTCTGGGCGCGCCGCCCAGGGCCGCGTAGTAGCCGGTGACCAAGTCGTGGAAGGCTGGCGCGACCTGCTTGGGGAACAGGATCAGCGGTGAGGCCAGCACCTCGTCCGTCGACAGCCGCGTGTCGCTGGCGATACGGCCCTCGTCGATCCAGGCGGTGGGAACGGCCGCGATCAGCGGCTCGCGCAGCAGGCGGCGGTAGTCCAGCGGCGGCGGCAGGGCTTGGTCGGCGGGCGGGATGATGATGCCGGCATGGCGTTCGCCGGCAACCAGGGCCGGGATTTGCACGTCGCTGGTGGCCTCGAACAGGCGGATCTCGACGTCCGGAAAGGCCTGGGAATAACGCCGCACCAGGGCCGGCAGGACGCTGTAGTCGGCGGTGCTGACGAAGGACAGGGCCAAGAGGCCCGTCTGGCCGTCGCGGATGCGGCGGGCGGTGGTCGGCAGTTCGTCCAGGCTGTCCAGCGTCGCCAGTACGTGCGGCAGCCACTGCTCGCCGAAAGCGCTGAGCCGGACGTTGCGCTTGGAGCGCACAAATAGCGGCGCGCCCAGGCTCTTTTCCAGCGCCATGATCGACTGGCTGAGCGGCGGCTGGGTCATGCCCAGGCGCTCGGCGGCTCGGCCGAAATGCAGGGTGTCGGCGACAGCGGCGAAATGGCGAAGCGGGCGGACGTCCATTTTGATATGCTCAACGACTTAATAGTGCTGAACTAATATATTTTGCGCGTGGAAGGAACGGCCGTAGAAAGACCCCACAGCCGACATTGAGATTTCCCATGCCTCCCTATCGCTCTCGCACCTCGACCCACGGCCGCAACATGGCCGGCGCCCGCGGCCTGTGGCGCGCCACCGGCATGAAGGACGAGGATTTCGGCAAGCCGATCATCGCGGTGGCCAACAGCTTCACCCAGTTCGTCCCGGGCCACGTGCACCTGAAGGACCTGGGCCAGCTGGTCGCCCGCGAGATCGAGGCGGCCGGGGGCGTGGCCAAGGAATTCAACACCATCGCCGTCGACGACGGCATCGCCATGGGCCACGGCGGCATGCTGTATTCGCTGCCCAGCCGCGAGCTGATCGCCGACGCGGTCGAGTACATGGTCAATGCCCACTGCGCCGACGCCATCGTCTGCATCTCCAACTGCGACAAGATCACGCCCGGCATGCTGATGGCCGCCATGCGGCTGAACATCCCGGTGGTCTTCGTCTCGGGCGGTCCGATGGAGGCCGGCAAGGTGACGATCAAGGGCGAGATCCGCGCCCTGGACCTGGTCGACGCCATGGTCGTGGCCGCCGACGACAAGTACACGGACGAGGAAGTCACCGCGATCGAGAAGGCCGCGTGCCCGACCTGCGGCTCGTGCTCGGGCATGTTCACCGCCAACTCGATGAACTGCCTGACCGAGGCCCTGGGCCTATCGCTGCCCGGCAATGGTTCGGTCCTGGCCACCCACGCCGACCGTGAGGCGCTGTTCCTCGAGGCTGGCCGCGTGATCGTCGACCTGTGCCAACGCTGGTACGAGCAAGACGACGCCACCGCCTTGCCGCGCAACATCGCCACCCGGGCCGCGTTCGAGAACGCCATGAGCCTGGACATCGCCATGGGCGGCTCGACCAACACCGTGCTGCACTTGCTGGCCGCCGCCAGCGAGGGCGAGGTCGAGTTCGGCATGGCCGACATCGATCGCCTGTCGCGCAAGGTGCCGTGCCTGTCCAAGGTCGCGCCTGCCAAGGCCGACGTGCACATGGAAGACGTCCACCGCGCCGGCGGTGTCATGGCCATTCTGGGCGAGCTGGAGCGCGGCGGCCTGATCGACACCAGCCAGCCGACGGTTCACGCCACCACGATGGCCGAGGCCCTGGCCCGTTGGGACATCGGCCGCACCAACAGCGCCACCGCCCACGAGTTCTTCCGCGCCGCGCCGGGTGGCAAGCCGACCCAGATCGCCTTCAGCCAGGCCGCCCGTTGGGAGAACCTGGACCTGGACCGCGAGAAGGGCGTCATCCGCTCGGTCGAGCACCCGTTCTCGAAGGACGGCGGCCTGGCCGTGCTGTTCGGCAACCTGGCCCCCGAGGGCTGCATCGTGAAGACAGCCGGGGTCGACGACTCGATCCTGACCTTCAAGGGCACGGCGCGGGTCTATGAGAGCCAGGAGGCGGCGGTCAGCGGCATCCTGGGCGGCCAGGTCAAGGCCGGCGAGGTCGTCGTGATCCGCTACGAAGGCCCCAAGGGCGGTCCGGGCATGCAGGAGATGCTGTACCCGACGACCTATCTGAAATCGAAGGGCCTGGGCGCGGCCTGCGCCTTGATCACCGACGGTCGTTTCTCGGGTGGCACTTCGGGCCTGTCGATCGGCCACGTCTCGCCGGAAGCCGGCGAGGGCGGCCTGATCGCCCTGGTCGAGACCGGCGACAGCATCCTGATCGACATTCCCAACCGGGGCATCACCCTGGAGGTGTCGGACGAGGTGCTCGCTGAGCGTCGAGCGGCCGAACTGGCCCGCGGCAAGGACGCCTGGAAGCCCAAGGATCGCCAGCGCGTGGTTTCGCCGGCCCTGCGCGCCTACGCCGCCATGACCACCAACGCCGCCAAGGGTGCGGTCCGCGACGTCAGCCAGGTCGAACGCGGCTAGACGGGCGATAGGCCGCCACGTCGATGTCGTGGCGGTCCAGCTTGTCGTAGAAGGTCTTGCGCGGAATGCGCAGGACCTCCAGCGCCTTGCGCACGTCGCCGTCGCAGCCGGCCAGGGCTTCGCGGATCACGTGGGCCTCATAGGTCGCCACGCGCTCAGGCAGGGGCGGCAGCTCTTCCGGCGCGCCGGTCGAGGTCTGGTCGGCCAAGCCCAGCGCTACCCGCTGAGCGTAATGGCCAAGCTCCCGCACATTGCCCGGCCAATCGTGATTGTGCAGCCGCCAGCGCACCTGGTCGTCGACGACCGGAGGCGGGCCGTCCAGCCGCTCGCAGGCCCGCGCCAGGAAGTGGGCGAACAGCAGCGGCACGTCCTCGCGGCGCTCGCGCAGCGGCGGGATGCGGATGCGCACCACGTCCAGGCGATGGAACAGGTCCTGGCGGAAGGTCCCGGCCGCCACGGCGTCGGCCAGATTGCCCTTGGCGGCGGCCACGACGCGCAGGTCCAGGGTCTGGGCGCGGTTGGAGCCCAGGGGCGTGACCTCGCGCTCCTCCAACACCCGCAGGAACTTACCCTGAGCTTCCGGGGCCAAGGTCTCGATTTCATCCAGGAAAAGCGTGCCGCGATCGGCCTGCTGGATGCGGCCCATCCGCTGGCGCACCGCGCCGCTGAAGGCGCCCAGCTCGTGGCCGAAGAGCTCGCTGTCCAAAGCGCCGGCGGGCAGGGCGGCGCAGTCGACGGCGACGAACTCGCGGTCGCGGCGACGGCCCCAGGCGTGCAGGGCGCGGGCGGCCAGCTCCTTGCCGACCCCGGTCTCGCCCTCGAGCAGGACGTCGACATCGGCGCTGGCCAGCTGACGCAGGGTGGCCCGCAGGCGCTCCATCACCGGCGTCTGGCCGATCAGCGGCCAGTCGCCCTGGGCCTGGGCGGCCAGGGTGCGCAGCTCGCGGTTCTCCAGCACCAGCCGGCGCTTCTCGATGGCGCGGCGCACGCTGCTGACCAAGCGCTCGGGGGCGTAGGGCTTGGCCACGAAGTCATAGACGCCGTCGTGCAGGGCCTCGACGGCTTCGGTGACGTCGGCGTGGCCGGTGATCAGGATCACGGGCAGGTCCGGATCCTGCTCCTTGAGGCGACGGAACAGCTGGCGGCCGTCCATGCGCGGCATGCGGATGTCGCTGATCACCACGCCGGAAAAATCGGCCGGCACGGCGGCGACGGCGGTCTCGGCGGAGTCGAAGGCCAGCACCTCGAACCCCGCCAGCTGCAGAGTCTGGACGTTGGCGTCGCGCAGGACGTCGTCGTCGTCGATAAAGGCCACCTGGTTCACGGAAACGGGCATTACGAACGCGCCTTGGGCAGGGACATGAGGAAGCGGGCGCCGCCGGGGCCAGCCTCCAGGGAAAGCTCGCCGCCGAACTCGGCGACGATGTCGCGGCTGATCACCAGGCCAAGGCCGAGGCCCCGAGGCTTGGTGGTCGCGAACGGGGTGAACAGGGTCTTGGCCGCCTCGGGGGCGACGCCGGGGCCATTGTCGGCGACCAGGATCCGCACCTGCGAGCGCTTGACGGAAACCTGGACGCGGATCTCCGGATCGGCCGCGCCCTCCAGCGCCTCCAGGGCGTTCTGCAGCAGGTTGACCAGCACCTGCTCCAGACGGAAGCGTTCGGCCATCACGCGGGCGGCCTCGTCGGCCTCGTCGCGGATCACCCGCACGCCCTGCTGGCGCAGGCGCGGGCCGACCAGCAGCAGGGCGCCGTCGACGGCCTCGCGCACGGCCACCGGCGCGGCGGGCGCGCTGGACTTGCGGGCGAAGGCGCGCAGCTCGTCGGTGATCAGGCCGATGCGTTCGGTCAGGCCCGAGATCAAACCGAGATTGGCCTTGGCGGTCTTGTCGTCGGACCGGTCCAGGAAGGCGGCGGCGTTGTCAGCATAGGCGCGGATGGCGGCCACCGGCTGGTTGATCTCGTGCGCCACGCCGGCGGCGATCTGGCCCAGGGTGGCCAGTTTGTTGGATTGCACCAGCTCGTCCTGCATGACGTGGACGTGGGCTTCGACGCGGCGGCGTTCCTCGATCTCGACGGTCAGGCGCTGGTTGGTCTCGCGCAGCTCGGCGGTGCGCTCCTGGACGCGGGCTTCCAGCTCCAGGCGCGCGGCCTCCTGGCGGGCGGCGCGGACGGTGGCCTGGCCGCGCCAGCGCAGCAGGGCGGCGGCGATGGCGCAGGCCACCAGGCCCGCGAGCAGGGCAATGGCGCGGGCGCCGCTGATCGCCGTGCGCAGGGCCGCGCCGACCGGCGTCAGGGTGTAGACGGTCCAGCCCACGGCCCCCAGGTCGGCGCTGGCGGCCATGTAGCGGCTCTCGCCCTGGTCGGGCGGCGAGAGGCTGGTCAGGGTCGGGGCGCGGCCGGCGACGGGCAGCGGCGCGGCCTTCAGCACGCTGAATGGCGCGTCGCCGAAGCGGTGCTCGGCCCGCAGGCGCTGCTGTTCTGCCGGGGGCAGGGGGCTGAGCGTCGAGAACCGCCAGGCCGGGACCGAGGTCACCAGGATCACCCCGCGCGGATCGGCGGCGAAGGCGGGCTCGGCGGCGGACCACTCGGCTTCCAACGCCTCGAACTCGACCTTCACGACCACCACGCCCAGCAGGCCGTGCGGGCCTTCGACCCGGCGCGACATGAACAGGCCGGGCCGGCGGCTGACCGTGCCCAGCGCGAAGAGCTCGGCGGTGCCGTCGGCCTTGGCCTCCTTGAAGTAGGGGCGGAAGCTGTAGTCCGAACCGACGAAGCTGGTCGGCTCGCGCCAGTTGCTGGCGGCGATGGTCATGCCCTTGGCGTTCAGGACATAGATCACCGCCGCGCGGGTGCCGCCGCTGAGCGTCTCCAGCTTGCGGTTCATGGCGGCCAGGCCTTGAGGGTCTTCAGAGCGCAGCACCTCGGCCACGTCGGGATCCTGGGCCAGGACGAAGGGCAGGGAGCGGTGCTTGGCCAGCTCGCTGCGCAGCACGGCCGCGTGCAAGGTGGCCGAGGCCTGGGCCTGGCGGGCGAGGTCGGTGGTGGCGCGGCGCTCGGCCACCGCGCCCGCGAAGCCGACGACGGCCGCCAGCAGGATGGCGCTGACCACGACGAAGGCCAGCCAGCGGCGGGCGATCGGGTCGGCCAGATTCGGCAGGGGCGGGCTCTTCACGGAAGCGTTTCCAAGGTTTGTGCGGATTTTCGCACAAAATGCGAGCCGGGCGTGGGGTTTTTCGCCGACCCGGTAGCGGTCCCTAAATGACCGTGAGGAAAAAACTCTAGATAAATCAACGGTCGGGCGCTTTTCTTGAGGCCGCTTGCGTGGGGTCCTAAGGCCTAGGATCGTCTATCCAAGCGTCCCGGCAAAGGGGCGCGGGGTGGAAACGAGGCCTTCGGGCCAGGCCAAGAGGCGACAGTGCAGACGATCCAACCGGCCGCCCCTGAGCGCCCTAAGCCGTTCTATCGTCACCTGTACTTCCAGGTGCTGCTGGCCATCGCCCTAGGCGGCGCCATCGGCCACTACTATCCCGAGATCGGCCAATCGCTGAAGCCGCTGGGCGACGCCTTCATCAAGCTGGTGAAGATGGTCATCGCCCCGGTGATCTTCCTGACCGTGGTCACCGGCATCGCCGGCATGCGCGACCTGGAGAAGGTCGGCCGCGTGGCCATTAAGGCGCTGCTCTATTTCCTCGTCTTCTCGACCCTGGCCCTGATCGTCGGCCTGATCGTCGCCAACGTCGTCCAGCCGGGCGCGGGCATGAACATCGATCCGGCCACCTTGAAGGCCGGCAAGGTCGCCGAATACGCCGCCAAGGCCCACGATCAGAGCATCGTCGGCTTCCTGATGAACGTCATTCCCAACACCGTGGTCGGGGCCTTCGCCGAGGGCGAGATCCTGCAGGTGCTGCTGATCTCGATCCTGTTCGGCCTGTCGCTGACCTTGGTCGGCGCGCCGGCCAAGCCGGTGGTCGACTTCCTGGAAGTCGTGGCCCAGGCCTTCTTCAAGTTCGTGCACATCGTGATGAAGGCCGCCCCGATCGGCGCCTTCGGGGCCTTCGCCTTTACGATCGGCAAGTACGGGATTTCCTCGGTCGCCAACCTGGCCCTGCTGGTCGGCACCTTCTACCTGACTTCGGCGCTGTTCGTGGTCGTGGTGTTGGGCGCTGTTGGTCTCTTCAACGGCTTCTCGATCTTCAGCCTGATCCGCTACCTCAAGGCCGAACTGCTGCTGGTGCTGGGCACCAGCTCGTCGGAAGCCGCGCTGCCCAGCCTGATCGAAAAGCTGGAAAAGGCCGGTTGCCCGAAGTCGGTCGTCGGCCTGGTGGTCCCGCTGGGCTACTCGTTCAACCTCGACGGCACCAACATCTACATGACCCTGGCGGCGCTGTTCATCGCCCAGGCCACCGGCGTGCACCTGTCGTGGGAAGAGCAAGCCCTGCTGCTGGGCGTGGCGATGCTGAGCTCCAAGGGCGCGGCTGGCGTCACCGGCGCCGGCTTCATCACCCTGGCCGCCACCCTGTCGGTGGTGCCCTCGGTCCCGGTGGCCGGCATGGCCCTGATCCTGGGCGTCGACCGCTTCATGTCCGAGTGCCGGGCCCTGACCAACTTCACCGGCAATGCGGTGGCGGCGATCGTCGTCTCGCGCTGGGAGAAGGGCCTGGATGTCCGGGCCTTCAAGTCGGCCCTGAACCCGAAGAAACACCCGCCGGCAGCCCCCGGCGGTCCCGTCCCGGAGGCCGCGCGTCCTTAAGCGGCGCGCCGATCCGACCCACCGAACTGACAACAAAAGAAAACACTGGGGAGCTAAACGTGACTTACCAGACCTACCGCCGCCATCTCGTTCGGGGCGCGGCCCTGGCCGTCCTGCTGACCGCCACCGGCGCCATGGCCCAAGAGGCCGCCGACGCCAACACCAAGGTCGAAGAGATCGTCGTCGTCGGCAGCCAGATCAAGGGCGCCAAGACCACGGCCGCCCTGCCGGTCACGGTGATGGGCGAGAGCCAGATCGCCGCCACCGGCGCGGTCTCGGGCGATGACCTGTTCCGCTCGATCCCGCAGATGGGCGACGTGTTCATCAACCCGACCAACGCGGCCCAGACCAGCAACTCCACGCGTGGCGACGTCAACTCGATCAACCTGCGCAGCCTGGGCGTCGGCAACACCCTGGTGCTGCTGAACGGCCGCCGCCTGGTCTCGCACCCGACCAGCCAGTCGTCGGGCACCGTGCCGCTGCTGGGCTTCAACGCCAACGCCATCCCGACCTCGAACCTGGACCGCCTGGAAGTGCTGCGCGACGGCGCCGCCGCCATCTACGGCTCGGACGCGGTGGCTGGCGTCGTCAACACCGTGCTGAAGACCGATTTCGACGGCCTGACCGTCGACGCCCAGTACGGCTGGGCCGAAGGCACGCACCGCAAGGAATACTCGAGCAACATCTTCGCCGGCCGCAACTTCGCGGAAGGGCGGGGCAACATCTCGCTGAACGGCAACTTCACCTGGCGCACGGCCCAGCGTCCCAGTGACCGGCCCTATACCGCGACCCAGGACCTGCGCTCGCTGTTCGCCGGCTATCCGGACTATGCGGCCAGCGCCGCCCCGGACAACCGCGGCAACCAGAACTCGTTCGCCAACTTCACGGTGTTCGGCGGCCCCGGCACGATCCGCCAGGGCACGACGGCCCTGACCACGGCGGCCGGCGCGACCCACGTGCAGCCCAACACCATCGCCGGCTGCGCTGCCCAGATCGGCAACGGCCTGTGCCTGGGCACCGGCAACCTGGCCACCGGCAGCACCGCTAACGCCTATCGCTACAACGCCCCGCAGAACGACGCGACGACCGTCGCGCCGGAGATCGAGCGCCAGAACCTGTTCCTGAACGGCCACTACGACATCAGTGACACGCTGACGGCCTATGGCGAAGTCGGCTTCTACCACGCCACGTCGGAAGGCCTGACGACCCAGGGCACCAGCCTGGTGGCCATCGGCGTGCCGGCCAGCAACTACTGGAACCCCTTCGGTCCGGTGACCTTCGCCAACGGCCAGGCCAACCCGAACCGCCTGCCGGGCCTGACCAACGTGCCGGTCGGCGGTCTGCCCGTGACCTTCACCAACTACCGCTTCAACGACCTGGGCCCGAGCAAGGTCGAGGTCGAGAACTATCAGACCCGCTTCCTGGGCGGCCTGAAGGGCGAGAAGTGGGGCTGGAACTTCGACACGGCGGTCCTCTATTCGAAGGCCGACGCCAAGGACGAAAGCGACGGCATCGACAGCAAGAAGCTGGCCGCCTCGCTGGCCCTGTCGACTCCCGACGCCTACAACCCGTTCAACGGCGGCTGCCTGGACGGCACGGGCGGCCGTGACTGCACGCCCAGCTCCAAGGCCGCGCTGGACGCCATCCGCTTCCGCCTGAAGCGCCACTCGACCACCACCCTGACCATGGCCGACTTCAAGGTTTCGAAGCCCGACCTGATCAACATCTGGAGCGGCTCGGTCGGCGTCGCCGCCGGCGTCGAGTTCCGCCACGAGACGCAAGAAGATCGCCGCGATCCGCAGCTGGACGGCCGCACGCCGTTCACCGATCCGGTCACCGGCCTGACCAGCAACAGCAATGTCACGGGCGTCAACGACACCCCCAGCACCAAGGGTTCGCGCGACGTCGGTTCGGCGTTCCTCGAATTCGCCGTCCCGCTGGTCTCGCCCGAGATGAACATCCCGCTGGTCCGCCGCATCGACCTGCAGCTGGCCGGTCGCTACGAGAATTACAGCGACTTCGGCTCGGTCGCGAAACCCAAGATCGCGTTTGCCTGGGACGTGATCGACGGCGTCCGCTTCCGCGGCTCGTGGCAGCAGGGCTTCCGCGCCCCGAACCTGGAAACCACCAACCCGTTCGCCTATTCGCGGACCAACACCGTCACCGACTACTACCGCTGTGAGGCCGACCTGCGCGCCGGCCGCATCTCGACCTTCACCGCCTGTACGCGTGGCGTCGGCATCCGCTTCACCACGGCGGGTAACCCGAACCTGAAGGCCGAAACGAGCGAGAACTACTCGGTGGGCGTCGTGCTGCAGCCGACCTTCATCCCCGAACAGTTCGGCCGCTTCACGGTCACGGTCGACCGTTGGCAGATCAAGCAGGAAGGCATCGTCGGCACGCTGGGCTCGGCCAACATCGCCATCCAGGACTACCTGTCCCGTGTCACCGGTTCGAGCAACGCCAACGTCATCCGCGCCGCGCCGACCGTCGACGACATCGCCTTCTTCCAGGGCACGGGCCTGGCCCCGGTTGGCCAGATCCTGGAGATCCGCGACCAGTTCAAGAACCTGCAGCCCCAGACCGTCAGCGGTATCGACTTCGGTCTGAACTGGAACCTGCGCACCGAAAACGCCGGCCGGTTCAGCGTCGATATCGACGGCACTTTCATGGACAAGTTCTCGCAGGAACTGGCTCCGCCGGTCGCCGAGCTGTTCGCCGCCCGCGCCGCCGGCACGATCAACCGCGCCACGCCGCTGACCGACGTTGGCGACCTGCTGAAGAAGAACGGCAAGCCCAAGTGGAAGTGGACGGGCACCGGCACCTGGCGCGGTGGTCCGGTCCAGATCGGCGCCTCGGTGGTCTATACCGGCTCGGTCCTGGACATGGACTTCGTCTCGACCGCGGGTGAGCCCTGGGCCGTCAAGCCGCTGACCACGGTCAACCTGTATGCCCAATATCGCTTCGAGCAGAAGGGCTGGGCCAACGACACCCGCATCCGGGTCGGCGCGCGCAACATCTTCGACAAAGACCCGCCGCTGTCGTCGGGCGGCTTCATCGGCTCGCTCTACAACCCCTATGCCCGTTACTGGTACATGAGCGTCAGCAAGTCGTTCTGACGTTCATTCCGGCCGGCTGCTCCACGTCCTCCCCCGGGGCGGCCGGCCCTTCTTGTTTCCGCGTGATGAGGTCTCTGGTGAAGAAGCTTTCCTCCGCCATCCTGGGTCTGGGCCTTGCCCTGGCCGCGTCCGTCGCCCATGCGGAAGCGCCCAAGGAGAAGACCTGTCCCGAAGGTCTGCCCGCCGAGACCAAGTGCCTGGCCGGCCAGGACCAGAACGGCGCGTACTACTGGATCGCCATTCCCAAGGCCTGGAACGGCACGCTGGTGCTGCACACCCACGGCGGCCCGCGCCTGAAGACGCCCAAGCCCGACGACGCGATCGAGGACCTGCAACGCTTCGCCGTCACCGTGGCCGAGGGTTATGCCTGGGCCGGCTCGAACTATCGCCGTGAAGGCTATGGCGTCCGCTCGGCCGCCGAGGACAGCGACAACCTGCGCAAGCTCTTTTGGGCGACCTACGGCCGGCCCAAGCGCACCGTGCTGCACGGCCAGTCGTGGGGCGGCAATGTCGCGGCCAAGACCGCCGAGCTGTACGGCAAGGACGCCGACGGCAAGCTGATCTATGACGGCGTCATCCTGACCAGCGGCGTCGTCTCGGGCGGCACACGGGCCTACGACTTCCGCGCCGACCTGCGGGCCGTCTATCAGTTCTATTGCGGCAACCACCCGGCCAAGGACGAGGTCCAGTACCCGCTATGGCAGGGCCAACCCGTCGGCTCCAAGCTGACCAACAAGCAGCTGGACGAGCGCCTGGACGCCTGCACGGGCGTCAACCGCCCCGCCGGCGAGCGCACGGCCCAGCAGCAGCGTAATCTGAAGAACATCCTGGCAGTCACCCGCATCCCCGAGCGCACCCTGGACAGCCACCTGTCCTGGTCGACCTTCACCTTCGCCGACATGGTCAACAAGCGGCTGGGCGGCAAGAACCCCTTCACGAACGTCGGCGTGGTCTATACGGGCTCGGACGACGACAAGGCGCTGAACAAGGGCGTGCCACGCTTTAAGGCCGATCCCGAGGGCGTGCGCGGCCTGGCCGACGACAGCGACCTGACCGGCAAGCTCTTGGTCCCGACCCTGACCATGCACGCCATCGACGACCCGACCGCCTTCGTCGAGTTGGAGCAGGTGTTCCACGACACCGTCGCCAAGGCCGGCAAGAGCGATCTGCTGGTCCAGTCATTCACCGACGAGCACGAGCACTCCAAGCTGGCCACGCCGGAATACGCCGCCCTGCTGCGGGCCATGGACGCCTGGATCGGGCAGGGGACCAAGCCCAGCCCCGCGACCCTGGCCGCCGGCTGCGCCGAGGCGGTGAAGACCTATGGCGAGGCCTGCCACTTCCAGGTCGACTACAAGGTTCCGGCGCTGTCGACCCGCAGCTATCCGCGCAAGAAGCCCGGCCTGAAATGATCGCTCGCCTCGTCGCGGTCCTGGCGCTGCTGGCCGGCCCCGCGCTGGCCCAGCCGACCGCCACGATCGAGACCGGCGCCCTGCGCGGCGTGGTCCGTGAGGGCGTCGAGCAGTTCCTGAACGTGCCTTACGCCGCGCCGCCGGTCGGCGTTCTGCGTTGGGCCGCGCCACAGCCTGCGAAGGCCTGGAAAGCCGAACGCGACGAAAACATCGCATATGTGCGCTGCCCCCAAACGGCGACCGCCGACACCCCACGATCCGAAGTCGAGGACTGCCTGGTCCTGAACGTCTACCGCCCCGTGACGCCGGCCAAGCGGCCGCGCGCGGTGTTCCTGTACGTCCACGGCGGCGGGGCGACGAACGGGGCAGGGATCGACCATGACGGCGCGGCCCTGGCTGGGCGCGGTGACATCGTGGTGGTGACGATCAACTACCGTCTCGGCGCGCTGGGCTTCCTCAACCATCCGAGCTTTGGGCAGGGGAACTACGCCCTCCAGGATGTCGAGGCCGCTCTGCGCTGGACGGCGCGCAATATCGCCGCGTTCGGCGGTGATCCGGCCAAGGTCACCATCGGCGGCGAGTCCGCCGGCGGCACGGTGCTGTGCCCGTTGCTGACCTCAGCCAGCGCCAAGGGTCTGTTCCGCGCCGCGATCATCTCCAGCGATGACTGCCTGCACGATGTCGACCTGCCGTCCGCCAGCCTGGCGCGCGGGGAGGGCGTCCTGGCCCGCGCCGGCTGCGCCGATGCTGCCTGCCTGCGGACGCTGCCGGTCGGGCGCGTAGTCGACATCGGCGGCTTCGCGGCGCCGGTGGTCGAGGCGACGGCCTTCGACCAGATCGTGCGCGGCGCCTGGAACCCCGTGCCGGTGTTGCTGGGCGCCAATCGCGAGGAAGGCCGCATCGCCGGGCCGGCCTATCTGGGCTTCGACAAGGCCGCCTATGCCGCCTGGCTGCGCAAGCTGGCCCCGGAGGCCTTCGCCCGCCGGATCGAGCAGGCCTATCCCGTCGAGACGCCGGGGCTGGAGGCCGCCTATGCCGTCAGCGCGGTGATGACCGACAGCGGCATGCGCGGTTTTGGCGGCTGCACCAGCCTGGCCGTCGCCGAGGCGATGTCGAAGGCCGCGCCGGTCTACTACTACCAGTTCGAGGACCCGGACCCGCCGTTCGACGTCCGCGCGGGCGGCTACCGCTTCGGAGCCGCCCACAGCGCCGAACTGACCTATCTCTGGCCCGGCGGCGTCTTCGCAGGTCGCGCGGCGCGGCTGACGCTGGAGCAGCGCCAGCTGTCGGACCGCATGATCGCCTACTGGAGCGCCTTCGTGCGCGAGGGCGTCCCCGGCGGTGGCTGGCCTCGGATGCAGCCGAAGGACGGCCACCTGCTGGCCCTGAGGCCCGGCGCCAAGGATGCGGCGATGACCAGCCAGGCCTTCGCCCGTCAGCACCGTTGCGCGCTGTGGTCGGAGCAGCCCTGGATCATGTCCCGCGGCTAGGCGGCCGCGTTGAGACCGGCGGCCAGCAACGGCTGCAAGGCCAGCATGGCCTGGGTGCGGTTATGGACGCCCAGCTTGCGGAAGATGGCCGTCAGGTGGGCCTTGATCGCCGCTTCGGTGACGTGAAGTTCGGCGGCGACCTGCTTGTTCAGGCGGCCGTCGGCGATGTTCAGCAGCACCTTCAGCTGGGTCGAGGTCAGGCCCTCCAGCCGCTTGCGCATGGCCGCCAGGTCGTGGTGGGCCAGGTTCGCGCCGCTCAGCTTTGGGAACATGCGCGCGCCGGCCGCGACCTTTGTCAGGCAGTCGGCCAGCTCGGCCATGCCGGCGGACTTGTGCAGATAGGCGGCCGCGCCGAGGGCGTTGCTGTGGCTGACGATTTGATCGTCGTCGCGCGAGGCGAACACGACGATCGGGGCGTGGGACAGGCGCTGCTGGACGCTGACCAAGGCCGACAGGCCGTGGGTCTCGGCCAGGCACGGATCCATGATCACCAGGTCGATGGTCGCGCCGAAACGGCAGGCGCCGTCGAGGGCGGAAATGTCGCCAACCTCGATGGTGTGGACCTTGGGCCAGACCGTCAGGGCGACTCTTCGAAGGGCCTCCAGCATCAGCGGATGGCTGTCTATCAGTAGGACCCGCTTCACGCGTGGCTCCTGAATCGTATCAAGTGATACGAGCATGCAGACGCAACGCATCCGTGTCCTCGCGCCAAGTGTCGCATCCGCGCGACGGCGTTCGATGATCCAAGCTCTGCAACACGCTCGCAAACCCGTGCTCGATAAGGGATTACGCGATTTTTCAAGATCTTGAGCGTCACTGTTCGCACGGAAGGTCTTTTGACAAACGATTGCGGCAGGACGTCGCAGGGTTGTGGCGAAGTCCAGGATCAAAGAAAGCGATACGCTTTTTGGGGCGAGTGAAAAGCATCGGCTCGCACTAGACGATAGTCTAAGGGTTGGCCGTCTGTTCCTGATCGGTAAGGTCTGATTAGCCGTCTGAGCGCGGTGTGGGGGTCTGCTTTTCATCCCACGGCCCCACGACCACATGTTCCGCCTTCACCGCCTTTTCGCCAGCCGACGCACCGCCTTGAGCGGCGCGGTCGCGTGCGCGCTGGTGTCGGCCGGTCTGGCGGCGATCCCGACCCTGACCCACGCGCAGACGATGACGCCGTCGGGCACGATGATCGACAACGTCGCGGCGCTGGGCTTCACGGACACGGCCGGCCCCGTCACCCTGTCTTCGAACAAGGTCTCCTTACAGGTGCAGGAGATCATCGACGTCTCGATCGAGGTCCTGACGCCCGAGGTCGAGGTCGAAGCTGACTCCCAAAACCAGCGCCTGGCGTTCCGGATCCGCAACCTGGGCAACGGCCATCAGGCCTTCGACCTGTCGCTGGCGGTGATGGACGGCGACTTCGACCCGCAAAGCTGCAGCATCTGGGTGGACTGGGACGGCGACGGTCATCTCGACGTGACCCGCGACAAGATGTCGAACGTCACCCCGGTGCTGGCCCCGGGCCAGGCCGTGGTGGCCTGGGTGTCGTGCAGCATTCCGAATGCGCTCAATGGCGCCTGGGCGCGCGTGATGCTGCGCGCGTGGCCCTCGGTGCTGCGCAACGGCGCGACGGCTACGGTCATGGCCACGGCCGGCAACGGCGGCGTCTATGTCGTGATGGGGCCGGGCCTGCGCGGCAATCCGGGCGGCAATGGCGGCAACGGCGGTACGGGCGGCGGCGCGGGCGATGGTCCCACCACCTTCGCCACCTATCGGGTCGGCCAGGTCAACGCCCAGCTGATCAAGACCCAGTCGGTCGTCGACGCCGCCGGCGGCTCGCGCGCCGCGCCGGGCTCGATCGTCACCTACAGCCTGGAAGCCCGCTTCGGCGTCGGCGCCAACGCCCGCCAGGTGAAAATCTCCGACGCCATTCCGGCCGGCTCGACCTACGTGCCCGGCAGCCTGACCGTCGATGGCGCGGCCCTGACCGACGCCGAGGACGGCGACGCGGGCCGCTTCGCCGCCGGTGGCGTCGAGGTCGCCCTGGGCGATGTCGAGGCCAAGACCAGCCGCACCGTCACTTTCAAAGTTCGTATCGACCCCCTCGGGAGCTCTCAATGACCAAGACCCTTTTGCTGGCCCTGGCGGCCGCGGGCCTGCTGGCCCACGCCCCCGCGCGGGCCGCCGAGGCCACCCTGACCTCGGCCGTGTTCAAGGAAGTCGAGACCCGTGGTCCCGACGGCCGCGCGACCATGGCGCTGAAGCCCGCCGCGCGCGTCACGCCGGGCGAGCAGGTCGTCTACGTCCTGACCTATCACAACGGCGGCGACAAGCCGGCCGAGGGCGTGGTCGTCACCAATCCGCTGGCCCAGAACCTGGTCTATGCCGGTCCGGCGGACACGCAGCCGCCGCTGGTTTCCATTGACGGCCAGACCTTCGGCCCTCTGGCCTCGCTGACCAAGACCACCGCCGGCGTCGCGGCCAAGGCTGTCGCCGCCGACGTCACCACCCTTCGCTGGACCCTCGCCCAACCCGTTCCGGCGGGCGGCGAGGTCCGCCTGTCGTTCCGCGCGCGCCTGAAGTGACGCGCCAGCCCCGTTTGAAAAGGAAAACCCTCGTGAAGAACTCATGCCGTAAATTCTGGCTGGCAGGCGCGTCCGCGATCGCGGCTGGCCTGTGGAGCCAGGCCGCCCTGGCGGCGACCGGCACCCAGGCCGGCGTCAGCATCAACAACACCGCCTCGGTCTCGTACTCGGTGAACGGCGTCAGCCAGACGCCGGTGTCGTCGAACAACTCGACCTTCGTGGTCGACCGGAAGGCCAATGTGATGGTCGCCGAGGTCGGCGGTACGGCGACCTCCGTCGCGTTCGGCCAGACCAACCAGGTCACCACCTTCACCGTGACCAATACGACCAACGCGACCCAGGACTTCCGCCTGTTCGCCACGAACATCGGCCTGGGCGGCACCACCCAGCTGGGTCACACCGACAACTTCGGCGTCACCAACATCCGGGTCTTCGTCGACGTGAACGGCAACGGCACATATGAGGCCGGCACCGACACGGCGACCTATATCGATGAACTGGCGCCGGACCAGACCAAGACGGTCTTCGTCGTCGCCGACATCCCGGCCTCGGGTCCGGCCAGCGGCATTTCCGGCGTCCAGCTGACCGCCGTGGTCGCCACGGGCGGGACCGCCACGTCGTTGGGCGCGGACCTGGTCCAGACCATTCTGGGCGATGACCCGAACCAGGTCGACACCGTCTTCGCCGACGGCGTCGGTTATGCCGACCTCCTGCGCGACGGTCGCTTCAGCGCCGGCGACGAATACGCCATCGCCGCGGCGACGGCCGAGGTGACCAAGTACGCCACGCTGATCAGCGACCCGATGAACGGCAACCTCCTGCCCAAGGCCATCCCGGGCGCGGTCGTCGAGTACTGCATCGCGGTCAAGAACATCGGCGCCAACGCGCTGACCAGCGTCGGCGTCACCGACAACATTCCTGCCAACACGACCTACGTCGCCAGCAGCACCTATGTCGGCGGCAGTTTCGCCCTCGGCGTCTGCGTCGCGGACGGGGCCCAAGCCACGGACGGCAACGTGTTCAACGGCACGCGCATCGCCACCTCGATCGCCAGCATCTCGGTCGGGGCGATCGTGACGACGCGCTTCCGCGTCACGCTGAACTAGCGCTCGCCAAGAAAGAGACGGTTCGACCGGGCGGCCTTCGCGCCGCCCGGAACGGCCCCTCACGCTCGCATGAAGCTTTTCGCCCGCATCAAACTCGCGCTGACAGGCCTGGCGATCGCCGCCGGGCTCTGCGCGCCGGCGCATGCGCGGCAGACGGCCGTCATCTCCAACACCGCGCGACTGAGCTACGCCAGCGGGACGGCGACGACGGGCGTCAATTCCAACACCACCACCCTGACCGTCACGGCCAGCAAGGCGCCGGCGATCAAGCTGCTGCGCATGGCCGTCGGGGCCGAGGGCACGCCACGCGACGTCAGCACCACCCAATGCCTGATCGAGGGCAGGGGCTACGTCTCCCCCGACACCTCGAGCGGCGCAGGCTTCGACCCCACGGCGGTCAAGCTGCGCACGGCGACCTCGTTCCACGCCGGCGAGCCGGTCTTCATCTTCATCTCCGCGCCCGACGCCAACCGCGATGCGGCGACGCGCGACCAGATGGCGATCACCATCAAGACCTCACTGGGCGACAAGGAGACGATCAAGGTTTGGGAGACAGGTCCCGACACCGGCCGGTTCCTGGGCTACATCCCCGTCACCGACAGCACGCCGACCAGCTTCGACTGCCAGATCTCGGCGCCGCGCGGCAACGCGCTCGACGTCACCGTGGCCGACTTCTACGACGGCACGTCGGCGACCGCCTCGGCGCTGATCGACCCCTACGGCTACGTCTTCGACTCCCGCACCGGCAAGGCGATCGACGGCGCCCGCGTGACCCTGGTCGACCAGACAACGGGAGCGCCCGCCAAGGTGTTCGGCGACGACGGTGTCAGCGTCTATCCCTCCACCGTGATCAGCGGCCACGACGTCGTCGACAGCGGCGGGGCGGTCTATCAGTTCGCGCCAGGCGAATACCGTTTCCCACTGACGGCCTCGGGGCGGTACGCGCTGTTCGTCGAGCCGCCCGACGGCTATTCCGCCCCATCCTCGGCCACCGAGAAGGCCTTGGCCAAATTGACGGCCCCGGACGGGGACGCGTTCAAGATCTCGCCGGCCTCCTGGGGCGCGGCGTTCGACCTCGTTCAGGTGGACCCCCTGCAGGTCGACATCCCCCTGGACAGCGGCAAGCTGCCCGTCGTCGCGCGCCGTTTCGTCCAGGGCCTGTCGCTGGAGAAGTCCGCCTCGATCCAGAAGGGCACGTTCGGCGACCTGGTCGGCTACAGCCTGTCGATCCGCAACCTGGGCTCGGCGCGAACGATCAATATGGTCGAGGCCAAGGACAGTCTGCCGCGCGGATTCCGATATGTGACGAATTCGTCGCGTCGTGACGGCGCGCCTATTCCAGACCCTGTGATCAGTCCGGACGGGCGGACTCTGACCTATGGCCTGGGCACGATGGGCCCGGCGGCGGCGACCAGGATCACCTATGTCGTCGCCATCGGCCCGGACGCCCCCGTGGGGGTCGCGGTCAATCGCGCCATCGCCACCGGAGCGCTGGGCGCCAACAGCGGCGAGGCCGAGGCCAGGGTACGCGTGGCGCCGCCGATGATGGCCGACGCCGGCACGATCGTGGGCCGCGTCACCGAAGGCGCCTGCGCCAAACGGCGTGAAGACGGCCGCATCGGCGTGCCGGGCGTGCGCTTGGTGATGGAGGACGGGACCTACGTCGTCTCGGACCGCGACGGCCTGTTTCACTTCGAGGGCGTCAAGCCGGGCGTACACGTCGTGCAGCTGGACGCCGGCGCCCTGCCGGCCGGGCTGGAGGCCGTCGCCTGCGGCCGTGACACCCGCATCGCCGGGCGGGCCTTCTCGCAGTTCGTCGAGATCCGCGAAGGCGCGCTGCAGCGTCTCGAATTCCGCCTGCGCCGCACGGCCGTGGCCCCGTCGACTTCAGTCGCCGTCGAGCCGCCGCCCGAGGACGCCGCACCCGGCACGATCGACTGGTTCGCCGGCCAGGAGCTGGGCGAAGGTTTCGTGTTCCCGGCCGAGGGCCACAACCCCGTCGCGCCGGCCATCCGCGTGGTGGTCAAGCACGGGCCGGGCGCGCGTGTCGCCCTGACCATCAACGGCGCGCCGGTCGACCCGCTGGCGCGCGACGGCGTCGAGACCAGCGCCGATGGCTCCATGGCCGTCTCGATGTGGCGCGGTGTGCCGCTGGTCGAGGGCTCGAACCTGCTGGTCGCGACCATCACCAACGGCCGTGGCGACGTCATCGCCGAGGTCAAGCGCGAGGTCGCCTACGCCAACACGCCGGCCAAGGCGGCCCTGGTCACGGAAGCCTCGCGGCTGACCGCCGACGGCCTGGACGGTCCGGTCGTGGCCGTGCGCTTCACCGACCGCTTCGGTCACCCGGTGCGCCCCGGCACGATGGGGACCGTCGAAGTCGCCGAGCCCTATGCGATCGCGCCCGATCCGCAATCAGATCAACGCCTTGCGGGCGAAACCGGACGCAACTCGACCTGGCGTGTCACCGGCCAGGACGGCGTCGCCCTGATCGCCCTGGCCCCGACCACCAAGGCCGGTTCGGCCGTGCTGCGCTTCAAGCTGCCGGGCCTGGACCAGGCCGCGCCGAGCGAAGTTCGCGCCTGGCTCAGCGCCGCGCGCCAGGACTGGATCGTGGTCGGCTTCGCGGCCGGCACGGCGGGCTACAACACCCTGTCGCGCCACGCCGCGCCCCTGGCCCGCAAGGACCGCGACAGCACCATGGTCGATGGCCAGCTGGCCTTCTACGCCAAGGGCCGCGTGAAGGGCTCGTGGCTGCTGACCATGGCCTATGACAGCAAGAGCTCGCCCGATCCCGAGCGCGGCCTGACCTATGGCATCGATCCGGACCGCTACTACACCGTCTATGGCGACGGCTCGGGTCAGGCCTATGACGCCGCTAGCCAGCGCAAGCTGTATGTTCGCCTGGAGCGCAAGGCGTTCTACGCGCTGTTCGGCGACTTCCAGACGGGCTTCGACGCCACGCGCCTGGGCCGCTCGGACCGCACGCTGAACGGCCTGAAGTTCGAGCGCCAGGGCAAGGTTGTCAGCGTCGCGGGCTTCGTGGCCGACGCCGAGCAGGACCACGTGCGCGACGAACTGCCGGGCTCGGGCCTGGCCAGCCTGTACCAGCTGTCGCGCCGGGACATCGTGCCCAACACCGAGACCGTGACGATCGAGACCCGCGATCGCCTGCGGGCCGAGCGCGTGCTGAGCGTCCGCGCCATGACGCGCTATGTCGACTACGACATCGACTACACGACCGGCGCGCTGACCTTCCGCGATCCGATCGCCAGCCGCGACGCCGACCTGAACCCGAACGTCATCGTCGCCAACTACGAGATCCTGGGCAGCGGCGAGAAGAACACCGAGATCGGCGCGCGTGTTTCGGCCGACCTCCTGAAGGGCAAAGCCCGCGCCGGCGTCACCTATCTGCACGGCCGTCCCGGCGCCGCGCAGAGCGACACCGACCTGGTCGCCGCAGACCTGACCCTGCGTCCCCGCGCCGACACCGAGGTGCGCCTGGAGGCCGCCACCAGCCAGTCGGTGCAGACCGGCCGCCAGGAGGCCTGGATCGCCGAGGTCGAGCATCACTCGGCCCGCTTCGACGTGCTGGGCTATGCCCGTCAGGCTGACAAGGCCTTTGGCCTGGGCCAGCAGAACCTGGCCGAGCTGGGCGCGCGCAAGGTCGGCGTCGACGGCAAGGCGCGCCTGACCCAGCGCCTGTCGCTGAACGTCTCGGCCTATCACGAGACCTATCTGGACAGCGGCGACGTCCGTGAGGTGGTCGACGCCCGCCTGGACTACCAGCTGAACGCCCTGCGCATCGGCGCGGGCGTGAAATCGGCGCACGACACCCCTGAGAAGGGCGAGGCGGTCCGTTCGGACCTTTTGACCCTGACCGCCGGCCGCGAATTCCTGAACCGCAAACTGCAAGTGACGGCGTCGTCGGACTTCGCCCTGGGCGACGCCGAGAGCCTGGATTTCCCGGTCCGCCGCCGGCTGGGCGCGACCTATGTGGTCAGCGAGCGCATCCGCATCCTGGCCAGCCGCGAGATCATCAAGGGCACGGACTACAAGGCGGCCGTGACCGGCGGCGGCGTCGAGGTCTCGCCGTGGAAGGGCGCGCGCCTGACCAGCGCCCTGAACCGCCAGGATCTGTCGGCCTTCGGTCCGCGCACCTTCGCCCAGTTGGGCCTGGCCCAGAGCGTCCAGCTGAAGGGCGGCTGGACCCTGGACGCCTCGATCGACTCCGCCAGCACCCTGGCGGGCAAGGCGCCGGATCCGAACACCGTCGCCACGAAAGCGACCGGCGCCGCCCTGGCGACCGAGGACTACACCGCCGTCAGCCTGGGCGCGGCCTATCGCGCCGACGGCTGGAGCTGGAACGGCCGCGTCGAGGCGCGTCGTGGCGACAAGACCGACAGCTGGGCCGTGCGCGGCGCCTATCTGCGCCAGCTGCGCGAAGGCGTCACCGCCGCTGTCACGGTCCGCGCCGACGAGACCAAGGCCCAGGACGGCGCGATCTCGCGCGGGGCCGAGGTCGCGGGTTCGCTGGCCTGGCGTCCGCTGGACAGCCGCTGGGCGGTGCTGGACAAGCTGGAGGTCCGCCGCGAGGAGGCGCAGGGCATCGTGCAAGGGCAGGGGACCGCCGGCTACGGCGCCACCGCCCGCGGCGCCGGCGTCACCGGCAAGCTGATCAACAACCTGGCGGTCAATTTCGACAGCGACCGCGGCGACCACACGCCGGGCGCGGTGCAGGCCAGCCTCTATCACGGCGCCAAGCTGGTGCGCAGCCGCTTCGAGGGCGAGGCGCGGACGAACGTCGTGCAGGTGATCGGCGCCGAGGCGCGCTTGGACCTGACCCGCAAGATCGACCTGGGCGTGAACCTGTCGCTGCGCCACGCCGGCAAGAACGGCGGCACGGCCTATGCCATCGGCCCGTCGATCGGGATCTCGCCGGCCGAGAACACCTGGATGAGCATCGGCTGGAACGCGGTCGGCTACCACGATCCCGACTTCGCCTCGGCCAACTACAGCCGCCAGGGCTTCTACGTCACGGCGCGGGTGAAGTTCGACCAGAACACCTTCGGCGACCTGCTGAGGGCGCGCCGGTGAGCCAACAACAACAAGAGGAAACGCCCATGAAAATGCTGACCCAGACTGATCATGAGGAACTGCTGCGGCTGGCGGCCCTGGTCCGCAGCTCGGTGCTTGATACCGCGCGTGATCCCGAGTTCGACCGCATCGCCGAGGCGGCCAAGACCCTGTTCGGCGCGACGGCCGGCATGGTCACCTTCGTTGGCCAGGACCGCCAGTTCTACAAGGGGAGAGCCGGCGTCGACATCGCCGAGACGCCGCGCGCCGTTTCGTTCTGCAGTCATTGCCTGGAGTACCGCAGCCTGTTGTGGATCGAGGATACGCGGGACGATCCGCGGGTGTTCGACAACCCGTTCGTGACCGGCGCGCCGCATGTCCGCTTCTACGCCGGCGCGCCCGTCCGCGACGCCGACGGGTGGCTGTTGGGCACGGTCTGTGTCGTGGACCTGCAGCCCCGGCCGTTCGACCAGATCCTGTCTGCGACGCTGTCGTCCCTGGCCGACGCGGTGTCGGCGCGCCTGGCGAGCTAGAGGCGCACCACGCAGCGGAAGCCCAGGTGTGAGGTCGTGGTGTCGATCGGCTGGGCGAAACGCGCGGCCGGGCGATAGCGCTGGCAGTAGCTGGGCGCGCACAGGTGCGAGCCGCCCTTGATCACCCGGCGCGGCGTCCAGGGCGTGGGGGAGGCGGCGTCGAGGCTGTCCTCCGCTTGGACCTTGGCCGGCGTCCCGCAGCAGCCGGCGGCCGGCGGTGTCGCGGCGTACCAGTCGGCGGTCCACTCCCAGACATTGCCGATCATGTCGAACAGGCCGTGGCCGTTGGCGGGGTAGGAGCCCACGGGCGCGGTGCGCTCCAGGCCTGGCGGGGCCAGGTTTCGGTGCGGGAAGTCGCCGGTCCAGATCTTGGCCATCGGCTGGCCCTCGGGCTCCAGGTCCTCGCCCCAGGCATAGGTCGCGCCGTCCAGGCCGCCGCGCGCGGCATATTCCCACTCGGCCTCGGTCGGCAGGGCCTTGCCGGCCCAGGCGGCGTAGGCCTGGGCGTCCTCGACGCCGACATGGACGACGGGGTGATCTTCGAGGCCGGCCATGTCGCTACCCGGACCCAGCGGTTGACGCCAGTCCGCGCCATGGACGAAGCGCCACCACAGCGGCGGGCCACGCACGTCGACCGGGGCGGAGGGCGGGGCGAAGACGATCGAGCCGGCGACGGCGTCGTCCGGATGCATTCCGGGATAGTCGCGCGGATCAGGCGCGATCTCGGCTTGAGTGACGTGGCCCGTCGCGGCGACGAAGGCGGCGAACTGGGCGTTGGTGACCGGCGTCGCGTCCATCAGGAAGTCGCCGACGGTCACGCGCCGCACCGGTTTCTCGTCGGCGTAGAAGTCGTCCGAGCCCATCGCGAAGGCGCCGCCACGCACAAGCCGCATTCCGGGGTGATCGTCGATGTGCAGGGCGGCTTGCATGGCGCGGATATTCAGGTCACTGACATCGATGTCAATAATGCCCTCGATGTCGTCTCGTGACATTGCAGGCGCGGGGGCCTTCGGGCCAAAGGGTTTGAGAGCAGGCGTGTGACGGAACGGACCAAAGGGGCCAGCATCAAGGACGTGGCGGAGTATGCCGGCGTCTCGCCCAAGACGGTGTCCCGCGTCCACAATGGCGAACGCTGGGTGCGCGAGGAGGTCCGCGAGAAGGTCCTGGCCGCGATCAAGGCCCTGAACTATCGCCCCAACGCCGCCGCCCGCAGCCTGTCGGGCTCGCGCTCGTATCTGCTGGGCCTCGTCCTCGATAACCCCAGCTCGCACTATGCCGGCGACGTCCAACTGGGGGCCTTGAAGCGCGCGCGGCTGCGCGGCTGCCACCTGGTGGTCGAGCCGGTCGACATCAAGGCGGCCAGCTGGACGACCGAGCTGACCGCCAGCATCACCGCCCTGCGCCTGGACGGCGTGCTGCTGACCCCGCCGCTGTGCGACAACGCCGAGGTTCTCAAGGTCCTGGACGACCTGGACATTCCCTATGTGCGGATCTCGCCGGACCGCGATCCGGACCGCTCGCCCTACGTCCATATCGACGAGCGTGCGGCGGCCCATGAGATGACGACCTATCTGCTGGACCGGGGCCACACCGACATCGGCTTCATCCGGGGCCAGGCGACGCACAGCTCGGCGCGGCTGCGTTTCGAGGGCTTCCGCGACGCCCTGGCTGAGCGGGGTCTTGAGCCGCGCGAGGCCTGGATTGTCGACGGCAACTTCCAGTTCCCCTCGGGCCAGGACGCCGCCCGGACCTTGCTGAGCGGGGAGGGGCGGCCGACCGCCATCTTCGCCGCCAATGACGCCATGGCCTTCGGCGCCATCGTGGCGGCCTCGAAGCAGGGCTTGAGCGTGCCCGGCGACCTGTCGGTGGTGGGTTTCGATGACGCCCCGGCGGCCCAGATCTACTCGCCGGGCCTGACCACGATTCGACAGCCGGTCATCGAGATGGGGGCCATGGCGGTCGACCTGCTGCTGTCCCCACCCGGCGACGAAGCCGCCAGCGGCGGTCATTGCCTGGCCCACGGTCTGGTCGAACGCGACAGCGTCGCGGCGCTGGCAAACCCTTAAGCCACAAGCCTTTTTGGCTGGCACGGACGGACACCGGCCATGCGACTGTCCAGTAACCTGACAACGATGTCAGTGTTTTCGATTGACCTGACATCGATGTCATGTTTTCTCGTCGACAACAGACAAATGAGGTGCGGGGAGAAGACGTGGTGAAGGCAGCCGCCGCATAGGCGTCGAGACGGGCCGTCGGTCCGCGCTCATCCTCAATCCCATTCCTGAAACAGACCGCTCAGGCGATCGCCAATAGGCGAGCTCGTCGCGCGACGACCTGTGTCCAAGCGTAAGGCCGCCAACTCAAGGCGATGGCCGCAATAACAAGATCGGGGAGAACTAGATGACGACTCAGAACATCCGCAAACTGCTGCTCGGCTCGGCCGCCGTCCTGCTGACCGCCGGCCCGGCCCTGGCCCAGGACGCCGCGCCCGCCGCCGCTGCTCAAGACTCCTCGGTCGAAGAGATCGTGGTGCGCGGCATCCGCAAGTCGCTGGCCAACGCCGTGGCCGTCAAGCGCGACGCCGCCCAGATCGTCGACGCCATCTCGGCCGAGGACATCGGCAAGCTGCCCGACCAGAACATCGCTGAGTCCCTGCAACGCATCACCGGCGTGCAGATCAGCCGTTCGAACGGCGAAGGCTCGGGCGTGGCGATCCGCGGCCTGACCCAGATCCGCTTCGAGATCGACGGCTCGACCCTGACCGGCAACGGCACGGGCCGCGCCGTGTCGTTCGAAAGCATCCCGTCGGAACTGTTCGGCCAGCTGCAGGTCTTCAAGTCGCCCAGCGCCGAGATGATTGAAGGCGGCCTGGGCGGCACGATCAACCTGGTCACCCGCAAGCCGCTGGACCTGGACGGCCTGACGATCACCGGCAGCGTGCAGGGCGGCTATGCCGACTTCCGCGACGCCAAGTATCCGCGCCTGTCGGGCCTGGTCTCCAACAAGTGGGACACCAGCATCGGCCGTTTCGGCGCGCTGCTGAACGTCTCGTACGAAGAGCGCAAGCTGCGCTCGGACGAGTTCGACGTCCTGGCCTGGGACCGCGTGGGCCTGGGCGACATCAACGGCGACGGCGTGACCCAGACCGCGACCAGCGGCCCGCTGACCCCGGACGAAGTGTGGCGTCCGCGCCAGCTGCGCAGCGTCAGCCAGGCCCAGGACCGCAAGCGCCTGGGCGCGGTGGGCACCCTGCAATGGGCCCCGACCTCGACCCTGCAGTTCACCTGGACCAACAGCTACAACCGCTTCAAGTACCGCAACGACTACCGCCTGCTGCGCCTGGACGTCGACAAGGCCCGCGCCAACACGACCGCCTTCAAGCGCAACGAGAACGGCACGCTGATCTCGGCCACGGTCAACAACGGCAATGTGCTGACCAACAACTTCGTCGAGCCGACCAACCAGACCAACTACACCTCGCAGCTGGACGTGAAGTGGGATCTGTCCGACCGCCTGCAGGTGACCGGCAAAGCCAACATCGCGCGCGGCCGCAACCGCGTGCCGCTGGTGGTCTATCCGACCCTGGTGGGCAACAGCACCACGACGATCGCCTACGACTTCGCCAGCGGCGCCGACCTGCCGACCGTCAAGCTGCCCAGCTTCAACCTGAATGACCTGACCAACTACAAGGTCAACACAGTGGTCCCGCAGTCGCGCCACACCGCCAACAACGAGGACGCCGTCCGCTTCGACGCCAAGTACGATTTCGACAAGGGCATCCTGGAGTCGGTGAAGGGCGGCGTGCGTTACGGCAAGCGCACCCTGGCCCAGCAGAATGACGACTCGTTGTCGAACAAGTTCACCAACACGCCGGTCTCGACGATGCAGGGCCAGATGGCTGGCGCCTTCACCGGCACGCTGACGACGGGCAATGACTTCCTGTCGGGCCTGGGCGGCGACCTGCCGCGCAGCTGGGCCGGCTATGCGTCCAGCTTCGTCAACGGTCCGGGCCTGGACCAGCTGATGAGCGCCTGGGGCCTATCGGTCCCGATCGCCAAGAACATCACCACCTATTACGACGTGCAGGAAAAAACCTGGGGGGGCTACGTCCAGGCCAACCTGTCGGGCGACATCGCCAGCAAGCCGTGGTCGGGCAATATCGGCGTGCGGGTCGTCCAGACCGACTCCCACTCGTTCGCCTTCCTGCCCGACAAGACCGGCGCGCTGACCTGGCAGGACAATCCCAACAAGTACACGGACGTCCTGCCCAGCGCGAACTTCAAGGTGAACCTGACCGACGACCTGGTGCTGCGCCTGGCCGCCGCCAAGGTCATCGCCCGCGCCGCCGCCGACCAGCTGAAGGCCGCCACCAGCATCAACTACGGCTTCCAGACGGCCAGCTCGGGCAACCCGACCCTGGATCCGTTCCGAGCCACCCAGTACGACGCCTCGCTGGAATGGTACTTCCGCCCGTCGGACCTGCTGTCGATCGCGGTGTTCAAGAAGGACGTCTCGGCCTTCATCGCCAACGAGATCGTCAACATCACCATCGTGAACAAGGAATTCCCGGGCCGCGACGACTTCCGCCTCAGCCGCCCGCGCAACGGCAACAGCGGCGAGGTCCAGGGCTTCGAACTGGGCCTGCAGCACAGCTTCACCGAGCTGCCGGGCGCGCTGGATGGCCTGGGCATCCAGGCCAACTACACCTTCATCGACAGCACGACCCCGAACACCGATCCGTTCACCGGCGACACCCTGCCGCTCGAGGGCCTGTCGAAGAACAGCTACAACCTGGTGGCCTTCTACGAGAAGTACGGCTTCTCGGCCCGCATGGCCTACAACTGGCGCTCGAAGTTCCTGACCGGCACGGTGGCCGGCTCGCCGATCTTCTCCAAGGCCGTGGGCCAGCTGGACGCCTCGGCCAGCTATGACGTCAACGAGCGCCTGACCGTGACCTTCGAGGCGCTGAACCTGAACGGCGTCGAAGGCTACACCTACCAGACCGTGAAGGAGCGCCTGCTCTCGCACGTCAAGAACGACCGGCTGTTCAGCGCGGGCCTGCGCTTCCGTTACTGACGGAATCCGCGCTGACACGCGCCGCGACGCTGATCAAACGCTCTCCCGCGTCCAGCGTCGCGGCGCCCTTTTGGCCATCATCCGGGAGACCCTCCGTGGCCCTGAACAGACGCAAGCTTCTCAATGTCGGCGCCGTCGCGGCGGCGGCCTCGGTGCTGCCCAAGGCGGCGGTGGGCAAACCGGCGCGTAAGCCCAACTTCGTGGTCATCTTGTGCGATGACCTGGGCTTTGGCGACGTGCAGCCGTTCGGCGGCAAGATCCCGACGCCGTCCCTCAGCCGGATGGCGGAGGAGGGGCTGACGGGCCAGAGCTACTACTCGGCCGCCAATATGTGCACGCCGTCGCGGGCGGGCCTGCTGACGGGGCGCTATCCGATCCGCACGGGCCTGGCCTGGGAGGTGATCCTGATCGGCGACGACCGGGGCCTGCCCCTCGAAGAGAAGACCATCGCCCACGCTCTGAAGGCCGACTACGCCACGGCCTTGGTCGGCAAATGGCACCTGGGTCACACCGCGCCCTGGTGGCCGCCGACCAAGCACGGCTTCGACCAGTTCTACGGCATCCCCTACAGCCACGACATGGCGCCCCTGCAGATGTTCGACATCAAGGGGCCGGAGGCGACGTCGGGCAAGGACGTCGACCTGCATGACCTGCAGCAGATGTTCGTGACTCGCGCCGAGCAGTTCATCGAGCAGAACAAGGACCGGCCGTTCTTCCTGGAGCTGGCGCTGAGCGCGCCGCACTTGCCGGCCGTGCCGTCGAAGACCTACGACGGGGTCACCATCCAAGGCCCGTACGGCGACTTCGTGCGCGAGATCGACGACATCGTCGGTCGGGTTCTGTCCAAGCTGAAGGCCCTGGGCCTGGCCGAGGACACGCTGGTGCTGTTCACCTCCGACAATGGCCCCTGGTTCGAAGGCTCCAGCGGCGGCCTGCGCGACCGCAAGGGCGGGGCGGCATACGACGGCGGCTATCACGTGCCGTTCCTGGCCTGGCGTCCGGGCCACGTGCCGGCCGGCAAGAAGACCAGCGCCATCCTGTCGGCCATCGACTTCCTGCCGACCTTCTGCGCCATGGCCGGCTACGCCCCGCCGGCGGGTGTCGAGCTGGACGGCAAGGACGTCAGCGACGTCCTGCTGAAAGGAGCGGCCTCGCCGCACGACGCCATCCTGCTGTTCAACAACGAGGACATCGTCGGCATCCGCACCCAGCGCTGGAAATATGTCGCCAAGGCCCACTGGCGCGGCGGCATCCAGGACTTCTCCAAGCGCGGCTATGACGAGCTCTACGACATCGAGGCCGATCCGTCGGAGAGCTACAGCGTCGCCGAGCGCCATCCCGAGGTGGTGGCCGAGATGAAGCAGCGGCTAGCCGAGGCGCAAAGGAAGTTCGACAGCTTCCGCAAAGGCGTGCCGCCGTTCTTCCAGAAGGCCAGCGCGCCCAAGGCGACGCACGACTAGCGCGACAGCAGTCGCTTTAGCGCCCCGCCGGGGATTAGCTTGAAGTTCTGCTTGTCGGGGCTGTTGTCGCCGTCCTGCACGACGAACAGGCTGTCCTGGAACGGCGCACCGAAGTCGCCGGGGGCGAACTCCAGGCCGTCGGTGTCGGTCACCCCGTCCACCGCGCCCGAGCCGGTGACGCGGAAACGGCGCAGGTAACGGCCGGTCTCCAGGTCGTAGGCGACATAGGCGTTGTCGTTCTGGCTGGAGGCGATCAGCACGCCGCCGCGCTTGCCTTCAGGCATGATGGCCAGGCCCTCGATGTCGGGGATCAGCCGCACGCCGTCCACAGCGGCGAACAGGACGGGCGCGGCCTTGCTGTCGGGCGCGGGGTCCATGCGCCAGATCCCGCGCTCTTCCTCGCCGACATAGAGCAGGCCTGTGCGGTCATCGACGACGCAGCCCTCGGTCTGGGTGGCCAGGCGCACGTCCCGGACCAGCTTGGCGGTCGGCGTGGCGCTCGACAGGTCCAGCGCGTACTCGCGCACGTCGCCGTTGTTGTAGGCGATGATCGCGAACACCTGGTCGGCGGCGCGCCGCCACAGGCAGAAGCCGTAGACGTCGCCGACGCCATCGCCCTCGACACGCGGATGACCCAGATGGCGCAGGCCGACAGGCGTGCTCTCCAGCGCATAGAGGGCCAGCTTGCCGTTCGGGTCCTCGCTGCGGTCGGTGGCGGCGACCAGTACACCCGGCTTACCCTTGATCAGCACGTCGACGCGCAGGTCGACATTGTTGACCAGGCCCGCCGGGGCCGAGGCGAGCAGGGCGCCTGACAGGTCGTAGACGTGCAGGCCCCACTCCTTGTCGGTGCCGACGATCAGGCTCTTGGTCGGGTCCGCCGGATTGCGCCAGATCGCCGGATCATCGGCCGCGTCATTGGGCGAGGCGACCGGAACGGTCTCGCGCACGGCCTGGATCTCGAAAGTCTCGACGGCCGGTTTATTTTCTGGGGTAGCGGTGGCGATTTCAGTATTGATGGAGCATGCGCATAGAACAGAGGCGGATATAGAGACGAGTTTGTGCAATGCGGGCATCGTAATTCCCTATGGTCTGTGATGTCGTGAATGTGACGGCGTATTTTTCCCTCATATGAGCTGAAATTCGGATGCGCCACGGCTTTCTGTGCCTGATGACAACTTCATAAAAGCTTCACTCACGAGGCCGATCGGCCTGCGTCTTCCCCAAAGCGCGCATCCATGCGGCGCAGCGATTTCTCGCTGATTGAGGGGATCATGAGACATTTTTCGAAGCTCGCGGCTCTGGGCGGCTGCTCGCTTTTGGCCTTGGGCGTCTGCACGCCGGCCATGGCCGAAGAGACCGCCGCGACGGCTGAAAACACCGTCGACACGCTGGTGGTCAGCAGCTTCCGCAAGGGCCTGGCCAACGCCCGTGAGATCACGCGGTCGGCCGACAACCTGGTCGAGGTGCAGTCAGCGGACGACGTCGGCAAGCTGCCCGACACCAACATCGCCGAGGCGCTGCGTCGCCTGACCTCGGTCTATCTGATCCGCGACCAGGGCGAGGGGCGCTACGTCTCTATCCGCGGCGCCGATCCGATCCTGAACAACGTGACGATGAACGGCCAGACCATCGCCGTCTCGGACACCGACGGGGAGTCGGGCCGCGCCGCGCCGCTGGACGTGCTGAGCGCCAGCGCCCTGTCGCGCGTCGAGATCCACAAGGTCACGCTGCCCTACATGGACGGCCAGTCGATCGGCGGCACGATCAACATCGTCACGCCCACGGGCTTCGACCATGCGGGCCGCTACATCAACGCCAGCGCCGAGGCCGGCTACAACGACTTTGGCAAGGACAGTAAGATCTACGCGGCCAACCTGTCGATGAGCGACCGCTTCGGCGCCAATGACGAGTTCGCCGTCTTCGTCAGCGGCGAATACTGGTTCAAGCAGTACACCTCGCAGCAATACACCTCGTCGGGTTCGCAGGCGGTCGCGGGCTATCCGGCCCACTACCTGTTCCCGACCAGCATCGTCTACGCGCAGTCCATCGGCGAGAAGGAGCGCTACGGCTTCTCGGGCAACATCGAGTATCGGCCCAACGACGACACCAAGGCCTGGGCCCGCTATTTCTTCACCCAGTACAACGATGACCGCACCCGTCCGCAGATCACCCTGCGCGGCCTGCAGGGGCGGGCCGTGGCAGCGCCGGCCGTGCGTCGCCCGATCCTGAACCCGACCTCGCAGACCGAGTTCGGCTTTGCCGCCTATCGGTCGCAGATGGAGAACCGCGTCGAGGTCCAGGAGCGCCCGGTCCAGCAGTTCGTCGTCGGCGGCGAACACCGCTTCGGCAAGGGCTGGAAGCTGGTCGGCGACCTGAACTACACGACCGCCAAGGAGCTGAACCCCTACCAGCGCTACTTCGAGTCGATCACCGACACGACCGGCGCCCTGCCGACCGAAGCGCCGGCGATCACCTTCGCCCGCACCAGCGAAGGCCTGCTGCGGCCGACCGGCTACAACACCGCGCTGTCGGGCGGCCTGACGTTCCTGGATCCGGCCTTCAACACGATGTACCGCCTGCGTGGCGTCACCTCGACCGTGGTCGAAGAGACCTACACCGGCAATCTGGACCTGACCTGGGACGGCGACATCGGCGGCCGTGAGCTGGAGTTCCGCACCGGCCTGAAGGTGCTGTCGCGCGACAAGTCGGTGGACGACACCGACTACCGCTACCAGTTCACCGGCCCCAAGACGACGCTGGCCAGCGCCCCCAACCTCTTCATGCGGTTCGAAGACGGCCGCGGCGAGACCTATCAGCCGGTGTCTGGCCTGTCGCTGCTGGCCCCGAACCGCTTCGGCTACGAGGCCTTCTTCGCGGCCAACCCGACCTACTTCACCTATGACGCGGCCGGCGCGGCGGCCAACTCGATGGAGAACGACTACAAGCTGAACGAAGACATCTTCGCCGGCTACGTGATGGGCGAGCTGCACTTCACGCCGGACTTCAGCGTCACCACGGGCGTGCGCGTCGAGAAGACCAAGTCGGACATCTTCGCCCAGGGCTTCGTCGCCCAGGTCTCGGCTGATCCCAACACTCCGGCGGGCCGCTCGCGTCTCGGCGAGGTGCCGTTCAAGACCAGCGACATCATCGATATCTCGCGCCAGCACGACTACACCAACGTCCTGCCGGCGGCGGTGCTGAAGTGGGACATGACCAAGGCTTGGCAGCTGCGCGCCTCGGTCACGACCAATATCGGCCGCCCCGACTATACCGACATCGCGCCCATCTCGACGGTCGTGGTCAGCGAGTTCTACGACCGCACCAACAACAAGGTCGAGCTGAACGCCTCGGTCGAGATCGGCAACCCGAACCTCAAGCCCTACAAGGCGCTGAACTTCGACGCCTCGCTGGCCTACTACTTCCCGGACAATTCGGGTTCGGTCAGCGTCGGGGCGTTCCACAAGCGCGTCGAGAACGCCGTCTACAGCATCGGCAACGAGTACAAGAACTACAAGTTCGAGACCGTCACCTACGACAACTACGTCGAGAGCACGGTCGCCAACGCCAAGCCGGGTTTCATCCGCGGCATCGAGCTGGGCGTGCAGAAGGACTTCAAGGAACTGCCCGCGCCGTTCGACGGCCTGGGCGTGTTCGCCAACGCCTCGTTCATCGACTCCGAGGTCGAGATCGTCGTGCCGGGTCGCCCTGACGGCCACGTGCCGTTCTTCAATCAGGCCGATAAGATCTTCAATCTGCAGGGTTATTACGAGCGCGGCGGCTTCCAGGCCCGCGTCGCCTATTCCTACCAGGGCAAGGCGACCAGCAGCGCGTTCGGCGCCAATCCCGACCTCGACACCTATCGCGACCCGCGCAAGTCGGTGGACGCCCGCGTCGGCTACACCTTCGGCAACGGCGTGCAGGTGGCGCTGGCCGGGGCCAACCTGACCAGCCCGGCCAACATCAACCGCCGCAAGTCGGACGGCTTCAACATCTCGAGCTACGAGCTGTTCGGGCGTGAGTTCCGCCTGTCGATTTCCAAGACCTGGTGATCCCCGGAGCCCGTGCATCCCTGGATGTGCGGGCTCTTCAAACTCCGAAGGAGGGCGCTTCGCGCGCCCTCCGCTTTTTCGTTGAGCGCCCCATGAAGAACTCCCGCCGCACCTTCATCGCCACCGCCGCGGCCGCCGGTGTGGCCGGTCCTTTCGCCGCGCACGCCGAGACCAATCCCGAGGGCACGCCGCGCCTCCTGCTGGGGCCGATGGTGGGCGCGGTCACCGCGACCAGCGCGCCGATCTGGATGCAGCTGAGCGGCGACTATTTCGACGCCCAGGTGGCCTATACGACCGACCCGGTCGCCGGTCCCTGGAAGCGCACCACACCCTCGCGCGCCAAGGCGCAGGACGACTGCACACTGGTCATCCGCCTGGAGGAGCTCCAGCCCGACACGACCTACCACTATCGGGTGCTGTCCAACGGCAAGGTCGACAAATACCTGCGCGACCTGCCGCCGATGAGTTTCCGCACCGCGCCCGCCGCGCCAGCGAGGTTCCGCGTCGCCTTCGGTTCGTGCGCCCGCATCCAGAGCGATCCCGAGCAGCCGATCTGGCGCGCCCTGGCGATGAACCGGCCGGACCTCTTCCTCTGGCTGGGCGACAACATCTATGGCGACAGCACTGTCCCGGCGACCCTGGCCATGGAGTACCAGCGCCAGCGGTTCGTGCCGTCCTTCCAGCCGATCGGCCGCAACATCCCGCAGCTGGCCATCTGGGACGACCACGACTTCGCCCTCGACAACTACGACCGCACCAACCCGATCCGCGACAAGGCGCTGGAGATCTTCAAGCGCTACTGGGCCAACCCCGCCTATGGGCTGCCGGGCGCGCCGGGCGTGTTCTTTGACTACGGCTATGGCGGAGTGGACTTCTTCATGCTGGACGGCCGTTATCACCGCGCGCCGGACGCCGATCCCGATACGCCCGAGAAGGAGTTTCTGGGCAAGGGCCAGTTCGAGTGGCTCAAGGCAAGGCTGCTGGCCAGCAAGGCGCCGTTCAAGATCCTGGCCTGCGGCAGCGGCTGGTCGCGCTTCAAGGGCCCGGGGGGCGACTCCTGGTCGGCCTATCTGCACGAGCGCCAGCGCCTGTTCGACTTCATCCGCGACAACAAAATTAGCGGCGTGGTCCTGCTGTCGGGCGACACCCACTTTCCCTATGTCGCCTGCGCGCCGCAGTCGGAGCAGGGCGGCTACGACCTCTATGACCTGGTGAGCTCGGCCCTGGCCCAGATGGTGGCGGGGTCGCCCATGGACCTCGGGAAGATCGCTGCCCGCATGGCCCCGGACCAGATGATCCGCCAGCCGCTGTTGGGGGTGAACAACGCCGGGATCATCGACTTCGACATGACCGGCAAGACGCCGACCCTCAGCTTCAACGTCATCGATATTCGCGGCAAGGCGCTCTACGACCCGCTGACTCTGCGTGCGGACGAACTGGTCAACGGCGTGTCGTCATGGCGTGGCAAGCTGGGGCGATGATCGTCACGGCGACCAAGCAGGCCTCGAGCGTGAAAGACGGCGGCGACCCGCTGTTCGAGGCGTTTGTCGCCTTGGAACCGGCCCTGCGCCGGTTCGTCGCCTCGCGCACCCGGCAGGACGCCGATGTCGACGACATCCTCCAAGGCCTCGCGGCGCGCATCGTCGCGCGCGACCGTGACGTTCCGGTGGAGAATAAAACCGCATTTCTATTTTCGATTGCGTCTAACCTCCTGAAGGATCGCGGACGACGCGGGCTTGCGCGCCGTCAGGGCGAGCACGTCCCGCTGGACGGCGTGGAGCTGGCCGATCCGGCGGCGTTGCAGGACGATGTCCTGGACGGACGCCAAAGGATGCGGCGGTTCCTGGCGGCGCTGGACGCGCTGCCGGGCAAGGAACGAGAGGTATTTGTGCTGCATAGGGTGGAGGGGCGTACGCTTCTGCAGGTCGGGGAACAGACCGGCCTGTCGCTGTTCCAGGTTCGCAAGCTGGTCGAGCGCGCGATGACGCGCCTGGCGCGCAAGGTCTGGAAGGATTGACGGTGAGCGGCGCGTTTTATCACGAGGAAGAGGACGACGAGCTCGTCGCGGCGCGCTGGGTGCTGGCGGTCGACGCGGGGCTCGAGCCTGGCCAGACCGAGGTGTTTCATGCCTGGCTGGCGGCGCGTCCGGAGCGTGCCGACCTGATCGCGCGGCAAGCGGCGCTGCAGTCCCTGGCCAAGAGCGCGCGGACCGACGCGCGCCGGCCGACCTCGCGGCGCGGCCTATTGATCGGCGGCGGCGTGGCGTTCGGCGCGGCGGCGATCGGCGGCGCGGCGGTGCTGCTGCGGCCGCCGCCCAGCGAGATCTATGAGACGGGAGTCGGCGAGGTGCGGGCGGTCAATCTGGCCGATACGAGCCGACTGTGGCTGGACACCCGCACCCGCGTCACGACCCAGATGGGCCGCGCCAACCGCTGGGTGTCGTTGACCGCCGGCCGGATGTTCGTCGAGGTCGCCCACGACGCCACGCGGCCCTTCATGGTGCGCGCCGGCAAGTTCGAGGCCCGCGCCCTGGGCACGGCCTTCGAGGCCGCCGCCTTCCCGGGCCGCACCGGTGTGGCCGTGACCGAAGGCGTCGTGCGCTTCACGCCGCGCGACGGATCGGCCATCGAGCTGGGCGCCGGGGAGGGGGCCTGGATCACCGCTTCGGGCCAGATCCAGCGGGTGTCGACGGCCATGCCGGGCGTCGCGGCCTGGCGCGAGCATCGGATGGTCCTGAGCGATCGCCGGCTGGACGCGGCCCTGGCCGAGCTCAGCCGCTATTTCGATCAGCCGCTGACGGTGGTCGACCCGAGCCTGGCCGCCCGACGGGTCAGCCTGTCGTTCTCGATCGCCGACCTGGACGAGCGCCAGGCCGCCCGGATCATCGCCGACGCGGTGGACGCCGACTTCGCCGCGCGGGCTGACGGAGCGCTGGTGCTGCGCCCCAAGCTTAGCCTGTAACAGCGCCGTCACGCGCGAACGATATCGTCCCGACGATGCGGCAGGCGGACATGCGGCTCTTTCCCCTCGTGTTGTCGAGCCTGATCGCCGCCGGCGCGCCGCTGCCCGTCCTGGCGGCCCAGGCGCCGCGCATGGACGCCGTGGCTGGGCCCGGACGCCCCGGACGATTGGCCGACGCCCTGCTGGCGCTCGCGGCCCAGGCTGACGTCAACATCGCCTTCGACGCAACCCTGGTCGGTGACCGTCGCACGCGTGGCTTTGCTGGGCCCACCACCTTGAGCCGCGCGCTCGACGCGCTGCTGGACGGCTCGGGCCTGACCTATGTCCTGGCGCCCAACGGCGTGGTTCGGGTGCTGGCAGTTCCGCCGCCCAGGCCTCCAACGCCCTTGCCGGTCGCGCCGGCCGTCGAGCCCTCGACCCTGATCGAGCCCATCGCGGTGGTGGGGTACCGGGTCGGACTGGACCTGGCCGAGGCGCGGGCGCGCCGCTACGACGGCATGGTTCAGGTGATCACGGCTGACGCGGTCGGCAAGCTGCCCGACAGCAACATCGCCGACGCCCTGGACCGGCTGCCGTCGGTCTATCGCATCTCCGACCAGGGCGAGGGGCGCTACCTGTCGCTGCGGGGCCTGAGCCAGGTGCTCGACACGGTGACCTTCAACGGCGTGACCATCGCCGCCTCCGACACCGACGGCCGTTCGGGCCGCGCCGCGCCGCTGGACGTGCTGAGCGCCTCGGCGATCTCGGAGGTCGAGATCCACAACGTCATCACGCCCGATCGTGACGCCGGGGCGATCGGCGGACTAATCGACGTGCGCACGCCGACAGCCCACGACTTCGCGGGGCGTGTCGCCAGTTTCACGGCCGAGATCGGCGCGGTGGACAACGGCGGCGGTCGCGACATCCACTCAGTCGGCGGCGCCTTCGCCGACACCTTCGGGTCCGGCAAGGCCTTCGGGGTCTATCTGGCGGGCGAGCACTGGGTGCGCGAGTACTTCTCGCCCTTCTACGACACGGCCGAGATCGTGCCGTCGGACAAGGGCCTCTATCCCGACCGCATCCTGGTCGGCGCCTCGATGGGGCGTCGGGAACGGACCAGCCTGACCGGCGCGCTGGACTGGCAGGGCGAGGCCGGCAACGCCGCCTGGTTGCGGGTGTTCGCGGCCAACTACACCGACGAGGAACTGCGGCCGGAGTTCATGTTCTATCGGCGCGGCGCCCTATCGACAGATGGGGGTGATGCGTTCTCGTGGCGCGGCCTGCGGGTGCGCACCGAGACACGGCATGAACGCCAGGACCGGCCCGTGCGCCAGTACGTGCTGGGCGGCCGCTGGGCCTTGAGCGACGACTGGACCGTCGAGGGCTCGGTCAACCGGACGACGGCGCGGGAGCTGAACCCGTATCTCGACTACTACGAGACTCTGGGCGACATCGATCCGCTGGACGGGGCGGCGGACATCGGCCGTTTCCGTATCGTCGACGGCGTCTCAAACCCCGACGGCGCCATGACCGCGCCGGACGGCCGTTCGGTGTTCGACGGCGGCTTTCAGCACCTGTTCCGGATTCGGCGGATCAGCTCGACGGTGCGGGAAGACATCACGACCCAGCAGCTCGACCTGAGCCGGCGCGGGCCCATTCAGCTGCGGTTCGGCCTCAAGCGCCTGTCGCGGGTGAAGTCGGTGGCCGACGCCGACAACCGCTTCAACTTCCTGGGCGCGGCGACCCTGGCCGATCCCGCCTTGGCTGGCCGGATGAGCAACTACGGCGGGGCCGACGCGATCGTGCCGGGCCTCGACTTTCCATTTCCCGACCCGGCCGGCCTGGAGGCGCTGTTCGCGCGGCGACCGGACCTCTTCGTGTTCGACGCTGCGGCCTCGCGCGAGAACTCCGTCGAGGACCAGTATCGCATCCGCGAGACCATCTGGGCGGGCTATCTGATGGGCGAGGTCCCCGTGACGGCGGCGCTGCGCCTCACGCTGGGCGCGCGGGTCGAGCGCACGCAGGTCAGCGCGATCGCCAACGCCTTCGTGGCGGAGTTGACCGGTCCATCCGCCGGCCTGCCGTTCGGGCAGGCCGATATCCTGCCGACTGCGGGCAGGCGCAGCTATGTCAACCTCGCACCGGCCTTGCTGGCCAAGTGGGACGCCGGCGGGGCCTGGGTGCTGCGCGCTTCGGCGACCCAGACCTTCGCGCGGCCCGACTATGTCGACCTGGCGCCGATCGCCCGTTTGTCTGTGTCGGTCGCGCCGGATCCGCGCACTGGCGCGTCGGTCGTCAGCGGCGTCAACGAGATCGGCAATCCGCATCTGCGGGCGATCGAAAGCCGCAACTGGGACGTCTCGGCCCAGTACCACCTGCCGCGCCGGCTGGGCTGGATCTCGGCGGCGGGGTTCTACAAGGCGCTCGACGGCCTGCCGTTCGAGGTGTTGGAGGACCGGCCGGGCGAGACCTTTGACGGCGCGCGCTTCGACCAATATGTGGCGGTCACCAAGAGCAATGTCGGTCACGGCCATGTGGCCGGGGTCGAGCTGTCGCTGCGCTACGACCTGCGCGATGCGCCAGCGCCGTTCGACGGCTTCGGCGTGCTGGCCAACGCGGCCTTCCTGGACTCAAGCGTCTCCGCGCCCGGACGCGCGCCGCGCCGTCTGGCCGACCAGGCCAAAGCGCTCTACGCCGCCCAGCTCTACTACGAGCGTGGCTGGTTCCAGGCGCGCCTGGGCTATGCCTATCAGGGCCGGGCGCCGCGCAGCGACCAGTGGTCGGAGCCGACCGGCCTGAACTATCGCAAGCCGATCTCACGCCTGGACCTGAAGGTCATAGTCGACCTACCGAACGCCTGGCGCGTCACCCTGGCGGGCGCCAATCTGAGCAACACGCCGTATCGCACCGACCGCAGCACCCAGCCCTACCTTACGGGGACGGGTCCGGGCTACGAGGTCTATGGCCGGGAGTATCGCCTGGGCCTGACCCGGCGCTGGTGAGGCGACGGGGTTCGAACACGCTGTAGGTCAGCGTCCCCAGGAAGATGAAGTAGAAGATCCACAGCGTGATCACATAGCCCCGGGCCATCAGGGTCGGGTCCAGGATCATGCCCAGGTGCGCCATGACCGTGGCCAGCTCGACGCCCGCCGCCATGATCAGCCAGGCGCGGTCCCAGCGCAGCGCCAGGACGACCAGCAGGGCGCACATCGTGATATCGACCAGCGCGACGCCCAGCAGCGGCCAGTGATGGCCGCCCAGCTTCTGGACGTAGGGCGTGATCAGGAACGCCGCCAGCGAAGCCAGGGCCGCGATCCGCTCCGGACGACCGCCGCGCCACACCACCAGGACCGTGACGAGCGGCGTCAGGATCGTGCCGAGGGTCTGTACAGGCGAGTGCGACATGAGGCCTCCGCGCGCCAGGGGAGGTCGAAGCATCGGCATGGTCAAGCCTCAGGCTTGCCGGACTCAGGACTGTCGTGAGCTAATGCCCGACACACAGGGGCCTGTTTCGCCCGCGTCGCGTGGGTGATGGATGAGCCGCTTCGACAAGCTGACCCCCCGTGAACGTGACGTGCTGCTGGGCGCGGCGCAGCTGAAGTCGTCGAAGGAAATCGCCTTCGATCTCGCCCTGCGCAAGGCCACCGTCGACAAGCATTTCGCCAGCGCCGTCAGCAAGCTTTCCTTCGGCTCGCGGCGTCAGGCGGCCATGGCGCTGGTCGTCCATTTGCGCGAAAGCGGCCTGCCTATTTTATACCAGGGGCGCCCGATCCCACTACCGTTCGACCTTTCGCCGCTCGTCAATGAGGGGGCGAAAGGAGACCTACATGCTCGATCCGATGGAAGCGGTGCCAGCCTTTCCGGCGATCACATGGAGCGATCTGGAAGCGATCTACGAAGACCTGGCGATTACGAAGGTGGAGCGGGAGGCGGTGCAGCATTTGCTGACCATCACCCGGCTCATGAGCCCCCACCTGTCTCCGCTCGATCTGATGCGCGAGATTATCTGCATCGCTTTCGTTCTGACGCCCGCGAGCGATCAGTCGCCGAACGAGGGCAAGTCCCGCCGCTGGCCCGATCCAAAGCCCAGCGGCTGATCCTGATCCTGGCGGCCGCGCTGGGGTCGGTCGTGTTGGCCTTGGTCGTCCTGGCTCTGGTGATCCAGGTCGGCCACCTGTCCGACGCTTTCGACGCCTGGGTCACGCGCCGCTAGGGCGACGACTTCCTCATCCTCAATCCTCTCATCAAGGAGCCCGCCCTGCCGGCGGGATCGAGATCGCATGCAAAGACGAGACATCGCTCAATCCGTCGCCGACGCCCTGTTCGAGGCCGAGCGCGCCGTCGACCTGGCCCTCGAGAAGGCGGCCCTGTTTATCACCCACACCTCGACCCTGCGCCGGGACCACAACTTCTCGGCCATGCTGGGACACGAGGGCGTCACCGCCGTCACCCGCTCGATCGAGACCCTGGGCCAGACCCGCGTGCACATGATGACGGCCCACGCCGCGCTGGCCGCCGCCGCGCCGCAGATCGGCGTGCGCCCGCTGACCCTGCACGGCACGGGCACCGACAAGCCCGACACCGAGATCCCGCCGACGGGCGAGATCGCTCCGCCGCGGATCGTCGCCTCGTCCGCCGAACGCGCTGCTTAAGCCGTGAGCCCCGGCGGTCGATCGCGGCCGCCGGGTGTGTTTTACGAAACCAGGGTTTCGACTAAGTCGGCCAGGATGCGTTGCTGCGCCGATGTCAGCTGCGGAAACGCCGCCGCCAGGCGGTTGGAACCGGGCGCGGTGATGAAGTCGGCGAACTGGCCCAGCACGTTGCCGCCGTCGTCGACGTCCAAGCCCTCGAACAGCGCGCTGGGCGCGATGCCCAGGGCCCGCGAGGCCTTGTAGAGCTTCGAGGCCGAGATGCGGTTGGCGCCGCTCTCGTACTTCTGGACCTGCTGGAAGCTGACGCTCAGGGCCTCGGCCAGTTCCTGCTGCGAAACGCCCATGGCCAGGCGATGGACGCGCAGAAGCCTTCCGACGTGAACGTCGATCGGGTCGGGGGCGTCCGGGTCAGCTACGTGCATCGAGCAACCTTAACGCGCTTTCTGAGCGTTGCAATCGAGAAGGGCGCAACCTAGCCCTCTCTGAGGGCGGGCGCGGGCCGTTGCGAGAGCGCCAGCGCTGCGGCGATCAGACCGCCCGCCGCCGCCAGAGTCGCCGCGCCGACCATCAGGATCAGCACGCCGCTCCAGTCCACGCTCCAGCGGGCCTCGAACACCTTGACCACCACGGGCCAGGCGGCCGCGAAGCCGCACAGGACGCCAGCCGCGCCGGCGATCAGGCCGACCGCGCCATACTCGATGACATAGGCGGCCAGGATCTGCGACCGCGTCGCGCCCAGCACCTTCAGGGTGGCGGCCTCTCGGGCGCGCGCCCTGGCGCCGGCGGCGATCGCGCCGGCCAGCACCAGAAGGCCGGCCAGCCCCGCGACGGCCGCCGCGCCGCGCACCGCCAGGGCCAGGCGGTCGAATAACGAAGCGGCGGCGTCCAGCTGCTCGCGGACGCTGATCACATTGACCGTGGGAAAGTCCGCGCCCAGCTGGCGGGTCAGGATCGCCTCGTGCTCGCGGCTGAGCCGCGCGATCGCCACGCTGCGCAGCTCGGCGCCCTCCAGCGTGGCGGGGTTGAAGATCAGCGCGAAGTTGGGCCCGAAGCCGCCGAAGTCGACCTTGCGCAGCGCGGCGATGCGGGCCTCGATCTCGCGGCCCAGGATCAGGACAGTGATGGTGTCGCCGACCTTCAGGCCCGCGGCTTCGGCGACCTCGATGTTCAGGGCGACCTGGGGCTGCCCGGCATGGTCGGCGGGCCACCACCGGCCGGACACGACGCCGGCGTTGCGGGGCTCGCGGGCGAACAGCGAGACGCTGATGTCGTTGTCGAACGCCCAGCGCTCGGAAGGCTTGATGGCCTTCGTATCCACCGGCTTGCCCTTGAGGGCGACGATACGGCCCGTCGCGAAGGGCATGCGCAGATAGGCGTCTTCCTTCAGCGGTCCGATGACCTTGGCCACGGCGGCGTCGAAGGCGATGGCGCGGTCGGCGGGGATTTCGGTGAAGACCATGGCCGGGGCGGTGCGCGGCGCCACGTCGCTGACCTGGGCCAGCAGGGCCGACTGGATCAGCACCACGCAGGCCAGCAGCGCGACACCAAGGCCGATGGCCGGGCTGGCCGTCCGCGCCGCCGATCTCGGTCCGGCCAGATTGGCCAGGCCCAGTTTGACCGGACCACGCGTCAGGCCTCGCGCTCGACCGGCGACCCAGGCGGCCGCGCGCCCCAGGGCGGACAGCAGGCCAAAAGCGACGGCGACGCCCGCGATCATGATCGCCGCCGAGACCGGCGTCGGGGCGGTGGCCACGGCCAGGGCCGCCAGGCCCAGGCCCGCGACGGCCGCGCCGATCGTCTCCACGCCCAGCGGCAGGCGGGCGCGAGGCGCGCGCCGGAACAGGGCCGATGGCGGGGTGCTGCGCGCCCGCGCCAGCGGGATCAGCGAGAAGGCCGCCGCGGCCAGGATCCCGAACAGGCCGGCCTTGGCCAGCGGCCAGGGATAGACCTTGAACAGGGCCGGGATCGGCAGGCTGGAACCGGCGAACTGCCCAAGGATCAGCGGCGCGGTCGCGCCGACCGCCAGCCCGATCGCCACGCCCAGCAGCGCCAGCAGGCCGATCTGGATCAGGTGCAGGTCGCGGATCAGGCCGCTCTGCGCGCCCAGGGCCTTCAGCACGGCGATCGCCGGCTCTCGCGCCGACAGATAGGTCGACACCGCGCCGGCCACGCCCAGGCCGCCCGCGACCAGCGAGGCCAGGCCGATGAAGCCCAGGAAGTATTCCAGCTGGTCGATCAGCCGCCGCGCGCCCGGCGCGCTGTCCAGGCGATCGCGGACCCGCAGGTGGGAGTCCGGGAAGGCGCTCTGGATGGCCTTGCCGGCCGCGCGGGGGTCCTGGTTCGCCGGCAGCGCGATGCGGACGGTGCGGCCCGACAGACCGCCCGGCGCCAGCAGTCCCGAGGGCTCCAGGACATCGCGGCGCACCAGGACGCGCGGGGCCAGCGAAAAGCCGCGCGACAGGCCGTCCGGCTCGCTGACCAGACGGGCGGTGACGACCAGGGTCATCGGTCCGGCCTCGAAGCGGTCGCCGATCTTCAGGTGCAGGCGATCCAGAAGCGCGGGCTCGACCGCCGCGCCCGGAACGCCGTCATGGTCGGCCAGCGCCGCGGCAAGGTTCGGCGCGCCGTCCAGCTTGACCGCGCCCGCCAGCGGGAAGCGTCCGTCCACGCCACGGAGACTGACCAGGCGGCGGTCGCCATTGGGCGCCTGAGCCATGGCGCGGGCGACAGCGGCGTAGGTCGTGGCCCCCAGCTTGTCGAAGGCGGCGCGTTCCTTGTCGGTGAAGTCACGGTTCTCGACCGAGAACGACAGGTCGCCGCCCAGGATCTCGCGCGCCTGTCCGGCCAGGCCCTGTCGGAAGGCCTCGGCGGTCGAGCCGGCGGCGGCGATGGCGGCCACGCCCAGCGCCAGGCAGGCCAGGAAGATTCGGAAACCGCGCACGCCTGAGCGCAGCTCGCGGGCGGCCAGTCGAAAGGCGAGAGGGGCCATGCTCAGGCCTGGATCCGGCCGTCGGCCATGCGCACGATCCGGTCGGCGCGGGCGGCCAGCGTCGGGTCGTGGGTGACCATCACCATGGCGGCGCCGACCTCGGCGACCAGGTCGAACATCAGGTCGGCCACCGACGCGGCGGTCGCGCCGTCCAGGTTGCCGGTCGGCTCGTCGGCGAACAGCAGGGCGGGGCGCGCGGCCAGGGCGCGGGCCAGGGCGACGCGCTGCTGCTCGCCGCCCGACAGCTGGTGCGGATAGTGGGTCAGGCGCTGGCTCAGACCGACCCGGCCCAGCCAGTCGCGGGCGATGGCGGCTGCGTCGCGGGTCCCGGCGATCTCCAGGGGCGTGGCGACGTTCTCCTCGGCCGTCATGTTGGGCAGCAGATGGAAGGACTGGAACACCAGGGCCGCGCGGCCGCGGCGCAGACGGGCCCGGCCGTCCTCGTCCAGCTTGGCCAGCGTCTGGCCGAATAGCCGCACCGTTCCGGCCGTGGGTTCCTCCAGCCCCGCGCCGACCGCGATCAGCGAGGACTTGCCCGATCCCGACGGACCGACCACGGCCACGCGCTCGCCCGGAGCGACGACGAAGTCCACGCCGCGCAGGATATTCACGGGTCCGGCGGATGAGGGCAGGGTCAGGGCGACGGCGTCGAGGGCCAAGGGGGCGGCGGGCGAGGGCTCGTCGGTCATGTCGCTTCCTGAGGAGCCGGCCATTGTTCCGCCGGCAGCCAGACTACATAGGAAGGCATGAGCCCGATCGCACAGCGTTTTCCCAACCGTCGCCGAATTTTGCTCGGCCTTGGCCTGTTGAGCCAGCTGGCCGCCGCGCCCAAGCCGCCGGTCGTCACCGTGTTGGGCGACTCCATCACGGCCGGACTAGGTCTGCCGGCGCGTGACGCCATGCCCGCCCAGCTCCAGGCTGCCCTGGCGAAACGAGGCGTGTCGGCGATCGTGCGGGCCGCCGGGGTGTCGGGCGACACCAGCGGCGGCGGCCTGGCGCGGGTCGGCTTCAGCGTCGGGCCGGACACCAAGGTCTGCGTGGTGGCCCTGGGCGGCAACGACCTGCTGCAGGGCGTCGAGCCCGCGCGGACCAAGGCCAATCTGCGCGGCATCCTGCAGAAGCTCAAAGCACGCGGCGTCAAGGTGGTGCTGGTCGGCGTGGGCGCGCCGCCAGCCATCGGCGCGACCTATGCCCGCGAGTTCAACGCGGTCTATTCGAGCCTGGCCAAGGAGTTCGCCGCGCCGCTCTATCCCAACATCTTGGCCGGGGTGAATGGAGACCGCGCCCTGATGCAGGGCGACGGCATCCACCCGAACGCCGCCGGCGCCAAGAGGATCGGAGAGGCCTTGGCGCCTTTGGTCGTTCGAGCTCTGGCGGGGCGCTAGATCAGCGGTTCCAGGGGAAGACCAGGCTGGGCTGGTGAGCGTAGCGCTTGACGCCGATGGTCAGGGTCTCGCCCGCGCCCGGCGCCAGGCGGACGTTGAACCATGAGGCGTTGACGGTCATCGACGCGCCGCTCGCCGACTTGACGGTGGTGGCGTCGTTCTCGCCATAGGCCCCCATCTGCACCGTCACCGTCCGCGCCTTCAGCGGATTGGTGTTGACCAGGGTCAGGATCACCGTCTCGGGCGTGATCTTGCGCACCAGGGCGGCGACGCCGTCCGGCAGGCCGGGGCGGCGCGCCTCGGGGTCGAAGTGGCGGACCTGGGCGTGCAGCGCCAGGGGGCCGTGACCCGAGCCGCCCGGATCGGCCGCGCCCATGGTCAGGTTGATCAAGGCTTCGGTGGCGACCGGGTTGGAGTCCGACCAGCGGGTGTCGTCAGGCGGAAAGCCGATCGTGGTGTCGTCCTTGCGGATGCGCTCGCCCGCGACGCGGACCTCTTCCAGCCCCGCCTGCAGCGCGTTGACCGCATAGGCCTCGTCGCCCGACTGGAGGTAGTCCAGCCAGCCCGGCTTGGTCTCGCTGGCCTTGGCGCGGGCCAGGTCGGCGGGGTTCATCTCCCACAGATAGAGGTCGGCCTCGAGCTTGCGGCGATTGCCCAGGCCCGGCGAGCGGCCGGCCACGTCGTAGTAGCCGTACCAGCCCTTGTCGCCGTAATAGACCGGGATCATCGTCTTGCCGTTCTCGACCTTCTTCTGGGCGTACAGGTTGTCGAGCTGCTTGCGCAGGACGGCGGTGTAGCCCTGGTCGCCGGTCAGCAGCAGGGCGTTGCCGAAGGCCTCGGGCGGGCCGCGCAGCACGTAGTTGCGCACGCCGCTGTCGGGCGAGTTCCAGCCGAACACCCCGCCGTACCACTTGCCGCCCCACTCGCCGCCGATCGAGCCATCCAGGCCGATGTTGGAGGGGATGTTGCCGCCATTGGCCTTTGTCCGTTCCTTCCAGGCATCGACATAGGTCAAGAGCCAGGTCCGGTACTTGGCGTCGCCGGTAGCCATGTAGGCGGTCATGGCCAGGTTGGTGCTGGCCAGGTTCAGCGGATGGTCGCCCTTGATGTTGGTCGACTTCAGGAAGCGCTTCTGGCGCTCGGGATTGCCGCCGGGCACGGGCGGGCCGTCCCAGTCAATCGGCGAGGGCTCGCCCAGATTGGGACCCTTGCTGCCGTTGAACAGGCTGCGGATGATCTTGTGCTGCGGGTCGTAGTTCGGCGCGGCCGGGTCTTCGTTCAGGTAGAAGCCCGCGAACCGGCGCAGGCGCGTGACGTACAGCGGGTCATCGGGCTGGGCCAGGCCGTAGAAATAGAAGCCCGACAGGCCTTCGCCGATGTGCTCCCAGTCGAACGACGGGGTGAACTCGCGCTGGTAGATGCCGTCGCGGGCCGAGGCCACTTCCGGCACCTTGGCGCGGGAGTATTGGTCCAGGTGTCCCTCCCAGACCGTCTGCCAGCTCTTGAGGATCGTGTCGGGTCCGCCCAGCGCATAGGCCAGCGGCCAGTTGCGGATCGGCTCGACGGAGTCGTCCGGGCCATCGGTGATGCCCCAGTGCTCGGGACCCTTCAGATAGCCGCGACCGTCCACGAACTTCCGGGTGAAGGCCTCGACGCCCTCGGCGTTGGCCTGCAACAGGGCGCGTTCGGCCAGGGCCCAGGCGGGAGCGGGCATCGGCTTGTCGACGGCCAGGGTGGGCTCGGCCCGCGCGACGGCGGTCGAGGCCAGCAACGCCGAGAGCGCGAACGCGGCGAGGGAGAGGCGGCGGGGAGGGGACATGGGAGAGGATCCGTCGGGAGGGGAAAGCAAAAAGGCCCGGGGCCGCGTGGCGCGGCCCCGGAGTTGGCAGGACCTAGAAGCTGTAGCGAAGGCCCAGATAGAACTGCCGGCCGGTGTGGCCGTAGACCCAGGGGCGGTCCGACACGTCGACGTAGCGGTCGTTGGCCTCGTCGGTCAGGTTGATGCCCTCCAGCGACAGCTGGAAGCGCTCGTTGATCGTGTAGGTGGCCTGCATGTCGACGTTGAAGGTCTTGTTGGTGCCTTCGACGAAGTTGCTGTTGCGGCCCGGGACCTGGGTCAGATAGCCCGACCGATAGGCCAGAGAGCCGCGGATGCTGAACTTGTCGGTCTCGTAGTACAGCGTGCCGTTGGCGGCGTCCTTGGACAGGCCCACCAGGGTCGAGGTCACCGTGGCCGCGCCCGGAACGTCCGAGGTCAGGTACTCGATGTCCGAGGTGACGTGGGTGTAGTTGGCCATCACCCCAAAGTGCGACAGCCAGCCGGGCAGGAAGGTCAGCCGCTGCTGCAGGCTGATCTCCAGGCCCTTCAGCTTGCCGCCATTGGTGTTGACGGGCCGTGAGACGTCGAACTCGTCGGTGGGCAGGGCGATGGTGCCGTTCAGGATGTCCAGCGGCAGGCCCAGCGTATTGAACGGCTGGCTGGTGCGCAGGGTCTGGACGAAGGTCGAGATGTCCTTCTGGAACAGGCCCACGGCATAGATCGAGCCTTCGGCCGGGTACCATTCGAACGACAGGTCCAAGTTCTTGGACTGGGTCGGCTTGAGGTCTGGATTGCCGGTCGAATAGCTGCGGTTACCGCCCTGGACGCTGATGTCGCCGCCGGGGCGCAGGCTGCCCAGGCCCGGACGGGCCATGGTCTTGGCCGCGCCGAAGCGCACCAGCACGTCGTCCGTCACTTCCAGGGTCAGGTTCAGCGACGGCAGGTACTTGTGGTAGGCGCGCTCGGCATTGACCAGCTCGATCTTGGAGCCGACCGCCGCATAGCCCTCCGAGTTCTGCTCGGTCTTCAGGTAACGCACGCCGGCGTCGCCGCGCAGGGGACGGCCAAAGAGGCTGGTGCGGAAGTCGGCCTCGACGAAGGCGCCGGTGTTCTGCTCCTCGACCCGGCCGGTGGCGCTGCGGGCCTCGGTCTGCTCGATGGTGCCCAGCTTGAAGAGGCCGGTGTTGCTGTAGATGTTCAGCGCCTCGGCGTACTTGTCGATATTGGGGACCAGCCAGGACGTCACGCTGCCGCCGGGCAGGCCCAGGCCCTTGCCGTAACCGCTGAACACCTCGGACAGATCAGTCATCTGCTGGGCGGTGAGCACCGGGATATCGGTCTCGCCGGCGATACGGCGCTGGTCGGCCGAGTTGAATTTGAACTTCCGGGTGTCGGCCCCGACCCGCAGGGTGATGTCGCTCGTGAGGTCGAACGCGCCTTCCAGCTTGGCGGTGTCGAAGGTGTTCTCGATGCGGGTCTTGACCAGGTTCAGCGCCGAGAAGCCGGGGATCGTCGCCCAGCTGGCGGGGCTGGCCGCGTCGAAGGGCAGCTTGACCAGCGGCAGGCGGTCGTTCTGGCGGTAGTCGTAGGAGTAGCCGTCGACGTCCAGCCGCTCATAGGTGACCGTCGTGCCGATCGGGCTGTCGAACACCGACGAGGCGTGGCCGGCCAGGCCCTTGACCTGGAAGCGGTCGTTGAAGCGGTGCTCGAAGTCCAGGGTGAACTGCTTGAAGGTGGTCGTGGACTCGGTGTGCGAGGCCTGCGAGCGCATGTCGACATTGTCGAAGACGCCGTAGACCAGGTCGTGAGTGTCGTTGACGACGCCGTCACGGATGATGGTCGCGGGCTTGCCGGCCGAGCCGCTGCGCGAGAACGAAATCGCCTGCAGCAGGCGCTCGTCACGCTTGCCGTCCAGCTTGCCGTACAGGGCGTTCAGCGAGACCAGCGTGCGGTCGGTCGGCCGCGCCTGCAGGGAGGCGGTGACGCCCAGTCGCTTCTCGACGTGCTCGAAGCTGTTGAAGCTGGGATTGCGCGGATGGAAGATCGCCGTGGCGGTGGTGTTGGAATTGACCTGGGCGGCGGTGTAGCCGGGCAGGGTCGAGGCGGTGCTGAAGCCGCCATTGGCGCCGCCGGGACCCCAGCGCGTGGTGCCGTGGCTGTCTTCCACGACGTCGCGTTCGCCATAGGCCACCGAGAGCAGGGCCCCCAGCTTGCCGTCCGCCCAGGTCTTGCTGGCCAGGGCGGCGAAGCGCGGATCGTAATTCTTGGACAGGTCATTGTAGCCCATCTGGGCGGACAGGACCAAAGTGGGCTTGCGGAAGTCGAACGGCCGGCTGCTGGCCAGATCGACCGTAGCGCCCAGCGAGCCTTCCTCGACATCGGCCGAGGCGGTCTTGCGCACGGTCAGGCCGTTGAACAGCTCGGAGGCGAAGACGTTGAAGTCGAAGCCGCGGCCGCGGTTGTTGCCCGCCGCGCCGCCGCTGTCGCTGCCGCCCGAGGTGGCCAGGGCCTCCATGCCGTTGATGCGGACGCGGGTGTATTCGGGGCCCAGGCCCCGCACCGAGATCTGGCGGCCTTCGCCGGCCACGCGGGTGATGGCCACGCCGGGGATGCGTTGCAGGGACTCGGCCAGGTTCAGGTCGGGGAAGGCGGCGATGTCCTCGGCCTTGATCACGTCGACGACGCCGGTCTCGCGGCGCTTGGCGGTGATGGCGCTGGCCAGGCTGGCGCGGAAGCCCGTGACGACCACGGCCTCGACACTGGTGTCTTCGGGGGGCGCCTGTTGAGCGGCGGCATTGGTGGCGGTCAGGCCCAGACCTAGAAGCGAAACTCCAAGTAAAAGGGCATGACGAGACGGCACGCGGGGCGTGTTCATAGGCGCGTTTCTCCCTTCCCCGAATGGATCGGGGTTATGTTTTTTGTATTTGCCGGGTCGGCGCGCGACGGAGGGGCGCGATGCTTGAGCTCTCCGCCGATCGGCGCGTGTTTGGCGAATTAAGTCTTCATTGTGGCAATCTGTCTTGCCAATGCCGATATCGGTGTTCGCCATGCGATATCGGCATGGCCTCACCCTTCGGTTGATCTTGGCGCGGAGCCCCGCGCCGTGTAGCCATGATGGGAAAACGACAACGAATGACGCCGTCATCTGATTGATGATGATACCGGTGTCATCAAGGGGAGGATGATCATGGTCGCGAGAAGCGCCTTGCTCTCAACCGTTCTGGCGACGCTGCTGCTGGCGGGCGGACACGCCGCGGCGCAGGACACGCTGGCGGGCCTTGGCCCCGTGCGGGGCTATACCGACGTCGTCTTCGACACCACCAAGGAGCGCTACGACATCCTGGTGGACGCCTCGCGCCCCGAGGATCCCGCCGCCCATCGCTACCGGACCATCCAGGCCGCCTATGCCGCCGCGCCGGCCGGCACGCGCGAGCGGCCGACGGTGATCGGCATCCTGCCCGCCGTCTATCAGCTGGGCGGCAGCCCGACCGAGCCAGGCCTGACGATCACCAAGCCCAACATCACCCTGATGGGCCTGACCCGCGATCGCCGCAGCGTGGTGCTGGCCGATAATCGCGGCAACAAGCAGGGCGCGGCCAACAATGGCTTCACGATGATCGTCGACGCCGACGGCTTCTCGGCGATTAACCTGACGATCCTGAACTACTGCAATGTCGACTACGACTATCCGGGCGACCCGTCCAAGAGCCTGAAGCGGCGCTCGGGCGTGATCACCCAGGCCGTGGCCATCCAGATGAGCGGCGACCGGCACGTCTATTCGCACGTGGCCATCCTCAGCCGGCTGGACACCATGTTCAACCGGACCAAGCGTTCTTACTTCACCAACGCCTATCTGGAGGGGACGGACGACTATCTGGGCGCGCCGGGCGCCAGCGTCTGGGAAGACTCCGAGATCAACTTCATTGAGGGCGGCGGCATCCTGTTCGCGGGCGGCACCACCTTTATCCGCACCCGGTTCCGTGCCGTCAAACCGATGCAGTTCTACAAGGTGCCGGTCGCGCCGGTGGCGCTGATCGACTCCACCCTGCCCGACGTGCCGCTGGCCTGGTTCGGCTGGCGCGCGCCGCCGCAGTCGGAAGCCTCGCTGACCTATCGCACCAAGACCGACGCCGGGCGGCCGGTCGACCTGATCGACAGCATCGTCGGCCCCGAGCGCCGTACGCTCTCGCGCGAGCTGACCGCTGACGAGAGCCTGGCCTTCAATCCCTGGAACCAGCTGCGCTGGGCGCCGGACGGCAGCGACGACGGCTGGGACCCGGCCGACGCGCGGGCGAAGTTCGACGGGCAGGGGACCCGTCCCTATCGCATCAAGCTGGCCAATGGCGTCAGCCGCATCCGCACCGGCGAGGCGCCGGTCGAGATCGCCGCCCAGGTCCTGCCCAAGGGCGCGACAGGGCGGGTGCGCTGGAGTTCGTCCTCGCCCCTGGTCAAGCTCAGCGCGACCGAAGGCGACCGCGTCGTCGTCACGGCGACCAACACCGGTGAGCGGACCGAGATCGCGACGATCAAGGCCGCCGCCGACAACGGCTTCAGCAGCACGGCCTACGTGACTGTGGATCCAGCCTACCGGCCCGCGCCCGCGCTGGTTGCGGCGCCGAAGCTTCAGGCGGCTTCCGGCGGCCTGTCGGTCGTCTACGGCCTGGCCGGCTCGACCGGTCGCCAGGACCAGTCGCTGGTCACTTGGTTTGCCTGCGCCGACGCGGCCTGCGCCAAGCCTGAACGGATCGCCGTCTCGCGCGGCGACGATCCTCTGCGGACGCTGAAGCTCTCCGGCAACCTGGCCGGTCGCTACGTGATAGCCGAGGTCCAGCCGAAGACCGATCTCAGCCAGCCTGGCCCGGCGGTCCGGACGACGCCGATCAAGGCGCCGGCCATCGCATCGGCGGCGGCCGTCCTGGACCCTCGCACGCAGCCCGACAGTTCGGCCGCTGACCGGTGGGAGAAGGACTGGAGCCTGACCGGAGCCTGGTCCAGCCAGGCGCCGTTCGAGGACCAGACCCACTGGGGCCTGCGCGCCGGCGACAAGGACAACACGCTGCTTTATGTCGGCCGACCGTCTGCGGGCGACATGGATGTCACGGTCGCTTTCGATACCGACAAGCTGGAGGGGCAGGGCTTCTCGATCGCCGGCTCGCCCGCGGACGACGGCCGTCCGCGCGCCGACATCCTGTTCAAGTACGATCCCGTGAGCCGCGACGGCTACGCGCTGCGCTTCTGGCGCTCGACCCGCTCGGCCACGGCCGTCGTGTTCCAGCTCTATCGGATCAAGGCCGGCCACGGGACGCCGATCAGCGACCAGGACCAACTGACCGGCGTGGTCAAGCCGACCACGACGATCCAGATCGCGGTGCGTGGCGGTCAGGTGACCGTGAAGGGCTCCAACACCGCCGACGGCGAGACCTTGAACCTGACCGGAACGATCGAGCCCAACGGCCACGGCGCCGCCGGCCTTTACTGGACCGCCTCGCGCCCCAGCGGCTCGGTGGTCCTGCGCGGGCTCAGCGTGACCTACCCCTAATCGCGGGGCTCGCCGTCTTCCCAGAAATAGGCGTCGCGCACCGGGTCGTAGAAGTAGAAGCGGCCGACGCGGCGATCGAAATACTGCCGGCGATTGATCTCGTAGGGGCGAGGCGCGGTGCGGGGCGGTTCGGCGCGTTCGGCCGCGACCTCGCTGTTGTCGTCGGCCGGACCGGCCGCGCGATCGGCCGTGCGGGCCGGCGCCTCGTAGAAGACCGTACCGCCGGTCTCGCCCGTCGCCGTCGCGGCGAAGCGGGAGGTGTCGGCTCCGACCAGGGTGATCAGCTTGGAGAAGCGGTTGGGGCCGTATTTCTCGTCAGTGGTCACGTCGAAGTCGAGGCGCAGCGTCACCTCGCACAGCAGGCCGTTGGGGCGGACCTCCTGGGTGATGCGGGCGATGCCGCTGAGGCGATCGTGCACCTCCTCGCGGCAGGTCGCGTTGTCAGGCCACAGATAATAGTAACGCCCGACAAGGTCGTAATTGGCGTTGGCCTCGTTGCGACGCTTGAGGTCATAGACCGCGACCACGTCGCGTCCGCACCGGTCGGCGGTCTGCGGCGTCATGCGCTGCACGCCCCGATACGACGGCTTGAAGGCCAGGGACTCGGCGAACCGCTTGGCCTGGTCGCAGTCACCCCGGAAGGCGCTCTGGGCCTGGGCCTGGGTCGCGCCGACCAGGAGCAGGGCGGCGGTCGCCGCCGCGAGGGTGCGGGTCATGGTCTGGCTCCTTGGCAGGTCGCGACGGCGCGCACCTGGCAGTAGTTGACGCCGTTGGGGCAGTTGGTGTCGCCGGCGCGGACCGACAGGGTCTCGCCGCCCTCGCTGTCGCAAGCGGCGCGGCCGGCCAGCTCCAGCGATGGATAGAAGTTCGTGGTCGGATCGACCTTGATGAAGCTCGAGGTCGTCCAGGTGCGCAGGGGGAGGGTCGGCGCGGCGGTCGCGGGGCGACGCGGCGGCAGCGTCACCGGCTTGGGCGGCGCGCGCACGACGGGCGGAGCGGGCTGGACAGCTTTGGGCGGCGGTGGTTTCGCCACGACCTTGGTCGGTGGTTTGGCGACGGGCGTCTTGGCCTTGGGGGCGGGCTTGGGCGCCGGGGCCGGCTTTTCCTCGACCGGGGGTTCGGGCGGGGCCCCGACAGGCGGAGGCTTCGTGGCCGCATCGATGCGGGCCAGGCCCCGCTCGCCCTCACGCTGCAACAGCGAACCATCGCCCAGCTGGGCCACACGGGCATAGAGGCCGCGCGCCTGGGTCAGCCGATCTGCATCGCCGCCGGCCTGGGCTTCCAGCAGTTGGGCCAAGGCCAGCACGGCGTCGGCGCGGCTGCCGGCGGCGGCTTGGCGCAGGCGGGTCTCGGCAGCGGCTGGGTCTGGCGCGCGCCCGCCTTCGCCGCGCGCCAGCATCTGGCCCAAGGCCAGGGCCGCGTCGTCACGCGCCCGCGCCGTGTCGGGCCGGCCGTCGTCCGGGGCGTCCGCCGCGCGGCGCAGCCAGCCCAGCGCTTGATAGGCATAACCGCCGCGATCGGGATTGGCCGTCTCGCTGGCCCGCAGGCGATAGAAGGCGCCTAGCCGTTCCATGGCGGCCGGCTCGCCGGCGGCGGCGCGGGCCGTGGTCTGGGCGTCGAAGCGCTCGGGCAGGCGCAGGCCTTGGGCCGGGGCGTCCGCGCAGCGTAGGCGCCAGGCGCCACCGGCCGAGATCCATTGGCAGCCGGTCGGCGCGACCGGGACGGCGGCCTTGGGCGCCGCGGCGGTTGGCGGTGTCGACGGTCGCGAAGTCAGGCGGGGCGCGACTAGGGCGACGGCGGCGATCGCGATGGCCGTGAGCCCCGCTGCCCACCAGCCCCATCGACGTCGAGCCGGCGCCTCGCGGGCGATCGTCAGCGGGGCGTCGACGGCGTCCGAAGCCTCAAACAGATCGGCCATCGGCAGCGGCGGCAGCGCCAACGAGTCTGTCTCCGGCTCCGGCGAGGGGATCTCGGGCGGCGTCTTGGGGAGACCTTCGAACCAGGGCGCATCGTCCGGCTCGGGTCCCAGGTCCAGGCCGGCCAGCCAAGCCGCTGCGCTGACCGGGCGCTCGGCGGCGACGGGCGCGAGCCCCGCCTCGATCCCGGCGCGCAGGCCGACCGAGGTCGTGGCGGCGGGCCAGGTGTCGTCGCCGGCTACGCGTGCAGTGGCGGGCGGCGGCGTACGGCCGGTCAGCAGACGCTGGAGCAGGGCGCTGGCGGCGTAGAGGTCGGCGGCCGGACCGATCGGATGGCGCAGCGCGCCGTCATGACCTTCGGGCGGCGCATAGCCGGGCTCGACCAGGTCGTGCTGACTGCGCAGCGGCCGGAAGAACGGCCGGCGATCGACCATGAAGCCGGTCAGCCGCACTTCGCCATCGCCGATCAGCACGGCGCGGGGCGACAGGTCGCCGTGCACGATGCCGGCCGCGTGCAGCTCTTCCAGAGCCCGGGTCAGTTGGCGGGCGAAGGCGACGACGACAGGCTCTGCGACGGGGCCGGGGTGCTCGGCCAGCCAAGCCTCCAGCGTCACGCCGGCGGGCGGCTGAAGCCAGAAACAGCCGCCAGCCGCGCGGGCGACGGCCTCGACCGGCAGAGCCGCGCGCGGCGCCGTCGCCTGGAGTCTGCGGCCAAGGGCCTCGAAAGCGTCCAATGCAGTCGCGTACTGCTCCGCCGCCTCTGGGATCGCCGTCAGTTTGCCGTCCTCCCGCACGGCGCCGGCCGGGGTGAAGCGGACGGCCTCCAAGGTCTCGCCCTCGACGGCGAAGGTCTCTAGTGCGCCGGCGCGGCGAAGGGGCCGCAGGCGCAGCGGCTTGCGGAAACCCTCGACCTTCAGGCGCAGCGGCGCCGCGATGACCGTCATGGCATGTCTCCACAGTCGGCGACGGCCCGCGTTGCGGCCTCGACGATCCGGTCGGCCTTGGGCGCGGCCGGTGCGTCGAGCGGCGCAAGCGCGACGCGGATCGGCGTGGCCGAACCGTCTCGACGCCAAACGCTTTCGGAGCCGCCTCCGTTGAGTCCCAGCGTGGCGCGCATCAGGGCCGGATCGGCGGCCAGGCCCGAACAGGCGAAGAAGTGCGGCCAGTCGCGGGCGGCGGGAGTGCCGGGGGCGACATTCACGGTCAGCCAGCGCGGCGCGGTGACATCGGCTTGTGGAGCCGGCGAGGGACGCGCCATCCAGGCGCCAAGGCCCAGGGCGGCCAGCCATAGGGCGGCGATGGCGGTGTAGGGAACCCAAGGCCTCATGACCCGCCTCCCGCGATCCAGCTGTGAGCGGCGGGCGAGCGCAGGATGGCCGCGACGACCGCCAGGGCCGGGGTCTCGGCCTGCCGCTTGTCCTGCAGATTGACCACGATGGTCAGCCCTCGCGCCGGCTGGCCGCCAGCCTGGCGCAAGGCGACGACGGCGATGGCGTGGCCGTCCAGCAGCGGCGGCTCGACCGGTCGCAGCGGCAGGCTGAGAACCCGGCCGTCCGGCTCCGGCGTGAAGTCCCCCGGCTGGCAGTCGCGGTAGCCGCAGGCATAGCGCTGCATCTCCGCCGCCGCCTGCTGGGCGAGGTCGGAGCGGCCGGCGACGCGGACGCGGCAGCGGGTCTCCTTGAGGTCCAGGATCTGGCGTGTGGCTTCGGCCTGGGTCTTGGGCGCGGTGAAGCCGAACTTCAGCACCCCGGCCGTCGCGTCCCAGCGCAGGCCGCAATCGCTGCGGGCCAGCTGTCGCAACAGAGCCGCACCTGTTTCGCTGGGCGCCTCGCCGGCGACCTTCATAGTGCCGGTCTTGCCGTAGAGGGCGACGTCGGGGCCGTAGCCCATCTCAGAGAACGAGCGGCCCAGGCCGGCGGCGGTGCCGGTCTTGATCACGCGCGACAGGCCGTCGAGCACGGTGGCGCGGATCTGCGGGCTGCGCATCGGCAGCGTGTCGGCGGGCGGTCCGGCGTTGGGCGTGAAGCGGGCGCGCACCGCTCGACCCGTGACGATCCGCGAATAGACCTCGGCCATCTTGATGGCGCTCCAGGTCGAGCGGCTGCCGCCCAGCACGGCCATCAGGTAGTCGTTGCGGAACGAAGCCACGGCGTCGAAGCCCAGCCGTTCGCGCTCAGGCGAGGCACCGGCCAGGGGTGAGGCGCAGGGTGGCGTAGCCCCGCTGAGCCCCCGCCAGACGCCGACATCGTAGCGGCAGCCGCCGCCCTGGCCGGCGTCGAGGTCGAACAGGCGGGCCAGGCGATCGGGCCAGGCCGGACCGCGTCCGGGCGGCGGGCGCAGAACCCAGCCGAACGGCCCCGGCGCGGTCGCTTCGCCGAAGACGGGCAGGGGCGGGACGTCGGTATGGCTCTTGCCCTCCAGCGACCAGGCCTCGACCGGCGACGGCTGGGCGCGGGTCGGCGGCGGCGGCGCGCCGGGCGTCCGATAGGCCAGCATCATCAGGGCCAGAGCGTAACGGTTGTTGGAGTGCTCCAGGAAGGTCGGGAAGTCGGTGACGCCCAGCCCATGGTTGTCGAAGCCGCCCTTGCCCAGGTCCATGCCCAGCACGGTGCGGACGCGAGCATCGGTCCCACCCTGGATCTTCAGGGTCGCCAAGCCTGGATCGGCGTCGAGGATCGCCATCGAGAACGGCCCCTTGGCCATCGAGCCGACGGGCAGGCGCTCGAAATTGTGGTTCTGGTCGATCAGGTTCTGACCTCGGCGCGTGCGGCGCTGGGCGGGGGCAAGGTCGCTGTCGGTCAGCGGCCAGGAGGCGACGGCCAGCACCTGGCCGGTGGTGGAGTCCATCACCGTCACCGCCGCCTTGAAGGCGTCGCCGCCGTCCTTCTGGGCCTCGGGCGAGGGGCTGGCGCGCACCGTGGCCGCGCCGGCCGAGAGGGCCTCCTGGGCGACCTGTTGCAGGCCCGCGTCCAGCGACAGCCGCAGCGGCGCCGGCGGTCGGCCGCTCATGACCCGCTCCAGCGGTTGGGCCAGGGGCTGCAAGGCCGGATAGTAGGCGCGGGCGCCCGAGGGCTCGCTGTGGGCGATGTCGGCCACGCCGCCTTCGAGGCGCAGGCGCAGCACCGACTGGCCGGTGCGCAGGGTCAGGGTTTCGCCCTGGGGCAGGGGCGTCAGGGTCACGTCGCCGTCGGACCGGGGGCGGATGTCGCGGGCGCCGACCCGGATCTCCAGGATCGACGGGGTTTGCACCCGCACCACGGCCTGGTCGCCGACCAGCATCACCGAGCCGACCGCGTGGGGCGGGGCGTCACCGTCCTTCAGGCAGATCGACAGCGCGCGGCGCGAGCCGGCCGCCCCCACCCGGCGGGTCGGCATCAGAATGTCGCAAGCCGCGGCCGGGGCGCCGTTCGGCCCCAGGGCGATGGGCGGCGGGGGCGGATCTCCGCCCAGCGGCTGCAAGCGCAGGCCGGGGGCCGGGCCGCCGCGGAACAGGATCGGGCCGGCCCAGGCGCCGCCGCCGGAATAAGGCCGGTCGATCTGGTGGGCGAACGGATCGATGCCCTCGACCCATTGGCCATCGTCACTGAGCCGCCAGACCGCCGGGTCTTGCAGGTCGGCCCGCAGGTACGAGGCGTTGACGAAGGCGCGCAGGCGCGGGTCGCGGCCGACCGGGCCGTCGCGCAGGGCGATCCGGGGTTCGCCGTTGGCGTCATAGCGCACCGACAGCCATTGGCGCTGGGCGATGGCGTCGACCAAGCGCTCGTAGCCGCTGGTCAGGCCCTGGCCCGCCGGCCGGCCCAGGGCGGCTAGCACCGCCGGAGCGCCGGCGACCAGGGCGACGACGGCGATCAGCGGCGCGGCTATGGCTGCGGCGCGGGTCCAGGGGAGCGAGCGTTTGGGACGGCGGCTCATCGCTTGGCCTCCGCGGAACGCTCGGCCAGGCCCCAGACGGCCAGGGCGACCAGGATCGCGCCTTCCAGCAGGTCGCCGCCGGAGGTCGGGGCCAGCAGGTAGGCGTTGCGGCCGGTGAACGGGACCAGCTGCAGGTTGGCCAGCGTCATGTAGGTCGCCGCACCGAACAGGCACCACAAGGCCAGGAGGCCGGTCGCGCGCTTCGCATCGAGCGGCGCCGCGCGCGTCATCGACCAGACGGCGATCGGCGCGGCGGCCAGCAGGGCCAGGAACAGGCCGGTCGCCAGCCGCCCGAACGGCGACATCAGGTGGATGGCGGTCAGGTTGTCCGTGGCCTGCACCGGCTTCAGCGCGGTCAGGTTGGCCGGCGACAGGTAGCCGCGTCCCAGCAGCGAGCCAGTGTAGTCGGACAGCTGCGCCGACCAGACCTTCAGCGCCTCGGCCTCGGTGGAGACGTCGGCGCCCAAGGCCTCGGGCGCGGCGATCAGGTAGAGGCGCAGCAGGTTCTGGCTGGCCTTGGCTTGGCGGTCCAGGCTGGCGAGGGCCTGCTCGTCGCTGAGGCCGCGCGTCATCTGGGCGGTCTGGCCCAGGCGATCAGCGCCGGCGGCTCCGACCGCGCCCAGCAGCGGCAGGATCAACAGGGCGGCCATGGCCGCGACCGCCGGCGCCGCCCAGGGCAGGCGCGCGACGCCCCGACGCCAGGCCAGGCCGGCGGCGACCGCGCCGATCGGCAGGAACATCAGCGCATAGCCGCTGTCGCGCACCGTGAACGGGATGACGAAGGTCGCCAGGGCCAGCAGCACCCAAAACACGATCGGCCTTCCCCAGCCGGCTGGCCGGTCTTCGCTGGCGGCCAGCAGGCGGCCGAAGCCGATCAGGATCAGGGGCGTGTAGACGACGCTGATCGCGAGCACCGTGACGCCCAGGTCGATGCGTTCCTTCCAGCCGATGGCCCCGACCGCCAGGCGGCCGATCAGGACGATGATCAGCAGCACGACGCCGGACAGCCACGCGGACTTGGCGGGCGCGGTTTTCCAGCGTTCGGCGAAACCGTTCAGGGCGGAGGGCGCAGCGCCTTTCAATGGCGGCGTCTTGGCGATGCGCCACAGCAGGGCCAGGCCCCAGGCTCCGAGCAACAGCAGGGCCAGAACACTGAGGTGGCGGGTCCAGGCCAGGACGACGGCGGCGGCCAGTGGCGGGGCGAGGTCCAGGGCCAGATCGCCGGCGTTGCGCACTTCGCCGGCCCGCGCCCACGCGAGCAGGGCGGCCGGAACGACGGCATAGGCGATGGCGGCGTCGCCGAGGATCTCGCGCCAGTCCAGCGTCGGGTCAGCCTGGGCGGCGGCCAGGCCGATCAGCAGGCGCAGGGCTAGCAGGAGCTGCAGCAGGCTCAGGATCGTCCAGAGGGCTGGGCGGCGGTGGAAGAGATCGCGGCAGAGCAGCAGCAGGCCGACGGTCCAGGCCAGCACGACCAGCGCCGCCGGCCAGGGCGTCGCCAACTGATCCAGCGCCAGATGGGCGATGCGCAAAGCCGGAGCTGCGGCGGGCGCATCGAGCTTGGCGTGGGTGAAGGCGGCGCAGGCAGGTCCTTGAGGGACGGACGGCGCCTGGCGCAGGGCGTCGGCGGTCAGTCCGCCGACGACGGCGGCTTCCAAGCCCAGGCGGCGAGGCGGCGCGCCTTGTTCGCAGCGGCCGACGACCTCGGTCGGCGGTGTGGCGAAGGTGATCTCGGCCTGGCCGTCGCGTTCGGCCAGGATCAGGCTGCGGCGCAGCTGTAGGCGGCCCCGCCGCGCGTCTGGTCCGTCCAGGACGCCATCGACGAAGCGGGGCTCGAAGATCTCCGCCCGGATCCCGGCTCCCAAGGGAATGGCCGCCGGCGGGGTGTAGGGAACGACTTGTCCGCCCCGCGCGATGCGGGCGCCCGGATCGGCCAGGATGATCGCCCAGGCCGAGCCGCCGAAGCCGCCCTGCTGGAACAGGAAGCTGCGGACCGGCGCGCGGGCCGCGCCCTTGCCGACGCACAGCCAGCGCTCACAGTCGGCCAGCACGCCGCCGGCCGCGCTGGCGCCGGGACGGGGAAAGAAGTCGCGCAAGGGGTGGATCGCCTGGGCCGGGGTCCAGTCATTGACGCCGCCGAAGGCCAACAGGGTCTTACGCTCGGGCATGGCCGGGCCGCCGGCGCCGGGTTCGGCGACGACCTGACCGTCTCGCCACACAGCGGGCGTCAGGGCCCGCCCGTGCAGGATGGCCCAGGCTGCGCCGTCGCGCTCGCAAGGCGTTTGGACACAGACGGCGTCGCCTTCGCCGAAGACCAGGGCAGTGGGCCAGGTCAGGCGCCGACCGTCGCGCAGGCCGATCACGACTTGCGACGGGGCCTTGTCGGCGCCGGCGACGACCAGGGCCAGGGGCGGGGCTTCACCGCCGGTCGAGAGGTCGGGCTCGACGGTGGCGAAGCCGGCCGGCAGGCGCGGCACAACCAGGTCGTCGCGGCCGGCGTCGCCGCCCAGGCGCAGCGGGAACTGACGGACCTCGGCCGTCAGGCGCAGCAACGACAGGCGCAACTCGCCCGTCCGGCCCTGGACGGAGGCCGTCAGCAGGCAGCCGACGACCAGAACGGCCGGCGCGATGATGCCGATCATCAGGGCGGCGACCCTCGCGGTCGAAGGCTTGCGCCGGGCCGAAGCGCCGTCGCTTGCCACACGCCAGTACGCCAGACCCAGCGCCAGGCAGACGACACCCAGCAGGACACCACTCATCCGCTGCCCGCCCTCCGCGCCGCGCCGAAGGTGGACCGACCCAGATAACGCCAGTGGTCATGGACCCGCTTGAGGGCCAGCAGACGCCATAGCGCCAGGCCCAGCGCCGCCAGCGACCCCGCGATCAGCGTCGGCCAGCCCAGCTTCGGACCCAGGGCCACGATCACCGGAGAGATCGCCGCGACATGCTCCATCGGCGCCGGACACAACGCGCGGTCATTGCGCACCAGGGCCCGCCGCGCCTCGCGGAAGGCCGGGTCGGCGTCCATGCCGGCGCCTTGGCACAGGTCGCGCCGCAGCGCCGCGCCCTGGGGCGTGTCGCCGAGGGCCGCCAGGCGTTCCGCGAAGGCGGGTGTCGGCGACGACCAGGGCTCCAGCTGCGACAGGCCCAGCCGCTCGATCCACGGACCGCCCCCGCGCGTCGGGGCCGCACCCACAACGGCCGCGCCCGGACGGAGCGTCAGGCCCAGCGCCCACACGATCGCGCCCACTGCCAGAAGGACCAGAAGGCCGCTGACGACCAGCGGCCTGACGCCGTTGCGCCGGGTCATGGCGCCGACTCCGCCAGCGGGGTCTCAGCCGCCGGCCGCCGCCGGAACAGGCCCGTCAGCCCGTCCCAGGCGCGGCGCTTCTCGGCGTGTTCCTTCAGCCGCAGCAGGGCGCGGATCAGCTCGGTGACCCCGACATGGTCGAGCCGATAGTTGATGGTCGTCGACCCTCGCGCCACGCCCTCGAAGGCGGTGGCGAACTGGAAGCTGGCGAAGGCGAACCACTCGTCGATCTGGCGGGCGACCCCGGGGCGCAGGGCGTTGAGGGTGGCGAAGGCGTCGGCCTTGGCCGGCTCGCGGCGCAGGACGCGCAGCAGGTGCGCCGCTTTGGGGTGACCTTGCAGCAGCCGGCGGATCGGCAGCTGGACCGCATCGGAGCGATGGGTCAGGTCGTCGCTTTTGGACAGCACGATGAACATCGGCTTGGTCGGCTTCTTGCGCTCGGCCTCGCGGCTGCGGTCGAACACGGCGTAGGCGTCCATCGACGGATCCAGATCGGGGCCGCCGCGCTCTTCCATCACCACCATCAGCTGGGCCATCAGGCCCACGCCGCTGATATATTCGCCGAGCTCCTCGTGCTTGGAGGCCAGGCGTTGCAGCGCCTGCTCGACGCCGCCCTCCAGCAGATGCTTGCGCTCGCGGACCAGGGTCTTGAGCTTGGTCTGGGCCTTGGCGTCGCCGGCCTCGGCCGCTTTGCGGGCTTGCGAGACCTGGCGCTTGAGGGCGTCGACCCGGTCGATCAGCGCCTGGGCGGGCGGCAGGCCGGCCGTATCGACGGGCGCGGTCCCGCCGGCGGCGGCGCGTCGCCAGAGGACGTCGTGGGCCAACTCGGACAGCAGGGTCTCGTCGGCCGGCAGCAGGGTCAGGAACGCCTGGCCGGTATGGATCACGTGCCGCATCAGGGTGTTGGCCTCACCCAGGAACGAGCCCTCGACCGCGCGCAGGAACCGTTCGCCCGGGATGTCGATGACGTAGAAGTCCTGCGCGCCCTTGCGGAAGCGGTGGGCGGTGAACTGGACGGTGTTCTCCACATCGCCAGGCGGCGCCCGGCGCGGATAGCAGGCATAGGCGTCGCCTTCCTGCAGTTCGTACTTCAGCCGGTTGAGGAACCAGGTCTTGCCGGCGGTGGGGAAGCCCAGCAGCACCATGGTGAAGACGCCGGACTCGCGGATGCGGCGCAGGGTCTCGACGTCCAGCTCGCGGGCGACCGGACCGGCGATCGGCGTCTCGGCGACGGGCTCGGCCTCGACGGGGGCGAAGGACGGCTGTTCCGAGGCGGCTGCGGCCTGGTCGACCTTCTGTTCGACCAGCGCCTTCAGGCTTTCACCCAGGCCTTCGGGCGCCTGGGGTTCGGCGCTGGGGGGCGGTGGCTCGGGCGGCGTCATGCGGCGCAGGGTGTCGATCACCTCGCCCATGGTCACGCCGGGCGTCGGCGTTTCGAGCGCGCGGACAGCCGGAGACGCCGTGCGGCCCTCGGCCAGGGCGCAGTGCGGGCAGTCGGCGAAGTCCTTGCTGGAGAACTCGTTGGTGCAGATCTCGCAATAGGTCATCGGGCCGCCCTCGCCACGGTGACCAGCGCCCAGGCGGCGCGGGTGAACTCGTCCGGATGGCGCGCCTGGCGCAGGCCGGTCGGAATGGCCCGCGTGGCCAGGGCGGCCGACAGCTCGGGCGCGAACTGCTTGGCGGCCGCCAGCACGCCGGGATCGGCCAAAGCAGCGTCGGCGCTGGCCGGGGGGCGAGCTAGCAGGGCCGAGAGCGCCGCGCGGGTCCGGGCGCCGTCCATGTTGGGCCGTTGGCATTGCAGGCGCAGCAAGGTCCCGGCCAATCGGCGGGCGTCCTCGTCGTCGAGGTGTGTCAGGGCCTTGTCCAGGACGGCGTCGAGGAAGGCCGGCGCGGCGAGGGCGATCTCCTCGGCGAAGGCGGGATCGGCCGCCAGCCGTGTCGCCCACAGCGTGACGATGCCTGTCAGGTCCAGGCGCGGGGCGACGTCGCCCAGCCAGGCGGCGACGGCAGGCCTGGCGATGACCGCGTCCAGGCTGGGCAGGGCCTTGGAGCCGGCGCCGTCGATCAGGCCGCGCACATAGAAGGCCGCGCCTTGCGCATCGGCGACGGCGACCAGGGCGTCGAAGGTCTCCGACACGCCGTCGCGCAGGGCCTGGCTGGCCGCGTCGGCGCCGTCGGCATGGCGCATCACCGCGCGCAGCAGGGCGATCATGGCCTCGGGCGTCAGCTCGGCGCAGGCCGAGGCGATTTCCTCGAACATTACGCCGGCGGCCGGCAGGCGGGCCTTGTCCTGCGACCATTGGGCCGAGCGCAGGGCGGCGGCGGCCGGTTCGCGCTCGGCGATCGCGGCCAACTTCAGCCAGGCTTTCCAGGCCAGGGTCGGCTCGGCCATGGCCTTGATCGACAAGAGCTCATGCGTGGCCTGGAAGGCCGCCGGGCTTTCGGTCGCGGCGTGGGTGACCAGCTTGAACACGAGGGCCGGGTCCAGGTCACCGACCGGTGCCATCAGGCTGGTGCTGGCCCAGCCGGTGAGGCTGGCGCGACGTGCGGGGTCCTCGACGCCTTCGACCAGGGCGCTAAGCGCGTCTTCCGGATCCTCGTCGCCGACATCGATGGCGACATCGCCCCAGCCGACGCGCGGCGCGATCATGGGACGGGCGACGACGGGCTTCAGGCTCTTCGGCGAGACCTTGAGAGGCTCCAGACCGAAGGTCGGGTTCTCCGGCTGGGGCAATAGGCGCAACAGGCGCGGTGAGGCCCAGCCGATGGCGTCCAGAAGGGCGGCGTCGGCGAGCAGCAGGTGGGCGACCGCGATGGGACCAAGCTCGCCTTCGCCCAGGTGCCGGACGCGCGCCACGGCGAAGGACGAGCCGTCGGCGGCCAGCGGCAGCATGGCGACGAACTGCTGGCGGCGCTGCATGGCCCACCCCGCCAGCGACAGGGCGAAGTCGGCCAGGCGGGCCTGGCTTTCCGAGGTCAGGCTTGGTCCGGCGTGCCGGCGCAGACCGTAGTTGCGGCCCTGGGCCTTGGGGCCAATGACCGCCGTGGGGACGAGGACCGTCATGGCGTCGTCGCCGGGGGCGGATTGGCCGGCGTCGGCGCTGCGCCGGCGCCGACGGGTTGCGCCGAGCGCGGCGGGGCTTCGCTGGTCGCCGCGGCGGGACGGCCCAGTTCGCGCGGCGGCGTGCGGGCGGCGGGCTTGGCGGGCGGTGGCGCGGTGCGTTCGGCGCGAGGCTGCTGGGTCGGCGCCGTGCGTGGCGTGGCGGCCGGCGAGGGCTCATCGACGGTCGGCGCGATCGGTGCGATCGGCGAGGCGGCGGCCGGTGATGTCGTGGGCAACGGATCGTCCGTCCGTCCGACCTGCAGGCCCAGCAGATAGCCGACGCCCAGCAGCGCCGCCGCGGCGACCGCCATCAGCGCCATCCCCCATGGCGGCACACCCCATAGCCCCCGGGCCTTGGCGCGCTGTTCAAGCGCCTCGGCGATGCGGTCGGCGGCCTCGGCGGATAGAGCCTGATGCTGTTCGGCGACGGCGCTGCGCGCGGCGTCGCCGACCGCGCGGGTCAGGGCGGTTGACATCGCGCCGCCCGGATCGTCCTTCACCGACTTGCCGGCCCATTCGAGGATCAGCGCCGCCAGTTCACGGCGCAGAAGTTCGACGTCTCGAAAATGGCCGTCCGCCATCGCTGGGTCCTCGCTCGCCTTCCGCCCGAGCCGCCAGCATCTCTCTCCCAACATGAAGCGCGCCTGAACGAGCTTGACCGTGGGAGCTTCGACGAGAGGCGGCTCTTGGTAAAACGAAGCCGCCCGATCATGGTTGTCGCTCTGGAGGAAGAAGTCGCTGGGCGCTCAGAAGCGAAGCTGGGCGAACAGAACGGCCAGGTCGACGGGCTTTCCGCCCAGCGCGCGAACCGCCGGTCCGGCCTGCTGATGGACCCACTGGGCCTGGAGCTTCAGGTTGCGGGTGACCTGCCAGCTGCCATCGAGCTGGGCGGCGCCGCCGACGGCCTTGGCGCTGTCGGTTCCGCTGGGCGCCAGCGGGACCAGGGGCTGGATGTAGATGGCGTCTGCGCCGGTCCAGCGGCGATGCGTCGAATAGCTGGCCTCCAGGCTGACGCCCTTGCGCGGCGTCACGCCCAGGCTGGACCGCAGCGACACCAGATTGCCCCAGCTGAACAGCGTCGTTTCGTTGAAATAGCCGCCCTTGGGGAACAGCGGGTTGAACGTTCCCAGGACGCCGTCGGTCGGGTCTTTGTCGCCCGAGCCCAGGTCCAGGCGCAGGCCCAGGCGCGGCTTCCACGGCTGGCTCAGCGTGTAGCCGCCGGCGGCCGAGGCCGACCAGGCGCGGATCCTGCGACCGGCGAAGCGTCCGCCCTGGACCATGCCTTCGGCGTCGTAGTCGAAGGCGCCCGCCGTTCCGGCCAGGCGCGCGCCGAGACTGGTGCGACGCTCATCCCCGACGACCGCGCCGAACCGCACGTGGTCGCGCTCCAGGCCCAGGGCGTAGACGTCCAGGGTCTGGCGGGCCGACAGCCTGGCTGCGGCATAGAGGCCATAGAACCGCTGGGTGCGGCTGCGCGTGTCGTCGAAGGCGCCGGGCGAGAGGGCGACAGGCTGCAGGTAGAAGGCGTCCAGCTTCAGGTCGCCGGCCGAGCGCGTGACCCGCGCGCCGTCGAAGCTTTGGCGGATGTTCGGCGCCTCGCGCACGGCGATGAAGCGCTGGGTCGGGTTCAGCTGCAGTTCCTGGCGGCCCAGGCGCACGCGCCAGCCGGCGGCGGGCGCGATGTCGACGAACAGCACTTGGGCGTCGACGTCGTCGCGATCCAGCGCCGTGGCCGGGTCGCGCTTGCCGATGTCGCGATGGACGCCCAGTTCGCCATAGACGCGGACGGTCGGGGTCAGGTGCAGGTCGGCGCTGAGCAGCAGCCGGGTCAGGGCGAAGGTGTCGGCCTGCTCGCCGCCGATCCCGAAGTGCGGGGCGTCGATGGCGTCGACCCGCAGGCGGGCCTCGCCGCCGAGGCTGAGATAGGCGTCGCCGCCCAGCGGGATGTAGCGGAGCGGATCCAGGCCGGCGCGATCCTGGACATCCTTCAGGTAACCGTAGTCTTCGTCAGATCGCACCGGCTTGAAGGCGGGCGGCTCGGCGGCCAGGACGGCTGCCGCGGCGAGCAGGGCGGCGATCATGCCTGCATGGCGCGCGGAACGCGGGCGTACAGGCCCCCCAGGATGGCGACGACGACGACGGCCGGCAGCAGGCTCCAGGCTCCGGCGACCAGCACCCCGACCGCGCCGCCGATGGCGCCGACCGCGAAGGCCATGACCGGCGGCCAGGTCTTGGCGATCCGGGCGCGCAGGGCCTCGTCCAGCCCGTTCTTCGACGACAGCAGATCGACGAGGTCGATGGCGATCTGGGTGACGTTGCCGGTCATGATGGTGGTCGGGGCCATGTGGCTGAACACCACCCGCGCGCCGACGTTCTGGACGGCCATGGCGCAGACGCCCACCAGGCCCGCCAGCATCACCGCGGGTTGGTCGGCATTCTTAGCCGGCAGGGCCGCGACGGTCAGCAGCATGAAGACCAGCAGCATCACCGCCTGCAGCAGCAGCACCGCCGCTTCGTTGGCCTGGCCTCGCGCCCGGCGCTTGCAGATCATCACATAGGTCGCGGCGGCCGCGACGATGAACACCGGCAGGGACAGGAGCTTGGTGGCGATGCCCTGGCCGCCGCCGGCCAGGGAGACGCCCAGCATGACAAGGTTGCCGGTGGCGTGGTTCACGAACAGGCCAAACAGCAGGACAAAGCCGACCACGTCGACATAGCCGCCGACCAGGGCCATGCCGATGGCGGTCGTCGACGACAGGCGAGGGGAGGGCGGGCTCATGCGGTGCGCTCCCGACGGTCCAGCAGCGCGACCAGCACGAAGCCGCCGATGAGGCCGATGTGCTCGACGAAGGCATTCGTGGCCATGAAGCGGTCATGCCCCGGGGCCATCGCCCAGAACGCATTGGCCTTGAAGGCCGCCAGCAGGGTGAAGACGCCCAGCATGCCCGCGCCCAGCCACAGCCAGCGACGGGTCAGGATCAGCAGGGGACCAACGATCTCGACGGCGATGGTCAGCGCGGCCCAGAAGGTCGGCGGGCTCATGCCGAAGTGGGCCTGCTCGGCGACCGCGCCGGGAAAGTCGCTGGCCTTGACGGCCGCGCCCAGCAGATAGGCGCTGACCAGGGCCAGGCGGGCGATGTGCGCCGTGGGGCGCCAGTCGAGGATGGCGTCGACGAAGCGCGGGGTCTGTGTCGAACGGGTCATGATCACACCGCCCAGCAGCCGCAGCCCATGGCGCCCCAGAAGGAGCGCGCATCGGAGGTCGGGGCTTCCCGCGTATAGGCCGAGGCGTGGTCGTGACCGTGGACGTTGCAGCTGCTGGCGCAGCCGCACGCACTGGCCAAAGCCATCGCCGTGCGCTTCGAGCGGTTCTGATAGCCGCCGAAGGTGCGCACCGGCGACCAGTCAGGCATCGGCGGGGGGAGGGAGGGCGAGAGCTTGGCGTAGTCGCCTTCGCCGTGAACCACCTTGCCGCCCAGCAGGGTCAGCACGGCCGACAGGTGCGGGATCTCGTCCTCGGGCACGGTCATGTAGTCGTCGGCGAGCACCGCCAGGTCGGCCAGCTGGCCGACGGCGATCTGGCCCTTCTTGCCTTCCTCGTTCGAGAACCAGGTGTTGGCGGTGGTCCACAGGCGCAGGGCCTCCTCGCGGTCGACGCGGTTGGCCGGCGGGTAGAGGCGCGTGCCGCCCACCGTCTTGCCGGTCACCAGCCAGTTCAGCGAGACCCAGGGATTGTAGCTGGCCACGCGGGTCGCGTCGGTGCCCGCGCCGACGGGCACGCCGGCCTTCAGCATCTTGGTGATCGGCGGCGTGGCTTCGGCGGCCTTGGCCCCGTAGCGGTCCATGAAGTACTCGCCCTGGAAGGCCATGCGGTGCTGCACGGCGATGCCGCCGCCCAGGGCCGCGATGCGGTCGATATTGCGCTCGCTGATGGTCTCGGCGTGGTCGAAGAACCAGTGCAGGCCGTCGAACGGCATGTCGCGGTTGACCTTCTCGTAGACGTCCAGCGCCCGCGTGATGGTCTCGTCATAGGTGGCGTGCAGCCGCCAGGGCCAGCGGTTCTCGACCAGGTGACGGATCACCGGCTCCAGGTCGCCTTCCATGTTGGCCGGCATCTCGGGCCGCTCGACCCGGAAGTCCTCGAAGTCGGCGGCGCTGTAGACCAGCATCTCGCCCGCGCCGTTGTGGCGGTATTTGTCGTCGCCCTGGCCGGGCTTGACCTGCTTGGACCACGACTGGAAGTCCGACAGCTCGGCCTTCGGCTTCTGGGTGAACAGGTTGTAGCTGATGCGCAGGGTCAGCTGGTCGTCCATATGCAGCTTCTCGATGATCGCATAGTCATCGGGATAGTTCTGGAAGCCGCCGCCGGCATCGATCACGCCGGTCACGCCCAGGCGGTTCATCTCGCGCATGAAGTGGCGGGTCGAGTTCAGCTGGTACTCTTCCGGCAGCTTGGGACCCTTGGCCAGGGTGGCGTAGAGGATCGTGGCGTTCGGCTGGGCCAGCAGGAGCCCCGTGGGCTCGCCCGAGGCGTCGCGCTGGATCTCGCCGCCCGGCGGGTTGGGCGTGTCCTTGGTGTAGCCGACGGCGCGCAGGGCGGCGCGGTTCAGCAGGGCGCGGTCGTAGAGGTGGAGAATGAACACCGGCGTCTCGGGCGCGGCGGCGTTGATCTCGTCCAGGGTCGGCAGGCGCTTCTCGACGAACTGGTGCTCGGTGAAGCCGCCCACGACGCGCACCCACTGGGGCGGCGGGGTGTTGGCGGCCTGCTTCTTCAGCATGGCCATGGCGTCGGCCAGGGTCGGCACGCCGTCCCAGCGCAGCTCCATGTTGTAGTTCAACCCGCCGCGGATGATGTGCATGTGGCTGTCGATCAGGCCGGGGATCACCCGGCGGCCCTTCAGGTCGATGATCGTCGGGTTCTCGCCGGCGGCCTTACGGACCTCGCCTTCCTCGCCGACGGCGGCGAACTTGCCGTCACGGACCAGGGCGGCGTCGGCGCGCGGGTTGGAACGGTCGAGGGTTGTGAACTTGCCGTTGATGAGGAGCAGGTCGGTCATGGGGCGCCTTTCAGCGAAAGCGGAACTGGAGAGAAAGGCCGCGCCGAGCGCGACAGTCTGGCGGCGATTGAGGGTCATGCCTGGCCCTCGGTCTTTTGCGGGTCAACGGCCTGGGGACCCAGCACCTGCCCGGCGCATTCGGGGGTCTTGAGGTAGGCGACGACCGGCGCCTTGGTCAGCAGGCGCTTGGCGATTGGGACCGCCTGCTCGCCCAGCAGCATGCCGAGCAGACCCAGGAGGGCGATGGCTGGTGGGGCGGGGGAGCGCACGTTCAGCAGCGCATAGATCACGCCGACCAGCAGGCCCGCACCCAGGGAGAGCAGATAGGGTTTCATGACGACGCTCCAGCTTCGAGAATAGGGGGCGGGTCCGTCGGCCCGCCCCGGTGACTTGCGCCCGATGACTCGCTTCAGTGGCCTTCGGAGGCGCCGAACATGGTCTTGGCGTAGGTGATGCCCAGGCCGTAGGCGCCCCCGAACTTGCGGGCGACGCCCGTGGTCATGTCGTAGGTCTCGCCGCGCGCCCAGTCGCGTTGCAGCTCCAACAGGTATTGCAGCGAGGTCATCGGCTGGGCGCCGGCCTGGACCATGCGGGCCACGGCGCGCTCATGCGCTTCGTTGGAGATGTCGCCGCTGGCGTCGGTGATGACATAGACCTCGAAGCCCTGGTCCAGAGCCGAGAGCGCCGGGCCGACGATGCAGACGCTGGTCCACAGGCCCGCCAGCACGATGCGCTTCTTGCCGATGGCGTTGACCTGGGCGATGACCGCCTCGTCTTCCCAGGTGTTCATCGACGTGCGGTCCAGCAGCGGCTGGCCGGGGAAGGCGTCGGTGATTTCCGAGAACATCGGGCCCGAGAAGCTCTTTTCGGCGACCGTGGTCAGGATGGTCGAGACGCCGAAACCGGCGGCGCCGTTGGCGACCAGGGCCGCATTGGTGCGAAGCAGGCTGGTGTCGATCGACTTGGTGGCGAAGGCCATCTGCGACTGGAAGTCGATCATGATCAGGGTGTGGTCGGTGGCGTTGAGGAGGCGGGCGCCGGGGGTGGTTTTGGCTTGCGGGGTCATGGCTGGATCCAGTCCTTGGGCTTGTTGGCGAGCCGCTCCGGGCCGCCGCGTTTGCTGCGATGAGGTGACTTTGGCCGTGATCCATTGGCCCTGAAATGGAAATGATGGAAATCCATCGTTTCCATTTTTATATCTCTAGCGATCGGCGGAATGCGCCCGCGGCGCCGAGATGTCCAAGACCTTGGCCCTCGTCGTTCATGTGTGTGGCTGAACTGAATTAGCGCCGAGACGCGTCGGCTCGGCTTGAACAGTTCTCACGCGAAGAACGGGTTTTTCTTATCGTCAGGTGACCTGCGACGGCCTCGGACTTGACCGCGATTTACTGGGCTTAACACCAACACGGCGGCGGCTTCTCCTAGTCTGTCCAGGTGAAATCACCAGGGCGGAGAGAGACCCGTGCACCAGTTTCAACAGGCCTTGGCCAACGGCGCCGATCACTACGAAGGTCTGCTTCCGTGGCAGGCTAAGCGGGTTCGAGACTATGTCGACGCGGGCCTGCATGGCCGTGTGTCACTGGGCGCGGCGGCCAGCCAGGCGCGCCTGAGCCCCGGCTACTTTTCCCGATGCTTCCGGCAGTCCTTCGGCGTCACCTTCACCCGGTTCGTCGCGCGTCGGCGGGTCGACCGCGCGCAGGGCTTGATGTCCGATGGCGCGACGAAGCTTAGTCAGGTCGCCCTGGCGTGCGGCTTTGCCGATCAGGCGCACTTCACGCGCACCTTCGGCAACGTCACGGGATGCACCCCCGCCCGGTGGCGGCGTCAGGTCGCCATCACCCTGTCGCCGGTTCACCTGAACTGACAGGTCGATCCTGGAAACCCTGAGTTTCGAGCGGTTCGCTCGCGGCGCCGAGGCGTGCGGGCTAGACCGGTCTCGGGCGCGGGCAAGCCTTTTAAGTTGTATCGTCAGGAGTATCGATCATGACCACCCACAGCTGGACCCGCCGGCGCGCCTTGAAGTCCGGGGCCGGCGTCCTGGGTCTGAGCCTTGCGGCCTCGGCCAGCGCGGCGTTCGCCAACCCGCCACAATCGGAAGGCTACGCCAGCGTGCCGGGCGGTCGGATCTATTGGCGAAGGTTCGGCTCGGGCGGCAAGACGCCGCTGCTGACACTGCACGGCGGGCCGGGCTCGTCGCACAACTACCTGCTGCCGCTGCAGGCCCTGGCCGACGAGCGGCCGGTCATCTTCTACGACCAACTGGGTTGCGGCCGGGCCGATGCGCCTGAAGAAGACAGCGTCTACTCGATCCAGCGCTCAGTCGAGGAACTGGACGCGGTGCGCGCCGCCCTGGGCCTGGACCGGGTCGTACTGCTTGGCCACTCCTGGGGCGCGCTGCTGGCGGTCGAGTATCTGTGCCAAGGCCGAGGGCAGGGCGTCGACCGTCTGATCCTCAGCGGCGCCATGGCCAGCATCCCGCAGGTCATGGCGGGCTTTAAGCGCCTGTTCGCCACCATGCCAAACGGCTGGGGCGACAAGATCCATGCGCTGGAAAAGGCCGGCAAGACGGGCACGCCCGAATATGCCGAGCTGGTCCAGACGTTCTACGACACCTTCGTTCTGCGCGTTCCGCCCAGCCCCGAGGTGCTGACGACCCTGGAGGCGCTCGCCAAGTCGCCGGCCTATCGCGTGCTCAATGGTCCCAACGAGTTCACCATCGTCGGCAAGATCAAGGACTGGGACCGCCGCAAGGACCTCAAGGCGATCACCCAGAAGACCCTGATCACCACCGGCGAGTTCGACGAGGTCACCCTCGATTGCCACCAGACCCTTCGCGACGGGATCGCCGGCCATGCGCGCCTGGCCGTGATGACCGGCTGCTCGCACCTGACGATGAATGAAAAGCCGGCCCAGTATAACGCGCTGCTGCGAGGCTTCCTGAACGAGGCTTGATGTCTCGCCGGCGGCGGGGCGACCCGTCGCCGGCGGCTCAGAGGTTCAGGCTGGCGTCGTCCTTGGCCAGACGATCGGCCATGCGCACCAGATCGGGCAGGGACTCAGCCTCCATCTTTTTCATCACCTGGCTGCGATGCAGCTTCACGGTCGCCTCGGTGATGGCGACGCGTTCGGCGATCTGCTTGTTGAGCAGGCCGGCCGCGACCAGCGTGAAGACCTGGCGCTCACGCTCGGACAGTGTGGCGTGGCGTGACCGCAGCGCCTGATCGAGCCGGGCTTCCACGCGGCGCTGCTGGTCCAGGGCCAAGGCTCGGTTCACCGCTTCCAACAGGTCCTGTTCGCGCACCGGCTTGGTCAGGACGTCGACCGCGCCGGCCTTCATCGCCCGAACCGCCATCTGGACATCGACGTGGCCGCTGATCAGCACCACCGAATAGGTCGCGCCAGTTCGGGCCAGGGCCTCCTGAAACTCCAGGCCGCTGCGGCCTGGCAGGCGGATGTCCAGAACGATGCAGCCGGCCCGTTCCAGCTGTCCTGACTCGAGGAAAGCCTGCACCGACCCGTAGATCTCGGTGACCATGCCGACCGATTGAAAGAGCCCGCGTAGCGCTTCGCGGACGCTCTCATCGTCGTCGATCACGACGACGATGGCGCCGCCATCCTTAGCGATTGGAGACATGAACGCCGTATCCTTCCGCCAGGGGCAGGGTGAAACTGAAGACGCCGCCGCGCGCGCCGTGGTTGGCCGCCCAGATCCTGCCGCCGTGGGCTTCGATGATCGAGCGGCAGATGGAAAGGCCCATGCCGATGCCTTCGGCCTTGGTGCTGAAGAAGGCCTCGAACAGGTGATCCGGGTCGTCGGCGCCCAGGCCCGGTCCGGTGTCCGTCACGCTCACCAGCGCGTCGCCGTCGCGGATCTCGGTGCTCACGGTCAGGCGGCGTGGGTCGGCGGCCGTGCCGGACATGGCCTCGACCGCGTTCATGACCAGGTTCAGGACGACCTGCTGCAGCTGGGTGTTGTCACCCTGGATCGTGATCGCGTTCGTCTCCAACTGAGCCTTGGCGACCACGCCCTGGCGCTGGAATTCGTTCTGCAGAAGATCGAGGACGACCTGGATGACCTGATCCAGGCTGACCTTTTCCATGCGCGGCGCGGACTTGCGCGCCAGGTTGCGCAGGCTGGTGATGATGTCGCCCGCGCGGTGACCGTCCCGCACGATGCGCTCGGCGGCCTGGCGCGCCATGGCGATGTCGGTCTGGGCGCTGTCCAGCCACCGCAGGCAGGCGCCGGCGTTGGTGACGACCGCCATCAGGGGCTGGTTGACCTCGTGGGCGATCGACACGGCGAGCTCGCCGATGGTCGTCATCCGGGTCACGTGGGCCAGGTCGTTCTGGCTCTGGCGCAGGTCCGCTTCCGCGCGCTTGCGGTTCTCGATGTCGACATTGACGCCGAACCACTGGGTGAGATTGCCCGCCTCGTCGAAGAACGGACACGCCCTGATCAGGAACCAGCGGTACTCGCCGTCCGCTCGGCGCAGGCGTAGCTCCGCTTCGCCGGGGACGCCCGAGGCGATGATCTGCGTCCACATTTCGAGGATGTGGTCGCGGTCGTCGGGGTGGATGTAGTCGGCGAACTTGAAGTCGAGGACGTCCTCGAGCTGGACGCCCGCATAGTCCAGATACTGCTGGCTCCAGAACCGGGTGGCGCCCTTGGCGTCGGACGACCAGGTCAGGCCCGGGATTGAGGAGATGATCTGCTGCAGCTGGCGCTCGCTGTCACGCAGCGCCGCCTCGCTGGCGATGAGAGCGACTTCGGTTCGCTTCAGCTCCTCGATGTCGAGATCGACCCCGAACCACCGGACGGTTCCGTTCGCATCGGCGAACTTTTGGCCCGCGAAATAGAACCAGCGATACTCGCCGTCGAACCGCCGGATTCGCGCCTGGGCCAGGGAGGTGTCCTTGTCCTGGGCGTCGCGCCAGGCCGTCATCAGGCCATCCACGTCGTCGGGATGGATGACGTCGGCGAAGCCGAAGTCCAGGATGTGCTCGGCGGATAGGCCGACATAGTCCAGGTACCTCTGGTTCACGAAGTCGGCGCTGCCGCCTTCCTTGGCGGACCAGACCAGGACTGGCAGCGAATCCAGGATCAGGCTGACATTGCGCTCGCTGGCGACCAGTGCGGCCTCTGCGCACTTGCGGTCCTCGATGTCCAGGTTCACGCCGTACCAGCGGACGACCTCGCCCTCGGCGTTCAGCAGGGGGCTGCACCGGCAGATCAGCCAGCGATACTCGCCGTCGGCGCGTCGCGACCGCCCCTCGATGTCGCCGCCGGTCTTGGAGGCCATCATGACCTGCCACTCGGCGAACATCCGGTCGACATCGTCGGGGTGGAATTGCGCGAGGAAGCCGGCGCCTTTCAGCGTCTCGGCCGAGAGCCCGACGAAGTCGATGAAATGCTTGTTGAAGGTGTCGGCATAACCTTCCGCGGTCGTCGACCACGCCATGCCGGGAATGGTGTCCAGCATCAGGCTCAGCGTCCGCTCGCTTTCGCGCAGCGCCGCTTCGCTGGCCCGAAGCGCGTCCTCGGCGCGCTGCAGGTCCTCGATGTCGACATTGCAGCCGAACCAGCGGACGACGCCATTGGCGTCGGTCAGTTTGCGGCCCGCGAAATAGAACCAGCGGTATTGGCCGTCGGCCCCGCGGATGCGTCCCTTGAGCGCGGTCTGATCGTTGTGGGCGATGTCCCGGGTCCAGATCTCCATCATGCTGGGGACATCGTCGGGGTGATAGAGATCCAGGAAGCCCCATTCCAGGATCTTGTCGGCCGGCTCGCCGGCGTAGTCGCGCCAGCTTTGGTTGATGAAGTCGGCGCTGCCGTCAGGGCGCGCCGACCAGACCAGGACGGGCAGCGAATTGATGATCAGGTTGAGGTTTTGCTCGCTGGCCAGCAGGGCCGCCTGGGCCTCTTCGAGCGCGGTCTCGGCGCGCTTGCGATCCTCGATATCGGTACCGGCTCCATACCACTTGATGACATTGCCGTCCGCGTCGAACAGCGGGTTCTGCCGGAGCACGAACCAGCGATACTCGCCATCGGCGCGGCGCAGCCGGCCCTCGACCTCGCGAGGGCGCTTGGTCGCCATGATCTCCTGCCAGGCGGCCAGCAGGTGGGCGGTGTCGTCCGGGTGGAAGATCGGCCAGAAGCCCTGACCGCGGATCTCCTCGGCGGGCCAGCCGACATAGTCGACGAAGTTCTGGTTGCAGAAGTCGATCAGGCCGTCGGGCGTCGTCGACCAGGCCATCGCCGGAATGGTGTTGATCGTCAGGTGCAGACGCCATTCGCTTTCCGCCACCGCCGTCACGGACGGGGGCTTTTGACGAAGGTCGACGGGTGGCGCGCGATCGCTGAACTCACGTATTTCACGGCAGGCCAGGGCGGCATGGGCGGCGGCGATCTTCAGCTTCGACCGGTCCATGGCGTCGGGAAAGGCGTCGCGACGCGCTCCGGCCAGGATCACGCCGATGCTGGCGATTTCACCCAGAGGGCATTGGACGACCGACATCGGCTGGCCGCCGACGGTCAGCGTGGGGCTGGATGTGCCGCTAGCCGACCAATCCTCCAGGGCGATCCGAACCTCTTCGGGCGAGCAGGTCTCGCCGAAGGCCGGCGCCATGCGCAGGAAGACGTGCGTGGTGTCGCTGAAGCGCAGGCCGACAAAATCCAGGGCGAGCATGTCGAGCAGGGTCTCGATCACGCTTTCCGCAATGGACGTCGGGTCCAGGCCTTTCCAGATCTCAGGCAGCTGGCTCAGGCGCTCGATGTCGCGATGGAGCTGTTCCAGAATCCGACTTTCAGCCGCCTGCGGCATGACGTGCGGAGGCGCCACAAGCGGCCCTTCGTCTTGTCTCTCCGACGTCGCGGCAACCTAACGTGATCGCAGCGCGGCTTCCACCTCAACCAAGGTCTAGCCGCGCTCGACGATAGGCTAGGTCGGCCCGCCCTGCGGCGATAGCAACGCGACCATGGGTGAATTGAAGCCCGATGGCGGCGAGCGCTACCTTCCGGTTCTAATCCGAGGAGGGTGGTGTGTCGAAGCGTTCGAAATCCACCTGCCGTCTTGTGTCGCCGGGCAAGGCTGCGCGCCCATGACCCACGCGCCGACCTTCGCCTTCGGGACCTACCTGTTCATACCGCGACGCCAGCTGCTGTTGAGGAGCGGCCAGGTCGTTCGTGTCGGCGGTCGAGCGCTGGACCTGCTGGCCGCCTTCGTCCAGCGTCCCGGCGAGGTGCTGACCAAGCGCGAGCTGCTGGAAGAGGCCTGGCCCAACACCACGGTCGTCGAAGGCAATCTGAAGGTCCACATCGCCGCCTTGCGCCGGGCGCTCGACGACGACGCGGACTCCGCCACCTACATCGCCACCGTGAACGGTCGCGGCTACCGGTTCGTCGCGCCGGTGGAGACTGGCCAGGCGTTGACGAGCGCGCCGGAGCGGCCGCCTCTGCTCGAAGAGGTTCAGCCTGGCCCCGTCGAGGGCGACTTCGAGGGCATCCTGGCCTTGCTGGCCCGATCGATGCGCTCGGTGGTCATCGACATGCCGCGCGACGGTGAGGTGGACGCCGCCGCGCCGCGCCGGGTGTTGTTCATCGAGCTGACCTCGCGAGACGAGGCCTTGATCGAGGATGTCTTCGCCCAGCGTCAACGCAGACTATCCGCGACGCGTTGAGCATCGCGGATAGCGCGGCGGCGAGCGCCAGGCCTTACTTCGTGACCTTGCGATCCAGGAAGTCGTGGATCAGCGGCGCCATGACGTCGAGGCGGTCTTCCAGGGCGAAGTGGCCGGAGTCGAGGATGTGGACCTCGGCCTTGGGCAGGTCACGCAGATAGGGCGGCGCGCCGGCTTCCGGGAAGATCTTGTCGTTCTTGCCCCAGACGATCAGCGTCGGCGGCTGGAAGTCGCGGAAGAACTTCTGGAAATCGGGGTAGAACGGCACGTTGGAGCCGTAGTCGCCCAGCATGTCCAGCTGGATGTCGCGGTTGCCCGGACGGTCGAGCAGCGCCTGATCATGCACCCAGTTGTCGGGGCTGATGCGCGCTACGTCGCCCATGCCGTCGGTGTACTGGAACTTGGTGATGTCCAGGGTGACCAGGCCGTTCAGGGCGTCGCGGTTCTTCTGCGAGCGGTCCTTCCAGTAGACCTTGATCGGATCCCAGAACGGCGACTGCAGGCCTTCGGTGTAGGCGTTGCCGTTCTGGACGATCAGGCCGCTGACCCGTTCGGGGTGCTTGAGCGCCAGCCGGTAGCCGATCGGGGCGCCGTAATCCATGACGTACATCGTGTAGCGCTTGAGGCCCAGCTGGGTGGTCAGCTTCTCGACGACGTCGGTCTGGTTGGCGAAGGTGTAGGCGAACTTCGTGTGGTCCGGGGCGTCGCTCTGGCCATAGCCCGGATAGTCCGGCGCGATGACCCGATACTTGTCGGCCAGCAGCGGGATCAGGTTGCGGAACATGTGCGACGAGGTCGGGAAGCCGTGCAGCAGCAGCACCACCGGACCGTCGACCGGGCCGGCCTCGCGATAGAACACCTTCACGCCGTCGATGTTGGCGGTCCGGTAGTGGATGACGGGCGGCGCGGGGCGCGTGACCGCCGCCTTCGGAGCCGGGGCGGCCAAAGCGTGGGGCGCGACGGCCAGGGTGGCGGCGGCGAGCGCCAGGGACGTGAGCAGTCGGGTCATCGAAGTTCTCCGTAGGTTTTGAGGGCAAGGGGAGGGGCGTCGTCAGGCGGGGCGACTACTTGGCGTCGTCGGCCGCCATCGCGATGAAGTCGGCGACGTAGGCGGGCTTGGAGAGCATCACGGCGTGGCTGCTGGTCGTTTCGACCAGCGTGGCCTTGGCCCGCACCGCCATGGCGCGCTGGGCGGCGGGCGGGATCATCAGGTCCAGGGTCGTCAGCAGGTAGTAGCTGGGCTTGGCCTTCCAGGCGGGCGCGGTGATCTTGGCGCCCACGGCGCCCAGGCCCCACGGCACTTGCGAGGCCGCCATGAAGTGGGTGACGGCCGGATCGACATCGGCGGCGAAGGCCGAGGCGAACTTGGCCGGGTCGACCTGGATGAAGCCGTCCTTGGGCGGCAGCAGAGGGGCGGGCGGCGCGCCGGGGACCGGCGTGGTCGCCAACTGCAGCACGGACTCGCCCGCGTCAGGCGCGAAGGCGGCGAGATAGACCAGACTTTTGACCTTGGGGTCGGCGCCGGCCTCGGTGATCACCGCCCCACCGTAGGAGTGACCCACGAGGATGACCGGATGCCGGGCCTGGGCGATGGCCTGCCGGGTCGCCGTGGCGTCCCCCTCCAGGGTGATCGTCGGGTTCTGGACGATCAGGACCTCGTAGCCCTTCTTCTCCAGCAGGTCGTACACGGGACGCCAGCCCGAGGCGTCGACGAAGGCGCCATGCACCAGCACGATGGACACCGGCTTCTCGGCGGCGAAGGCCGCGCCCGCCGGCGCGGCGGCGGCCAGGGCCGCGATCATTCCAACAACGGCGCGCTTCATCTTGTTCTCCTTGGGGTGACCTGGCCCGGGTGGGCGTTGGTCAATAGGATTAGTCCCCAAGGCGGCGGCTGTGGTGTTAGGCGTGGTAAAGCCTGGTAAAGTTCAGAACATGTCTAGCGGTCGATGTAAAATCTGAACTCATTCGTCAGTGATATTGAAAGTGCGATCGCGCGCCGTGATCTTTCAATATTGAGTCGGTACAAGATTTTACCGGGATTTACTGGTCCGCTCGCGCTCGGTCGGGAAGGGTCGATGGGCGCGGGGCGTTCTCGACGATGCCGACCGCAGCGCTGACCCTTCGAGGAAGTCCCATGACGATATCGCCGAACCCAAAAACCAGCGTCCTGCCTTCAGGCGGCGGCGCGGCGCTCATTGATCCCGCCGATGCGGTGATCCTGCTGCTGGATCACCAGGCGGGCCTGTTCCAGACGGTCAAGGACATCGCGGTGGCGGACCTGCGGCGCAATGTCGAGATGGTCGCCCGGCTGGCGACCCTGCTGAACATCCCGGTGATCACGACCGCCTCGGAGCCGAATGGGTCGAACGGTCCGTTGATGCCGGAAATCCACGAGCAGGCGCCTCACGCCGTCTATGTGCCGCGCAAGGGCGAGGTGAACGCCTGGGACAATGGCGATTTCGTCGCCCAGGTCGAGGCCACCGGCCGCAAGACCCTGATCATGGCCGGCGTCTGGACCAGCGTCTGCGTGATGTTCCCGGCGCTGGACGCCGTGGTCGCCGGCTACGACGTCTATGCGATCATCGACGCCTCGGGCGATCCCAGCGAAATGGCCTCGCGCACCAGCCTGGCGCGCTTCGTCCAAGGCGGGGTCAAGCCGACCTCGACCAACGCGCTGCTGAGCGAGCTGCATCGCACCTGGGCGCGTCCGGAAGCCGCCGAGCTGGCCAAGCTCTATGGCCTAGCGGCCCCCAACTACGCCGCGGTGATGGAGAGCTTCCAGAAGGCTCAGGCGGTGGCCCGGGCCGGCGCCTAGCGACCGGTCAGCGCGAACCGGAACATCCGGCTGGGGCCATCTTCGGGCACGAGATAGAGGTCATTGCCTTTCAGGGCCATGCCTTCTTCCGTGTACCGAATGCCCCGGTCGGTAGCGCCGGCCGCGCGGCTGTCCATCAGCTTCATCGAGGGCCAGGCGAACCAGTCGATGGCGCCGGCCTTGGGGCCCAGAGCGCCGGATCCGACCAGGCGGCCGCGCTCGAACTTCATGTCCTGATAGCGGGTCGCGGCGGGGTTCTTGACCACCCGAACCTGTCGCCCCTGGCGATCGAACACGTAGAGCAGGCGGCTGTCCCAATTGCCGGCGACCAGGCCACGACCTGACACCGCTACGCAGCCCAGGTGATCGGCGACCGGGATCCTGCGCCGGATCTCGAACGTCCGCTTGTCGATCTCGACCAGCACCGCCGAGCTGTTGGCCCTGTACTCCGCCACCGGGACCCAGATCGAGCGGCCATGCATGGCCATGCCGCCGGGGTGATAACGAACGCCGTCGGTGATCTCGAGCCGGCGCTGAAACTTACCGCTGCGCCGATCGAACTGGTGGATGTAGCCCTTGTGCTCGCGGGTATCGACGGACGTGACCCAGATGTGCTGGGCGTCGAGGTCCATGCCCTGGACGTGGAAGAGTTCTCCATCGAGCGGCAGGATATCGACGAGCCGGGCGCGTTCGATCGCCGTGACCGGCTGCGCCGAGGCCACGCCGGTCAGGAACAGGAGGGCCGTCGCTGCGGCCAGGACGCGGGCTCGGATCATCAGGTCTTCCAGTGAAAAAGAGCGGGGCCGGTGGTGACCGGCCCCGCAGTCGTCGGGGATCTAGAACGTGGTCAGCTGGAAGCCCAGCCAGACCGTGCGGCCGTTGTTCTTCACCTGATAGGCCGGGCCGTAGTTGGTCACGCCGTAGCGGTCGGTGATGTCCTGATCGAGCAGATTGCGGCCCTCGACCATGACCCGCAGGTTGCGGCTGACCTGCCAGCTGGCCTGCAGGTCCAGCAGGGAGTCGTACTTGGTGCGCCGGTCGTTGGCCGGGTTGTAGCTCAGGCTCGGGACCGACGATTGCTCCTGCAGGTACAGGTTCGCCGCGAACGGACCCTTGTTGTAGGCCAGCGAGGCGTTGAAGAAGTGGCGAGGCGCGGCGTCGACCAGGCGGGTGTCGCTGGGCGGGGTGCCGCCGCCGCCATTGATCGCCGTCACCTGGTAGACCAGATAGTCGTAGGACAGGGTCAGGCCCAGATTGCCCAGGCGCGCCGGGATCCACGGCAGCTGCGGATCGGACCACACCGCCTCCAGGCCGCGGACCTTGCCGTAGACCTTCTTGCCGTTCACCTCGCGGACGTTGCTTGTGTAGGTGATCACCTCGCGTACGCCGTCCGGGGCGGTCGACTGGCTGCTGCTGCTGGCCGAGATGTCGCGCAGGTCCTTGGCGAAGGCGCCGAACGAGAGGTAGGCCGAGCGGCCATAATAGTACTCGGCCGAGGCGTCGAAATTGGTCGAGCGGATCGGCATCAGGTACGGGTTGCTGTAGCTGATCGAGCGGGTGACCGGGATGTCGTAGCTGGTGATCAGGCGGCGCGAGGCGCTGTTGATCGCGGGCCGTTCCAGCGTCTTGGTGAAGGCGCCGCGCAGCTTCAGGTTCGAGGTCACGTCAAACGAGCCATAGGCGCTGGGCAGGACGTGCCAGTAGTTCTGTTCGTAGTGGCCCTGGACGTACTTGCCCACGGTGTCGGGCTCGTACTGGTCCAGCTCGCGGTGGGTGTGGGCGGCGCGGACGCCGGCCGACAGGCGTGCGCGGTCCCAGCCGTACGAGACGATGCCGTAGCCGACGCCGACCACTTCGGAGCCGTTGAAGTTCTGGCCGTAGCTGTCGGCCGGGTCGGCCGCATAGAGGCGATTGGCGTCCGGCGACGGGGTTCCACGGGCGTTCACCAGGTTCAGGAACGTGTCGACATTCCAGTCGACCGGCTGGAACTGGGTCAGGCTGGACGCGCCTGTGACCTCCGACAGCAGAACGCCGCTGGTCGGCAGGACGCGGGCGTAGCCGCGCTGGACATTGCTGCGGTCCAGGATCTTGAGCTGGGCGCCGGCCTTGAAGCCCAGGCCCTTGGCGGCCAGATCCATGTTGTGGGCGTAGTCGATGCGGGCGAAGTAGTTCTGGTCGCGGCTCAGCGTGTCGCCCACCGTCACCTTCGAGTTCAGGCGGTAGTTGGCCGGGACGCCGGTCTGGGTGTTGGCGCCGGGCGTGAAGGCCAGCGCCTCATGGTCGAAGCTGTAGCCGACCGGCGTCGTCAGCGCGCTGGAGCCCAGGACGAAGCCGCTGGTGGCGATCGAGCCGGACAGGACGCGGTTGTAGGTGACGCCCAGGCGAACCGACAGGCTGTCCTTGTCGCTGATGGCATAGTCGCCGCCCAGCTGGACGATATGGTCCATCAGCTTGGGATGGCCGGCGTTGAAGCCGTAGGTCGATGAGGCGGCGTTGAACTGTCCGGCGTTGGCGGTGGGGTTGCTGACGCCCGCCGCCGCGACGGTCACCGTCGACGTGCGCTGCTCGGTGCGGAAGTCGTGCTCCAGATAGAAGTACTCGCCAAACAGCGACAGCGCGTCGCTGGGCTTGTAGTCCAGGCGGGCCATGGCCGAGACGCGCTGGCTGGCGCTGTAGGTTTCGCCCTTGGTCAGGGCGCCGTTGGGGATCTGGGTCCCATTGATCACGCTGAAGCTGGCGACCGAGACGGCGTCCTGGCGCGAGCCCAGGCGGTCGAGGCTGGCGCCCATGGCCAGGCCCCACTTGCCGGCCTCGTCCAGGCCGCCCTTCCACGAGGCGGCCAGGCGCACCGGGCGGCGCGTGTCCAGGACACCGTCATTGCGGTTGTTGGCGCCGACATAGGCCCGGAAATCGGCGACGTGCTGGCCGCCGCTGTCCAGGCCGCTGATCGTGGTCAGGGCCACATGGGCGGAGTTGGCGTTCTCGTCCAGGTCCGGGGTGACCGTCGAGGTCACGGTGACGTTCTTGATGAAGTTGGCCGACAGCAGCTCGGTCGAGGTGGCGCGCGAGCCGTTGACGTAGTCGGTCAGCAGGACGCCGTCGATCGACTGCGAGGCGGCGGCGTTGTTCAGGCCGCGGATCTGGACGTAGCGGTTTTCGCCGCTCTGGGTTTCGTTGCGGCGCACGCCCGGCAGGCGGGCCAGGACGTCCGAGACGTCGAGGTTCGGCAGGCGCTGGATTTCCAGCTGGGTGATGGTGTTGACCACCGTGTCGCTGTTGCGCTTCAGGTCGCCGGCGCGCGGGCCGCTGGTGACGATGATCTCCTCTAGGGCCGTCGCCGCGTCGCTGGCGAGCCGAGCGTCGTCCCGGGCAGGGCCGGCCTGGAGCATGATCATCTTGCCGTCATCGCCGACGATGCTGAGGCTGGAGCCGGCGATCAACTGGGTCAGGGCCGCGCGCGGCTCCATCGTGCCCCGCACGGCGGGTGAGCGACGGCCGGCGGCGGCCTCGCCGGGGAAGAAGATCTGCACGCCGGCCTGGCGGGCGAACTGGTTCAGCGCCTCGCCCATCGGCTGGGCCTTGATGTCGAAGGCGCGTTCGGCGGCGACGCTGACGGCCGGAGCCATCACGATCGCGGACGTGACAAAGAGCGCCGCGAAAAGCGGCGTGCGTGCGTGAGCACCACGGTTCATGGCTTTGAAATCCTCTGGCCAGGCGCTCTTGGCGCCCCCCTACCTCCAAGGATGATTGGCGACGAGAACGCCTCCAAATCGGCTCAGGAATTTTTTCGCGACAGCAGCATGGCCTGCTGCGACGGCGTCACGCGGACGTTCATCGTCATCTCCAGCGCCTGCAGGAAGGCGCTCGGATCGTCGGCCACGAACCGCCCGCCGACCCGCAGGCCGCTGAGCTGCGGATCGGCGAGGACGATCTTGCGCGTCAGGTGGCGGTTGTACTCTTCGACGGCGCTCGACAGCGGCTCGTCCACGAACAGGATCTCGCCGCTGCGCCAGGCCAGGGTCGCGGCGATGTCCTGTTCGGACAGCGACCGGGGCAGGGGGCGTTCGGCGGTCAAAGCCAGGGCGGCCGGGCCGCGAACCGGCGCGGCGTTCGAGCCCTCCGCGCTGGCCTCGCCCTTCAGCACGACCAAATCCAGGAGGCCATCGCGCAGGCGAGCGTTGTAACGCCCAGGCCCGAGACTCGCGCCGACGGGCCCGCCCTTGAGGTGAACGGGCGGCGCGTTCGCCACGATGTCCAACGCGATCTCGCCGCGTTCGAGCCAGAGACGCAGGCCATCGTGGCCGGACTTCCACGACGCGGCGCTGTCGGTGTTGAGGGTGAGCTCGCCGGTCTTGGCCAAGTCGACGTGGCGCATGCCGCCTACGGGCGTGGAGGCGCGGTCGCGGGCGTTGACCTTGCCGGCGATGAGCGCGCCGCCGCCGAGCGAGAATACGGCCAGGCCCGCGGCGATCGCGCCGCGACGGGTCGGGTCCGGCTTGCGGGCGCGCTTGACGGCGGGGGCTTCGGCACCGTCGGCCGCGGCGCGTCTGGCGGCGTCGGAGACCCGGATGAACGCCAGGGCGTGGCGGGGATCTTCGGCGCGCCATTGTTCGAAGGCCGCCTCGTCCAAGGTCCCGAGGTCGGCGCGCGCCAGCCACTGCGCGGCCGCGCGCAGCACCGGATCGTCTCCGGCTTCTTCCGACGCTAGCGGCTTTTCGAACACGCCTGGGGCCCCCTTTCATCCGCCTATCTTAGGAAGATGTTTGGGCGCGCGAACGCCACCACATTTCAGGAGCGCTTGGTCGAATTTTTTCGACGACCCTCATCCGCCTTGGCCGGACGATCTTCCAGCGGCAGGGCGGGGGCCGGCGCTAGCGCCTTGGCGACGAGATAGTGGGCGCGCGCCAGGCGCTTTTCCAAGGTGGAGGGGCTCACGCCTAGGTGCTGGGCGATCTCGCGCGGCGAGCGCTCCTCGATGCGCCGCATGATGAAGACGCGACGGCAGCGCTCGGGCAGGTCTTTCAGCGCGGCGTCCAGCCGGGCCAGCTGCTCGCGGCCGGAGAGTACGCGGAAAGCGTCGGGGCTCTCGTCGACGACGTCGAAGTCCTCGGCCAGGGTCAGTTGCTCGAAGCGGGCGATCCTGGCGCGGCGCAGCTTCTCGAACGCCAGGTTGCGCATCATGCGCAGCAGATAGGGGTGAGGCGCCTCGATCTGGGCCCAACCCTCTACGGTCAGGAGCCGTGCGAACGCTTCCTGCACCAGGTCGCGCGCCGCGTCGGGATCGCTCACCAGCTTGCGCGCCGACGCCAGGAGCATCGGCTCCAGCGGCAGGATCTGGTCCATGAACCATTGGTCGATGGGGCGAAGGTGCGACAAGGCTTGGCCGTCCTGCATCGGGTTGGCCGTGGCTAGGCGCGATCGGTGTCAGACGCGTGACAGTTTCACGATTGTTTGGGCGGGGCTTCGCCGGGCGGTCGCGCCTGACTTCACCACGCCTTACAGCGCTTTACTGTCGCCTGTTCGCGGGGCGGGGCATCGTGGCGGGAGCCACATGTGAGGATCCGCGATGCCGAAACCCAGTCAGCCCGAGATCGTCCTGCGGCGCGCCGAAGTCGGCGACGTCTCGATCTTCTACCGCGAGGCCGGAGACCCTCAGCGCCCGACGATTCTGCTGCTGCACGGCTTTCCAACCTCGTCGCACCAGTTCCGCGACCTGATCCCACGCCTGGCCGACCGCTACCACGTGGTCGCGCCCGACCTGCCGGGCTTTGGCTTCACGACCGCGCCGGAAGGGTTCGACTATAGCTTCGCACACCTGGCCGAGGCGATGGCCGCCTTCACGGACGCCATCGGGCTGGAACGCTATGCGATCTACATTTTCGACTATGGCGCACCGGTCGGCCTGCGACTGGCGCTCGCACGGCCCGGCGCGATCACCAGCATCATCTCGCAGAACGGCAATGCCTATGAGCAGGGCATGAGCGACGGCTGGGCGCCGACCCGCGCCTACTGGGCCGATCCGTCGCCGGCCAATCGTGAGGCGATGCGCAGCATGTTCACCCTGGAGACCACGCGCTGGCAGTACACGCACGGCGCGCCGGACGAGACCCAGGTGGCGCCGGAGGCCTACTGGCTGGACTACGCCCTGATGTCACGGCCGGGCAATGCGGACATCCAGCTGGGCCTGATCGCCGACTACGCCAGCAACGTGGCGCTCTACCCGCGCTTTCACCAGTATTTCCGCGAGCGGCAGCCGCCGTTGCTGGCCGTCTGGGGCGCCAACGATCCGTTCTTCCTGCCGGCGGGGGCCGAGGCGTTCCGCCGCGATCTGCCCAAGGCCGAGGTGCATTTCCTGGATGCTGGGCACTTCGCCTTGGAGACGCACGGGGGGGTCATCGCCGGCCACATCCAGGACTTCATGGGGCGGCTCGCGACTTAGCGCTGGATCTGATCCAGCCGCTCGCGAAGGGCGCGGTTCTCGGCCTCGAGCGCTTCGAGCTTCTCGTGAAGCGGTTGGACCGCCCGAGAGATCTCGGCCTCGGTGAAGCGTGGGACAATGTGCTGGGGGCAATTCCAGTCGAACGCCGCCAGCCGCAGTCGGAAGATCCGCTCGGGCTTGGCGCGATAGCCGGGATCCGACACTCGCTCCAGCAAGCCCGGCTCGGCGTCCAGCGCCAGACGTTCGGCGTGCGCCAGGATCTTCAGGCGGGCGCGCCGGGGATAGTCGACCAGGATCAGGGCCACGCGGTCATTGGCGTCCAGATTGCCGACGCTGATGTACTGGCGATTGCCGCGAAAGTCGGCGAAGGCCAGTGTGGTTTCGTCGATGACCTTCAGAAAGCCGGGCGGCCCGCCTCGATACTGGACATAGGGCCAGCCCGTCTCCGACACGCTTGCCATGTAGAAGCTGTCGCGCGCAGCGATGAAGGCCTCTTCGTTCTCCGTGAACGCCTCGAACTGCCGATCGACCTGTCCGGGCGTCCACAGATGGTCGACACCCATCTCGGCCTGGGCGGATCTCACGCTCGCCGAGCTGGCGAGGTCCAGGAAGCTGTACCGGCTCACCAAGAGTCCTTCATCGCGCTAAGCCTATTCCACCAGGGCCGCGTCCAGCGTGATCTCGCAGTTCAGAAGCTTGGAGACCGGGCAATTGGCCTTGGCCCCGGCCGCCAGCTTCTCGAAAGTCGCCTGGTCGGCGCCGGGGATCCTGGCCTTCAGGGTCAGGTGCGAAGCGGTGATGGCGTAGCCGCCATCGACCTGCTCGAGCGTGATCTTGGCCGAGGTGTCCATCTGGTCGGCCCGCAGCCCGGCTTCGCCCAGCACCAGCGACAGGGCCATGGTGAAACAGGCAGCGTGGGCCGCGCCGATCAGCTCTTCGGGGTTGGAGCCCGGCTGGCCCTCGAACCGGCTGGCAAAGCCGTAGGGGTAGGCCTGCAGGGCGCCGCTCTCGGTCGAGATCGAACCCTTGCCGTCCTTGATGCCGCCGCTCCAGGCGGCTGCTCCGGTCCTGACGATCTTCATCACGTTCTCCTTGAGGCTGGATGTCGAGGCGACGGAGCCACGATGAGCGCCCGCCGGCTTGAACGAAAGCGTTGTTCTATCGCTTTGACTTGCCACGCGCCGCGATCTCGATCCGGCCATCCGCCAACGGAACCAGGCGAACGGGATAGAGCGTGGCGAGCGTCGTTGCGAACCGCATCGGATCGTCGGTGCGGAACGCGCCGCTGACCCGCAAGGCCCCCACTTTAGGATCGTTCACGACCAGCTTCTGGTCGGTGTAGCGGTTGATCTGCGCCACCGCTTCGGTGAGCGAGATGTTGTCGAACTGGATCACCTGGCGCTCTCCGTCCGACGCCGTCTTCGGCTCGACCTGCGTGATCGCATCGGCCTGGCCGCGACGCGCCACCAGCTCCTGGCCAGGGACCAGGATCTTGGCCGCGCCTGTCGCGACGTGGGGATCACTCCCGACCGTGACGCCCAGCGAGCCTTCGTCCAGGCGCACGCGGGTCTCATCGGCCTGAACCCGGATGTTGAACCGCGTGCCCAGGTCCGAGATCACCCGCTCGCCGGCCGCGACCCTGAAGGGGTGGGCCGGGTCATGCTTGACGTCGAAGAGCGCCTCACCGCGCTGCAAGCGCACCAGGCGTTGGCCGTCGACATAGGCGACGTCCACGGCCGTGGCCGGCTCCAGCGTCAGTTTGGTTCCATCCTCGAGACGCACGTTCAGTCGCTGACCGGCGCTGGTTTCGTAGTCGGCCCGTCCAAACCCATGGAGGTCGGGTTGGCCGGCGCTGGCGACCTGGGTAGGCGTGGGCGCGTGGCGCCCGCCTGCCAACCCCGAGAACAGCACGCCGCCGATGACGACGGCCGCGACCGACGCGGCGGCCAGATACCAGGCCGTCGGCGCGGGGGCCGGCCGGGCCCGCAAGGAGAGGGCGTCCTTGCGCAGGCTTGCCAGGACGTCGTCGGTCTGAGGGTCCTCGAACACGTCCCAGAGGTCGCGCGCACGCTCCCAGGCTCGGCGATTGTCGTCGCTCTGGGCCAGCCATTGCGCGAAGGCCGCGTCGTCTTCTGGCGAAGGGTCGCGCTGCAGGCGTTCCAGCCATAGCGCCGCGGCCGCCTTCGGCCCCAGGTCGTTCAGGGTTTGCGGGGAGGGCGGATAAGCGCTCATGCCTTGTCCTCCTCGTGCATCAGGTGGTCGATGGCGCGGGCCATGTCTTTCTCGACCGTGCTCAGCGAGACCTTCAGGCGCGCGGCGATCTCGCCGTAACGCAGGCCTTCCAGGCGGCGCAGGACGAACACCGCGCGCGTTCGTTCGGGGAGCGCCATCAGGCTTGCCGACACGGCGCGAAGCCGTTCCCTGGCCAGCATGGCGCGAAGCGCGTCGGCGTCTTCGGTCCGGTGGTCCTCAGGTTCGAGGGCGACATGCGCGTCGGCGCGCCGGACGCTTCTCCGTCTGTAGCGATCGGCCAGGACGCTCTCGGCGGTGCGATAGAGATAGCCTTCGAAATGGGCGACCCCTTCGGGCGCCTCGCGCTGCGTGACGCGCAGGAAGGTGTCCTGCAGGAGGTCCTCGGCTTCGGTCGGATCAGGGACGCGTCGCCGGAGCCAGCCCAGCAGCTTGCCCCTGGCGTCGCGGAACTGGCGCGCCACCGAATGGGTCGAATTCGACTGTGGATCCCCGTCCGACATCGACAAGACGTTAGCCCGATCATTTTCAAGAACCAGGGCTCCGTCGGGTGTGGCGAACATGGGTGGCGTCCCTTCATGCCACCCGAGACGCACGCTCGAGGAAAACCCGTAAAGAATAGTGCGGTCTCAGAACCGCGCGGTGGCGCTGAGCTCGAACCGGCGGCCTCGCGGGTCTCCATAGAAGCTGTAGCCGAGCTCTGAATCGACCTCCGCCGGCGGGTCTCGTCCCAGCAGGTTCTGGACCCCGAACCGAATGTCGACGTCGCGAGAGGTCGCCCCCGGTCCCGCGATCTGCAGCCGATAGGTGACGGTGGCGTCCAGGTAGATCCGCGCGGGGATGCGGCTGGAGGCCAGGTTCGCGGCGGTTTTCGAACTGGCATAGCTGGCGTCGACGGCGTGGTAGTCGCCGTAGTACTGGCCATCCAGCCGCAGTGCGAGATCACCGCGCTCCCAGGCGGCGCGGGCGACGCCCCGCCAACGTAGAGGGCCTTCCGCCGTGGCGGTGTACTTCACCAAGGGCGTGTCGGCGGAAAAACGCCGCGTCAGGCGCGGGGTCCAGGTCGCGCCGCCAAAGAGCCGCAACCGGCTGTCGGGGCCCAGGCGAAAGGCCTGGTCCACGTGCACGTCGATCGCGTCCACCGTCGTCCTGCCGATGTTCACGTCCGTCGTGTCGACCTGGACGATCACTCCGCCCGTGTAGCCGGCGGCGATGTCGGCGGGCGTCAGCGGGTCTCGCACGATGCGATCCGGATATTGGGCCTCATGGGCGAGCAGGAGCTCCAGGCTGCCGAAATTACCGATCTCGCCGTGCTTCTCGGTGTGGGTGTAGTCCAGCGATATCCGTGGCCCCCGGCCGCCTTCGGGATTGATGACGAAGCCGAGCGCCACGGTCCGGGCCTGCTCGGGGCGCAGCTTGGGCGAACCGCCCGACAACATCACCGCGGGCTTTTCAGAGCCGATCAACTGGTCGCCGCGCGCCGGGTCGGCCTCGCTGCTCACGGCGGTGTCGGGCAGCCCGACGGTGTAGCTGTCGAGCTTCATTTGCTGCGGCGTCGGCGGCAGCACTCCCGTGGCGATGCTGGCGCGCAGCAGCAGCGCATCCCAGGGGAAGACCCGCAGGCCGGCCGTATAGACGGTGGCGCCCCGGTCGTAGCCGCTTCGCGGGCCGCCGAGCACGGGGCCGGGTATGTCGGCCTGGATGCTGTCGTGGCGCGCGGCCAGTTGCATCTCCAGTCCGCGCAGGGCGGCCAGGTTCGACGCGCGCGAGACCAGTGGCGCGCGCAGCTCGCCGTATACGGAGGAGGTCACGGTCGAGAAGGAATAGTTGGCGAGGGGCGTGATGTCCGGCTGGCCTGCGATATCCCAGGGCGTCATCGTGGCGCTCTCTTCGCGGCGCTCGGCCACCAGCGACAGCACGACGTCTCCGGCCGGGCGGTGCAGGACGGCGCCGCCGAGTCTGAGGCTGGCGTCACGCAGTTGAAGCTTGCGCTCCAACCGCACGGGGTGAGGAACCTTGTAGGCCCGCATCGCGGTGACGAAGTCGTCCCAGGGGCCAAAGGGGTTGGGCGCGGGTTCGCCGCCGGAGCCGGGCTGCATCAGGGCGAGCGCGCGGATGAAGTTCAGGTCGAAGGCCCAGCCGTCCTGCCTGACCCGATTGCGTGTGGCGCCGACGCTGTAAGTGGCCCCGCCGCGCCAGGCCGCGGGCAGCTCGAACAGGACGGTGGCCGAGGTGCGCGTCGTGCGCAGGCGGTTGCGTGTTTCGTTTTCCAGGCCGACCATCGGAAAGGTCAACGCCACGGGCTCGCTGAACGGATAGCTGTCGGCGAGCACGCCGTTCCGGCGCTGCGCCACGGCGGCGCTGCCGGTTCGCCATCCCGTGATGTTGAAGTTCGAGGTCGAGCGGCCCTCGTTCTCCCAGCCGATGAAGTCGAGGGTGGCCTCGATGTGGTCGCCGAACCGATGGCGCAGGTTCACCAGCAGCGACGTCACGGTCGTGGCGCTGGTCAGGCTGCGAAGCTCGCCATTGCCGTCGGGCGACAGGCCGTCAGGGACCTTGCCGGCGTTGGCGAGCAGGACGGCGCCGTCACCCGCGCCAAGGCTGTCGAGCGGCAGGTAGGTGAAGGTCGAGCCCAGGGAAGCGCCACCGAGCGCGGGGCTCAGCGACAGAATATTGCCAGAAAGGCTGCGGATGAAGACGCCGTTGCTGATCGGCGAGTGGGTGTCGGCCGTCCCGCGTGCGATCCGCGCGCGCAGGGCGCTTTCGGCGAACGCGCGGTCGCCGACGCGCAAGCCATCGCCCTGGGCGCGCGAGACGTTGATCATGATGTCGGTGGCGCCGCCGTCGGGCGTGAAGCCGATCCGGCCGTCGATGCGTCGCCGCATCGCGTCGCCCCGGCCCGTGATCCCATACGTGGCGCTGACTTCCAAGCCGCGATAGTCGCGCTTGAGGATCACGTTGATCACCCCGCCGGTGGCGCCGGGACCGTAGATGCCGCCGGCGGTTCCCGTCAGGCTTTCGATCCGATCGATGGCCAGCAGGGGCAGGCCGTTCAGGTCGGACTGGAAGAATTCCAGCTGGTAGTCCTGCGAGAGCGTGGCCGGCATCCGAACTCCGTCGACCAGCACTAGGGTCTGGCTCGGCCCCAGGCCATGCAGGTCGACTTCCGATCGATTGGCGGCGTTGCTGGCCCTGGGGTCGCTGGTCGGGCCGAGACGTTCGGCATTGCTCGACAGTCGGGTTCGCAGGAACTGGTCGAGATTGTCGGCGTGCGAGGCGCGGATGTCCTCGGCCGTGGAGACCCGATAGCCCTGGATGTCGTTCTCGGTCCGCTGGATGTCGGCGTTCTGCGACTTGCGGCCGACCACCAGCAGTTCCGGCAGCGCCGTGGGCTGTTCCGGTTCCAGCCTGAAGACGATGTAGGTTCCTTCGCCGACCCGGCGGTAGCCAAGGTCGGTGCCCTCGAGCAGGCGCGACAGGATCGGCTCGACCTGGAGGGCGCCGACGACGCGTTTGTTTTTCAGGTTGCCCACGACGTCGGGCGCGAACAGCAGATCCGAGCCGCTTCGCACCGACAGGTCCCGCAAGGCGTCGGCGAGACGACCTTCCTTGAGGACGATCCTGGCGCCGCCAAGCAGGCCGCGCGCCTCGGCGCTTGGCGCGAAAGCCAGCGTGCCGGCCAGGGCCAGGATCGAAAAAGCGCGTCGTCTCAAATCATCGTCCCCACGGCGCAACCGTACCCGTTCCCGCGCGAGGGCTCCGGTAAAGAGATGTAAAAAACGACGTTCGCTTACGGGTTTTCCAAGGCCCTGCGTCTCGGGGTTTCAGGTCGCCTGCCAACGGGCTGCGGCTCGAACTCGGGACTGGAGGCACTCAGATGACGCCCTTTATCGAACACCCAAGGTCGTTCGCCTTCGGCCCGTTCGTGCTCAATCCCGAGCAGCAGATGCTCGTCGAGGACGAGGCGCCCGTCACGCTTGGCGGGCGGGCCTTCGACATCCTCACGGCCCTGGTCGAGCGCCCCGGCGTCGTCATCTCGAAGACCGAACTGATCGAGCGCGCCTGGCCCAACCTGACGGTCGAAGAGGCCAACCTGAAGGTCAACATCGCCGCCCTGCGGCGCGCGCTGGGCGAAAAGGCCGGCAGCCTCCAGTACATCGCCACCGTGATCGGCCGGGGCTATCGCTTCGTCGCGCCGGTCCGGTCGGGCCAGCCCGTCCGCGCTGTCCGCGAGGGCCCGGCCTGCGGCGGACAGAGCAACCTGCCGCCCGCCGTCGCCGGCATCATCGGGCGCGCCGAGGACATCGAGCGGATCCGCAAGGACCTGGAGACTGAAAGGGTGCTGTCGATCGTCGGACCCGGCGGCATGGGCAAGACCACCGTCGCGGTCGCCGTCGCCGAGGGTTTCGCGGCGCGCGTCAGGGATGGCGCCTGGTTCGCCGACCTGGCCAGCCTGGATGATCCGACCGGCGTGCCCGCGGCCATCGCCAAGGCCCTGGGCCTGGCGCTGCGCCCGTCGACGCTGTTCGCGGAGCTTCTCGACCACCTGCGCGGCCGCGATCTGCTGCTGGTCCTGGACAATTGCGAGCACCTGATCGAGGCGGCGGCGAGCTGTGTCGCGGATATCCTCGCCCAAGCCCCGGGGGTTCGGATCCTGACCACCAGCCGCGAACCGCTGAGGATCCATGAGGAGCGCGTCTATCGCCTGGCGCCGCTGGACGCCCCGCCGCTCGAGGAACGACTCCCGGCTGACGCGCTCCTGTCCTTCCCCGCCACGCAGCTGTTCGTCGAGCGCGCGATGGCCAGAAACCGGATGTTCCACCTCCAGGATGGCGACGCGCTTGTCGTGGCCGAAATCTGCCAGCGTCTGGATGGCGTGGCCTTGGCCATCGAACTGGCCGCCAACCGCGCCAGCGCCTTTGGGGTGCGCGAGCTTCGAAGCCTGCTGGATGGCCGGTTCCGTCTGACCGGAGGACTCCGCTCCTGGCCCGAGCGTCACCAGACCCTGACCGCGACGTTCGACTGGAGCTACAACCTGTTGTCGGCGGATGAACGCGCGGTGCTGCGACGACTGTCGATCTTCCCGGGCGCCTTCAGCCTGGAGGCGGCCTGCGTGATCGCCCGGGCGGAGTGCGATGTGGCCAAGACGATCGACGATCTGGCCAACCTGGTCGACAAGTCCCTGGTCACAGCCGAGTTGGTCGGCAATGCGGTGTGCTATCGCCTGCTCGACACGACGCGCGCCCATGCCCTGCAGAAGCTCGCCGAGAGCGACGAGGCCGACCAGGTCCGCCAGCGCCACGCTCACTATATCGCCGCGGAAGCGTACTGCTGAAGATCCGAGAGGTGAGGCTTCAGCTCAGATAGAGCTGGCGCAGTTTCTGGCGCATCGCGTCGGTCAGGCCATAGCGGGCCTTGGCCAGCGCCAGCGGACCACCCCATCGGGCGTCGATCGCGGCCAAGGTTCGACGCATGACTTCCGGATCGGAGCCCAGGACCACTTCCGACACCGCCCAAGGGGTCTTGGCGAAGGCCGGGAACTGGGACACGTATCGAGCCGGCGGGACATAGGTCTGGGATAGGGCGTAGTCGGCGATCACAGTCGCGCGCGGGACGCCCAAGGTCGACAGCACCAAGGCCGAGGCCAGGCCCGTGCGGTCCTTGCCGGCGCTGCAGTTCATCGCCAGCGGACCGGCGCCAGCCGCCAGGCGGGCGAAGAGGTCGCTGAAATGCGGGGCCAGGCGGTCCAGCAGCGCGACATAGGCGTCGGCGAAGCCCTGGACGGCCTGCTCGCGGGTGGTCATGGCCACGAACGGCGCGAGCGAGACGGTCTCGTAGTCGAAGGCCGAGACCTTCGGGCCTGCGGTTCTCAGGAACGGACTGGGCTCGGTCGCGCGTTCCTGCGGGCTGCGCAGATCGCAGATGACTGTGACGCCCAGGTCCCGGAGATAGGCGATGTCGGCCATCGTCAGGTCGGTCATGACGCCCGAGCGATAGATCTTGCCCCATTTCACCTGCCGGCCGTCGGCGGTGCGCCAACCGCCCAGGTCGCGGAAATTGCGGCCGCCGGTCAGTGGCAGCAGGCGCTCGGCCATGCGGGTCTGGCGGCCATCCGCGGCGCGGACCAGGAAGTAGGGGCGGGGGCTCACCGGGGCGGCGACTTCGGTCGCGGCGCCGACCAGCGTCTTCAGCGGCCGCATCGCCGACCTAGACGCATCCGGATCGCCGGAGACGAGGATCGAGACGGCTCGCGCGCCGGTCCAGGTCAGGCGGACGGCCTGCGCCGTGATGCGTTCGGCGCGCGCTTCCAATGGAGCGGCGGCGTGGCTGGCGAAGGGCAGCGCCAAGGTACTGGCGGCCGTCAGGAACTGGCGACGATCCATTCTCTGGGTCTCATACAGTCGTGGAAAAAGATCCCGCCCGAGCTCCATGCCCGGGCGGGACAAGTCGGGCGCGGGCCACGGGGCGCCCGCGCTTCAGGGGACTAGAAGGCGTACTTGGCGAAGACCCCGACCGTGCGGTGCGCCTCGCGCGAGACGCGGTGGGTCAGGCTCATGGTGCTGTACTGCTCGAAGGCGGTGGAGAAGTACTTGTCCAGCAGGTTGCGGCCGTAGAGGCCGACCTCGACGCCGCCGTTCTCCGGGGTGACGCTGATGCGGCCGTTGGCGATGCCGTAGCCGGGCAGCTCGGTATTGGCGGCCTGGCCGACCGCGCTCCAGGTGCGGGTCTTGTAGGCGTAGTCCAGGCTGGCCTTCAGGCGATAGTCGCCGATCTGGCGGTCGTAGTTGGCGCTGAACGAGCCCTGCCACTTGGGCGCGTTGGTCAGGCTGGTGCCCTTGTAGTTGGTCGTGGCGTTGTAGCGGAAGTCGGTGAACACCGCGTCGGCATAGGTCACGCCGCCGCTCAGGGTCAGGCCCTCCGTGGCGCGCCAGGCGAAGGTGGTCTCGAAGCCCCGGCTGCGCAGGCCGCCGGCGTTGCCGGTGGCGATCACGGCCACCGGATTGCCCGGCACGAAGGTCAGCAGCGAGGTCTGGAAGTCGGTGAATTCCGAGTTGAACACGCTGGCATTCAGGCGCACCCGGCGGTCGAAGAGCTCGGACTTGATCCCAGCCTCGACGCTTTTGACCGTTTCGTCCTTGTACGGCGAATAGTTGTTGCCGACGAACGCCGTGCCGCCGGGCTTGTAGCCGGTGGCGTACGAAACATAGGCCATGACGTCGCTGTTCAGGCGGTACTGGGCGGCCAGGCGATACGAGAAGTTGTCGCCCTTGACCTGCCCGTAGGGCTGGGTGGGCGCCTTGCCGCTGGGCGTGAAGGTCAGGGGCAGGCCCAGCGCCTTCATCGGGTCGATGTAGAAGAAGGTCTCGGTCTGGCTGTTGTCGTTCTTGGTGTAGCGGGCGCCGGCCGACAGGCTGAGCTTGTCCGAGACGTTGAACTTCAACTGGCCGAAGGCGGCCTGCGTGATGTTGGTGGTGCGGAAGCGTTGGGCGTTGCCCGGATCGCCGGCCACGCCGGTGGTGGTGGTGATATTGGTCAGCGGCAGCGGCGCGCCGAAGGTGGCCCACTGGGCCTGCGTCGCATCCTGGCTCAGGCGGTTGTAGTACAGGCCGGCCAGATATTCGAAGAAGCCGCCGGTGGGCGAGGCCCAGCGCAGTTCCTGGCTGAACTTCCAGGTCTTCACCGTGCCCTGGTTGAACGGCACGAAGGCCCACTTGTCCACCGGGGTGAAATCGCCAGGACCCGCGCCGAACGAGCGGGTGTCACGGTACGAGCTGACCGAGGTCAGGGTGTCGCGCCCGATCTGGAACTGGCCCTTCAGCGTCTGGCCCCAGCTGGTGTTCTTCAGCACGCCCATCTTGCTGTCGGCGTTGCTGTCGTTCTTCAGGCTGGGCGTCACGCCGTTGATGATCTGCAGGTTGGTGAAGAAGGCCGAGCCGCCGCCGACCGTGGTGCGGTTGTTGTTGTCCCAGTGGCGGGCGTAGTCAGTGGCGTAGATCAGCTCGATCCGGTCGTTGGGCGCGAACAGCAACCGGGCCCGGTAGCCGTGCTCCTTGTAGGCGTTCAGCGACTGGTTCAGCGTGGTGTAGCGGCCATAGCCCTCCTGGCCCTGGGCGAAGCCCGAGACGCGCAGCGCGATCTTGTCGCCGATCGGGATGTTGACCGTCAGGTTCGCGGTCCGGTCGGCGCGATCGCCATAGGCCGCGTCGCCCTTGACCGAGAACTGGCCCAGGACCGGCTTGACGGTGGTGATGGCGATGACGCCCGAGGTGGCGTTCTTGCCGAACAGCGTGCCCTGCGGGCCCATCAGCACATCGACCTGCTGGATGTCGGTCAGGCCGATCAGGCCGTTGTCGCGCTGGGCGTCCATCACGACGTCATCGACCACCAGGCTGACCGACTTCTCATTGGAGAAGTCCCACGAGCTGCTGCCGACGCCACGGATGTTGAAGGCCGTGCCGTTGGTGGTCTCGAACTGCACGCCCGGGACCAGATAGGGCAGGTCGGTGATCGAGCGGAAGTTGGACTGTTCCAGCTTCTGGGCGCTGACCGAGGTGATCGAGATCGGCACGTCCTGCAGGCGCTCGGCGCGGCGCTGTGCGGTGACGACGATCGGCTCCAGCGCGGTGTCGCTGGCGGTGGTCGTGGTGTCGGCTGCGAACGCTTGTACGGACGAGGCGCCGCTCAGGGCGGCGCTGGCCAGCAGCAGGGCGCGAAGGTGTTTGGGTGCGAGCATTGGAAATATCCCCGAAAATTCGAACTCGAGGGAGGCAATATCAGCGCTCGATGACGGTTGCGTAACGGATGTACGAGAATCTTGGCTTGAATTTCTGTCCATTGATAACGGATGTACGAATTGAGCCCGTCAGCGCGACGCCAGAGCCGCTTCCCGCATGCGCTCGGCCAGGTCAAAGCCGAAGCCGCCGCCGGCGGTCGGCTCCAGAAGGCCGTCCAGCGTGAACCAGCCCATGGCGGTCAGGGAGAGCGCTTGGCACGCCACCACGTCGAACACCCGCTCGCCGTACTGTCGCTCGTAGTAGAAGACCGAGCTTTCGCCGCGCTGGCGACGCAGGTCCGCCGCGACCGGCTTGAGACTGGGCAGGCGCCCGGCGGCCAGGGCCAGAGCCAGGGTGGCGCGGCTGCTCTGGACGGCCGTCAGGTTGAAGTCGGGCGGCGCGTCGGAGGCCGTGGCGCCCGTCGCGCGGCGAACCTTGGACACGATGTCGTCCAGGCCGGCGCGCAGCAGGTCTTCCTGTCGAGGGAAATGATAGGCCAGGGTCGAGTTGGCCAGGCCCGCTCGAGCGGCGATGGCCCGGTGCGTCACGGCGTCGGCGCCCTCGGCGATGATCAGCGCCGAGATGTGTCCCGCGGCCTTGACCTGCCAGTCGGACATCGGTGGCGTCGCGGCCTGGTCGCCATGAAGATCGTCCAGCGCGGCGCGGAAGGTCGCGTAGGCGCGAAGGTCCTGGCTTCCGTCCGCTGGGATCAGGCCGCGGCACAGTCGGCGCAGGTTCAGGCGGCGCAGCCAGCGATAGGCGGTCACGTCCTCCAGAACCAGGCTGTAGGCGGCGTCGCCGATGCTGAAGCCGTGCAGGATCTCGGCCAGTTCCGGCGTGGGCAGGTGTTCGGTCGCCGCGCGCCAGAAGGCCAGGCGCCGCGCCGACCAGGCGGCGACCGTCTCGGCGATCTCGGGACGCGAGGCGGCCGCCTGCAGCAGCTCGCAATAGAAGCGCGTGCGGCCGGCCTCGGACCCGGCCAGGTCGGACAGCACCGCCTCGGCGACCTCGGCCATGAGCGCGCCGTCGCGCACGTCCAGTGCCCGGATCCGCGCCAGCCAGCCGTCGAGGAAAGCGCCGTCCTCGGCGATGGCGACCTCGACCAGGGCGGCGACCATCTCGTCCTTGCTGCCGAAGCGGCGGATCAGGGCCGGCGCGGTCGTGCCCAGCTGCTCGGCCAGCGGCCGCAGGCTGAGGCCCTTCAAGCCGTCGGCGGCGACCAGCGGCAGGGCGGCTCGGAGATAGGGCTGGAGGTCGGTGATCTTCGTGTTCATTCTGGCGCTCGGTCGTCGTCGGCGTATCGCACATTAGTTTCTGCGTGGATAATTTCCACCGAAGATGCGGGAGATAATTCCCGTACATCTGTATTGAGGTTGTCACATGTCGTCGCTAGAGGTCGCGCCGACTCAACTGGACGACCCATCATGCTGAAAGCGTCTCTCGCCGCCACCGTCGCCGTCTTCGCCCTGCTGGCCGGCCAGCCCGGCGTCGCCCAGACCGCTCCAGAGCGGACCTGGACTCGCGCCAACGACACGCGCCGCATCGATTTCCCGGTCACGGCCAAGGGCGAGGCGGTGCTGGCGGTCGACACCCACACCCACACCCTGTTCAGCGACGGCGTCGTCTGGCCGACCTTCCGCCTGTGGGAGGCCGAGCAGGATCATCTGGCCGCCTACGCCGTCACCGACCACCTCGAGGCGCACCCCTACGCGCCGGACATCGTCACCGACGACCACAACCGGCCCTATGCGATCGCCATCAAGGAAGCGGCCCGCATCAGCTCCAAGGTCCTGCCGATCCCCGGTGTCGAGATCACGCGCGGCGTGCCATGGGGGCACTTCAACGCCCTGTTCATGAAGGACGTCAACGCCTTGGCGGTCGACGCGACCATGTCTAAGGATCCGACCGAAGTCCTGAAGCTCGCGCGCGGCCAGGGCGCGGTGATCATCTGGAACCATCCGTGGGTTCTCCCCGGTCTGGACCCCGCGGCGGCCGAGCTTATGCCGGCCGAACAGCGCGGCCTGCTGAAGGCCGGCCTGTTCGACGCCGTCGAGATCGCCAACAGCTCGCAGTATTCGGCGGCGGCCTTCGATATGGCGCTGAAGCACGGCTTGGCGGTGGTCGGCGCATCCGACGTCCACGGCGCGATCGACGCCGACATGCAGATCCCCGAGGGCCAGCACCGCACCACGACTCTGGTGCTCGCCAAGGATGGCTCAGCCGACGCCATCCGCGCGGCGATGCTGCAGAAGCGCACCGCGGCCCTCTACCGCCAGACGCTCTATGGCCGCGAGCAGGAGCTGTCCGAGATCGTCGGCGCGGCGTTGCGCATGACGGGCAAGGCGCGGGCCCAGAGCTTCCTGACCAAGGACATGGTCCAGGTCGAGTTCCACAACGACGCCTTCATGCCGTTCCAGCTGCGCCTGATCTCCGCCAGCCCGTTGACCGGCGCGCGCGTGCTGACCGTGCCGGCCCATGGCAAGGTCGTGATCCAGTTCGCCAATATCCCCGACATCGCCGCGTTCACCCTGGAGGCCGAAGTGCTGAACGCCTTCGTCGATCCGCAACGGAACCTCAGGGTGGTGCTGAGGTAGCTAACGCGCGGCGAAGCTCTGCATCGCGACCTGCGCCACGGCTTCCAGTTCGGCCCGCGTCGCTCCATCCCGCGCCAGGATCGACATCCCGCTCTGGACCGTCTGAACGAAGCGGGCGAGAGCGTGGACGTCGGTTCCGGCCGGAAGCTCGCCTTCCTCCACACCTTGCTCCAGTCGCGCCTTCAGCCGCTCCAAACTGCCGAGGCGCGCCGCGCGGACCACTTCGCCCAGGTCGGCGTGGCCTTCGTCGCCGACCATGGACAAGGTCACCATGCAGCCCCGGGGCATGTCGCACAGCGAACCGGTCAATGAGGCGGCAGAGTCCAGCAGCCACGCCGCCACCGCCTCGCGCGCCGTTGCGCCGGCCCTAAACCCACCCCAGCCCATCTCGTCGTAGGTCTGGCGATAATAGTCGAGGGCTGCGCCATACAGCGCTTCCTTCGAGCCGAAAGCCGCATAGAGGCTAGGCGCGCCAATCCCCATCGCCGCGGTCAGGTCGGAGATGGATGTGGCTTCGTAACCCCTCTCCCAGAACAGCCGCATCGCCTGAGCCAGCGCTGCGTCGCGGTCGAAGGCGCGCGGGCGACCGCGACGCAGCGCTGGGGAGTTGGGGCCGTTTTCCGGACGTCGTCCTGAATTTTGCATCGATCGTTAGATAAGTCCCTTGAACCGGCCCGGCAACCTCCCCAGCTATTTGTGTATCGATCACTCTACAAATGGACTCTGGACCGACATGACGAATCTGGCTGGCAAGCGCGCCCTGGTGACGGGCGCTTCTCGCGGCATCGGGGCCGCAATCGCCCTGGAACTGGCCGAACAGGGCGCGGACGTCGCCATCACCTACGAGCGCGCCGCCGACAAGGCCGCGGACGTCGTGAAGGCCATAGAGGCCAAGGGCCGCAAAGCCGTCGCCATCCAGGCCGACAGCGCCGACATCGCGGCGGTGAAGCGGTCGGTGGAAGAGGCGGTCGCTGCGCTCGGCGGTCTCGACATCCTGGTCAACAACGCCGCCATCGCCCGCTATGCCCCGTTCGCCGAGATCAGCCAGGAGGACGTCGACGCCCTGCTGGCAGTGAACGTACGCTCGCCGATCTTCGCGGCCCAGGCGGCTATTCCACACCTGAAAGCCGGCGGCCGCGTCATCACCATCGGCTCGGCTGGGGCCGACCGCATCGTGGGCGACCCCGGCGCGGCCTACTACATGACCAAGTCGGCGCTGCAGTCGTTCAACCGCGGCCTTGCCCGTGAACTTGGTCCGCGCGACATCACCGTCAACCTGGTGCAGCCGGGGTCGACCGACACCGACATGAACCCGTCCGATGGCGAGTCCTCCGACTTCCAGCGTTCGCTGATCCCGCTTGGCCGCTATGGCAAACCTGAGGACGTGGCCGCCGCGGTGGCGTTCCTGGCGTCACCTGCCGCCCGTCAGATCACCGGGACGATCCTGAACGTCGACGGCGGCGCGCTGACCTAAACTCAGGTCGCAGGGGGTGTTCTCGCGCCCCCTGCGAACCTTAGCCAGCCGCCGGCTGACTTGGCCAAGGTCAACGTCTTGATCGCGCTCATGCACCAAAAACAAACCCGTGACACAGAACCGGTGATGGCGCGTTGAGTGGTGAAAGCAGGAGGTTCGCCATGCCCGCCAAGTCCGCCGCCCAGCAAAAAGCCGCCGGCGCCGCGCTTTCCGCCAAGCGCGGGGAAACGCCCAAGAGCAAACTCAAGGGCGCGTCCAGGTCGATGTTGTCGATGAGCGAAAAACAGCTCGAGGACTTCGCTCACACCCAGCGCAAGGGCAAGCCCGAGCATGCCCGCGACCGTTGAGGTCGGGGCGTCTCCACCTCTCCCCCTAGCGATGCTGCTTGGCTACAAGCGCGGCTGATTGAGGCGTGGTCCCTCGATCAACCACCGCGGGCGTTCCCGCGCCGTCGAGCGCGGGTCGTTCAGGCGTGAAGCCCGACGATGGGCGGGGCTGTGACTTGCGCGTGAAACCTATTGCGCGCCCAGGGATTGCTCAGCTAGCGCCACAGGCGGCGCGCGTGCGGAGTCTTCCATGCCAACGTCCAGAGGGATCGGCGCCACACCTCTCCATCCGCTACACGCCATCCTGTTGGCGTTTCCGCTGGCGCTGTTTTCGTCGGGATTGGCGTCCGACATCGCCTATCTGAAGAGCGCCCTTGTCCAGTGGTCGAACTTCTCGGCCTGGCTGATCGCCGGCGGCTGCTTCTTCGGCGGGTTGGTGCTGGCCTGGGCGATCGTAGTCGCCGTGTTCCCCGGCCGCACCACGCGGGCTCGGGCCCTGGCCTATCTGGTCGCCGTGGCCGTGATGTTCATCGCCGGCCTGATCAACGCCTTCCAGCACAGCCATGACGGCTGGAGCGCGGTCGGTTCGATCGGCCTGACGCTGTCGATCGTCTCGACCCTGGCGGCCCTGGTCGCCGCCGCCATCGGCTATTCCAGCCAACGCATCGAGGGGATCGTCCGATGAGCGCACGCTGGTTCCTGCTCGCCACGGCGGCGATCACCCTGACGGCCTGCGGTCGCAGCGATCCGGGCCTCGACCAGACCGGCGCCGGCAAGCCGCCGCTGCCCAACCAGCAGCAGACCCTGCTGCCGCCAATGAAGATCGCCAAGCCGGCCGGCTGGAACAATGCGACCCCGACCGCGCCCAAGGGCTTTGTGGTTACGGCCCTGGCCACCGACCTGAAGATCCCGCGTCAGATGCTGGTGCTGCCCAATGGCGACATCCTGGTGGCCGAGGGCTCGGGCGGCGCGCAGGCGCCTAAGGTCCGCCCCAAGGACATCATCGCCGGCTATATCAAGGCCCAGGGCAAGACCAAGGTGAAGGGCGGCAACCGCGTCACCCTGCTGCGCGACGCCGACGGCGACGGCCGGGCCGAGGTCAAGGAGACGCTGATCGAGGGTCTGAACGCGCCGTACGGCCTGGCCTTCGTCGACGGCCAGCTCTACGTCGCCAACCAAGACGCCCTGCTGCGTTTCCCGTTCCAGCCGGGACAGACCAAGATCACCGAGAAGGGCGTCGAGGTCACCAAGCTGCCCTCGCGGATCAACCACCACTGGACCAAGTCGCTGGTCGCCAGCGCCGACGGAAGCAAGCTCTATGTCGGCATCGGCTCCAACAGCAATGTCGGCGAGCGCGGCCTGGACGTCGAGGAAGAGCGGGCCGTGGTCTGGGAGATCGATCGCCTGACCGGCGCGCGCCGCACCATCGCCCACGGCATCCGCAACCCGACCGCCCTGGCCATCGAACCCACGACCAGCGCCCTTTGGGCGGTGGTCAACGAGCGTGACGAGCTGGGTCCGCAACTGGTGCCCGACTATCTGACCGCCGTGCGTGACGGGGCCTTCTATGGTTGGCCCTATAGCTATTGGGGACAGAACGTCGATCCGCGCGTCCACCCGCAGAAGCCGGACATGGTGGCCAAGGCGATCGTGCCCGACTACGCCCTGGGCTCGCACGTGGCGGCGCTGGGCGTCAGCTTCGCGCGCGACGGGGGCTTTGGCGGCGACTTCCGCGAAGGGGTGTTCGTCGGCGAACACGGCAGTTGGAACCGCCAGGACCTCTCGGGCTACAAGGTCGTCTGGATCCCGTTCGCGGGCGGGCGTCCCAACGGCAAGCCCGTCGACTTCGTCACCGGATTCCTGGACGGGCAGAAGGCGCGCGGGCGTCCGGTCGGCGTGGCTTTCGATCCGGCCAAGCGCATCCTGCTGATCGCCGACGACCTCTCCAACACCGTCTGGCGCGTCGCGCCGCGCCAGTGACCTAGCTCAGCCAGGCCGGCGCCGATTGCCAGACGATCGCGACGCCGGCCATGGCCGCGCCCAGGGCGGCGATGTGGTGGCGGAAGGCGCTGCCGGCCTCCGCCACACGCGACTTCCGGTACGCCGCGAGCCCTAGGAAACCCACTGCCATGAGACAGGCCAGGGTCGCCAGGCCGTGGACGACCATCAGGCTCGTTGGCGAGGCCGCGCCGATCGCCTCCAGGCTGGGCAAGGCGTAGACGATCGCGAAGTGGGTCAGCCATACCACGAGACCCGCCAACAGGGTGCGCCAGGCGCTCATGCCGCCGCCGCCAACAGCCGCGGCACGCCCAGGGTGACCAGGCCCTGAGCCGCCACATAGGCGTGGAACAGGCCGACCAGCTGTACGGTCGCTGGTCGGTCGGGACCGACATAGCCAAACAGCCAACGCAGTACGACGTAGACGGCCATGATCGCGCCGACGGCGATAAAGAAGCCCTGCCAGGCCTGCATGGCGTGGACGATCGCGCCCTGGGCGCTGAGGTCGGGGGATAGGCCTGTGCCTTGCCAGGTCTTCAGGTCCTGGGCCCACGCGCCAGCGACCAGCCCGCCGGCGGCCACGGTCAGCAGGACGGTGAGGCGAGGGCGTCTTGATAAGACGCGGCTGGCCAGCCAGGCGCAGAGGATGGCCGCCAGGTTCATCGCCGCGACGGTCAGGGTCTCGATCCCGACCGGTGCGGTCCACGCCGCCTGCGCGCGGCTCCACAGGAAGACGTACGAAAAGACGCTCATCGCCAGCACCATGCCGGCCACCACCAGGGTGATGACCATGGCCCACCAGCCGGTGCTGGAGGGGCCGCTGGCGTAGGTCTTCAGCATCAGGCCTGCGCCGACATCGACTTCCTTCTGGGGGAGCGGATGGTCGAGGAACCAGCACCAGCGGATCACGCAATATGTGGCCAGCACGCCGCTGACGACGCTGGCGGCATAGGCTTGCACGGTCAGCAGCAGGAAGAAGCCCGCCGTGAACACGGCCGCCCAGACGTGCCAGCCCGACGGTTTGGGCATCGGCAGCAGATGCTGGGGCTCGGCCTCGACGGGGCTGGTCACCAGGGTCTCGCGCCCGCCGGTCGGGGCGCCGGGCAGGAAGTAGCGGCCGGCCTCGACATCGCGGGCGAGGTTCTTCTGGTCCCACAGTGGATAGAGCGATTTGACCACCGGGATGCTGCGGACCGAATAGAGCTCGGCCGGCAGCCACTCCAGCCCTGGGCCGTCATAGACATTGCCGGCGTCGCTCCCGAACGGGCGGAAGTTGCGGACCATGTCGATGATCCAGATCAGCACCCCAGCGGCGAAGATGAAGGCGCCGACGCTCGAGATCAGGTTCGGAATCTCCAGGTCGCGACCCGGCGCGTAGGTCCACACCCGCCTCGGCATGCCCATCAGGCCGGACAGGTGCATAGGCAGGAAGGCCAGGTGCATGCCGGTAAACATCAGGCCGAAGGTCCAGCGGCCCAGCCGCTCGCTAAGCGGCCGGCTGGAGACCATCGGCGTCCAGTAGTAGATCGCCGCGAACAGCGGAAAGACCATGCCGCCGATCAGCACGTAGTGCAGATGGGCGACGATGAAATAGGTGTCGTGGGCCTGCCAGTCGAACGGCACCATGGCCGCCATTACCCCGGTCAGTCCGCCCATCACGAAGATCAGCAGGGAGCCCAGCACGAACAGGCCCGGCGTGTTGAACCTCATCTTGCCGCTGGCCACCGTGGCGATCCAGGCGAAGACCTGCACGCCGGCTGGCAAGCTGACCGCCATTGAGGCCGCTGAGAACACGCCGACGGAGGTCCCCGGCAGACCGGTGGTGAACATATGGTGGGCCCAGACGCCGAAGCTGATGAAGCCCGTAGCCAGGAAGGCCAGCACCACCATCCAGTGGCCGACCAACGGCGTGCGCGCCACGGCCGGGATCATGGTCGACATCGCGCCCGCCGCCGGCAAGAAGATGATGTAGACCTCCGGGTGGCCGAAGAACCAGAAGAGGTGCTGCCACAGCATAGGATCGCCGCCGCGCGTGGCGTCGAAGAACGGCCAGTTCAGCGCCCGCTCCAGCTCCAGGAGGGTGGTGGCCAGGATCACCGACGGGAAGGCGATGATGATCATGCCGGCGAAGACCAGCATGGCCCAGGCGAAGATCGGCAGCTTGTCCAGGCCCATGCCCGGCGCGCGGGTCTTCAAGACCCCGACGATGATCTCGATGGCGCCGGCGATGGCCGAGATCTCGATGAAGCCGATACCCAGCAGCCAGAAGTCGGCGTTGATCCCCGGCGAATAGGTCGTCGAGGTCAGCGGCGGGTACATGAACCAGCCGCCGTTCGGCGCCAGCCCGAAGAACAGCGAGCAGAAGAACGCCAGCCCGCCGATCAGATAGGCCCAGAAAGCGTAGGCCGACAGGCGCGGGAAGGGCAGGTCGCGCGCGCCCAGCATCTGGGGAAGCAGCAGGACGCCCAGCGCCTCGACCGCCGGCACGGCGAACAGGAACATCATCACCGTGCCGTGCATAGTGAAGATCTGGTTGTAGGTTTCCTGCGCCAGCACGCCCTGCAGCGGCAGGGCCAGCTGAGTGCGCATCAACAGCGCCAAGACCCCCGCCAGCACGAAGAACAGCATGGCCGCGCCGACATAGTAGACGCCGATGAAGTTGTTGTTGATCGCGGTGATCCACTGCCAGCCCTTGGGGGCGCACCAGATCTCCTTGAGCTGCTCGACCTCGCCCTTGGGCCGACGGCCCTTGGTGGGGAAACGGTCGTAGATCGATCGGTCGAAGCCGGTCTCCGAGCCCTCGGTCACTTCAGGCTCTCCAGATAGGCCGAGACAGCCCGCAGGTCCTGGCCGCTCAATACCGGATAGGCCGGCATGCGGTTGCCGGGCTTGATGGCCTGGCTGTCGGCGATCCAGCCGCCCATGGTCCCGGCGTTGTTGGGCAGGATGCCTGCGCCCAGGGTGCGGCGCGAGCCGACATGGGTCAGGTCCGGTCCGGCGACGCCGTTGGCGCTGGTCCCCCGGATCGTATGGCAGGCGCCGCAGCCGCTCTTGTCGAACACCGCCGCGCCGGACGCCTGTTGCGGCAGGACGGGCTGCTCGGCGCGGGCGCGCCAGCGGGCGTAGTCCTCGGGGGCATGGGCCACGACGACGAAGGCCATCAGGGCGTGGGCCCCGCCGCAGTACTCAGCGCACTGGCCGCTGTAGGTTCCCGGGCTATCGGCCTGGATCCGCAGGACATTTCGGCGACCGGGGATCATGTCCAGCTTGCCGGCCAGCCGCGGGACCCAGAAGCTGTGGATCACGTCGGTCGACTCCAGCTCCAGGGCGATGGTCCGACCGACCGGCACATGAATCTCGTTGGCGTCCTGGAAGACCTCGCGGCCGGCGGCGTCCAGATAGGCCACCCGCCACCACCACATCTCGCCGGTCACCCGCACGCGCAGGTCGCCCGGCTGCGGGCTTTCCGAAAGCTTGTTGGTCAGCGACAGGCCCCAGACCAGCAGCACGCTCAGCACGACGACCGGAAAGCCCAGGCCCGCGATCCAGATCAGCTTCTCACCGCCCAGGCGCTGGCGCCACGCACGAGGGGCGAACAGGGCGATAGCCAGGGCGACCAGCACCACGACCATGACCAGGGCGGCCATGGCCAGGAGGCCCCAGGTCAGGGTGTTCAGCGGCGCGGCGAACGGCCCGGCCGGATCCAGCACCGGCGGCGGCCAGCCCTTGAAGCTCTCGTCGGCCAGCGGCTTATTCGTCATGGAACGTATGGAGATAGGCCGCGATGTCGCGGGCTTGGGCCTCGGTCAAGCCCGAGGCGGGCATGGCGGTGTCGGGCGACAGGGCCGGCGGATCACGCAGCCAGCGCACCAGGACATCTGGCTGGTTGGGGTGACGGCCGGCGATCAGGGCGCGATCGGCGAAGCCCGCGAGGGAGCCTCCGACCCGGCCGCGTGGCCAGGCCACGCCGGGGATCTGGTGACAGGCGCCGCAGCCGTGGCTTTCGATCAAGGCGTGGCCACGGTCCGGATCGGCGCCGGCGATGGCGCGACCGGCCGGCTTCTCGGCGCAGGCCGCCAGGCTCGCCAAGCCGATCATCGCCCCGATCACATTTGGACTGGCCGTTCTCGATCCGCTGGTCACGCCATCCCCACAGTTACTCCGCAGGCTGAACCCGCCGCTGCGGCCAAGGTTCCGACGGAACCCGGTCAAGCGCCGCTGGTTAAGCCGCTGTGCGCCGCCTCCTGATCCTCCTCGCCCTGACCGCCTGTGACCGGACCGAGAGCCGCACCGACGCGGCCCTCAGCGCCACCGGCCGTACGATCGCCATGAGCGGTGGGGCTGGCGGGGCCGAGAAGGCCTGCTTCAGCTGCCACGGCCTGGAGGGCGCCGGCGATGGGGTCTCCACACCCCGGCTGGCGGGCCTGGAGGCGGGATACCTACAGAAGCAGATGGAGGACTACGCCTCGGGCTTGCGCGCTGATCCCGTGATGACGCCGGTCGCCAAGGCTCTGGATGACGACGCGCGCCGGGCGGTGGTCGCCTACTACGCCACGCTGCCGACGCGATCGGGCGGGGAGGGCGGGCCGCCGCCCGAGCTCTGGAGCCAAGGCGATCCATCGCGCGGCCTCCAGCCCTGCGCGGCCTGTCACGGCGACCAGGCGCAGGGCGTCGGGTTCGGCGGCCCCGCTTTGGCCGGTCAGCCTGAGGCCTATACCCGCGAGCAGCTGGAGCGCTGGCGCCTGGCCAAGCGGCGCAACGACCCGCGCGGCGCGATGGGCGACATCGCCCGCAAGCTCACGTCCGCCGAGGTCGACGCCCTAGCGGCCTGGTCGCGGCGGCAACCCGCTTCTCCAAGGCCAGCCAGCGACGCCGCCACCGCGTCCGACGCTGCGGAAGCTGCGGCACGATCGGCAGCATCCCATGCAGGACGTCGTCTCGATCGATGAGGTGGCGCTTGAGCGCCGCCCCGGCGTGAATTGGGATCAGCGCGACCAGACTGACCACGAAGCCCCAGTGCAGCCACTCGGCGGCCGCCTCGATCGCCCAGAGGGTCGGATTGGTGAGCTCGCCCAGCGGCATCAGCGGCCAAGGAATGAACCCTAGCAGGGTAAGCTCCGTCTCGCGCGCCGTGGCCGAGACCATCGCCCAGCCGCTCAGTGGCAGGCCCAGCAGGCAGGTATAGAAGACGTAGTGGGTGACGTGGGCCGCCGTGCTCTCCCAGCCCGGCTTGTCGGCGTCGTTGATCGTGTCCGGCGCGAACAATCGCCAGCCCAGCCGGCCCAGGGCCAGGACCAGCATCAGGATCCCGACCGCGTAGTGGACCTCATAGGCGGACGCCATCGTCGCCCCGGCCGGCGCGCGGCCCATCCAGAAACCCCAGCCCAGCTGGAAGAAGGCCAGGCCCGCCATTGTCCAGTGAAAGACGATGGCCACCGGCGAATAGCGGCCTTCGTCGGCGTGCCCGGCGGCCCATTCGAAGATGTTCTCGATCAGCCGGTCGATCATGCGGCCGCCAGACGGGGGCGCAGCACCCCAGCCAGGATCGACAGGGCAGACGCGAGGTAGACCCCCGCCGCTGGGATCCACATGATCAGACCCGCGATCTGCTGGTCCTCCAGCGGCGTGAGGCCCCAGGCGGCGGTGGTCAGGGCGTGCGGCGCATAGAGGGCGCGCGGGGCGAAGGTCAAGATCGCGCCCAGCAGACCCATCAGCACCGTGGTCGCCAACAGGGCCGCCACGGCGCCGGCCGGCCGGACCGCGCGGACGGCGCGCCAGGCGCTCGCGGCGGTGACCAGCAGACTGGCCTGCATCAGGGCGTAGGTCAGGTCGCTCGACATCGCCCGGCCATAGGCGGCCGGCGCGTGCCAGGCCCAGAACGCCACGACGAAGGCGGTGGTCCAGGCCGCCAGGTGCGGTGGTCGCGCAGGGCGGGGCAGGGCCCAGGCGATCAACGGCGCGGCGACCGTGACCAGCAGGACGTGATGGACGGTGCGCGCGGCAAAGAGCGCCGAGCTCAGCGCGCACAGCGGCGAGACGAAGGCGACGACCAGCACCAGCACGGCCGCGATGGCCAGCTTGCGGTTCTCCGACATCGCCAGCAGCAGCCCGCCCAACGCCGTCAGGAGCACCAGCGCCACGGGATCAAGGTTCCAGCGCGACCACAGCTCGGCCGGTACGGGACCCGCGCCGCAATAGGGCGACCAGAGGCGATCGGCGATGGACATGCGGCGGCGGCTCCCCGGTAGCGCTCTGTCTGCAAATCCTCGGGCGGCGGCGACGTTCCCGGAACCGGTGGTCAAGCCTGACCGTTGGCAGGGCGAACGGCAGGGAGCCAGACGCCTTTGGACGCCAACGCTGCGTACGGCCGCGCCTTAAGCCGCGCCTTCGGCGGCGCGTTGCTGTTTTCGTTCCCGCTGCTGATGACCATGGAGATGTGGTCGCTGGGCATGGCGGTCGAACGCTGGCGACTGCTCGTGTTTCTGGTGCTGGCCGTACCGATGCTGATCGGCCTGTCCTACTACGCCGGCTTTGAGCCGACCTTCCGCCTGAAGGACGAGGTGCTCGACGCCTTGGCGGCCTTTGGTGTCGGCTTTGTGCTGTCTGCGGCGCTGCTGGCCCTGTTTGGCGTGCTGAGCGTTGAGGAAAGCCGCGTGCAGAGCGCCTTGGGCAAGGTCTCGCTGTGCGCCGTGCCGGCGGCGGTCGGCGCTCTGCTGGCCGGCAAGCAACTGGGCGAACGCGGCCCCGGCGCGCGTGAGAAAGCCGACGCCGGACCCTTGGGTGAACTGTTCCTGATGGCGGTCGGCGCAGCCTTCCTGGCCTTCAATGTCGCCCCCACCGAGGAGATGATCGTGATCGCCTATCAGATGGGCCCCTGGGCGACCCTCGTCCTGATGGCGATCTCCGTCGGGCTGCTGCACCTCTTCGTCTATCAGTTGGGCTTTCCAGGAGAGAGCAGGCGGCGCGAGGTTGGTGGTTTTGCGCGAACCTTCGTGGCCTTCACCGCGCCCGGCTATGGCGTGGCGTTGTTGATGAGCCTCTATCTGCTCTGGACATTCGGGCGCACCGATGGCGTGGCCCTTCACGAGATCGCCACCATGACCATCGTCCTGGGCTTTCCCGCCGCGATCGGCGCGGCCACCGCGCGGCTGGTGGTCTGATGGCCAGGACCCGCGCCACGCGCCGCGACACCCCGCCAACGCCCCGCAAGACGCCGTCCAAGCGCGCGCCGGCCAATGACATCCCACCACTGGAATGGGTCGCCGCCGGGATCGGCCTCGTGCTGGCAGGGACGGCGATGGGCTTGACCGCCTGGGATGCGATGTTCGGGGTCAAGGGACCGCCGGCCATTGAAGTACGCCTCACGCAGGTCACCCAAACCGCCCATGGCTACGTCGCCGAGATCGAGGCCTTCAATCACGGCGGAACGCCCGCGGCGCAGGTCGAGATCGAGGGAATGAGCGCCTCGGGCGAGCCGGCCGGCGTGACGATCGACTACATTCCCGAACGCTCGCGCGCCAAGGGCGGGTTGATCTTTGAACAGGATCCGCGCGGCGGAGCGCTCAAGCTGCGCGCCAAGGGGTTCGCGGACGCCTCCTGACGCACGCCATTGCGACGTTGAGCGGTGCGACATATCCATGCTTGTATGGCCGTTCTTCAGCGCTGATCGCGACGGGCGTTCGAGCGGGCTGAAGAGCGTTCCAGGATTTACCAGATGGCGCTTGTGAAGACGACGAGGCTGACTGGTCGCGGGAAGACGCGCGAAACCCTGGCCGGGGCGGATGAGCAGCCCGCCGTCGTCAAACGTACGCCCTCGCGCCGGGCCCGGCTCCATCGGGGCGGCGCGGAGGGCCGCATCGGCGTGGCGGTGCTGGAACTTAGCAGCGGTCTGGCCGAGGCGGCCAGCGCCGTCGAGGAACTGCGACGGGCCCTGGTCCAGATCTCCAGCGGCGCGGAGGAGGCGGCCGGCGCGGCGCATGAATCGCTCGCCGCCACCCAGGCGATGGCCGAGCAATTCCGGCACGGCCGCGAGCGCGCCGAAGCGGCCCGACAAAGAGCCGAGGCCCTGCAGGGCGTCCTGACCGAGTTCGGGGCCGCCGTCGCCGCGTCCATCAAGGCCGTCGCGGCCAATGCCCGCCGCCAGATGACGACCGTCGATGCGGTCAACCTGCTCGATCAGTACGCCGCGCGGATCAACGAAATCACGCTGGCCGTTTCCGACATCGCCGACCAGACCAACCTCCTGGCGCTGAACGCGGCCATCGAGGCTGCGCGGGCGGGGGATGAGGGGCGCGGCTTTGCGGTGGTGGCCGACGAGGTCCGGGCCCTGGCCGAGGCGGCCGAGACGCGATCGGGGCATATCCAGGGCTCGGCCGATCGCATGACCGTCATGGTGCGTGATGTCGGCGAGCGGTTGCGCAACGCCGCGACGAGGGCCGAGGCCGAGGCGGCCTCTGCGGCCAAGATCCTGTCCACGCTGGAAACGATCCGCGCCGAAATGGCGCGATTGAGCGAGGACAGCCAGATGATCCTGATCGCGGCCGTCGAGGCCGCGTCGGCGACGACCGAGATTCGGCGCGGGTCCGAGAGCATCTCCAGCGCGGCCGAGGAACAGGCCGCCGCCGCGACCGAGGCCCAACGCTCGATCCAGCAACAAGGCCAGTCCCTCGATCAGAGTCAGGCCGCGGCCGAATCCTTGAGCGAATTGATCGAGGTCGGAACCGGCGGCGATGGCGCAGCAGCGGCGGCAGCCGAGACCGCGGCGGCGGCCGAGGAGCTGTCGGCCGCGATCCAGGAACTTTCAGGGTCGGCCGACGAGATCCTGGTCGCTATCGACCAGATCAGCCGGGGCGCGCAAATCCAGGCGGCGGCGACGCAGCAAGCCAGCGCGGCGACGACGCAAATCGAACGCGCCGCGCGGCTGTCCAGCGCCAACGGCGCCCAGAGCGCCACCCGGGCCCAGGCGATGGGCGCCCTGTTGGAGGACAGTCGCAAGACGATCCTGTCGCTGGTCGAGAACGTCGAGGCCGCGGCGGCCGAAAACCGCTCGGTGCTGGAAGCGGTCGAGGCCTTGGAGCTGGAAAGCGGCGTGACGGCCAAACTGGTCGACGGGCTGGCGCTGATCGCCGTGCAGACCACCATGCTGGCCACCAGCGGCGCGGTCGAGGCGGCCAGGGCGGGGGAGGCCGGCCGAGGCTTCGCCGTCGTGTCCGGCGACATCCGCACCCTGGCGCGGGACGCCTCGGGCAATGCCGAGTCCGTCAAGGACCTGATCGCGGCGATCGCCGTCCAGATCGGCAAGGTCCGTCGTGAGGTCGACCAGACCCTGGCCGTCGCGGATGTGGAAGTCGACCGCAACCGGGCCATTGAGGAACGGCTGAGCGTCGTCGTGCAGGAAACCGAGGCGCTGGGCGTGGGCGCCAATGAGATCGCTCAGGGCGGCGAGGCCATCCTCGCGGCCTGCGCCCAGGTCGCGTCCGGCGTCAGCCAGATCGCCGTCGCCGCCGAGGAAGCCAGCGCCGCCGCCAGCCAGGCCGCCGTGGCGGCCCGCCAGCAGTCGCAAACCGCCGAAGAGCTGGCCGCCGCCATCGAGGAGGTGGCCCTGCTGGCCGGCGAGCTCCAGCGCGCGGCCCAGGCATGAACGCCGACCACGGCGCTCGCCGACGGTTGACCGTTCGAGCCGCCGGCGCCCGGATGTCGTTGCCCGCCCAGGCCGTGGCCGAGGTGATCAAGCGTCCTCGGCTGACCCGCGTGCCGAACGCGCCGCCTGGCTTGCTGGGCGTGGCGCACCTGCGCGGGGCCGTCCTGCCGGTCGTGTCGCTCGGGCAGATGCTGGGGCTCGACGGCGAGGACGGCGATCGCATCGTCGTGCTTCGGCGCGATCCGCCGGTCGGCTTGGTCGTCGACGGCGTCGAGGCCCTGGGTTTGGCCGAGGGCGCGGAGATCGACGAAACCCGCCTGCGTCTCTTGCGCGCCGACGGAACGTCCTGGCTGGATCTGGACGAGGCGCTGGACGCCAAGTTCGCTTTAGATCGAGGGCGACGTCGGACCGCCACCGCCAGCGTCGAGGCGGCGCGTCCGGCCATCCAACGCGTCGATGAGCGCGAGCTGGCCTTTCTCGGTTTCACCCTCTCGGGTCAGGGCTATGGTCTCCCGTTGGACGCCGTCGTCGAGGTGGCGGCCGTCCCGAAGGCCATCGCCGAACTGCCACGGACCGAGGCGGTGCTGCTGGGCGTCTGCGACTATCGCGGCCAGGTCCTGCCCGTGCTGTCGGCGAGAGGCCTGTTAGGCCTGGCCGGTGACACCGTGAACGGACGTCTCATCGTCTTGCGTCTCGGCGTCGAACGGATCGGCCTGGTCGTCGACGAGGTCAATGCGATCGTGCGCGCCTCGGCCGAGCGCCTTGGCAAGGCGCCAAGCCTGTTCAATCGGGGGGGCGGCGAGGCGCGTATCGATACGGTGCTGAGACTGGCCGATGGTCGGGGCGTCCTGGCGATCCTGACTCCGGTTCGGCTGTTGGCCGACGAGCGCGTGAGCCAGTGGCTGGTGCTCGCAAGTGGTTCCAAGGAGGTCGAGATGGCCGACACTCGACAGGCGGCGATCCGCGAGCGCTTCGTCATTCTGCGTCTGGGCCAAGAGCGTTATGGCCTGCCGATCGCGGCGGTCGACGAAGTCGTGCGCGCGCCCGACCAGCTCACCCGGCTGCCCAAGGCGCCGGCCTATGTGCGAGGGGTCATGAACCTGCGGGGCAAGACCCTGCCGGTGATCGACCAGCGGATGCGCTTCTCCGCGCCAGGCGAGCCGGCGGCCAATGGCCGCGTCGTCGTGGTCACGGTCGATGGCCTTCAAGCCGGCTTTGCGGTCGACGGCGCCAGCGAGATCATGGAGATCGGCGCCGAGGAGCTGCTGACCGCGCCGGAACTGTCGGGAGATCAATCCCGTTTGTTTGATCGCGCCGTGGAGCGCGGGGGCGAAGTCATCTTGCTGGTCGATCCGAAAACATTGCTCGCGCGGGCCGAGGCCGACCTGCTGCGTGATTTGACCCAGGCGTCATCCACTTCGTGACCAAGGTCCTGATCGTCGACGACTCGGCCTTGATCCGGCGCGTCCTGAGCGAGATCCTTTCCGAAGCCGGCTTTGAGATCGCGGTCGCCCGCGACGGTGTCGAAGCTCTGGCCAAGCTGGGTACGTTCCAGCCAGACGTCGTCACCCTGGATGTCCAGATGCCCAATATGAGCGGCCTGGACTGCCTGGACCAGATCATGGTGCAGCGCCCCTGCCCGGTGGTGATGGTCTCTGCACGCACCGCCGCCGGGGCCGAGGAGACGCTCACCGCCCTGGAGTTGGGCGCGGTCGATTTCGTGCCCAAGCCGGACGGCGTGGTGTCCCTGGCCGTCGAGGCGCTGGCGCCGATCCTGGTGGAGAAGGTCCAGGCCGCCGCGACGGCCCGGGTCGGTCGGGCCCATCGCCTGGTCGAGCGCCTGCGCGCGCGGCGCGGCGAGGTCAAAGGCACCGTCAGGCCCGCTCGCCCGGTTCGCGCCGTCAAGCCGGCCAGCACGCTGGATGGCGTGGAACTGCCAGGCGTGGTCGTGGTCGGCGCCTCGACGGGCGGGCCAGCGGCGCTGGAAGCCCTGCTCAGTGACATACCCGGTGATTTTCCGTGGCCGATCCTCGTGGCCCAGCACATGCCGGCGACCTTTACCGGCTCCTTGGCCTCGCGCCTGAACGGGCTGTGCGCCTTGACGGTTAGCGAGGTGGTGGGACCCACGCGCCTGGAGGCTGGCGTTGTCTATGTCGCACGCGGCGGCGCCGACATGGTGGTCAGCCGGCGCGTCGCGGGCCTGGTGGTCCTGCCGGCGCCCGCGGACGAAGCGTATCGCTGGCATCCCAGCGTCGATCGTCTGGTCGCCAGCGCCATGGCCCAGATCGCGCCCGAGCGGTTGATCGGCGTGCTGATGACCGGCATGGGCGACGACGGCGCCAAGGCCATGACGGCGCTCCATCAGGCCGGCGGCCTGACGATCGCGGAGTCCGAGGAGACGGCCGTGGTCTGGGGCATGCCGGGGGCGCTGGTCCGAGCCGGCGGCGCCGATGCGGTCGAGCCGCTGGAGACCATCGCCAGCCGGCTGATCGCCATGGTCCCGCGATGAGCGTCGCCTTCACCGACGAAGAGCTGGAGCGGCTGCGCGACTATCTCTACCGCCAGACCGGCATGTGGTTTGGCGAGACCAAGCGCTACTATATCGAGCGCCGTCTGAACGACCGTCTCGAGCACGCTGGCGTGGATTTCGCCAGTTACATGGCGCTGCTGCGGATCGACAGCGAAGAGCGCCAAGCCCTGGTCAACGCCTTTACCGTCAACGAGACCTATTTCTATCGCGAGGAGCACCAGCTGGCCTGCCTGGGCCGGGACCTGCTGCCCGACATCGTCTCGCGTCGCAGGCCCGGCGACAAGGTGCGGATCTGGTCGCTGCCGTGCTCGACCGGCGAGGAGACCTATTCCATCGCCCTGTGGTTGCTGGAAAACTGGCGCATGGTCGACGCCTACAACATCGAGATCGTCGGGTCGGACATCGACACCCAGGCCTTGGAGGCGGCGCACGCGGGCCTCTACGGCGAGCGCGCCCTGGCGCGGCTGCCGGCGTCGGTGCGGGAGGACTATTTCGAGCCCGCCAAGCGCCATCGCCGCAAGATCATCGACGACCTGCGCGAGTCCGTGACCTTTACCCACGCCAATCTGATCGACGGCATGCGCCTGCGTGAGCAGGGTGCATTCGACGTGATCTTCTGCCGCAACGTCCTGATCTATTTCGACGAGGCCTCGCGCCTGACGGCCGCCCAAAATCTCTATGATCGATTGGCCCCGGGCGGTTATCTGTGTCTGGGCCACACCGAGTCCATGAGCAGGATCGACGAGCGTTTCCGCGTCCGCCGATTTGAGGACGCGGTAGTGTTCCAGCGCCCGGAGGACGCGACGTGATCGACGAACTCCTGGGCCAGTTCTTGATCGAGGGCCGTGAGCAGGCGCTGGAGGCCAGCGCCGACCTGGCGGCCCTGCAACGCGCGCCTCAGGACGCCGCGCGGCTCGACAGCTGCTTTCGCGCCGTCCACACCCTGAAGGGGTCCGCCGACCTGCTGGGGCTGAAGGCGCTGGGGCGCGTGCTGCACGTGGCCGAAGACAGGCTAGGCGCCTTGCGCGGCGGCGCGCAAGCCGCGCCCGATTTCACCAGCCTCGTCGCGGTCGTAGATCAGGTCGAGCGCTGGCTGGACGCGCTGGAGGCGGCAGGCGCGCTGCCGGCCGACGCGGACGCCGTCGCCGATCGCTTGCTGGCCTTGCTAGGATTAACCAAGGACAGCGCGCTCAGGTCCGTCGCCACCGGTCAAGCGTCCTTCGCGGGCAAGGCGGGGATTGCCATCCGCTATACGCCACGCGCCGATTGCTATTTCGCGGGCGACGACCCGATCGCCATCATCTCGAGCGTGCCGGGCTTGGCGGACCTGCGCATGGGTCTGCGCGAGCCGGTCGACGATCGGGCGCTCTATGATCCGTTCGCCTGCAACCTGATCATTGAGGCCCTGTCCACGGCGGACTTGAGCCTGGTCGAGGCGTCTCTGCGGCTGGTGCGCGATCAGGTCGACCTGACCCAGCTGACGCCGACGCCCATCGAACCGGCGGCGCCGATCGAGGCCGACACGGGGCGGCGCACGCTGCGCATCGACGCCGCCCGGATCGATCAACTGGCCGATATCACCGACCAACTGGTGGTCGCCAAGAGCGGCTTTGGCGACCTGGCTGCCCAGGCCGACCGACTGCAAGGCGGGCAGGGTTTGGGTTCGGCGTTGCGAGCGCGTCAAGCCGAGCTGGACCGACTGATCTCGACCCTGCACGCCACGGTCGGTCGCACGCGCCTGACGCCGCTGACGCCGCTGTTTGGCCGTTTCCCGCGGCTCGTGCGCGAGATCGCCGCCGAGTTGGGCAAGACGGTGTCGCTGGAGGTCGAGGGCGGCGAGATCGAGGTCGACAAGGCCATCGTCGATGGCCTGTTCGAGCCGTTGCTGCATGTGGTGCGCAACGCGGTCGACCATGGCGTCGAGACCGCGGCCATTCGCCAGCAGAGCGGCAAGCCCGTCCAGGCCGTCCTGCGATTGTCCGCCCGCGCGGTCGGTGACCAGGTCGTCGTCGCGGTCGCCGACGACGGCGGCGGCGTCGATCCAGCGCGTATTCGCGCCCGAGCCCTGGCGCGCGGCCTGATCGACGAGACGGCGGCGCGCGAGCTTGGTGAGGCCGATCTCGTGGATCTGATCTTCCAGCCCGGCTTCTCGACCGCCGACACCGTCAGCAGCGTCTCCGGGCGCGGGGTGGGCATGGACGCCGTGCGGTCGGCGACCGCGAAGTTGGGCGGTCGCGTCGAGGTCGCCAGCCAACTGGGGCGCGGCTCGACGATCCGTCTTGTCTTGCCGATCCGCATGGTGCTGGCGCGTTTGCTTGTGGTGGCGGGCGGCCAGGAACAGTTCGGCCTGCTGCTGGAAGACATTGTCGAAGTCACGCGTGTGGCCCCTGACCAGATCGTGCCGGTCCGGGCTGGCCATGCGTTCGTCCTGCGTGACCAGGTCGTGCCGCTGGTCTGGCTGGAACAGGCGGTCGGTGGAGCCGACCGCTCCGTCGGCGCCGTCGATCGCGTCGTGGTGGCCAGGGTCGATGGCGAGCTCGTCGGCTTGGCCGTGGACGCGGTCGTGGATCGGATCGACGCGGTCGTCAGGCCGATGAGCGGCCTGTTGTCGGGCGCGGCGGGCGTGGTCGGATCGACCCTGACGTCCGGCGGCGATGTGCTGTTGGTCCTGAACCTGACGGAGCTTTTGGCATGAAGGCCTCGCGGGATGGCGACGTCGTCTATTTGAGCGGCCATTGTCGGGTGGAAGACGCAGAGACCCTCGCAGCTCTGCTACAGGCGTCGCAAGGCGTCATTGTCGACATATCGGGGTGTGACAGCCTCCATGCCGCTGTCGTACAGGTATTGCTGGCATTCGATGCGCCCGTCGTCGGCGAGCCTGCCGAGTCGTTTTTGCGCGACCTTGTTCTTCCGGCGCTGATCCGGAAGGCCGACTAGGTCGAGACTATTGTGTTCGTCGCCGGTGAAGGCGGCAAGGTTGGAGGGTTTCATGGGGACGACGGTCCTAATCGTCGACGATAGCAAGCTGGCCCGCATCGTGGTCGGCAAGGCGATCGCGGCCCTGCAGCCCGAGTGGCGCCGGCTTGAGGCCGGCAATGCCGATGAAGCGCTGTCGCTGTTCGACAACGAGAAAATCGATCTGGTGGTCCTGGACTTCAACATGCCCGGCCGCGACGGCCTGGAGCTGGCCGAGGAACTGCGTGGCCGGTTCGCCGACATGCCGATCGCCGTGGCCACGGCCAACGTTCAGGACGAAATCATCGCGCGGGCCCGCGAGGCCAACGCCACCTTCATCGCCAAGCCCGTCACCGAGGACGGCATGCGCGGTTTCATCTCCGGCGCGGCTCTAAGGCTGCGGTCGAACGGCCAATGACGGTTCAGTCCATCTTCCTGGAAGAGCTGGAGCGCGACGCGCTGACCGAGCTGGTCAATATCGGCGTCAGCCGTGCCGCCAGCAGCCTGCGCAAGATGGTTGGCCAGCAGGTATTGCTGTCGGTGCCTTCGGTCGAAGTCATGACGCGCGAGAGCGCCGCCACCCTGATCCGTGAGCGCGAGGCGGGCGAACTGGTCGCCGTGCGCCAGGACTTCGAAGGCGTGTTCTCGGGGCGCGCCCTGCTGATCTTCCCTCAGACCAACAGCCTGGCCCTCGTCCACGCGGTCACCGGCGGCGCGCTCTCCCAGGGCGAAGCCTTGGAGATGGAAGACGAGGCGCTGGCCGAGACCGGCAACGTGGTGCTCAACAGTTGCCTGGCGACCATGGCCAACATGCTGCAGCGGCCGTTGCAGATGTCGCTGCCGGAGGTCCTGCGGGGCGACGGCGCGGCGCTGTTCAGCCTCTCGGCCAAACACGCCGATGGCGGCGTGGTGCTGTTCCTCTACATCAACTTCGCGATCAACGACCGCGACATCCGCGGCTATATCGCCATGCTGATGGACCTGCCGTCGCTGCAGGCCCTGCGATCCCTGATCCATGATTTCATCGAGCGCGTTGCGGGCGATGTCGCTTGATTGGCATCGCTGAACCTATTGCCCAGCTTGGCGTTCTAGCAGCGTCATGAACGACATCGTCGATCCAGCGATCCGCCGAGGACACCGGGGGGCGGCCGCGGACCTGGACGCCCTGCGCGCCCTGGCCGGCCCGCTGTTCGACGCGCTGGTCGGCTCGGGCATGGCGGTCGCCGTCAGCGACCCCCGCCGCAAGGACGACCCGATCGTCTTCGTCAACGCCGCCTTTGAGGCCCTGACCGGCTACGACGCCGCCGAGGTCGTCGGCCGCAACTGCCGCTTCCTGCAGACCGCCGAGACCGACGCCGACACGGTGGCGCGGATCGCCGCCACCCTGGCCCAGTCCGGCGTCGCCAACGCCGACCTGCTGAACGCCCGCCGCGACGGCTCCAAGTTCTGGAACCGCCTCAACATCACCACCGTCTCCGACGCCGAGGGACGTGCGGCCTTCCGCATCGCCACTCAGGCCGACGTCAGCGGTGAGTACAGCAACGAAGACCTCGGCCGCGAACTCAACCTGACGCGCCAGCGCCTGATCGAAGCCAAGGAGCGGTTGCGGGTGGCCCAGGCCGTGGCCGGCGCGGCCGGCGCCTGGGAGTGGGACATCGCCAGCGGCCGGTTGGTCGCCGACGCCCGTTTCGCCAGTCTCTATGGCCTGGACCCCGTCGCGGCCTCGCAAGGCCTGCCCACCTCGGTGTTCTTCGCCACCGTCTTCGCGCCCGACCGCATGCGCCTGAAGATCGCCGTGGCAGGCGCCCTGAACGGCGCGGAAGTCTTCGCGCGCGACTACCGCGTCGTGATCGACGGCGAAGTGCGCTGGGTTTCGGCGCGCGGGCGGACCTTCCTAGACGAGCAGGAGAACCCGGTGCGGTTCTCGGGCGTCCTGGCCGACATCACCGATCAGAAGCGCGTCGAGGAGCGGCTACGGATCGCCCAGACCGCCGGCGGCGTCGGCAGTTTCGAATATCTGAGCGGTTTTGGCACGGCCGAGGTCTCCGACGAGTTTTGCCGGCTGCTCGGCCTGCAGCCCGCGCACAGCCTGCCGATCCGCACGATCAATGCGGTCATGCATCCCGACGACCCGCCGCTGATCAGCGGGCGCGAGCGTGAGAGCGATATCGGCGCGGCCTTCCATGAGTTTCGGATCCGCCGCGCCGACACTGGCGAAGAGCGCTGGCTGGTCTGCCGCGGCGAGTACCAGCAGGCCCCGACCGGCGGCGTCAGCTTCATCGGCGTTCTGTACGACATCACCGCCACCAAACGTTCCGAGGCGCGCCTGCGGACCTTGGCGGCGGCGCTTGAGGAGCGGATCGAGGTCAGCCAACAGGAGCGCGACCGGATCTGGAACCTGTCGCGTGACCTGCTCAGCATCGGTGATCGCGCGGGCGTCTATCGCGCGGTCAATCCGGCCTGGAAAGATCTGCTCGGCTATGACGCGGCCGACCTCGTCGGCGTGCCGATGGGCGGCTTGGTCCATCCCGACGACAAGGCCCACGCCCGCGACCAGGCCGCGGGGCTGCTCGCGGGCGAGGCCGTCGCGGACTTCGACTGCCGCGTCCTGGCCAAGGACGGCGGCTATCGCTGGATCAATTGGACCGCCGTGCCCGAAGGCGATGTCGTCTATGCCGTCGGCCGCGACATCACCCAGCGCAAGCTCCTGGAAGACCAACTGCGCCAGAGCCAGAAGATGGAGGCCGTGGGTCAGTTGACCGGTGGTCTGGCCCACGACTTCAACAACATGCTGACCGGCATACTGGGCGGCATCGACATGGTCCGTCGCCGCATAGGCGAGGGCCGTGTCGCCGACGCTGATCGGTTCCTGGAAGCGGCGATGCAGTCGGGCCAGCGCGCCGCGGCGCTGACCCATCGCCTGCTGGCCTTCTCGCGTCGGCAGTCGCTGGACAGCCGCCCCTTGGACGTCGAGACGCTGGTCGGCTCCATGGAGGACCTGTTGCGGCGCACGCTGGGCGAGCAGGTTCGCCTCGAGACCGCCGTCGCCAAGGATGTCTGGACGGCCGTCGCCGACGACAACCAGCTGGAAAGCGCCATCCTCAACCTGGCGATCAACGCGCGCGACGCCATGCCTCGCGGTGGACGCCTGACGATCGCGGCTCGCAATGTCGCGCTGTCGGCCGAGCGATTGGTCAAGAGCGACCGCGCCGAGCCGGGCGACTATGTCGAGCTCGGTGTTTCAGACACGGGCCTGGGCATGTCGCCCGACGTCCTGGGCAAGGTGTTCGATCCGTTTTTCACGACCAAACCGCTGGGGCAGGGCACCGGCCTTGGCCTGTCGATGATCTACGGCTTCGTCCAACAATCGCGAGGCCATATCGAGATCGAAAGTCGGGAAGGCGCTGGCACGACGATCCGCCTCTATCTGCCTCGCCACCACGGCGACGTCGCCGAGGCGACAGCCGATCACGACGAAACCACGCATGTCGGCGCGGGCGAGACGGTGCTGGTTGTCGAGGACGACCCTTCGGTTCGCATGCTGGTCATCCAGGTGCTGGAAGAGCTCGGCTATCGGGCGATCGAGACCGAGGGCGGGCGCGACGCCACGCCGATCCTGCAATCTCGGCGTCCGATCGACCTGATGATCAGCGACGTGGGTCTGCCGGGTCTGAACGGCCGTCAATTGGCCGAAATCGCTCGGGAAAGCCGACCGAACCTGCCGATCCTATTCATGACCGGCTATGCCGAACAGGCCGCCGACCAGGCCGAGTTCCTGGCGCAGGGCATGGAGATCATCACCAAGCCCTTCGCCATCGACAACCTCGCCCGCAGGATCGGCGCAATCCTGGAGCGGGCGGACGGTCCCGCCGCCTAACCGCCGCGAGCCGCGCGTTGGCAAGCAGGGTGCTGCGGGACCCAGCAGATTCCGAATATGCGTGGCCCCGTCGATGCCAGGCGGCATGCAGCGCCCTCGCGCTGGCGGAAATAGCCAGCCTCGTCGACAGACTGCACACACCCGTCGTTCGTGTGCGGCCAGGGTCAAAATTCGGCATGTCGAGGCCGCCCGCGTCGCCGCCCCCGGGACCTCGGGTCAGTCGGCACAGTGCGCCATGGGCGCGGTTTCTGAGAAATCTATTTAATAAATCAAAGGCTTATGGCAAAATTTTCTGTTGCACCCATGATGGATCGGAGCGATTCATTATAAAATTCAATAGCTTGCGGGGTGTCGCGTGCACAAATTGCACACGAAATTGCCATTCCTTTCCGTTCCTTTTCCATTCTTGGTGTGCGCGGAGGTGCATCGGGCAGCCACAAGCGGGTGCTTGAGGTCTCTGAGGCTGAGATCGTGAGTTTCGTGCGATAGGCTGAGTGGCCTTGTGCGCCCGACGCCTTGGATGTTCGACTCCCGGGCCGAGTGGAATTCCCGCTTCGGGCGTAGCTCAGCCGGTTTTCATGATGCTGGCCGCTTGGCCTCGGTCTGGACGTTCGCGTCTTGCGCTTTGGCAGGTTCGCGATCCTGTGCCGGCCAGAAGGACGATCGTCGTAAATTGGTTGACCAATTTTGACGCGTTTTCACTGATTATTGGTGTGAAAATAGGTTGACAGAGTAGCTGTGCCAATCCAGCGTCCGGGCAACAAAAAAGGACATTGGGAGGCTATGATGCGTCGGACGTTGAACGGCGGGGCACGGACCAGCGCCAACATGCGGTTGGCGTCCGCTCTTCTGGCGGGAACCGCGATCATGCTCGCAGAGCCGGCTTTCGCTCAGACCGCGCCGGCCGCCACTCCCCAGGATCAGGCCGGCGCGCCCACGGAGGTCGACGCGGTCGTGGTCAGCGGCATCCGCGCCTCGCTGCAAAGCGCGCTGGTCCAGAAGCGCAACGCCGACAACCTGGTGGAGGTCATCAAGGCCGAGGATATCGGCAAGCTGCCCGACCAGAACCTGGCTGAGGTGTTGGAGAACGTCACCGGCGTCCAGATCACCCGCGAGGCCGGCGTTGGCCGGGGCGTGCAGATCCGGGGCACCGACGCCAACCGCGTCGAGATCAACGGCGTCTCCACCGTCGGGTCCGGTTCAGGCCGCTCGGGCATCAGCTTCGACGACTTGGCCGCGTCGATGATCAGCTCGGTCGAGGTGATCAAGGTCTCCGAAGCCAAAACGATCGAAGGCTCGGTCGGTGGTACGATCAACCTGCGGACTATCCGCCCGCTGGACCTGTCCAAACCACTCTTCGCATTCCGGGCCCAGTCCGAGCACAGCGACCTGTCCAAGACCTGGACGCCCAGGCTGTCGGGCACGGTGGGCAAGCGCTGGGACACCAAGCTGGGCCAGTTCGGCCTGGTGGGCAGCTTCAGCTACGCCGAGCAGGACGTCGTCGCCTTCCGCCCGCGCGTCGACCGCGACGCGGTGGTCACGCCCACCTCCGGCCGGGCTAGCGCCGAGGCGTTTCCGTTCCTGCGGATCCAGTTCTTCAATCAGGACCTGGACAATTTCGAGTATGAAACCAAGAACTTCGCCGGTTCAGCGGAGTGGAAACCAACCGACAACCTGAAGCTCTATTTCGACGCGACCCTGAACAATCAGCAGCGCGCCGAGCAGAGCTCGACGGTCCAGATCTCGACCGTTTCCGACAACGGCGTGGTCGACAACACCAAGAACACGGCGTTCGAGACAATCAATCTGGGCAAGGCCCAAGGTCCGAACGGCGACATCGACCTAGGCTCGGTCAAGGCCGCGGTGGCCGGCCTCATCCTGCCCCGCACCAACGGCAATCTCGCGCCCTATCTGCGCACGACCAGCGACACCGGTTCACGCTTGACCAAGAGCCGCGTCTTCGACTTCGGCGGCGAGTGGAAGGGCGATCGCCTGACCGTGAAGGCCCAGGCGGCGCTGTCGACCTCGGACTCGACGCTGCCCAGCTTCAACACGACGCTCGAGTTCGTGAACCCCAAGTCGCCGGCCCCGACGGCGGGGGTGACCCTGGCCAACGGCGTGCCGATCGAGTTCGACCTGCGGGGCGGCGCCCTGCAGTTCGGCATCGCCCAGGGCCAGGCCACCACCCCGACCGCGGCCGACCTGCTCAACCCGGCCAACTACCGCCTGCAGCAGGTGGCCCAGTCGCGCAGCCTGCGGGAGAACAAGGAAAAGGCCGTGCGTTTCGACGTGTCCTACGACACGCGTGAGATCCTGCCGTTCATCAAGTCGGTCGACGCCGGGGTCCGCTGGAACGAGACCCGCGCGCTGAACGACAACGTCACCGGCACGACCAACTTCACCAACGTGACCTCGTCGTTCTATCGCCCGAGCGGCAACCTGTTCGCCGATCTGATGATCGCCGGCCCGAACAACTTCAACGGCGCCGACGGACGACGCCTGTACTTCCCCGACTTCATGATCCTGGACGGCGCCAAGGCCTTCAAGGATCCGGTTGGGACCTTGGCGGCGCTGAACAAGGCGATCACCGCCAGCAACGCCGCTAACGGCGCCAGCATCCCGCAGATCGGCGCGCCGACCTCGCAGGCCAGCGCCTTCTTCGAGATCACCGAGGACACCAAGACCGCCTATTTCCAGGCCAATTTCGACACCGAGGTGTTTGGGAAGGGCGTGCGCGGCAATGCCGGCGTGCGTTATGTGGACACCAAACTGAAGTCGGTCGGCAACACGATCGCGACCGGCGGGGTCTCGACCCGTTCCGAGAACGAGACGTCCTACAAGTTCTGGCTGCCGCGCTTCAACCTGGTGGCCGAGCTGGCCGATGACGTCATCCTGCGTGGCGGCATCGCGCGCGACATCCGCCGGCCCGACTTCAACACCCTGTCCTCGTCGGTGACCTTCGCGACCAGCGAGAACACCGCCGTCGCGCGGGGCAATCCGGCCCTCGAGCCGGAGACGGTCCTGTCGTTCGACCTGTCGGCCGAATACTATTTCGCGCCATCCAGCCTGATCAGCGTCGGCGTCTTCCACAAGGTTCGCGACAACTTGTTCGCCAGCGTCACCGAAAGCCCGCCCGACAACGCCGTGGGCGGGGTGGTCAACCGCAGCCGCGATCCGTCCTGCCCAGGCGGCGGCATCTACAACCCGATCGCCGTGATCAACGTCAACAATCCGGCCCGGGGCCAGACCGGCATCTGCGTGCCGCTGACCTCGACCTTCAATGTCGACGGCGAGACGACCCAGACTGGCGTCGAGGTGGCTGTCCAGTACGACCTGTCGCAGTGGGAGGACAAGCTGGGCTGGGCCTCGGGCTTTGGCGTGATTGGCAACTTCACCTACCAGAAGACCGGTGGGAACGTGGCCAGCTACCGCACCATCGGCCTGACGCGCAACACCACGCGGGACCTGGGTTTCACTACCCTGCCGCAGGACCGGGTCGAGCTGGAGAACCTCTCCAAGTACGCCTACAACGCCACGCTCTACTTCGAGCGCGGCGGCCTCAGCGCGCGGGCTCGCTACACCTGGCGCTCGCACTTCATCAACACCGAGGCCTTCACCTCGGCCTTCGACGTGCCGCGCATCAGCGGCGATCGCGGCCAGCTGAACGCCAGTGTGAACTACGACATCAACGACTGGGCCACCCTGGGCGTCGAGGGCGTCAACCTGACCCGCGAAGACGCCAACGAGTACTGCATCAATGACAAGGCGCTGCTTTGCTACAACGGCCTGACCGATCGTCGGGTGGTCGTGGGCCTGAGCGTCAAGTTCTAGGCCAAGGTCTAGGAACCGGCTTCCCCTGCGCAACTGGAAAGCCCCGCCGTGGCGATCACGGCGGGGCTCTTTTGTCAGCGGGTTGAAAGGGCTTTAGGCCTGGGCCGACAGGGTCGCCATGAAGCGGTCGCGGTCGTGCTGCATCCGCCGGCGCACGGCGGCCAGGGCCTCGGCCTCCTCGGCCGCCAGCATGGCCTCGAACAGACGGTGGAAGTGGTCGCGCATGGCGGCGCGGGAGGCCTGAGGATCGCGCGCGCGCAGGGCCGACAGAATGGCGGCGTGCTCGGCGGTCCGCGAGTCCCAGTCGTGGTGGCAGACGCTCTGATAGACCTGCTTGACCTTGGGCAGCTCGTTGCGCATGCGCCAGATCAGCTTGATGCAGTATTCGACCACGGGGTTGCCGGCGATGCGGGCGATCGCCTCGTGGAACTTCTGGTCCGCCGCGCTGGCTTGAGCGTCGCTGGTGGACGGATCCGACATGGCGGCGATCAGGGTCTCCAGCTCGGCCAGGGCCGTGTCGTCGATATTGGCGGCCGCCAGGGCCGCGGCCTCGGCCTCGAACACGGCGCGGGCCGCGGTCAGGTCGAAGGCGGTGACGTCGGGCAGGCGGCCGGCGACGTGGGGGTCGCGCGACAGCACGTAGACGCCCGAGCCGGTCTTGATCGAGATCCAGCCCAGGGTCTCCAGCGAGATCTCGGCCTCGCGGATGGTCACGCGGCTGACATTGAAGCGTTCGGCCAGTTCGCGTTCGCCCGGCAGGCGGGCGCCGACGGGGAATTCTCCGGCCTCGATCGCGTCGCGGATCTGTTTCGCGACCGACTGATAAAGGCGTTGCTCGGACATCGGCGACTCTTGGACCTCTTTGGCTGATCAATACACTCTTACGGGCGGGTCTTCGCAAGCGTCTCGGCGGGGCGGTTGCCGCGACTGGCAGGGTGGGGGCGTTGAGCATGCGCGGCGCTGTCGGGCATTGTCGGGTTTCCGTGACCCCGTTGGGCGCATGTTTGTCAGTCGGATCTGTCAACCAATTTCTCGGCCGTAATCCTACCGTGATAATCCGGAGAATGTCGAGTTGGCGTGAATATTGGTCTGGAAATCTGGTTGACGGGTTGGTCGCAAGTTTCTAGCGTCAGGCTAGAGGTCACGAAGATCCGTCGCGGGAGGAACGATGTCGAAGCCGGGTCTGAAGCGGTCCTTCCTCGCGCTGTGCGTCGCGGCGGCTGGTGGCGGCGCGCCGTCCCTGGCCCTGGCCGACTCCGCCCTGGCGCGGACCCCGGCGGAGTTCGCCGCGGCCGTCGCGCGCCTGCAGCCCGGTGACACCCTGACCCTGGCCGACGGTGAGTGGCGCGACTTCCGGGTCGTCTTCACCGGCAAGGGCGTCGAAGGGCGTCCCATCACCCTGACGGCCCAGACGCCGGGCAAGGTGATCTTGACGGGCCGCTCCAACCTCAGCCTGGCCGGCGAGCATCTGGTCGTCTCGAACCTGGTGTTCCGCGACGGCTTTTCCCCGACCGGCGAGGTGCTGTCGTTTCGCAAGTCGCGCACCGAACGCGCCAACTACAGCCGGGTGACCGGCGTGGTGATCGACGGCTTCTCCAAGCCCGATCGCGCCGAGAGCGACAACTGGGTGGCGCTGTACGGCCACCACAACCGCTTTGACCACAATCAGCTGACCGGCAAGACCAACGCCGGCACGACCCTGGTGGTGATCCGAGACGCCGAGCAGGGGCTTGAGAACCGTCACGCCATCGACCACAACTATTTTGGCCGCCGCCCCGTGCTGGGCTCGAACGGCGGCGAGACGATCCGGGTCGGCACCAGCCACGACTCGACCTCGGATTCGTTCACCACCGTGTCGGAGAACTGGTTCGAGCACTGCGCGGGTGAGGTTGAGATCGTCTCGAATAAGTCCGGCGGCAACGTCTATCGCGGCAACGTCTTCTTCGAGTCCCAGGGCGCACTGGTGCTGCGGCACGGCGACGGCAACCTGGTCGAGGGCAATGTCTTCCTCGGCAACGGCGCGCCCAACAGCGGCGGCGTGCGGGTGATCAACCGCCGCAACACTGTCCGCGACAACTACATGGAAGGCCTGGCGGGCTCAAACTTCGGCAGCGCCCTGACCATCATGTACGGCGTGCCCAACTCGCCGGTGAACCGCTACGTCCAGGTCGACGGCGCGGTGATCGAAAACAACAGCCTGGTCGACACCCGCGAGATGGCGTTCGGCGCCGGCATGGACGCCGAGCGTTCCGCGCCGCCGATCAACAGCCGCTTTGCCAGCAACCTGATCGTCAATCGCGACGGTCGCGACCCGATCCTGGTCAAGGGCGATATGGGTGGCGTCGCCTTCACCGGTAACGTCCAGGCGCCGGTGGCGAGCAAGGCCCTGCCGGGCGTGGTGGGACGTAAGGTGGTGTTGGAGCGCGGCAAGGGCCAGCTGCTGCTGCCCAAGGGTCTGAAGGGCGTCGGCGTTCGCGCGGACCTGACCTACATCCCTCGCGAGGACACCGGCGTCAGCTGGTATCCCAAGACCACGCCGGTCGCCGCCCTCGACAGCGGCGCGGTCGTCAGCGCCGCGCCCGGTGAGGACACCCTGACCCGCGCCATCGCGGCGGCCAAGCCGGGCGACCGTGTCGCGCTGCAGGCCGGGGTCTATATCGTCAACCAGGTCATCGGCGTCAGCCGCGCCGTGACCGTCCAGGGGCCGGCCAACGGGCGGGCCGAGATCCAGTTCGCGCGGCCAAACCTGTTCGAGATGGCCAGTGGCGGCGCGCTGCGCCTGTCGCACGTGACGATCTCCGGCGCCCTGGCGCCCGACGTCGCCGGCGCCGCCGTGATCAGGGCCGGGCAGGGCGCGGCGCAGTACCAGCTGGTCGTCGAGGACTCCACGTTCCAGGACCTGACCGTCAACCGCAGCTTCAACGTCTTCGCCGCCGCGCCTGGCAGTCTGGCCGACCGCATCCGGCTGGAGCGCGTCACGGTCGACAAGGCCACAGGCTCGGTGATCGCCGCCCATACCGAGACGGCGGACCTGGGGACCTACAATGCCGAGGTGGTCGAGGTGATCGACAGCGCCTTCCGCGACGTGGCCGGGCCGGTGCTCGATCTCTATCGCGGCGGGACGGACGAAAGCACCTTCGGTCCGCGCCTGACCCTGACCGGCTCGACCTTCGAGCGCAGTGGCAAGGACGGCGGCGCGGTCAAGCTCTATGGCGTCCAACGCACGGAGGCGAAAGGCAACCGCTTCGTCGACAGCGGCGCCCCGACTTTCTTCCGCCGCGTGGGCGCCCCGGTGCTGGTGTGGAGCGGCAACGCGCTCGAGAAGACGCCCGACCTGGTCACCAACGTGCCGCCGCTGGAGACCGCCCCATGAACCGTCCGGTCCTGATCGCCCTGCTGGCGACCCTGTCGGCCGGCGTCCCGGGCGCCGTGCTGGCCCAGGCCGCCAAGCCCGTGGTGGCCGCGCGCATCGACGACGCCAAGCCCATGCTGGTCACCGCCGAGCAGTGGCGCGCCATGCGCGAGGCGGGCCAGCGGTATCCGATGTTCGCGGCCGAGCAGCAGCGGGTTGAGCGCGAGGTCCGCGCCGCCATGGCCGCCGGGATCAAGGTTCCGCAACCGCGCGACCTGGGCGGCGGCGTCACCCACGAGCAACACAAGGCCAACTACAAGGCCATCGCTGGCGCGGGCGCGCTGTACCGTCTGACCGGTGATGCGGCCTATGCCGACTATGCCCGCGACCTGCTGCTGGCCTACGCCAAGCTCTATCCGACCCTGAAGGACCACCCCGCCGGCAATTCGTCGGTAAAGGGGCGCCTCTTCTGGCAAGCGCTGAACGACTCCGTCTGGCTGGTCTATGGCGCGCAGGGTTACGACGCCATCCGCGACACCCTGACCCCCGAGCAGCGCCGCACGATCGATGACGACGTCTTTCGGCGCATGGCCGCCTTCCTGTCCGAAGGCAAGAACGCCGCCTATTTCGACCGCATCCACAACCATGCCACCTGGGCCACGGCCGGGGTTGGCATGACCGGCTATGTGCTGCGCGACCCGGAGCTGGTCGACCGCGCCCTGAATGGAACCAAGCACGACGGCAAGGCCGGCTTCCTGCGCCAGGTGGATTTGCTGTTCTCGCCCGACGGCTACTATGCCGAGGGGCCGTACTATCAGCGTTACGCCCTGGCGCCGTTCATCATCTTCGCCCGCGCGATCCAGCAGAACGAGCCGGAGCGCGGCATTTTCAAGCGGCGCGACGGCGTGCTGCTCAAGGCCGTCGACGCGGTGATCCAGTCGTCTTACGCGGGCAAGCTCTTTCCCATCAACGACGCCATGCCCGACAAGGGCCTGGACACCGAGGAGATCGTCACCGGCGTCGCCGTCGCCTATTCGCAGACCAAGGATCCTGGCCTGCTGACCATCGCCAAGGCGCAGGGGCGCACCCTGCTGTCGCCCGACGGCCTGGCGGTGGCGCAAGGCGTCGCCGGCGGCGGGGCCAAGCCCTTCGACTTCCGCTCGATGGCGCTGCGCGACGGCCCCAACGGCGACCTCGGCGATCTGGTCTTCCTGCGTCGCGGCGGCGCCAACGGCCAGGCGCTGGTGATGAAGAACACCCAGCAAGGGCAAGGTCACGGCCACTTCGACCGCCTGAACTGGTTGTTCTATGACAACGGCCAGACGGTGGTGCGCGACTATGGCGCGGCCCGCTTCCTGAATGTCGAGGCCAAGGGCGGCGGCGGCTATCTGGACGAGAACGACAGCTGGGCCATGCAGACCGTGGCCCACAACACACTCGTCGTGGACGGCAAGAGCCAGTTCGGCGCCGATTGGCGCGTGGGCGAGGAGCATCCGACCACGCCGTTGTTCTACCAGGCCGGCGAGGGGCTGCAGATCGCCTCGGCGCGGATCGACAAGGCCTATGACGGCGTCGTCCTGACCCGCACCCTGGCCATGGTAGAGCATCCCGACCTTACCTATCCGGTGGTCATCGATCTGTTCCGCGCGCACGGCGCCAAGCCGGCCGACTACGACCTGCCGCTGCACTTCAACGGCCAGGTCATCACCGCCTTCGACGCCGAGCATTCGGTGCGCGAGCGGCCGGTGCTGGGCCAGGACGCCGGCTATCAGCACCTGTGGGTCGACGCGGTCTCGCCGCCTTCGGACAAGGCGCGCAGCCTGACCTGGCTCTTGGGCCAGCGGTTCTACACCTACCACTTCGGCGCCTCGGCCCCGACCAGCGCCTTGCTGGTCGAAAGCGGCGCCAATGATCCCAAGTTCAACCTGCGGCGCGAGCCGGCGCTGATCCAGCGGATGCAGGGCCAGGCCGACGCCAGCTTCTTCTCGGTGCTGGAGCCGCACGGCGCCTATGACCCGACCGCCGAGACGGTGTCGGGCGCGACCAGCCAGATCCGAGACATCGCCCGCCTGCGCGGCGCCGACGCCGAGGTGATCGTCCTGACCCTGACCTCGGGTCGCAAGCTGGCGCTGGGCGTGGCCGACGAGCCTTCCAAGGCCGCGACCCACGCCGTTCGCGTCGATGGCCAGATCTACGCGTGGACAGGGCCCTACGCCCGGTTCGACCGCTGAGGAGATGACGATGAAGTCCGGCATGAGGTGGGTCATCATCGGCCTGATCGCGGTGGCCACCGTGGTCAACTACATCGACCGCAACGCCCTGGCGGTGATGTGGCCTGAGATCGCGCCGCAGGTGGGCGCGACCAAGTCGGACTACGCCCTCTTGGTCACCATCTTCATGCTGTTCTACGCCCTGGGGCAGTTCGTGTTCGGCAAGCTGTTCGACGCCATCGGCGTGCGGCTGGGTTTCGCGCTGTCGATCGGGTTCTGGTCGGTCTCGATCATGCTGCATTCGCTGGCCAGCTCGGTGCTGTCGTTCAGCGTCTTCCGCGCCATGCTGGGCGTCAGCGAGGCCGGCGCCTGGCCCGGCGCGGTTAAGGCCAATGCCGAGTGGTTCCCGGCTAAGGAACGCGCCTTGGCGCAAGGGATCTTCAACGCCGGCGCTTCGGTCGGGGCGATCATCTCGGCCCCGCTGATCGCCGTGATCTTCCTGTGGCTGGGCTGGAAGGGGACATTCCTGCTGATCGGCGTGCTGGGCTTTGTCTGGCTCTTGCCCTGGCTGGTGATCTACCGCGCAGGTCCCGACAGCCACCCCTGGGTCAGCGCCGCCGAGCGCGCCCTGATCCTCGACAAGCCGCAGGCGCACGCGACGGACGAGGCCCTGGCCCCGGCCTATGTGCCGACCCTGGCCCAGCTCTTGTCGCACCGCCAGAGCTGGGGCGTGATCCTGTCGCGCTTCTTCCTGGACCCGATCTGGTGGCTGTTCGTCTCGTGGCTGCCGATCTACCTGGCCGAGACCTTCCACTTCGATATCAAGCAGATCGGCATCTTCGCCTGGGTGCCTTACGTGGGCGCGATGATCGGCAGCATGGTCGGCGGCTGGCTGTCGGGCGCGCTGATCAAGGCCGGCCGTGAGCCAGGCCTGGCCCGCAAGATCACCGTCACCCTAGGCGGCGCGATCATGATCCCGTGCTTGATGGTGGCCCCGAACATGACCGACCCGACCCTGGCGGTCTTGGTCATCGCCGGCGTGCTGCTGGGCTTCCAGATCGCTATCGGCAACATCCAGACCATTCCTGGCGACCTGTTCGACGGCCGCTCGGTCGGCTCCCTGGCCGGCGTCGGCGGCATGGCGGCCGTGGCCGGCACGCTGATCACCACTTGGCTGGTGCCGGTGATGACCAAGGTCTCGTACGGCCCGATCTTTATCCTGGTCGCGGCCCTGGTTCCCCTTTCCATCCTCTCCCTGTGGTTCGTCACCGGTCGCATCGCGCCGGTCCAACCAGCCACCTCCAAGACTCTGAAGGACTAGCTCATGCGCCTCAAGGACAAGGTCGCCATCGTCACCGGCGGTGGCCGCGACATCGGCCGCGACGTCTCCCGTGTGCTCGCCCGGGAAGGCGCGAAGGTCGTGATCAACTTCGCCAATGACGAGGCCAGCGCGGCCACTACGCTGGAGAGCGTCCGCGCGGCGGGCGGCGAGGCCATCGTGCATCGCGCCGACGTGACGACCGCGCAGGGCGTCGACTCCCTGGTCGCGGCGGCCAAGGCGGCCTATGGCGACGCGGTCCACATCCTGGTCAACCTGGCTGGCGGCATGGTCGAGCGGCGTCCCCTCGCCGAGATCGACGAGGCGTTCTTCGACAAGGTCATGACCCTGAACCTGAAGTCGGCCTATCTCATGACGCGGGCGGTCGCGCCGCTGATGCCGGAGGGCTCGTCGATCATCAATTTCTCGTCCCAGGCCGGGCGGGACGGCGGCGGGCCGGGGGCCTCGATCTACGCGACGTCCAAGGGCGCGCTGATGACCTTCACCCGCGCGATGGCCAAGGAGCTGGGCCCCAAGGGCGTGCGGGTCAACAGCCTGTGCCCAGGTATGATCGCCACCAGCTTCCACGACACCTTCACCAAGCCGGAAGTCCGCACCGCGGTGGCCGGCAACACCCCGTTGCGCCGCCAGGGGCGGCCCGAGGAGGTCGCCGAGACGGTGGCGTATCTGGCCTCGGACGCCTCATCGTTCGTGACTGGCGCGAACATCGACATCAATGGCGGGATGTTTTTCTCGTGATGCGGCGCGGGCCGGTCGCGATCGCGCTGTTGCTGGCGCTGGCCGGCCCGCCCGCCTTCGCCCAGGAGTCTTGGCGGCCGGCCTGGACCGCGGCCGCAGCCCCGGCGCGGTTTGACGTCGACGCCGCCAAGGCGCCCATCGGCTACCAGGACCAGACGATCCGTCAGGACCTGCGCATGGGCCTGGCGGCCAAGGCTGTGCGCCTGCGCATCAGCAACGAGGTGGGGCAGGAGCCCCTGGCGCTGGACGGCATGACCGCTGCAGGTCCCGACGGCCGCTCGGTTCCCGTCACCTTCGACGGCGCGCGCGACGTCATCGTACCGGTAGGCGTGGCCCTGGTCAGCGATCCGCTGTCGATCAAGGTCAGGCGCGCCGACCTGCTGACGGTCAGCGTGCATGCGCCGGGACCGACACGCGGCGTTGTCCGGCGCACGGCGGTGCGGCTGGGCGCCGGCAATGCGCCGGTCTCCCCCGACGCCACGCTGGAGCGTCGCCAGAGCTTCATCTCCGCCGTTTACGGCCTGAGCGACAGGTCGCCGGCGGTGGTGGTGGCGCTGGGCGACTCGATCACCGAAGGCGCGACCTCGACCCTGGGCGCCGACGCCGACTGGCCCTCGGTGCTGGGCCGACGGCTCGAGGCGGCCTGTCCCGGCGCCTATGTCGTCGTCAACGCCGGCATCAGCGGCAACCAGATGGTGCGTGACGGCCGCAGCCCAAACGTCCGTGCGCGCCTCGACCGCGACGTGCTGTCGTTGCCTGGCGTCACCCACGTGGTGCTGATCGAGGGCATCAACGACATCCGCCACGACGGCGACCCGACCCATCCCGGCCGCAGTCCGGAGGAAGTGATCGCCGCCTACCGCCAGGTCATCGTCCGCCTGCACCTGCGCGGGATTAAGGTCATCGGCGGCACACTGACGGCCTTTGGTGGCTCGGAGCGCTTCGACGAACGCTCAGAGGCCGCGCGCCAGGTCCTCAACGCCTTCATCCGCAAGGGCGGGGCGTTCGATGGCGTGGCGGAGTTCGACAAGGCGACGCTGGACCCGGCCAAGCCCGAGGCGATGCGACAGGACTTCGTCCGCGATGATCGCCTGCATCCTAATGATCACGGCTATGCGGCGATGGCCGACGCCATCGACCTGTCGACGTTAATGGGGCCAGGAACACCTTGCGCGACGCGATGAAGGCGCCGAACGACTTGAGTAAGCTCCCATAGACTCCCGCACCGCTAAGCAGTGCGTGTTTCCACGCAGGCGACGCTTTCCTTCGTGGCCGAGCCGTCGTCGCGAACATAAGGTTCAAGATCGGCGTCAAACTAGCCTGAACGTCTTGTCCCCGGAGGCGCGCGACGGCAGCAATTGGCGCTGCCCGGCCACACTAGCGGACGCGCCGAATGACGGGGCAGGGTGGAACCCCGCCAGCAGCGGCGTCGTCGCACACGCCCCGGTCAAGCGCCTAGTCTAGCACGGGTCCGGACCGTCGCCTCGCGGCGGCGGTCCGGGCGCTGGGCGAACGATCCGGCCCCCGCGCCCAGCGGCTCGAACTTGGCGAACTGCTGGGTGCTGGGACAGTCGGCGCAGTCGCGCGACGGCGTTCGCCACTGCAGCTCGCGCAGCCGGCCCGGCAGCGCCTCCAAGTCCGAGGGCTCGCGCAACTCGTCGACCGACAGCGCGAAGTGCTGCGGCGTGAAGCTGCACGGCGCGATGCGGCCCGCCTCGTCGATGAATAGAAAGCGCTCGGCCACCCGGCAGTCGTCAATCGGCAGCGGCCGGCCCGCCACGGTGTCGGCGATCCGCGCCACATAGGCCGCCCCGCCCACCAGGGCCGTCCTCCGCGCCGCAAGCTCCGCCCGCAGCCCCGGCAGTAGCCCGGCCAGGAACGTCACGTTGTCCGGACGCAGGCGATGATCGGGGAAGAACTCGGGCCGGTCGCGGCCGCCGAGCTGATTGAAGCTGATCTCGTCCACACCCCAGCCGGCCAGGGTCCGGCACAGGGCTTCGAAATCGGCGATGTTGTCACGCATCAGCACCACGTTAGCGCGGACCTTCAGCCTTGCGCCGGCGGCGTCGCGGTCGGCCACCAGCGCCGGGACGTAGCGCGAGAGCTTGTCGAACGCCCCCGGCCAGCCGCGCATCGCGTCGTGAAAGACGGCGGGGCCATCGATGCTGACCGTCACCTCGCGATAGCGCCGCACCAGGTCCTCGCGAACCCTGGGCGACCCCAGCAGAGTTCCGTTGGTAGTCAGGCTGAGGTCCAGGCCCTGCTCGGCGGCCCGCGCGCTCAGCGCCGCCAGCGGCGCCCACATCAGCGGCTCGCCTCCGAGCCAGCTTAGCAGGACGGGACGGCCATAGGCTCGCCGCCAGTCGCCGAGCAGGTCGACGACCCGCTCCACCCGGCCGGGATCCACGGCGTGGCGAGGCCCGCCCAGCCGCTTGTCGTAGGCGCAGAACGGGCACGACAGGTTGCAGTCGTCGAAGACCCGCCACAGCAAGATCAGGCGACGGTCGGTCTCAGCGGAGTGCGTCACGGGCAATTCTCCTGATCGAAAGCGGAAACCTCAGACCGCCTGGCTGCACGCGCGTACCTGCGCCAGGGTGTGGTCGATCCAGACGCCGTCGACCTTGGCGGCCGAGCACTTTAGGGCGAAGCGTTGGGTGTCGCGGCGCGGATCATCACGGCCCGCCCGGCGGCATGAGTTATGCTAAGTTTGAGCAAAAGGGTTTGTCAACCCCGGCGTGCATCACTCGCCCTCCATTTATCCCCATCATTCCTGCCCTCGTGACGGGGGGCACCGATACCGACACTCGCCGGTTAGCGGAAGCATCGAGAGTCCGAGACGGGTCGTGAGCGGCGGTTGAGATCTAGTTTCGAACCTCGCCTTCCTGGAGGCGCGCCAAGGTCAGCTATCGGTGCCAACAGGCCTGTTATTAAGCGTCATACGCCCGCGAGGTAGGCTGCCGCAGCCAAATCCTGCACGATGTGACCGAGTGATTTATAGGCCGTGATCTGCGATTTGCCCTCGCGGCCCGGAATGGAGCCGGCCAGCACTTCACCGATCTCGCCGACGATATGGTCGTTGGCAACGCGGCCTGCGGCCTTGGCTCGCAAGAACTCCGCGCCCTGGACCAGGACGCCGGCCCGGCTGTCGGCGATGAAGCGAGACATGGCCACCAAGTCTTCGTCGGCCTCGGCGGGACCGGCGACGCTGGAGCCGACCAGGTTGACGTGGACACCGGGCTCCAGCCAGCGGCCGCGCAGGATGGGTTCGCTCGCGTTGGTGCAGGCGCAGACGATGTCCGCGCCGTCCACGGCGGCTTCGACGGTGCGCGCGGAGGTGATCGCCAGGCCGGTCTCGGCCGTCATCCCTCGGGCGAAGTCCGCGGCGCGCTCGGGGTTTCGTCCCCAGACACGGATTTCGTGGAGCGACCGGACCCGCGAAAGGGCGCGGACATGGCCTTCGGCCTGCTCGCCGTAGCCTAGAACAGCCAGGCGCGCGGCGTCGGGAAGGGCCAGGGCGTCGGTGGCGACGGCGCTCGCGGCCGCGGTGCGAATGGGCGGTGATCGCCCCGGCGTCGACGACGACGGTCGGCGCGCCGCTGACCGGGTCGAACAGCACGACGACGCCTTGGTGGGAGGGCTTGCCGGCCGCGAAGTTCTCGGGCCAAACGCTGACCAGCTTAGCCCCGAACACCCCGTCCGGCGCTAGCGCGCCGGGCATGATCCCGAACATGTGGCCGTCGGCCAAGGGGATCACCGCGCGCAGCAATTGGCGGGTCTGGCCGGTCGAGAAGGCGATCATCGCCTCGCGCATCAGCGGGATGCAGGCGGCAAGGGTCAGCTGGCGGCGCACGGTCTCGGCGTCGATGACCTTCATCGGACGGGTCTTTGGAACGGCGAGGCGGGCTGAAAGTCCAGCTTGGCGTCGGCGCGGCTGAAGGCCAGCCCCGCCCAGTAGGAGAGGTCGACGTCCTCGGCCGCGCCGGTCAGGTCGACGTCCCGCGCCAACTCGTCGGCGGGGGTGTGGACGCGCTTACCGATGAAGTCGACGAAGGCCTGACCCTTGTCCGGTCCGGCGCGCGAGATCACGCTCGACAACACGAAGGCCGGGACGCCGGCGCGCAGCAGCGGCCAAGCGTCGGAGCTCTTGTAGACGAACCGCGCGCCGCCGCCGGGATCTAGCACCCGGCCTTGGTCGGCGGCCAGGCGGGTCAACAGGGGATCGGCATCGGTGAGACCAGCGCCGACATAGCCGACCGGATGGCCTTTGCCGTAGAGGGCGATGGTGTCGATGTTGATCGAGGCGATCGTGCTGGGCAGCGGCGCGGCCGGGGCGGCGACATAAGCGCGGCTGCCGAGCAGGCCATGCTCCTCGGCCGTGGTGGCGACGATCAGGATGTCGCGCTCGGGTCGTGGGCTAGCGCGGAACAGGCGCGCGACCTCCAGCACGCCCGCGACGCCGCTGGCGTTGTCGACCGCGCCGTTGCAGATCGGATCAGGCTCGGCCGGCCGGCACCGGCCGAAGGCGTCCCAGTGGGCGGTGTAGAGCACCGCGCCCGCGCTGGGCTTCGAGCCTGGGATGCGGCCGACGATGTTGGCCGAGATGAACCGGCGGACGCTCGTCGTCGCGGTCGCGTCGAGACGGGCCGCGAGCCGCGTCGGTCGGAAGTCCGGTCTGGCCGCCGCCGCATCGAGGGCGGTCAGGTCGCCGCCGGCCGCAGCGATCAGCCGGCGGGCGGCGGACTCGCGGATGAAGCCTCGGATCGAGAGGGCCTGGTCCTGCGGCAGCTGCAGGGCGGGAAAGATCCGCGCCTTGCGCTTGTCGAAAGCCGCGTCGGGCAGGATGGCCAGCGCCGCGCGGGCGCGGCTAGCCTTCAGGGTCGCCGTGCGGGTCGTGGCGTCCAGCGGCTGGGGCGCAGTCTCGGCCGGGCTGTCGGCGTCGCGATAGAGGGCCAAGGCGCCGGCAAGGTCCGCGCCTTGATCGCCATAGCCTGCGAAAGCCAGGGGAGCGTCGACGATCGTCTCGCGCGCGGCCTCGCCCAGCAGGATGACATCGGCGGAGAGGTCCAGGATCTGGCCGCCGGCGCGGACGGTCAGGCGGCCGCTCTGGGGCATACGGGCGACCAACGGTACGGGCTGACGCCAGCCCTTGACGCCGGCGGGCTTCAACCCGGCCGCGGCGAAGGCCTTCTCGATCCAGGCCAGCGCCTTGGTCTCCCCCGCCGTGCCTGGGAAGCGGCCCTCCATGTCGTTAGCCGACAGGGCGGCGATGTCGACGGCCATACGCGCTGTGGAGGCGGTCTGGGCATGAGCGGCGGTCGCCACGGCCAATACGGCCGCGGCCAGGAGGAAGCGTCTCATGCCAGACTCCTGGTGACGGCCAGGCATCGGGCAATCTCCTCGGCGGTGTTGAACAGGGCCGGCGCTATGCGGACGCGGCCGCCGCGCACGGTGACGTCGATCTTGGCGGCGGCGAAGGCGGCGCGGGCGGCGTCCAAGGCCTGGGGTGTCTCGAAGGCGACGATCGGCGAGCGGTTGCCCGTCGGCGTCGCCAGCCGGTGGCCCTGGGCGGCGAGGCCCTTCTGCAGATCCAGCGCCAGGCTAACGGTGTGGGCCTCGATGTTCGGAACGCCGACACCTTCCAAATAGGAAAGGCCCGCGCTCAGGGCGTGGGCTTCGCCGAACGCACGGCTGGAATAGTCGAAGCGGCGGGCGGTGGCGTCGATCTGGAAGTCGCCGTCGGGCAATTCCTTGTCGGCATGGAACTCGCCGTAGCGATCCAGCGCCAGACGCTGGGAGAGCTCGCGGCGGACGTAAAAGGGCGCGACGCCCCACCCGGCCAGTAACCACTTGTAGCCGCCGGCGCAGAGGAAATCGACGCCGGCCGCCTTCACGTCGACGGCGATCGTCCCGACTGCCTGGATGGCGTCGGCATAGACCAGCGCGCCGCGCGCGTGGGCCAGGTCGCACAGCGGCCGCAGGTCGTGGCGGAAGCCGTTGCGATGCGAGACCCAGGCGACAGAGACCAGTCGTGTGCGGCCGTCGATCAGAGGCTCGAAGTCCTTGGCCTCGACCGCGCCGCCGCGGCTGCGGGCGATGCGCAGTTGGATGCCGCGGGTTTTTTCCAGACGGCGATAGAGGACGAACTCGGTGTCGTAGTGCAGATCGTCGATGACGACATTGTCGCCGGGTTTCAGGTCGAGGCCGCTGGCGACGACATTTTCCCCCTCGGCGGTCGAGAACAGCAGGCCGACCTCGTCGGGCGAGGCGTTGATCAGCCGCGCGAACTGACCGCGCACCTTCTCACAACCGCGCAGCAGCTCGCCCACCTCCATCGGCCGCATAGCCTTGGCCTGAGCGAACTCGGCGGTCGCCGCGGCGACCTGGCGCGGGATCGGCGTGATGTAGGCCGAGTTCAGGAATGTCCGACCATTGCCGATGATCGGAAAGTCGGCGCGCACGTCGAGGGACGTCGAGGGGGGCGGCGACTTCGCGGTCTTGGCCACGGCGGTGGCCGGGCCGGCGGCCAGCATTCCCGCCAGCAGGACGCGTCGACTGGGCTTGGATCCTCGCAACAGAGCCTCCTCAGAGCGCGTCGGGTTTGCGGACGAAGGTCAGGCCGACGGCCGCCAATCCGGCCAGAGCCACGCAAGGGGTCGCGGCCAGCAGCACGGCGGCCGGCGCCAGGCCTATGGCCAGCAGCTTGCCCGCCGCCAGCGGGCCGGCGATGCCGCCCAGCCGGCCGAACGACACAGCCGATCCAACGCCGGTGGCCCTGGCCAGGGTCGGGTAGTAGCCCGGCGCCAGGGTGTAGAGCACCAGCTGACCGCCGATGGCGAAGAAGCCGACGACGATCCCGACCGCGGCCACTGGCAAGAAGCCGTGCGCCGCGCCCAGGCCCCAGAGTCCGGCCGCGATCGCGATATAGGTGACGATGAGCACGCTACGCAGGCGACCCTGGTCGGTGATCATGGCCAGAACGATGCAGCCCAGCACCGCTCCAGCGTTCTCGATCGCTGAGATCATGCCCGCCTGCTGGGGGCTGAAACCCTTGGCGACCATCAGGGTCGGCAGCCAGTTGTTCATCAGATAGACGACCACCTGGGTGAAACCGTAGGCGACCCACATCAGCAGGGTGATGACCGCGCGGCCTTCGGCGAACAGGGCGACGGCGATCGACGGCGGCTTGGCGCGCTCGGCGCCGTCCTTGGCCTGGCGGAAGGTCTCCGACTCCGGCAGCGCGAAGATCAGCACCGGCAGCAGCAACAGCGGCGCGATCCCGCCGATATAGAAGATTTGCGTCCAGTCCAGCTGGCCCGCCTGGCTGGCGACGAACAGGCCCAGGGACATACCGCCGGTCGGCTGGCCGGCGAACATCAGGCCCACGCCCGTGGCGCGGCGATCGGAGCGGGCGGCCTCGGCGGCGATCGAGATCAGGTTGGGGAAGGCCGCGCCGATGCCCAGGCCCGCCAGGAAGCGGATGGCCGTGAACTGGATCAGGTCGCCGGCGTGGGCGGTGAGGATCGAGAACACGCCCAGCACCGCGAAGGCGCCGATCATCACCCGCTTGCGGCCGATCCAGTCGCCCAGGCGTCCGCCAGCCGCAGCCCCGACCATCAGGCCGACGATGGTTGCGGTCAGCACGTAGGAGACCTGCGCGGGATTGAAGTGAAAGGCCTTGGCCACAGACGGCGCAGCCAGGCCCATCGAGACGATATCGGCGCCTTCCAGCAAGGCGGCCAGAAAACAGATGAAGATAGTGGACGCGCCGCTGCGGCGGCCTCCGGTCCCGGATGTGTCGCTCATGATCTCCCCCAAGACGCGTCCTCGCACGGCTTGTCAGCCCGCCGAGGCGATCGCGATCCCTCGAAACTAATACGCGGGCGCCCGGACGATCCGCATGCGCATTTCAATGATCGCCGAACGCCGGGGTTTTCGAGGGCGGGGCGTATTACCCGATGAAGGCTTGGCCATGCGCTCAGGTCGCATAACGGGGGATCTGCGATGTCGAAATGGTTGGCGGCCAGCGCGGCCGTGGCGCTTCTGGCGGGAGCGAGCCAGGCGCAGGCGCAGGCGCAGGCGCCGCTGATGCGAGCGACGATCGCGCCGGGCAAGATCAGCGAGGCCGAGAACAAGGGCGAGGTGAAGATCACCGTCACCGCCGAGGCTGTCGATATCCCGGCCGGCGAGACCGTCTTCAACTTCGCCACCTCGACTCCGGGCGCCGGACGTCCGCAGCCGGTGGCCGACATGGTCGTCACCGACTCCGCCGGAGCCGTGCCGCTGGTCGAGGCCCGGGGCAAGGGCTGGACCTCGAGCCGGCCGGTGAAGGGCGACCTGACGATCGGTTATCGCCTGCCGCTGGAGAACGTGCCGCCCGTGGCTGGCGGGCCGCCGATCAATCTGCGCATCGACGGCGATGGGCTCTCGGCCGAGGGCGTGGCCCTGGTCGCCCAGCCCAATCTCAAGGGCGACTACCGCATGGCCCTGCACTGGGACCTGTCGGCCATGGCGCCGGGCGCGGCCGGGGTGTCCAGCTATGGCGACGGCGATGTCGAGCTACCCGCCGGCCCCGCCAACCGCTTCGGCCACGTGGTCTTCATGGCTGGGACGATCAAGCGCGCCGACCATGGTCCGTTCTCGGCCGTCTGGACGGGCCAGCCGCCGTTCGATCCCGTTCCGGCCATGGCCTGGACCGCCAAGCTGCACACCTGGATGAGCGGCTTCTTCCAGGACAAGACCGAGCCGCCTTACCGCGTGTTCGCACGCTACAACCCGATGAACGCCGGCGGCGGGGCGGCCTATCCGCACTCGTTCCTGATCACCTGGGGCAAGGGCGTCACCGGCGAGAGTATCAAGTCGATCCTGGGTCATGAGATGACCCACACCTGGACCGCCGCCGACATCGGCAAGTGGTACAGCGAGGGCAATGCGGTTTTCTATCAGGAGCTTCTGCCCTGGCGGGCGGGCCTGATCACCACCGATCAATATCTGGACGGCGTCAACAAGACGGCCAGCCGCTACTACACCAACCTGCTGGCGAACACGCCCGAGGACCAGGTCGGACCGCGCTTCTGGGAGGATACCCGGATCCGCGTCCTGCCCTATGACCGAGGCGCGATGTACTTCGTGGTGCTGAACGGCAAGATCAAGCGCGCCTCGGGCGGCAAGCGCTCGATCGACGACCTGATCCTGACGATGGTCGATCGCGCGCGGGCGGGCCAGCCGATCACCGAGGCGATCTGGCTGGACATGCTGCGCCAGGAGATCGGCGAGGACGGCCCGGCCGTCCACAAGGCGATGATGGCCGGCCAACTGATCTTGCCGGAGTCCGGCGACTTTGGGCCGTGCTTCCGTCGGACGACCAGGAAGATCCGCCGCTTCGACCTGGGCTTCGATCCCAGCTCGATCGTCTCGCCCGACAAGATCATCAAAGGCCTCAAGCCCGGCAGCGAGGCGGCCAAGGCCGGCCTGCGCGACGGCGACAAGATCGCCTACGGCGTGGCCATGGACGCGGTGCAGGGCGACGTCGCCCGCACCCTGACCTACCAGGTCACCCGCGACGGCAAGACCTTCCCGCTGACCTACCTGCCGCGGGGCGAGGCCGTGGACGCCTACCAGTGGGAGCGCATCCCCGGCGTCGCCGAAACCGCCTGCAAGAAATGAGGGGGAAGACTATGACCAAAACCCGTTTCCTATCGGCCCTGCTGGCCGCCTCGCTCCTGACCGCCGTTCCGGCCTTCGCGCAGGACGCCGCGCCTAAGCCGCAAAGGCCGTCCAACGAGCCGCAGGACTTCCTAAAGACACCGCCCAAGCCGGGTAGCATCAAGGGGCCTTTCACCCTGGTCGCCCTGGGCGAGCAGCTCTATTCGCACCCGGTCGCCGACCGGCCCGATCCAGAGATGCAGAAGGTCTTCGCTCTGGCGCGCAGCGGCGATGTCACCATCGCCAACCGTGAAGGCATGTTCTTCGACCTGGAGACCTTCAAGGGGCAGGGCTACGGCAGTGGCATGCTGTGGGGGGAAGCCGCCCTCGCCAAGGACGAGAAGGCCTTGGGCGTCGATATGCTGACCATGGCCAACAACCACTCCACCGACTGGGGCTGGGAGGGCCTGCTGGAGAGCCAGCGCCTGCTCGACGAGGCCGGCGTCGTCCATGCCGGCGGCGGCAGGACCCTGGCCGAGGCCCGTCGCGCCGCCTTCTTCGACACGCCGAAGGGCAGGGTGGGGCTGGTGGGAACCGCCTCCAGCTTCCGCGCCAACGCCGGGGCCAATGACCGCTTCGCCGACGTGCCGGCCCGGCCGGGGATCAGCACCCTGCGGCTGCGAAAGGTCAATCTGGTCACCGCCGACCAGCTGGCCAAGGTGCGCCTGTTGGCGACCCAGCTGGCTTCGCCCAACAAGCCCGCGCCCAAGCCCGAGGCGACCGAGATCACGCTGGGCGAGGAACTTTACCGCCTGGCCGACAAGCAGGGCCTGACCTACGAGATGGACCTCTACGACCACGCGGCCCTGCTGAAGGCGGTGCGCGAGGGCAAGGCGCAGTCCGACCTGCTGGCCTTCACGATCCACGCCCACGAGAGCCCGACCGGCTTCGACGACGACGATCCGTTCCCGCCCGATTTCCTGGTCCGCCTGGCGCACGACACGATCGACGCCGGCAGCGACGCCTTCCTCGGCCATGGCCAGCACGGCATGCGCGGCATCGAGATCTACAAGGGCAAGCCGGTGTTCTACGGCCTGGGCGCCTTCTTCATCCGGGGCGAGATCAAGGCCCTGCAGGAGAGCGCGCTGAAGGTCTATCCGGACGCGACCGGCCACGCACCGCCGCCGCCGCCGGCCGAGCGCTCGGTGCGGCCTGGCGGCAACCCGGCCGCCTGGTACGACGGCATGGTCGCCACCGTGGACTACGACGCCGGCGGCAAGGCGACGACGGTGAAGATCTACCCGCTGGACCTGGGCAACACCTACGAGCCCATGCGGCGCGGCATGCCGTACTTCGCCGACCCGGCCAACGCCCAGCGCATCCTGGCCAACCTGCAGAAGTTCTCCGCCCCGTTCGGCACCCGGATCGAAATCCAGGGCTCGGTCGGCGTCATCCGCATTCCCTGATCGCAAGAGGCCGTCATGAAGTGTTTCCTCCTGGCCTCGCTCGCCGTCGCGAGCCTGGCCTCCACGCCCGCCCTGGCCGACCCGCTGTTCAAGCTGCAGGTCAAGCCGTCCCAGCTGGATCCCGCCAAGGGCACGGCCATGCTGGACGTCGTCCTGACCGTCGAGGGGACGAAGGTCCCGGCCGGCCAGACGCTGCTGACCCACCTGAATGGCGCGCCGGGCATCCGCGGCAAGTTCCTGGTCGAGGACCTCGCCGTCACGGACGATCACGGCGCCGTGCCGCTGGTCGACGCCGGCGGCGGCCCGCGCGCCTGGACGTCCAGCCGCGACGTCGAGGGCAAGCTGGTCGTGCGCTATCGCCGCCCGATCGACAACGCTGTTGGCGGCGGGCTGACGACCATCCCGCACGTCGATGGACCCGGCCTGTTTGGCATCGCCAACATGTTGTTCGTGCTGCCGCCGCAGACGCCCGCCCGCTACCACTTCGTGCTTGATTGGGATCTGTCGGCGCTGCCGGCCGGCTCCAGCGCGGTCACGGCGTTGGGCGAGGGCAATGTCGACATCGCGTCGATGCCACTGACCCGCCTGACCTACGCGATGATGATGGCGGGTCAGATCAAGCGTGAGCCCGATCCGCCGCAGGGGGCGTTCAGCGCCGTGTGGACGGGCAGCCCGACCTTCGACGTCAAGGCGACCATGCAGTGGGCCAGCAAGCTGCACGCCTATATGAGCCGGTTCTTCGCCGACCCGAAGGAACTGCCCTACCACGTCTTCATGCGCGACAATCCCGCCGGCAACGGCGTCGCCGCGCCGATGTCCTTCGCCATCGGCTACAAGCCCGACACCACCCCGCAGAGCGTGCAGTATCTGCTTGGCCACGAGATGACCCACACCTGGACCGCCGCCGACATCGGCAAGTGGTACAGCGAGGGCAACGCCGTCTACTACCAGACCCAGCTGTCCTGGCGCGCGGGCCTGTTCCCGATCGAGAAGCGTCTGGCCGACATCAACCTGACGGCGGCGCGCTACTACACCAACGACGTGATGCACGCGCCTGACAGCGAGGTGTTGCCGAAGTTCTGGTCGGACCTGCGCTACAACGTGCTGTCCTATGACCGGGGTGCGATCTACTTCGCGGTGCTGAACGGCAAGATCAAGCGCGCCTCGGGCGGCAAGCGGTCGGTCGACGACCTGATCCGCGCCATGGTCCAGCTGGACCGCGAGGGCAAGGAGATCACCGAGCAGACCTGGATCGACATGCTTCGCAAGGAGCTGGGCGATGAAGGTCCGGCGATCCACAAGGGCATGATGACCGGCCAGGCGACCCTGGTTCCGGAGTCCGACGACTACGGACCCTGCTTCCGGCGCGTGGCGGTGAAGATCCGGCGCTTCGATCTCGGCTTCGGTCCCGAGGAGGTCGGACGCCGCACGGTGGTCGAGAACCTGCGCCCCGACTCCAACGCCGCCAAGGCCGGGCTGAAGGAGGGCGACAAGATCAGCTACCAGTTCAGCACCGACGGCATCCTGCGCGACCCGAACATGATGGCGACCATGCATGTGACGCGCGGCGACCAGACCTTCGACATCAGCTACCTGCCGCGCGGCGAGCTGCGCGACGCCTATCAATGGGAGCGCACCGACGTTCCCGAGAGCGCCTGCAAGTGAGCCGGGGGAAGAGCATGTCGAAGCTGTCCCGCCGTTTCACGCTCGGCCTCCTGGCGTCCGCCGCCTGTGGTCCGGTCTTGGCCCAGGCCGTCAAGCTGTCCAAGGAGCCTGAGGACTATCTGAAGGCCCCGGCCAAGCCGGCTTCGATCAAGGGGCCGTTCAGCCTGGTGGCGATCGGCGACCTGCTGAACTCGCGCCCGACCGCCGACATCGAGGATCCGCCTTTCCAAAAGGCGCTGGAGATCGTGCGTGGCGGCGACGTCGCCATCGGCAACCGCGAGGGCGTGATCCTCGACCTGCCGACCTTCAAGGGCCAGCCCTACGGCAACGGCCAGATGTACGGCGAGGCCTCGCTGGCCGGCGACATGAAGGTCATGGGCGTGGACATGGTCTCGATGGCCAACAACCACTCCACCGACTGGGGCTGGGAAGGCGTGATCGAGGCGGGGCGACTGCTCGACGGCGCTGGCATCGTCCATTCCGGTAGCGGCCTGACCCTGGCCGAGGCGCGCAGGGCCGGGATCATGACCACGCCCAAGGGCAAGGTCGCGCTGGTGTCGACGGCCTCGACCTTCAAGGTCAACGCCGGGGCCAACGACGCCTTCGACGGGGGCGTGCCGGCCCGACCGGGGATCAGCACCCTGCGCCTTCGCAAGGTGAACCTGGTCAACGCCGAGCAACTGGCGGCCGCTCGCGCCCTGGCGACCGAGCGCGCCTCGCCGCTGGCGCCGGCGCCAAAGCCCGACGCGCGCGATATCGAGTTCGGCGGCGAGATCTATCGTTTGGCCCCGATCCCGGGCTCGGGTCCTCGCATCGCCTACGAAATGGAGCTCTATGACCAGGCCGCCCTGTTGCGGGCTGTGCGCGAGGCCAAGGCCGCCGCCGATCTGGTGGTTTTCACCATCCATGCCCACGAGAGCCCGACGGGCCTGGACGACGACACGCCCGCGCCGCCGGACTTCCTGCTGAAGCTGTTCCATCAGTGCGTCGACGCCGGCGCCGACGTGATCCAGGGCGGCGGGCCGCACGCACTGCGCGGCATCGAAATCTACAAGGGCAAGCCGATCCTCTACGGCATGGGCCTGTTCATGCTGAAGGCCCAGATCAAGGCCATGCAGGAGACGGTCTTCCGCATGTGGCCCGACCTGGACGGCCATCCGCCAAAGCCCGGATCGGGCGGCGGCGATGGCGGGGGCACGCCGGCGCGCTGGCTGGAAGGCGTGATCGCGGTGGTCGACTACGACGCCCGGGGCCGCGAGAAGCAGGTCCGGCTCTATCCGCTGGACCTGACGGGCGGCGGCGATCGCAAACTACGCGGTCTGCCGCGCCTGGCCGAGGGCGAGACCGCGACGCGCATCCTGGCCGAGCTGCAGGCGGATTCCGATCAATTCGGGACCAGGATCCAGGTCAAGGACGGGGTGGGCGTGATCCGCATCCGTTGACCCTGCGACGACACGGCATGTGGATGTGGAGACGCCGCGCGTAATACTGGGCGAGAGCCTTGTCTTCCGCCGGAGCCCCAGTCTTTGCAGCCCCACACCGAGGCCGTCGCCAACGCCATGAGCCAGCGCTTCCGGCCGGCGTTGATGGCGTTTTTCCTGCGGCGGATCCGGAACCACTCCGAGGCCGAGGACATGACGCAGGAAGTGCTGATGCGGGTGGCCGAGCGCGGCTCGGCCATCGACGCGTCGCGGCCCGACGGCTACGTGTTCCAGATCGCGGCCAATCTGCTGCGCGACCGGGGACGTCGAATGAAGGTGAGGGCGGTCTATCAGCAGGGGCTCGGCGCGAACGAGGCCACGCGGGTGGAGGAGCTGGACCCCGACCGCGTCCTGCAGGGGCGTCAGTCCCTGGCCACGGTCGTCAACGCCCTGCGCGAAATGCCCGAGCGCACGCGCACGATCTTCATCCTGTTTCGCCTGGAAAACATGAAGCAGCGCGAGATCGCCGACATGCTCGGGATTTCGGTCCGGACCGTGGAGCAGCACGTCATTCGCGCTAGCGCCTGGCTGCGCGAACGACTAGGAGGCGACCAGTGAGCGCCTTCTCGAGCCAATCCGCCGATCCCGCCGTCGAGGCCGCGGCCGCCTGGGCCATGTGCCTGGCCGACAGCGAGCTGACGGCCGAGCAGCAGAGCGCTTTCGACGCCTGGCTCGACGCCGATCCGCGCCACGGCCAGCTGCTGGAAGAGATCATGGGCGCGTGGCGCTCGGTCGACCGCTACGCCAGCGCCGAGCCGATGACGGCCCTGCGCGAACAGGCCCTGGCCTCGGCGCGCCGCAGCATGCGGCGGGGGACGCGGCCGTTCCTGACGCGCGAGCGCATCGGCGGCCTGATCGCCGCGGCGCTGGTCCTGGCGATGGGCGCCGGGGGGCTGTGGGCGTGGCAGACGCCGCGGCTTTACGAGACCGGCGTCGGCGAGCGCCGTGTCGTCGCCCTGAAGGACGGCTCGAAGATCTCCCTCGACGCCGACACCGTCGTGAAGGTCCGCTACACCGGCGACAAGCGTCTGCTGTGGCTGGAACACGGTCGGGCCAAGTTCGATGTCGCCAAGGACGCGCTGCGGCCGTTCTCGGTCAGCGCCGCCGACAAGATGGTGGTTGCCACCGGCACAGCCTTCAGCGTCGAACTGATCAACGCTCAGGTGCGGGTGGTGCTCTACGAGGGCCATGTGGCGGTGCTCAAGCGCGCCGCCCAAGGCGGCAATGCCGAGACCGCGCGCGAGACACCGATCGAGGTGGGCGGCGCGCCCGCCGATCGGCTGCTGACGCCTGGCCGCGAGCTGATCATGCCGGATCGCTCGCCCGCCCAACTGGCGACGCAGGAGGCGCTGTTGGAGCCAACGGATCCAGAGCGGTCATTGTCCTGGGAGGGGGGGCTCCTGGTGTTCAATGACGAGCCGCTGGACATCGTCGTGCAGCGCATGAACCGCTACGCGGCCAAGCCGCTGTCGGTGGGGAACGCGACGACGGGGCGCATGCGAATCTCAGGCGTCTTCCCGGCGGGCGACACGGAGTCGCTCGTGCAGGGACTGGCCCTGGGTTTTGGCGTGCAAGCGCGCACATCGGGCGACGGAATAGCGCTCTATGCGGGCGCCGCCCGGGCTAAGCCGGGCTAGGCCCGTACTTTGGCCAAGCTCGCGCGCGACAGCGTCGAGACTGGGACGATGAGTTTGTCCCGCCCCCGGATCGCCTCCCCCCCCGATTTCAGGCGATCATGCTTTGCGACGGTCGCGACCTTGGCGGTGCTGCTCGCGGCGGCCGCGCCCGAGACGGTCCTGGCCCAGGACCGCGCCGTGCGTTTCGATCTTCCCGCGCAGGGGCTGGGCAGCGCGCTTCGGGCTTTCGGCCAGCGGGCCAACAAGCCGATCCTCTTTTCCGAGCCGGCGGTGCGCGGCAAGCTCAGCCGGCCGGTGCGTGGTGCGTTGAGCGTGGAAGACGCGCTGCGCCGCCTGATCGCGGGCAACGATCTGGTCATCAGCCGCACCGGTTCCGGCGTTCTGGTGGTGTCGCCAGCGCCCGCGCTATCGTCCAGTGAGCCCGCGCCGGTGGTGCCTGGGGCGTCATCCCAGGACGATGATGGGGCGGCGGTCTCCCAGTTGGTGGTCACCGGCTCGCGCATTCGCCGCACCGATCCGGAGACCGTGGCGCCAGTCACGGTGGCTACGGGCGATGACCTGAACGACCGCGGCTTCGCCCAGTTCGGCGACTTGCTGAACCAGAACACCTCCAACAGCCCGTCCACGCCGATCACCACCACCCAGGGCTTGCCGGCCCTGACTGGAGGCCGCCAGGCGCCTAATCTGTTCAACCTCGGCCCCGGCCGGACCCTGACGCTGGTGAACGGTCGCCGGATGGTGACCTCGGGCTCGGGCCTGGGCGACCGGACGATCGACGCCAACCTGATTCCGTCGGGCCTGGTGCAGCGGGTCGAGGTGGTGCAGGGCGGCGGGGCGGCGGTCTACGGCTCCGAAGCCATCGCTGGCGTCGTCAACTACGTGCTCAAGAAGGACTTCGAGGGCTCGGAGTTCAACGCTCAGTATGGTCAGAGCACCCGGGGCGACTACCCGCAGACGGCGCTACGCTACACGGGCGGTCGCGACTTGGCGGCAGGGCGTGGCAACATCGCGCTGAATGTCGAATGGTCGAAGACGGGCATGTTGCGCGAGGTCGACCGGCCGTTCACCGCCAGCGCTCGGCGGATGGTGACCAATCCGCTGAATGTATCGACTAGCGATGGGCAACCGCCGACCATCTCGGTCTCCAACACCCGCCTCTGGTACTACAATCCAAGCGGCGTTCTCTTCACCAGCAACGGCCTTTCCGCCGCCAACCTGCTGGCCGTCAACGGCGCACCGGCCCAGATCAGCGCCGACGGCCAGGGTATCGTCGCCTACGATCCCGGTATGATCCAGGGCGCCGGCGGAACAGCCGTCGGCGGGCAGGGGCTCGACACGCGTCTGCTGTCGTCGCTGGCGGCCGAGGTGGAACGCTATACGGCGGCGATCATCGGCCACTACGACCTGACGCCCAAGGTTCGGCTGTCGGGGGAATTGATCTATGGCGATACGGCCTCCGCCGAGCCCTATGGCACCCAGAGCATCGTGCGTGTCGTGTCGGGATCGGTCGCGTCGGGGCAGGGGCCGATCGCCTTCACCCGCGCCAATCCCTTCCTGACGCCGGCCCAAGTCGCGAGCCTGTCGGCCGCCAGTTCCAGTTTCGCGGCCGGCGGGCCCCTGTACCTGTCGAAGTTCCTCGACATTTTGCCCGACCGCGAGCGCCTCAACGCGACCCAGAGCGGCCGAGCGCTGGTCTCGCTGGACGGCGATTTCGCCGCCGGCGAACGGCGCTTCTACTGGAGCGCCGCGCTCAGTCGCGCTCGCACCCACGCCAAGCAGTCGGTCTGGGCGCCCTACACCCTGCACCTGACCGACGCGTTGAACGCCACGCGGGACAGCTCGGGCCGTATCGTCTGCGCGATCAACGCCGACGCCGTCGCGGGCAATGACGATCCGGCGTGCGCGCCGCTGAACCCGTTCGGTGTTGGCCAGGCCTCGGCGGCGGCCCGCGCCTATGTCTCGGCGCGCTCGGGGGCCAGCTACGTCAATGTCCATGACGACTTCCTGGCGTCTCTGGGCGGCGACCTGGTCAAGCTGCCGGGCGGTCGCGCTCAGTTCAGCCTGGCCTATGAGCACCGCCGGGAGACCGCGCGCTATACGCCGTTCGCCGCCGACCAGGCGGGCCTGCTGTTCTCGGGCGCCAAGAGCCTGCCAGAGCGCGGGGGTTATCATACCAACGAATATTCCGGCGAGCTGCTGGCGCCGCTGCTGGGCGGCGCCTTCGCGCCAAAGGGTGTTGAGCGGCTGGAGTTGAGCGGCTCTTACCGCTTCGTCGACGACAGCCGGGCGGGCCGCGAAGCCGTCTGGGGCGCGGGCCTGCGCCTGAAGACGACCTTCGGTCTTGGCCTGCGCGCCTCGCGCAGCCGCAATTTCCGGGCCCCGACCCTGGACCAGCAGTTCGCGCCGACCACCATCGGCTTCACCTTCATCGGCGCTGATCCTTGCGACGCCGATCGGATCAACGCTGGCTCCAGGCCGGCGATCCGGCTGGCTAACTGCCAGCGCGAGTTCGCCGCCCATCCCGGCTATGGACCGCTGGCCAACTTCCAGGACCCCGCCGAGAACACTTCGATCACGGCCGTCACCACAGGCGGCAATCCGGACCTCAAGAACGAAACCTCGCACACCGTGACCTGGGGGGCGGTGTTCCAGCCGACCTATATTCCCGGCCTGACCCTCTCGGCCGACCGGCTGGAGATCGACCTGCGCAACGGTCTCTCTAGCTTCGCCCCGGCCAGCTACCTGGCCCTCTGCTATGATACCGAGCCCCAGCTCACCTCGGCTTGCGACACCATCACCCGCGACGCGACCGGGACGGTGGTCGCCGCGCGCCAGAGCACCTTCAACGCGGGCCTCGTCCAGTATCGCGGCGAGATCTACAACGTCAGCTACCGCTTCCAGCTGGGCGGGCCTTGGGACAAGGACCTGGGCACGCTGGAGCTGGCGGTGGAGGCCACCCACACCAGCCGCTACCTGACGTCGGTCACGGGCCTGGATCGATCCCATGCCGAGGGTACGATCTCGGCGCCGTCGTGGCGGACGCGCTGGGACGCCCGCTATGCCCGAGGTCCGTTGCGCCTGACCTGGTCGGTCTATCGCCTGCCGTCGGCGAAGAGCGGCTACACCGACACGATCGAGACCACGCCCTATCCGATCGTGGCCGCCAACACCCAGCACTCGGTTTCGGCGGCGTATGACTTCGGTCGCCTCACCTTGCGCGGCGGGATCACCAACCTGACCGACGAGCAGCCCAGCTTTCCGGCGCGCAACTACGGCGACATCATCGGCCGCCGCTGGTTCATGGGGCTGCGGGCGCGGTTCTAGCCAACAAAGAAAACGCCGGGCTGGAGGCCAGCCCGGCGTCGTGTCCTTCGAAGGAGAAGGCGTTTAGTAGCGGGCGCGCAAGCCGATGTAGAACTGGCGGCCGAAGATGTCGCCATAGGTTCTGGTCGGGAACGACGGACCCTGGTCAGTGAAGTTGTTCACCCCGGCGCGCAGGGTGTAACCTTTGTAGTTGTACTGCGCCGAGATGTTGTGGGTCGTGTTCGAGGCGATGACCGGCACAGGCGTCGTCTCGATCGTGTCGGTGTAGCCGCTCTTCATCGACGGCATGTAGTAGGCCGAATAGAAGACCCGCAGCGGACCCTTGCTCCAGCGAACGTCGAAGCGGGCGCGGATGTCGGGAACCGACGTCGTGCCGTCCGAACGGGCGTGGGTGATGCCGTTGGTCGAGACGTCGTAGCGCGTGGTGTGGGTGACTTCGGCGCCCAGTTCGAGCTGGCCCAGATCCTTGTTCCACATCGCGCCCAGCGGGAAGCGGTAGTTGACGTTCCAGATGTCGCCGTTCCAGGTGATCAGGCCGGCGTTGAACGTCGTTGACCGGGCCTGGGTGAGATAGCCCTGGGCGTTGCGGCTGAAGGTGGCGCAGGCGCTGGCGTCGCCGAGGTCATAGCAGTTGACCGCGAACGAGGCCGGGCTGAACGCCACCAGGCCGTCCGTCAGCACCACTTCCACGCGGTCGACGGTGATCGTCAGGCCCTTGATGTAGTCGGGCTGGAAGACGACGCCCCAGGTCTTGGTGTTGGAGATCTCGTTCTTCAGGTCCGGGTTGCCGCCGCTGGTGACGTTGACGATGCCGGTGTTCTCGGCCGGATCCTGGAAGCCGGCCAGGGGACCCCATTCGGGGTGGGCGGCGAACTCCTTTTGGCAGGCGGCCAGGCGGGCGGCCGGATTGGTGCCGCCGTTGATCCGGTCGGCGTCGCAGGGGTCCTGGCCCAGCGGCTGGCCGGACGCCGTCGACGTCGGCGCGAACAGCTGGTCCAGCGACGGGGCGCGGAAGTTGCGGCTCTTGGAGGCGCGCAGCGAGAAGCCCAGGCCCGTGTCCCAGCGCCCGCCATAGCCCCAGACCTTCTGGACCCCGGCGATCGAGTGGTCGACATAGCGGTACGAGCCGTTGACCTCGAACGCCCGCACGCCAGGCAGGGTGAAGTCGCCGCCGACGATCGGTACGAGCAGTTCGCCGGAATATTCGTCGGTCTTGTAGCCGGCGTCGCGGTTCACCGCCGGCGAACCGGTGGTGGCGATGCCGCGCAGGTCCGCGTCATACGGCCGGAACGCGGTGTGCTCCTTGCGATGCTCGTAGGCGGCGCTGAACTTGGCCGTGCCGGCAGGCAGTTTGACTAGGTCGCCGCCCACGACCGCCAGGAAATCGTCCTGGGTGTTGTGGTATTTCGAGCCGGTCAGGGTCGTGACGTAGGCGCGGGCGGCGGCGGACTCGTTGCCCTGGCCGAACGGATTGAGCGGTGCGCAGGCAGCGTCGTCATTGGTGGTGATCGCGTCGGCGTTGATGGCGCAGACGATCTGGCCGGCGCTGTTCTTGACCGCCGACTGGGCGTTCAGCATGTGGGCCAGATAGGGCGCCCAGGTGTGGACCTCGTAGTCGCTGACGGCGTGGCTGCCCGAGAGGCTCCAGGTGAAGTCGCGATTCAACACGGCGAAGTCGCCGTCCAGTGCGCCGGCCACGCGATAGACGTCGGTCTGCGTGCTCCGGTCGCGGCTGGGCAGGATGTCCATGAAGCGGGTCATCGACAGATTGCCACCGGCCGCGAAGGTCGGGCTGGCCGCGCTGAGCGTGGCGATGTCGGACGCGCTCAGGAACGGGTTGGTGTTGTTGAAGGTGATCGGGCCGGAGGCGCCGCTGTTGCCGATCGTGCGGAACACCTGCTGTGTGCCGTAGGGGTCTTTGGACTCCTGATGCCCATACAGGAACTCGCCCGACGCCTTGATGTGCGGGGTGATGTCGTAGTGGCCGATGGTAGTGAAGTTGTAGCGCTGCAGGCCCGCGGCCAGGGTCGACAGGTCGCGGGTGTCCAAGCCTTGGCCGCCGATCGCCGTGCTGCCGCCGGCCTGGATCACGCCGGTGTCGTAGGGAATGACCGACGCGCCGTCGGGCGAGAACTGCAGCGGTGTGCCGTTGCCGCGCAACAGGCCTGCCGCCGTACCGTTCGGGGTCGCCCAGATCACGCCGTAGCGGTTGTACTGCCAGAGGCGACCGTTGAAGACGTTGATCGTCGGCGGGATGCCGTCGGTGGTCGAGGTGTTGGCCGGGTTAGTGACGTTGCGGATGCCCGAGGCCGTGCGGGGCCGCGCGATTTCCAGCAGCGGATCGGTCTTCGACCACGCGAGATCCATCGCGATGTTGCCGCGGCCGTCGAGGAAGTTCCTGCCCCAGGTCACGCGCGCCGAGCGCTTGGGATAGTCGCCGCGCGAGCTCTCGCCGTACTGCGCGTCGAGCTCGAGGCCCTGGAAGTGATCCTTGAGGATGTAGTTCACGACCCCGGCGATGGCGTCCGAGCCATAGACCGACGCGCCGCCGCCCTGGACGATGTCGACGCGCTGGATCAGGCCGCTGGGGATGATGCCGGCGTCGACGACGCGATCGCCCAGGCCAGACGAAGTGGCCACCATGCGGCGCCCATTGACCAGGGTCAGGGTGCGCCCTGCGCCGAGATTGAAGAGGTTCGGCGATTGCTTGGCGTCGCCGCCGGGGAAGCCCTGACTGGTCGAGATCGGCAGCACCGGCACGTTCGACGTCACCTGGTTGAGCAGCTCTCCCAGATTGACGATGCCGCGTTCGTCCAGGTTCTCTTGGGTCAGCACCGTCACGGGCGAGACCGTCTTGGTGTCGCTTCGCGGGATGCGCGAGCCTGTTACCACCACCTCGGTGACCGTGCTCGTCCCCGCCGTGCTGGTGGTTTGCGCCTGAGCGCCGCCGCCGATGGCGAGGATCGCCGCGACCGCCGTCGAGCCGCATAGGCTCGCCAGTCTCATACCGTACATTCTGAAACCCCCTCTGTTGAGGTGACGGGTCCCATCCCGCCTCCTGAAGGGTGCTACGCACGAGATCGAGAAATACCGGCGATATGGCGACGAGAAGTGATTGTGATCGTCACAAATCGCCATTCGATGGCCGCGAAGCCAGATCGGCAGCGCTTCGCCCGGTGTGGCGGCAGCTTGGCGTTTGGGGCGAAATCACCGGCTGGCGCGGTTCGGGTCGGGGAACCTCGTGCGTAAGACCCCCAAGGGGGGGCGAGGGACCGTCCTCGACGTTCGCACGCAGGAAGATCGACATGCTCACCCGCCGAAACCTGACGACCCTGGCCGCCGCGACGGCGACCATACCCGGATTGTTGGCCGCGCCGGATCGCGCCGCCGCTCAGGTTCCGAAGTTCCAGGGCAAGGACCCCTTACGCGACATGATCGTCATCAACAGCCTGGGCGAACTGGACGATCCCAACACCAGCGATCTGGACGCCGGCGCGCCGATCAGCAAGCGCGTGATCGACGACGCCATCGCCTCGGGCCTAACGGCGACGAACTGGACCCTGGGCTATGTCAGCGGCAAGGCCGAGCCATTCGAGTCGACGGTGCGCGGCGTCGTCCAGTTCGACGGCATGATCCGCGCGCATTCCGACAAGCTGCTCAAGGTGCTGACTACGGCCGATATCCGCCGCGCCAAGACTGAAAAGAAGGTCGGGGTGATCTACGGCTTCCAGAATTCGGCGATGATGGGTGATCGAGCCGACCGTGTGGACTTGTTCGCCGATATGGGCGTACGGGCAATCCAGCTGACCTACAATCCGCAGAACCAGCTCGGCGGCGGCTCCATGGCGCCGGGCGACACCCCGCTGACGCCATTCGGCCGCGAGGTGATCGATCGCCTGAATACGCGCCGCGTGATCGTTGACCTCTCGCACAGTGGTGAGCGGACCTGCCTGGACGCTGCGCGCCATTCCAAGGCGCCGATCTGCGTCAGCCACACCGGCTGTCGCGCCCTGAACGACGTGCCGCGCAACAAGACCGACGAGGAGCTGCGCCTTGTCGCCGAGAAAGGGGGCTATGTCGGCATCTATTTCATGCCGTTCCTGTCCGACCGCCAGATCACCAGTGAGGACGTCTGTCGCCATATCGAGCACGCCATCAACATCTGCGGCGAGGATGCGGTCGGGATCGGCACCGATGGAGGGGTCACCGGCATCGACGACCTGGAGCGCTGGAAGATGGCTTTCGCCGCTCAGATCAACCGTCGTCGCACGCAAGGCGTCTCGGCGCCAGGCGAGCGACCGGATTCCTACACTTTCGCCATCGACATGTTCGGACCCGACCAGTTCCGCATCCTGGTCGCCAAGCTGGCCGGGCGTGGGCATCCGCCGCGCAGGATCGAGAAAATTCTGGGCCTGAACTTTCTGCGCTATGCGCAGAACGTCTGGGGCGCCTAGCAGCGCGAGTTCGCCATCCGCATCGCGATCAGTGTCCAGAATCTGGCGTCAGTCCGAGGTCTGCTATTGGCGCGACACAGGCGGACAGAGAACGCGGCTAGTGCGCCCAATACCGGTCGGCGCGTGCCGCCAGCCACGAGAACAGGGTCCGGCTCAGCTTGACCACGAACTTGCTGAACATGAGGACCTCCTAGTGCTCCGGCGATGATGGTCCTGTGGCTGCGCCCTGCAAGACACGCCGCGCGCATCTGATGTCCACGGCCCTCCTGGCGCGAGATTCGGGCGCCGAAGTCGCGCTCGGCCTTCTTTTTCAGCAGTTGGGTGGAATCGCCGGCGACTTCGGAATGGTCGTCGGTATTACGATTGCTCATTTTCGTAATATGCCCCTCCACTGGCGTCAGCGAATGTCGAGGGAGCCGCTGATGAGTGTCCTATTGAACCGCAAGCGTTTCATCGCGGCCCTGGCCGTGTCCTGCCTGGCCTTGGCGTCGTGTGGGCAAAAGGCCGACGACAAGGCCGCGCCGGCGGCGCCCGCCGCGGCCGCCAAGACCGAGTACAAGATCGGCTGGACGATCTATGCCGGCTGGATGCCGTGGGCCTACGCCCAGCAGTCGGGCATCGTGAAGAAGTGGGCCGACAAGTACGGCGTGAAGATCGAGCTGGTGCAGATCAACGACTATGTGGAGTCGCTGAACCAGTACTCGGCCGGCAAGCTGGACGGCGTCACCGCCACCAACATGGACGCCCTGACCGTGCCGGCCGCCGCCGGCAAGGACACCACCGTGGTGATGATCGGCGACTACTCCGACGGCAATGACGGCGTGGTGCTCAAGAATGGGGCCAGCCTGGCCGACCTGAAGGGGCGTTCGGTCAATCTCGTCGAGCTGTCGGTCTCGCACTACCTGCTGGCCCGCGCCCTGGAAAAGGCCGGGCTGAAGATGAGCGATGTCAAGACGGTCAACACCTCGGACGCCGACATCGTCGCCGCGTTCGGCGCCAAGGAAACCCAGGCCCTGGTGACCTGGAACCCGCAGCTGTCGGAAGTGAAGAAGGCGCCCGGCGCGACCGAGGTCTTCGACAGCTCCAAGATCCCGGGCGAAATCCTGGATGGCCTGATGGTCAGCACCGAGGCGCTGAAGGCCAATCCGAACCTGGGCAAGGCCCTGACCGGCATCTGGTACGAGACGATGGCCCTGACCGTGGCCCAGACGCCGGAAGGCAAGGCGGCCCGCGAGCAGATGGCCAAGCTGTCGGGCGCCGACCTGGCCAGCTTCGAAGGCCAGCTGAAGACGACCCACCTCTATGCCGATCCGAAGGCGGCCCTGGCCGCCACGGTCAGTCCCGACCTCGTCACCGCCAACGACCGCGTGCGCAAGTTCAGCTTCAGCATGGGTCTGTTTGGCCAGGGGGCGAAGTCGGTGGACGACATCGGCATCAGTTTCCCGGGCGGCAAGACCTTGGGTGATCCCAAGAACGTCAAGCTGCGCTTCGACCCCAGCTACGTGCAGCAGGCGGCGGACGGCAAGCTCTAGCCCTCATGCGCCTTCTCAACATCAGACCCAGGGGCGGTCTCGCGGTCCTGCTCGGGATGATCCCGCTGCTGGCCGCGGGGCTGCTCTACCTGATGGCCTCGCAGGCCCGTCACGCCGAGAACCCGCGTGACAAGCTGCTGCCGACCCCAACCGCCATGGTCGAGGCCGTGCAGCTGATGGCCAAGGTCGACCCGCTGACCGGCCACGCGCCGCTGCTGGTCGACACCCTGGCCAGCTTGGAGCGCATCGGCCTGGCCCTGGCGATCGCCACGGCGCTGAGCCTGATCCTGGGTTTGGGGCTTGGCCTGCTGCCGCTGCTGCGGGCCAAGTTCGGACCGCTGGTGGCGGCGATCGCGGTGATCCCGCCGATCGCCGTGCTGCCGATCCTGTTCATCGTCTTCGGCCTGGGCGAGACGGCCAAGATCGCCCTGATCGTCATCGGCGTGACGCCGGTCATGGTCCGGGATCTCGCCGCCCACGTCGCCGCGACCCCTGAGGAGCAGCTGGTCAAGGCCCAGACCCTGGGCTCCAGCACCTGGCAATTGGCCCTGCGCGTGGCGTTGCCCCAGGCCATGCCGCGCCTGATCGACAGCTTGCGCCTCTCGCTGTGTCCGGCCTGGGTCTATCTGATCTCGGCCGAGGCGATCGCCGCCGACACCGGCCTAGGCTACCGCATCTTCCTGGTCCGCCGGTACCTGTCGATGGACATCATCCTGCCCTACGTCGTCTGGATTTCGTTGCTGGCGGTGGCGATGGACGTGACGCTGAAGCTGGTCGCTCGCCGCGCCTATCCGTGGGCCTATCCCGAGAGAGGGCGCTGATGGGTGGCCTGCTGACCTTCCGCAACGTCTGGGTCGAATACGGCGACAAGGTCGTGCTCGAGAATGTCGACCTGTCGATCCAGCAGGGCAGCTTCGTCTCGATCGTCGGTCCGTCCGGAGCGGGCAAGAGCACCTTCCTGCGGCTGATCATCGGCCAGGAAAAGCCCACGCGCGGCGCCATCGATCTGGACGGCGAGAAGCTGCGGCCCGAGCCCGGTCCCGACCGGGGCGTGGTGTTCCAGAAGTACTCGGTGTTCCCGCATCTGTCGGCGCGCGACAATGTTGTGTTCGGCCTGGACTGCGCCGGCTCGCCGCTGCTGGGCAAGCTGTCGGGCGCGCGGCGTCGCAAGGCGCTGGAGGAGGCCGACGCCATGCTGGCCGCCGTGGGTCTGGGTGACAGCCGCGACCTCTATCCGGCCCAGATGTCGGGCGGCATGCAGCAGCGCCTGGCCATCGCCCAGGCCCTGATCCGCAAGCCGCGCATCCTGCTGCTGGACGAGCCGTTCGGGGCCCTGGATCCGGGCGTGCGCCTGGACATGCACGAGCTGATCACCGGCCTTTGGCGCGACAACGGCCTGACCATCATGATGGTCACCCACGACATCAAGGAGGCCTTCAAGCTGGGCACCCGCGTTCTGGCTTTCGACAAGCGCCGCCGCGATCCGCACGCGCCGCATCGTTATGGCGCGACGGCGGTCTACGATTTCCCTTTGGACAAGCCGGGGGCGGTGGGGCCGGAGGCCTTGGCGGGGCTGGGCAAATAGGTGCGATGTTGCGCCGCAGCATGATGGCTTGCAATGACAACGTTGTCATCGTATGTGGGTTGTGTTGCGGGGAAACGTCCTCGCCTTGATCGCAGCCCGGAAAGTCCGATGTTCAGCCTGATCTACTACACCGTTTCGGCCCTGAAGGCCGCTCGCGCCACCGCTTAAGGCGCTCTTCGTACCTGACGATGCTGAAAGGCCCGCGAACCTGGTTCGCGGGCTTTTTCGTTGTGCGGTGCGGAAATGGCTAGACCGTGAGCGAGGCGATATAGGCCCGCCAGCCGCCCAGGTGGGTGATGTCGGTGGCGCCGTCCAAGGCTCGAGGCTCGGCGACGAAGCCCTTCACCGTGGTCCCATCCTCCAAGGTCACATTGCCGATCGCCAGAGGGGCGGGGACCTCGACCGTGAAGCTGCCGAAGGCCTCGACATCCAACTCGTAGACCTCGACCAGGATCGAGCTGCCGCCATCGCCGACATGCACCAGCGCCGGCTTGGGCGGGGTCGAGTTGGCGATGGCGTAGAGCTTGTAGGCTGGCGCGGTCTTGGTCGCCGAGACGAGCCGCGCCTCGCGCGAGGTCAGCTGCCAGTGCAGCGGCATGCCGCCCAGGTGCGCGCCGACCACGGCCAGCTTCACGCCGGGCTTGTGGGGCGTCAGGTCCAGCGGAGGCGTGTCGGCCATGGGGAGGGTCTCCAGATAGTGCGCGGCCAGGTCCAGCAGCGCGCGGTCGGCGAAGGCGGGACCAACCAGGGTTACACCGAAGCCCGTGCCGTCGGCGCGGAAGCCGGCCGGGACGGCGAGGGCGGATAGGTCCAGCAGGTTCACGAAATTGGTGTAGAGGCCGAGATTGGCGTTCAGCGCCAGTGGCTCGGCCTTAAGTTCCTTGAGCCGATAGATGGTCGGCGTGGTCGGCAGGAACAGGAAATCGGCTGCCTCCCAGATCGCTTCGGCCGCGCGGCGATAGCCTTCCAGGGCGTAGAGGCCCTTGAAGGTCTCGACGCCGGTGACAGCCAGACCGCCCTGGACGATGGCGCGGACAGTCGGTTCGATGGCGCTGGGCGTGGCCCGCAGCAGGGGCTCGACGGCGGCCGTGCGCTCGGCGACCCATGGGCCGCTGTAGAGTAGCTTGGCCGCGTCCAGAAGCGGGGCGATGTCGACCTCGACGGGTGTGCCGCCGGCCGCCTGCAGCCGGGCGATGGCGGCGGCGTAGAGGGTCTCGGACTCGCCATCGCCGAAGAAGATGCGCTGCTCGGGCCGGGGGATCGCGAAGCGCCGGCCGTTGATGCTCGCCTCTTGCAGGCGGCGGGAATAGTCGTCCTCGGGATCGAAGGCGGTCAGCACCTCGTCGACCAGAGTCGCGCCAGCGAGGTCGGCGGCGAAGACGCTGATGCAGTCCAGTGACCGGCAGGCGGGCACGAGGCCGCGCGTGCTCCAGCGACCCTTGCTGGGCTTGAGGCCGACCAGGTGATTGAACGCCGCGGGCACCCGGCCTGAACCGGCCGTGTCGGTGCCCAGCGAGAAGGCGACGAGGCCCGCCGCGACCGCGACCGCCGAGCCCGAGCTCGAGCCGCCGCTGACGAAGGCCTGATTGAACACGCAGCGCGGCGCGCCGTAGGGACTGCGGGCGCCGACGAGGCCGGTGGCGAACTGGTCGAGATTGGTCTTGCCGATCAACACCGCCCCGGCCGCGACCAGTCGATCGACCACGGTCGCCGAGCGCTCCGGCGTGTAGGCGAAGGCGGGGCAGGCGGCGGTGGTCGGCAGGTCGCCGACGTCGATATTGTCCTTCACCGCGAACGGCACGCCGGCTAGCGGCAGGACCTCGCCGGCGGCGATGCGGGTATCGACAGCGCGGGCTTGAGCCAGGACGGCCTCGGCGGGCAGGCGTAGGATCCAGACCTGGGGCTGGATCAGGTCGTATTCGGTGACCGCATCCAGTGTGGCCTGGGCGACCGCGACAGCGCTCGCGCCGCCGTTGACGGCCTTGGCGATGGCCTCGACGGAGAGACGCTCGAAACTCACGCGGCGGCCTCCAGGTCCGGGGTCACGGCGATCACCGGCGCGCCGGCGGCGATGGATTGCGCGGGCTGGGCGTAGACCGCGCTGACCACGCCGGCGACCGGGGTGTTGACGTCGCACTCGGCTTTCATGGCCTCGATGATGGCGATGACCGCGCCGGCCTCGACCCGCTGGCCGGGCTCGACCAGCACCTTCCAGACATTGCCGCCCAGAGGGGCCTCGACCAGGTCGGCGCCGGGCGGGACCTCGACGGCGGCCGTCTCCTCCTCGGCGTCGGCGAAGCCAGACAGGGCTTCGACCCGCGCGAACTCGCCCTTGGCCTCCCAGTCGGCGCGTTCGGCGTCGAAGGCGGCCTGGCGGGTCGCCTGGAAGGCGGCGATGCTGTCGGCCTCGTCGGCCAGCATCTTGCGGTAGTCCGAGAGGCGGAAGGTCTCTTCCTCGATACGGATCTGGCGACGGCCCAGCGGGAAGTCGCGCCGCCATTCGGTCAGCTCGTCGGCGCTGACCGGGAAGAAGCGGATCTGGTCGAAGAACCGTAGCAGCCAAGGCTTGCCATCGGTGAAGGCCTCGGTCTGCCGCCACGTGTTCCAGACCTGGATCGTGCGTCCGAACAGCTGGTAGCCGCCCGGACCCTCCATGCCGTAGATGCACATATAGGCCCCGCCGATGCCGACCACGTTCGGCGGGGTCCAGGTGCGGGCGGGATTGTATTTGGTGGTCACCAGCCGGTGGCGCGGGTCGACCGGCGTGGCCACCGGCGCGCCCAGATAGACATCGCCCAGGCCCATCACCAGGTAGCGGGCGTCGAAGACGATGCGTTTGACGTCCTCGATGCTGCCCAGCCCGTTGACCCGGCGGATGAACTCGATGTTGTCCGGGCACCAGGGCGCGTCGTCGCGGACGGCCTGCATGTACTTGTCGATGGTCTGGTAGATCGCCGGGTCTTTCCAGCTCAGCGGCAGGTGGACGACGCGCGAGGGGATCTCGAAGTCGTCCAGCCCGCCCAGCCGGTCCTCGGCGGCGACCAGGATCTCTAGCAGCTCGGCTTGGGTCAGGCGGCGGCTGTCGTAGTGGACCTGCAGCGAGCGGATGCCCGGCGTCAGGTCGATGACGCCTTCCGGCGCTTGGCCTTGCAGGTCCAGTAGCAGGGCGTGGATGCGCAGGCGCAGTTCCAGGTCCAGCACGATCGGGCCGTACTCGACCAGCAGATGTTGGTCGCCCTGGCGGCGATAGAGCACGCGGGGGCGGTGGCCGTCCTGGGGCAGCTCATGGAGGATTGGGCTGCTCTGCTCGTCCACCGGCGGCGCGGCGGGCTCGGGCGAGGCCGCGAGATCGGCGATCAGCGCCTCCTGGGCGTCGAGCGCGGCGGCGGCCGTCGCGTCGTCGACCACGGCGAAGCGGACCGCATCGCCCGGCGCCAGTTGGCCGGCCTTCCACAGGTCGGCCTGGATGATCACGAACGGGCAGACGAAGCCGCCCAGCGACGGGCCGTCAGGACCCAGGATGATCGGCATGTCGCCGGTGAAGTCGATGGCCCCGATGGCGTAGGCGTTGTCGTGGATGTTGGACGGATGCAGTCCGGCCTCGCCGCCGTCGCGCCGCGCCCATTCGGGCTTGGGGCCGACCAAACGCACGCCGGTGCGGTTGGAGTTGTAGTGAACCTTCCAGTCCGTGCCGCCGATCATGGCGACGTCGGCGGGGGTGAAGAAGTCGGGCGCGCCGTGAGGGCCGGGGAGGACGCGGATGGTCCAGGCCTTGGTCGTTTCGGGGCGCAGGTCGCTTGCCAGCGCAGGTGCGGCGGTCGCGCCGGCGGGCTCGAGCAGCCGCAGCGCATCGCCGGCCGTCAGGTTTCGTCCGGCATGGCCGCCGAAGCCGCCCAGGGTGAAGGTCGAGCGGCTGCCCAGATATTCCGGCACGTCCAGACCGCCCTGAAACAGCAGGTAGCCGCGCAAGCCGGCCTCGATCGCGCGGCTGATCTTCAGCACCTGGCCGGCGGCGACCGCGAGCGGCGCATAGGGCTCGACCGGCGCGCCATCCAGGCGGGCGTCGAAGCGGGCGCCGGTCAGGCACACCGTGGCGGTGCGATTGAACTTCAGGGTCGGGCCGAGTGCGGTGATCTCCAGCCCGGCCGCGTCCTCGCCATTGCCCAGCAGGCGGTTGCCCAGCCGGAAGGCGAAGGCGTCCATCGGCCCCGAGGGCGGCACGCCGACATCCCAGTAGCCTTGGCGCCCCGGCCAGTCCTGCACGGTGGTGGCGGGACCGCCGCTCAGCACCTGGATGGTGTCGGGCGTCCAGGTCACGGTCTCCAGGGTGCGGGTCGAGACTTGGCCGCTCGTGAACGGCTCGCTGCGGACCACGGCGCGCAGCCAGTCCAGATTGGTCTCGATACCGGCCAGGCGCGTGTCGTCCAGCGCCTGCTGCAGGGCCACGACCGCCGCCTCGCGATCCGGCGCTGTGACGATCAGCTTGGCCAGCAGCGGGTCGTAAAAAGCGCTGACTTCGGTTCCGTCGACCACCCAGCCATCGGCGCGGACGCCGTCCGGGAACGCGACCTGTGTCAGCACGCCGGAGCTGGGGCGATAGTCCTGGGCCGGATCTTCGGCATATAGCCGCACCTGGATTGATGCGCCCTTGGGCTTGGGCGACAGGACGTCCAGGAACGCGAAGTCGCCGGCCGCGCCACGCACCATCCATTCGACGAGATCGACGCCGGTGACCTGCTCGGTCACGCCGTGTTCGACCTGGAGCCGGGTGTTGACCTCCAGGAAAAAGAAGTCGTCGCGATCGGCGTCGTACAGGAACTCCACCGTGCCGGCCGAGCGGTAGTTCGCCGCCTGGGCCAGGCGCACGGCGGCGTCCAGCAGGGCTGCTCGGGTGGCGGCGGGCAGGCCGGGGGCGGGGGTCTCCTCGACGACCTTCTGGTTGCGGCGCTGCAGGGAGCAGTCGCGCTCGCCCAGGGCCACGACCTTGCCGGCCCCGTCGCCGAACACCTGCACCTCGACGTGTCGGGCCTTGCGGACATAGCGCTCCAGGAAGACACCGCCGTCGCTGAAATTGCCGGTGGCCAGGCGCTGGACGGCCGCGAAGGCCTCCTCGACGCCTTGCGCGTTCTCGCAGACCCGCATGCCGATGCCGCCGCCGCCGGCCGTGGCCTTCAGGATCACCGGGAAGCCGATCCGCTCCGCCGCTTCCAGCGCCGCCGCCGGATCGACCAGCAAGTCGGTGCCCGGCGCCAGCGGCACGCCGTGGGCCTGGGCCAGGTCGCGCGCGGTGTGCTTGAGGCCGAAGGCGCGGATGTTCTCGGCCGTCGGACCGATGAAAGCGACGCCCGCCGTCTCGCAGGCCTCCGCGAAGGCCGCGTTCTCGCTGAGGAAGCCGTAGCCCGGATGGATCGCCTGGGCGCCCGTGGCCTTGGCGGCGGCAAGCACGAGATCGGCGCGCAGGTAGCTCTCTGCGGCCGGCGCGGGGCCCAGGCGCACGGCCTCGTCGGCCAGGGAGACGTGCAGCGAGCCGGCGTCGGCGTCGCTGAACACCGCCACCGACTTCACGCCCATGGCGCGCAGCGTGCGGATGATGCGGCAGGCGATGGCGCCGCGATTGGCGATCAGGACCTTGTCGAACATGAGTGCGGTCCTACTGGGCGATGATCATGCGCACCGGCGTCGGGTCGAAGCCGTTGCAGGGGTTGTTGATCTGCGGGCAGTTGGAGACCACCACCACCACGTCCATCTCGGCGCGCAGGTCGACATAGAGGCCGGGCGCCGAGATGCCGTCGACGATACCCAAGGCCCCGTCCGCCTCGACCGGCACGTTCATGAACCAGTTGACGTTGCTGACCATGTCGCGCTTGCCGCGTCCCTGGGCCGCGTTGGCGACCAGGAAGTTCTCGACACAGGCGTGCTGGCTCTTGGTGTGGTGGCCGTAGCGCAGGGTGTTGCTCTCGCACGAGCAGGCCCCGCCGATGGTGTCGTGATAGGCGACGGCCGTCGCCGTCACCGTCATCATCGGGTTGCCTTCGTTGGACAGCAGGACGGAGCCTTCGCGCAGGAAGATGTTCTTCTGGGCGGCGATGGTGTCCTGGGCGCTGTAGCGTTCGGCGTCGTCGGCGGCGCTGTAGGCCAGGAAATCGACGGCCTGGTTGCCCTCCAGATCGACGATCCGCAGGGTCTGGCCGGCTTTCACTTCATGCAGCCAAGGCGCGCGGGCGGGGACGACCTCGTCGTGGATGATGGTGTTCAGGGGCGGGGGATCGAACGCCATGAATGGGGCCCTCAGCGCGAGAAGTAGTCTTCGACGTTCAGGAAGGCGCGCAGGCCTTCGGGCGTCGCGTTGCGGATCGGGTCGGCTTCCGGCGTGACCAGACCGCGCCAGGCGGTGGCGCGCACCGGGGTCACGGCATAGGCCTCGCGCGGGTCCAGCACGTGCGGGCAATTGGCCAGCACCACGATCAGATCCATCTCGGCGCGAAGGGTCAGGGCGCGGCCGGGCGCATAGGGACCGACATCGATCACCGTCTCGCCGCCTTGACCCACGCGCACCTCCTTGAAGAGGTTCAGGCAGGGATGGATGTCCTTGCGACCCAGGCCGAACTTGGCGACGCCCAGCGAGAAGCGGTCGCGGGCGTTGGGGTGGGCCCCGTGGTTGAAGCCGTCGCCGTACTTGCGGGCGTTACTGGCCTGGTTGGACGCGCCGCAGAAGGCGTCGTGCGTGCCGGCCTCGTCCTCGACGATGCTGGCCAGCACCCGGCCCATGTCGGACAGCAAGAGGCGGCCCTGGCCGAGATAGCCGTTCCACTGGACCTTCAGGGTGTCGGCGATGTTGAGGCGCTCGATCGGGCGCTCGGCGTTGAAGATCAGCAGCGAGACGGCCGCGTCGCCCGCGATGTCGGTCAGGCGAAGGCGCGAGCCCCGGGCGATCTGGCGGCTGGCGTAGCCGCCAGGCGCGATGGTCTCGTCCCAGACCACGTCGGCGGTGGCGACGCCCGGCGGCAGGTCGACGGCGGCGCTGGCCGGCACGATGGGCATGGCCTCGACGCGCGTCCCGGCTTGGGCGCGGGCATGGGCCTGGGCGGCATAAGGCGTTGCGGTATCGCTCAAGGAGACTCTCCGTCGGGCTCGTCGCCGTGGAAGTGCAGCGGCGGCAGCAGGGCGGTGGTGGTGACGAGCTTGATCTGCTGGACGCCGCGCACCTTGCGCAGGTCGTCGCACAGCTGCTGCAGGCGCTCGGCCGGTCCCTGGACCAGCAGGACCTCCATGGCCTGATCGTCCTCCAGGAAGACGTTCTGGGCCGAGATCACTTCTTTCACATAGCCCAGCTGGGCCTGGGCCAGGGCGTGGCGCACCCGGCCGCTTTCCGCGCGATAGATCAGGGTGATGGTTCCGGCCAGCACGGCGTCCGGGCGTTCGCCGCTGTGCTCGGCCAGCTCATGCCGGATGAGCTCGGCGATCATCTGCGAACGACTGGGCAGGCCGCGCTCGGCGACCATGGCGTCGAGCTGCGTCATCAGCTCGGCCGGCAGGCTGATGCTCAGGCGCGCCAGGGTGGAGGAGGTATCCATGAGGGCATCCCTTCGTGTTATTACGAAGCTATCAATACGTAATAACACGAAGGGCTTGCCGACAACTCCGGCGCCGCCGAATTGGGCGCGGGAAGGCTAATCGCTAGGCAGCGGGCTTCGCCGTGAATCGAGCGCCGGGTTGTCGTCAGGGCGCTAATGTCGGCTACTGGCGCTATCCCTCCGCTGAAAACCGTTGCGCCAAGTTCAGCTCCTTGAACCCGGCGATCACGTGGTCGATGAAGGCGCGGGTTTTGGCGGGCAGCAGCTTCTGGCCCCTGAAATAGAGCGATATGGCGCCGATGTCGGCGTGCCAGTCCGGCGCCAGGCGCAGCAGCGCCCCGCTTTGCAGATGCCGCTCGACATAGGGCACGGCGATCATCGCCACGCCCAGGCCCATCAGGGCCGCCCTGCATAGGGCCTCCGGGTCATTGGCCACGATGCTGGCCTTGTGCTCCAACGTTGTCTCGACGCCCTCGCGATCGCGCATTCGCCAGACCCGCACGCGGCCGGTGAGGGCTGAGCGCATCGATAGCCCGTCCAGCGCGGCCAGGTCCTGCGGGTCCAGTGGCGACGGGCGGCCTCGCAGATAGTTGGGCGAGGCCACGGCGACGACATGCAGCGGCGCCAGACGCCGGGCGACGATCCCTGCCGGCAGTTCCATGCCGCCGCCGATGGCCGCATCGAAACCCTCGCTGATCAGGTCGACCTGACGGTTCTCGAAACCCAAATCCAGCTGCACGTCGGGATAGCGCGCCAGGAAGGCCGGCAGCATCGGCATCACGTGGTCGTGGCCGAAGGTCGACGGCATGCTGACCTTCAGCACCCCGGCCGGCTTGCCCGCCTGCGCGGTCACCTGGGCGATCGCCGATTGGATGGACTGCACGCCGTCCGAGACCGACGCCAGGAAGCGCTCGCCATCCTCGGTCAAGGTCAGGTTGCGCGAGCTGCGCTGGAACAGCCGCACGCCCAGGCCGCGCTCCAGATTGGCGACGTTCCGGCTGATCGCCGCGGGCGTCACGCCCAGCCGGCGGGCCGCGGCGGAGAAGCTCCCGCACTCGGCGCTGCGAATGAAGGACTCCAGATTGGCGAGGGTTTCCATGCCAGACCTTATACAAATGCTTGAAGCTAGTTCCAGATATCGATGACTACAGCGAACAGGTCCGGCGCGGTCATATCGCCGCAACACGCCGCCGCCCCCGAGCTTCCACCATGCCGAACAGATCGAACGCCGGCCCCGACGAGGCAGGTCTGCTGCACGCCAATCTCGAGCGCGTGTTCGGCGAGCGTGACGGCGTCCGCCGGCTGGCGGTGATACAGGCGCTGTACGCCGAGGACGCCTCGTTCCTTGAGCCCCACGCCGTGGCGACCGGCCATTCGGCCATCAACCAGGCGGTGGAGACGCTGCTTTCCAGCCTACCGCCCGCCTTCGTCTTCGTCGCGGTCGGCCCCGCCGCCGCCCATCACGGAGTCGGCCGTCTTCGCTGGTCCTGTGGCCCCACGAACGGTCCCGTCGCCGTCACCGGAACCGACGTCGCCCGCTTCTCGGATGGCCGGATCCACACCCTCCACGTCTTTCTCGACCCCGCCGGCGCCTGAGGCGTCGAAGCGTGCTTTTTCAAGGAGTATCCATGCCCAAGACCGGTCTCGACGCCCTGCTGCGTCCCGAAGACAGCTTCCTCGTTCTGATCGACCACCAGCCCTACCAGTTCGCCAACCTGAACAGTCACGAGCCGACGATGATCGTCAACAACGTCATCGGCCTGGCCAAAGGGGCGAAGGTCTTTGACGTGCCGACCCTGCTGACCACGGTGATCGAGGAACGGGGCGGCTATCTGATCAGGGGCCTGCAGGAGGTCTTCCCCGACCAGAAGCCGATCGACCGTACGTTCATCAACACCTGGCAGGACCCGAAGATCACCGACATCGTCAAGAAGAGCGGCCGCAAGCAGTTGATCCTGGCGGCGCTGTGGACCGAGGTCTGCTTGGCCATGCCGACGATCCAAGCGCTGGGCGAGGGTTATGACGTGTTCATCGTCACCGACGCCTCGGGCGGCGTCTCGGCCGAAGCCCATGACATGGCGGTGCGCCGCATGGTCGCCGCCGGCGCTGTGCCGATCACTTGGATGGCCGTGCTCGCCGAGTGGCAGCGCGACTGGGCGCGTGAAGAGTCGGCCGCCGGCCTCTCGGAGGTGCTGCTCGATCACGGCGGCGGCAGCGGCGTGGCCTTCGCCTGGGAGCTTCAGTTGCTGGCGAGCCGCGCCGGATCGCCGGCCTAAGGCCTCACGCGCCGACGTCCAGGATGGGGCGGCCCATGGGGCCGTCCCGTCTACGCGTCCGACCTGCCCATGGAGAGTGCAAGAATGACGATCACCCGCTTCCCCGTCGGACTGGAGATGGACGTCTCCTATCCGAACTTCCAGGTCAGCCTGACCCTGCTATCCGACACCCATTTGCAGTTCGAGATCAAGCAAGGTCCGTATGCCCGGACCGAGGTCGTCGACATCCAGGTCGTGTCGCTCGGCAATAGCCTCTTCGCCGTCAGCTGGCAGGAGAAGGACGGCGCCACCGTCACCAACGTCCAGGACTACGACCGCGGGACGGTCCACTCCTTCGCCACCCTGCCGGACGGCCGGTTCCTGCGGATGAGCGGGCCGGTGACGATCACGCGACCAGCGGGCCGGGCCTTGGACGACACGCCCCAGAGGAACAAGACGTTGGTGCTAGAGGCGATGACGGCGTTGTTCCAACGTCGCGACGCTTCGGCGGTGGAGCGCCTCTATGCGCCGGACTACATCCAGCACAATCCCGGCATCCCGCAGGGGCGCGAGGCCTTGCAGGCGCTCGTCGCCAGCCTGTCGCCGGCCGTGTTCTACGAGCCTGGCCTGATCGTCGCGGAAGACGATCTCGTCGCCATTCACGGCCGCATCCGGGGTTGGGCCGACACCCCGCAGGTGGTGATCGATATCTTTCGGGTAGAAGGCGGCAAGCTCGCAGAGCACTGGGACGTGTTACAGAATGAGGTCCAGGCGACTGTCGGCGGCGTCTCCATGTTCGACCCCGAGGAGGCCCTGCGTCGCGATCTACCGAGAGCATGGTGAGTCATCGCCGAACGTCCGCTTCTTGGAGATAGGCCAATGGCAGCTCATAGCGCGCACGGTAGCTCAAGCCTCGGTCAGCCAGAGCGTGTGAGAAGCCGTTCCAAGGCGCGCGCCACGTTCTCGATGGTGTAGGGCTTCTGCACCACCATCCGGTCGGCGTGGGCGGCGGGCAGGTGAGCCTGCTCGCCGTAGCCCGACGCGAACAGGAACGGGATGCCCATGTTCTCGAGCCGGTCGGCGATCGGGAAACTCGATTTGTCGCCGAGATTGATGTCCAGCATGGCGATGTCGGGCCGCAGGCTCTCGCCCAGCAGATCCAAGGCGGCGGGCACCGTGGCGGCAGTCATCACCCCATCGGCGCCGAGCTTCTTGACGACGTCCTCGGCGTCCAGGGCGATGATGAGGCTGTCCTCGACGATCAGGACCATCTTGGCGGCCAGGATCTGGCGCGGCGCCACGCCCCGCTCGACCGGCTTGCGCGGCGCCTTGAGCGGCGCCAGGCGGTCGCCGGAGGCTTCGGAGACATGCCGCGCCGGGATGCTGAACCGCGCCCGCACCCCGTCCGAGGCATAGTCGATCTTGGCCTCGCCGCCCAGGTCGTAGGGCACTGAACGGCCGATGATCGTGGTGCCAAAACCACGCCGTTCGGGCGGAGTGACGGGCGGGCCGCCGCTCTCGACCCACTCGACCACCAAGTTGCCGACATTGTCGCGCCGCCAGGCGATGTCGACCGCGCCGTCCGCCGACAGGCTGCCGTACTTGGCCGAGTTGGTGATCAACTCGTGGAACACCAGCGCCATGGTCGAATAGGCCTGGGGGTTGAGCAGGACGAAGCCGCCGGTCGTGGCTACTCGGTCTGGCCGGTCGGCCAGGAAGGCGGCGGTCTCGGCGTCGACCAGCGCCTGGATCGGGGCAGGGCCCCAGTGGTCGTCGGTGATCTGGTTGTGGGCGCGCGCCAGGGCGTGGATGCGACCGTCGACTTGGCGGACGAAGCTCTCCAGATCGCCGTCCGAGGGCTTTGACTGGCGGATCAGGCCGCGGATCACGCCCAGGATGTTGCGGACGCGGTGATTGAGCTCGGCGATCAGCATCTCCTGCCGCTCGCTGGCCGACTGGCGCTGGGAGGCGGCCTCGTCGGCCATGCGCAGCACCACCTCGATCAGCGTCGCGCGCAGGGTCTCGGCGACCCGGATCTCCGAGGCGTTGAACGGCTTGGAGCGGCCCTGGACCGTCTCCTTCCACTCCTCGAAGCTTTCGCGCGGCGTCAGGCGAGGCCCGTTGGGGCCGTACTCGACAGGCTTGTGAGGATCGCCGCCCCAGCGCACCGAGCGGACGATCTCGCGTCGGAAGATCACCACGTAGTCGCGGGCCGCGCGGGAGATCGGGATGGCCAGCATGCCCGCGGCGTTGTCGGCGAAACGCTCGGCGCCTTTCATGAAGCCGCCGATGTGGTCGGTGGCCAGCACTTCGCCGTCGGAGGTCGCGGTCAACTCGCCGATCAGCTGCCGGAACTCACCCGTCGAGGGCGTGCTGCCCGACAAAACGCTGGTGCCGTTGATCCATACGCCCACGCCGTCGGCGGGGATGGCGTTGGTCAGGATCGAGGTCAGCCAGTCGGGGTTGTTGAGCAGGCTGTCGTCGGACGCCACCGCGCCTAGCAGCTGGTCGGAAATGTCGCGGGCGCGCCGCTCGAACTCCATGATCTCCCGGCGTTCACGGCTTTCCAGGCGCATGGAGAACATCTGAGCGAACAGTTCGCACACCGCGCGGGTGTTGAAGTCAAGCACACGCGGCCCGTAGTGATGGCAGGCGAACAGGCCCCAAAGCTCGTCGTCGACGATGATCGAGATCGACATCGACGCGCCCACGCCCATGTTCTTCAGGTATTCGATGTGGATCGGCGAGACCGAACGCAGGGCGGAAAGCGACAGGTCCAGCGGGCGGCCTTTGTCGTCCAGTTGCGGCACGATCGGGGCGGGCGCGGCGTTGACGTCGGCGATCGTGCGGATCAGGTTGCGCTTGTAGAGGATCCGCGCCTGGCGCGGGATATCGCTGGCGGGATAACGCAGGCCCTTGAACGAGCCGATCCCCGCGCGCATCGCCTCGGCCACCACCTCGCCGGAGCCCTCGCTGTCGAAGCGATAGACCATTACGCGGTCATAGCTGGCCAACCCGCGGATCAAACGCGCGCCTTCCTGGAAAAAGGCGTCCATGGACCGCGTGCGGTCCAGGCGGGCGATCATCGAGCGGACTGTGTTGGTCGCATCGCCACGCCCCTGCTCGGCCGCCTCGATCTCGATCACCAGGAGATCGTCGGAGGCGTGGACCACCAGGTCGAAGAGCTGTTCGGAGCGACGTAGCCGAACGCCGAAGATCCGCTCGATCGCGTCGGGGCCGACCAGCAGCGTCGCGCGGTTGCGCACCTCGTGCAGCGCGTCGTTGATTAGCAGCGCGTCGAGGTTGCGTCCGATCGCCTCGGACGGCTCGATGTCGAAGACGTCGTGCAGATTGGCCGAGACGCGCTCGATGATCCATTGGCGGGTGACGGCGACCAGAACGCCCGTGGGCTGGATCGCGCCCAGCAAGTGGATCGGCTCGCGGTCGCAATTGGTCAGATCGGTTGTGGGGAGATCCTTCACGGGCGCCCTTCGTGCATCTTGGTCGATCAAGCGCCGGGCGATGGCCCTGATGCTAAGCTTGACCGAACGCGATCTTCGAGAGCCAGTTCCTCGACCATGCCGCTTTCGGGTACGCCGTGGCGGCAGACCTATCGGCGACTTTCGCAAAAGCCGGCAACTCGTGCTGCTCCGCCGAGGCCGAATGTCGAGTTTAAGCGCGCGAGACAGTGTCCGTTGATGGCGCTACCCAGCCGGCGGAAAGCTCAGTCGGGCGCCGCAGCGCCTTGGCGCACCGTGTCTATGAAGGCGCGTAGGGCCGGGCTCATCTGTCGTTGCTGAGCAAAGCAAAGGTGATGGCCCGGGAAGGGTTCGCACCAAGCCTCCAGCATCGGGACCAGCCGGCCGTCGGCAATAGCGTGGCGAGCGGTGCGCTCGACCGAGAAGGCGATGCCGGCGCCGTCTATGGCGGCCTTCAGCGCCATGTCCTTGCTGTTCACAATCAGCGGCCCATCGACCTCGACTTCGAACCAAGCGCCGTTCTCGAAAAACTCCCAGCGATAAGGCTGGGTGCGGCCCGGCCAGCGCCAGCGGATGCAGTCGTGGCCTAGGAGGTCCCGCGGATGAGCCGGCAGACCGCGTTCTGCGACATAACTTGGGGCGGCGACGGGGACTTGCCGCACCGGCGGCTCCAGAGGCACGGCGATCATGTCGCGCTCGATGACCTCGCCGATGCGGATTGCGACGTCGAAACCCGACGCGACCGTGTCGACCACCTCGTCATCGACCGTGATGTCCAGGACGACCTTGGGGTAGGCGCGGCGGAATGCGGGTAGGATCGGCTGGACGTAAAGGTCGGCGGCCGACCGGAAAACGTGGACCCGCACCGTCCCCGAAGGTTGCTCTTGATAGAGGCGGACTTGGCCGACAGCTTGGCTGAGTTCGGCGACAGCGGGGGCGACGCGGTGAAGCAGGGTCTCGCCCGCGTCGGTCAGAGAGACGCTACGGGTGGTGCGGTTAAGCAGCCGTACGCCGATCCGGTCCTCGAAGGCGCGCACGACTTGACTGAGCGCCGAGGGCGTGACGCCCAGGGTCTCGGCGGCGCGGGTAAAGCTGAGCGCCTGGCCCACGGCCACGAACGCACGCAGATGGGCGAAGTCGCCGCTGCTCAGCAGTGTATCAGTGCTTAAGGCCATTGTTTAGCACGCCTTACAAGCTCACGCAGAATTAGCTCCATTCTGAAGTCGCGAAAGCGGGCGCACAAGACGCGCCTGACAAGGAGCATGCGATGACGAAGCATTGGTTCATCACCGGGATTTCGCGCGGCCTAGGGTTGGCGCTGGCCCAGGCCGCGTTGGCGCGGGGCGACACCGTCGTCGGCACGGTCCGTTCGGGCGCGGCCCCCACCGAGGCGGGGCCGGGCAAGCTGCATGTCCTGACACTGGACGTCACCGACGGCCTGGCCATCGAGCGGGTGGTCGCCGAGGCCTTCCGCCGAGCCGAAGGGCGGTTGGACGTCGTGGTCAACAATGCCGGCTACGGCCTGCTGGGCGCGCTGGAAGACGCCACCGATGAGGAGGCTCAGCGCCTGTTCGCCACCGACGTCTTCGGGCCGTTCAAGGTGATCCGCGCGGTCTTGCCCGGGCTGCGGGCCCAGGGCGAGGCGCGGATCCTTAACATCACTTCGATCGCGGGCCGGGCGCCGGGCGCGGCGTCGGCGCTGTATGCCGCGGCCAAGTACGCGTTGGAGGGTTTGACGGCGTCGCTGCACCAGGAGGTCGAGCCGCTGGGCATCAAGCTGACCGCCGTCGCGCCGGGGGCCTTCCGGACGGACTTCCTGTCGACGCACTCCATCCGCCTGAGCGCCCCAAGGGCCGGGGGTTATGACGCGACGGTCGGCAAGGCCAGCCAGGCTTTCTCGTCGATGGCCGGCCAGCAGCTGGGCGATCCGGATCGCGCGGCCGCCGCCTTGCTGCGCATCGTCGATGCGCCTGATCCGCCGCTGCACCTGCTGCTCGGCTCCGACGCCTTGCGTCGGGCGCGCGCCAAGCTCGGGGCGGTCCAGGCGGAGATCGCAGCTTGGGAGGACCTCACGATCAGCACCGACTTTCCGGAAGCTTGAGGTGGAAGGCGGAGCCGCGGCGCCGCGGAACCGTCGCGCGGCGCCGGCAACCCGGAAGGAGACGAACTTGGAGCATGCCCAAGGCCCAGGCGCCCATCGCGACCCTCGCAGATGGATCGCCCTGGTCGTCCTGCTGGCAGGGGCGCTTCTGCCTCCGCTGGACTTCTTCATCGTCAATGTGGCCTTGCCGTCGATCCAGGCGGACCTGCAGGCCTCCGCGGCTATGATGCAGCTGATCATCTCGGGCTACGCCACGGCCTATGCGGTGATGCTGGTCACCGGAGGCCGCCTGGGAGACCTTTACGGGCGTCGAAACATCTTTCTGATCGGCATGGCGGGCTTTGCGGCTTCATCGGCCTTATGCGGATGGGCGTCGACCGCCCACGCTCTGATCGTCGGTCGCGTCCTTCAGGGGGGGGCGGCCGCCATCATGGCCCCTCAGGCTCTGGCCTCGATCAATGCGATCTTTTCGGAAGACGAAAAATCCAAGGCGCTGAGCCTCTATGCGATGACCTTTGGTCTAGCGTCGATGGCGGGGCTGTTTCTTGGCGGAGCCTTGATCGCGCTCGATATCTTCGGTCTCGGCTGGCGAAGCATATTCCTCGTCAACCTGCCGGTGATCGCGATCGCCGCGCCGGCGGCGCTTGTCCTGGTGACGGACACGCGATCGGATCGTCCCAGCAAGCTGGACGTCGGTGGCGCCATTCTGCTCGCGCTTGGTCTTTTTGCGCTCATCGCGCCTTTGATCGAAGGTCGCGAGCAGGGGTGGCCGCGATGGGCGCTCGTCATGCTGGCCACCGCCGCCCCGCTCTTGCTCGCGTTCTGGCGATTTGAGCGAAAGCTGGAGATCGCCGGTGGCGATCCGATCGTGACGCCAAGCCTACTTCACGCTCCCGGGCTCATGCGAGGGCTGCTTGCCGCCCTGTTCTTCTACGTCGTTGCGGCCTTCTGGCTGATATTTTCGATCTACCAACAAGGGGGGCTGGGCCGGACGCCTCTCGCCGCCGGATTGGCGATCCTTCCGGCCGCTGCTGGCTTCTTTCTTGGCCCCTTTGTCAGCGGGCGGGTGCTCAAGGTGTTCGGGCGATACGCGGCCGCCGCCGGAATGGGCGTGCAAGCTGGGGGCTTGGCGGCCACGGCGGTTCTGATTTCAGTCGGCGCTCCCCGCTTTCTGTTCGTCGCATTGTTCTTCATCGGCGTGGGGCAGGGGATCGCGCTTCCCAATCTCGTCCAGACCGTTGTTCGGAATATCGACAAGACGCGATCGGGACTGGCGGCCGGCTTAGTCAATTCGATGTTCCAGATCAGTGCGGCGCTGGCCGCCGCCTTGATCGGCGGATTGTTCTTCTCGGTGCTTGGAGCGGCGACCGACGTTGGATCCTTCGGCCATGCCTACAGCATCGCGGCCCTTGCGATCGCTGCCTGTCTTCTGATCGCCGGATGGCTGTCCAGCGGCCCTGCCGTCCCCAGGAACGGCGACCGGCCATGACCCGATCAACCTGTTCAGGCCTCGCTCAAGTCTTCGTCGCTGTCGACGCAATGCGTCGCCACGCCAGCGGCCGGTAGCCCGCTCTTTCCAGAGCACCGCAGAAACAATTTCACACAGGAATACCGATATGAACGTCGCCTCTCTTAGTCTTGCGGGCAAACGCGCGCTCGTCACCGGTGCGGCCCGCGGCATAGGTGCGGCCATAGCACTGAAGCTGGCCGAGGATGGCGCAGACGTCGCCATCACCTATGAAAAGTCCGCGGCAAAGGCCGAGGCTCTCGTCGCCGAGCTTCGCGCCCTGGGTCGCAAGGCTGTCGCCATCCACGCCAACGCCGCGAGCAGTGAAGCCGCCAAGGCGGCGGTGGAGCAGACTGTCGCCGACCTCGGTGGCCTCGACATCCTGGTCAATAACGCCGGCGTCCTCTTCGCGGGTGACTTTTCCGAGCAGCCGCTTGAGCAGATAGATCTGCAATTGAACGTCAATGTGCGCGGCGTCTTCCTGATCACCCAAGCCGCGCTGAAGCACATCCCGAACGGCGGCCGCATCATCAGCATCGGCAGCAATGCGGGCCTGGCTGTTCCGTTCGCCGGCATAGCCGTCTACGCGGCCACCAAATCGGCGTTGGAAAGCTTCACGCGTGGTCTTGCGCGTGAACTGGGACCGCGGGAGATCACCGTCAATCTGGTCCGCCCCGGTCCGATCGACACCGACATGAACCCCGCCGATGGCGCTCTGGCGCCGGCCATCCTCCCGAGCCTGTCGATTGCCCGCTATGGTCAGGCGAGAGAAGTCGCTGAAGCCGTCACCTTCCTCGCCGGGCCTGGCGCTGCCTACGTTACCGGTTCGGGCATCCTTGTTGATGGCGGTATAAGCGCTTGAGTTGCCCCGCGAGGGGAGACGAGCCCTGCGCGCTAGCACACGAGGGGTGCGAGAGGCACGTCCAGTCCAAGCGCTTACCGCTGGATCCGCATCCCCGCCATCCATGCACAGTTGCCGTGGCTCTACACGACGCACAGCGAGATGTTGCGGTGCTTTCGTTGCCTGCGAGGTCGTCGACTCATCGAGCGCGTAGATCACCTTTGCTCGAGATCGCGTTCTCGATGAAGGTCGCATTTCCGGAGTCGTGCCAACGTCCGCTCCTGGCGCTGCCCTGCCGGGGATATGGACCTTCGGATCAGCCGGGGAGGGGAGGGCGTGACCCTCCGACTCCGATATCCGCGCCGCGCGCTACCCCTTGCAGTCCGACTTGCCGACATTCTGCCACTTGCGGAAACCCTTGCCTGTCTTGGCCTGGAGGCTGTCGCCACTTCGGCGCAATTCGATGTCGCCTGAGCGGCCCGTCTGGACGTCGCAGCGTCCGGCGAACACGCGGTCGACGCACGTCGCGCGGGGCGCATAGCCCAGTTCTTCCCAGGCCCCGCCGGCAAAGCGACGACAGGCCACGTGGTCGGCGGGAAGCTTCTCGGGCTCCGGCGGCGGCGCGGCCACCACCGGCGCGGCGGCATTCGCGGCGGCCTCGGCGGCGGCGGCCTTCTGCGCGGCCTCGGCCAGCTTCTGGGCGCGCAGCGTGGCGGGGTCGACGGCCGGGAGGTCTGGCTGGTCCGGCTGATCGTTGGCGAGCTGGAACCAGGCCATCTGCATCGTCCAGCCTTTGGACTTGGCGAGCTCGCCCAGGCGCTGGGCGAAGTCCCGCGGCGGCTTCGCGGCGACGCCCGCGCGGAGACCGAGGTCGAAGGGGCCCGCGCCCTCGACCATCAGCAGCCCGGCCAGGCCCGGCTCGCTCAGGCACATCGAGACGCGATGACGGCCGTTTCCCAGGTCCTGATAGAGATTGGGGTTGCGGGCGGCGAGCCTGTCCAGCTGCTCGCGGCTGGCGGCGAACTGCTCCAGGCGACCGGAAGGTTGGACCGCGACCAGGCTGTAGTTTTTCGACGGATCGGGCGTGATGTTGATGACAGGCTGCGCCCACAGGCCCCTGGGGCAGCCCTGTATGCCCCGGTCGATCTCGAAGCGTGTCTGGAGGGCGATGACGGCGGGCGCGGCGATGGCCTTGGAGTCGCGCGCGCCGCGCGCCGCGTCGAGCAGGGGGCAGGCGGCCTGGTCCGCCGCCAGGACGCCGGTGGAATCGACCCGCAGGCCCGACGCGCCGGCGCGACGGGAGGCTGACGCCACCGCGCGGTTCACGGCCGTGGGATCACCGGCCGCGCCGGAGACCTGGATGACGGTCGAGCCGTCGCCGGTCTGGCCGTGTCCCACGGTCAGCCACGAACACGGGATGCTCGGCAGCGCGGCGGCGATCGCCTGTTCGGCCTGGAGGACGTCCGGAGAGGCGGGCGGGGCCTGGGTGGTCGAGGTCGCGGCGGTGGGCAATCGGCCCTTGCTCTGCGACGACAGGATGGTGATGCCGACGCCGGCGACGACCACGGCGGCCACCGCGCCGATCGCGATCAGCTTGCCGCTCGGGCGAGCGCGGGCGGGCGAAGGCGCTGATGACGGCGAGACCGTCTCGGTCTTGTCCGGGCCCGAGCCGTAGGCGAAGTCCATAGCGGGGGGAGCGGGCGAGACGGCGTCGTCGTCATCGTCGGTCTCCACCGACGCGGGGGTCTCGATCCGCCCCCCTTCGTCGTGCGAGGGAGCGCCGACGTCACCGATGTCGGACGCGACTTCCGCCTCGTCTTCGATCGCAGGGGCGGGTTCGATCTCCGGCTCGGGCGCGGCCGAGAAGACGGTGCGCTCGGGGAGCGGCGGTTCGGTCGTCTTGGGAGCTTGTGGAAGCGGCGAGGGCGCGAAGACCGTGCGCCCCTGCGCCGGCTCTTCAGGCGTTTCGAGTGGGATGTCGGGATCGGCGATATCGGGACTGGCGACGATCGGCGGCGTGGTCTCTTCCGCGCGCGGTTCGGCGCTGAACCACGACGGCGGCTCGGTCCCGAAGTGCACGACCGTCCGTTCGCTGTCCGCCGCCAGGTCCGACGCCAGGGCGTCGCTGGCGGGGACCCAGGACGGCGTGGAAGGCGTCGACGGCTCGTTCGACAGGTCCAAAGCGTCGAGGGCCGCGATCAGCTCAGCCATGGTCTGGGGGCGGTTGCTGGGATCGGGGCTCAGCATCCGGGCGAACAGCGGCCGCAGGATCGCCGGCACCGCATCGATATCCGGACCGGCCCGGCGACGGTCGATCGCGTCGACCAGGGTCGCGCCCATGTCGGGCGCCTTGCCGCCGGCCAGGGCGAGGGCCACCAGGCCCAGGCTGTAGACGTCGGTCCAGGGGCCGACACGACGGCCGAAATCGCCGAACTGTTCGGGCGCGACATAGCCCAGCTTGCCCGCGAACCCGTCTCCCACCACGGTCTGGGCGCCGATCTCCATGCTCTTGGCGATGCCGAAGTCGATGATCTTGGCGCGGTTGAGCGCGCCGTCGGGCAGCAGGATGTTTTCCGGAGAGATGTCACGGTGGATGGCACCGTGGCTGTGGGCGGCCTCGAGCCCCTCGGCCAGGCGTCGCGTCAGGCGCACCAACTCCGTCGTGGCGGGCGGAGGACCCTTGCCGATCAGCTGGGTGAGCGGCGCGCCATCGATATAGTCGGTGACGATGTAGAGCAGGTCCTTCCGCGGCTCGCGGGCCAGCACGCGATACTGGACAAGGGCCGGGTGCGCCAGGCTGATGAGGGTCTTGGCCTCCTTGCGGAACAGGGCCTGGACCTTCGGGTCGGCGGCCAGGTGAGGCAGGATGACCTTGATCGCCACACGCTCGTCGGCGTTGACGTTGACGCCCTCGTAGACCTCGCCCATGCCGCCCCGGGCGATGAAGCGCTTGACCTCGTAGATGCCGTTCAGGACGAAGCCGATCGGGAGGATACCCTGCCGTCCAGCTTTTCGCGCGCCGCGCTTGCCCAATGAGGATTGGGTGAAGCCGGTGGTCGAGGCCACATCGTCAGCGGGATCGTCGGACATACTCAGGCCACGGCTTCCTGGATCAGAGTGGCGTCGCTCTGCGGTGACGCTTCCACCTGTTCGAACGCGTAGGTGAAGGTTGAGTTCTCAACCGAGACGGTAATCTTCGCTATTTCTTCGCCGGCCATCTGCCGCTCCAGCAGGACGACCGACAATTCGGGCAGCATGGTGTTGGTCAGGATGGCGTCAATCATCCGGCCGCCCGACGCCACCTCGGTGCAGCGCGAGACGATCAGCGCCGTGACCGTCTGGTCGTAGGCGAAGACGATGCCGTGGTTCTCGGCGATCCGGTTCTTGATGCGGTCGAGCTGCAGGCGGACGATGCCTTCCAGCATGGCGGGCGACAGCGGATAGTAAGGCAGCACGATCAGGCGGCCCAGCAGCGCGGACGGGAAGACCTTTAGCAACTCCGGCCGCAGGGCCTGGGCCAGGGGCTCGGCCTCGGGTTTCATTTCCTCGTCCTCGGACAGCGAGGCGATCAGGTCGGAGCCGACATTGGAGGTCAGCAGGATCAGGGTGTTCTTGAAGTCAATATGGCGACCTTCGGAGTCGTCCATGTAGCCCTTGTCGAAGACCTGGAAGAACATCTCGTGGACGTCCGGGTGGGCCTTCTCAACCTCGTCGAGCAGCACCACGGAGTAGGGGCGGCGACGCACCGCCTCGGTCAGGACCCCGCCTTGCCCGTAGCCGACATAGCCGGCTGGCGCGCCCTTCAGGGTCGAGACGGTGTGGGCCTCCTGGAATTCGCTCATATTGATGACGATCAGGCTGTCGTCGCCCGAATAGAGCAGTTCGGCGAGGGCGTGTGCTGTCTCGGTCTTGCCGACGCCCGAGGGGCCGGCCAGCATGAAGACGCCGACCGGCTTGTTGGGATTGTCTAGCTTGGCGCGGCTGGTCTGGATGCGCTTGGCGATGGCGTCCATCGCGTGATCCTGGCCGACCACCCGGCGCTTGAGCTGGTCGGCCAGGGTCAGGACCGAGGCGATCTCGTCCTTGACCATCCGGCCCACCGGGATGCCGGTCCAGTCGCCGACCACGGCCGCGACGGCGTCGGCGTCGACCTCCGCGAAGACCATCGGACTGTCGCCCTGCACGGCGGTGACCGCGCGCAGGGCCGAGTCTAGCGCGGCCTTGCGGTCGGCGAGGTCGGGCGCGTCGGCGACCTTGGCTTCGGCCAGGGCGTGACGGGCTTCCTTCAGCTTGCCGATCGCGTCCTGCTCGGCGGCCCATTGGGTCTCGATCAGATCGAGTTCGGACTGGGCGGTGACGATTTCGTCCTTCAGCCGGGTCAAGCGACCGTCGTCGGTGTAGTGGCCCTCGGCTTCGCGGGTCGCGATCTCCAGCTCGACGTTCAGCAGCTGGACGCGGCGGCGGCGGTTCTCCACCGCGGCGGGCGTCGCGTGCTGCGAGACTGCGACGCGGGCGCCGGCGGTGTCGAGCAGGCTGACGGCCTTGTCGGGCAGCTGCCTGGCCGGGACGTAGCGCTGCGACAGCTTCACGGCGGCCTCGACGGCCTCGTCCAGGATCACGACCTGATGGTGCTTCTCCATGGCCGGCGCCACCGAACGCAGCATCGAGACGGCGATATTGGTCTCCGGTTCGCCGACATTGACGGTCTGGAAGCGGCGGGTCAGGGCCGGGTCCTTCTCAATATACTGCCGGTACTCGGACCACGTGGTGGCCGCGATCGTGCGCAGGCGTCCGCGCGCCAGGGCGGGCTTGAGCAGATTGGCCGCATCGCCTGAGCCGGCCTGGCCGCCGGCCCCGATCAGGGTGTGGGCCTCATCGATGAACAGGATGATCGGCTTGGGCGAGGACTCCACCTCGTCGATCACCTGCCGAAGGCGTTTCTCGAACTCGCCCTTCACGCCGGCGCCGGCCTGCAGCAGGCCGATGTCCAGCGCGCGCAGGGTGACGTCCTTCAGCGCCGGCGGCACGTCGCCGTCGACGATGCGGCGGGCCAGGCCTTCGACCACGGCCGTCTTGCCGACGCCGGCCTCGCCGGTGAGGATCGGGTTGTTCTGGCGACGGCGCAGCAGGATGTCGATGACCTGGCGGATCTCGGCATCGCGGCCGACGATCGCGTCGATCTCGCCCGTGCGGGCTCTCTCGGTGAGGTCGACCGAGTACTTGGCCAGGGTCTCGCCGCCGGCGAACGACCCGACCGATGCGCCGGAAGGCTCCGCCGCGCTCTCAGCGACCGGCGCGCCGCCCACCTCGGCCGAGCCAGCGACGATCTGATCGTAGCCATCGGCCAGGGCGTCGGGCGCGATCTTGCGAAACTCGGTCGAGATCGAGAACAGGGCGTTGCGCAGCGTTGGGGTCTTCAGCATCCCGAACAGCAGGTGGCCCGTGCGGACCTTGCCGGCCTGGAACATCAGCGAAGCGTAGAGCCAGCCCTTCTCGATGGCCTCCTCGATCTGCGGCGAGAAGTCGGAGATCGCCGTGGCGCCACGGGGCAGGGCGTCCAGGGCGGCGACCACGTCGCGGACCAGCTTGACCTCGTCCAGGCCGAAACGGATGCGGATGGCCCCGACATCGTTGCGCGGGTCCTGCAGCAGGACGTGGATCCAGTGCGCTAGCTCGACATACGGATTGCCCCGAAGCTTGCAGAAGCCCGTGGCCGTCTCGATGCTCTTGAGGCCCGTGGGGCTGAGGCGACCGAACAGCGCGGAGCGGTTGATCTCGGTCATGCGACACCTCTTGTGACTATGGTGCTCTTGGCGGCGTTTCGGGCGCTGCGAGCGATCCGACGGGCGCTGGGGCCCAGGCGGGTCTCCGCGCGGGGGCTGCAGCCGAGCGGCGGGTTCATCCAACTGGTCCAGCCCAGGCGCGCGCGGCCGTCCAAGGCGGTGGGGCGCATCGCCGCCTCGCTGACCTCGACCTCCAGGTCCCACTCCAGGTGGGAAGGGGCGAACGAATCCAGCGCTTCGGCCACGACGGCAAAGCGCGGACCGCCGGGCATCAGGTCCTCGTAGTCGCGATAGGTGTCGACGTGGACGGCGATGCGGTAGGCGTCGGTGATCGTGCTGACGCGGCGACCGCAGACCGCATCGCCGCCCAGCTGGCTGAATGCGCCGCCGAGGCGCGTCTGGTCCGCGACCTCGATGTCGCGCCAGCGGGGCTGGTACTCGATCAGGCGCACCGGCGAGCCCACCAGGTCGGCGACCGCGTCCTCGATCCCCGCCGCGCTGCGCCGCGAGGCGTAGAGGCCCGCATAGTAGAGACGCGCGCGGGCCGGAAACGCCGCGTCCTCGCGCACGCCGTCGGTCGCGCCGGTCAGGGCCGCCAGGTACGAGGCGAAGCGATCATCGCGCGGACGGTCAGCATTGGCGGCCGGATTGGACTCGGCCCAGGCGCGGTAGAAGAACTGCAGCATGCGCCCGGCGATGACGTCCAGGAACCGGCCGAACGGATGGTTCTTGGCGTAGCGGCGCTCATAGTGCGCGAACTCGGTCATGTGCAGGGGCAGTGGACCCATCGGCCCGGTCAGGCCGAACCAGTAGCCCTGGACCCGGGTGCGGCCGCCTTTGACCGTGATGCTGTCCAGTGTCGATCCCGGAAACCCCAGGGCCGGGGTCTGGGCCAGGTCGACCAGGTTCTGAGAGGGCAGGCGGGCGTCGCCGATCCGCGGCAGGTCCACGGCGCGCGACTCCGCCGCGCGCAGAAGCCCGAACAGGCCGAACCGCCGCGCCTGCCCCGCCGCCCGGCGGAGAAAGTCTAGATGTTCCGACGTTCGCCCATTCTCGGGGGCCATTGCGCGAAGGTTCCTTCCTGGGGGCTGTCGAAGACGCTTTCGGTGAAGGCGTTGACGGTGGCGAATTCGCCGAGAAAGCGCTCCAGCACCGCCGAGAACAGGAACATCCGCCCGTTCTCGAAGGGCGCGTCGTCCAGCTTCACGCGCAGGCGCTGGCCACGGGCGAAGGCGCTGCGCCCGGCGCCTGGAACCCGCCGCGTCACGGGTTCGGAGCGCACCGCCAGCACGCCGTCGATCTGGCGACGCAGGTGCGGATCGTCGGTGCGGCCGTACAGCGCCAGGTGATCGCGCAGCACCGAAGGGTCGTCGTCATTGTCGAGCGCGAAGGCGGCATAGTTAGGGGTCAGGTGACCGATGACCCGCCAGGCCCCATCGCTGATGCCCATAGGCGGACGCGGCTTGGTTGGCGCACGGACGATCGTTGCGGCCTTGACCGGCACGCCGCTGATCCGGAAGTCGGTGATCCCGCCCACGCGCAGGTTCTCGGCCAGCTCGCGGTTGGTGACCAAGGCCCGGACGCCCAGCTCGTAGACGCTCTCCAGCCGCCTGGGCTCGCCCGGCGCGACCAGGCTGATCCAGGTCTCGGTGCCCAGATAGTCGGCGCGGCGGCGCAGCCGCTGCTCCTTGGTTGACAGGCGTCGGTGGCGCAGGCGCGTGATGTAGAACAGCGCCTCGCTCCAGTCGTAGAGCAGGCTGCCGAACGCGTGCAGCGGCGCGACCGGGCGGGCGTCCCCGTTCTTCTGCGAATAGGCGGTAACGTCCAGAACGCGATAGACCTCGAAATCCAGCGGCCGGGTGCGGTCGGCCATCAGCTGGTGCTCGTGGTCGAACTCGTTGATCGCGACGCGGTCGAGCTGTTTCTCGAACAGATTGATGGCCGGCGTGGCGAAGAGCCGGAAGTTGGCCGGCGACACCGCCCCGGCCAGGGCGCTGGCCGAGCGGTTGAACAGCAGCACGACCTCGCACTCGCCCTGGCAGCCAGCGAAGGCCTTGCCCAGCTCGCGCAGGCGCACGAACAGGAAGCGCTCGGGACAGGCGAAATATTCGGAGAGGATCCGGTACCCCCGGAACGACCGGCGGCCATTGGGCAGCAGGGCGCACTCCTCCTCGAAGCCATGCTGCTCGGCGACCGGCAGCTTGACCCAGGCCTTGGCGCCGGCGGCGGACTCCACCGAACGGGCGACGATGGCCACGGCGTCGCCGATCAGCTGTCGATAGAGCTCGCCCGGCACCAGCTCGGAGCCGTCGAGATAGATCGGCAGGGAGTCCGGCGCGAAGGCCGACAGCGGGATGCCGCCTAGGCCGGCGAACTTCAGGCGCAGCCCGGCCTCGGCCCGCACGCCGGCCGCCCCCGCATAGGCCGAGACGGCCGCGCGGGTCGGCAGGTACTCGGCTTCGGTGATCCGAAGGGGCCAGAGGGTGACGTCCTGGCCGGTGCGGAAGGTCACGGGCGTGGCCGCATCGTCGCGGCCGGTGGCCGACATCTCGGTCAACCGCGGCACCTTGAAGCCCGCGGCGATCGCATGATCGCCCTCGCGCGGCTCCAGCGCCACAACGCACATCGACGGCGTCGGCGCCAGGTAATGCGGTTGGATGGCGTTCAGCAGATGCTGGGTGAAGTCCGGGAACTGGTCCTGCAGCTTCAGCTTCACCCGGGCCCCGAGGAAGGCGACGCCCTCCAGCAGGCGCTCGACATAGGGGTCGGTGTCGGCCGGGGCGTTCAGGCCCAGGCGGCCGGCGACGGACTCGTATTCCTCGCCGAACTCCTTCGCCGTTTCGCGGAGATAGAGCAGCTCTTCGTTGTAGGCCCTGAGCAGTCGGGGATCCATGCGCTACTCCCGCAGGGTCGCCGAGCCGGTGTCGATTTCCACGTCCGTCTTGAACTCCACCGGCAGGGCCTTCACGGCGCTGGTGACGTCGGCGCGGATGACGAAGGTGACCGCGTTGGGTTTGGCGGCGGCGGTGGCGGCCGTGACCTCCAGTCGCCGCGGCGCGATACGCGGCTCGTAGCGGCGGATGCCTTCCTTGATCTCGCGAGCGCGGGCCTGGATCGCGCCGCGCTGCAGCAGCTTGCCTGCCATGTCCGGCACGCCATAGTTCAACACCGAGGTCGCCACTTCGGGGTAGGCCTTGAGGTTCTGGACCGAGCCCAGGTGCGTGGTGTTGAGGATCCAGTTCAGTTCGCGCAGCACCGTCGCCCGCAAGGCGGACTCGTTGAAACGCTCCAGCTTCATGATCGGATAGAGCCGCAACGTGGACGCGCGGCTGACCTGGCCGGTCTCGATCTTGGGATCGTCGCGCACGCCTTCGATGTCGAGGTCGGCGACCAGCTTGTCGAACAGGGTGGGGTTGATCCGTGTCGCCATTATGCCAGCACCAGACGGCGCAGGGCCAGGACGCCGACCTCGTCGTCGCCGCCCAGCGACCATAGCTTCTGGCCGACGGCCCAGGCGCCCAGCGGGCCGTCTCGCCAGTCCGTGGCGCGTGACAGCAGCAGGCTGGCGTCCGCTTCGCGGGGTGTTCCAGGATAGCGAGCCGGGAGCAGGGCGCCGACCGATCGCCCGGTCTTGAATTCGATCTCGACGGGCAGCCAGACAAGATCGCGCAGGTCCTGAGGACCCTCGCTGGTGATCTGGGCGACGGCCTCGAAGGGGATCAGTCCCCAGTGGCCGTGGAGGAAGGCCTCGAACGACGGGCCAAAACGCGGGTCGGCGTCGGCGATCCAGTCGAAGGGCTGGTCGTTGAAATGTCCGGGGGTGTCGGGCGCGGCGTCGAAGGCGCGATCGCGCGCGGCCTCGGCCTCGTCGTTCCGGCCCTGGATGGCGGCGCCCAGCGCGGTGGCCAGATCGCTCGTCCAAGCTTCGCCGCCGACGAGCAGGGCGGGCGGGATGCGGCCGGCGAAGGCTTCCTCGCGTTCGAGCTCGGCCTTGATCGCCGTGTTGTAGGCGACCACCAGCATCTGGGCTTCGGGCGACAGCTGGGCCAGGGCCTTCAGCTGAGCCAGCGCCTTGTCCCACTCACCCAGGATGCAGAAGAACTGGAACAGAAACATGCGGGCCGGCTGGTCGTCCGGCGCGCGCTTGACCCTTTCGACAAGGGCCTTGCGCGCGCCGTCCAGATCACCGGCACGCAGCAGGTCGTCGGCGTTCATCGTCATTGATTTCATGATCTCGCCGAAAACCGGCGCGAGCCGTTTAGAACTTCACGTTGCCCGCGATATCCCACTTGAAGTCGCCGGTGCCGGCGGCCTTGCCCGCCTGCGACTGCTCCTTGTACGAGACCTCGACCTTGGAGAAGTTCAGCGAGACGTTCTCGGTGAGACGGTCCTCACCGCCGCTGCCGCCGGTCGAGACCGAGGTCACCAGCACGTCGGTCATGGTGAGCGTGATGTATTCCAGCGGGTTCTCGCCCGCCTTGCGGACCACCAGGGTGGCCTTGCTGATGTGCTTGCCGTTGGCGGCGGCCAGCATCAGCGGGGCCGAAGCCAGATCGACATACTTCGTGAACGAGAGATCCTGAACATTGACCTTGCCGGCGCCGGCGCCGCCGCCGACATGGGCGGTGCCCGAGTTCGTCATGCCCCAGCTCCAGGCCAGGACGTCGATCTCTCCTTTGTGGGTGCTGTCCTTGGACTCGCCACTGATGCCTTCAAGTTTCAGGAACATATCCACGGCCATAAGGCGCTCTCCTCACGAGAAATGATTACTGATGACTAGGTCGCGCTCTTGGGGAGACGCGAAACCATGCTGAGCGAAACGTCCATCCCCTCGAGTTGGTAGTGCGGCACCATGCGGAAGACGCCGCGGTAGTAGCCCGGGTTTTCCGGGTCGGGGATGACATCCACCGAGGCGGATTTCAGGGGCTTGCGGGCCTTGTCCTCTTCGGTCGAGAAGTCGGGCTGCATGTCCACGTACTGCATGATCCAGGACTGGAGATCGCTGGTCAGGGCGGGGGCCTCGCGGCTGCTGCCGATCCAGTCGCGCACCATGCACTTCAGGTAGTGGGCGAAGCGGCAGCTGGCGAAGATGTAGGGCAGGCGGGCCGAAAGGTTGGCGCTGGCCGTGGCGTCCGCGTCCTCGTACGCCTTGGGAGCGTGCAGGGTCTGGGCGCCGATGAAGGTGGCCTGGTCGGTGTTCTTGCGATGGACCAGGGCCATCAGCCCGGCCTTGGACAGCTCGGCCTCGCGCCGGTCCGAGATGGCGATCTCGGTCGGGCACTTGGCGTCCAGGGCGCCGTCGTCGGTCGGGAACATCGCCGTCGGCAGGTCCTCGACCGTGCCGCCGGACTCCACGCCCCGGATGCGCGTGCACCAGCCGTAGGTCTTGAAGGCCTCGGTGATCCGCACGCCCAGCGCATAGGACGCGTTCAGCCACAGATAGTTGTCGTGCTGGCCGCCGTCGGTGTCCTCCTCGAAGGCGAACTCCTCGACCGGTTCGCTGTTGGCGCCGTACAGGGGGCGGCCCAGGAAACGGGGCAGGGTCAGCGCCATGTAGCGGCTGTCGTTCGAATTGCGGAACGAGCGCCACGCCATGTAGTCGGTGGCGTCGAACTGCTTAGCGATGTCACGCGGATTGGCCAGCTCCTGCCAGCTCTGCATGCCCAGCAGTTCGGAGTCCGCCGCCGCGATGAACGGGGCGTGCGCCGCGGCGCCGATCTTGGCCAGACCCTTCATCACCTCGATGTCGGGGGCGGTGTGATCGAACGCGTAGTCGCAGATGAACGCGCCATACGGCTGGCCGCCCAGCTGGCCGAACTCTGCCTCGTAGATCTTCTTGAACAGCGGGCTCTGGTCCCAGGCCGCGTCGCGGAACTGCCGCAGCATCTTGCGGGTCTCGTCCTTCGACACGTTGAGCACGCGGACCTTCAGGTCCTTGCCCGTCGGGGTGTTGCCGACCAGATACCAGAGGCCGCGCCAGGCGGACTCCAGCTTCTGGAACTCGGCGTTGTGGATGATCTTGTTGACCTGCTCGGTCAGCTTGCGATCGATCGCCGCCTTCAGGGCGTCGACGGTCGAGAAGACGTCGCCGCCGATGACCTGGGTGTCGACCAGCGCCTGCTGGGCCAGCGTCCGGACAGCCTCTTCGATCCGCGCCTGCTTGGCGTCGGTGTTGGGCTTGAACTCGCGCTGCAGCAGCGCGGTGAAGTCGTCGACCGTGACGGTCTCGTCGGCGACCGGGGCGACCGTCTGTTGAAGGGTCTCTGCCATCGAGGGGCTCCCTGGCCTTACGCGTTGCTGTCTGCGGCTTTGTCGGCGTCGGCGGGCGGCTTGGCCGCGGCCAGCGCCTTCATCAGCTCGGCGTCCTTCAGGACCTTGTCGAGCAGGTCCTGGGCGCCGTCCTTGCCGTCCATGTAGAGCATCAGGTCGTTGAGCTGCTGGCGGGCCTCGAGCAGTTTGGCCAAGGCCGGGACGTTCTTGGCCACCTGACCAGGCGAGAAGTCCTCCATGGACTTGAAGGTCAGATCGACGCCGATCTTGCCCTCGCCCGTCAGGGTGTTTTCGACCGTGAAGGCGGCGCGCGGGGCGATCGCCTCCATCTTCTGTTCGAAGTTGTCCATGTCGAATTCGACGAAGTCGCGCTTGTCCATCGGCTTCTTCTCGACGTTGGACTTGCCCGACAGGTCGGACATCACGCCGACCACGAACGGCAACTCAATCTTCTGGCGCGAGCCGAAGGTTTCGACCTCGTACTCGATGTGGACGCGAGGAGCGCGGTTCTCTTTGATAAACCGCTGCCCGCCTTTATTTGACGCCATGATTAGTCACCCGTAATTAGAGCTTACGTGGATATTAAAGGCTTGTTCGATCTCATGAAGATGTCAAGCGACGTTCTAATAATATTTCAAGACTGTTCGCGTTGCTTTCGCGATTGTAGAACTGAGCGCGCCTCATCGAGACTGCCGGGGGCGATATCTTCTAGGATCGTCATGAAATCCTGACCCACCCACTCCCTCGCGCGGCGCATCAAGGTCAGGATCGGATGTCCCGGCTCTTTGCGTTGGTAGTAGTCGCTGAGCGCATCGAGGGCCCGGATGACATCGTCCCGGGTCTCGATCCGCGCCGCCGTCGCGGCGACATTTGAAAAGCTTGACGGTGCAACGTGCGGCTGCACGGGTGGTTCCGAGGCCTCTTGCGCGACGGGCTCGGGGCTGAAGGCCTGGATGGCGCGACGCATCTGCCCCAGGGCCTCATAGGCGGCCTTGAAGTTGGTCCCGCCCGCCTCGTCGGCGTTGGACGTCAGCACCAAGTCGGCGCGCCGGAGGTTGTCCGCGATCGTGTCCAGGCGCTCGACGATCTCGTCCAGGCCCTCGTAGTGCAAATCCTCGAGGGCGGCGCGGAACATTCCATAGCCTTCCTCGCTTTCACCTCTCAAGCGGAACCGTTCGAAGTCGTCGATCGAGTAGCGGCCAAGGCGTGGATGATTGATCAGGGTGATCTTGCGCAGCGGCGCCAGAAACTGCGCCTGGCTGACCAGGGAGTCGCAGGGCCCCTTGCGGCCCTGGAAGCCGTAATCCTCCAGTCTGGGATGCACGCTGGGCCAGTAGGCCTCCAGCAGACCCGAAAGGTTGCGCGCGCCCAACTCGACCGTCTCGAGCTGACCGGCGCGGGCGCCGGCGCGACACAGATAGGCTGCCAGCCACAGGTCCTTGGTCCTGTCGCTCTGCTCGACGATGCGGTCGACGATCGTGCGCCAGTCGACCTCGGAGGGCTGGCTCTCGACGCCCGAAGCGTCGATCGAGACCTCCGTTTCAAATGCCTGCTCAATTTCGTAGCGCCCCGGGTCGTAGGCGAGGTCGGGACCGGTAGGGTCCTCGTCGGAGACCGGCGCCAACAGTCGACCGAGATCAAGCGCCATGTTCGAAGCCGCTGCCGTTGTTCCGAACCCGGAATTCCTCAACCTCGGCTTGAGAGATTGGGCGTCGACGGGTGGCGCGAAGTGTGGCCAAAGAAACGGGTTTGGCAAGTGCATCTGGTTGAGATTTGATATTTAGCAGCTACACCTAGCTGAATAACCGCGATAATCGTACGGTAAAGCTTAGTAACAGGAGCGATTAATGGATCGGCAGGCGGCCATATCTGTCTCGCTTGGTACGGCTAAGCTTAACCTTGAGCGTTTTGAGTGCCTTGAGCGTCTGAGTGAGCCATTCACCATTATTGCTGAAGGTTTTTCGAGCGACGAAATCGACTTCCTGCCGCATGTCGGAAAACCGGTCTCGTTCGACGTCGGCGACGAGATGGATCACGTCCGCTACTTCCATGGGTTGTTGACGGACGCCGTCCTGATCAAGGTCGATATCAGCGGCGCGCACTACCGTTTGACGGTGAAGCCATGGTTCGCCCTGCTCGACCAGAACCGGAACTACCGGATCTTCCAGGACAAGAGCATCATCGACATCGCCAAGCAGGTCTTCGCCGACGCCGGTATGAAGGATGTCGAGTTCGACAAGCTCACCGGCGCGTACAAGCCTCGCGAGTACTGCGTTCAGTACAAGGAGAGCGACTTCAACTTCCTGTCGCGCCTCTTCGAGGACGAGGGTGTCTACTACTATTTCCGGCATGAGGAGGCGGCCCACAAGCTGGTGCTCTGTGACGGCAAGTCGGCGCACCAGCCCACGCCGGGCTATGAGACCATCCGCTTCCTGCCCGTGTCCGGCGACGAGGCGACCACGCCCGACACCCTGTCGGAATGGAACGAGCGCATCAGCTCGGTCAGCCAGGCCAAGGTGACCCTGCGCAGTTTCGATTTCACCAAGCCGCAAAACCCGGTCGAGGCGGTGGCCAACAGCGCCGAACAGCATCCCGGCGACGCCCTGGAGGTCTACGAATACCTCGGCGACTTCACCGAGCAATCCGACGGCGAGACGCGCGGCAAGTCGCGCCTGGCCGCCAGCCGCGCGCCGCGCCGGCTCTATACGGGCGGCGGCGACGTGCTGGGCCTGGCCTGCGGCGGCCTGTTCACGCTGACCGAGGCGGGAGTCGATCGCTTCAATCAGGAATATCTGATCACTGGTCTGAACCACGTGATCGAGGCCGAAAGCCATCGCAGCGGCGATGACCGCCAGGCGCGGCGCGTCAACGTCATCGCCATCCCCGGCGAGACCCTGTTCCGCCCGCCGCTGACGGCCGCCAAGCCGGTGTCCACGGGGGTGGAGACCGCGACGGTCACCGGACCGCCCGGCGAGGTGATCTACGTCGACGAATGGGGCCGGGTGAAGGTCCGGTTCCATTGGGACCGCTCGCCCGACCAGCCAGGCAAGACCTCCTGCTGGATGCGCGTCTCGCACCACGCCGCGGGCGAAGGCTTTGGCAATGTCGATCATCCACGTGTCGGCCAGGAGGTTATCGTCGACTTCCTCAATGGCGACCCGGACCGACCGATCATCACCGGCCGCGTCTACAACGGCGCTCGCAAACACGCCTACGGCCTGCCGAGCGACAAGACCCGCTCGCTGTGGAAGAGTCAGACCGTCGGCAAGCTGGGCGACTACGGCGGGGCCGAGAAAACGCCGGCGCCCAACAGCATCGGGTTCAACGAGATCCGCCTGGAGGACAAGGGCGGCTCCGAGGAGATCTACATCCACGCCCAGCGTGAGATGGTGCGCGACGTCCTGCTGGACGACAAGCTGACGGTCCAGCGCGACCGCGCCACGCGGGTGGGGCGCGACCGGGTGACGGCGGTCAAGCGAAACGAGACCACGACCGTCGAGACCGGCGACCAGACCCACGAGGTCAGCGCGGGCAAGCGCACGACGACGATCGAGAAGAATGATGCAACGACCATCCGGTCGGGCGATTATTCGGTCACCGTCGACAAGGGCGCGGTGACCATCACCGCGGCCACGAGCATCACCCTGAAGGTCGGCAAGAGCACGATCACGATGGATCCCTCCAGCATCACCCTGGATTCGCTGACGATCGTCAGTGACGCCAAGGTCGTGCAGAGGGTCACGAGCAAGAAGACCGAGGTCAACGGCACAACCATGACCACGGTCACGGGCGGCATGGTCAAGATCAACTAGGACCCGCATGAAACGCTGGAAACAGGTTCGCTGGACGGAGGCGGGCCAAGTCACCGCGATCCTGGAATGGCCCGTGTCGGAGCATGACCAGGAGCCGCCGGAGGCCGTCTTCGATCGTTTGCGCGAGGAAGGCCGGGACGATGATGCGGTCCTGTTCCTGGGCCAGGCCTTGCCGCGTTATGAGGTCGTGGCCTGGGCCGTCAGGACGGTGCGCGAGCTCTCGCCTCCGGACCTGGCGCCGCGCGACGCCGCCGCCCTGGATGCGGCGCAGCAGTGGCTGCGCGACCCCAGCGATAGTCGCCGACGCGCGGCGTACGATGCGGCGGAAGCCGCCAGCAGCGTCAGCGCGCAGCGGATGTGCGCCCTGGCGGTGTTCTTCTCGGGCGGATCGCTGGCCCCGCCGGACCTCGAACCGCTGCCGGCGCCCAAGGACGCCTTGGGCGCCTTCGCGGCCGGGGCGGTGCTGACGGCCGTGACCCGTAGCGGTCGTCGACAGGAAGGCTTGCGCGCCGCCCTCGCGCTGGGCGACGCTCTGGCCGTCGGCAGCGAAGACGCTCTTCAATGACCCTTGTCCTGACCATCAAGTCCCTGGATCGACTCGACAACGGCGAGGCGGCGCAGCTCACCCTGGACCGTCACGGGGCCAGAATCGGGCGCTCGCCGCATATGGACTGGTGTCTGCCGGACCCGCGCAGCTACATCTCTTCCTCGCATTGCGAGATCGAATATCGCGACAGCGGCTATGTGCTGGTCGACCGCAGCACCAACGGCACCTTCGTCAACCGATCGACCACGCGGCTCGCGGCGCCGCACCGCATCGACGACGGCGACGTGATCCTGATCGGCCACTACGAGATCGAAGCCCGGCTAAACCAGGCCGTGGCCAACGACGCAGCGCGCGATCCCCTCGCCTGGAGCGGGTGGGACAGTCACGGTGGCCGCGAGGTCGTGGGCGATCCGGGGCGCTGGGACCAGCCCGCGGCTAGGGCCGCGATCACAGGGCAGGGCGCCGCCTCGGGCGCCTGGGCGCCGCCGCGCATGCAGGCCGAGCCACAGCCGGCCTCCGCCTGGGCGGCCGAAGCGCCTCAGGCGCCGCCGCCCTCGGCCTGGTCCAGCGAGCCACGGGCGCCCGCCGCGCCGACGGCCGACGATGTCTGGGGCCGACTGGCGGTGACCAACGAGGTGGACTGGGATCGTGGTTTCGCGCCGACGCCCGTCACCACGCCGACGCCCGGCTGGGATCACAGGACGACCGCCCCCTCGACGCCGGTCCAGGCTCCCGCCGCCGAGGCGCCGATCCCGCCGCGCGCGCCGCCGCCTTCGTCCGCGGGCGGCGGCGACTGGAACGCCTTCCTGGGCGGGGCGGGTCTGCAGCCCGAGGACTTCCGTGAGTCCCCGCAGCAGGTGCTGGCGACCGCCGGCGGGCTGTTGCGGCGGTTGATGGGCGGGCTGGTCGTCATGCTGGAAGCCCGCGCCCGGGCGAAGGCCCAGCTGGGCGCCCAGGGTACGGCCCTGGAGTTCGACGGCAACAATCCGCTGAAGTTCACGCGCTCGGCCGACCGGGCTTTGGCCCAGATGCTGAACCGGCCGGATCGTGGCTTCATGCCCTCCGATCGGGCGGTGGAGGACGCCTTCCGCGACCTTCAGGCCCACCAGATGGCGACGCTGTCGGCCATGCAGGGCGCGCTGGCCGCGACGCTGGATCGCTTCTCCCCGTCGGCGATCCGCGGTCGCGCCGAGAACAAGGGACTGTTGGCCAAGATCCTGCCCAGCGCGCGCGACGCCGCGCTATGGCAAGCCTATGAGCGGGAGTTCGAGGGGGTCACGCGCGGATCGGACGAAGCCTTCATGGAAGTCTTCGCCAAGGAGTTCCGCGACGCCTATGAGCGGATCGCCGCCGACATGAAGGGGAAGGCCAGCAGGGCGTCCCGAGGCTAGGCCAGGGCCAGCAAGGTGGTCTCGTCGCAGGCCACTACCGCCACGCTCACATTGTCCGGTGCGCCGCGTTCTAGGCAGGTGGCGACCAAGGTGTCGACCATGGCGCCGGGATTGCCGCGGGTCAGGATCGCCGCCAGTTCGTCGTCCGGGATCACGCGGGTCAGGCCGTCGCTGCAAACTAGGAAAACGTCGCCGATCCGGGCCTCATCCGACACCGCGTCCAGTTCCAGGCGCGGTCCGACGCCGACGGCGCGCGATAGCACGTGGGCCATGGGATGGTTTTCGGCTTCCTCCTGCGTCAGGCGTCCGGCGGCGACCATCTCCTGGACCTGTGAATGGTCGACGGTCAGCTGGTAGAGCTTGCCGGCGCGCAGCAGGTAGCAGCGGCTGTCGCCCGCCCAGAAGACCGCGAAGCGCTGGCCGCGCAGAAGCAGCACCACCACAGTCGAGCCCATGGGCTGGCCGCCAGCCTTCAGCCAGATCCGCTCGTTGGCTTTGTGCACGGCCGCCGCGGCCGCCTCGGACGCCGCGTCGAAGTCGGCGGGCAGGATGGCGGCTTCCAGCGCATTGACGATGGTCCTCGACGACCACTTGCCGTTGGCATGGCCTCCCATGCCGTCGGCCACGACCCACAAGCCCTCGTCGGGACGCGCGAGGACGTTGTCCTCGTTGTCGCTGCGCACTCGGCCCGGGTGGGTGAGAACGGCGTCGCGGAACCGCAGGTTTCCGTCGTCCATGACAGCTCCTTATATCGTCAAGGCCCGGGTGATCAGATCGGCGGGCGGTTGGCCGGCGGAGATATCGAAGGCCGAGACCGGTCGCCAGAAGCGTCCATGCGTATTCGGCTCGCCTTCTGATTCCAGAGTTTGGAAGACATCTTGCGCTTTGGCCACCATCGCATCGATGTCCGCGCCCGCCTCGAACGCGCGGTAGATCGCATCCTCGGCCGCCTCGGCCAGTTGCTCGCGCGCCGAGGGCGCGGCCTCGGTGCGGACGCCCAGGACGACGATGAACCGCCGACCCGCCGCATCGATCGACAGGGTTAGGGCGCCGGTGCTCCAGCCGGGGCCGAAGCCGCCAGGGCCGAAGGCGAAGCGGACGGGCAGCGCGGCGTCGTGCCGGCTCTCGAACGCATCGCCCAGCGCCGCGCGCGCCGCCTCCAGGCCAGCGCTCGACCAAGCGTCCCAGGCCTCGCGCTCATCGGCCGCCAGACCGCGCGAGACGAAGTCGCCGTGCGCCGGCAACTTGCCGAACGCGAAGACGTGCGGGGCGCTCACAGCTTCCCCGGGCATCGGAACGACCACAGGCCCCCGCGTCCGAATGGGTTCTTGTCCGACGGCAGGCTGACCTTGAGGGAGAAGTACTGCGCGCCCTGGCCGAAGGTCGCCTTCACCGTCGTCGGGCCGGCATTCTCCTTCTGGGCGGCATCCATCAGGTGGAACAGCGCCCACGGTCCCTGGGCCTCGAAGCGCCGGACCTCCTTGGCGCCGGAGTAGAGCACCAGGCGGGCTTCCGGCAGGCTGGAGATGGACCACATCACCGCCCTGGTCCCGACGGTGCTGGGCTCGAAGCGATAGGTCGCCCCGGCCGCGGAGAACTCCGCGGCGGTGATCGCGCCGCCGAAGCCGGCCGCCTCGACCTTGAGCGGCAGGCCCGAGGTGAGGAGGTCGCGGACCTGGGCGGCCTTCTGGAACTGCTCGGCGCTGGTCGGGTCGAAAGTGGCGGCGATCGGATCCTCGCTCCGCCACCGCCAGACCGGCCCCGAGGTGACCAGCAACGACTGGAGGCGGTCGCGCACCAGGCTGTCGAACTGGCCGTTGAGGCCGAAGACCTGCAGCATTTCGCCGGTCGCGCCGTCGTTTCGCGCCGCGCCGTAGAAGGGATAGCGGTTCTCGCTGGCGGTGCGGCACGCGCCGGCCAGGCCGGACGCGTATTCCTGGGCGATGGCGTTCTGGGCCGACGACACCGCCGCGCCCTTGCCCGTCCGCGTGGCCTCGGTGACGAAGCCTTGCAGCTGCGGCGGGGCGACCACGCCGGCGGTGGCGACCTGGCCCAGGGCCGAGGCCAGCTCGCCTTGCGCCGAGACGCCGCCCAGGCCGCCGCCCGCCACGCCCGCGGCCATGTTCGCCGAGGCCGCCTGCTTGACCGCGGCGAGGAACTCGTCGATCGGCGCGGCGCCCTTGCCGTCGCCGACATAGTCCGCCAACGGACGGAAGTAGCCGGTGATGGTCTTGCCGGCGTCGACGCCGCCCGTCTCCAGCACCGCGCCGCCGACGATCTTGGCGGCGGCCTTCAGCTTGCTGGGCGCGCGGATCGGCGGCGGCTTGCTGAACGTGGTGTTCTTGCGCACCTCCAGCAGCAGCACCTTCAGCGGCGAGGGCGTGCGCGTGAAGGCCCCGAGGGCGGCGGGGCTGGAGAAGTAGTCGGCGGGCTTGAGGCCCTGCACGACGCCGTCCCAGGCGGCGATGTATTCCTTGGCGTAGAGGGCGGCCACGCCGGGTCGAACCTGAGTGATCTGGCTGCGGATCGCCGCCTTGTTGGCGTCGCCGCCCATGACCCACAGGTCCTTCTCGAGGTCCGCGGCGACGGTCTGCAGGCCCGGCTGGTAGGCGCGCTCGAAGCCCCCCCGCGTGAAGAAGTAGGGCACGCTGGCCTGCAGGACCGAGTCGCCGTTCAGGAAGGCCTGCCGGTCGCCGCTGGCCAGCACGGTGTCGGCGCGCCAGTCGGGCTGGTCGCTGGCCGAGGCCTTCTGGCGAAGGATGGCGTAGGCCCGGTCGGCCAGCGACAGGGTCTGGACCGAGGCGCGCGTCGCCTCGATCAGCGCCCCGTCGAGCGGCGCCTCGCGCCCGGGCCACACGCGGCCCAGCTGCGGGTCGGCCAGCATGGCGTCCAGGTGCGAGGCCAGCTCGGCGCGCACCTCGGCCCGGTCGTCGCCGGGCAGGACGGTCTCGCTCCAGTCCTCGGTCACCCACGCCTTGACGGCCTTGGCGTCCAGCGGACCCAACCCCCCCAGCATGAGATAGACCTTCAGCGGCTCGTAGACCTTGAGCGGCTCCTGGGCGTGTTCCTGCATGTAGCGCTCGAGGCGCAGAAGCAGACGCGGCAGAAGAATACGCTGCAGCGAGTCGAGATAGGCCTGCCTGGCCGCCTTGGCGTGGCCGCCCTGGAAGAGGCCCCAGCGCGCCATCAGGGGCGGACCGCCCTTGGCCTGGTCGCCATAGCCCCGTGGCAGCTGGCGCAGGGCCCGGATCAGGGACAGCGCCTGCTCGAGATCGGGGTCGCCCTCGCGCACTTCCACGAGGTCGACGCCCGTGTCGCGAACCTCGGCGCTGATGTTCTGCGCGCCCGACAACAGGCGATCCTGCAGGTCGCGGTTCCGCGCGAAGCTGACGGTCCAGAGCGACAGGATCACCACCGAAGCCAGGGCCACGGCGCTGATCCCGCCGATCAGGGCGGTGCGTCGGCGCGCGCGGGCCTGGGGCGAGGCTTGCACCAGCCCGGCCTCGGCGAAGATCACCTCCTTGAGGAGACGATTGAGGAAATAGGCCCGTCCGGCCTGGCCGGCACGCAGGGCGGCGGGGGCGTCATAGACGGCCGCGACGTCACCGAGGATGCGATCCAGCGGTGCGCCTTCCTGCACGCCGCTGGTGAAATAGAAGCCGCGCAGTTTGGCCGGCGCGTCCTGCTCGGCGACCAGTGCGCCATCCAGGAAGCGGGCGAGGCGCGTGCGAAGCGACGCCACCTGGGCCGGGAAGCCGAGGATCAGGCTGCGCCGATGCGGATCGATCTCCTCCTGAAGGCGCTTGGCGACGCGGTCGGAGAGGGCCTGGACGACGGCGTCGAATTCGGCCAGCAGGCCTTCCAGGTCGTAGGCGCCATCCAGCGGCAGGCTCGCGCCGAGCACGGCGCGGCGGCCTTCGACGTCCAGGTCCTCGAAGAACTCGCCGAAGCCCGCCAGCAGGTCGGCCTTGGTGAACAGCACATAGACCGGCGCGGAGACCTCCAGCACGCGGCGCAGCTCGGCCAGGCGGTGGCGCACGGCCACGGCGTGATCGTCCAGGCCCGCGCGATCGGCGTGCAGGATCTCGTCCAGGCCGATGGCGACCAGCACGCCGTTGATCGGCTGCAGCGGTCGGGTCCGGCGCAGCAGCCCCAGGAAACTTTCCCAGCCCTTCTGATCGACGGCGGCGTCGGAGGTCTGGATGGTGTAGCGGCCGGCGGTGTCCACCAGCACCGCCTCGTCGGCGAACCAGAAGTCCAGGTTGCGCGTGCCGCCCGCGCCCTTGAGCGCGGAGTCGGAGAACGGGAACCGCACGCCCGACTTCAGCAGAGCGGTCGTCTTGCCGGCCCCCGGCGGCCCGATGATCACGTACCAGGGCCGGGCGTAGAGATAGTCGCGCTGGCTGCCGGCCGCCGTCTTCAGCTTGGCCAGCGCCGCGCGCATCCGGCCCGACAGCGCCTCGGCCTCGACGTCGCCGGGGGAGGGGGCGGAAAGCTCGGCGACAATGGCGGCCGACGCTTTCCTGGCGTGCAGGATGCGCAGCGTGGCGAAGACGCCCCAGACGGCGGCGACGCCCAAGGCCAGCAGCAGCCGGACCCACCATGGTCGCAGGAACGGCGCCAGCAGCGGCAGGACCAGGACGAACAGGACGATGGTGAGGATCGCGGCCAGGCCGGTCAGCAGCCACCAGTTCAGGAGGAAACGCTTCATGGCGCCTGTTCACCGCGCGGAATGACGACCTCGACACGACGGTTCAGCGCCTTGCCGGCGGCCGTGGCGTTGGGAGCGATAGGCTGGCTGTCGCCGAAGCCCTCGGTGCTGACGCGCGCCTTGTCGCTCAGCTGGCCGCGGACGATGCGGGCGGCGGCTTCGGCGCGGGCTTTCGACAGGGCGAAGTTGTCCGGGAAGGTAATGCTGGCCAGCCGATCGGTGTCGGCGTGTCCTTCCACGCGCACCGCGCCACGCTCGGGCTCGATGGCCATGCCGATCCTGGCGAAGAGCTTGTCGGCGTTAGGTTCCAGCTTGTCGGAGCCGGACTTGAACAACGTGCCGATCGTCGTGCGGACACGGATGGACTGGCTATCCTGCTCGACGGCGACCAGGTGCTGGGCGATCTCCGGGGCCAGGAAGGCGCGGATCCGCTCGAGCTGCGTGCTCGTCGACGTCGGCGGCGGCGCGGCCTGCCGCGACATGCGCAGCGGCTGGTCGGGATTGATGGCCTTCAGCGCGGCGAGGGAGGGTTCCCCGGTCTGCATCAGCACGACGCGGAACAGGATGAAGGCCGCCAGCAGGACGCCCAGGGCGATCGCGCCCGCCAGGGCCAGGACGCCCCAGAAACTCACCCGGGCGGCGGGCGTCGGGTGACCCCGCCAGCGCGGGGTCAGCTCGGTCTGCGACAGGCCGCGCGTGTGGTCCAGGGCGGCGTAGGCGCTGGCCATGATCTCGTGCAGCTGGCGCTTGCCGTCCGGCGAGACGCGATAGCGGCCCTCGAAGCCGGCGGCGAGACAGGCGTGATAGAGTTCGATCAGGTCGGCGAACTGGGCGGGACGCGCCAGCATGTCCTCCAGCAGGCGCCAGAAGCGGTCGCCGCCGATATTCTCGTTGAAGGCCTGGACGACGAGGCTGCGGCGCGCCCACTCGGCGCCGTCGACCGCCTGGCCGGGCAGGTTCTGAGCGACGTCGTCGACGGTGGCGCTGACGGCGTACAGGGCGCGCTGCCGGGTCTCGGCGTCGTAGTTCGCCGCGTGCAGCGCCTTGTCGAAGGCCGCCACGCCGGCGGACGCATTGCGGTGCAGTTCCGGCAGGTCGATCCGCACGCGCCCGGATCGGACGCCGATGATCAGCGACAGCACCGGTGCGGCCGCCAGCATCATCGGGTTCCGCGCGCGAGCCGCCGGCGGGGGCAGGGGAATGTCGTCGTCGCTCGCGGTAGGACGGCGCCGGTGCGGGGAGGACGGGGGCGGGAGGTTCCCGGCGTAGCTGGGGTTGAACGCGGGTGACGGCGGCGAACCGGCCGCGCGCAGGTTCTGCAAGGGCGACGGCCGGAACACGGTCTTGTTCGGGTTCTCAGGGTCTTCGTCGCCGGTCATCGGCCGTTCCCCTTCACGCACCAGAGCTCAAGCTTCAGCTCGGGCCAGTCGCCGGCGACGTGCAGGCCCAGGGCCGCGGCGCTGGCGAAATCGCGCCAGTCGGGAACGGAGCGGTCGAGCTCGAAATAGACGTAGCCCGGGATGACCCGCAGCTGGGGCGGCGGCGTCGGCGTGTGGCGCAGCGGCACGCCGGGCAGGGCTGAATCCACGATCTCGCGCATCTTCTGGACCGCGCCGATCTTGGCCACGGACGGAAAGCGGCCGCGGATATCGTCCAGGGACGCGCGGGCGTTCACGGCGAGATAGAAATAGCCGTTCTTGTACAGGTTATGGTCGGTGATCCGCGAGGTGTAGGCGCCCAGGCCGGCCATCTGCAGCGGCAGCTGGATCGCCGAGCGGTCGAACACCGCCGACAGCGCCGCCTGCAGGACCTCGAAGACCGGCTCGAAGGTCGGCTGCAGCTTTTCGTGGATGTAGTCGGGAAACGGCGGGGTCCGGCGGTCGGGACGGGTCAGGGTGGCCAGCTCGCCGGCCATGCCTAGGAACGTCTCGTAGAGGCGTTCGGGATGCACGCCGGGAAGGGCGGCCAGATGGCGCAGCTGCGGCGTCCAGCGGTTCAGCGTCTGCAACAGCAGGAAGCTGGCGAAGGTCTCGGCGCCGCCGTCGGTGGTCTCGACCGCGCGCAGCGCCAGCTCGTCGATACGCTGAGCCGCCCGGCCGATGATGTCGCTGAGAAAGCCCGATAGGCGGCGACTGGCCTGGATGTCCAGCGCCGGCGGGATGTAGCGCTCGTCGAAGATCAGCCCGCCGTTGTGGACCTCGCGGATGCGCGCCAGGCCGAGCAGGACGCGGCCATACGTCTGGTCCTGGGTGACGCCGAAGGCGAGGTTGGGTCGCGCGACCTCGATGGGCTCCTGTCCGCGTTCCTCAGAGAAGGCGTCGGTGACGTCCTCCTCGTCGACCAGATAGCGCACGGCGCCGGTGTCGCGCTCCTCGCGTCCCTTGAACTCGACGGCGCCGGCCTGCCGGGCGGGCAGGGTCAGGTAGATGACCACATCCCGGGCGTCGGCGGGGACGTCGAGCGGCGGCGGCGGCGGCAAGTCTCCGGGAATTGAGAACGGCAACCCGTCCGGCAGCACGCCCGACATCGACTCGACCGCGAACTTGCCCAAGGCGGCCAGGTCGGCGTTGATCTTGAGTTGCGACACGCCCCAGGGATAGGGACGCAGGCCGCTGGCCCGGGCTGTAATCAGCGCCTCCAGATAGCGATCCTGCTGTTGGAAGTGCTGTTGTCGAAGGAAAAGACCTTCGCGCCACGCGACGCGGCTGTCGCTCTGCATACGCTTCCCTCGTTCCCCTGGGGGTTGCACTTAAACACTAGTCGCTAGAGCTACGGAAGTCGCATTTCCCAGATATAGGCTCTGGTTCGCCCACCCCACGAAGCTATGCTTTGGGAAACGCAAGCAAAGAGAAACGGATGCATCGCCGGACAGAAGACGAGACGTCTTTCGATCCCCGTCGTTGGGTGAGGAAAACTTCTCCGAAATCCGAAACGTCGCTGGAAAAATCAAGCTTGGCCGTAAAAAGCTTGGCTGTAAGGCGTCGTGGACTTGTCATGATTAGTGGTGCGGTCGGATTGATCGTCGTCGGGGGAGCGGGGTGGTTGCTGTGGCGCGGGGCCGCCAAGCCGTCGCGGCCTCAACCTTCGGTCGCCGCGCCGGCGGCGTCGCAGGGGTTGCGGCGAACCTTCGTGATCGCGCGCGTCCAGGATCTGGCCGCCGCGCTGGTCGCCGAGGGGGTGAGTCAGGACCGCGCGATCAAGCTGGGCCTTGTCGCCAACGAGAAGCTGGCCGCCGCGCCGGGGCAGTTGCGGGTGACGCTCCGCTTCCGCACCGCCCAGCCGGGCATGGTCGAGGACGTTGAGCTTCGGCGCGCCGACGGTTCCGGCCTGCTGCTGCGCGGCGACGGCGAGGCCAGGTCGCTGAAATCCGATCGGACCATCGAGGTCAAGGTCGTGCGGGGCGAAATGGACGCCAACAGCTTCTACTCTTCCGCCGTGGCGGCGGGCGTGCGGGACTCGCTGATCGACGACTTCGCCGCCGCGTTCGCGTTCGACTTCGACTTCCAGCGCGAGATCAGGCCCGGAGACATCTTCGAGGCCGCGTTCGAGCGCCAGGTCGACGGCGAGGGGGCGGTGGCCGGCAGCGAGCGGCTTGTCTACGTCTCGCTGCAGACGGCGACAAAGTCCCGCGCCCTCTACGCCTTCCAGCCGCCCGGCGACGTCCGGCCTAGCTGGTTCGACGGCAATGGCGTCAGCGTCGTGCGCGGACTGATGCGGACGCCGGTGAACGGCGCGCGCATCACCTCCAGCTTCGGACCGCGCCTTCATCCGGTGCTGGGCTACACCCGCCTGCACAAGGGGACGGATTTCGCCGTTCCGGTCGGGACCGCGGTTTATGCGTCGGGTGACGGGGTGGTCGACTTCGTCGGTCCGCACGGCGGTCACGGCCAGTTCGTCCGCATCCGCCACAAGGCCGAGTTGGAAACCGCCTACGCCCATCTGTCGCGGTTCGCGCCGGGTGTCGTCGTCGGCGCGGCGGTGCGCCAGGGCCAGCCGATCGCGTTCTCCGGCAATACGGGCCTCTCGTCGGGGCCGCATCTCCACTACGAAGTCATCGTTAAGGGCGCCCAGGTCGACCCCATGAGCTTCCAGCTCAACGAAGGGCGCTCCCTCAATGGTCAAGCTTTGGCGGCATTTCGGCAGGAGCGTGATAGAATTGACGGTATGAGGGTCGCGCAAAACGGGTAAGGCGAGAAAAAGTTCCGAGAGATTTCATCGAAATCATCAGCAAGCTTTGCTTTAACTAATCTGACGTCATCTGGTTGATCAATATGAAGTTTCCTCAAAATACAACAAAAGGTGGTTGATCTGTATTGAGTGTGCTGAGTGCTGACGCTAGGCTTCCGCGACCTCTGGCCAGCGAGAGAGAGTATGATTGTCATCATCGATGGAACCGGGCCCAGCGACGACAAGGAGTATGCGAAAGAGATGGGGAACTCCTTCCCCAGCCAGATAGCCAAGCAAGTTGTTGGAAGTACTTACTTTAGGGGGCCCTCGCTGACTGGTAGCGAGGTGTCGCAGATCGCCGACCGCGCCGTCGGCGCGGCGCAGGGCGGGTCCGGTCCGATCATGCTAGTGGGCTACAGCCGCGGAGGCTGTACGGCGATCATCGCCGCTAAGAGGCTCAAGGCGCAGGGCAAGCGCGTCAAGGCGATGTTCCTGTTCGACGCCGTCGACATGCAGACCAGCGAGCTGGGCTTGTCCCAGACCATTCCCGACAATGTGGACTTCGTCGCTCACGCGCGCACGGCCAGAAGCGTGGCCTTCTGGATCCGCAATCCGGTGAAGTCGCGGTTCTACTTCTACAATACCGGTCGCTGGCTGGATGGTCACGGAACCCTGGAAGAGAAGAAGTTCACCGGCACGCACGGGGCCGCCGGCGGCGTTCCCTGGGCCGACGTCGTCGGCGATCGCGCCTGCGCGCTCGCGGTCGCGGAGTGGATGAACGGCCAACTGAAGTCCCAGGGGGTCAGCGCGACCCTGAAGGCCTGATCCGTCAAAGTCGCTTCTTCAGAGAGGTGCTCCTTGAGTCCCTTCGACATCAGCGTCCAGGAAGCCCAGTCCTTCGAAGGCGGGCTCTTCCGTTTCACCACGATCGCCGGGCCCATCCGCCTGGTCAGGTTCAGTGACTCGAGCCGGGGCGCGAACGGCCGCCTCGGCCGGTTCTGGCTCTACGGCAGCGAGGTCGCCGAAATCCTGTCCGCCGGCCCGTCCGGCAAGCACTTGGTCAAGGAGGTGAGCCAGAGGTGGGCCGTCTGCGACGACTGGGGCGACAAGGGCCTGGTCTGGTTCATGGACGTGCCGCGCGGTCAGGCCGTTCCGGCCTGTTGGGGCGCGACCAAGTTCCAGCCCAAGGTGTCGGCCGCCGAACAGGATCGCGGCGGGCGCGCCACGCGGCGATCCTATGCCGGCGGCTCCATCCAGTTGATCATCCCGGTCAGCGACACCGGCCGTAATGCCGATCCATGGCTGACGTCGCTGATCTCGGGTCCTGTCGCCAGCGACAAGCTGGTCACGGCCGCCGACCGTTATCTGGCGGCCTAGCTATACCTCCAGATTCACTCCCTGCCTGCTTCTTTCGATCAAGGCCATCGCGCGGTTGGTTTCCCGGGCCGCCTTGATAGGGCGGAATATCGGGCCGGTTGCATCAACATTTGGATGCCGCGATTCCGCTCGCGGCGCCTCGAAGTGGGGCGCCCACAGAGGTGCATTGGGCCTATTCTCCAAGCAGAAAAGCTAGCACGGTGTCCCTGTCAGCCTCCGCCACGACGCCGAGGACATCGCGACGGATTTCAGCCCGCATCTCTTCCGAGATCACGAAATCATCGTCATCCTCGTCGAACAGCTTGCCGCCGTGCTTCGCCACGAAATATCGGATCCAGGCCGCCAGCAGGGCGAGGAAGGTGGGGAGGTCGGAGGCGAGGCGGACATAGGTCCATGTTCTCGCGCTGTGGCGGGAATAGCAGATTGAGCTGTCCTGTCCGACGCTGACCGGATTGCCCGTCCAAGCGGCGATGACAAAGCGATCGGCGGGCCAGGCGGCGATCGGCTCTCCGGTGATTCCGTGGAAGCGGTATCCGGCCTGGCGGGCCGAGAGTTCATCTAGGCCATAGAAATAGAGATCCTCGACAATCCAGGGCGTGTGGAACGCCTTCGGATAGCCCAGCTGGATAATCTCTGCGGCAAGCGTCGACCCGAAGACCGTTTCGCAAAGCCGAGCCACATCGCCTTCGGGCTTCTTCGGCGCGATCGTGAGGTCGGCTTCTCTGGCGGCGGGGAGCAGGTCGGCAAGGGCGTCGGCGTATAACATCGGCTTTTCTCCTCAGAGGCAGGCGCCAAACCACCTGAGCCAATGTTCGGAGCTGTCGTCCCGCTCGTCCGGCTTGAACTCAACTGAAGCGGTTCAAGAAGTGGCCGGCAATATCGGGCGCATTGATGCGCGAGGCCGAAGCGTTCTCGATCTCTTCGGCGGCGTTGCTGTCCGCTTAATGCGGCGACAATCGCAACGGCTGTGCTTGTGGCGCTGTTCACGCGCGCCCTGACAAAACGTCACGCCATGACGTCATTCCGGATCTTCCAGCCGCCCGATGACGCGCTGTTGATCTATCGATTTCTCACGAGCATCAATAATATTGGTCAGCTTGGCAGAATTTATCTCAAAATATTTATGCCTCTCATAGTAAACATCTTTCCCGCTGAGCTCATAGGCCTTGTAGGCGATATTCGAGGCCTCCAAGTCGTTCAGCAGCGACAGAACATCTCTCGCAGGGGTGGAGTCTAAGCGATCGAATAACGGCTTATCCAATACCGGCGTATGACCGGCGATGGCGTTTTTTACTTCCATAAGACCTTTTCCCGACAGGCGGGATATTTTTGAGATAACGCCGGCTGTAACCCGTTCATTGCCGTCGATCACCAGAACGATCCGCAACATCAATACCTCAAAAATCTAGAAGAAATTCGGGTTTAAGCGGAACGCCGTGTGAAGGATTCCGCCAATTACCGCCATGCCAGCCCTGAAAATGCTCGGAGAAGGTGACTGGCGCAATATTGCTCGGATCGTTCGCGAGTTGGGGATACTTAGACACGCTGTATTTATGGTGTCCGAAAATGCCGCGAGGCGTGCCGCCATCCATGATGGATTGACGCGCTTGCGCGTTCCAATTTCGCGTACCGGGCAGGCCGTTAGCTAGGTTCTGTCTTTCCTGATGCCAGAACTGATCAATCCCTTCCTGGCGTCGAGCGGTCAATCGGTCGTGCCACTGCAGCCGCTGCCACTCTGCGCGCGTGATCGTGCGGCTCTGGACTTTCTCGAGAAGTGCGGACCGCGCCTTCTGGGACAGTTGCCTGTATGGCGTGCCGTAAGGCTTCGGTTGCCCGTTACACGCCGCCAGCCCACTAGGATCTGTCCACGTCAGCGGGTCGTGCACATAGGCATGTGTTCTTAGCCCCCCATCGATGCCGATCGGGTCGGGCGACAGATACTGTCCAGTTTCCGGGTCGTAGTAGCGGTTGAGGTTGTAGTGCAGACCGCTCTCGGCGTCTTCCCACTGGCCTGGGAAGCGCAGCGCGCACGACGTTTCGTTCGTCTCGCGCCCGGCTTCGCCATCGCGTTCGCGCAGGACGTCGCGCGCTGTGCGGGTGCGGCCCCATAGCGCGGGCTCGGCGCGCCAGCGGCACGCACCGTCAGCACTGAACAGCGCGTGCGGCGCCCCGATCTGGTCGGCGACGATCGGCAGCAGTTCCGCTTCGCGGCACGCCGGTGCGCCGTCTTCCCCGGCGTGGACGAGTTCCTTCGCGAGCGGACGCACCCCATCCGGCTCAAAATGCCAGCGTTCGATGTGTAGCGCGATCGAGCCGGGGGCTCCCTCGCCACCGTCTCCGGCTCCGCGCCGATACCACGCTTCGGCGATCGCCTGGCCCTGCCACACATAGTCCACCCGGCGACTGGACTCGTCGAGCAGCGCCTTGCCCACCCGGCGCCCGAACGCGTCGTAGGTGTAGCGCCAGCGCGCGCCGTCGGGCGTCTCCAGCCCCACGAGGCGGTCGAACCCGTCCCAACGATAGCGCCAGCGCCGCGGGCGGAAGCCATCTTGCGTGAGCACACGTTCGGTCATGCGCCCACGCGCGTCGTAGCGGAACCGGTTGGGTCCCGCCTCGACCACACAGTCGCGCCAATAGCGGTGTTCGCCTGCCAGGCTCTCGGCGAGATTCATCAATGCGTCGTAGCGATAGGTCTCGCGGCCACCAGCGCGCTCCACCGTCACGGCCTGATCGCGCAGATCGTAGTTATAGCGCGTCACGCCCTTGTCCGCCGCCGAGCCGGTCTCGGCGGCGCCCGCCAGGCGGCCGAGGCGATCCCACTCGTAGCGGCGCGCCAGGGCGTCGGGCTCCTTCCGCCCGGCCGCGAAGACGGTGACGCCTCCTGCGCGCTGCTCCGCCAACCGCCCGCCCAGATCGTAGCGCTGGCGAAGTTGGAAGGCGGTTGGAGTACCGATCGCGGCCAGCTCGCGCAGCGTCTCGAGCCCGCTCGCATCGTGGGCGAAGCACAGCGCATGGCCGTTGCTTTCGTAGCGCGTGAGCAGCCCGGCCTCGTCGAACGCCAACGCCGTCTCGCCGCTAGGGCTGGAGCGGCCCACGCACCGTCCCGCCTCATCATAGCGATAGGCGACTGCGATCCCGTTCTGCTCCTCGCGGGCGAGCCGGCCCTTGCCGTCGTAAGCGAGCGAGACATCAGCGATCCGCCGCGGCGCGCCATCGGCCATTATCCAAGTGCTGGCGCCGACCAGTCTGTCTCGATCGTCATATCGGTAGGAGATCGCGTCTTCGCCCGCGATCACCCGCACGATGCGATCGCGCGAGTCCCATTCGAAACGCTGTTCCGCCCCGTCAGGCATCCGCTTGCTCTGGATGCGACCGAGGGCGTCGTGGTGATAGAGCGTCTCGCGGCCCGCCCAGTCGATCTGGGCGCAGAGTCGCCCGGCAGGATCGTATCGGAACCGCCACTGCTGTCCGGCAGCGTCGGTGATCGCCGCCAAGCGGCCCGCGCCGTCATAGGCGAACTGCGTCGTCGCGCCGAGCGGGTCGATGACCTGGCGCAGCGTGTCGAACGCGCCGTGGGCATAGCGGGTCGTTTGACCATCGTCCCGAATACGGGCCTTGATCAGCCCCTCGCCGTTATAGGCGAAGCGGACCTCCCCGCCGTCTGGCGTATGCGAATGGCTGACCAAGCCGCGCGGGTTCTCGGGCGAGCGCTGATACGCCCAATGGCTGGTCCGTCCGGCGGGGTCGGTGAGCGCCAAAAGGCGCCCCATCCAATCCCACTCGTAGCGGGTGACCCGGTCGCCAGGATCATGGCGGGCGAGGGGGCGGCCGGCCGCATCGTTTTCCCAATGCGTGGCGCCAAACCCGGCGAGTTTCTCAAGGACCAACGCGCCGCGTTCGTCGTACTCCGCATGGCCAGACGCGCCGCTCGCTTCCTTCCATGCGACGACGTTGCCGCGGGCATCATGGGTCCAGCTAGCGACGCCGTCCGCCCCCTCGACTTCGACGAGCGTCCCCCAGGCGTCATAGGCCCAGCGGGCGCTGCGTCCGGCCCAGTCGGTCTGGCCTATCAGGCGTCCGTCGCCATCGTAGGCGAAACGCGTCTCGCGGCCCGCGGGATCGATCCGGCGCTGCAATCGCTCAAGCGAATCCCATTCGCTGATCGTGCGCGCGCCGAGCGGATCTTCCTCCTCGACGACCAGGCCGTTGGCGTCGTAGCGGAAGCTGGTGACCGCCCCGGTGGCGTCGACATAGCGCGAGCGTCGCTCCTCCGGGAAATAGAGGAAGCGGTCGTTGAACATCCCTTCGCCGGTGTGCGTGCCGACAACCCGCCCCGCCGAATCGTAGGCGATCTCCACCTCGGTCAGGCCGCTGTCACGCCACCCGTTCAGCCACCCTTCGGGCGTGTAGCGATAATGGAATTCGCCGGTGAACGCGCCCAGCACATGCAGCAGGCGTCCGTCCGCATCATAGTCGTAGCGCACGAGCGGCTCGCGCTCGCCTTCCATCGACAGCGTCCTCAGCCAGCCCTGCGGCGTCGTTTGCACGCTGAACATCGTGCCGTCCGCATGCCGGATCTTCGTCAGGCGCCCTTTGGCGTCGCGATAGAACAGGATGCGGTTGCCGTTGCGATCCTCGATCCCCTCCAGTTCAAGGGTCGCCGCGTCGCCGACGGGCGCGAAGAGCAGGAACTGCTGGGTGCGGCTGTCGAACAGGCGAAGCTGGTCGCGCGTGCCGGTCAGCCAATAATAAGGCGCCTTGAGGTGGCGGGCGTCGATCTGGAACCCGCTTCCGATCGCGAACAGCAGCCGCTGGCCTTCCGCATCCTCGAGCAGCGCCGTGCCCGCCTTCGGGTCGAGCAGCACGCGCTGCGACCAATTGCAGATCCAGCGCGGGCCGAGCATGCCGTCCACCCGCATTCGCCCAGGATAGGTCCGCTCCAATCGCAAGGGCAGGATGCCGGGATACTGGAAGTCGGTCCGCTGGTCGGCATAGTCGCCCGTGACGATATCGACCGGCTCGCCGAACAGTCGCCGCAGCCCGCCGTCCAGCAAGCCGCCCTGGCGCACGGCCGACCGCATGCCCACGACCTCGGCCACCGAGAGCAACAACTGCTCCGCGATCGACAGCTCGGCGTCGGGGGTCCCGTAACTGCCGGTCGTATCGTCGCCGAGCACGGTGGCGCAGCCCTGTTGGACGACCGCATCGCACGACAGCTTGTGGCCGATGCGCGCCATCGGCAGGCCGTTGATATAGATGGTCTTGCTGCCCTCGATGATCAGCGAGGGGACCGACGGATGCTTGGTGCAGGCGGCTATGTCGGTGACGCGCGCCGCGGGCTTACCTTCGAAGAACACATTGAGAGAACCGCTGGCGATCGGGCCGGACAAGGTGGCCATCTTGGCGCCGGCCCCGGCGATCGCGGCGGTGACGAACCCGCCCGCCGCACCAGCGCCGAAGGCGACCGCCGCCCCCACAAGCGGCGCGGCCATCCCGGCCGTGCCGATGATCGCGGCGGCGCTCACCGCGACGAGGGCCCCGACGACGATACCGGCGGCTATGCCGGCCAGCAGCCCGGCAAAGGCGTTGCTATGCGCGATCTGGTGCGTGAGGTGCGCGGCCTGCTTCCCGGGCCCCGCGAGGCGCTGGGCGCCAAATTGCTGCGCGACCCAGAACGCCCCTTCGTCGGCATGGACCTGCTCGGCGATCCAGGCGCCCGCCATGGCCCCCGCGATCGGCGCGGCGACCCGGCCGCCAAAGCATTTCAGCGCGGTCAATCCGCCCGAGCTGTAGGCCGAATAGGCCCCTGCGGCCACGATGCCGGCGGAGGCGACGTGCCCCGTCGTCGCGATCGCCGACACCGTGCCCGCGTTGCTCGTGGCCGCGGTGCGCTCGCCAAGCTCGCGTAGCTTGTCGTGGGCGATAGGGGATGCGTCGGTCACGGCGCGAAGGTGAACGACATGATCGCCGAGATCAGCGCGTTCCGCGTTTCCTCATCGCGCCCGCCCGGGATCGATCCAGTGAAGGTGAGGACGGCATTGGCCTCGTGCAGCACCATGGCCATGACCTGATGGATGGGTTTGCCGTCGCTACGCCAGCTGAGCTCCATGAGCTGAGCCTCGCGACCATCGACCTGGCCGGTCGTGTCGGCGAAGATCTCGCATCCGGCCAGCTGCGCCATGAAGTTCTGACGCATCTGAGCGACATAATCGTGGAAGGTCATGCCAAGCGGTAGACGGTCCCGCGCGATGACAAGATTGGCCCCATGCGCCTTGGCGCCCATGGGCAAAAGCACGTTGACGCTCTGGTCCTGCCACTCGGAGGCCAGTGTTAGAGATCCTTCGGCGATCCGATACACTTTTTGCGTCCTATTGGTGCGGTGTGAAGCCCCTATACCCTAGGGCGCAAAGGTGGCCTACCCCCGTTCGGGGTTGAAATGACCAACTAGAAAGATTTCGTCGCTGATGAGGGGGATTCGCGCTTCGAGATATGAAGAGTTCGCAAGGTTAAGCTTTCCACGTCATCTTAGATCTCTGGCGGAGACTCGTTTTATCGACAACCCTAGAGGCGACGAAGCGAGCGACCGCCAATGACTTTGGCGCGACGTGATGGCGAAGCACAAGCTGTGCTATGGCACTTATTTGATCTGCCCTGTTGTCGGCGCTGCTGGGCCTCCATGATCTTGCCGAAGGTCGCGCAGGCGCCGACGGCATGCGTTGACGCTATTCCCGCCGCAGAAACCACTCCGAGAGACTTCGTGGATGCGCTCGGTGGAGAGATGGATGGCTGGGGCTATCTTGGAACCGATTGGCGCCCGCATCTGTCGGGGCCGGAAGGGATGGCGAAGGCGATATCCGGACCTTCGCTCACGTGCGGTCGAAGGTCCTGTTTCTGGAGGCAGACCAAGGTCAGCTCCTAGCGCGGCATCGCCCTTGACGCCCTGAATGCCGTTCATCAGTGCTTGATCTCAAGGGCGAAGGAGGGCTTCGAGACCTTGGAGAAGACGCTAGTCCAAAAGGTAGTGATCTACTGTGTGCGGAGCGGGCGGCTGCTCGTCATGTCCCATCCAGACTTCACGCCCGAAGAGGTTGGCATTCAGGTGCCAGCGGGAACGATCCGAACTGGCGAAAGCCCCGAGGCGGCGGCCCTACGAGAGTTGGAAGAGGAGACTGGGTACTCCGGCTTTTCGATTGTCCGGTTTCTCGGAAGCAGTGACTACGACATCACGCCATATCGGTTCGAGCGCCAGCGGCGCTACTTCTTCCTAGCCCAGGGGCCAGAGGACTTGCCCGAGCGATGGCTCTCAGCTGAAGACCACGATGGCAGCGCGCGGCCGACGCGCCTGCAATTCTTCTGGATCCCGCTGGAAGCAGCCCATGTGCTGCAATCTGGTCAAGGCGCTTTGGTCGGCATCCTCTTCGATCGACCCGGCCTAGACGGTTAAGCACTGTGGTTAGGTCGCGTTTTCGCCGGTGATCCAAGGACCGCTGTTGGCGCTGCCAGACCGACGATAGATCTTCAGTTTGGCCGGGTAGGGTGGTCTCCCGGCTTCATGGCGCGTTCATGCCCAGCGGCTCGGAGGCAGATACAGGCGTGGGAGTGGGATCGAAAGGCTGCTTTGTGGCTCGAACCCAAGATCCGCAATTGCGTAGCGGGCGCACGTGGCGACCAACGCAGAAGTCACTCGAGACAATGCCTGACGCGACCATATTTTCGGACCTCTGAGGGAGGTGCGAGCCTTTCTGAGCCGTGCAGTTTCTTCCTGTCGCGCTTTGGCGACCTGTCTTCAGGAGGAACAATGTCCCGCATGATTTTTCTGAATCTGCCTGTCCGCGACCTAGACGCAGCAGTGCGCTTTTACGAAGCCATCGGTTGCGTGAAGAACCCGGCGTTCAGCACGGATCAGGCGGCCACTATGGTCTGGTCGGAAGCCATCTACTTCCAACTGCTCACCCATGACTATTTCGCCAGCTTCTCCAGCAAACCCATCGCCGGCTCGGACACCAGCGAGGTGCTCATTGCGCTGCCACAGACGGATCGAGACGCTGTCGACCAGATCTGCGGCGCCGCTGCAGACGCAGGCGGCCAGGTGGACCTTCGCGAGCCCCAGGATATGGGCTTCATGTACGTCCGCGCGTTCCAGGATCTCGACGGTCACGTCTTCGAGCCGATGTGGATGGACCCAGACGCCGTGGCGGGCGGCGAGCAAGCCGTACAGGAGCGCTGAGATGCTGAAAGCCGCATTTCTGGCCGTTCTGCTCCTGGCGGGAGGATCCGCCATCCAGGCTCAGGCCCAGACGCCGCCGCCCGGCAAGTACGTCGAGGCCAACGGCCTTCGGATGCACTACCAAGTGTCCGGCGCTGGCGAACCCCTGATCGTCCTGCACGGCGCTTACATGGACAACCGGCCCATGCAGCCGATCATCGCCGCGCTCAGCCGGTCCAGTACCGTGTACGCGCTGGAGTTGCAGGGGCATGGCCGCACTGCGGACCGCTCGACGCCTATCAGCTACGAAAGCCTCGCGGACGATGTGGCCGCATTCATGACCGCCGTGGACCTGAAGAAGGCCCATGTCTTCGGGTACTCGATGGGCGCCGCCGCTGGCCTTCAGCTGGTTATCCGCCATCCGGAGCGGGTCGATCGCGCCGCGCTGGCGTCGGTCGCCTCCGACGCCAAAGGATGGCATCCAGATTACCTGGCCTTCCTCCCGCAGATCAAACCCGAGCTCTTCGTCGGCACGCCGTTCGAGGCGTCCTATCGCGAGGTCGCCGCCAACCCGGACGGCTTCCCCGCGCTGGTCGACAAGCTGATCGCGCTGGAGCATCGTCCCATGGCCTGGGAGGCCGATCTGGGCGCCATCCGCACGCCGGTCCTGATCATCCAAGGCGATTCAGACATCATCGCGCATGAACATACGCTGGCGATGTTCAAGCGCCTGGGGGGCGGGGTCATGGGCGACAACGGCGCGCCATTGCCCTCGACCCGTCTTGCGATCCTTCCGGGAACGTCTCACACGGCCATAGCGTCCCAGCCGGAGCTTCTGGCGGCGATGATCAGCCCCTTCCTGGCCGGTAAGACTCCGAAAGGCATGTTCGATCCGGCGGACTGAAGACAAAGGATTGGACGTGGCCGCTTAGGGCCACGTCCGAAATCCGAGGTGGCAGGATTTCAGGGCAACGCCAACGCGCGTCGAAACCAGGCTTCCTCGATCGCCGCCTGATCACCATCGGCCGCCAGCGTCCGACGATCGTCAACCTTGCCATCCATGAGATCAATGGCGACAGCCGTGTCGGAGGGGGTCAGAACCTTGACCTTGAAGCGAACCGTCGACGTCCACAGGTCGCCGCGTTCGCCAAGCTCCGGGAGACATTCGCGCATCGGTCCGGTCATCCGCCGATAACGGTCCTGGATCCGCACTTCGCCGTTCGTGGTTTGCGCCGTCACCTGGGCGGCGGCCAAATCTTCCGGCGCGCCGTCCGCGAAGATGGCCACGGTGATGTAGCGTGCCTGCGTGGCCTGCATCGTCACGTCGGCGCGCGCCAGCGAAAGGTTCAGGTTCTGGCCTGGCTCCAGGGCGAAGTTCGCCCGCCAGGCGGCTGTGGCGGACTGGGCCGAGGCCAAGCTGGTCACGGCCAAGGTAAGCCCCAGGCCCAGAAGGCGTAGCGCGATGGCGGGCTTAAGCGAGGTGGGGATCGACATGCAGGACCTCCTGAAGGAAGGCCTGCTTTTTGAAGAGCGCGCTCGCCCGATGCAGCCCGAATCTTGCGCGAGCTTTCCGCCGCTTCTGGTGCGCGGCATACCCAGCCTTAAGCCAAGGTCACTCGCCCTCGATCAGCCGGTGGGCGCGAAACCGCAGGGCGGGGCCTGGCTCGTCTAGGGTCTGGATAATCGGGCCGGCAAGCCGCGACGGCGCGCACGCGGCCAGGTTCGCCATCGCCTGCTGCTCGAGACGGTCGAGCCAGGCGGTGGCGACGATGCGGATCGCCGTCAGCGCTTCGATGTCATGGGGCGAGATTTGGTCGTTCCAGGCAGCGAAGGAACGGACGCGGCCATCCAGGCGAGGGGCGGGCACTGCGACGCAGGTCCCCACGCCATGGTCGGCGGCCTCGCCGAACATGCGTCGCTGCCGGTCTGTTAGGGTTCGAGCTTGGCTATGGTGCGAATGGAAGATGCCCGAGCCGCTGAAGTTCCAGCGCACCACCGGATCGTCCTGCACAAAATCCTCGTCGACATAGCGAGAGAGCCATGAGGCGGGCGGTCGTCCGCCGACCTCGCCGGACAATGACACGACGCCGACCGCCCGCGAAAACAGGCCGGTGGCGAAATGGACGATCCCGAGCCGCTCTAGGAAAGCGCCGGCGACGGCGCCGGCCTGACCCAACCCGCTGTGGATCTCTATGGCCGCGTCCATGGCCAACAACGCCAGGCCCGCGCGCTTGAAGGTCAGGGTCGGATCCGTCTGACCGTTCTCCGGCACGTAGCCGGCCGCGACATACAGCTGACCACGATCGATGTCGCGCAGGCGCAGGGCCTGGGCCAGGCGGCTGATCATGGCGCGGCTGGGCTGGGCGCGGCCGATCTCGAGAAAGCCCAGATGGCGAGGCGAGACGTCAGCCTCAAGCGCCAGGTGCAGTTGTGACAGCATCGCCCGGCGCCGGAACCGCGCCAGCAGTCCGCCGAAGGACGGAAAGTCGTCCAGCGCTCGCACGGAGCGCCGATCGTTCGGGCGTCGTCTCATTAATCGTGTCCAACCTGCCGCGTATCTAACCGGACCGCGGGCGTCCGAAGCAATATGCAGATCGGCCTGTTTTGAGGCCTAGCGCGCGACTGGCGCGCAGAGCAGCAGGCTCGCCGAGACGAAGCAGGCGACCGTGCGCATGTGATTCCAAAACATCCACGGCGCGTAGAAGGCGTCCCAAGGTCCACCGGCGGCTAGGGCGTCGTTGAGCGGAACGTTGCAGAACATGGTCACGCCGATGCAGCCCAGCAGGTAGACGAGGGCGCCCGACAGCAGGAACGGCTCCAACGTCTTTGCGAAGAACGCCCAGCCCCACAGCGCCAGCAGGGCGATGGCCGTACCGAAAAGCAGGCTCATGAACCACGGGTTGATGACAACGACATTGATCGATCGGAACGCCTCGGCGCCGGGCCCCGGACCCAGGCGATCCAGGGCCGGCGTCACGAATGTCGAGAAGGCGAAGAACACGCCTCCGGTCGCGGACGCAGCCAGGGCCGTGGCGAACATGACGAGTTTCATCGAACGTTACTCCATGTGGTGCAGGCCCGTCTGGCTTGGCCGCATCGGCCTCTCAACTCCCTGTCAGGTACTTGTTGCGGGGGCGATCGATCTGCGATCGCGGACTTGTCGCGAAATGAGGGGTAAAATGCATCGCACCGTTCTGATCATGGCCCTGACCGCCCTGAGCGTCGCCGGTTTGGCCTCCCCGGTTCGAAGCCAGCCGGCGGGGGACGCCATGAACGGCCAGAAGCTGTTTAGCCGTCGCTGCGCCAGCTGCCATGACCTGGCGGCGGACCGTCATGGACCACACCTGGGCGGCGTCTATGGCCGGCGCGCGGGCTCGGTGGCCGGCTTTCGCTACAGCGACGCGTTGCGGGGCGGCGGCTGGACCTGGTCGGATGCCAAGCTCGACGCTTGGCTGACCAATCCCAAAGCCCTGGCGCCGCGCACGGCGATGTCCGCCCGGGTCGGCGAGGCCGGGGAGCGCGCGGATCTGATCGCCTTTCTGCGGTCCAACTAAGACTACCAGCCAAGGAGGAGATCCATGACTATCGCCTTGTTGCCGCTCGCCTTCTGCCTGGCGGTCAGCCCTCTGGACCCGCCGCTAGCCGCCCCGCGCGCGGCCGTCGTCGCCGAGGCTGACAAGACGGTGAAGCTGGGCGCGGTCGAGATCGCCTACCGCCAGGTCGGGCCGGTTGGCGGCGAGGACGTCGTGCTCTTGCCCGGCATCGGCATGCAGCTCATTGAGTGGCCGCCGGCCTTGATCGAAGCACTGGTGGCGCGCGGTAAGCGCGTGACTCTGATCGACCTGCGCGATTCCGGCCGTTCGACCCATTTCCACGCGGCGGGCATGCCCGACTTCGGCGCGGTATTCGCCGCAATCGGCGCTGGCAAGGCTGCGCGCTTGCCCTACGCCGCCGAGGACATGACCAGGGACGTGCTCGGCGTGATGGACGCGCTGAAAATCAAGCGCGTCACGCTGGTCGGCGTGTCGGGCGGTGCGACCATCGCTCAGTTTACGGCCCTGGCCACGCCCGAGCGCGTTGTTGGTCTCGTGCTGATCGGCGCCAATTCTGGCAACATGAAAAACCCTCTACCGGCCAATCCTGCGCGCATGGCGGGCGCGACTCCGGCCAAGGACGGTTCTGTCGAGGCGGTGGCGCAGGCGCGGCTGGCGATGTCGCGGGTCCTGGCCGGTGACGATGCGGGATTCGATGAAGCTACGGCGCGAAAGACGGCCCAGGCCAGCGCCGCCCGCGATCCGGACCAGTTGGGGACGCTGCGTCAGGGCGCGGCGCTGTTGGTCCTAGGCGACATCCGACCTCGGATTGGGGCGATCAACGCGCCGACGACCGTCATCCACGGCGCGCTGGATCCGTTGATCTCGCCCGCCGCGGCCCGAGAGGTCAGCCAGGCCATCCCGGGCGCGCGCTGGGAACTCTTGCCCCGTTCTGGTCATGGCGTTGACGGTCCTACCATCAAGGCGATCCTTGAGGCCGTCGGCTAGAAATCCCCATCCTGGTTCGACCGGGTTTTTGAATGGTGCGCGTCGGCCTCCGCCAGGAACCGATCCAGCTTGGCCAATAAGACCACCAACTGGTCCAACATGATGAAGATTAAGCGCTGTCGTCGACCCGCTGCAGATATCGGGCAAGCACACCTTCTTAGAGAACGGCTCCGTCAGGAGGCTACGGATAAATTCGTCATCGATGCGGCGGGAGATACCGTCACTTTGTTTGATAGCGACTAAGCCGCACGACGCCTCGCGTTCTGTCTTTGAGAACGTTCTCAACGGGTCTGTCGGTCTTCTCCAAGCTGCTTGCTGAATGTCCGACTCCTGGAGGTGAGCCAACGACAGCTTCTGGCGCTTAGCCGCTAGTCGCGTTCGCGCACTGAGGAGCCTGCTTCTCGCGCTGCGCGCCTGCGGGCGCCGATCGCGTGAAGGTCCTGGGGGCGGATGTGCGTGTAGCGCCGCAGCATCTTCCAGTTCTTGTGGCCAGTGACCAGCGACACCTCCGGGATCTCGTACTCCGCCTCGAACAGCCGGCTGGTGGCCTCGTGCCGAAGATCGTGAAAGTGCAGGTCTTCGATCGCTAGCTGGCGGCACGCCCTTCTGAAGGCCGTCCCGACGGAGCGGCTATTGTAGGGGAAGATCCGTCCGGCCCTATGGCCGAGGTGTTTCGCCTGCTCCTCGGTAAGGAGCCAGGCATCGTAGCCGCTCACGTCGAGCAAGGGGATGTTCTGTTGGTTGCCGCGCTTGTTTCGCGGGTCCTTGCGGTCGCGGATCAGGAGCATCTTATGCCGATGGTCGAGGTCCTCCCATGTGACGCGGGAGATCTCTTCCTGCCGCATCGCGGTGGCGATGGCGAACTTGACGATGCGCCCCATCGGGATCGTCAAGCCGTTCAGTCCGCGAAAATACTCGATCAGCCTTTCGATCTCTTCCCTTGTTGGGCGTCGATCACGTTCCTGGCCCTTGCCGACGAGGCCCAGCATGCGCAGCGCGTTTCGCGCGAGGTCGACCGGCTCCGGAGAATAGGGAAGGCCGTGCACTGCGGTGCCCTGGGCCAGCAGAGTTCGGATGTAGCCGAGGTCGATGCCGAGCGTCTTGGGCCCCCGCGCCGCTCTTCGCGCGCGCCTTGCCAAAATCGATGAGCGTTTGGCGATCCAGATCCGCGAGCCGAATTTTGCCGAGCTGCCTCTTCAGGGAGTCCATGCTGAAGGCCTTCGAACGACCGGGGGCCTTGCCCACGCTCTTCATGTCGCTGACATGCAGATCGACAAGTTCGCCGAAGGTCTGGATGCCTTCAATTTTGCGGGATACGGGCTTGAGACCGAGGTTCAGCTCTCGCTCCACGCGGCGTGCCTAGGCCTCCGCGTCCTTGCGCAGGGTGAAGGTCTCGCCCAGATAGCGACCCTTGCGACGGACTTGGACGCGCCAGCGTCCAGATTTCTGTTTTACGATGGTGGCTAATTTCGTGTGCTCTATACGTGCAGTCAGCGATCAATTTGCGTGAATGAACGTGAAACTCGGTCCAAAAATTGATACGTAGTCAGATGATTGAACCTGTTGATAATGCTATAAAAATGCAGAAATTTCAACCACATAGATTTTCTGTTGCGCCCATGATGGATTGGACCGACCGGCACTGCCGGTCGCTGCATCGGGTGCTGTCCAGCCAGGCGCTGCTCTATACCGAGATGGTGACCAGCGGCGCGGTGGTGCACGGAGATCGTGAGAAGCTGCTGGGTTATGATCCCGGCCAGCATCCCGTGGCGTTGCAGCTGGGCGGATCGGATCCCGCCGAGCTGGCGCAGGCTGCGCGGATCGCCGAGGACTACGGCTATGACGAGGTGAACCTCAATGTCGGCTGTCCTTCGGATCGGGTGCAGAGCGGCCGCTTCGGCGCCTGCCTGATGCGCGAGCCCGACCTGGTGGCCGAGTGCATGGCCGCCATCAAGGACGCGGTGAAGATCCCGGCGACGGTGAAGTGCCGGATCGGCGTCGATGACCAGGATCCGGAGGAGGCGCTGTTCGCCCTGGTCGACGCTAGCGCGGCGGCGGGGATCACGGGCTTCGTGGTCCATGCCCGCAAGGCCTGGCTGCAGGGGCTGTCGCCGAAGGAGAACCGGGACATCCCGCCGCTGGACTACGCGCTGGTCTATCGGCTCAAGCGCGAGCGGCCGCACCTGTTCATCGGCATCAATGGCGGCGTGCCGAGCATCGACGCGACGCTGGAGCATCTGGCCAACGGCGTCGACAGCGTGATGCTGGGCCGCGCGGCCTATCACGAGGCAGGGCTGCTGGGGGAGGTCGACCGGCGGGTGTTCGGCCTGGACGTCGCCGATGTCGACAGCTTCGAGGCCGTCGAGCGTTACAAGCCCTATCTGGCGCGCGAGCTGGCGGCGGGCGTGCACCTGGCGGCGATGAGCCGGCACATGCTGGGCCTGTTCCATGGCCTGCCAGGCGCGCGGGCGTGGCGGCGCATCCTGACGGTCGAGGGCGTCAAGGCGGGGGCGGGGCTGGAAGTCGTGGATCGGGCGCTGGAGGCCGTGCGCGCGGCCTTGGCGGCGCGCGAAGAGCGAGCGGAAGTTCCGGCCGCCTAGTCTTTAAGTCTACGGGTGCAGGATCAGCGAGTTCGGGGTGGCCTCGAACCGCGACAGGCGGCCCAGATAGCTCATGCCCAGCAGCGAGTTCTCGAGACCCTTCTCGATGACCAGGGCGTCGACGTCGCGGACCTTGGCGCCGGCGATCGCCACGCTGGCCAGATGCACCGAGGCGGCGCGGGTGCGGCCGTCGGCGGTGATGACGTTGTAGTCGTAGGTCAGCTTGCTGGTGTCGATACCCAGGCGCTGGGCGTCGGCCATGCTGAGCGAGACGGCGGTGGCGCCAGTGTCGACCAGGAAGCGCACGGCCTTGCCGTCGACGGCGCCCTGGGCCCAGAAGTGGCCGTCACGATCCTTGGTGATCTGGGCCGCGCCGCCTTCGGCGCCGCCCAGGGTGGCCGAGGCGGCGGTCGGGGCGCGCAGCTCCGGGTGACGCAGGTCGTCGAGCGAGACGACGGCCTTGGCCGCGCCTACCGCCGACAAGGCGCCCACGAAAGCGATCGCCGCGAACCTCAACATAAAAGACACCCTCGCCATACCGGCTTTGAGACCGCTTCTGCGGCCGTTACCTAAATCATTAGCAGGGAGGCGTTTTCAAGGCGTGAATCGGCAAGGCGATTTTCACACCATGGTTACCAATATCATAACAAGTATAGATGTGTACTGAACGGTGTTCATATTACATCGATTTAATATTAAACATTACGTGGTCGTAATGCTTTTCATGTCCTCGAATTAACTTCGGAAAGCTTTGGCCCGGCGTTATCTCTCCCTCAGACAATAGAGTGGCTTATCGAGGGAAAACGCCATGAAATCGCTGATCATTGCGACTGCCGCCATCGCATCGTTCGCCGGCGTCGCGCACGCTGGCCCGGTCACGAACCTGCAGTTCCTGGAAGCTGCGCGCTGCCGTGGCCTGGCGGCTTCCGAAAACCTGGGCAAGCTGGACACCGCCGCCCTGGACACCTTCCTGCGCACCGAAGGCGGTTCGCGCGAACTGGCGATCCGGGTCTCGGCGCAAAAGAAGATCCAGGCCGCCGCCAAGGAAGCCGACGGCGCCGACGGCGAAAAGAAGACCAAGCTCCTGGCCGAACGTGACGGCGCCTGCGCGGCCTATATGGGCGGCGCGAAGTAAGCGGGCTTAGCCCCCGGTGGCCGCCATCAACGCGGCCATCGGATCGGGGCGGTCGGGGAGGGCGGCCATGATCGCCGCGCGCTCCTCGTCGGTCAGCCTGGCCCAGCCGGCGATCTCCGGCAGGGTCCGGCGACAGCCCAGGCAGTAGCCCGTCGTTCCATCGACCGCGCAGACCTTCACGCAGGGCGTGACGATCGGGCGGGGCGGAGCGGCGGGGGCAGTCATCAAAAGAGTTTTGAGCGTCCAAACGCCCGAGCGCAAGCGTCGGCGGCGAAAGCCTCCTCGCGCCCGGATCACCAGAAAGAAGGATACCTATCCATGCGCAAGCTCATCGCCATCGTCCTGACCGGCGCCGCCCTGTCGGCGGCCGCCGCCCCGGCCTTCGCTTCCGATCGCTGGAGCGACGCCGAATATCTGAAGGCCAATCGCTGCCTGGGCCTGGCTCTGTCGGCCGAGCTGGGGGCGACGGATCCCGCCGCCCTGACCGCCCAGATCAAGGGCCAGGGCCGCGGCCGCGACATCTCGATGCGCGATCGCGGCGACAGCACGCGTGACGACGCCCGCCGCGCTGGCAAGACCCGCAACGAAGCTGTGAAGGCCAAGCTGACGGCCGAGTTGGGCGGCTCCTGCCAGGCCTATCTGGGCACCTCGGTCGCGACGTCGGGCGCTTCGTCCTAAGCCTTTCTCGTCCTTGCGGGGTTGCTTTGGGCGCGGACGGGTTTAAGTCCGCGCTCATGACCGCTTCCCCGTTCGCCGACATCCGCCAGCTCGCCGTTTCGCCGCCCGCGCCGGGCCCATCTCCGGTGCTGGAGCAGGGTGGCCGTCTGGCCGAGATCTCGGCGTGGCTGACCGCCTGGAGCGGCAAGAGCCCGCCGGCCGTGAACCGTCCGGTCGTTGCCCTTTATGCCGGGGCGCGTCAGGGCGTGGGTCCGCGCGGCTATGCCCGTGATCGCCTGGAGGCCATCGCCTCGGGTGGCGCGACCGTCTCGCGCATCGCCGGCGTGCAGGGCGCGGGCCTGGAGGCCTTCGACCTGGCCATCGACCGCCCGTCGCCGGACTTCATCGGCCAGGCCTCGATGAGCGAGAAGGAAGCTGCCGCCACCATGGCCTTCGGCATGGAGGCCCTGGCCAAGCAGCCCGACCTGCTGATCCCCGGCGTCATCGTCGCTGAGGCCGCCCGCACGGCCGCCGCCGTGTGCCTGGCGCTGTTCGGTGGCGAGGCTGCGGACTGGTCCGACGACCCCGAGCCTGTGGCCGCCGCCGTGGCTCGCGCCCAGGGTGAAGGCATGGGTGACGACCCGCTCGAAATCCTGCGTCAGCTGGGCGGCCGCGAGACCGCCGCCGTCGTCGGCGCCATCCTGGCGGCCCGCACCCAGAAGATCCCGGTGCTGCTGGACGGCTACGCCGCCTGCGCCGCCGCCGCCATTGTTCGCGCCGTCGAGCCCGCCGCGATCGACCACTGCCTGGCCGCCCATGTCAGCCCCGCCAAGGGCCATGCCCGCCTGCTCGAAATCCTCGACAAGCGGCCGCTTCTGGCGCTCGATACCCTCGACGAGGAAGGGGTTGGCGGCGTCTCGGCCCTGGCCCTCGTCAAGCTGGCTTGCGAGGTTCGCTGAGGCCTTCTGGGATGTCGTTAAGTGAACGCGGATAACATTCACTTCCGTTGACGCTAACGTCATCTTTCCAAACGTTCGTTCGACATCTATCGTGGCGCCCGAAACGCAATAACGGCCTCCCGCAGAGGGGCCGATTGAACGGGAGCCCGCCATGAATCTGGACTTCTCGCCCGAGGACCTCGCCTTCCGCGACGAGGTTCGCGCCTTCATCGCCGAGAACTATCCGGCGGGCCTGCGGGAGAAGCAGGAAGAGGGCGAGGAGATGGCCAAGGAGGACTTCCTCTCCTGGCACCGCACCCTCGCCAAGAAAGGCTGGGTCGCCCCGGCCTGGCCCGAGAAGTTCGGCGGTCCGGGCTGGACCTCGGTGCAGCGCTACATCTGGTCGGAAGAGACCGCCCGCGCCGACTGCGTGCCGATCCTGCCGTTCGGCATCAACATGGTCGGCCCGGTGATCTACACCTTCGGCACGCCCGAGCAGAAGGAACGCTTCCTGCCGCCGACCCTGTCGGGCGACATCTGGTGGAGCCAGGGCTATAGCGAGCCGGGCGCGGGTTCCGACCTGGCCAGCCTGAAGACCAAGGCCGAGCGCTTTACCGGTGACGATGGCAAGGAATACTACCTGGTCAACGGTCAGAAGACCTGGACCACCCTGGCCCAGCACGGCGACTGGATCTTCTGCCTGGTCCGCACCGACCCGGCCGCCAAGATCCAGGAAGGCATCTCGTTCCTGCTGATCGACATGAAGTCGCCGGGCGTCACGGTCCGTCCGATCATCACCCTGGGTGGCGAGCACGAGGTCAACGAGGTCTGGCTCGAGAACGTCAAGGTGCCGGTCGAGAACCGCATCTTCGACGAGAACAAGGGCTGGACCTGCGCCAAGTTCCTGCTGGCCCACGAGCGTAGCGGCATCGCCGGCGTGGCGCGCAGCAAGCGCGGCATCGAGCGCATCCGCCAGATCGCCTCGGTCGAGCTGTCGGACGACGGCGATGCGCTGATCAAGGATCCGATGTTCAAGCGCAAGGTCGCCGAACTGGAGATCGACCTGACGGCGCTGGAATATACCGAGCTGCGCACCCTGGCCGGCGAGGCCGCCGGTCGCGGTCCCGGTCCGGAATCCAGCGTCCTGAAGATCAAGGGCACCGAGATCCAGCAGCGGATCACCGAGCTGGTGCTGGAGGCCGCCGGCCACTACGGCGCGCCGTACTTCCGCGGCTTCCCGAAGGATGGCGACAACGCCCATCCGATCGGCCCCGACTTCGCCCACCGCGCCGCGCCGACCTATTTCAACGTCCGCAAGACGTCGATCTACGGCGGCTCCAACGAGATCCAGCGCAACATCATCGCCAAGATGGTGCTGGGACTCTAGCGCGCTTGGCTGTCATCCCGGACACGCCGGAGGCGTGATCCGGGACCACCCAATTCAGTGACTTTGACGGTCCCGGCTCTCCGCTCCGCTGCGGCCGGGATGACAATCAAAAAGAACGGAAACCCAGGGATGGATTTCAACTTCACCGAAGAGCAGTCGATGGTCCGCGACACGGTCGCGAGCTTCCTGCAGGACAAGTACGACTTCGAGACCCGCCGCAAGATCGTCAGCTCGGACGCCGGCTGGCGCGCCGACTACTGGAAGGCCTTCGCCGAAGAGCTGGGCATCCTGGGCGCGTCGTTCAGCGAGGAGCTGGGCGGCCTGGGCGGCGGCCCGATCGACAACATGATCATCATGGAGGAGTTCGGTAAGGCGCTGGTCATCGAGCCCTACCTGGGCACCGTCGTCATCGGCGGCGGCTTCATGAAGCACTCGGGTTATGCCGGCGCGGCCTCGGTCATCGAGGGCATTGTCGGTGGCACGACCACGGTGGCCTTCGCCTATGCCGAGCCGCAGGCCCGCTACACCTGGCAGGACCTGAAGACGACGGCCAAGAAAGACGGCTCGGGCTGGGTCCTGAACGGCCACAAGGCCGTGGTGGTCGGCGCGCCGTTCGCCAGCCACCTGATCGTCACGGCCCGCACGGGCGGCGCCCAGCGCGACGCCGGCGGCGTGGGGGTGTTCCTGATCGACAAGAGCCTGCCGGGCGTCGTGACCCGCGACTACCCGACCGTCGATGGCGGCCGCGCCTCGGAAGTCTATTTCGAGAACGTCTCGGTCCCGGCCGACGCCCTGATCTCGGAAGACGGCCTGGCCCTGGTCAACCACGTCATCGACGAGGCCACCGCCGCCGTCGGCGCCGAGGCCGTGGGTGTGCTGCGCAAGCTGCACGAGGGCACGCTGGACTACGCCAAGCAGCGCAAGCAGTTCGGTACGGCCATCGCCAACTTCCAGGTGCTGCAGCACCGGATGGTCGACATGTTCATCGAGGTCGAGCAGTCGGTGTCGATGACCTACATGGCCACCATCAAGGTCGAGGAAAGCGCCGCCGAGCGCGCCAAGGCCGTCTCGGCCATGAAGGTCCGCATCGGCCGCGCCTGCAAGTTCGTGGGCCAGAACGCCATCCAGATCCACGGCGGCATGGGCATGACCGACGAGCTGTCGATCGGCCACTATTTCAAGCGCGCCAGCCTGATCGAGGGCCTCTTCGGCTCGGTCGATCACCACCTGAAGCGCTACGAATCGCTGTCGTTCGACGCTGCGGCGTAGGCGCGATAGCCGAAAGTGGTCGCCGGTTTCGGCGGCCATCGCGCCTCAAGTATAGAGCAGCCTACGGACCAACTGGTCCAAACCAGACGAGCCGCCTGCGTCATGCCGACGCGGGCGGCTTTTTTCTGCGCGGTCGGCGGGAGTCATAGCAAGAAACGCGCCTGAGGGTTGCGGCGGCGGGCCTAGGCCTCGCAAAGCCTTGCTGCGCTTCGGATAGCGCGAAAATGCACCGTATACAGAATAAAAAATTGAGCCAAATCAGTAGGCTGCGACCGGATCGTCCGCAGGCTGATATGATCCTTATACGGATTATTTTTGCTTGCGGAGCGCGGCAATGGGCGCATCCTAGGCTCTGACGCGCTGACGACTAGGAGGGTGAGAGCCCCTGTAAGCCGCGCGCGTCTCCTGGTCCTAACGGCTATGTCTGGGAGACGCCGCCATGAACGTATCGAAGATGAACCACGCCATGTTCTCGTTCGCCCTGCTGGGCGGGATGTTGGTGGGAGGCCGGCCGAGTTCGAAACCGGCCAAGTCGTCGTCCGCGAAGTCTGGACGCAAGTAAGCGCGTAAAGGGTCCCACACCCTAAAAAAAGAGGCCTCCGCCGGTTTCGTCGGCGGAGGCCTTTTGCTTTCACCCCTGAAGGCTTCAGCTCTTCGGCTTGGCGGCCGTGTTGCACTCGGCCACCGCCGCGTCGTCCAGCGGCTCGCCGCGGTAGTTGAACGCGGCCAGTTCGCCGAGTTGGCCGGCCAGCTTGCGGCAGGCGCGGGCCACGGGCAGGGCCCGGACCTTGGTCGCGGTGCACATGTCGGCCTTGCAGCGCCAGACCGAACCGTCCTGGATGAAGTGATCCGTCGAGATCGGGGTCTTCAGCTTCAGCCAGGCGCCTTCGCTGTCGGCGGCGAGGGCGGGGCTGGCCAACGAGCCAGCCATCAGGGCGCAGGCCATCAGGCCCGCGTAAGCGATGTTACGCATTTTCCTTAGTCTCCTATCCCCGCGCCGGATGGGAGATCCGGCGCATGAGTCCGCAGCCTTGCATGCTGTGGAGCTCATCCGGATAGTGCGTCTCTTTTGAAAACTAAGTCAATCGCCGAAGCGCGGCCGGAGCGCCTGATTGGTAGATTTCTTCGTCCCAGGCCAGCAGGGCGGGGGTAACGTCTTCCGCCTTTTCGACCGCGCGCCAGGCGTCGGCCAGGGTGGGCGGGGTCAGGCCTTGCGCGATCGTGTGATGAATCAGCGCGAAGAAGGGCTCCCAGAAGCCGCCGGGGTTATGGAACACAATCGGCTTCTGGTGAAGATCTAAACGGCGCCAAGATAGCAATTCGACGATTTCTTCCAGGGTGCCGATCCCGCCGGGCAGCACGACGAAGGCGTCCGAGCGCTCGAACATCATCATCTTCCGCTCGTGCATGTTGTCGACGATGACGGTCTCGACATCGTCGAACGGCTGTTCGCGGCCGCGCAGGAAGGTCGGGATGATGCCCTGCACCTTGCCGCCGGCCTCGTGCGCGCCGCGCGCCGTGGCGCCCATCAGGCCCACGCCGCCGCCGCCGTAGATTAGCTTCAAGCCCGCTCGCGCGAAGCTCTGGCCGATCGAAAAGGCGTCGGAGATGTAGCTGGGATCGGCGTCATTGGACGACCCGCAATACACACAGACGGACGCCAGGCGCCTGGACTCGTCGGGCATCGTCGTCCACTCCACAAAAGACGAAGGCGCGCGGGCTCGCGCGCCTTCGATCCATTCCTATTTGAGACCATATGATCAGGATTCGCTCTCAGGCTTTCAAGCCGCAGATCCTCGCCGTGGGCTTCGTCGCCGGCCTGCTGGCCGCCTGCGGACCCGGCGCGCCGATCGCGCCGGCCAAGGCCGACAAGCCCGACAGCGCCGAAGCCGGCTATGTGGCGCCGCCCGTGGTGGAGGCCGTGCGCAAGGCCGCCAACGGGATCTCGCTCTCGGGCAGGGGCGCGCCGGACTCGGACCTGCGCCTGGGCTCGCCGACCGGCGAGGTGGTGATGGGCCGGGTCGACGCCGTCGGCCAATGGACCGCCACAGTGCCCAACGCGCCCGGCGTGCGCCTGTTTGGCCTGTCGACCACCCACGAGGGCCGTACGGTGCAGGCCGAGGGTTATGTGATGGTCGCCGACGGTGGCGAGGTCGCTCTGCTGCGGGCCGGGACGGGCGCGATCCGCCTGGCCGCCGCTTCGGCGTCACCGCGCATCCTGACCGTGGATGTCGACCGGGGCGGCGGCGCGGTCGTCTCCGGCGTGGCCACGCCGGGAGCGGGCCTCAACGTCCGGGTCGACCGCATCACCCAGGGCGGCGCCCAGGCGGACGACAACGGGCGGTTCTTCATCTCGCTGAGGGGGCTGCTGTCTCCGGGCGTTCACGACATCCAGGTGGCGGGCGAGGGCGGCGAGACGGCCGCTTCGATCGCCACCTCGCCGGCCGCGCCGCTGACCTACGGTCCCGTCCGCGCTGACCGCGCCGCCAACGGCTGGCGGGTCGACTGGATGACGCCCGGCGGCGGGGTCCAGTCCACCTACCTGATCGGCGAGTCCCGATGAGGGGCATGGGTGGTCCGCAGGCCCGCGGGGCCACGCCAGGCGCGATCGCCAGTCCCGACCAGCCGGTCCGCTTCTGGCGGGCGATGGGCGATCTCTTCCAACTCGTTTTGCGCTCCAAGGCCCCGGGCCTGCGCTGGCGGGTGACCGTGGCCCTCGTTCTTACCCTTCTAGGCAAGGTCCTAGGCGTCGTGGCGCCGCTGATGCTGGGCAAGGCGGTCAACCAGCTCTCGGCGGGGCAGAGCACGGCTGTCGCCGTCACCTGGGCCTTTGCGGGCCTGGCGATCGGCTGGGCGCTGATCCGCTTCGTCTCCGCTGCCGCGCCCCAGGCGCGCGACACCATCTTCACGCCGGTGGCCCAGGCGGCCCAGAACCGGGCGGCGGTCGAGACTTTCTCGCACGCGCTGTCGCTGTCGATCGACTTCCACCAATCCAAGCGCACCGGGACCCTGTCGCGGACGATCGATCGCGGCGCGCGGTCGATGGACTTCCTGCTGCGCAGCCTCGTTTTCAACCTGGCCCCCACCGGGGTCGAGCTGGTCCTGGCCGCCATCGTGCTGGCCAAGGCCTATGACTGGCGGTTCGCGGCCGTGGCCCTGGCCACGGTGGGCGTCTACGGTTACCTGACCTTCGCGATCTCCGACTGGCGGATCGGCCACCGCCGGGCGCTGAACGAGGCCGACGCCGAAGCCGCGGGCAGGGCGGTCGATGCTCTGCTGAACTACGAGACCGTCAAGTCATTCGGCGGCGAGGGCCGGGCGGTTGGCGGCTACGAGCGCGCGCTGGACGCCTATGGCGAGGCCCAGATCAAGGCCACCAACTCGCTGAACATGCTGAACCTGATCCAGTCGGCGGTGATGAGCCTGGGGCTCGGCGCCATGGCCGTGCTGGCGGGCGCGGAGGCCGCCGCCGGCAAGATCGGGCCGGGCGATGTCACGGCCGCCGTGCTGATCCTGATCAACCTGTACGCCCCGCTGAACATCCTGGGCTTTGCCTATCGCGAGATCCGCCAGTCGCTGATCGACATGGAGTCGATGCTGGAGCTGCGCCGCCAGACCGCCGATGTCGCCGATGCGCCGGACGCCCGCGACCTGCCGCCCTGCGCCGACCAGCGCGGCGGGGCAGTGGCGTTCGAGCAGGTCTCGTTCCGCCATGGCGCGCGCTCGGAGGGGTTGTCGGATGTCTCCTTGACCATCGCGCCGGGAACGACCGTGGCCATCGTCGGCCCCTCGGGCGCGGGCAAGACGACCCTGGTGCGCCTGGCCCTTCGGATGATCGACCCGCAGGCCGGGCGCATGACCCTGGACGGCCACGACCTGCGTGACCTGCGCCAGGCCTCGCTGCGCCAGGCGGTGGCTCTGGTCCCGCAGGACGTGGCTTTGTTCAACGACACCCTGGCCGCCAACATCGCCTTCGCCCGTCCCGACGCCTCCGAGGCCGAGGTCTGGGCGGCGGCCGAGGCGGCGGAGCTGGGCGAGTTCATCCGCAACCTGCCCGACGGCATGGGCACCAAGGTCGGCGAGCGGGGCCTGAAGCTCTCCGGCGGCGAGCGCCAGCGGGTCGGCATCGCCCGCGCCCTGCTGGCCGAGCCCCGCGTGCTGATCCTGGACGAGGCCACCAGCGCCCTCGACAGCCGCACCGAGGCGGCGATCCAGGCGACCCTGCGCAAGGCCAGGGCGGGGCGCACGACCCTGGTCGTGGCCCACCGTCTGTCGACCATCGCCGACGCGGACGAGATCGTGGTGCTGCGCCGGGGCAAGGTGGTCGAGCGCGGCCGCCACGAGGCCCTGCTGGACGCCGGCGGCGAGTATGCGGCCCTGTGGCGTCGCCAGACCCGCGAGCGCGAACCGGCCGTTTAGTGGATTTCGCGCCTTCGGGCCGGGGTCTATATCCGGCTCGACAGCTAGAGGGAGTTTCGTCTTGCGCTATCAGCACAGCATGGTCCGCGTCCGTGATCTGGACGCCTCGCTGCGGTTCTTCTGCGAGGGCCTGGGCCTCCGCGAAATGCGCCGCAAGGAGAGCGAGAAAGGGCGTTTCACCCTGGTCTTCCTGGCCGCGCCCGGCGACGTCGAACTGGCCGAGGACCGCGACGGTCCTATGGTTGAGCTGACCTACAACTGGGATGACGAGGACTACGGCGGCGCGCGCAATTTCGGCCACCTGGCCTATCGCGTCGACGACATCTACGCCGCCTGCCAGCGCCTGATGGACATGGGCGTGACGATCAACCGCCCGCCGCGCGACGGCCACATGGCCTTTGTCCGCTCGCCCGACGGCATCTCGATCGAACTGCTGCAGGAAGGCCACCTACCGCCGGCCGAGCCGTGGGTCTCGATGCCCAACACCGGCGCCTGGTAGTTTTCTACGGGCGCGGGCGGGCCAGCTCTTCCAGTCGCCGGCGCGGGGCGTCGGCGATGCCGGCCCACAGGATGCGGGCCAGCTCCAGCCGGTAGGCCGCGGCATAACCCGTGACGAACATGGCGCTGACGCCGTCGGCGATGGAGCGGACGAGATCCTTGCGGGCCAGCACGGCCTTGCGGTCGACGGGCGCTTCGGTGTCGGCGGCCGCCACACGTTTATCCAGCTGGACCGCGGCCTGAGCGGCCAGGCCCACCAGAGCCGGCAGGTGGCTGATGTCGCCGCGGATCTTGGCTCTAACCTCTGATTTTCCGCCGGCGAGGGGCATCGCTTCGAAGTCCAGCACGCCGGTCACCCGTTCCAGCGTCGCGGGCCAATGGTCGTCGGCGGTTGTCATGATGAAGCCTGGCCCCCCCGAGCCTTATGTCAGGCTCTCGGGATAGCGATGTTCGCGGACGGATCAAATGCCGCGAATTGTCCCGTCCTCGTTTTGGGTCGGCTCTGGAAAAACGGAGTTCGGCTCTCCAAATGCAACCGGCGCCGTTGCGAGCGTCAAAAGAGGTTCTCCCGCATGTCGGATCTGTCCGCCTTCCCGATCACCCAGCGCTGGCCGGCCCAGCATCCCGACCAGATCCAGCTCTATTCGCTGCCGACGCCCAACGGGGTGAAGGTCTCGATCATGCTGGAAGAGACCGGCTTGGCCTACGAGCCGCACACCATCAACATCGGCGCCAATGAGACCTGGGGGCCGGAGTTCCTGTCGCTGAACCCGAACGGCAAGATCCCGGCGATCATCGATCCCGACGGCCCGGGCGGCAAGCCGCTGGGCCTGTTCGAGAGCGGCGCGATCCTGGTCTATCTGGCCGAGAAGACCGGCAAGTTCCTGCCCGCCGATCCGGCCGCCCGCTACGAGACCCTGCAGTGGGTGTTCTTCCAGATGGCCGCCATCGGCCCGATGTTCGGCCAGGTTGGCTTCTTCCATAAGTTCGCGGGCAAGGACTACGAGGACAAGCGTCCGCGCGACCGCTACGTCGCCGAGTCCAAGCGCCTGCTGGGCGTGCTGGAGGATCGCCTGGCGACCCGCCAGTGGATCATGGGCGACGACTACACCATCGCCGACATCGCCACCCTGGGCTGGGTCCGCAACATCAACGGCTTCTACGAGGCCGGCGAGTTGGTCGACTGGGCGTCGCTGAAGCACGTGCCGCGCTGGCTGGAAGCGGGCCTGGCCCGTCCGGCCGTGCAGCGCGGTCTCGAGATCCCCAAGCGCCCGTAAGGCGAGGGCGCGTCCCCTGCGACCAAATGGCCATGGCGTTAAGAATTAAGGTCTCGTTAACCATAAATCGCCGACTTTCAGCGTGTCTTCTTTGAAGGCACCCACCATCACTGACTTCCACAGCCCGGCCGCAATGCCGGGCTGTTTTTTTGAATTCGGCGCTTGCATCGGCCGACCCAGGCGGCTATCACGCGGCCTCTTCAGAGAGCGACCTGTTCCG
>NZ_JBXAQO010000001.1:377716-1078071 GCF_058807295.1 Caulobacter sp. GW821-FHT12D05
CGGTAGCTCAGTGGTAGAGCAGCCGGCTGTTAACCGGCTGGTCGTAGGTTCGAATCCTACCCGCGGAGCCACTCTTCTTCTCGAGGAATTTCCCAGACTTTTTATGAGTTTGAACGCCCTCGCGGGCGCGCATCCTCGTGCATCGCGGCGTTTCGTCCAAGGCCGATGATCGCCGCTTGCATCGACTCGAGTCGGCGGCTATCACCCGGCCTCTTCTGAAAGAGCGACCTGTTCCGCGGTAGCTCAGTGGTAGAGCAGCCGGCTGTTAACCGGCTGGTCGTAGGTTCGAATCCTACCCGCGGAGCCACTCTTCCCCAGGCGGGGATTCCCCAAAAAATTAGTCCCAGGACGGTCTCGATCGGATCGTCAGCGGCACGCCGCCATCGGCGTGGACCGAGATCTTGTCGCCTTGGCGCTCGAAGGTCAGGTCGACCGTCTCGTCGCCGACCCGGAAGCGATCGACGCGCAGGCGATCGATGCCGATGGGCAGGCGCGGGTCGACCAGCTCGATCTCGCCGCGATTGGCGTCGACGCTGATCCCCAAGCACGCCTGCAGCAGCATGAACACCGAGCCGGCGGCCCAGGCCTGGGGCAGGCAGGCGACCGGATAGGCCACGGGCGGCTCGCCGGGCGAGCGCGGGAAGCCGCAGAACAGCTCGGGCAGGCGCATGCCCATGCGGCTGGCGGTTTCGAACATGTCGGCCGTCAGCTTCACCACCCCGTCACGCTCGCCGTAGCGCGACAGGCCCATGACGCACAGCGCCGAGTCGTGGGGCCAGACCGAGCCGTTGTGATAGCTGATCGGGTTGAAGCGGGCTTCGCCCGTCGCCAGCGTCCGTAGCCCCCAGCCGGAGTTGAACGGGGCCGACAGCAACTGGTCGGTGACCTTGCGGGCCCGTTCGGGCGTGGGCAGGCCGCAGAACAGCAGGTGGCCGGGATTGGACGACAACGGCCGACACAGCTGGCCCTGGCCGTCGACGGCGATGCCGTAGAAGCCGCGCTCCTCCATCCAGAAGAGCTGCTCGACCTTCTCGCGCAGCGTGGCGGCCTTCTGTTTCCAGATGGTCGCCTGGCCGATCTCGCCGCGACGCTCGGCCAGGCGAGCCATGCCGCGATAGGCGGCGAAAGCGTAGCCCTGCACCTCCACGAGGGCGATGGGGCCGGACGGATAGCGGCCGTCGGTGTGGAAGACGCTGTCTTCGCTGTCCTTCCAGCCCTGGTTGGACAGGCCGCTGTCCTGGCCGCGGGCGTAGTCGATCAGGCCATCGCCGTCGCTGTCGCCGTCGTGCTCGATCCAGTGCATCGCGGCGGTCAGGGCTGGCCACAGCTCGTCGATCAGCTTGTCGTCGCCGGTGCGCTGCTGGTAGGCGCCGGCCAAGGCCACGAACAGCGGCGTGGTGTCGACCCCGCCGTAATAGCGGCCGAACGGCACCTCGCCCATGGCCGGCATCTCGCCCTTGCGGGTCTCGTGCATGATCTTGCCGGGCGCGCTGTCGCGGAACGCCGAGCGCTCCGTGGCCTGGTGGGCGGCCAGGTAGCGCAACACGCCCTTGGCCAGGGAGGGTTCGAACCACAGGATCTGCCAGGCGGTGATGATCGCGTCGCGCCCGAAGGCGGTCGAGAACCACGGGATGCCGGCATAGGGGTAGGGCCCGGTCTCCATCTTGGTGGTCAGCAAGGCCAGGTCCGAGCGGGACTTGCCCAGCCACTCGTTGAACAGGCGGCCCGAGCTGTTCAGCCGCGCGCCGTGCCGGCGGCGCGAGCGCATGTCCCAGCGGGCGCGGGCGGCGGCGTCGCGGAAGCGCTCGCGGCTGGGCGTGTGGCCGTCGACGACGCCGATCTCGATATAAAGCTCGGTCTCGCCCTCGGCATGCAGCGAGAACATGAACTCGGCCTTGTGCGCGCTCAGGCGATAGGGCGCGTCCGAGAAGGCGATGAACGAGGCGCGCTCGACGCCGTCCAGGCCGATATAGCTGTAGGCCACGCGGCGGCCGTCGACATGCGGCGGGCCTTTGACGCCGCGTTTGGCGCGATGGCTGCCGCGCACCTCGAACATGTCGCGGAAGTCGGCGTCGAACTCGATCGCCATCGGCAGCAGCACGGTGTCGCGGCTGTAGTTGACGAAGCGGACGCGCTCGAACAATCGCTCGCCCCACAGGAAGCGCTTGCGCTCGATGTGCAGGACGCCCGGCGGCCCCATGCGCTCACCCGGATAGGGCAGGGCCTGGTTGGTGCCGTTGCAGGTGAAGAACACGTTGTCGTGCGCCACGGCCGCTGACAGCAACGACATGGGACGACCGCCCAAGGTCATCCGGTAGAACGACAGGATGCGGGTGTCGTTGTGGAACAGCCCGTCGCCCTGGCCGGCGATATCGCCGAACTCATCGGCGACAATGAACGTGTCCTTGTCCTTCAGGGCATAGAGATTCTGTGGCGCGCGGACCTCCGCCGTCACACCGTAGTCGACGGGGGCGTCCAACGCCGGCGCCAGATTCTCCATGGCCCCTCCTAAAAGCTGTTTCTAAGCACTGGCGGCCAAGTCGACGAGGGATGGGTAGACGGCGGCGCCGTCGCATAGCTTTTCGTAAAGCGCGACGTAGCGTCGGGCCATCGCCTCGGACGAGAACCTTGTGTCGAAACGCCGACGTACGAGGTTCCGATCCAGAGCCGACGCACGAATGATGGCTTCGGCCGCCTGATCGTCATTGTCGACGATGAAGCCGGTCACGCCGTCGTCGATGACTTCCGGCACGGAGCCGCAGCGATAGGCGACGACGGGCGTGCCGCAGGCCATGGCCTCGATCATCACGAGGCCAAAGGGCTCGGGCCAGTCGATCGGGAAGAGCAGGGCGTCCGCCCCGCCCAGGAAGTCCGACTTCTGGTGGTCGCCGATCTCGCCGATGAATTCGATCAGCGGGTCGCCGTTGATCATCGGTTCGATCTTGTCCTCGAAATAGGCGCGGTCGGCGGCGTCGACCTTGGCGGCGATCTTGAGCTTCTTGCCCAGGCGCTTGGCCAGCATGATCGCGCGGTCGGGGCGCTTCTCGGGCGAGATGCGGCCCAGGAACGCCAGGTAGCCCTCGCTCTTTTCCGAGAAGGTATAGAGCTCGGCATTCATGCCGTGATGCACGGTGCCGGCCCAGTTGGCGAAGGGCAGGGGACGGCGCTGGTCGTCGCTGATCGAGACCAGCGGAAACTGCGGGTAGCGCTTGTAGACCGCCGGCAGGTCCTTGAGGTCCAGGCGACCATGCAGGGTGGTGATCGTGCGATCGGCCCGGTCGGCGAAGAACGGGAACTGCACCATGTCGGTGTGGAAGTGGACGACGTCGAACTGGTCGGCCAGGGCGCGGACCTCGGCGATCTGGGCCAGGTGGGCGGCCAGGTCGGACTTCAGCGGCGCGGGATCGAGGCGGATGGCCTGGTCGCGGACGGCGATGAGCTTGGCCTTGGTCTGGGCCTCGGCGCTGGCGAACAGCGTGACCTCATGGCCAAGGTCGACCAGGGCGTCCGTCAGGTGGGCGACGACGCGTTCTGTGCCGCCATACAGGCGCGGCGGGACGGCCTCGTAGAGAGGAGTGACCTGAGCGATCTTCATGGACGGACCTTGGGGACGGGAGGAACTGAAACGCGGCACTGGTCCGCGAGAAATCAGTTCCGTCGGTCGTGTTTGGTTCCGCCGATTGCCCTTTTACGGCCTTATTGGCCTTGGGTGCGTCGTTCCAGTTGTTCCTGGCGCTCGCGCTCCTGCCGCTGGTTGCGCTGGCGGCGGCGGTAACGGCCATAGAACTTGCGGGCCACGCCATCGAGACGGGGCAGGAAATAGATGACGATCAGGGCGCAGATCGCTCCCGCGATCACAACTGGCGCACTCAACATGGCAATTTCCCCACGAAGCCTACAGTTCCGGCTTCCTCCCCCGTCGGCGGCTTTGCCGCCTAAGGCTGCTTATTTACCATAGGTCGAACTTGATCAATCGATGTTCCGTGACATCGACCGTCACTACTTCTGATGACCGTCCTTTGGTCTTTTTTCAGCATGCCAGGGGAAGTCGATGACGCTTTTAAGGCCGTCAGGGGGCGATAGGCGGGCGAGCGCGGCCTCGGATCGCATTGCGTTTCGGCCGGACGCGGACCTATAAGCCTGCTCGAAAGTCCAGTCCTTCGAGGGATTCCATGAGCACCGACTTCGCCGCCGCGCGGCTGAACATGGTCGAGAGCCAAATTCGCACCGCCGACGTCACCGACCTGCCGCTGCAGGACGCCTTGCGGGTGGTGGCGCGCGAAGCCGTCGTGCCGGCGTCGAAGGCCTATCTGGCCTATGCCGACGCCGACATCGAATATGCGCCGGGTCGCTGGCTGCTGCGCCCGCGCGAAGTGGGCAAGCTGCTGCAAGTCCTGAAGCCGCGCGAAGGCGAGAAGGCCCTGGCCATCGCCGCGCCGTACGCGGCCGCCGTGCTGGAAAAGATGGGCCTGGCGGTCACCCGCCTGGACGGCGACGACCTGAAGAGCGTCCCGGCCGGCTCGTACGATGTGATCATCTGCGAAGGCGCCGTGGCCGTGGCCCCGAAGGCCTGGCAGGACGCCCTGGCCGCCGGCGGTCGCCTGGGCGTGATCGAGCGCACCGGCCCGGTGGGTCGCGCGGCCATCTATCTGCGTGCGGAAGACGGCGTGGGCCATCGCCAGGCGTTCGACGCCTCGCCGCCGGTCCTGGCGGGCTTCGAGACGGAGACCGGGTTCAGCTTCTAGATCGCCGACCACCCCGGCCGCCTGCCGCAACGTCTGCGTGAAAAAAGCTTAACTGGCGACGGCTGGCGGTCCGACTTACACGCGATCATATTGTGCAGGGCGCGATCTTCGCGTGATTGGGGATAGAATCTTGATGTCGAACCGTCGACGGGCCGGATTGCTGGCCGCCGCTTGCAGCGCCGGCCTGATGGCCGGGGTGTTTTCAGCGGCTCACGCCGAGTCCCTGGCCGACGCCGCCGCCCTGGCGTATCAGACCAATCCGACGCTGCAGCAGCAGCGCGCCGTCCAGCGCGCGACCGACGAGAGCGTCGTCCGGGCCCGCACGGGCTTTCGCCCGACGGTCAACGCCACGGCTGGCCTGACCAACTCGCGCACCGACCTGGCGCACCCGTCCACCACCCTGGTCGGCGGCGTGCTGGTCACCGGTTCGGACGTCAACAAGGTCGGCACCAGCAGCGCCCAGATCCAGCTGTCGCAGCCGCTCTTTACGGGCGGGCAGGCGACCGCCAACCTCTCGGCCGCCGAGGCCGACGTGCTGGCCGGTCGCGAAGACCTGCGCCGCGTCGAACAGAGCGTGCTGGCCAGTGTGGTCGCCGCCTATGTCGACGTGCGCCGCGGCCAGGAAACCCTGCGCATCGCCAACGAGAACGTCGCGGTGCTGACGCGCCAGCTCGACGAATCGAACGCCCGCTTCGAGGTCGGCGAAATCACCCGCACCGACGTCGCCCAGTCGCAGGCCCGCCTGGCCGCCGCCAAGGCCAGCCAGTCGTCGGCCCAGGGCAACCTGGCCATCGCCCGCGCCACCTACGCCCAGATCGTCGGCCAGAACCCGACCGACCTGGCGCCCGAGCCGTCGCTGGCCAGCGTGCTGCCGGTTTCGGTCGAGCAGGCTTTCGACGCCGCCGAGGGCAGCAATCCAGCCGTGCTGGCCGCCCGCTATGCCGAGCAGGCCGCTACGGCCCGCGTGGCCCTGGCCAAGTCGGCCTATCTGCCGACCGTCTCTGCCGGCGCCAGCCTGGGCTATGACGCCGCCGAGGCCAACGGCAACGGCAAGCAGTTTGGCCAGTACGACCGCCAGATCGCCGGTTCGCTGACCGCCCGCGTGCCGCTGTTCACCGGCGGCCTGAACGCCTCGAACGTCCGCGCCGCCCGCGAGCGCGAGAACGCCGCCCGCGTGGCGGTTGATGGCGCCAAGCGTCAGGTCATCCAGCAGGTCTCGGCCGCCTGGAGCACCTTGTTGGCCACCCGCGCCAACCTGGGCTCCAACGAAGAGCAGGTGCGGGCGACCCGCATCGCCTTCGAAGGCGTGCGCCAGGAACAGCAGGTCGGCCTGCGCACCACGCTGGACGTGCTGAACGCCCAGCTGGAACTGTCGAACGCCGAACTGGCCCTGGTGACGGCTCGCCGCGACGAATACGTCGCCAGCACCTCGCTGCTGCAGGCCATGGGCCAACTGGACGTGACCAAGCTGGCCTCGGGCGCGACCGCCTACGATCCCAAGACCTCGTACGACCGCGTGACGCACAGCGCCGGCTGGGTGCCGTGGGAACCGGTGGTTCAGGCGATCGATAAAGTCGGTGCGCCCTCGACCAAGTCGCAGCCTGCCTCTAAGTAGGTTTCGCGCCCGCGTCGATTCCGCCCAGGCGCGGACTTACGCTTGCTTAACACGCGTAAGTCTGCACCATCGCGGCGAAGCGTGTCCTAGAGCGCGCAAGGATTCGTACCTCTTTACGACGGCCCCGCATCATGTCCGATCAGAGCTCTCAAGAACCGACGATGGAGGAGATCCTCGCCTCCATCCGACGCATCATCTCGGAGGATGACGCGCCGGCGGAGCCTGCGGCCGAGGCGGCTCCGCCTCCGCCGCCCGAGCCCGAGCCCGAGCCGGTCATCGAGGATGATATCCTCGAGCTGACCGACCCGATCGCGCCGGAGCCCGAGCCCGAGCCGCTGGAAACCGTCGGCGACATCGACGTCTATTCGCCGGAGCCCGAGCCGGAGCCGGTGTACACGCCGCCGCCGGCCGCGCCGTCGCCGGTCTTCGATCGTGACGAAGTGGCCGAGACCCTGGTCGGCGCCACCGCATCCTCGGCGGCCGCTAGCGCCTTCGGCAGCCTGAGCTCGGCCCTGCTGATGCCCAAGGACGCTCGCACCCTGGAAGACGTCGTACGCGAGCTGCTGCGCCCGCTGCTGAAAGAGTGGCTGGACCAGAACCTGCCGCGCATCGTCGAGACCAAAGTCGAGGAAGAAGTGCAACGGATCGCCCGCGGTCGCGGCGTCTAAGCTTCTTCCAGCACCTGGAAAATCGAGGCGGTCGCTCCGGCGGCCGCCTTTTTTCGTTTCCAACCGTCAGAAAACCCAGGCCCGCCGGTTTCCCGACCGGGCCGCAGATGGCATATCCCCCGCCATGCTCGAAAAGACCTTCGATCCCAAATCCGTCGAACCCCGCCTGTACGCCGCCTGGGAGGCCTCCGGGGCCTTCAAGCCCAGCGAGGATCCGAACGCCGAGCCGTTCGTCATCGTGATCCCGCCGCCGAACGTGACGGGCAGCTTGCACATCGGCCACGCGCTGAACAACACGCTGCAGGACGTGCTGACCCGCTTCCACCGCATGCGCGGCAAGGCCGCCCTGTGGCTGCCGGGCACTGACCACGCGGGCATCGCTACCCAGATGGTGGTCGAGCGTCAGCTGGCCGCCGCCGGCAACATCGGCCGCCGCGACATGGGCCGGGAAGCCTTCGTCGACAAGGTCTGGGAATGGAAGGCCGAGAGCGGCGGGACCATCACCAACCAGCTGCGCCGCCTGGGCGCCTCGTGCGACTGGTCGCGTGAGCGCTTCACCCTTGATGAAGGCCTGTCAGCCGCCGTCCGCAAGGTGTTCGTCCAGCTCTACAAGCAGAACCTGCTTTATCGCGACAAGCGCCTGGTCAACTGGGACCCGCAGTTCCAGACCGCCATCTCCGACCTCGAGGTCGAGCAGAAGGAAGTCGACGGCGCCTATTGGCACTTCGCCTATCCGCTGGCCGACGGCGTCACCTACCAGCATCCGATCGCCTTCGATGACGACGGCGAGGCGACCGAGTTCGAGACCCGCGACTACATTGTTGTCGCGACGACGCGACCCGAGACCATGCTGGGCGACACCGGCGTCGCGGTTCACCCCGACGACGAGCGCTACAAGGGCCTGGTCGGCAAGTTCGTGACCCTGCCGATCGTCGGCCGCCGTATCCCGATCGTCGCCGACGACTACGCCGACCCGACCAAGGGCTCGGGCGCGGTGAAGATCACCCCGGCCCACGACTTCAACGACTTCGGCGTCGGCAAGCGCGCGGGGCTGGAAGCGATCAACATCCTGACGCCGGAAGCCAAGCTGAACGACAGCGTCCCGGCCGAGTATGTCGGCAAGGACCGCTTCGTCGCGCGCAAGGAGATCGTCGCCCGCGCCGAGGAAGAGGGCTGGCTGAAGGAAATCGAGAAGACCAAGCACATGGTCCCGCACGGCGACCGTTCGGGCGTGGTCATCGAGCCTTTCCTGACCGACCAGTGGTACGTCGACGCCAAGACCTTGGCCCAGCCGGCCCTGAAGGCCGTCGAGACCGGCGAGACGGTCTTCGAGCCCAAGCACTGGGAAAAGACCTACTTCGAATGGCTGCGCAACATCGAGCCGTGGTGCGTCTCGCGCCAGCTCTGGTGGGGCCACCGCATCCCGGCCTGGTTCGGCCCGGACGGTTCGATCTTCGTCGAGGAGACCGAGGAGGAGGCCTATGCCGCCGCCAAGGCTCAGTTCGGCGCCGACGTCGAGCTGAAGCGCGACGAAGACGTCCTCGACACCTGGTTCAGCTCGGCCCTGTGGCCATTTTCGACCCTGGGCTGGCCGGAAAAGACCCCGGACGTCGCGCGCTTCTACCCGACCAGCACCCTGGTCACCGGCTTCGACATCATCTTCTTCTGGGTCGCCCGGATGATGATGATGGGCATCCACTTCATGGGTGAGGCCCCGTTCAAGCAGGTGTTCATCAACGCCCTCGTCCGTGACGAGAAGGGCGCCAAGATGAGCAAGTCCAAGGGCAACGTGATGGATCCGCTGATCCTGATCGACGAACTGGGCTGCGACGCGGTGCGCTTCACCATGACGGCGATGTCTGGCCAGGCGCGCGACATCAAGCTCAGCAAGCAGCGCATCGAGGGCTATCGCAACTTCGGCACCAAGCTGTGGAACGCCTCGCGCTTCGCCCAGATGAACGAGTGCGTCCGCGTCGAGGGCTTCGATCCCGCGACCGTGCAGCAGCCGATCAACAAGTGGATCCGCGGCGAGACGGTCAAGACCGTGGCCGAGGTCACCAAGGCCCTGGAAGGCCCGGCGTTCGACGAGGCCGCCGGCGCCCTGTACCGCTTCGTCTGGAACGTGTTCTGCGACTGGTACCTGGAGCTGGCCAAGCCGATCCTGAACGGCGATGACGCGGCGGCCAAGGCCGAGACCCGCGCTACCGCCGCCTGGGCGCTGGACGTGATCCTCAAGCTCCTGCACCCGGTGATGCCGTTCATCACCGAGGAGCTGTGGGAAAAGACCGCCGAGTTCGGTCCGGCCCGCGACAGCATGCTGATCTCGGCCCAGTGGCCCGAGCTGCCGGAAAGCTGGATCGACGCGGAGGCCGAGGCCGAGATCGGCTGGCTGGTCGGTACGGTCGGCGAGATCCGCTCGATCCGCGCCGAGATGAACGTGCCGCCGTCGGCCAAGCCGGCGCTCAGCATCGTCGGCGCGAGCGCGGAGACTAAGGCCCGTATCGCCCGTCACCGCGACCTGCTGCTGACCCTGGCTCGCCTGGACAGCGCGCGTGAAGCCGATGCGGCCCCGGCCGGCTCGGTTCCGATCGTCATGGGCGAGGCCACCGGCGCGCTCGGCATCGCAGACTTCATCGACCTGGCCGCCGAGAAGGCTCGCCTGACCAAGGAAATCGCCGGCCACGTCGGCGAGATCGAGAAAGTCGGCAAGAAGCTCGGCAATCCGGACTTCCTGGCCCGCGCCAAGGAAGAGGTCATCGAGGAAAACCGCGAACGCCTCGCCGAAGCCGAAGCCGCCAAGGCCAAGCTCGAGGCGGCGCTGAGCCGGCTGGAGTCGGTGGGCTAGAAGCTCAGCACGCCTTCGGGCGTAGCTTTGAGAAGACCATAGCTGGAGACGCCCGGATGCGGTGTCTCCAGCGGATGGCTGTGGGTGGCGGTGATCACCACCACCTTGGCCCCGGCCGCTTCGCCCGCGGCGATGCCGAACGGGGCGTCTTCGAACACCAGGCAGTCTTCGATCGGATGGCCCAGGCGTTGGGCCGCCAGCAGGAAGCAGTCCGGCGCGGGCTTGCCGCGCTCGACGTCCTCGGCCGTGACCAGCACGGCGGGGATGGGCAGGCCGGCCGCTGCTAGGCGGACCTTGGCCAACTCGCGCGGGGCCGAGGTGACGACCGCCCAGCGGTCGGCGGGCAGGGCGTTCAGGAAGGTGGCCGCGCCTTCGATGGCGTCGATGCCGTCCGTGTCGGCGATCTCAGCATTCATCAGCCATTGGACCTCGGCGTCCTCGTCGACATCGGGGATGTTGAAGCTGCGCACCGTCTCGACCGCGCGGCGGCCGTGGATGCATTTGCACACCGCCTCGACATCCAGGCCGTGTTTCCGCGCCCAGGCGCCCCAGACTCGCTCGCTGGCGACGATTGAGGTCAGGACCGTGCCGTCCATGTCGAACAGGAAGGCGGCGAACTGGCGATCGGGGAACAGCAGGGACAGGGACAACGCTACGCTCCGGTTCATGACCAAGGATTAACTGGGCCGGGACAGGCCAGGCTGTTCTCTTGCCGCCCTCGACGAGGGAGTGCGGCGATGAGAGTTCTGAGTCTGGGATTGCTTATACTGGGCTTGGCTGGTGGCAGCGTCCAGGCCGCGCCGGATCCGGTCGAACGCGCCGATGCGATCGTCCGCCGGGCCATGGCCGAGCAGCACATCCCTGGCCTCCAGATCGCCGTCGTCAAGGACGGCAAGATCGTCATGTCCCGCGCCTATGGCGTCGCCGACCTCGCCAAGCAGACGCCGGTGACGCCGGGAACTGTCTTCCCGATCAACTCGATCACCAAGGCCTTCACCGGTGTGGCCGCCATGCGGGAGGTCGAGGCCGGGCGGCTGGACCTGACCAAGCCGATCGGAAGCTATGTCGCCGACTTGCCGGAAGCTTGGCGCGGCATCGAGGTGCGCCGCCTGCTGAGCCACACTTCCGGCTTGCCGGATTTCAAGGACGACGACGGTGACGGCGACGCCGCCTGGACGGCGACCCTGGCCAAGCCGATCCGCTTCCAGCCCGGCCAGCGGTTCGAGTACAACCAGACCAACTACGCCCTGGTGCAGATGGCCATCAACGGCCTGCGCGGGCGCCCGCGCGATGCGACCCTGGCCGGCGAGCAGTTCAGCCTGGCAGGCATGGCCCACAGCGGCTTCGGGGACACCCGCGACCAGGACCCGAACAAGGTGACCTCCTACGGCTATCGGAAGGCCACGCCTGACCAGCCGATCGTGCGGACCGAGATCTTCTCAGCCCTGCACCGCGCCGCGGCGGGCATGAACAGCACCGCTGGCGACATGGCCAAGTGGCTGATCGCCCTGCAGGACGGCAAGCTGCTGAAGCCCGCTGCGCGCGCGAGCATGTGGACCCCGGTCGCCTTCAACGACGGCAAGAAGGGCCAGTGGGGCCTGGGCTGGCTGGTCATGGAACGGCCGACGCACCGCGCCGTGGCCATGACCGGCGGCAGCCGTTCGGCCATGTACCTCTATCCCGACGACAAGGCCGGCGTGGTCATCCTGACCAACCTGGCCGGCTCGACGCCCGAGGATCTGGTCGACGAGATCGCCCAGGGCTTCATCCCCGGCATGACCCTGACAGGCGTCGCCGCGTTGCGCGAAGCGCTGACGGGGCAGGAGAGGGCGGACCCAGCCGCGACCGTCGCCGCTTTCCTCAAGGCCAACCCCGGCTTCGCCGCCGACGAGCACGAGCTGAACGACTGGGGGTATCGCCTTATGGGCTTCGGCAAGCCGCGCTCGGCCCTGGCGGTGTTGAAGCTGACCGCCGATCTTTATCCGGCCAGCGGCAACGCCTTCGACAGCCTGGGCGAGGCCTATGCGGCCAATGGCGACACGGCCTCGGCGATCGTCGCCTACGAACGATCGCTGGCCCTGGATCCCGCCAACAAGAACGCGGCCCAATGGCTGGAGAAGCTGAAAAAGTCGCCCGGCTAGGGTTGTAACTTATCAATGTTCTCCTAGCGTCAAACGGACGTTTGCATCCCGCTTCCGGCTGTGCTCTCTGGTCGTCGAACGTGCTCGATCAAACAGGGCGCGACACCGATACCGAGGGAGTTTCCGTATGACCCAGGCCGCCTCCAAGCCCGCGCCGTGGCCCGCGATGTCCGTCCAGCAGGCCTATGCGCTGATCACCGCGCCCGGCACGCCCGGCGAGATGGAGGAGGTGGAGATCCGGGGCGTGAAGACCCGGACCTGGAAGAACGCTCCCCCCACGCTGCGCGACACCGTCGCCTTCGGCCGCTCGCACGGCGAGAAGATCTTCCTGGTCCACGAGGACGAGCGGGTCAGCTTCGAGGCCTTCTACCGCGCCGTGACCCACATGGCCGCCGAGCTGGAAGCGGCCGGAATCCAGAAGGGCGACCGCGTCGCCATCGTCATGCGCAACCTGCCCGAATGGCCGGTGGCCTTCTATGGCGCGCTGTCGATCGGCGCGATCGTCACGCCGCTGAACGCCTGGTGGACCGGCGCGGAGCTGGAATACGGCCTGGTCGATTCCGGGGCCAAGGTCGCCATCGTGGACGTCGAGCGCTTCGAGCGCCTGGCCGAACACTTCGACCACTGCCCGGCGCTGGAGCGCGTCTATGTCAGCCGCTCGAAGGAAGAGATCGCCCACCCGTATGTGAAGCGCCTGGAGAAGGCGATCGGCTGCCCCAACGACTGGATCAAGCTGGACGAGAAGCCGCTACCGACGGTGGCCATCGCCCCCGATGACGACGCCACGATCTTCTACACCTCGGGCACCACGGGTAAGCCCAAGGGCGCCATCGGCACCCATCGCAACGTCAACAGCAACATCTTCGCCGCCGCCGCCGCCGGCGCTCGCAGCTTCCTGCGCCGAGGCGAGGCGCCGCCCCAGCCCGATCCCAGCCTGCCGCAGAAGGGTTCGCTGATCTCGGTGCCGTTCTTCCACGCCACGGGCTGTTTCGCGGTCCTGAACCCCTCGCTGTTCGGCGGCGCCAAGCTGGCCATGATCCGCAAGTGGGATCCCGACAAGGCCATGCAGCTGATCCAGGACGAGCGCCTGACCCAGATGGGCGGCGTGCCGACCATCGCTTGGCAGATCATCGAGCATCCCAACCGCGAGAAGTACGACCTCTCTTCGATCGAAGCCGTGGCCTATGGCGGCGCGCCGTCGGCTCCGGAGCTGGTGCGCAAGATCAAAGAAATCTGGCCCAAGGCGTCGCCCGGCAACGGCTGGGGCATGACCGAGACCTCGGCGACGGCGACCAGCAACTCAGCCGAGGACTACGAGAACCGCCCCGACAGCTGCGGCCCCGCCGTGCCGGTGACGGACCTCAAGATCATGACCGTCGAGGCCCCGTACCGCGAATTGCCGATCGGCGACGTCGGCGAGCTGTGGTGCAAAGGCCCGCAGGTCGTGCGCGGCTACTGGAACAAGCCCGAGGCCAGCGCCGACACCTTCGTCGACGGCTGGGTGCGCACGGGCGACCTGGCGCGCCTGGACGCCGAAGGCTTCTGCTTCATCATCGACCGCGCCAAGGACATGCTGATCCGCGGCGGCGAGAACATCTACTGCATCGAGGTCGAGAACTGTCTCTACGACCACCCGGCGGTGATGGACGCGGCCCTGGTCGGCATCCCGCACAAGACCCTGGGCGAAGAGCCGGCGGCGGTCGTGACCCTCAAGCCCGGCGCGGAAGCCACCGAGGCCGAGCTGCGCGCCTTCGTCGCTGATCGCCTTGCGGCCTTCAAGGTGCCGGTGAAGGTGGTGTTCTGGCCCGAGACCTTGCCGCGCAACGCCAATGGCAAGATCATGAAGAACGAACTCAAGAAGGTGTTCGTCGAGGGGTAACCGAGATGGTCCAGTCGAAGGCGGCGACGGTCGATGACTTCATGCAGGAGGTTGCGCCCGAGCGCCGCCCGGCGCTGGACCAACTCAGAGCGCTCTGCCTTCAGACCTTCGGGGCCGAGCACGAGCTGATGGCCTTCGGCATGCCGGCCTACGGCCCGCCGAAGCTGCCGTGGATCGCCTTCAATAGCCAGAAGCAGCACATCGCCTTCTATGTCGGACAGACCGCGATGGACGCCTTCGACGCGCGCCTGGTCGGCATCGATCACGGCAAGGGCTGCATCCGCTGGCGCAAGCCGGACAAGATGGACTTCGCGCTGATCGCGGACATGCTGGAGCATGTCCGCGATCGGACGCAGGGCTAGGCGCTGACCGGCGGCTTGCGGTGCGCCCAAGGCTGGGCGGCTTCAAGCTGGTAGGCCAGCTGGAACAGCAGCGCCTCGCCGCCCGCGCGGCCGGCGATCTGGACGCCCACCGGCAGGCCGTCGGCGGTCCAGTGCAGCGGCACGCTCATCGACGGCGCGCCGGCGACGTTGTGCAGCGGGGTGTAGCCGACATAGGTCAGCAGCCGCGCCTGCAGCTCTTGGAACGGAACCCAGCCGGCGACATAACCCAACTCGACCGGCGGCTTGCCCAGCACCGGCGAGAGGATGACATCGTACTTCGTCAGCCAGGCGTCATAGGCCTTGGTGTCGGCGTTCAAGCGCTCGATGGCGGCGGGCAGGGCGCCTGGCGGCAGCTGTCCGACCAGCTCGGCCATCCCCAGGCTGAACGGCTCCAGCACATTGGCGTCGGGCTTGCGGCCCATGGCCTTGCCGACCCCGGCGACCAGCTCGGCCGCGCCGCTGGCCCACAGCACCGTGAAGTCCATGCCGAACTGCCCGCCGTCCATCGGCCAGGTCGTGGGCTCGACCTTGTGGCCCAGGCTTTCCAGCAGCTTGGCGGCGTTGTTGACGGCGGCCTGCACCTCGGGACCGGGCGTCACGCCGGTGCCGGTCTGCATGACCAGGCCGACCTTCAGCTTCTTCTTGAGCGGCTCGGTGACCACGCCCACCGGCTTGAACACCTGATCAGCGCCCGTGCGCTCGGTGGCGGCGAACAGGGCGGCTGAGTCACGAACGCTGTGGCTCAGGGCGTGCGAGACCGAGATGTCGAGGCCACGCGTGCTGGGCCGGCCTTGCAGCATACGGCCGCGCGAAGGCTTCAGGCCAAACAGGCCGCAGTTGGAAGCCGGGATGCGGATCGAGCCGCCGCCGTCGCTAGCGTGGGCGATCGGGACCATGCCCGAAGCCACGGCCGCCGCCGCGCCACCCGAGGAACCGCCCGACGAGTGCGCCGTGTTCCAGGGATTGCGCGTGGGCTGGAAGCCCATCGGCTCGGTGGTCGGCAGGAAGCCGTATTCCGGCGTCGCCGACTTGCCGATGACCACGAAGCCGGCGGCGTCAAAGGCGTCGACATACGGGGTCTGGGTGGTCTCGGGCGGGCTGCGCAGGCCGCTGCGCGAGCCGTTGCGGGTGGGCAGGCCCTTATAGGGGTCCAGGTCCTTGACCATGAACGGCACGCCCGCGAACGGACCTGACAGTTGGCCGGCCTTGGCCTTGTCCAGGGCGCGGTCGAAGTCGGAGGTGACGATCGCGCCGACCTGCGGCTGCAGGGCCTCGGCCTTGCGGATGGCGTCCTCGACCACCTCGGCGGCGCTGACCTCCTTGCGACGGATGCGGCCGGCCAGTTCGGTGGCGTCGGGAGTCCAGGGCGCGGGTGCGGACATGGTCTTGGGCTTTGCCTCCACTGAGGATGCGGCCGCCACGGCGGCGGATGCGGCCATGAGGCCACGACGAGTGAATCGCATCGGTTGTTTCCCCCTCCCGAGCGTGGCGTCGCCACGCTCAGACCTAAAAGTATTTTGGCCGGCGTCTTGCGCGCCGGTGATCGCTGTTCAGTTGATCCCGAAGAGACCTGCGCCGCAACCCCGTGCTAGACGGCGGTTTGAACTTTCGAGGAGGCCGCGTGGCCCGCAAGCGTATCGATCTGTTGCTCGTCGAGCGGGGCGTCGTCGACAGCCGCGCCAAGGCCCGTGCGGCCGTCGAGGCTGGGCTGGTCACGGTCAATGGCAAAGTGATCACCAAGCCCGCCGATACCTTCGACTCGGACGCGGAGATCGTCGCTCAAGCCGCCCATCCGTGGGTCGGGCGCGGCGCACTGAAATTGATCCACGCGCTGGACTTGTGGCCGGTCGCGGTCGAGGGGCGGGTGGCGCTGGACGTTGGCGCGTCGACGGGCGGCTTCACCGAGGTGCTGCTGTCGCGTGGAGCGGAGACGGTGTTCGCGGTCGATGTCGGCCGCGATCAGCTGCACGCCAAGCTCAGGGACGATCCGCGTGTCGTCGACCTGTCCGGCGTCGACGCCCGGGCGCTGGACGAGGATGTGATCCCGACCGCGCCGACCCTGGTGGTCAGCGACGTCAGCTTCATCGCCCTGACCAAGGCCCTGCCGGCGGCCTTGGGTCTGGCCGAGCAGGGCGCGGACCTCGTTGCGCTGATCAAGCCGCAGTTCGAGGCCGGCCGCGACTTCGTCGGCAAGGGCGGTCTGGTGAAGGACCCCGAGATCATCGCCCGCGTCGAGCGCGAGGTGGTCGAGTTCCTGGAAAGCTCGGGCTGGTCGGTGAAGGGCCTGACCGAGAGCCCGATCACCGGCGGTGACGGCCAGGTCGAGCGCCTGGTCTGGGCGATCAAGCGGTAGAAACGAAAACGGCCGCCCGATTAGGGGCGGCCGATCCGTCTTCCACAAGAAAGGTCGGGACCTAGTCGACGACCTGGTACTTGCCGTTGGCGTCCGGGCAGACGCGCACGAAGCGCTTCTGGGTGCGGCCGTCCGGCAGGTAGATCGGGCTCTCGGCCAGGGTGCAGCCGTTGACGTCGGCCTGGCCGCTGCGGTCGTTCACCCGATAGCCTTCGCGACGCTCGTACGAACGCTCGTAGTAGCTGTCGCGATCGGCGTCGCGGCGGGCGTCTTCATACGAGCTGGAGCGGTAGCCGCGGTCGTAGTCGTACGAGTCGTTGTAGGCGGCCGGCGGGGGAGGCGGCGGGGGCGGAGCGCGACCCGAGGTGCAGGCGGCCGAGTTCTTGCCGATGTTCGAGCCGATCACCGCGCCCAGCAGGCCGCCCAGGACCGCGCCCTCGGTCTTGGCGCCGCGCGCGGCGACGCCGCCGCCGATGCCCGCACCGATGGCCGCGCCAGCCAGACCGCCGCCCGTGCCGCGCTGCGTCGTCGAGCGCTGGCAAGGATCGTAGTAGCCTTGGCTGTAGGCGCCGCCGCCATAGGGCGTCGTGCCATAGGCTTGCGCCGAGGCCAGGGTCGGCGTCAGCACGCCACAGACGAGGGCGGCGGTGACGCCCAGAACGGTCTTCATCTTGGAGGTCCTGCTCTTGGAGGCGGTCATGGTCATGAGAGAAGCTTGTCTATTTAAGGGGCGGCCTTTTTGTGACCGCCACGCCCATCCGTTGATCTAGGTATGCGACGGCCAAGATGAATGGCGGCTGACAGCTTTCTTCACCGAACAGAAAATCGTCCGAAGGCCGCGCTCAAGCCCCGGTTTTGGGGTATGGACGGCAGATGCAAGAACTGATGATCAACGCCATCGGCGCCCAGGGCGACGGTCTCGCCCGCTTTGCCGACGGCAAGCCGGCCTTCGTGCCCCTGACCCTGCCGGGCGAAACGATCCTGGCCAAGATGGAGGGCGCACGCGGCGAGGTCGCCGAAATCGTGAAGGCCAGCGCCGAGCGTGTCGCCGCGCCGTGCAAGCACTTTGGCCATTGCGGCGGCTGCGCCCTGCAGCACTGGGCAGCCGCGCCCTACCTCGGCTGGAAGGCCGAGCAGGTCCGTGTGCAGCTGTCGATGGAAGGTCTGGAGACCGAAATCCTGCCGGCCTTCGCCGCGCCGCCGGCTTCGCGTCGCCGCGTGGCGCTGCACGCTCGACGGGGCAGCAAGGGGCAGGGGGCGCTGCTGGGCTTCAAGGAGCGCCGCTCCTGGAACCTGGTGCCGCTCACCGAGTGTCCGGTCACTGACCCGCGCCTGATCGCGGCTCTGCCGGCCCTCGCGCGCCTGGCCGAGCCGTTCCTGGAGCACCCGAAGTCGGCTCCGACTTTGCACGTGACCCTGACCGCCACGGGCCTGGACATCGACGTCACCGGCGTCGAGCGCAAGAGTGGGGGCCTGTCGGCCGACGCCCGCATGCGCGCGGCCATGGCGGCCAGCGACGGCGACTTCGCTCGCGTCACCCTGGCCGGCGAGACCGTCTATGGCGCGCGCCAGCCGATGGTGAAGCTGGGCCCCGCCGTGGTGGCTCTACCGCCGGGCAGCTTCCTGCAGGCCGTGCCGGCCGCCGAGCGGGCCATGGTCGAGTTCGCCGTGGCGGAGTCCCAGGGCGCCAGCCGCATCGCTGACCTCTATTGCGGCGTTGGCACCTTCACCTTCCGCCTGGCCGAGGTCGCGGCGGTGCACGCCGCCGAGATGAGCCCGCAGGCCGTCGCCGCCTTGAAATCCGCGATCGGCGCCGCGCCGGGCCTGAAACCGATCAACGCCGAGGCCCGCGACCTAGTCAAACGTCCGGTGCTCAGCACCGAACTGGCCAAGACCGACGTGGTCCTCATTGACCCGCCACGCGCGGGCGCCGCCGAGCAGACGGTCGAGATCGCCAAGTCCAAGGTCGCCAAGGTGGTCAGCGTCTCGTGCAATCCGGCGACCTTCGCCAAGGACGCCCGCATCCTGGTCGACGCCGGCTTCCGCCTGGAGAAGGTGCTGCCCGTGGACCAGTTCGTCTGGTCGCCGCATATTGAGCTGGTCGGGGTGTTCACGCGCTAGGAGCGGGCATGGACGAACGTCGGTCGAGGGCGGCTTTCACGGTCGACGCCGCCAGCCAGCGCGCCAGGGCGATGGTCAAGGCGGCCTGGTGGACGGCCACCGGTTCGCTGGCCCGCTCGCTGACCCGGCCGACTCAGGGCGAGCAGGTCCGCAGCTTCTCACCCAAGTCCGCACCGGCCGTGAAGGGCAGCCTGCGGAAGGCCTATCTGGAGGCGTTCGAGAAGGACGCCCGCGACGTCGCCGCTGGGCTTTATCCCGTCGTCGAGGATGGTCTGGTCCGCCCCTCGGCCGCCCTGCGCGAGGCCGCTGACTTCATCGCCGACGCCTTCGAGGTCGACCAGCGCCGTCGCCGAGGCGATGGCGTCGAGGTGCGTGACGCGGTCAATAGTTCAGCCTATCCAAATTACTATCGCCAAAACTTCCACTATCAGTCGGGCGGCTGGTTCACCGAAGAAAGCGCCCGGCGCTACGACGCCCAGGTCGAGGCGCTGTTCTCCGGCACGGCCGGAGCGATGCGTCGGCGGGGGCTGTCGCTGCTGGCCAGGCACTGGCGCGGCCGGGATCATCGCGACGCGAAAATCCTCGACGTGGCGTGTGGTTCGGGCGCGTTCCTCAAGGACCTGAAGGCGGCGTTCCCCCGCGCGGCGATCGCCGGCCTGGACCTGTCGGAAGCCTATCTGGCCCAAGCTCGCAAGCGGACGGGCGCGGGCGGTGTCAAAGCTAATGCAGAAGCTTTGCCTTTCGCGAATTCTTCTTTGGACGCGGTGAGTTGCGTCTATCTCTTCCACGAATTGCCGCCGCGCGTTCGACCCGTCGTGGCGGCCAGCCTGGCCCGGGTGCTCAAGCCTGGCGGCGTGCTGGTCTTCGTCGACTCGGTGCAGCCGACCGACACCCCGGATCTGGCCCGGCTGCTCGAAGCCTTCCCGGTCTATTTCCACGAGCCGTACTATGGCAGCTATGCGCAGACCGATCTGGTAGCCCTGTTCTCCGAAGCCGGCCTTCGGGTGGTTGGCGAAGACCGCGCCTTCCTGACCAAGGCCTTGCTGCTGGAGAAACCCGTCGGCTAAGCAAGGGCGGGGCGCGGGGGCGGACAGTTTGCAAGCGTACGAAGCGGGGCGACGATACGAGACGCTGGACGGCCTGCGCGGCGTCGCGGCGGTCGGCGTCATGCTCTACCACATCGGCAGCTGGACCGGTCGACCTTGGGTGGTGGCGCACGGCTATCTGGCCGTCGACTTCTTCTTCTGCCTGTCGGGCTTCGTCCTGGCCCACGCCTATGGGCGACGCGAGATCGGCTGGCTGGGCTTCATGCGTCAGCGCCTGGTGCGGCTGTGGCCGCTGATCGCCGTGACCATGCTGGCCGGCGCGACGGTGATCATTCAGCACCGCGAGCACGTGCCGGGATGGCTGGGCCTGGGCCTGCTGATGATCCCGCGCGTGTGGGTGGACGACACCGGCTTCTCGCCGCTTTTTCCTTTGAATCCGCCGGCCTGGTCGCTGTTCTTCGAGCTGGTCGTCGGCGCGGCCTGGTTCCCGCTGCGGCGGCTGGGCGTGATGGGCCACGTGCTGATGGTCGTGCTGCTGATCCCGGTCATGGCCTATGTCGCGCACGGCATGGGCGGGGTGTTGACCGGCTGGGATCGCGGCACCTTCGTGATCAGTTTCCTACGCACGATCTTCGCCTTCCTGTTGGGCTGGGGCTGCTATCGGGTCCAGCCGTTCACGAGCCTGGCGGTCCCGGCCTGGGTGCTGGCGGTCGTGCTGGCCGTGGTGATGTGCTTGCCGTGGACACCGCTGAACTGGCTCTACGACTTCGCCTGCGTGAGCGTGGTCTTCCCGCTGATGGTGCTGGCCGGACGGCAGGATCCGGAGGGTTTCCAGGGCGCGCTCTGCCGCGTCTCGGGCGTGATCTCATATCCGCTTTACGTCCTGCACTGGCTGGGCTGGGAGCTGATGCTGCGGCTGTTTCGGGCCATCGGCGGCAAAGGGTATCCGCTGGGCTTCGCGGCGGTCGCCATCCCGGTGATCCTGGTCTTCGCCTGGGCGGTGTTGAAGCTCTACGACGAGCCCGTTCGCCGCCGGCTGAGGCGTCTCTAAAAAATTCTCGAGGCGATGTCGGATATGGGCATAGTCCGCCGTCCTAGGGACGGAAGCAAAGGACTGCCCATGCTCTACGCCATACTCTGCTACAATCAGGAAGACGTGATCTGTGGCTGGTCCAAGGACCACGAGGACGAGGTCATGGGCAAGCTGATCGCTGTCCAGGAGAACCTGGCCAAGCAAGGTCGCCTGGGTCCCGTCGCCCGCCTGATGCCGACCACGGCCGCCACGACCCTGCGCAAGGACCGCGAGCCGCCGCTGGTGCTGGACGGCCCGTTCGCCGAGACCAAGGAGCAACTGCTGGGCTTCTACGTCGTCGACTGTGACGACCTAGAAGGCGCGCTCGACATCGCCAAGGACCTGGGCAAGGCCAATCCAGGCGGCTCGTACGAGATCCGTCCGATCGCGCTATTTAACCCGGCGCCCACCCCGGAGGTGGCCCCGGCGTGACCGACCTCGGTTGGATCGAGGGCGCGATCACCGCCGCCCGGCCCCAGGCCATGGCGGCGCTGCTGCGCTACTTCCGCGACATGGACGCGGCGGAAGAGGCGTTCCAGGACGCCTGCCTGCGCGCCCTGAAGAGCTGGCCCAAGAACGGTCCGCCCCGCGATCCGACCGCCTGGCTGATCATGGTCGGTCGCAACGCCGCCATCGACTCGATCCGCAAGACCAGCCGCAACACCGTCCTGCCGCCCGAGGAACTGCTCTCCGACCTCGAAGACGCCGAGGCCGAGGCGGCCGAGCGGCTGGACGGCTCGCACTATCGCGACGACGTCCTGCGGCTGCTGTTCATCTGCTGCCATCCGGACCTGCCGGCGACCCAGCAGATCGCCCTGGCTCTGCGCATCGTCTCCGGCCTGTCGGTCCGCGAGATCGCTCGCGCCTTCGTGGTCGGCGAGGCGGCCATGGAGCAGCGGATCACCCGCGCCAAGGCCCGCATCGGCGCGGGCGACGCGCCGTTCGAGGCGCCAGGGCCGATCGAGCGCGCCGAGCGCTTCGCGGCCGTGGCGGCGATGATCTACCTGGTCTTCAACGAGGGCTATTCGGCCAGCGGCAAGGCGGTCGAGGCCCGGGGCGGCCTGTGCGACGAGGCCATCCGCCTGGCGCGCCTGCTGCTGCGCCTGTTCCCGGCCGAGCCGGAGATGATGGGGCTGACCGCGCTGCTGCTGATCCAGCATGCCCGCTCGGAGGCTCGGTTCACCGCTGACGGTCAGGCGATCCTGCTGGAAGATCAGGACCGAAGCCTCTGGAATCGCGCGATGATCGGGGAGGGGCTGGCGCTGATCGACAAGGCGATGCTGAAGCGCGATCCGGGGCCCTACCAGGTGCAGTCCGCCATCGCCGCCCTGCATGCCCGCGCCGAGACGGCGGCGGACACCGACTGGGCCGGCATCGACGCCCTCTACGCCACGCTGGAGATCATGCAGCCGTCGCCGGTGATCACTCTGAACCGCGCGGTGGCGACGGCTAAGGTGCGTGGGCCCGAGGCGGCGCTGGCGATGATCGAGCCGCTGGGCGCGCGGCTGGAAGGCTACTTCCACTATCACGGCGCGCGGGGCGCCTTCCTGCTGCAGGCGGGCTGCAAGGCCGAGGCCCGCCAGGCGTTCGACCGCGCGATTTCGCTGGCCAACACCGCCGCCGAGGCGGCCAATATCCGGCAATACCTCGATCGGGTGACCGCCGAGGCGGAAAAGAACTAGGGGGAGAGACTCATGCTGAAGACCATTCTGATCGTGATCGTCGTCGCCATCTTGGCGGTGCTGGCCTTCGCCGCCACGCGGCCGGGCGACTTCGTCGTCACGCGCACGGCGCAGATCAACGCGCCGCCGGAAAAGCTGGAGGCCATGGTCTCGGACTTCCACCAGTGGGGTGCCTGGTCGCCGTGGGAGAAGATCGATCCGGGCATGAAGCGCACCTATGGCGGCCCGGCCAGCGGTGTCGGCTCGACCTATGCCTGGGTGGGCAATGACAAGGTCGGTACGGGCGGCATGGAGATCACCAAGGTCACGCCGGCCCGCGAGGTGATCTTCGACCTGCACTTCATCAAGCCGTTCAAGGCCGACAATGTCGGCCGCTTCACCTTCGAGCCGCAGGGCGCGGGCACGAAGGTCACCTGGTCGATGTCGGGCAAGAACCCCTATGTCGCCAAGCTGATGGGGCTAGTCTTCAACATGGACCAGATGATCGGCAAGGACTTCGAGACCGGCCTGGCCAACATGAAGGCCGCCGCCGAAAAGTAGGCCTAGTCCAGGATCAGCTCGTCGTTCGAGGGCTCCGGCGTCTTGGCCGGCGCGGGGCCCTTCAGGACGGTCTCGATGCGCTTGAGCAGGTCCTGCGGCTTGAACGGCTTGGCCAGGTAGCCATCGGCGCCTTGCTCCAGGGCCTTCATGATCGTGGCCGGATCGCGATGGGCGGTCATCATCAGGATCTTCGGCCGGCCGGGGCGGACGCGCATCAGGCGCAGGACGTCCAGGCCGCTCATGCCGGGCATGTTAATGTCCAGCAGCACCAAGGCGAAGCCTTCGCGGCCCAGTAGCTGCATGGCCGTGTCGGACGAGGCGGCGGTGACCACCTTGAAGCCCTGCTGCGTCAGCACCAGGTCGACAAAGTGCCGGATCATGGGGTCGTCGTCGACGATGAGGATCCTGTTCGGCATCAGGCGGCGACCTCGTGCGGAAGAGAGCCCTCCAGCCGGGCGATCCAGGTCGCCAGAACCCGTTCGGCCGCATCCGCCGCCGCGCGGGCCGCGGCGAAGGCGTTGGCGGAGGGCTCGCCGGCGCGCAGACAATCCTCCAGCGCCCGAGCCGCGCCCGACAGTCGCATGAAGCCCAAGAGGCCCGCCGAGCCGGCGGTGGTGTGGGCTTCCTCGCTCAGCGTCCGCGAGGCGGGATCGTGCAGGACAGCGCCCAGCTGGCCGCGCAGCAGGCGGGCCATCTTCAGGCTGGCCTCGGCGCCCATCAGGGCTTCCAGGGCGTCGCGGGCCTGGCGTTCGTCATCGAGCTCGTCGGCCGGCGAGGGGGCGGGCGCGTCGTCGCCCAGCAGGTGCTGGGCCAGGGCCTGTTCCAGCTGCTGCTCCGACAGGGGCTTGAGCAGATAGTCCGTCATGCCGGCGGCCTTGCACGCGGCGATCTGGTCGGGCGTGCCGCCGGCGGTCAGGGCCAGGATCGGCGCGTCGGTCAGGCCGCGGCGGCGGATCTCGCGGGTGGCGGCGCGGCCGTCCATCACCGGCATGTGCACGTCCATCAGGACGAGGTCGTAGCGGGCGGTCTCGAGGGCGGCGACGGCCTCGGCGCCGTCGGCGGCCAGGCCGACCACGCAGCCGCGCCGCTCCAGCAGCGCCTTGAACAGCTCGCGGTTCAGCTCGGTGTCGTCGACCAGCAGGACGCGGCGACCTTCGAACCGGCGCAGGGCCTTGGGCGCACCCACCGACACGATCGGGGCGGCGATCGCGAAGTCGATCTCGAACCAGAAAGTCGAGCCCTCGCCCAGCGTGCTCTCGACGCCGATCACCCCGCCCATCAGCTCGACCAGCTCGCGCGAGATGGCCAGGCCCAGACCCGTGCCGCCGAACTTGCGCGAGATCGAGTCGTCGGCCTGCGAGAAGCGGGTGAACAGGCGGCCCAGGGCGTCGGGCGCGATGCCGACCCCTTCGTCGATCACCGAGACGCGCAGGCGACGACGGCCGGCCGTCGCGTCCAACGGCGTGACCTCGACGCTGACCGCGGCGTCCTTGGTGAACTTCACCGCGTTGGACAGCAGGTTCAGCAGCACCTGGCGCAGGCGGAAGGCGTCGCCCTCGACCCAGCCGGCGGTGCGGCCCGCGCGGCGCAGGGACACGCCGCGTTCCGAGGCCTGAGGCTCGACCATGGCCAGGGTGTCGGAAACCAGGTCGTCCAGGCTGAAGGGCTTGGCCTCCAGCGCCACGGCGCCGGCGTCCAGCTTAGAGTAGTCGAGGATGTCGTTGATCAGGACGTTCAAGCCCTCGCCGGCCGAACGGACCCGCTCGGCGTTGCGGCGATCGGCCGAGGTCAGCTCACGGCTGTCGGTCAGCAGGCGGGCGAAGCCAATGACGCTGTTCAGCGGGGTGCGCAGCTCGTGGCTCATGGTGGCCAGGAACTCGGCCTTGGCGCGGGCGGCGTCCTCGGCGACGTCCTTGGCCACGGCCAGTTGCTCGGCCATGGCCGCTAGGGAGAGGGTCTGGCGCTCTAGGGCGTCCTGGGCCTCGATGCGGGCGGTCTGGTCCTGGACCTGGGCAATGAAGTGCTTGGGCGTACCGTCCGGCCCACGCACCAGCGACACTGACAGGTGCACCCAGACCAGGCGGCCATCCTTGTGCAGGTAGCGCTTGTCCATGCCGTAGGTCGAGATCTCGCCGGCCAGCAGCTGCTGCAGCAGGGTGAGATCCTTCTCCAGGTCGTCCGGATGGGTGATGGTCTGGAAGTCGGTCGCCAGCAGTTCCTCGGCCGAGTAGCCGACGATGCCGCAGAAGGCGTCGTTGATCTTGTGGAAGCCGCCTTCCAGCGTGACCAGGGCCATGCCGACGGCGGCATGGTCGAACGAGGTCTCGAAGATCTCCATCTGCGCCTTGCGGGCCGAGATGTCGTGCATCAGGGCGGTGAAGGCCCAGCCGTCCGGACCCTCGGCGCCGCTGATCGCCAGCTCGATCGGGAAGGCCTCGCCCGACTTGCGCAGGGCCGGCACCTCGATGCGCTGGTCAATGACCGCGCTTTCGCCGGTGCGCAGGAAGCGGGCCATGCCCCGGTTGTGGGCGTTGCGGTGCTCCTCGGGGATGATGAAGTCACTGAGGCGCTTGCCGATCGCTTCCTCGGCCGTCCAGCCGAAGGTCTGCTCGGCGAAGCGGTTCCAGCCGGTGACCTGTCCGGCCTCGTCGATGGTGACGATGGCCTGGTAGGCGTTGGCCACCACCTTGCGGGCATGGGCCTCGCTGGCGCGCAGCTGGTTCTCGCTGCGACGCAGGGCCTCGAAGGCGGCGTTGCGGGCGGTGACATCCTCCAGCACGCCGAAGACGGCCACGACCTTGCCGGTCTCGTCATACTCGCAGGTGGCGCGGCCCAAGCCCTGGCGGACCTCGCCGTCGGCGCGCATCAGGCGCAGCTGGTGCTCGACCAGTGGCTCGCCCTTCACGACCCGGCCGAAGGCGGCGCGCGCGGCGGCGCGATCGTCGGGGTGATAGAGATCCAGCCAGTTGTCGGAGGACGGGGTGAAGGTCTCCGGCGTCAGGCCGTAGATCTTGTAGACCTCGTCCGACCAGTGGATGGCCCCGGTCAGCAGGTTGGCGCGCCAGTGCCCGACACCCGAGATGGTCTCGGTCATCTGCAGCAGGCGGCTTTCCTCCTGCAGGCGGCGCTCGTAGCGGGTCTTTTCCAACTGGGCGACGACGGCGCTGGCCAGGACCCTCAGCTGGGTCTTCTGGGCATCGGTGATGGCCGGGCGAGGCTTGTCGTCGATCACGCACAGCGTGCCCAGATTGTAGCCGTCGGCGGTGGTCAGCACCGCCCCGGCATAGAACCGCACCTTGGGATCACCGGTGACCAGCGGATTGTCGGCGAAGCGGGGGTCCTGGGTCGCGTTCTCGACCACCATGATCTCGTGCGGCGGCAGGCGGATCGCGTGGTCGCAGAAGGCCTGGTCACGCGGGGTCGAGCAGCCGTCCAGGCCGTGCTTGGACTTGAACCACTGCCGCTCACGATCGATCAGCGAGACGGTGGCCATCGGGGTGTCGAACAGCTGGGCGGCCAGGCGCGTGATGTCGTCAAACACCGGCTCGGGCGCGGTATCCAGAACCCGGTAGGAGACGAGCGCGGCGAGGCGTTCGGCTTCAGACATTCGACGCTTCCAACTGGGCCGCGCAAACCTTTGCGCAGTCTGGCTTTCAGGATCGCCCGGAGGAGCTTTCCAAAGGTTGAGCCGGGTGGTGAACGGGCTGCGACGGATTGGCGCAGTTCTGCTTGCTGAAATGAAGTTCTTGTTTTGTTCTGAATGGCGCGCATAATCGCGTCATGGCCGAGGCAGTGAAATCGGCGCCGGCTCCCAGGGGGCGAGGCGCCAAGTCCAATCGAACCGGGCGTTTCGAGGCCCAGGAACGCGAGTCGTTCGACGACGGCTGGGGCGAGGAGGAAGAGCCCAAGCAGCTCAAGACCGAGCTGCAGGCCATGAAATCGCGGACGATCATCGCCCGCAACCAGAGCCCGGACGTCGGCTTCGACCGCTCGATCAATCCGTATCGTGGCTGCAGCCATGGCTGCATCTACTGCTACGCCCGGCCGGCGCATGCGTATCTGGGTCTGTCGCCGGGTCTGGATTTCGAGAGCAAGATCTTCTTCAAGCCGCACGCGGGCGAGTTGCTGGAAAAGGAGCTGGCCAAGCCCAGCTACAAGCCGGCGACGATCCATATCGGCGGCGACACCGATCCTTATCAGCCCGACGAAAAGCACCTGCGGGTGACGCGGCAGGTGATCGAGGTGCTGGAGCGCTACAGCCACCCGTTCACGATCATCACCAAGTCGGCCCTGGTGCTGCGCGACCTCGACATCTACAGCCGGCTGGCCGAGCGCAAGCTGGCGCGGGTGGCGATCTCGATCACCACGTTGGACCGGGCGCTGGCGCGCAGCATGGAGCCGCGCGCGGCCACACCCGGCAAGCGGATCGAGGCGGTGCGGCGACTGACCGAGGCGGGCGTGCCCGTGACGGTGATGTTCGCGCCAGCCATTCCGGGTCTCAACGACCACGAGGTCGAGGCCGTTCTGGAAGCCGCCGCCAAGGCCGGGGCGCGCGGGGCGGGCTATGTGGCCCTGCGCCTGCCGCGCGAGATCGCCCAGCTGTTCGAGGAGTGGCTCCAGACGGATCACCCCGACCGGGCGCGACGGGTGATATCCCTGGTGAGGCAGATCCGTAAGGGCGAGGTGAACAACTCGACCTGGGGCGAGCGGATGGTCGGCGACGGGCCGGTGGCGGAGGTGCTGCGGCAGAGGTTTCATCTGGCGGTGAAGAAGTTCGGGCTGGACCAGCCGTGGACGCCGCTCGATGCGAGCCAGTTCACGCCGCCGCGGTTGGGGGGGAGTGGGCAGATGGATTTGTTCGGCTGAGGGGCCGCAACCTCGTCCTTCGACAGGCTCAGGATGAGGTTTCTACTGAGAGGCTGAATTGGTCCTCATCCTGAGCCTGTCGAAGGACGAGGGCCACGCGAGGCCTTGACCGCATCGCCGCCGCTAGCCCAAGCAGGGCCATGATCTCCGTCGTCCTAATCGCTTCCGAAGACCTGACCGGCCTCGCCGCCCAGATGGCCATGCTGGTGCCCGCCGCCGTGGACGGTCTGGTCAAGGAGGTGATCCTGGTCGCCGATGGCGAGCCTGGCGTGGACGCCCTGGCCGAGGACAGCGGGGCGCGGCTGGTGACGGCCTCTGGCGACCGCCTGGCCGCCGGCGCGGCCGTCGCGCGGGGCGACTGGGTCCTGACGTTGCGGTCGGCTCCAGCGCTGCGCGAGGGATGGCGCGAGCCGATCGAGAAGCACCTGGCCGGCGGGGCAGGGGCGCCGGCGGTTCTGACCGTTCCCGGCGGGATGCTGAGCAAGCTGTCGCCGCGTCTGCACGGGGTGCTGGTGCGGCGGCTGGATTGGCCCACGAGCGGTGGTGACGAGAAGGCGATCGCGAAGGCTCTGCGGGCCAAGCGGTTGGACTACTGAGGCTTTACCCCAATCCGATCATCCCCGCGAAAGCGGGGATCCAAGCTGAGCGGGGGGATGAATTCGAAGCCGTGCCGCTAGGCTGAGAAGCCGCATGGATCCCCGCTTTCGCGGGGATAGTCGGTTAGGGTTTTAAGGCTGAGCCGACGCCAGCGACGTCATCAGCTGATCAATGCTCGTCGGCGCCGCCACCTGCGGATCCAGCCGGAAATCCACCGTCCGGGCCCCCGATGCCACGGCGTCCAGGGTCTTGTTCTCCGCGCCCATCAGCCGGCGATAGGTCCAGTAGCTGGCCATCACCTTCTCGACGTAGTTGCGGGTTTCCTTGAACGGCAGGCTCTCGATCAGCAGCAGGGTGTCGCAATCGGCGCCCAGTTGGGCGGCCGTGCGGTTCAGCGTGGCCGGGCCGCCGTTATAGGCCGCCACGGCGCGCAGCAGGTCGGGACTCTTGACGCCCCGGTCCATCAGCCAGGTGAAGTAGTCCTGGCCGGCCCGCAGGTTGTAGGCCGGGTCGAACAGCGGGCTGTTGTCGGCCAAGAGCTTGTCGTCGCCCACCACGTCGGCGGCCGAGGACGGGCGCACCTGCATCAGGCCCATGGCCCCGGCGGCCGAGACGGCCATGGGGTCGAAGCGGCTTTCCTGGCGGACCAGGGCGTAGACCATGGCCTTGTCGATCGTGAAGCCGCCGACCGGATCCAGCGGGGGCAGGGGATAGTCCTCGCCGCCGACCCGGCGCACGGGGCGGCCGGCGTTCAGCGGGGCGTTGGCGTTCAGGGCCAGGGCCAGGGCGGTCCAGTCGTCGCGCAGTTCCGGGGTGTCGGCCAGCGACAGGCCGGCGCGCAGCTCCATGCCGGCCTCGCGCCAGCGGCCGACCTGGGCCAGGGCGGTGGCGCGGCGGGCGCGGGGATCGTTGCTGACCAGGCGGTCCAGCGAGGCGGTGTCCGGGCCGGCATAGCTGGCGCGGGTCAGCAGGCTGGCGATCGGGTCGAAGCTCTCTTCGGTCGGCGTGACCCCGGCCAGGGCCAACTGGCGCAGAGCGATCATGCCGTAGAAGGTGTGGGGCGAGCGGGCGGCTTCGCTGAGCAGGGTCTGGGCGTCACGGCCGTGACCGGCCTGGCTGGCGGTGCGGGCGGCCCAGAAGGCGCCGGCGGCGCGCAGCCACTCGTCCTCGTTCTGGTCGTGGGCGACCTGCTCGAAATAGGCCTGGGCGGCGCGATAGTCGCCCAGGCGATAGGCCGAAAGACCAGCGATCCAGGTCTCGCCGCCGGCGATGGCCAGGCTCAGCGCCTTCTGGACATCGCCGGAGTAGTACGCCTCACGCGAGGCGCGGCCCTTGTCGGCGGGCGGCGGCGCGGTGTCGTCGCCGATGAACAGCTCGGGGATCGGCGCGGCGGCGATGCGCTTGCCAGCCGGCTTGCGCTTGATAGCCAGGGCATAGACGCGGTCGGCGCCAGCCTCGTCGCTGTAGCGCTTCAGCCAGCCCGTCAGGTCGTCATAGCTGGCCGAGTAGCGGCTCGGGTGCATGACCTTGGCGAAGGCCAGGCGGCCGACCAGGCTGTGGTCACGGGCGTTGGCCAGGGCGGCTTCGGCGGCGTCGAAGTCACCCCGGTCGGTGGCGGCGAAGGCGGCGCGATAGGCGCGAACGTCTTCCGGAGTCAAGGGGTCGAGGACGCCGGCGCGCGTGACCGAAGCGGTCGCGCACAGCAGAACGGCCGACAAAACGGCCAGAGGGCGAGCCCAAAGCTTCAAAAGTGATCCGCGCTCCCCCGCAGGCGCGCGTCCCCCATTCCCACCAACTGGCGTTATTTTAGTGCGGACGCTCGGGACGATCAAGTCGCTCGGTCAGCGTCAGAAGGTCCTGCCAGGCCTTCTTCTTCTGCGCGGGCGTGCGTAGCAGGAAGGCGGGGTGCAGGGTCGGCATGGCCGGAAGCTCGATCGACTTGTCGTCCGAGACCCATTCGAACCAGCGGCCGCGCATCGACAGGATGCCTTCCTCGCGCTTCAGGACCGACTTGGCCGAGGCCCCGCCGGCCAGCATCAGCATCTTGGGTTTGACCAGGGCAATGGCGCGCTCGACGAACGGGGCGCAGGCGGCCTGCTCCTGAGGCGTGGGCGTGCGGTTGCCGGGCGGACGCCAGAAGACGGTGTTGGTGATGAAAACGCGGTCTTCCAGGCCGGCGGCCTTGAGCATGCGGTCCAGGAGCTTGCCGGCGCGGCCCACGAACGGCTGCCCCTGGGCGTCCTCGTCGGCGCCGGGGCCTTCGCCGATGATCATCAGCGGCGCGTCGGCGGCGCCGCGCGAGAACACGGCCTGCTTGGCGCCCTGGGTTTTCAGCGGGCAGCCGTCGAAGGCGGCGATGGCGGCGGCCAGGGATTCGAGATCGTCACAGGCGGCCGCGGCGGCCTTGGCCATGGCGACGGCCGAGCCGACGTCGGGACCACGCACCATCACCGGCCGGGCGACGGCGACCGGAGGCGGCGGCTGGCTCTTGGCGCGCAGCATGGCCGCGCCCTCGGCCAGGCGGTCGATCGGAGCGTCCGCGTACAGGGCGTCAACGCCCGCATCGGCCCAGAAGGCCAGCAGGCTTTCGACAGCGCGTTGATCGGCGGCGAGGCTCATGAGACCGTCTTAGCGCGGAAAGTTCGTGGCCTCCAACGCTGCGTCGCAGCAAAAAATGCGGATCAGGTGCTTGACCGCCACTGCGTCACGTTTGGATAAGCTGTGATTCAAACAGTCATAAGACAGGCGGCCGAGCCTGATCGGGAGACCCCATGAGCGAAGACCTCGAACGCGAGTCGATGGAGTACGACGTCGTCATCGTCGGCGGCGGTCCCGCCGGGCTCTCCGCCGCGATCCGTCTGAAGCAGCTGGCCGAAAAGGCCGGGACCGAGATTTCGGTGGCCTTGCTGGAGAAGGGCTCGGAAGTCGGCGCCCATATCCTGTCGGGCGCGGTGATCGATCCCAAGGGCCTGGCCGAGCTGTTCCCGAGCTGGAAGGAACTGGGCGCGCCGCTGGAGACCCCGGTCACCAAAGACCGCTTCAAGCTGCTGGGGCCGCAGGGCGAGATGTCCCTGCCGATGTTCGCCATGCCGCCGTTCATGCACAACCACGGCTGCTACATCGCCTCGCTGGGCAACCTGACCCGCTGGCTGGCCGGCAAGGCCGAGGAGCTGGGCGTCGAGATCTATCCGGGCTTCGCGGCCTCGGATCTGGTCTGGAACGAGGACGGTTCGGTGAAGGGCGTCGTCGTCGGCGTGGTCGGCATCGCCAAGGACGGGCACCACAAGCCCGACTTCCAGCCGGGCATGGAACTGCACGGCAAGTACGTCTTCATCGCCGAGGGCGTGCGCGGCTCGCTGGCCAAGCAGCTGATCGAGAAGTTCGACCTGTCGGCCGGCAAGTCGCCGCAGAAGTACGGCATCGGCATCAAGGAGCTGTGGCAGGTCCCGCCCGAGCAGCACCAGCCGGGCCTGGCCGAGCACACCACCGGCTGGCCGCTGGACAACAACACCGGCGGCGGCAGCTTCATGTACCACTTCGGGGACAACTACGTGGCCATCGGCTACGTCGTGCACCTGAACTACAAGAACCCGTGGATCTCGCCCTTCGACGAGTTCCAGCGCTTCAAGCAGCATCCGGGCGTGCGTCCGTACCTGGAAGGCGGCAAGCGGATCGCCTATGGCGCGCGGGCCATCACCGAGGGCGGCTACCAGTCGGTGCCGAAGCTGACCTTCCCGGGCGGCGTGCTGATCGGCTGCTCGGCCGGCTTCGTCAACGTGCCGCGCATCAAGGGCAGCCACAACGCCGTCAAGACCGGCATGCTGGCCGCCGAGGCCGCCTATGAGGCCTTGCAGGCCGGCCGGACCAGCGATGAGCTGACCGCCTACCAGACGGCCTACGACAACTCGTGGGTGGCCAAGGAGCTGAAGGTCGTTCGCAACGCCAAGCCGATGCTGGGCAAGTTCGGCACCGCCCTGGGCGGCGCGGTCAGCATGTTCGACATGTGGTGCACGCACCTCTTCGGCGGCTTCTCGTTCTTCGGCACCATGAAGCACGAGAAGACCGACGCGGCCTCGACGGGCCTGGCCAAAGACTTCGAGCCGATCGTCTATCCCAAGCCCGACGGCGTGATCAGCTTCGATAAGCTGAGCTCGGTGTTCCTGTCGGCCACCAACCACGAGGAAGACCAGCCGGCTCACCTGAAGCTGAAGGATCCGTCGATCCCGATCTCGGTCAACCTGCCCAAGTACGGCGAGCCGGCCCGTCTCTACTGCCCGGCCGGCGTCTACGAGGTGCTCTACAACGAGCAGGGCCAGGACCCGCGCTTCCAGATCAACGCCCAGAACTGCGTCCACTGCAAAACCTGCGACATCAAGGACCCGTCGCAGAACATCGTCTGGACCACGCCGGAAGGCGGCGGCGGACCCAACTATCCGAACATGTAAGAGTCAAGAGCCTCCCGCCCCCAGGTCGGGAGGCTTTTTCTTGCGAGGCGCATCGAAAGCGTCGAGGGTAGGCGGATGACGCGTATCCAAGTCCTTCTCGCCTGCGTTTCCGTCTCGGTCCTGACGGCCTGCTCGACCGCGCCCAGCTCGGTCACCTTGCGCGGCCCGGCCAGCATGAACTCTTCGCTGTTCGACACCCGCAGCTCGTATGGCCAGTTCCTGGCGGGGCAGGCGGCGCTGCGTGACGGCAAGAGCAAGGAAGCCGCTGGCTACTTCGGCACGGCCGCGGTGCTGGGCGAGGATCCGGGCGTGCTGGGCGAGCGCTCGTTCACGGCGCTGCTGCTGGCCGGTGAGATCACCCGCGCCGCCGCCGTCGCCCCGACCGACCCGGACGCCACCGAGGCGGTCAAGCGCCTGGGCGTGCTGACCCGCGTCGTCGAGAACCTCGCCATCGGCAAGGGCAAGGACGCCCAGGTCCTGTTGAAGACCCAGGCTCCGGGCTTCCCGCACCAGCAGGCCGCCGCCCTCCTGGGGCCGTGGGCCGCCGCCGCGGCCGGCGATAGCGAAGGCGCGATCGTCCAGCCGACCCTGCGCACCGACAAGCTGGTCCAATATTTCGGCCAACAGGGCCAGGCCCGCCTGTTCGAGCGCGCCAAGCGCTATGACGAGGCCGAGACCGACTACAAGGCCCTGGTCGCCAACGCCGCCACGGCCAGCATCTTCACCCTGGACTACGGGGCGTTCCTGGAGCGCCGCAAGCGTCACGCCGACGCCTTGGCCCTGTACGACAACGCTCTCCGTACGGCTCCGAGCGACACCGGCCTGCTGCGGGCCCGCGCCCGCGCGGCCGCCAAGGGCGCGCCGCCGGCGCTGCCGACCATCCGCCAGGGCGCGGCCGAGGGCCTGGTGGCCTGCGCCGCCACCTTCGCGGGCGAGCGCCAGACCCAGTTCGCCTTGGCCTATCTGCGCCTGGCCCTGCGCCTGGACCCGGCCCGCGACGAGGCCTGGGTGCTGGTCGGCGACCTGCTGAACCAGGGCGAGGATCCGCAGGGCGCGATCGAGGCCTATGCCCACGTCCAGCCGGGCTCGCCGCACTACGCCTCGGCCCAGAGCAAGACCGCCTGGGCCTGGAACGACATCGGCGACAAGGCCAAGGCGCTGGAGGTGGCCAAGGCCGCCTCGGCCGCCGCCCCCAACGACCGCGACGCCAGCGTGGCCCTGGCCGACCTGTTGCGCGCCGGCGGCCAGTGGAACGAGTCGGTGGCCGTCCTTGACCCGATCATCGCCCGCGAGACCGAGACGCCTGACTGGCGCTTGCTGTATCTGCGCGCCGTGGCCCTGGAGCAGGCCAAGCGCTGGCCCGAGGCCGAGCGCGACCTGAAGTCGGCGCTGAAGGCCAATCCGGACGAGCCGGAGCTCTTGAACTTCCTCGGCTACAGCTGGATCGATCGCAACGAGAACCTGGCCGAGGCTCTGGGCATGGTCCAGAAGGCCGTTGCGGCGCGTCCGCAGTCGGGCGCCATGCTCGACTCTCTCGGCTGGGCCTATTACCGCCTGGGCGACTACAAGACCGCCGTCCAGAAGCTGGAAGCCGCCGTCGAGATGGAGCCGGGCGATCCGGACGTGAACGGCCACCTTGGCGACGCCTACTGGAAGGTCGGGCGCCAGACCGAGGCGCGGTTCCAGTGGCAGCGCGTGCTCAGCCTGGAGCCCGACGACAAGCAGAAGGTCGAGTCCGAGGCCAAGCTGAAGAACGGCCTGGGTCCGACGGGCGCGGCGGCGACCAAGTCGACGGTGGCGCACAACTAGGCTATCCGGCGGTGGTCCTTCGCCATCGAGTTTGAGAGATCATGCGGCTGTCCGCCTTCGCCCCGGCCAAGGTCAATCTGTTCCTGCACGTGGGCGGGCCGGACGCCGAGGGCTATCACCCGATCTCAAGCCTGATGGTCTTCGCCGACGTCGGCGACCAGGTGGCGATCCAGCCCAGCGATGCGCCGGCTTTCGAGACCTCGGGACCGTTCGGCGGGGCGATCCCGGCCGATGGCGACAACCTGGTGATCCGCGCAGCGCGAGCCTTCCACGCCAAGCTGGGCGGGCCGGTTCCGCCGTACCGGCTGATCCTGGACAAGCGCCTGCCGATCGCGGCGGGCCTGGGCGGCGGTTCCAGCGACGCCGGCGCGGCCCTGAAGCTGCTACGTGACGCCCTTGCGCCGCATTTCACTGACGACGAACTGGAGCCCCTGGCCGCCGGCCTCGGCGCGGACGGCGCGGCGTGCCTGCGGGCCACCGCGCTGATGGCGGAGGGGCGAGGGGAGATCCTGTCGCCCGCGCCGGTGCTACCCGAGCTGAACGCCGTGCTGGTCAATCCGGGCGTCCCGTCGCCGACGGGCGCGGTCTATCGCGCCTATGACGCCGCCGTGCATCCGGACGGCGCCGAGCGGCCGTTCATGCCAGTGGACCTGGAGAGCGCCGAAGAAGTCGCCGCCTGGCTCTCCGTGGCGACCCGCAACGACCTGGAGGCGCCGGCCGTGGCGCTGGAGCCCCGCATCGGCGAGGTGCTGGACGTGCTGCGCGAGGAGTCCGAAAGTCTGCTGGTCCGCATGTCCGGTTCGGGGGCGACCTGTTTCGCGCTCTGCGCCAGCGACATCGAGGCCGAGGGCCTGGCCGAGCGCCTGGAAACGATGCGACCCGACTGGTGGGTGCGGCGCTGCCGCCTGAGCTGAGGAGCTACGAATGAAGCGCCGTGACGTTCTCGCCGCCCTTGGAAGTCTCGCCGCCGCGCCGGCGTCCGCCCAGGTGCTAAGCCTGCCGCCGACGCCGATCGTGCCGGGTGCTGGCGATGTCCTAGTCAGCCTGGAGACCAGCCTGGGCGCGATCATCATCGCCCTGAAGGTCAAGCAGGCCCCGCTGACCACGGCCAACTTCCTGCGGTATGTCGACGGCAAGCTCTACGACGGCTCCAGCTTCTGGCGCGCGGCCAAGGCGCCCAGTTCGATCGACTACGGCCTGATCGAAGGCGGCCTGGCTGGTGACCCGAAGAAGGTCCTCAAGCCCGTGGCCCACGAGCCGACCACCCAGACCGGCCTGCGCCATGTCGACGGCACCTTGTCTCTGGCCCGCCGCGAACCCGGCAGCGGCGACAGCGACTTCTTCATCTGCGTGGGCGAAGCGCCTTACCTCGACGCCAATCCGGCGGCGGAAGGCGACAACCTGGGCTTCGCGGCCTTTGGTCAGGTGATCAAGGGCATGGAGATCGTCCGCAAGATCCTGAACCTACCCACGCCCGGCGAGGCGACCAATCCGGTGATGAAGGGCCAGATGCTGATGCCCGTGGTGCCGATCGTCACCGCGCGGCGGATCTAGCCAGTCGATATCTTCAGCGCGCTGGAGATCGAGAACTGGCCGGATCAAAAGCGGACGATTCGATAAGCGCTCTTAGGTTTTCTTTGCGCCGCAACATGTATGAAATCAGTGTGTTGTGCTCAGTGTTGACGGCTTTTTCCCAAAACATGAGTGTGACGCCGCTCGTATCGTCGAAGCGCGTGGCAGCCGTACTACCCATGTTGCGGTCAATCCAACCGCCCGTACGGGTAGCCCACGCATCTGCGGCTTGCTTGTAGGCCGGGAGATCTGCCTCAGTCTTTGGAGGGGAAGCCAGTAGGGCTATTAGTTCAGCATAGAAATTCCCAAGAGGGACGGTGAATTTGGATCGGTCTATGCTGGCCTGAGGTGAACTCTTTGTCTTCGGTGGCGGGGAGGGTTGTGATGTCTTCAGTGAGCTTTCCAGCTGCCTCTTTAGGTTGGCAGCTTCCTCCTTCCAGTATGACTTTTGGCCCAACATGATGCCTGCTGACTGTTCGGCCATGAGCCTAGCTTTGTGCTCCACCTTCCAGGTGTCGTAGCCAGCCCAAAAGATGGCGATAACGAGGAAGGCGATTTCTAGTGCTCGTCTCCGAGATGTCGTCAGCCCGAAGCGATCGGCGTGGTCCTTCCATTTAGGTACGATCTTGTCGGATAAATCAGATGCCATCAAAAGCACGCCGCCGACGATCGCGATCCAATAAAGCCCTACGGTTTTGCTGTATGAGAAGAGCTCTTCCATAGGAGCATCTTGGCCTCAAGCGAAGCTATGCCGCAATACTTGGCTTTTGGGGTCTTTAAGCGCCCAAAGAGAAAGGGCGTGGAGATTGCTCTCCACGCCCTTCCGGTCTTCGACGAGGACCTATCCCCAGCCTTAGCTGTGGTAGGCGCGTTCGCCGTGTTCCGAGATGTCCAGGCCTTCTTCTTCGGCTTCCGGCGAAGCCTTCAGGCCGATGACCAGCTTGATCACGAAGAAGACGATCAGCGAGGCGACCAGCGACCAGACGATGGTGACACCAACGCCCTTCAGCTGGGCCAGCACTTGCGTGCCCATGTTGTAGACGGCGTTGTCGCAGGTCGAGATGTCACCGTCCTTGGCGCAGCTGGTGTAGTCGACGATGCCGGCGCCGCCCCAGGCGGGGTTGACCAGGAAGCCGGTGCCGATGGCGCCGACGATGCCGCCGATGCCGTGGATGCCGAAGGCGTCCAGGCTGTCGTCATACTTCAGGGCGTTCTTCACGACCGAGCAGAAGAAGATGCAGATCGGCGAGACGATCAGGCCCAGGATCACCGAACCCATCGGGCCGGCGAAGCCGGCGGCCGGGGTGACGGCGACGAGGCCGGCCACGATGCCCGAAGCCAGGCCCAGGGCCGACGGCTTCTTGCGGGTGACCCACTCGACGACGATCCACGACAGGCCAGCGGCCGCGGTGGCGACGAAGGTGTTGATCATGGCCAGCGAGGCGTAGCCGTTCGATTCCAGGTTCGAGCCGGCGTTGAAGCCGAACCAGCCCACCCACAGCAGGCCAGCGCCAACCAGGGTCAGGGTCAGCGAGTGCGGGGGCATCGGCTCCTTGCCGTAGCCTTGGCGCTTGCCGAGGATCAGGGCGCCGACCAGGGCGGCGATACCGGCGTTGATGTGGACGACGGTGCCGCCGGCGAAGTCCAGGGCGCCGAAGCTCCAGATCAGGCCCGACTTGACCGGCGCGGTCGGAGCCAGCGCGATCGCGTCAGGACCCGGCCACCACCAGACCATGTGCGCCATCGGATAGTACGACAGCAGCGGCCACAGGACGGCGAAGGCGACGATGGCGGCGAACTTCATGCGCTCGACCAGCGAACCGACCACGAGGGCGGCGGTGATGGCCGCGAAGGTCGCCTGGAACGAGATGAAGGTGAACTCGGGGATCACCACGCCGGTCGAGAACGTCGCGACGTTGCTGGCCGGGGTGACGTCCTTGAGGAACAGGCGGCCAAGACCGCCCACGAAGCTGTCCCAGCTGCCGCCGTCGGTGAAGGCGAAGCTGTAGCCCCACAGCACCCAGGCGACGAAGCCGATCAGGGCGACGGTCGAGACCTGCATCATGACCGACAGCATGTTCTTCGAACGGACCAGGCCGCCGTAGAACAGGGCCAGACCCGGCAGGATCATCAGCAGGACGAGCAGCGCGGAGGTGAGCATCCAAGCGTTGTCGCCCTTGTCGTTCTTGTCGACGATGGCGGGAGCCGGAGCTTCAGCGGCAGCAGGCGCGGCGGCCGGGGCCGGCGCAGCCTCGGCGGGCGCGGCGGTGGCGGCAGCGGCGGCCGGCGCGGGCGCGGCCTCCTGGGCGAAGGCGGTTGCGCCCAGCGGCGCCCCCGCGAGCGTCGCGGCGAGCATGAGCCCGGCCAGCGGTTTGAAGGTGAGTTTCATCGTCGGTATCCCCTTTTCCCGATGCTTACAGAGCGGCCGAGCCGGTTTCGCCGGTGCGGATGCGGACGGCTTCTTCGACGTTCAGGACGAAGATCTTGCCGTCGCCGATCTTGCCGGTGGCCGCGGCGGCCTTGACCGCCTCGACGGCCTTCGCGGCGGACGCGTCGTCCACGACCGCTTCGAGCTTAACTTTCGGCACGAAGTTCACTTGGTACTCCGCGCCACGATAGATCTCGGTCTGGCCCTTCTGGCGGCCGTAGCCCTTCACTTCCGAAACCGTCAGGCCTTCGACGCCGGCGGCGACGAGCGACTCGCGCACCTCGTCCAGCTTGAAGGGTTTGACGACCGCTATGATCAGTTTCATCCGCCTTGCTCCGACCCGCGTCGCCACGGGCTTTCTTTGCTTGGTTGTCGGAAGCGTTAGAGAGATCGCCCCCAGTTTGATCACCGCCGACGCCGCCACTACGCGCTGCATCGTTTCCCCGGCTTGGCCACGCTATCGGCGACGGTTCCGTGACGTGTCTCGCGCACAAGGTTTTGGAAACGAATTGGGCGAGGCGCCTAAATTATGAGCGCTAGACGCTTCATTTGCGTCAGAAACTGGCGATTTTGCCTGACGGGAGGGTGGTGGCGCAGGGGGCGCCCCTTGTCCTAGTTTGCCGGAATCCTACCGCCCAGCTCCGGAGCCCGCGCCATGCCGCCCCTCGTTATGAAGATCGCGCCCTGGGTGCTGCTGGTGATGTCCAACGTCTTCATGACCTACGCCTGGTACGGTCACCTGAAGGGCAAGCCGATGGCGCTGCCGATCGCGATCCTGTCCAGCTGGCTGATCGCGCTGCCAGAATACATGCTGGCGGTTCCGGCCAATCGTATCGGCCATAACGTGTATTCGACAGCGCAGTTGAAGGTGGGACAGGAAGTCATCACCTTATTGGTCTTCATCCTGTTTTCGTATTTCTATCTGGGTGAAGCCATTAAATGGTCGACCCTTGCCGGCTTCTCATTGATCGTCGCCGGGGTGGCGGTCGTGTTCTTCTTCAGGTGAAGCTTTGATGTGATCACGAGCCCGTGATCACGGAACCGAGTCCCTTGTCCGGGCGTACACCGCTCGAACCGAGAGGAACTCGACCATGAACACCAAGCGTCTCCTGACCGCCGCCGCGGCTATCGCCCTGCTGGCCGGCGCCGCCCAAGCTCAAGACATGGCTGCTCCGGCGCCCGCCGCGCAGGCGCCGGCCGCCGCTTCGCCCGTCGTGGCCAAGGGCGACCTGATCGACACCGCCACGGCGTCGGGCCAGTTCACCACCTTCCTGAAGGCCGTCGGGGCGGTGAACCTGACCAGCGTCCTGAAAACCAACCAGAACCTGACCCTTTTCGCCCCGACCGACGCGGCCTTCGCGGCCCTGCCGGCCGGCGAGCTGGACAAGCTGATGCTGCCCGAGAACGGGCCGATGCTTCAAAAGGTGCTCACGTACCACCTGATCAACGCCAAGGTGGACTCCACCAAGATCAAGGGCGCCAAGGGTGAAGTGAAGAGCGTCGAGGGCTCGTCGCTGCTGCTGGACGGCTCGGGGACGACCCCGATGGTCGACAGCGCCACGATTACCCAGACCGACGTCATGGCCAGCAACGGCGTGCTGCACGTGGTCGACAAGGTGCTGATCCCCAAGGACGTGCCCGGCCTGCAGGCCGCCGCCTCGGCGACCGACGCCGGCGCGACCATGAACGTGGCGGCTAACGAGCAGATGGCCCCGGCCGCGCCGCAGACCATGCCGGCCGATCCGAATGCCCCGTCGGCGCCGACCTCGGCCACCGACATGGCCGCCGATCCGGCCGCGTCGCCGACCGCGACCTCGGCGGCCGTGAACACCTCGGGCGTCGTGCCGGTGTCGTCGCAATCGCCGGAAGCCCAGGCCTCGCTGAAGGCCGGCGATCCCAATGTCGTCTCCAACCCGCCGGTGGCCGACACCCCGGAAAACCGCGCCAAGTACGGCAAGCCGATGTCGAACGCCGGCAAGCGCACGGCGCCGAAGGGCAACTAAGCCCTTCTACGCTTCGGACATCGCTTGAAGCAGCAGTCGGCGGGCCCTATGGTCCGCCGACTTTTTTCTAGGCCTGCTTCGATTGATGTCGCGCGAAAAACCCAAGTCCTTCCAAAGCCTGATCCTGACGCTCCATGACTATTGGAGCCGGCAGGGCTGTATCATCCTGCAGCCGCACGACGTGGAAGTGGGGGCGGGCACCCTGCACCCGGCCACCGTGCTGCGCGCCCTGGGCCCCAAGCCCTGGAACGCGGCCTATGTGCAGCCCTCGCGCCGTCCGGGCGATGGTCGATATGGTGAGAACCCCAACCGCCTGCAGCACTATTACCAGTACCAGGTGATCCTGAAGCCGAACCCCGAGAACATGCAGGACCTGTACCTGGGTTCGCTGGAAGCGATCGGTCTGGATCTGCGCACCCACGACATCCGCTTCGTGGAAGATGACTGGGAAAACCCGACTGTCGGCGCCTGGGGCCTGGGGTGGGAAGTCTGGTGCGACGGCATGGAAGTCAGCCAGTACACCTACTTCCAGCAGGTGGGCGGCCTGGACGTCTCGCCGGTCGCCGGCGAGCTGACCTACGGCCTGGAACGCCTGGCCATGTACGTGTTCGGCGTCGACAACGTCTATGACCTGCCGTTCAACGACCCGGACTCGCCGCTGGGCGCGACGACCTATGGCGACGTGTTCCTGGAGAACGAGCGTCAGCAGTCGGAAGCCAATTTCCACGGCTATGACGTCAGCGTGCTCAAGCAGCAGTTCGAGCAGATGGAGGAGCAGGTGCCGCTGATGCTGGCCCGCTCGTACCAGAACAAGGCCCTGGTGCTGCCCGCCTACGACATGGTCCTCAAGGCCAGCCACCTCTTCAACCTGATGAACGCCCGCGGCGCGATCGCCGTCGCCGAGCGCGCCAGCTACATCGGCCGCATCCGCGACCTTTGTAAGATGTGCGCCAGCGCCTGGGTCGATCAGCAGGAAGCCGCGTAAGTACGATGCCCCAACTTCTCCTCGAACTGTTCTCGGAAGAGATCCCCGCCCGCATGCAGGCCCAGGCCGCCAAGGACCTGGAGCGCATGGCGCGCGAGCACCTGGCCGCCGCCGGCTTCCTGCCCGAGGCCCTGAAGACCTTCGCCGGCCCGCGCCGCCTGACCCTGGTGGCCGAAGGCCTGCCGCTGGCCCAGGCCGACCGCAAGGAAGAGCTGAAGGGCCCGCGCGTCGGCGCCCCGCCGCAAGCCATGGAAGGCTTCCTGCGCAAGGCCGGCCTGACGCAAGACCAGCTGGTCGAGCGCGACGGCGTCTACATGGCCTTCATCGAGAAGAAGGGCCGTCCGACCCCGGAGATCGTCGCCGAGATGGTCGAAGCCATCGTGCGGGGCTTCCCGTGGCCCAAGTCGATGATCTGGGGGACCAAGAAGCTGCGCTGGGTGCGTCCGCTGAAGCGGATCCTCTGCGTGCTGGACCGCGAGGTCGTGCCGTTCGCCATCGAGGGCATCCCGAGCGGCGACGTCACCGAGGGTCACCGCTTCATGGGTGACGCCCAGCCGTTCACGGCCAAGGACTTCGACGAGTATGCGGCGGGCCTGGAAGCCCACTTCGTCGTGCTCGACGTCGAGGAACGCAAGGAGCGTATCCTCGAAGGCTGCAAGACCCTGTGCTTCGCCCGTCACCTGGAACTGGTCGAGGACCAGGGCCTGCTGGAGGAAGTCGCCGGTCTCGCCGAATGGCCGACGCCGGTGCTGGGCGACATGGACCCGGTGTTCCTCAGCCTGCCGCCCGAGGTCATCCGCACCTCGATGCGCACGCACCAGAAGTACTTCGCCGTCCGCAAGGCCGGTGAGACGGGCCTGGCTCCGCACTTCATCACCATCGCCAACATCCAGGCGGCCGACGGCGGCGCGGTGATCGCGGCCGGCAACGCCAAGGTGCTGTCCTCGCGCCTGTCCGACGCCCGTTTCTTCTGGGACGAGGACGTCAAGGTCGGCTTCGAGCCGTGGCTGGAAAAGCTGAACGGCGTCACCTTCCACGCCAAGCTGGGCACCATGGCCCAGCGCGTCGAGCGCATCGTCGCCCTGGCCGGCGAGATCGCCCCGCTGGTCGGCGCGGACGTCGCCAAGACCCAGGAAGCCGCGCGCCTGGCCAAGGCGGACCTTGCTTCGCAGATGGTCGGCGAGTTCCCTGAGCTGCAAGGCGTCATGGGCGGCTACTACGCCCGCCAGTTCGGCCTGGACGCCGAGGTCGCCGCCGCGATCGAAGGCCACTACAAGCCGCAAGGCCCCTCGGACGCCGTGCCGACCGCGCCAGTCAGCATCGCCGTGGCGCTGGCCGATAAGCTCGACACCCTGGTGGGCTTCTTCGCCATCGACGAGAAGCCGACGGGTTCCAAGGATCCTTATGCTCTGCGCCGTGCCGCGCTGGGCGTGATCCGGATCATCCTGGAAAATAACCTGCGCCTGTCGCTGGCCAAGTTCGGCAAGGACGACCTGATCGCTTTCTTCGCCGACCGCCTGAAGGTCACCCTGCGCGATCAAGGCAAGCGCCACGACCTCGTCGACGCCGTCTTCGCTCTGGGTGACGACGACCTGGCGCGCATCGTCGCGCGGGTCGAGGCTCTGGACGGCTTCCTGAAGACCGACGACGGCAAGACCCTGATGGCCGGATACAAGCGCGCCTCGAACATCCTCAAGGCCGAGGAGAAGAAGGGCGCTCTGCCGGTCGGAGCTCCCGAGGCGCCGACCGCCGACAGCGATGCGGAGGTGGGGCTCTACAACGCCCTGCGCCTGCTGGATAAGCCGCTGAAGGAAGCCCTCGCCAAGGAAGACTTCACCGGCGCCATGACCCAGCTGGCCGAGCTGCGCGGTCCGGTCGACGCCTATCTGGACGGCGTCTTCGTCAACGAGCCCGAGCATCGCGACAACCGCCTGAAGACCCTGGCCGCCGTGCGTGACGCCATGGGGCAGGTGGCGGACTTCGGTCTCATCGGGGGCTAAACGAAAACGGCGGCCGAGAGGCCGCCGTTCTTGTTTCTGGACTAAGCCACCGCCGCGTCGAACTCGGCCTTCCAGCCGGCGAACGCCTCCCGGTCGTCCTGGTCCCAGGGATGGAAGCCGGGGCGGTACCAGGCGAAATAGGTCTTCCAGCCGCGGCGGAAGAGGCCGGGATTGCCCCACACGAACGCGTTCACCGCCTTCAGCGCCGCCTTGGGCGTGTAGCCGTCGGTCTCCAACAGGCGGGCGGCGTAGCGGCAGATGTTGCGGGTGAACATGATGGTCACGAAGAACATCGCCCGGCAGCGCATGAAATAGCGGCGGCGCGCCGTCCAATCCTTGGTCGCGACCATGAAGACGTCATAGGCGACGGCCTTGTGCTCGGTCTCCTCCATGGCGTGCCAGCGCCACAGCTTCTCGACCTCGGGATGGGCGCGATCGAACAGGTCCTGATGACGCACGTGCATCTCGGCCATCATCGCCGTGAAGTGCTCCAGCGCGATGGTCGACAGCAGCATGCCCATCTTGCCGCGCTCGCGGGCCATCTTCACGCGGCCCTTCACCGTCTCCTCGATCTCGGCGACCGGATAGCGCTCGCGGTCGATCAGGCTGTTCAGCTGATGATGCTCGCGCGAGTGGATGGCTTCCTGGGCGATGAAGTTCTTGGCGTCGTCCAAGAGCTTGCCAGTCAGCAGGTGGCGGTAGTTGCGCACCGCGTCCATGAACAGGCGCTCGCCGTCGGGGAAGGTCAGGGACAGGGCGTTGAACACCGCCGTGCCAACGGGATCGCCGCCCAGCCAGTGACCCTTTTGGGCGTCGGCCAGGTCGAAGCGGATGTCGCGCGGGGTGACATCGAGGTCCGCCGGCGTGGTTTTGGTGTCGATCATGGCGTTCTGCGCTCCGCCGGTTTAGGGCTGTCTCAGCCTCTTGATAGGCGCAGAGTGAGTTGTACTGACAAAAATGTCAATAGCGCCAACCGTCGCTCCGAAGACCCGTGTCCGCCGCACGCCCGAGGCCGCGCGAGAGAACATCCTGGCCGCCGCTGAGGCGCTGCTGGTCGAGCACGGCCCGCAGGCCATCAAGCTGGCCGATGTGGCCAAGGCCGCGGGTGTCGTCCACGCCAACGTCATCCACCACTTCGGCTCGATCGCCGGGGTCGAGACGGCGCTGATGGAGCGGATGATCCGGCAGCTGACCGACAAGGTGCTGGCGGCGCTGGACCGACCCGATGCGGTGCTGGGCGTCGGGGCCCAGGCCCTGTTCGACGCCTTCGAGGCCAAGGGCGCGGCAAGGCTGGCGGCCTGGCTGGAGCTGACGGGCGAGGGCGCGCGCATGACCCTGGTGCGCGAGGTGGTCGACGAGATCGTCCAGACCCGCCTGGCGCGCGACAGCGGCGTCGACCGTGAGGCGGCGGTGGACTTCATCCTGCTGAACATCATTCTGGCGGTGGGGGTGGGCCTGTTTGGCCCGACGCTCAGCGCCCTGCTGGGCCGTCCGCCGGAGCGGGCGCGGGAACTGGCGCTGGAACTGATCGAAGGCCGGCTGACCGGCGCGCGTTGATCCTGGAGGGGACCATGAAAGCTCTGTTCGCTTGCGTCGCGGCGGCCTTGACGCTGATCGCCGCGCCGGCCCTGGCGCAACAAGCGCCGCCGGCCAGCTACTACGACAACACCGGCCATCCGGACGCCTGGGCGGGCGGTGTGAAGATGGTCGACATCGACACGCCCAAGGGCAAGTTCCGGGTCTGGACCAAGCGCGTCGGCAATAATCCGAAGCTGAAGCTGCTGTTGCTGCACGGCGGGCCGGGCGCGACGCACGACTATTTCGAGGCGTTCGACAGCTACCTGCCGCGCGAGGGCGTCGAGTACATCTATTACGACCAGCTGGGCTCGGGAAACAGCGACAAGCCGACCGACACCGACCTCTGGACCACCGAGCGTTTCGTGGAAGAGGTGGAGCAGGTCCGCAAGAGCCTGGGCCTGACCAAGGACGACTTCTGCCTGCTGGGCCACAGCTGGGGCGGCATCCTGGCGATCGAGTACGCGCTGAAATACCAGGCCAACGTCAAATGTCTGGTCATCTCGAACATGATGGCCTCGATCCCGGCCTACAACGCCTACGCTCAGAAGACCCTGATGCCGGCCATGGACCAGAAGCTGCTGGCCGAGGTCAAGGCGCTGGAGGCGGCGGGCAAGACCAGCGACCCCCGCTACATGGAGATCCTGGTGCCGCTGCACTACGAAAAGCACATCCTGCGGCGGCCGCAGGCGCAGTGGCCCGAGCCGGTCGTGCGCTCGTTCGCGCACCTGAACGGCGAGCTCTACACCCTAATGCAGGGCCCCAGCGAACTGGGCGCCAGCGGGCGGCTGGAAAAGTGGGATCGGTTCGAGGACCTGGGCAAGATCAACGTCCCGACCCTGGTGATCGCCGGGACGTACGACACCATGGATCCGGCCTATATGGCGTCGATGGCCAAGAAGCTGCCCAAGGGCCAGTACGCCCTGATGCCGAACGGCTCGCACATGTCGATGTACGACGACCAAGCCAACTACTTCACGGCGCTGACCAAGTTCCTCAAGCCGCTCGATTGAGCAGGGCGGGCAGCACCTGCTCGGTCAGCAGCGGCGCCAGGCGCAGGTCGCCCGGCGCTGCCGGATCGATCCAGGCCAGTTCCTCGATCTCGGCGCGGGCGGCGATCTCGCCCTCGACGGTGGCGAGGTAGGTCGCCGACTGCACCGTGAACCCGGCCTCGTTGGCGGCCGGAGCCGAGAAGTTGCCCAGCAGCTCGGCGTGGACCAGCCGGCAGCCCAGCTCTTCGTCGAGCTCACGGGTGAGGGTGGTCAGGTCGTCCTCGCCGCCGTCGCGCTTGCCGCCAGGTTTCATGAAGGTCGTCGTCCCACGCTTGCGGACCAGCAGCATGCGGCCGTCCGCGTCGCGGATCACGGCGGTGACGATGTCGAGGACGCGGCTCATGCGGGGAGGGTAGCCGAGTCGCTACTTCTCGACCGCCGCCAGGATGTGCTCGGCCAGCAGCTTCTCGGAGATGGCGTGCGGCTGGCGGACGCCGAAGTTGGTCGTGGTGATCACCGCCACCAGATCCAGGTCCGGGACGATCGCCACCTTCTGGCCGCCCGAACCGCTCATCAGCCAGGCCTTGTGACCGGCCAAGCTCTGCAGCCAGACCAGATAGCCGTAGTCGGTGTTCTCCCGCGCATTGGCGTGCGGCGTGACCGAGGCCTTGACGAAGTCGGCCGGCAGGACCTGCTTGCCCTTCCACTGGCCGCCATTGGCGTACAGCTGACCCAGCTTCAGCAGGTCGCGGCTACGCAGGCCCAGGCCGCCGCCGCCCATGGCCAGGCCGGTGGGCGACATCTGCCACTTCGGGTTCTCGATGCCGAGCGGCTTGAACAGCACCTCGTCGGCGAAGGCGGGCAGGGGCGTCTTCACCGCGTTCTGGACGACCTGGCCCAGGGTCACGACGCCGGCGGTGCAGTAGCTGAAGCTGCGGCCATAGGGCGAAGCCTCGGGCTTGGGGCTCCAGTCCGGGAAGCCGCGCACCGGCAGGTCCAGATAGAAGCCGACCCAATCCTCGATCAGATACATCCGCTCCTCGTTGCCGCGCGAGAAGGTGTTGTCGTCATCGCACTCGGCGATGGAGCTCATGGTCAGCAGGTCCTTGACCGTGACCTTGTCCTTGCGCGGATCGGGATTGGCGGCCGGCGGGCGGCCCTTGAGGTAGGTCTTGATCGGCGCGTCAACGCTAGGCAGGGCGCCACGGGCGATCGCGGCTCCGGCCAGCATGGCGGTGACGGTTTTGGTGGCCGAGCGGGTGTTGCGGCGGGCCTCGGCGCCGTCCTGGTCGTAATAGGCCTCGAACACCAGCTTGCCGTGGCGGGCGACCAGGACGCTGGTGATCTTCTGGAACTCGCCGGCCTTGATGGCGGCCGACATCGCGTCGAGCTTGGCGGCCGAAACGCCTTCGGTGGCCGGCGCGGCGGTGGTCCAGTCGGCGGCCTGGGCGGAGAGCGGGGCGAGCACGAGGGCGGCGGCGAACGCGAAGGCTTTCAAGGCGAAAACTCCAGGGGCTGAGCTTGGCCGTCTAGGCCGCGCTGGCAGCCTCGTCTTGGACGCTTGCAACAATCGGCCGGCGGCCGCACAGGCGCACGAACTCGCCGGGGGTGACGCCATAAGCCTTCACGAACTGGCGATTGAGGTGGCTCTGGTCGCAGAAGCCCGAGGCCAGGGCGATCTCGCCGATCGGGTCGCGGCCACGCATCAGCAAGTCGGCGGCGCGCTCCAGCCGGCGCGTGCGCAGGCGATCACCCGGCGCCGCGCCCAGCCAGCGGCGATAGCCGCGCGCCAGGTGGACCGGATGGACGCCGGCGATCTGCGCGAGATCCGCGACATTGATCGGCTGGTCGAACGTGTCGGCCAGATAGGTCTCGGCGCGATCCAGCCAGGACGGGCGCTTGTCGCCATCCGATACGGGGGTGATCGCTTGCGAGGCCAACTCCAGGCTCAGGCCTTCTAGCGACAGCGCCTCGTTGTCCTGAGCCAGCAGCGAGCGGGTCAGGCGAAGGGCCGCGCGACGGGCGGGCGGACCGGTCAGCCGCAAGGCGTCGATCGCCGCGCCCCTCCCGGCGTCGGCCAGGGCGCGCCAGTCGGTGGGGCTGAAGCTGACGGCCAGGAAAAAGCCGCCGCCGTCTACGAAGCGATCGCGGTGCACGACGCCGGGCGGGTTGTAGACCAGCACCGGGCCTTCGGTTTCAGGCCCTGCGGCGGTGGTGATGTAGCGGCCATGGGTGGCCAGCACAAAGTGGGTGTCGTCGTGGCTGTGCTCGTCGACATCGTCGGCGCGCTTGGTGGCTTCCAGGTGCGCCAGGCGTACGCCCGTCAGCTGGCGCTCGACGGTCGGCGCGCCGTAGAACCGGCCCTGGCTGAAGGCGGTCCTCGGCGCGGCCATGTCAGCCCAGCTTCTCGGCGGCCCAGGGCGCGAAATAGGTGATGATCCCCGCCGCGCCGGCCCGCTTGAAGGCGGTCAGGCTTTCCAGGATGGCGCGATCCTGGTCGATCCAGCCGTTCTGGGCGGCGGCCATGATCATCGCGTACTCGCCCGACACCTGGAAGGCGTAGGTGGGCATGCGGAATTCGTCGACCAGGCGGCGCAGGATGTCCAGGTAGGGCATGCCCGGCTTGACCATGACCATGTCGGCGCCCTCGGCGATGTCGAGCGCGACCTCGCGGATGGCCTCTTCCGTGTTGGCCGGGTCCATCTGGTAGGTCTTCTTGTCACCCTGGCCGCCGGCCAGCTTGGCCGAGCCGATGGCGTCGCGGTACGGGCCGTAGAAGGCCGAGGCGTATTTGGCGGCGTAGGACATGATCATCACGTCCTGGTGGTTGGCGCCCTCCAGCGCGGCCCGCAGCTTGCCGATGCGGCCGTCCATCATGTCGGACGGGGCCAGGATGTCGGCGCCGGCCTCGGCTTGCATGATGCCTTGTTCGATCAGGCGCTCGATGGTCGGGTCGTTGAGGATCTTGCCGCCCTCGATCACGCCGTCGTGGCCATGGTCGGTGAAGGGGTCCAGGGCGACGTCGCACATGATGCCGACTTCGGGGGCGGCGTCCTTCATGGCCTTCACGGCGCGGGGGATGACGCCGTCCGGATCGGCGGCGATCGAGCCGGTGGCGTCTTTGCGGCTGCCGTCGATGTGCGGGAAGATGGCGATGGCCGGGATGCCCAGGTCACGGGCGCGGACGGCGGCCTTGGCGGCTTCTTTCACCGACAGGCGTTCGACGCCCGGCATCGAAGCCACCGGGATCACGCCTTCGCCCTCGTGCACCACCATCGACCAGATCAGGTCGGACGGTCGGACTTCGCTCTCGCGGACGAGGCGGCGGGTCCAGTCGGCCTGGCGCACGCGGCGCAGACGGGTGTGCGGATAGGGGGCGAGGGGCGGAACGGTCATGCGCCTGATGTCGCGCGGGAGGCCGCGCGAGGCAAGACGCATGCGTCCTTAAGTGGGTGGATTAGGGGGCAGCCCGCGAGGCCAGCACCGACGGACCTTCGATACGGGTCCACAGCTGCGACTTGCACAGGAAGTTGCCCAGCACGCAGCCCTTGGCGCGCATGGTGCGGGTGTCGACGATGTCGGCCGAGCCCACCAGGGTGACCTTCAGGGTCGGAACCCAGACGCGCCCCTTCAGGGTGCCGTTGTCCTGGGCCTCGAAGTCACGCAGCAGCTGCTTGCCGATCAGGGTGTCCGTGCCGGACTTGCGCGCATCGGCCTCGGCCTTGGCGCTCGCCCACACCACGACACCGCAGGTGCTGGGGCCGCAGTCCTTGATCTCCAGATGCACGGAGTTCTTCGGATTGCGCCAGACGCCATACGAGCGCGAGATATCGCCGCCGGCATAGGCCGGTGCGGTGGCCGCAGCCATTCCAAGAGCCACCGTGACGGCGGCAAGAGCAAGTTTCAGGAAACGCATAGTCGTTGATGCAGTTTTTTGTGTTTGAGAACGCCCAGACTCGAGACTGGCCATTTGGAGTGAAAGACGATGGTTATCAAGGGGGAGCGGGGTCACAGACGGTACACACCGTGTAACGGAGGATTTCAGGTCACACTAAACGGCGGCTGTGACACGCGTTGACAGCAGGCTTTAGGCGCGGCACGTCAGCGGCTAAGAAGCTGAGGGCGGTTCTGCCCCAAACGGGAGGAAGTGCGCATGGATTTCGCGCTGAATGAAGATCAAGTCGCAATCCAGGATGCGGCCCGTTCGTTCGCCGAGGGACAGCTTGCCCCGTTCTCGGCGCAGTGGGACGAGCAGAAACACTTCCCCGTCGACACGCTGCGCCAGGCCGCCGAGCTGGGCTTCGCCGGTATTTATGTAACAGAAGACGTCGGCGGCAGTGGCCTGTCGCGCCTGGACGCTTCGATCATCTTTGAAGCCCTGAGCTACGGCGACGTGCCGACGGCGGCCTACCTGACCATCCACAACATGGCCTCGTGGATGATCGATCGGTTCGGCTCCGATGAGCTGCGCCAGCGCTATCTGCCCCGCCTGACCACGATGCAGCTGATCGCCAGCTACTGCCTGACCGAGCCGGGCTCGGGCTCGGACGCGGCCAACATGCGCACCACGGCCAAGCTGGACGGCGACCACTATGTCCTGAACGGCGGCAAGGCCTTCATCTCGGGCGGCGGCGTGTCGGATGTCTATGTCGTCATGGCCCGCACGGGCGGCGACGGCGCCAAGGGCGTGTCGGCCTTCGTGATCGAGAAGGGGACGGAAGGGCTCAGCTTCGGGGCCAATGAGCGCAAGATGGGCTGGAACGCTCAGCCGACCGCCCAGGTGAACTTCGACAACTGCCGCGTGCCGGTCGCCAATCGCATTGGCCAGGAAGGCGAGGGCTTCCGCTTCGCCATGATGGGCCTGGACGGCGGGCGCCTGAACATCGCCTCGTGCTCGCTGGGCGGCGCGCAGTTCGCCCTCGACACGGCCAAGGCCTACATGGAAACGCGCAACCAGTTCGGCAAAGCGCTGAAGGACTTCCAGGCGCTGCAGTTCAAGCTGGCCGACATGGCCACCGAGCTGGAGGCCGCCCGCCTGATGGTGCGCCGCGCCGCCCACGCGCTGGACAACAAGCACCCCGAAGCGACCAAGCTGTGCGCCATGGCCAAGCGTTTCGCGACCGACGCCGGCTTCCAGGTGGCCAATGACGCCTTGCAGCTGCACGGCGGCTACGGCTACCTCCAGGACTATCCGCTGGAGCGCATCGTGCGCGACCTGCGGGTGCACCAGATCCTGGAAGGGACCAACGAAATCATGCGTGTCATCATCGCCCGCGAGATGTTCCGGCAGTGAGTGACGCACCGGAGGTTCCGCTGGCCGAGCGCGTCGCCTGCGAGCGGAGCTTCTGGATCGTCGTCGACGACAAGCCGCAACCCCTGTTGATCCGCTGGTTCCAGCCCGAGCCGATAGACGTAGGTTGGGAGTGCCCGGTCGAGACCGTCTGGTCCGACGGCCGAAAGCGGATACGGCGGGTGGGCCGCGGAGATTCTACGCAGGCCCTGTTCCTGGCGCTCTCGATAGTCGGCTCCGAGCTTCTCGCATCGCAGAGCCCGGTCTATTGGTTCGCGCCGGAAGACGATCTGGGGTTGCCGGTCCTGCCGGCGATGGCGGACATCGCCGCCGAGCGAAAAGCGCGTTTCGAGGCCAAATGATTTATCTCTGTCGCCACGGCCAGACCTTCCATAACCGCGAAGGCCGCATGCAGGGCCAGACCGAGTCCGATCTGACCCCGTTGGGCCGCGCCCAGGCGGCGGCGATGGGCGATCTGCTGTTCGACCTGATCCAGCGCGATCCGCCGGCGGACTGGCGCATCGTCGCCAGCCCGCTGCGCCGGGCGCGCGACACGGCGCAGACGATCGGCGCGCGCCTGGGCCTGCCGGTGGCCTTCGAGGATCGCCTGATGGAGATCAGCGTCGGCGACTGGTCCAACCGCCTGCGCGACGAGGTCAAGGCCGAGAACCCCGCGCTGCTCACCGACCCGGAATGGGCGTTCAAGTCGCCGAATGGCGAGACCTATGACGACATCATGGGCCGCATCTCCGGCTGGCTGGCCGAGCAGGCCGCGGAGCCCGAACGCAAGCTAATCGTGGTCAGCCATGGCATCGCCGGCTGGATGCTGCGCGGCGCCTATGCGGGCTTGCCCCGCGAGCAGGTGATCCGCCTGGATACGCCGCAAGACGCCATCTTCCGTCTCAGCAACGGCCAGATCGATCGCCTGGCCTGCGCGCCTGTCGTCGAGCCCGTCTAGGATTCCCATGACCGACGAACCCGAAGTCCTGATCAGCGTCGAGAAGAACGTCGGTCGCATCACCCTGAACCGTCCCAAGGCCCTGCATGCCCTGACCCAGGGCATGTGCGAGACCATGATCGGCGCGTTGCTGGACTGGCAGGAGGACCCCGAGATCTACATGGTCATGATCGACCATGCGGGCGAGCGGGGCTTCTGCGCCGGCGGCGACATCCGCATGCTGGCCGAGAGCGGGGCCAAGGACGGCGTCGAGGCGCGGGCCTTCTTCCACACCGAGTACCAACTGAACCACCTGCTGTTCACTTATGACACCCCGGTGGTGGCGGTGATGGACGGCATCGTCATGGGCGGCGGCGTCGGCATCTCGATGCCGGCCCACGTGCGCATCGCCACCGAGCGCACGACCTTCGCCATGCCCGAGACGGGCATCGGCCTGTTTCCGGATGTCGGCGGCGGCTGGTACCTGCCGCGCCTGCCGGGCAAGGCGGGGCTGTGGCTGGCCCTGACCGGCGCGCGGATCAAAGGCGCGGACTGCATGCGCTTAGGGATCGCCACCCACCACGTGGAGTTCGGCGCCATCGCGGGGCTGAAGAAGGCGATCATCGCCGATCCGCGCCGCATCGAGGAGATCCTGAAAAAGTACCGCGCCGACGCCGGCAAGGCTGCGCTGCTGGGCTTCGAGCAGGACCTGAACCGCCTGTTCGTCGGCGAGACTGTCGAGGAGATCTTCGAGTTCCTGACCCTCGACTCCAGCGACTGGGGCAAGGCTCAACTGGAAGTCCTGAAGACCAAGTCGCCCCAGACGCTGAAGGTGGCCTTCGAACAATTGAAGCGCGGCGAGGCCATGACCGACTTCGCCGAGAACATGGCCATGGAATACCGGATCGGCTCGCGGGTGGTGATGAAGCACGACTTCATCGAGGGCGTTCGGGCCGTGATCGTCGACAAGGACAACGCGCCCAAGTGGAACCCGGCGACCCTGGAAGAGGTCACCGACGCGATGATCGAAGAGATTTTCGCGCCGCTTCCCGCAGCGGAAGAATGGGTACCGCTGACGTAACCGATTGCGTAGGCTAACGTCGCTTCAATTAAGAACACGTCGGTTCGGAAGGATTGCCATGCGTAAGCCGCTTCTCAGTCTCATCGCGGTGCTGGGCCTCGCCGCCTGCGCCACGCAACCGATGCTGGGCCCGCCGCCTCCGCCGCCTTCGGGCCCCGTCGCCGCCAGCATTCCGGCTAACATCGCCGCCGCCACGAGCGATCCGTCGCGTCCGGCCGCCGACATGATCCGGGACAACGATCGCCGTCCGGCCGAAGTGCTGGCCTTCGCCGGCGTGCGCCAGGGCGCCAAGGTCGCCGACCTGATTCCCGGCGGCGGCTACTTCACCCGCATTCTCTCCAAGGCCGTCGGCCCGCGCGGGGCTGTCTACGCCTATGTGCCCGACGAGCTGACCAAGCTGGCCAAGCGCGAGCCGGCGGTGAGCGCCATCGCCCGCGATCCGGAATATTCGAACGTGAAGGTAGTCCTGAACACGCTGCCCAACTTCTCGGCCCCCGAGAAGCTGGACCTAGTGTTCACGGCGCTGAACTATCACGACATGCACGACAAGTTCATGGGCCCGGCCGACCTGTCGGTCGTGAACCGCCAGATCTTCCGCTCGCTAAAGCCGGGCGGCGTCTACATGGTCATCGACCACTCGGCGGAAGCGGGTTCGGGCCTGCGCAACACCGAGGACCTGCACCGCATCGACGCCGCCGTCGTCCGCGCCGAGGTCACGGCCGCCGGCTTCATCTTCGAGGGCGAAAGCAAGGTCCTGCGTCACCCCGCCGACAACCGCAAGACCAACGTCTACGACGCCTCGATCCGCGGCAAGACCGACCAGTTCGTCTACAAGTTCCGCAAGCCGTCGACGGCGCGCTAAGCGGAAAACGCATAAAATACAACGATAAGAACCGCGCCCATGAGGCGCGGTTCGCATTTGCAGGGAGCTTCACGATGACGCGCATCGCCTTTATCGGCCTGGGCAACATGGGCGGCGGCATGGCCGCAAACCAGGCCAAGGCCCAGAACCATGTCCGCGCCTTCGACCTGTCCTCGGCGGCGGTCGAGCGGGCCGTGGCGGCCGGCTGTCACGCGGCGACGTCGGTGGCCGAGGCGGTGACCGACGCCGAGGTGGTGATCACCATGCTGCCGGCCGGTCCGCACGTCCGTTCGGTCTATGCCGAGCAGGTGTTGGCCCATGCGCCGAAGTCGGCCCTGCTGATCGACTGCTCGACCATCGACGTCGAGAGCGCCCGCGTCGTGGCCAAGCAGGCCGCCGAGGCGGGTTTCCGCTTCGCCGACGCGCCGGTGTCGGGCGGGATCATGGCCGCCGAGGCCGGAACCCTGGCCTTCATGGTCGGCTGCGACACCGCCGATTTCCCGGCCATCGAGGCCGCGCTGGCGCCGATGTCGCGGGTGACGATCCACGCCGGCGACCACGGGGCAGGGCAGGCGGCCAAGATCTGCAACAACATGCTACTGGGCGTCTCGATGCTGGGGACGTGTGAAGCCTTCGCCCTGGCCGAGAAGTTGGGCCTCGGCGCCGACCGGTTCTTCGAGATCGCCAGCAAGTCGTCGGGCCAGTGCTGGTCGGTGACCAGCTATTGCCCGGTGCCGGACGTCGGGCCGCAGACCCCGGCCGACCGCCACTATGAGGGCGGTTTCGCTACGGCCATGATGCTGAAGGACCTGAAACTGGCCCAGGACGCGGCGGCCAAGGCCGGGGCCTCCACGCCGATGGGCGCCCAGGCCGAGGCGCTTTATGCCCTGTTCGACGGCAACGGCTTTGGGGGCAAGGACTTCTCGGCCGTGATCCAGATGTTGCGCGGCAGGCTGGCGGACTTGAACTGAATCGACCAAAACGCTGCGTTCGTCGCAGAGCTATCGGTTTCGTCTATGCGTCCAATCGCGCAATTCTATTTGCTAGGTAAACGCCCTTAGATGGACACTAACGATGCTTGGTGCGAAAAGCCGAGCCTGGAATTAAGGGGACCGTCGGACGATCGCCCGGCGGTTTGAAAGATCGACATGGACTACAAAGCCGCGTTCCGCAGCGCCGTCGACCAGATCCGCGAAGAAGGCCGTTACCGCGTCTTCGCCGACCTGAAGCGTCAGCGTGGGCAGTTCCCGCGGGCCACCTGGACCCGCCAGGACGGCTCGGAACGCGAAGTCGTGGTCTGGTGCAGCAACGACTATCTGGGCCAAGGCCAGAACCCGATCGTGCTGGACGCCATGAAGGCGGCCGTCGACGAACACGGCTCGGGCTCGGGCGGCACCCGCAACATCTCGGGCACCAATCACGACCACGTCCTGCTGGAGCAGGAACTGGCTGATCTGCACGGCAAGGAAGCCGGCCTGCTGTTCACCTCGGGCTATGTCTCGAACGAGGCGACCCTGTCGGTGGTGCAGAAGATCCTGCCCGGCCTGATCATCTTCTCGGACGAGCTGAACCACGCCTCGATGATCGCCGGCATCCGCAACGGCGGTGGTCCGCGCAAGGTGTTCCGTCACAACGACCTTGAGCACCTCGAGGAACTGCTGGCGGCCGCTCCGGCCGACGCGCCCAAGATGGTCGCGTTCGAGAGCGTCTATTCGATGGATGGCGACATCGCCGACATCCGCGCCACGGCCGCCCTGGCCAAGAAATACGGCGCCATGACCTATCTGGACGAGGTCCACGCGGTCGGCATGTATGGCCCGCGCGGCGGCGGCGTCGCCGAGCGCGAAGGCCTGATGGGCGAGATCGACATCATCGAGGGCACGCTGGGCAAGGCGTTCGGCGTGATGGGCGGCTACATCACCGGCGACGCCGTGGTGATCGACGCTATCCGCCTGATGGCCTCGGGCTTCATCTTCACGACCTCGCTGCCGCCCGCCCTGGTGGCCGGCGCCCTGGCCAGCGTCCGCTGGCTGAAGCAGCACCCGGAAGTGCGCGAGATCCATCAGGAGCGCGCCGCGACCCTGAAGGCCATGTTCAAGGCCGCCGGTCTGCCGGTCATGGACAACGAGAGCCACATCGTCCCCGTGCTGGTCGGCGATCCGGTCCACACCAAGCTGATCAGCGACATGCTGCTGGCCGATCACGGCGTCTATGTGCAGCCGATCAACTACCCGACCGTGCCGCGCGGCACCGAGCGTCTGCGCTTCACGCCCACGCCGTTCCACTCCGACGACATGATGCGCAAGCTGGTGTCGGCGATGGAAAAGCTGTGGGCTCACTGCAACGTCGCCCGCATGGGCGGCCACGCGGCCTAAGGAACAGTCCAGACTTCTACTTCGACCGAACCCCACAACGTCGAAACGAAAAACGCCGCCGGAGCCCGGCGGCGTTCGCGTGCCTGGTAGGCGGAGTGCAGCTAGCTGCCGCGCCGCACGCCCTTGCCCAGGCCGATCTTCTTGGCGAAGTCCGAGCGACGGGCCGCATAGGCCGGCGCCACCATCGGATAGTCCGGCGGCAAGCCCCACTTGCGGCGGTATTCCTCGGGGCTCATGTCGTAGTGCGAGCGCAGGTAGCGCTTCAGCATCTTCAGCTTCTTGCCGTCTTCCAGGCAGATGATGAAGTCGTGCTGCACCGAGCGGCCCACCGGCACGGCCGGCTTGGCCTTCTCGACCGGGCGCGGAGCCTCGCCGCCATTGTTCAGCGAGGTCAGGGCCTCGTGAACCGTGCGGATAAGGTCGGGAATGGCCGTCTGGGACACTGTGTTCTGGCCGACATAGGCCGCTACGATCTCGGCGCTGAGCCCCAGGATGTCGACGTCGTTGTCGTTCGCCGTGTCCGTGCCGCCGCCCTGAGACGCCATGAGAAACCCCACTACTGTTGTTGCAGATGTTTTGTCGCGGGCGGTCAGCGCCGCCCTACGCGACTGCAACGCACAGCTTTGCATGTGGTTCCGAGATTGATCGCCGCGCCTTACCCGTTAAAGAGGGCGCCTCTGCTGACTCCCCCAAACGCCTGGAGAGCGTCATGACCCAATCCACCACCAGCGCCTTTTTCGGCGCGGACCTCGCCACCGCGGACCGTGATATCTTCGACCGCATCGGTCGCGAGCTGGACCGTCAGCAGAACCAGATCGAACTGATCGCTTCGGAAAACATCGTCTCGAAGGCGGTGCTGGAAGCTCAGGGCTCGATCCTGACCAACAAGTACGCCGAGGGTTATCCCGGCAAGCGCTACTACGGTGGCTGCGAGTTCGTCGACGAGATCGAGACGATCGCCATCGAGCGCGCCAAGAAGCTGTTCGGCGCGGCTTTCGCCAACGTCCAGCCGCACTCGGGCTCGCAGGCCAACCAGTCGGTGTTCATGTCGCTGCTGCAGCCGGGCGACACCTTCCTGGGCATGGACCTGGCCGCCGGCGGTCACCTGACCCACGGCTCGCCCGCCAACCAGTCGGGCAAGTGGTTCAAGCCGATCAGCTACACCGTCCGCCAACAGGACCAGCTGATCGACTATGACGGCGTGGCCGAGATCGCCCAGCGCGAGAAGCCCAAGCTGATCATCGCCGGCGGCAGCGCCTACAGCCGCGAGATCGACTTCGCCAAGTTCCGCGAGATCGCCGACTCGATCGGCGCCTATCTGATGGTCGACATGGCCCACTTCGCGGGCCTGGTGGCCGGCGGCGTGTTCCCCAACCCCGTCCCGCACGCCCACGTCGTCACCACCACCACCCACAAGACCCTGCGTGGTCCGCGTGGCGGCATGGTGCTGACCAATGACGAGGCGATCATCAAGAAGGTCAACTCGGCGGTCTTCCCGGGCCTGCAAGGCGGTCCGCTTGAGCATGTCATCGCCGCCAAGGCAGTGGCCTTCGGTGAGGCGCTGCAGCCGTCCTTCCAGGAATACGCCAAGCAGATCATCGCCAACGCCAAAGCGCTGTCGGAAGCCCTGCTGAAGTCGGGCGTCAACATCGTCTCGGGCGGCACCGACAGCCACCTGATGCTGGTCGACCTGCGTCCCAAGGGCGTGACCGGCCGCGACGCCGAGCACAGCCTCGAGCGCGCCCACATGACCTGCAACAAGAACGGCGTGCCGTTCGACACCGCGCCGTTCACGATCACCTCGGGCATCCGCCTGGGCACGCCGGCCGGCACGACCCGTGGCTTCAAGGAAGCCGAGTTCACCCGCGTGGGCGAACTGATCGGCGAAGTGATCAACGGCCTGGCCGCCAATGGCCCGGACGGCAACGCCGATGCCGAAGCCAAGGTGCGCGAGGAAGTGCTGGCCTTGACGGCCCGGTTCCCGATCTACAACTAATGGCATCAGGCGCCGCGGGAGGGGCCACATCATGCGTTGTCCCTTCTGCGGCCATGCCGAAAGCCAGGTCAAGGACAGCCGCCCGTCGGAAGACGGCGCGGCTATCCGCCGTCGTCGCATGTGCCCCGAATGCGGTGGCCGGTTCACGACCTTCGAACGGGTCCAGCTGCGCGAGCTGATCATCCTGAAGCGTTCGGGCCGTCGTTCGCCGTTCGATCGTGACAAGCTGGTCCGCTCGATCGCCCTGGCGACTCAGAAGCGGCCGGTCGAGGCCGAGCGGATCGATCGGATGATCAACGGCATCGTCCGCCAGCTGGAAAGCATGGGCGAGACCGAGCTTCCGTCGTCGGCGGTGGGCGAAATGGTCATGAAGGCGCTGAAATCGCTCGATGACGTGGCCTATGTCCGCTACGCCTCGGTCTACCGGGATTTCAAGGAAACGAGCGACTTCGCGAAATTCCTGACCGAAGAAGGTCTGAGCGACGTCGCCGAAGACGAGCTATAGTTCGTTAATCCCTGATGTGTGCTTTTGGTCGCGCGGCGAGCGTGGCCGTGGAGATTCGAGCTAGATGGTTGAAGACAACATCCGCCTGTTGATCGTGGAGGGCCGAAGCCATTCGGGGATCTCCGACGAACTGCTGCGCGGAGCCGCCCAGGCCATCGAGGCTCAGGGCGCCGAATATGACGTGATCACGGTCTCCAGCGCGCTGCAGATTCCGACCGCCATCGCCATGGCCGAAGAGGCCGGTCACCGGCCCGTCGGCGTGCGCTATGACGGCTATGTCGCCCTGGGCCTGGTCATTCGCGGCGAGACCTATCATTTCGAGCTTGTGGCTCACGAGACCGCTCGCGGCCTGCAGGACCTGGGCGTGGGCAAGCGTCTGCCGATCGGTTTCGGCGTGCTGGCCGTCGACGACGAGGCTCAGGCCTGGACCCGCGCGCGGGTCAGCGAAGGCGACCGGGGCGGCGCGGCCGCCAAGGCGTGCCTCGAAACCATCGCTCTGAAGCGTCAACTGCTGGGACAGGCCCGATGAGCGGCAACCGCATCCAACCGCGCTCGGTGGCGCGCCTCGCCGCCGTCCAGGCCCTGTACCAGATGGAAGTCTCGGGCGCCGGCGTCGACTCCGTGGTTCGCGAGTTCGGCGAGCACCGCTTCGACCGCGACGTCGAGGGCGAGCGCCTGGCCGCCGCCGACGAAAAGTTCTTCGAAGAGCTGGCCAAGGGCGTGGTGAGCAACCAGGCCAAGGTCGACCAGGGCATCGTCAAGCGTCTGGCCTCGGGCTGGCGACTGGAGCGCCTGGACGCCACGGCCCGCGCCGTCCTGCGCGCCGGGGCCTTCGAACTGATGTTCCGGCCGGATGTTCCGACCGAAGTCGTCATCAATGAGTACGTCGAGATCGCGAAATCCTTTTTCGAAGGACCCGAGTCAGGCTTCATCAATGGCGCCCTCGACGCGATAGCCCGTGATGCACGAGACTGACGAAGACGACTGGTTCGCAGAAGACGACGCTCCGCCCACGGCGGCAGCGCCTGCGACCGAATTCGACCATATCGAACGCCTTCTTCGTCCGCTGACGCGCGGCGATCCCGTGGCGCTGGACCTGCTGGACGACGCGGCCGTGCTGCCGTCACGTCCGGGCTACGACCTGGTGGTCACCAAGGACGCCATGGTCGCCGGCGTGCACTTCCTGGCCGACGAGGCCCTGGACGTCGTCGCGCGCAAGCTGCTGCGCACCAATCTCTCGGACCTGGCCGCCAAGGCCGCCGAGCCCTACGGCTATTTCCTGGCCGTCGGCTGGCCTTCGGGCTCCGACGTCGCCTCGCGCGAGACCTTCGCCCGAGGCCTGGCCGAGGACGGGGCCGCCTTCGACATCTCGCTGCTGGGCGGCGACACCGTCACCACCTCGGGTCCGCTGGTCGTTTCGGCGACCCTGCTGGGCTGGGTGCCGCAAGGCGCGGCCGTCCTGCGCCGGGGCGCCAAGCCGGGTGACCGCCTGATGGTCTCGGGCACCATCGGCGACGGCTGGCTGGGCCTGCTGGCCCAGTGGGGCGAGGTCATGGACGCCGACGGCGCCATGCTGCGTCGTTATCGCCAGCCCGAGCCCCGCGTGACCCTGCGCGACGCCATGCGTGTCCACGCCAAGGCCGCCGCCGACGTCTCCGACGGCCTGCTGGCCGACAGCGCCCACATCGCCAAGGCCAGTGGTTGCCGCGTCCGGGTCGACCTGGAGCGCCTGCCGCTGTCGCCCGGCGGTCAGGCCTGGCTGGACCAGCAGCCCGAGCAGGTCGAGGGTCGCATCTCCCTGGCCTCCGGTGGCGACGACTACGAAATCATCTGCGCCGTCGATCCCAACGAAGCCTGGAACTTCCGCATCGCCGCCGCCGCCGCGGGCGTGAAGGTCAGCGAGATCGGCGAGTTCGTGGAAGGCGAGGGGGTCTCGGCCTACTATAAGGGCCGCGACGTCACGCCATCCCGCCTGGGCTGGTTGCACGGCTAGTTAGGTTAATCTCAAGGCCTGTCGGTTATGGGAAAGACCCATGACCCGTCTCGTCACGCCCTCGCGCCGCCTCCTGCTCGCCGCCGCCTTCAGCGTTGTGGCCGCCCCTGCCTTCGCCAGCAGCGGTAAGAAGGAAAAGAAGGAAGGCGAGGGCCAGGCGCTCGATCCCACCTACAAGCTGGGTTCGATGACCATTCCGCTGATCGCCAACGGCCGGATCGTCAACTACGTCTTCGTGGCCATGACCCTGAAGCTGACCTCCGGAACCGAGGTCGAGTCCTTCAAGGACCAGGAGCCGGTGCTGCGCGACGCCATCGTCCGCGCGGCCTACAAGACCCCCTTCACCCGCACCGATACCTGGAAGGAAGTCGACGGTCCGCGCCTGACCGGCTTCGTCCTCAGCCAGTGCAATACCTTGTTCGGCAAGGGCAAGGTCGCCTCGGTCGAGATCGTCAAGCAGATCCCCCGTCAGCAGCTGATGCCGCCCAAGGCTGGCGCCGCCTCGGCGAGCAATACGGGCCCTTTGAACCCCTGATTCCGCCGCAGCGGCCAAGCTTTGCCTCGCCAAACGCTTGCGCCGACACGGGTTGCGCGCCCCCCGGCCATCTGACAGTCTCATTTGGATGACGCCGTTCGGCGGTCATTCAGGGAGCATCGAGGGGGCACGAGGCCAAAGGCCCGCCCGTCGATCCGGGCGGCGGTTTAGCGTTCGTCATATTTGGCGCTCGCTTTAGCCTCCAGCCGCCGGGATTGGCGCACCCCTCGTGATTGGAAGCGCGAAGGGGCGAAGAACCTAATGAGTCTTTGGCTTAATCTGGCCATCGGGGCCGGGCTGCTGGCGGTGCTTTACGGCGCCGTACAATCAGCCAGTCTGATGCGGGCCTCGGCCGGCAATGCACGAATGCAGGAGATCGCCGCGGCGATCCAGGAAGGGGCCCAGGCCTATCTGAACCGCCAATACACGACGATCGGCATCGTCGGCGTGGTGGTGATCGCCATTCTGGCGTTCTTCTTCAAATCTTGGGAGCAGCCCGTCGGCTTCGCTCTGGGCGCCATCCTGTCGGGCGCCGCCGGTTTCGCCGGCATGCTGATCTCGGTCCGCGCCAACGTCCGCACGGCACAGGCCTCGTCCGAGAGCCTGGCCAAGGGCCTGTCGATGGCCTTCACCTCCGGCGCCGTCACCGGCATGCTGGTGGCCGGCTTCGCCCTGATCGGCGTAGCGGGCTACTACGCCCTGCTGCTGTCGACTGGCCACGCCGGCACCGACCGCGTGGTGGTCGACTCGCTGGTGGCCCTGGGCTTCGGCGCCTCGCTGATCTCGATCTTCGCCCGTCTGGGCGGCGGCATCTTCACCAAGGGCGCTGACGTTGGCGGCGACCTGGTGGGCAAGGTGGAAGCTGGCATCCCGGAAGATGACCCCCGCAACGCCGCGACCATCGCCGACAACGTCGGCGACAATGTCGGCGACTGCGCCGGCATGGCCGCCGACCTGTTCGAGACCTACGCGGTGACCACGGTCGCCACCATGGTCCTGGCGGCGATCTTCTTCCGCGGCACCGAAGCGGTGTCGTCGATGATGCTGCTGCCGCTGGCGATCTGCGCCATCTGCATCGTGACCTCGATCATCGGCTCGTTCGCCGTGCGTCTGGGCAAGAGCCAGAACATCATGGGCGCCCTGTATCAGGGCCTGATCGTCACCGGCGTCCTGTCGATCCCGGCCGTCTGGTATGTGATCCACCAGCTGGTGCCGGCCGCCGTCACCGTCGGCCTGGGCACCGCGACCGAAAAGACCTTCGACGCCGACAGCCTGTTCTATTGCGGTCTGGCCGGTCTGGCCGTCACCGCGCTGATCGTGGTGATCACCGAGTACTACACCGGCACCAACTTCCGCCCGGTGAAGTCGGTGGCTCAGGCCAGCGTCTCGGGTCACGGCACCAACGTGATCCAGGGCCTGGCCATGTCGCTGGAATCCACGGCCCTGCCGGCCCTGACCATCATCGTCGGCATCGTGGTGACCTATAACCTGGCGGGCCTGTTCGGCATCGCCATCGCCACCACGACCATGCTGTCGCTGGCCGGTTTCATCGTCGCCCTGGACGCCTTCGGTCCGGTCACCGACAACGCCGGCGGCATCGCCGAGATGGCCGGCCTGCCGCCGGAAGTCCGCGTCACCACCGACGCCCTGGACGCGGTTGGCAACACCACCAAGGCCGTCACCAAGGGCTACGCCATCGGTTCGGCGGGCCTAGGCGCCCTGGTGCTGTTCGCCGCCTATACCGAGGACCTGAAGTTCTTCTCGGCCAACGCTGCGCCGGGCAGCTTCTTCGACGGCATGGGCGCGGTGACCTTTGACCTGTCGAACCCGTACGTCGTGGTCGGTCTGCTGTTCGGCGGCCTGCTGCCGTTCCTGTTCGGCGGCCTGTCGATGACCGCCGTCGGTCGCGCGGCCGAGTCGGTCGTCGCCGAGGTGCGTCGCCAGTTCCGTGAGAACCCGGGCATCATGACCGGCGAGGTCAAGCCCGAGTACGGCAAGGCCGTCGACATCCTGACCAAGGCCGCCATCCGCGAGATGATCGTGCCCAGCCTGCTGCCGGTCGTTTCGCCGGTGGTGCTGTTCTTCGTGATCAACGCCATCGCCGGCAAGGTCGACGCGTTCGCCGCGCTCGGCGCCATGCTGATGGGCGTGATCGTCACCGGCCTGTTCGTCGCCATCTCGATGACCAGCGGCGGCGGCGCCTGGGACAACGCCAAGAAGGTGATCGAGGAAGGCTTCACCGACAAGAACGGCGTCCTGCACAAGAAGGGCGGCGAGACCCACAAGGCCGCCGTCACCGGCGACACCGTCGGCGACCCCTACAAGGACACGTCCGGTCCGGCCGTGAACCCGATGATCAAGATCACCAACATCGTGGCCCTGCTGCTGCTGGCGGTGCTGGCCCACGGCGTCTGATCTTTAGTCAGAGCCTGAAAAAGGAAACGCCCCGGAGGAAACTCCGGGGCGTTTTGCTGAGGACGGTGTTTTCGGGGACTGAGAAGAACTCAGTAGACGTCCTCATGGTCCATCTCGGCCAGGGCGTCCTGAACCTCGACCTGCGGCGCGCCACGGCGGTCCACGCCCTGGAAGTCGTGGTCGATCCGCCGACGCCGGCAGGGGCCGAAATATTCGCTCGCCCGGATGAAGGGGCGAGGGTTGTTCACGATCTCATTGATCCGGTGCATGACCCCGCGCGCCGTCAGCGGCTTGGCCAGGAACTCGGTGACGCCCGCCATCCGCGCGTCGTTCAGCGAGCGCTGCGTCGCGTGCCCCGTCATCATGATGACCGGCACATAAGGGTTGGGGCTGGCCGTCGATGTACGGATCCAGCGGATGAACGCCAGGCCATCGACCGGCGACATCATCAGGTCGGTGAAGATCAGGTCGATCTCTTGCGACTGAAAGATTTTCAGCGCTTCGAGGCCATCGCTGGCTTCACGAATTTTGCGCACGCCGGCAGCCTTCAGAATCTGGCTGATCACCTTGCGCATGTTGGCGTTGTCGTCGACCAGCAGAATGGCGACGTCACGAAGATCCATGCCCTCCATAGTGCGCCTCCCACCGCCGCTATGAATTCGTTCTCCAAAACCTTGGAGATCAGAGGCCGCAGTTGACCCGTTTCGGGTTTATGAAGTGTTGAGAGCGCGGTTACTTACTTGAATTAAGAAGGTGAACACCGAATTCAGAATGAATGGCGCTCTTCTACTCACGCCTGTGAGTAGGTCGTGGCGGCGCGCCACACTCCACGCGCGAAAAAGCCGTCCACCTTGCGGTGAACGGCTTTTCTAATCTGTCGAGTTGTCGACTTTTTCTGGAACGTCTAGCGGCGGTCGCCCGGACGCTGGCCCGGAGCCTCGTCGTCCTGCGGGAGCATGCCGCCACGGCCGACGTTGCCCAGCAGCTGTTCCAGGATGGTCATCTCGCGGCCGCGGGTCGGGGTCTCACGGCCGTTATAGGCGATGACCTTGCCGTCCTTCAGCGTGTAGGTGTTCACCGAGGCGACCTTTTCGTCGGCCGCGTTGAACTTGATGGCCACGACGTCGCGCTTGATCACGCGCGGCATGTAGAAGGCCACGCGGTCGGTGGTCTGCGAGATGTAGTACCAGGTGTTCTGGTCGAAGGTCGAAACGACCGACGGCGAACCCAGCTTTTCCATCAGCGTCGACTTGGAGTCCTCGCCGACCTTCATGTCGGCCGGACGGGCCTCGATGGCCTGGAAGCCGGAGTAGCTGGTCAGCGGCGTGCAGGCCGAAGTGGCGATCGCCAGGCCGAGAATAGCGGCGGCGAAAACGGCGGGGCGAGACATCAAGGCTCCGAACCGGAAAAATGCAGACTTTGACCTATCGCCCGCGGGAGCTTAGTTCAATGCCCGCGTGAAAGCGGACCCCGCGTCTAGCGGGATGTCGCGGCGAAATCGAGGCGTTTCATGTTTCTGGATCGGTGGCTCAAGCCCAGGCCCGCCAAGGCGGCGGGGGCCAAGCTCTATGCTGGCGCTGTGGCGCAGGCCCGTTCCGCGGCTTTTTATCGTGACTTCGGCGTTCGCGACTCGATGGAGGGCCGTTTCGAGCTTTTCAGCCTGCACGTCATCTTCCTGGTCGAGCGACTGAAGGGGCAGGGCGACGCCGCGGCCGAGACCTCGCAGGCCGTGTTTGATTCTTACGTGAAGGGCCTGGACGACGCCTTCCGCCAGATCGGGGTGTCGGACACCTCGGTCGGCAAGAAGATGAAGAAGCTGGCCGGCGCCTTCTATGGCCGGCTGAAGGCCTATGACGATGCGGTCGCGACCCTGCCGGACGAGGCCGCCGTGAGCGCCTTCCTGGCCCGCAACGCTTTCGAAGAGCGCGGGGAGGGTGATGTCGCCGCCCTGACCGCCTATGTGATCAAGACGCGCGCGGCGCTGGCGGAACAGCCGCTGGAGACCGTGCTGCAAGGAGACGTGACTTGGCCGAACCCGTGACCGCTGCCTGGCCTTGCGAAATTCCGCTGGCCCAGGTCGACCGTGGCGCCGTGAAGCTGAAGCTCGAGCCCTCGGCCGACCAGCGCAAGGCGATCGCCAAGCAGCTGGACCTGGTCAGCCTGGAAGCATTGACCGCCGAGGTGTTCCTGACTTCGTGGCTGGACGGGGCCGAGATCTCCGGGGTCCTGCGCGCCCGTGTCGTCCAGACCTGCAGCGCCACGGCCGACGACTTCGAAACGCCGATCGATGCGCGCTTTGACCTGCGCGTGCTGCCGGCCAACAGCAAGAACGCGCCGCAGGGCGAAGACAGCGGTGACCTGGGCGTCGATCCGGACGCCGACGATCCGCCGGACGTGCTGGAAGGCGAGAAGGTCGACGTCTCGGGCTATGTGATCGAGCACCTGGCGCTGGAGCTGGATCCGTTCCCCCGCAAGCCGGGTGCGGTCTTCGTTCAACCGCCCGAACCGGTCGAACTTTCTCCGTTCGCGGCGCTCAAGAGCCTCAAATCAACGGATGACGAGGCCTAAACAGCCCGACTCGACCGCTTGCGTGATATTCACGCGGATGTATCGTCCGCCGCCTTGAGGGCGGCCGGGCCGCCTGCCGGAGCTCTAAGCGCCACGTGTCCCAATCCGTAGTCATCTCCGTCGACGCCATGGGCGGCGACCATGGCCCTTCCATCGTCGTGCCCGGCATCGCCCAGGCGAGCCAGGCCCTGCCGGGCGTGCGGTTCCTGCTGCACGGCGACGGGGCGGCGATCGAGGCGGAGCTGGCCAAGAACCCTGCGGCCAAGGCGGTCAGCGAAGTCCGTCACTGCGACAAGGCCATCGGCATGGACGAAAAGCCCGCCCAGGCCATGCGCCGGGGCAAGGGCTCGTCGATGTGGAATGCGGTCGAGGCGCTCAAGTCCGGTGACGCCCACGCTTGCGTCTCGGCCGGTAACACCGGCGCGCTGATGGCGATCTCCAAGCTGATCCTGCGCATGGGCGCGGACCTAGAGCGTCCGGCCATCGTCGCCAACTGGCCCAACATGAAGGGCGTGACCACGGTCCTGGACGTCGGGGCCAATGTCGAGAGCGACGCCGAGCAGCTGGTCGAGTTCGCCATCATGGGCGCGGCCTACCACCACGCCGTGCACGGGGCCAAGCGCCCGACTGTGGGCCTGTTGAACGTCGGTTCCGAGGACCAGAAGGGCCACGAGGAAGTCCGCGAGGCCCACGCCATCCTACGCGAGACCAAGCTGGACTTCGACTATCACGGCTTCGTCGAGGGCAACGACATCGCCTATGGCACGGTGGACGTCGTGGTCACCGACGGCTTCACCGGCAATGTGGCCTTGAAGACCGCCGAGGGCCTGGCGCGGTTCTTCACCAACGAGATCAAGTCCACCCTGACCTCGGGCCCGCTGGCCATGCTGGGCGCGGTGATCGCTTCGGGCGCGCTCTCCAAGATGCGCAAGCGCCTGGACCCCAGCCGGGTGAACGGCGCGCCGCTGCTGGGCCTGAACGGCATCGTGGTCAAGAGCCACGGGGGCGCGGACGCCAACGGCTTCGACTCGGCCATCCGGGTCGCCACCAACCTCGCGCGCAGCGACTTCCGCGCCGAGATCGACAGAAATCTGAAGCGTCTGACCGCTGTCGCGGCCAAGGACGAAGCTCCGGCTTCGGAGCAGGGAGCGGCCGAGTGAGCGTAGTTCGCAGCGTAGTGACCGGCGTCGGCGCGTATCTGCCGCCCAAGGTCGTGACCAATGACGACCTGGCCAAGTTCGTCGACACCAGCGACGAGTGGATCGTCGAGCGCACCGGCATCCGCCAGCGCCACCAGGCGGCCGACGACCAACCGGTCTCGGACCTGGCCGCCGAGGCCGCCAAGGAAGCGCTGGCCGCGGCCGGCAAGACCGCCGCCGATGTCGACCTGATCATCGTCGCCACCACCACGGCGGACCTGACCTTTCCGGCCGTCGCCACCATCGTGCAGCGCAAGCTGGGCGCGCCGGTCGGCATCGCCTTCGACGTCCAGGCCGTGTGCTCGGGCTTCGTCTACGCCTTGAGCGTCGCCGACGGTTTCGTTGCGCGTGGTCATGCCAAGTGCGCGCTGGTCATCGGCGCCGAGACCATGACCCGCCTGATGGACTGGAGCGATCGCGGCACCTGCGTGCTGTTCGGCGACGGCGCCGGCGCGATCGTGCTGGAGCCGAAGAAAGGCGAGGGGACCACGGCCGACCAAGGCATGCTGGGCTTCGCTCTGCGCGCCGACGGGACCAAGCAGGACCTGCTGTACGTGGACGGCGGCGTCTCGACGACCGGCACGGTCGGCAAGCTGCGCATGCTGGGCAACCAGGTCTTCAAGCACGCCGTGGTCAATATCTCCGAAGCCATCCACGCGTCGGCGGCCAATGCGGGCGTTCAGGTGGCCGATGTCGACTGGTTCATTCCGCACCAGGCCAACCAGCGCATCCTGGCCGGCGTGGCCCATCGCTGCGGCATCGACGAGGAGAAGGTGATCTCGACGGTCGCCATCCACGCCAACACCTCGGCCGCCTCGATCCCGCTGGCCTTCGCGCACGGCGTGAAGGACGGTCGAATCAAGAAGGGTGACCTTCTGCTGCTCGAAGCCATGGGCGGCGGCCTGACCTGGGGCGCCTGCGTTCTGCGCCTTTAACGGCAAAGCTGCGCATGGTTGCGCACGGGCATGAACTCCTGACGTTGAGCCTTTGACTTCATGCGATAATCACGGCATGAGGTCGTCGGTGAATTTGGGCGCGGTCCGTTGAGGGCGGTCGCGACAAGCCTGGATTTACCGCGAGTGCACCATCGTAGGTGGTTCTTCGAACCGCCAGGATACGCGTGAAGGGGGTTGCATGAAGGGCGCTACTTTGACCCGGGCCGACCTGTGCGAGGCGGTCCATGAAGAGGTCGGATTGACCCGTCAGGACTGCGCCGGCCTCGTCGAGCGCACCCTGGATCTCGTGGCCGAGGCGCTCGAAGAGGGCGAGACGGTCAAGCTTTCCGGATTCGGCGTCTTCCAGGTCCGCGCCAAGCGGGCGCGCATGGGACGTAATCCCAAGACCGGCGAGCCGGCCGAGATCGAACCCCGTCGGGTGATCGGCTTCCGCGCCTCCCAGGTCATGAAGGCGCGAATCGACCGCGCGCTCGGCGGCTAGGGAATCAATGCGGTGGCGAAGGGGCCCAACGCCTTCCGCACGATTTCCGAGGCAGCCGACGAGCTGGGCGTGCCGCAGCACGTCCTGCGTTTCTGGGAAACCAAGTTCTCCTTCATTCGCCCGATGAAACGGGCGGGCGGGCGGCGCTTCTATCGCCCGCAGGATGTGGCCGTGCTGAACGGCGTCCGCACGCTGCTGCACAGCGAAGGCTTGACCATCAAGGGCGTGCAGAAACTGCATCGCGACCAGGGCCTGGCGCAGGTGATCGCCGCCGGCATCGGCTCGAATGGCTCGGCCACGCTTGATCCCGACTTCGACTACGACGCCCCTGTCGCGCAGCGGCTGGACGGCGAGGCGCGCGATCGCCTGGCCTTCGCGCTGGACGATCTGACGGCCATCAAGTCCCGCCTCGACGGGCTTTTGACCCGCGCTTAAATTCGTCCGAAATCGCTGTTGCCCAACGGGGGAGCGGCGCCTATAAGAGCGCCTCTTCCGTCGGAGCGTGGCGCAGCCTGGTAGCGCACTTGACTGGGGGTCAAGGGGTCGCAGGTTCGAATCCTGTCGCTCCGACCATTTCCTTCGGGGAATAAACGGAAGACGAAAGGCCGCCCTTCGGGGCGGCCTTTTTCATTTCCGGCTCAGCGCTGACCGACATCCAGCGGCTTGTCGGCCTTGCCCATCCACGAGATCAGCGGGATCACCGGCAGGATCCAGCCCATGCCCAGCGCCACGAAATAGATCAGGTGCACGAAGCGGTTCGACGGCAGGCGGTCGTACAGGCTGGTGAAGGCCCAGATCCAGGCGAACAGGACGACCATCACGGCCAGCGAACCGAGCAGCTTGCGCAGGCGCGCCGGAATCATAGGAGCGCTCACGCGGTTCTCCGGAATAGGCCCAGAACGGCCAGGAACAGGATCGCGCCCACGCTGGACACCAGCAGCTCACCGGCGAAGCCGTCCAGGTGCAGATCGATGCGCGAGGCGATGAACGCTCCGATGAACGAGCCGATCACGCCGATCAAGAGCTTGATGAACAGCGAGTGCCGGCGGCCCAGCACGATGTCGGCGATCCAGCCGGCCAGGATGCCGATCACCGCCGCCGCGAATACGCCCATGCCGCTCATCGTCTTCTCCGCCCCCGTAAGACCAGCGTTTCTCGCATGAACGCGCGGCGCCGTCATGCTGAGCCACAGAAACATTGATGCGGGCAAGCGGCGGGCGTAGGGAAGTCTCGCCGCATTTCGGCCCACTAGTGACGCTTTTCAGGCCCGTATGACGTCTTTCCTGCGTTCCGACCGTTCGCGCCCCGTCGCGATCTGGCTTTTCATCGTCGCCGCCATGGTCTTCGGCATGGTCGTCGTCGGCGGCGCGACCCGCCTGACCGACTCGGGCCTCTCGATCACCCAATGGAAGCCGATCATGGGCGCGCTGCCGCCCCTGTCCGAGCAGGCCTGGCGCGAGAGTTTCGAGCTCTACAAGAAGATCCCCCAGTTCCAGCTGGTGAACCCCGACATGACCCTGGAAGGGTACAAGGGCATCTTCTGGTGGGAGTGGGCGCACCGCCTGCTGGGCCGCACGGTGGGCGTGGTCTTCGCCATTCCCTTCATCGTCTTCCTGATCCGCCGCGACATCCCGCGCCGCCTGATCGCGCGCTGCGCCGTCATGCTGGGCTTAGGCGGCCTGCAGGGCCTGGTCGGCTGGTGGATGGTGTCCAGCGGCCTCTCGGAGCGCGTCTCGGTCGCGCCTGAGCGGCTGATGATCCACCTGGGCCTGGCCCTGGCCTTGTTCGTCGTCCTGATCTGGACCGCGCTGGACGCCTGGAGCGGCTCGCCGCGGGTCGAGGAGCGTTCGGCCTGGCGCGGCTGGGCCCTGGCCTTCCTGGGCGCGGTGTTCTTCCAGAGCCTGCTGGGCGCCCTGGTGGCCGGCAACGACGCGGGCCTCGTCTATAACGACTGGCCGCTGATGAACGGGGCCTTCTTCCCCGCCGAGTATGTCGGCAAGGGCTTCTGGGGCACGCTGGCCCACAGCCAGGGCGCGGTGCAGCTGCATCACCGCCTGGTGGCCTACGCCCTGTTCGCCGCCGGCATCGCCATCGGCATCCTGGCGCGCCGCGACCGTCCGCTGGCGGAGGGCAGCAAGGCCACGGGCCTGGCGGTGGCGATCGTCGTCACCCTGCAGGCGGGCCTGGGCATCTGGACCCTGATGGCCTCGGTGCCGATCGCCCTGGGCGTGCTGCACCAGGCCGGGGCGGCGCTGCTGCTGGCCACGGCCACGGCCTTCGCCTGGCGCGTGCGCAGGCCCTGATTTTCCAGAGGACTGCAACAAAGAGCCGGAACAACTGTCACACGCCGGGCGCAAACGAAGGCCGATTCCTCATGGAGCTTGGCCTTGATCCGCTCGCTTGTTCTCGCCCTTGTCGCGACCGCCGCCGTTCCCGCCATCGCCTTGGCCCAGACGCCGGCCTCGGCTAGCGCCAACGACCCGTACTACAAGGCCGGCGAGGCCGCTCTGGCGCGCCAGATCGCCGTGGTCCCGAACACCGGCAAGGCCAAGAACGTCATCCTGTTCCTGGGCGACGGCATGGGCATTTCGACGGTCACGGCCGGCCGCATCTATGACGGCCAGCTGAAGGGCGTGGACGGCGAGTCGAACTCGCTGGCCTTCGAGAAGCTGTCCTATTCGGCGCTCTCCAAGACCTACAGCCACGACACCCAGGTCACCGATAGCGCCGCCGGCATCACGGCGATCATGAGCGGCGTGAAGACCCGGAACAAGATCATCGGCCTGACCGGCGCGGCGCTGGGCGAGAAGTGCGAGACCGAGAAGGGCAATAGCGTCGCGTCGGTCGCCGAGCTGGCCAAGGCCAACGGCCGCGCCGCCGGCGTCGTCACCACCACCCGCGTCACCCACGCCACTCCGGCCGGCGCCTACGCCCACACCGCCTATCGCGACTGGGAAGGCGACGGCGACATGCCGGTCGAGGCCCTGCAGGCCGGCTGCAAGGACATCGCCCGCCAGCTGATCGAGGCTCCCGACGCCCTGCGCCTGGACGTCGTCATGGGCGGCGGCCGTTCGCGCTTCCTGCCGGACGGCAAGGACGTGGGCAAGCGCGCCGACGGCCGCGACCTGACCGCCGAGTGGCTGAAGGCCGAAGGCGCAGGTTCGGCCTACGTCACCACGGTGGATCAGCTGAAGGCGATCCCGGCCGACACCAAGCATGTGCTGGGCCTCTTCGCCGGCGAGCACCTGCCGTACGAGGTGGAGCGTCCGGTGCTGGGGCAGGGCGTCCCGACCCTGTCGCAAATGGCCCTGTCGGCCATCGACGTGCTGTCCAAGAACCCGAACGGCTACTTCCTGCTGGTCGAGGGCGGCAAGATCGACATGGGCAGCCATCTGGGCAACGCCAAGCGCACCCTGACCGAGACCGTCGAGTTCTCGAAGGCGATCGAGGCGGTGCTGGGCAAGGTCGATCTGAAGGACACCCTGGTCGTCGTCACCGCCGACCACAGCCACGGGCTGGTGATCTCGGGCTACGCCGCCCGCAACGCGCCGATCCTGGGCCTGGCCGGTAACGAGGGCGAACCGATCCTGGCCGGCGACGGCAAGGCCTATACGACCCTGACGTTCGCCACGGGGCCCGGCGGTCCGGAAGGCAACGACACTCGCAAGGACCCGGCCAAGGAAGACACCGACGACATCGACTACCACCAGCAGGCCACGATCAACCTGGGCAGCGCCGCACACGCCGGCGAGGACGTGGGCGTCTTCGCCGACGGCCCGCAGGCCTTCCTGCTGCGCGGCGTGGTGGAAGAGAGCTACATCTTCCAGGTCATGCGTCATGCGTTCGGGTTTGACGCGAAGGCGGACGCGGCGGCGGCGACCAAAGAAACGAAGAAGCGCTAGATCCTCCCTCGCGATGCGGGGGAGGTGGCCCAGAGGGCCGGAGGGGGCTAGCACTGCCGCCTTCCAGCTAGCCCCCTCAGTCGCTCCGCGACAGCTCCCCCGCAACGCGGGGGAGCATCTTATGGGCATTGAGCCGCCTCAATCCCCGGCATTCGCAAGATCGACCTCAGCGAAATCAATCGCTTGTCGATTTTACACACCCCTGAATGATCCGCGTTCAAATCCACCCCCATACTCTTCCTCACCCGATGGCGCGGAAGGGACGTCCGGCCGGCGATCGTGACGGCTGTCGGGTGTGGTCGAGCGGGTAGCGCTCGCCGGTCTTCTTTCGGGAAGGCGTCTTCGCGGCGGATCCAGGCGCAGGCTCCCTGAAACATCGGGACGAAGCTCTGGCGGCGAAGGCTTGGCGAGCGCAACAGGCATGGGCTGAAATCGCCCGAGCATTCCGGAGGGGAGCCAATCCCTCCGCCCGTCGGGGGCCTCTTTCGGAAGCGGGTTAAAACCCCGCGCGCTGAAGGCTCACCGGATAACGGCTGCGCGGAGCGTGCGGCCCTCGTCGAAACGGTACTTCCAAACTCACACTCCGGACGTTGTCCGGCGCTCCGCAGTCCCCTCCAACCTTCAGCGGCTGACCGCATGAAGGCGACGACGCATGACCTTGATTTCAAAAATGCGGTATTATAATACCGCAACATCTATATCATTGTATTCTATAGCTTTTGTAACTTTCTCGCCTCGCCATCGTTGACACCGCGCGAACCCTCCCGTACATGCCGCGCCTCATACGGACGAAACCGGGTTTCTCGGGTTCGAACGCCCAGAAATTACGGATCAATCCCATGCAGAAGATCACGGCTTCCTTGAAGCCAGCCGAGGTCGAGAAGAAGTGGATCGTGGTCGACGCCGAGAACGCCGTTGTCGGTCGTCTGGCGACGTTCATCGCCATGCGTCTTCGCGGCAAGCATCGCCCTGACTACACCCCGCACGTCGATTGCGGCGACTTCGTCGTCGTCATCAACGCCGACAAGGTGAAGTTCACCGGCAAGAAGATGGACGACAAGGTTTACTATCGCCACACCGGTCACCCGGGCGGCATCAAGGAAACCACCCCGCGCAAGGTTCTGGGCGGCAAGTTCCCGGAACGCGTCCTGGAAAAGGCCGTCGAGCGCATGCTGCCCAAGGAGAGCCCGCTGGCTCGCAAGCAGCTGACCCACCTGCTCATCTACAACGCCGGTGAGCACCCGCACCAAGCGCAAAACCCCGAAGTCGTCGACTTCGCGGCGCGCAACACCAAGAACACCCGGAGCCTCTAAGTCATGACCGACGCACAAGGCTTTGAAGCGCTGGCCTCGCTGTCCAGCAACCCGGAAACCGCCGTTCCGGCGGAACCGAAGATCGACGCCCAAGGCCGCGCCTACGCGACCGGCAAGCGCAAGAACGCGATCGCTCGCGTCTGGATCAAGCCGGGCAAGGGCTCGATCACCATCAACGGCCGCGACCAAGAAGTTTACTTCGCCCGTCCGGTGCTGCGCATGATGATCGCCCAGCCGCTGGAAGTGACCGACCGTCTGGGCCAATTCGACGTCATCGTGACCGTCGAAGGCTCGGGTCTGTCGGGTCAAGCCGGCGCCATCCGCCACGGCCTGTCCAAGGCCCTGACGCACTACGAGCCCGGCCTGCGCCCGGTCCTGAAGCCGCACGGCTTCCTGACCCGCGACAGCCGCGTCGTTGAGCGTAAGAAGTACGGCAAGGCCAAGGCCCGCCGCAGCTTCCAGTTCTCGAAGCGCTAATCGCGACGATTACGTTTTTGGGAAAGGGCGCTTCGGTCAGGCCGAAGCGCCCTTTTTCATTTCTGTCTCTGTTTTCTGCTTCTTCTACTGGCGTTCGTAGCCAGGTTCGGAGTCCGCCATGTCCAGCGCCCCCAAGGTCTTCATCGACGGCGAAGCCGGCACCACCGGCCTGCAGATCCGCGAGCGCCTGGTCGACCGCAAGGACCTGCAGCTGGTCTCGATCGATCCGGACAAGCGCAAGGACGCCGACGCCCGCGCCGAGATGCTGAACGGCGCAGACGCCGTGATCCTATGCCTGCCCGATGACGCGGCCAAGGAAGCCGTGTCGCTGGTGACCAATCCGAACACGGTGATCATCGACGCCTCGACCGCCTATCGCACCGCCGAGGGTTGGGCCTATGGCTTCGCCGAGCTGGACAAGGAACAGCGCGGCAAGATCGCCGCGTCCAAGCGCATCTCGAACCCGGGCTGCTATCCGACCGGCGCCATCGCCCTGACGCGGCCGCTGGTCTCGGCGGGCATCCTGCCGGCCGAGCTGCCGGTCTCGTACAACGCCGTCTCGGGCTACACCGGCGGCGGCAAGGCCATGATCGCCGAGTTCGAGGACGAGAGCGCGGCGAACTTCACCAAGGTCCCGTACCGGATCTACGGCCTGTCGCTGACCCACAAGCACGTGGCCGAGATGCAGAAGCACGGCGGCCTGCTGACCCGTCCTATCTTCATGCCAGCCGTGGGTCGCTACGCTCAGGGCATGCTCGTCGAGATGCCGCTGCACTTCTCGACCCTGGACGGCGCGCCGTCGCTGGGCGACATCCACGCAGCCCTGGCCAAGCACTACAAGGGCGAGAAGTTCGTCGAGGTTGCTTCGCTGGACGAGGCCAAGAGCCTGACGACCCTGGACCCGGAAGGCCTGAACGGCACCAACCGCCTGAAGCTGTTCGTGTTTGGCTCCGACACCAGCGGCCAGGCCCGCCTGGTGGCGCTGCTGGACAACCTGGGCAAGGGCGCTTCGGGCGCGGCGGTCCAGAACATGAATATCGCCCTGGGCCTCAAGGAAGACGCGGGCCTCTAAGGCCCCGTCACACCCGCCAGCGATAGTGGCCGGCGGGCTTGTGCAGCTTGAACATCCACAGCGGCTCCTCGCGGACGCCGGCGCCGATGTTGTGCGCCACCCGCACGGTGCCGAAGTCGTCGACCACGACGCCCAGGTGCGGACGACTGCCGCCGGCCAGCCGCCAGGTCAGCACGTCGCCGGCCTGCGGGCTCTTGAAGGCGTCGCCGCCCAGCAGGCCGGCCGAGGGCAGGGCGAGGCTGGCGCTCTGGCGGGCCAGGAAAGTCTCGAGGTTCAGCACCCGCCGGTGGTCGATATTGGCGTCCGGCTTCTTCAGGCCCCAGGTGCGGCGCGAGGGATAGGCCTCGAAGGCGCGGACCATGTCCTCGTGCACTCGCCGCTGCAGGTCGATGTCCCAGGCGTCGCGGGCGGCGCGGATCAGCACGTCCGAGCAGACGCCGCTGGTGCGCAACACGTCGCCGTTGGGATAGCCGATCGCGCGATAGCTGGGATCGTAGTCGACCGTGACGCCGATCTGCTCGCGGGCGGCGGCGGCCAGCTTCACGCCGGCATTCTGGATCAGGGCAAGGCTCGACCCCGCACCCGCCATCAGGGGCGAGGCGGCGAACATCCCCAGGGCTGTCCGGCGGTCGAGCGTGAGCATGGCGCGGAAGCTCCGCCGTGCTGGTGGCGGGATTTGGGCGAACGTGGGTCGCTCGTGTGTTCAGTCGTCGATAAGCACCCGCGGACCGGCGCCGGCGCTGGCCATGACGTCGCCGGGATTGCGCAATGGGCATTCCTTGAGCGACAGGCAGCCGCAGCCGATGCAACTGTCGATCTGGTCGCGCAGGCCGGTCAGGTGGCGGATGCGCTGGTCCAGCTCGGCTCGCCACGACTCTGACAGGGCGCGCCAGTCGTCGGCGCTGGGCGCGCGATCCTGGGGCAGGTGATCCAGGGCGGTCTTGATCTCGACCAGCGAGATGCCTGTGCGCTGGGCGATCCGGATCAGCGCCACGCGGCGTAGCACCGCGCGGGGATAACGCCGCTGGTTGCCTTCGGTCCGCAGGCTGCGGATCAGGCCCTTGGCCTCGTAGAAGTGCAGGGTGGAGACCGCCACGCCGCTGCGCTTGGCCACCTCGCCGACGCTCAAGGTCGGAGGCGAAGGAGATGTCGACATCGGTGCTTGACCTCAACTTTGGTTGAGGTTGTACGGGGAAGGCTCCCTTACAGGCAACAGCGCTAAGGAGCCCGCATGGATACCGCCCCCGTCATCAGCATCAGCGTCATCCGCCCCAAGGCCGGACGGCTGGAGGACTTCATGGCGCTGCAGCTGGAGCAACACCAGCGTGTGCGGGGCAAGGTCGACGGCCTGCGCGGCGCGCGGCTGTTCCGCTCGGACGACGGCGTGGTGCTGATCTCGGTGTTCGACAGCGCCGAGCAGGCTGACGCCTTCCGCCGCGATCCGATGTTCACCGACCACATCGCCCGCGTCCGACCGCTGATCGAGACCTCCGAGGCCGGCGCCTTCACGCAGGCCTATGCGGTGGGGGAAATCTGATGGCGGCGCGCGCTTCCGCCATCCGCCTGGTCGAGGTGCTGGAGCCGGCCGCGCCGGCCGTCTCCATCAGCGTGATCCATCCCAGGCCGGGCATGTTCGACGCGTTGCTGGCGGCGCAGGCGGCCCAGCATCACCGCCTGGAGGGCCGTGTCGCCGGCCTGCGCGGCGTGCGCTGTCTGCGGGCCGGGGAGGTCGTCGTGGTGATCACCACCTTCGACGACCCGCTGGACGTGCTGGCGTTTGCCCGCGACCCCCGCCGGCTGGCCCACCTGGAGCGTATCCGGCCGCTGGTCGAGCGGGTCGAGACCGACGTCTTTGAGGAGGTCTATGCCAGCGGGACGCTCTAGAGCGCGTTAGGCGAAGTGTGTGCGGTTCGCCGCCCGAACGCGCTCCTAAGCATTAAGCCTGCGACTTGACCATCACGAAGCTGCCGGGGGCGTTCTCCAGCGGCTTCAGCTTGCCCTTGGCTGGATCGCGCGCCGGGACCTCGTCGCCCGAGCGCGAGCGCAGCCATTCGGCCCAGTGCGGCCACCACGAGCCCGGATGCTCGGTCGCGCCGGCGATCCACTGGCCGACGTCCGACGGCAGGCCCTCGTTGGTCCAGTGCTGGTACTTCTTGGCGTCCGGATGGTTGATCACCCCGGCGATGTGGCCCGAGCCGGCCATGGTGAAGGTCACCGGCCCGCCGAACGCCTTGGCCCCGCGATAAACGCTGCGGAACGGGGCGATGTGGTCGTCCTTGGACGACTGGACATAGATCGGCGTCTTGACCTTCGACAGGTCCAGATGCTCGCCGCCCAGGCTGAGCTGGCCCGTGGTCAGGGCGTTGTCCTTGTAGAAATTGCGCAGATAGAACAGGTGCAGCGACTTGGGCATACGGGTCTGGTCGGCGTTCCAGAACAGCAGGTCGAAGGGGCGGGGCTCCTTGCCCATCAGGTAGTTGCTGACGAAGAACGACCAGATCAGGTCGTTGCCGCGCAGGGCGTTGAAGGTGTCGGCCATCGACTGGCTGGGCAGGAAACCGCCGGCGGCGTCCATCTGCTGCTCGATCGACTGCAGCCATTCCTCATTGGTGAACAGCAGCAGGTCGCCGGCCTCGGCGAAGTCCTGCTGGGCGGCGAAGAAGGTGGCCGAGTTGATCCGCTTGTCGCCGCGCGCGGCCATATGGGCCAGGGCGACCGACAGCAGGGTGCCGCCGATGCAGTAGCCGACCGTGTTGACCCGATCGACGCCGCACTGGGTCATGACCTGCTGGGTGGCGTCATAGATGCCTTCGAGCATGTAGTCTTCGAAGGTCTTGGCCGCGAGCTTCTGGTCCGGATTGACCCACGAGGCGACGAACACCGTGAAGCCCTGACCCGTCAGCCAGCGGATCATCGAGTTCTCGGGCCGCAGGTCCATGATGTAGAACTTGTTGATCCACGGCGGGAAGATCAGCAGCGGGATCTCGCTGACCTTGTCGGTGCTGGGATCAAACTGCAGCAGCTGCAGGATGTCGTTCTGGTAGACGACCTTGCCCGGCGCGGTGGCGACGTTCTCGCCGACCTTGAACTTGGCGAGATCCGTCTGGCTGATCGCCAGCTGGCCGCCGCCGCGCTCCAGGTCGGCGGCGAAGTTCTCCATGCCGCGCACCAGGCTCTGGCCCTGGGTCTGCACCACCTCGCGCAGGGCGGCGGGGTTGGAGATCAGGAAGTTCGACGGCGAGAAGGCGTCGGTCAGCATCTTGGTGAAGAACTCGACCCGGCGCTTGGCGCCCGGATCGACGCCGTCGACCTCGGCGATCAAGCCGTTCAGCCAGTTGGACGACAGCAGGTACGACTGCTTCATCAGGTCGAACATCGGGTTCGACGCCCAGTCCGGATCATTGAAGCGCTTGTCGCCGGCGGCCGGGGCGACCACGGGCGTGACCTCTTCGCCGGCGGCGCGGCGGGCGGTCGACTGCCACAGCTCCATGTACTGGCTGAAGAGATCGGCCTGGGCCCGCATTAACCGATCGGGCTGGGCGGCCAGGCGGGTCATCACCTCGTTCAGGGCCGGGGCGACGTGGAAGGGATCCGGGGTGAGGGCGGCCGGGCGGTCGGCCTGGCGCAGCGCCGCCTCGGCGATCGCGCCCTGGGCGGTGACAGCCGCGCGGGCCAGGTTCGCCGACAAGGTCTCGACCATCTTCAGTTGGTCGGTCGACAGCACGCTCTCGAACGGCGGGAAGGGCGGGGGCGTCTGGCCGCCGCCTTTCGAGCCTGCCGATTCGGTCTTCGGCGGCGGCTCGACGGTTTCAGGCTTGGGCTCGGCCTTCGCCTTCTTGGGCGCGCTCTTGGCCTTCGCTTCGGCAGTCTCGACCTTGGGGGAAGCCTTCTTCCGGGCCTTGGGAGCCGCCTTCGCCGTGGCCATGAGTTCCTCCGCCTAATGTGTTCGCGAAAAGCGGCGTCGAACGCCTTTCGCTCGCCGCGATCATCGCATAAGACCAGAACCAATGAACGGCGAAACCCGCAAAATCGTACGTGTCGCTCTGATCGTCGGCCTGGCCGCCGGTGCGGCCGCATGCGTGGCCAGTCCGTTCACGACCGCGCAGGTCGATCCCAGTTCGCCGATCGCGGCGCGGGCGACCGCCGCCGCCAAGGCCAAGGCGCCTAGCCGCAAGTTCTCGGACATTCCGGTGATCCCGACCGACGTGCCGAACGCCGACCAGGTTCGCGCCGCCGTCGTCGACCAGCAACGCGCCGGCGACGCCCTGACCAAGGCCGTCGCGCCGGGCACCTGGGAACTCAAGGACACCGAAGGCTACGCCGACAAGGCGCGCCGCGACGTCAAGCCGGGCGACTTCCAAGCGCCGACCGACGCCGACCGCGCCGCAACCGAAGCCTTCGCCCGCGCAGCCCGCGGCCGAGCTAGCGCGCCTCCGTCCCAGCCCCAATAGGGCGACGGAGGCATAATCTTCCTTGAACTGGCTTGGCTTGACCCCGCTCGGGGTCTATCCATGCCCGACTTTTCGCTCCCAGAGCGCCGAAGCGGCGCACAGAGCCCTCATGAGCACCGATTTTCACCGTATCCGCCGTCTGCCGCCCTACGTTTTCGAAGAGGTCAACAAGATCAAGGCGCGCCTCCGCGCCGAGGGGACCGACATCATCGACTTCGGCATGGGCAATCCGGACATGCCCACGCCCCAGCACATCGTCGACAAGCTGATCGAGACGGCGCGTGACCCCAAGGCGGGGCGCTACTCCGCCTCCAAGGGCGTGCCCGGCCTGCGCAAGGCCATGGCCAATTACTATGGCCGCCGTTTCGGCGTGAAGCTGAACCCTGACACCGAGGTCATCGCGACCCTGGGTTCGAAGGAAGGCTTCGCCAACCTGGCCCAGGCCCTGACCGGTCCCGGCGACGTCATCATCTGCCCGAACCCGGCTTATCCGATCCACGCGTTCGGCTTCATCATGGCCGGCGGCATCATCCGCCACGTGCCGGCCCTGTCGCCGGAAGAGTACCTGTCCAACATCAGCCGCGCGGTGAAGCACTCGGTGCCGCCGCCCTCGGTGCTGATCCTCTCCTATCCGTCGAACCCGACGGCGCAGTGGGTGGACCTGGACTTCTACAAGGACGCCGTGGCGCTCGCGAAGAAGCACGATCTGCTGGTCATCAGCGACGTGGCCTATGGCGAGATCTATTTCGACAACAACCCGCCGCCGTCGATCCTGCAGGTCGATGGCGCCAAGGACATCGCCGTCGAGGTCAACTCGCTGTCGAAGACCTACGCCATGGCCGGCTGGCGCGTGGGCATGGTGGTCGGCAACGCCCGCATCTGCGCGGCCCTGGCCCGCGTGAAGTCGTATCTGGACTACGGCGCCTACACCCCGGTGCAGGTGGCAGCGGCCGCGGCGCTGAACGGTCCGCAGGACTGCGTCGACGAGATCCGCGGCATCTACAAGAGCCGCCGCGACACCCTGATCAAGTCGATGAAGGGCGCGGGCTGGGACATCCCCAACCCGCCGGCCTCGATGTTCGCCTGGGCCAAGATCCCGGAACAGTACCGCGAGGCTGGCTCGATGCTGTTCTCGCGCCTGCTGATCGAGGAGGCCGGCGTCGCCGTGGCTCCGGGCATCGGCTTCGGCGAGTACGGCGAGGGCTATGTGCGGATCGGTCTGGTCGAGAACGAGCACCGCATCCGCCAGGCGGCGCGCAACGTGAAGAAATTCATCGCCAACGCCGACTCCATCCTGGCCAAGGCCCACAACAAGATGGAACAGGCCTGAGGGCTGAGTTCGACTAAGGATTCGAAGATGACGAACAAGACCTGGCGCGTCGGCGTCGCGGGCCTGGGCACCGTTGGCGGTGGCCTCCTGCAGTTCCTGGCCGACCGTCCGGACTTCGCGCCGGCCGGCGACAAGGCGGTCGTCACGGCTGTCTCGGCTCGGTCGAAGTCGCGTCCGCGCACGGTCGACATCTCGAACCTGGCCTGGTTCGACGATCCGGTGGCCCTGGCCGCCTCGCCGGACATCGACCTCTTCGTCGAGCTGGTCGGCGGTTCGGACGGGCCGGCCAAGGTCGCCGTCGAGACGGCCCTGAAGGCCGGCAAGCCGGTGGTCACGGCCAACAAGGCCCTGATCGCCGAGCATGGCGCCGAGCTGGCTGCTCTGGCCGAAGCCAACAACGTCCCGCTGCTGTTCGAAGCCGCGGTCATGGGTGGCGTGCCCGCCGTGAAGATGATGCGCGAAGCCCTGGTGGGCGACGACATCGTTTCGGTGGCCGGCATTCTCAATGGCACCTGCAACTTCATCCTCTCGGAGATGGAGAAGACCGGCCGCTCGTTCGCCGACGTGCTGCGCGAAGCGCAAGGCCTGGGCTATGCCGAGGCCGACCCGACCATGGACGTCGGCGGTTTCGACGCCGGTCACAAGGTCAGCATCCTGGCCGCCCTAGCCTTCGGCTGCGCCCCGAACTTCGCGGCCGCCGAGATCGAGGGCATCAGCGAAGTCGACCTGCTCGATATCAAGTTGGCCAAGGATCTGGGCTATCGCATCAAGCTGATCGCCAGCGCCGCCAAGTCCGAGGACGGCGTTGCGGTGAAGGTGCATCCGTCGCTGGTGCCGCTGGACCATCCGCTGGCCCAGGCCGGCGGCGCCCTGAACGCGCTCTTCATCGAGGGCAAGCGCATCGGCCGGATCTTCGTGCAAGGTCCGGGCGCGGGCGCGGGTCCGACCGCCGCCGCTGTCGCCGCCGACATCGCCGACGTGATGACCAAGGCCGTGCGGCCTGTTTTCCAGGCGCCGGCCGGCGATCTCACCTCGTTCACGCCGATCGATCCGGCCCGCGCCGTGGGCAAGGCCTATCTGCGCGTGATGGTGAAAGACGAGCCCGGCGTGATCGCCGCGATCTCGGAAACCCTGGCCGAATGCGGCGTCTCGATCGACAGTTTCCTGCAAAAGCCCGTCGATGGCGCGGGCGGCGTGCCGATCGTGCTCGTTACGCATGCGACGCCGGAATCGAAGCTTCTGGACGCGATTAGCCGCATCGAAAAGCTGCAGACCGTGCTAGAGCGTCCCCGCCTTCTGCGTGTCGCGCGCATCTAAAACGACCGGGAAAACTCGGCGTCGAGGGCACATTGGGAACTAGGCCGCTCTTTTCCGGGAGTGGTCGGGAGAGACGGATGAGTTCGAACACCCTGGACCGCTCGCTGGTCCTGGACGCCGTTCGCGTCACCGAAGCCGCCGCCATCGCCTCGTGGACGATGCTGGGCCGCGGCGACGAGATGGCCGCCGACCAGGCGGCCGTCGACGCGATGCGCAACGCCCTCAATGAGCTGAACATCGACGGCGAGATCGTCATCGGCGAGGGCGAGCGCGACGAGGCGCCGATGCTCTACATCGGCGAGAAGGTCGGCACGGGGAAGGGCCCCAAGGTCGACATCGCGCTCGACCCGCTCGAAGGCACGACCCTGGCCGCCAAGGCTCAGCCCAACGCCCTGACGGTGATGGCCTGGGCCCCGAAGGGCACGCTGCTGAACGCGCCTGACACCTATATGGACAAGATCGCCTGTGGTCCGGGCCTGCCCGCCGGGGTGATCGACCTGGACAAGTCGCCGGCCGAGAACATCCAGGCCCTGGCCGAGGCCAAGGGCGTCGCTGCGACCGAGATCACGGTCTGCGTGCTGGATCGTCCGCGCCATGCCGACATCATCGCCAAGGTCCGCGCCGCCGGCGCCCGCATCCATCTGATCACGGACGGCGACGTCGCCGGGGTGATCAACACCACCGATCCCTCGACGGGCATCGACCTCTATCTCGGCTCGGGCGGCGCGCCGGAAGGCGTGCTGGCCTGCGCGGCGCTGAAGTGCGTCGGCGGCCAGTTCCAGGGCCGCTTGCTGTTCCGCAACGGCGACGAGCGCGCCCGCGCCGCCCGCTGGGGCATCACCGAGCTGGACAAGAAGTACGACCTGCACGAGATCGTCCGCGACGAAGCGATCTTCGCCGCCACGGGTGTGACGCGCGGCGGACTGGTGGACGGCGTCGTCTTCCGGGACGGCTGCGTCCACACCCACACCCTGGTGATGAACTCGTCGACGGGCACCGTCCGCGAAGTTCGCATGAAGCGGAAGGTCTGAGACCTTCCTGTCACGGTCGCCCTGTAGGAGCGGCCGTTCTGCTTTCTGGTTTTGAGGTTCCTATGACCACCTTTGTCGACTTGGCCGCCTGGCTCGCGGCGGAGCCGGCGGACGCCGCCCTCAAGGACGTCGTCCAGACGGTCGCCCAGACCTGCGCGCAGATCAGCCGCGTGGTCGCCTCCGGCGCTCTGTCGGGCAGCCTGGGCGCGGCGGGCAGCACCAACGTCCAGGACGAGGAGCAGAAGAAGCTCGACGTCATCACCAACGACATGCTGAGCGACGCCCTGAAGGGCTGCGCCGCTGTCGCGGGCCTGGCCTCGGAAGAGCTGGAAGAGGTCGAGCCCACGGGTCGCGTCGGCGGTTATCTGGTGACCTTCGACCCGCTGGACGGCTCCAGCAACATCGACGTCAACGTCTCGGTCGGGACGATCTTCTCGGTGCTGCCGGCCCCGGCCGATCATGCGCCGGCCGAGGCCGACTTCCTGCAGACCGGCCGCAATCAGGTCGCAGCCGGCTATGCCGTCTATGGCCCGCAGACCATGCTGGTCCTGACGCTGTCTGGTGGCGTCAACGGCTTCACCCTGAATGCCGACGGCCAGTGGCTGCTGACCCACCCGGCCATCGCCATCAAGGCCGACACCGCCGAGTTCGCCATCAACATGTCGAACCAGCGCCACTGGGCCGCGCCGGTGCGCCGCTATATCGACGGCTGCCTGCAGGGCAAGGACGGCCCGCGCGCTAAGAACTTCAACATGCGCTGGGTGGCCTCGATGGTCGCCGACGTTCACCGCATCATGATGCGCGGCGGCGTCTTCATGTATCCTTGGGACGCCCGCGAGCCCGACAAGCCCGGCAAGTTGCGCCTGATGTACGAGGCCAATCCGATGAGCCTGCTGGTCGAGCGGGCCGGCGGCAAGTCGACCGAGGCCGTCATCGACATCCTCGACATCCAGCCGACCAAGCTGCACCAGCGCGTGCCGGTGGTGCTGGGCTCGGCGAACGAGGTGGAAGTGATCCGGGCGGAGGCGAAAGCGGGCTAACCCACGTCCGGGACTGTCGTTTCGGCGCCGCATGGTCCGAATCCGCCTTAACCGATAGTCTGCCGCGATGGCCGCTGATGGTGCTTCCAATTTCGACCCCGCCGCCTTCCTGGGCGTCGAACGCTCGCTGAGCGGCCGCGCCTGGCGCGAGCGGCCGGCCGATATGGCCGTGGTGCGCGACATCCAGCAGCGCCACGGCCTGACCGAGCCCCTGGCGCGCGCCCTGGTCTCGCGCGGCGTCACCCTGGATCATGCCGAACACTATCTGCGCCCGACCTTGAAGGCGCTGTTCCCTGACCCGTCCAGCTTCACCGACATGGACCGGGCCGCCGAGATCCTGATCGATGCCCTGGAGCGGGGGCGCCCAACCATGGTCTTCGCCGACTATGACGTCGACGGGGCCACCAGCGCCGCTCAGCTGGTCCGCTGGTTCCGCTACATGGGCGTCGAGCTGCCCATCTACATTCCCGACCGCCTGACCGAGGGCTATGGCCCCAGCCCGGCGGCCTTCAAGACCATCCGCGACAGCGGAGCCGAACTGGTCGTGACGCTCGACTGCGGCGCAGCGGCCTATGACGCCATCACCAGCGCCGGCGAGATCGGCCTGGAGGTCGTGGTCATCGACCACCACCTGATGCGCGAGGACCCGCCGGCCGCCGCCGCCGTGGTCAATCCCAACCGTCCGGGGTGCCAGAGCGGGCAGGGGGTTTTGGCCGCCGCCGGCGTCACCTTCGTGCTGCTGGCCGCCCTGAACCGCGAAGCCCGCAAGCGCGGCCTGTTCACCGACGATCGTCCGCAGCCGGACCTTCGCCAGTGGCTGGACCTGGTGGCCCTGGGCGAGGTCTGCGACGTCACCCAGCTGGTCGGCTTCAACCGCGCCCTGACGGCGCTGGGTCTCCGGGCGATGGGCGCCTGGGCCAATCCGGGGCTGAAGGCCCTGTTCGAGGTCGGCAAGGGTTCGGGCGAGCCGTCCGTGTTCCACGCCGGCTTCATCCTGGGGCCGCGCATCAACGCCGGCGGCCGCATCGGCCGCTCGGACCTCGGCGCCAAGTTGCTGTCGACCGACGACCCGTTGGAGGCCGCCGCCCTGGCCGAGGAGCTCGATAGCCTCAACACCGAACGCAAGGCCGTCGAGGCCGCCGTGGTCGAAGAGGCCGCGGCCCTGCTGGAGCGTGGCAGCAACTTCAATCCCGACGCTCCGGTGATCGTCGTGGCCGGCGACGACTGGCATCCGGGCGTCATCGGCATCGTCGCGGGCCGCCTGCGCGAGCGCTATCGCAAGCCGGTGGTGGTGATCGGCGTCGATCGCGCCGCCAATGTCGGCAAGGGCTCGGGCCGCTCGCAGCCGGGTGTGAACCTGGGCAAGGCGATCCAGGAGGCCTTCGAGGCGGGCCTGCTGATGGCGGGCGGCGGCCACGCCATGGCGGCGGGCCTGTCGATCCGTCCCGACGCGATCCCCGAGTTCCGCGCCTTCCTGGAAGAGCGCCTGGCCGGCGAGATGGAGGCGGTGGGTATCGAGTCGGTCGAGATCGACGCCCTGCTGCAACCGCGCGCGGCGAATCGCGCGCTGCTAGACGACTTCCAGCGCCTGGCGCCGTTCGGTCCCGGCAATCCCGAGCCGATGTTCGCCCTCAGCCAGGTGCGGCCCGATCGCGTCTCGGCGCTGAAGGGCGGTCACGTGCGGATGGACCTGGTCGGCCCGACCGGCGACCGCATCAAGGCGATCAGCTGGCGCAGCGCCGAAACCCCGCTGGGCCAGCGCCTGCTGGCTGGCGGCGGGGCCCTGGACGTCGTCGGCAAGCTGAAGCCGGACGACTATATGGGGCGCAATGGTGTCCAGCTGGAGATCGAAGACGCCAACGATCCTCGGGCTCGCTACACGTCCTGAGGTCGGGATGTGGGCGGACTGAAAAAATCCGTTTTCGGCGGCTTGCGCACCCCAAAGGTCGCGGCTATACACCCGCTTCCTCGCGGGGCCGCTGGTCCCTTCGTCTATCGGTTAGGACGCCAGATTTTCAATCTGGAGAGAGGGGTTCGACTCCCCTAGGGACTGCCACCCGCGAGGACTACATATCGGCTATGTTCCGCTTCGGCGGTTATGTGGTCCCTTCGTCTATCGGTTAGGACGCCAGATTTTCAATCTGGAGAGAGGGGTTCGACTCCCCTAGGGACTGCCATCTCTGGCTGTATTTCAGGATTGTTACTGTGTTGTATCTGCGACGAAATGTCGCGGAACGCACCCACACGCGGTTTTGACGTGATTTCGTCATTGACGGCTCTCGTCACGCGAGAACACTGTTCTCGTAGTGCTTGCTCCGATGGGCTGATTGGGCAAGCCAGAGGGGTGGGATGTCTGGTTTCGATTTTGAGGACGCTGCGGCGCACGAAGAGTTCGTGCGCATCAGCGGGAGGGTGAAGTGGTTCGACGCCGGTAAGGGCTATGGGTTCATCGTACCCGATGATCCCGGCCAGACCGGGCTGAAGGACGTACTTCTACATGTGACGTCGCTGCGTAACTGCGGCCGCGAAACCGCCATGGAGGGGGCGGTGATCGTGTGTGACGTCGTGAAAAGGCCCAAGGGCTGGCAGGTCTGCGAGGTGGTCAATCTCGACGAGACCTCGGCGCCCGCGCCGCTGGAGCGCCAGAGGCGGACCTTCGCCGACGGGCCGCCGCGGCGGGACCCCCTGCGGGAAGGTCACGGACGCCATGCTCTGGAGCCCGAGGGGCCGCCCGAGCACGCCAAGGTCAAGTGGTTCAACCGCACCAAGGGCTATGGCTTCGTGATCCGCGACGCCGAGCCGGGCGACATCTTCGTGCATATCGAGACGCTCCGCCGGGGCGGGCTCGAGGACCTGCAGCCGGGCGATGACGTCCTGGTGCGGTTCGCGCGCGGGCCCAAGGGCCTGGTCGTCGCGGAGATCACGGCCGGAGACGTCTGACTTCCGCCGCCCGACTCCGAAAGCTAGTCTGATGGGGACTAGCTTTCGGCGAGGTGGCGCGTGGCGGAACGGATGATCGACAGGCGGGCCTTGTTAGCCGCGCTGGGGTTTGGCCTCGGCGCGGGCGGCGAAGTCTTGGCCGCGCCCAAGCTGGAGACGGTCGAGATCGTCACCGGCCGTGGCCGCGCCCGTTTCCAGGTCGAGATCGCCGCCACAATGGCCCAGCAGAAGCAGGGGCTGATGTTCCGCAAGTCCCTGGCGCCCGACCGGGGCATGCTCTTCACCTACAAGCGGCCGCAGCCGGCGGCCTACTGGATGAAGAATACGCTGATCCCGCTGGACATCATCTACATCGCGCCCAACGGGACGATCCTGTCGCTGGTCCGCAATGCTCGTCCGCACGACGAGACGCCGCTGCCCTCGGGCGGCATGGTGCTGGGCGTGCTGGAGATCGCCGGCGGCCGCGCGGCGCAGCTCGGAATCCTGCCGGGAGATCGCGTCTTGCACAGGATCTTTCCAAAGGCGTGACGCTTTCGTTGATCCGCACGCCAAACGCCTGTAGAGCAGCCGCCTGCCGGTGTTTCGGAGCGTAGCGCAGTCTGGTAGCGCGCCTGGTTTGGGACCAGGATGTCGCAGGTTCAAATCCTGCCGCTCCGACCACCGGCAAGGTACTTTGGAGAAGGTCCATGCTGGCCCGCATCTATCGCCCCGCCAAGAACGCCATGCAGTCCGGCAAGGCCAAGACCAAGGACTGGGTGCTGGAGTTCGAACCGGCCTCGGCCCGCAAGCCTGACCCGCTGATGGGCTGGACCACGTCCAGCGACATGAACGGCCAGATTCGCCTGACCTTCGAGACCCGCGACGAGGCCGTGGCCTACGCCCAGCGTCACGAGATCGCCTTCCAGCTCTTCGAGCCGAAGGCCCCCAAGAAGATTATCAAAGCCTACGCCGACAATTTCGCGGCCAACCGCAAGCAGCCCTGGACCCACTAGGGCTCTCGCGGGGCTAGCCGGCATGCGCGCCCTTAGCTCAGCTGGATAGAGCACTCGCCTTCTAAGCGAGCGGTCGCTGGTTCGAATCCAGCAGGGCGCGCCAGCTCCCCGGCTGGTCGCGGACGTGCGCGCGCATTCCCAAAGGTTCCCTAAGTTTCCTTTTCCTCCTTAAGGCGGAGCGGAGGAGGGGTATTCGTTGCGCCCTGGAAGCGGGCCTAGGAGTTCGTCGAGAGCGTCCGCCAGGTGAATCTCGAACAGGGCTAACATCTGTTCCGTAGCAGGTCGCGTCTCTGGCCAGTCGCCTGCCTCCACCATCTGCATGGGTGGTAGAGCGCGTTTGGGCCTTCCCGCGTCAGCACAGTCCTCGGCCAGCCTTGCGCAGGATGGGAGTACCGAGCTGAGCCTCGAGTTTTTGCATCTGCATGCTGATGGTCGAGGGCGAGCGGCCAACCATGGCGGCAGCCTTGGAGAACGCGCCAAGCGAAACGCCGGCGACCAAGGATCTGAGGCTGTCGAGGTCAAGCGTGTTGCGCATCCGGCGGCCCCGTCATGAAAATCATGACCGACCTATTCTGGTGGTGTTCCAATTGTTCGGAAAAACCGAAGTGTCGTCTTGTGGCGCAGCGCGCGCCCTTGACGCGGAGGTCAAGAACGATCGAGCCCTCGGCAGCAACAGTTAAACTGGATCAGCGTGGTCTAGTGAGCCCGGCGCTCGTGTGGTCAGGGCGGGTTGGCTCGGCGCTCCGCGCTTAACGGGCTAGCCGTGAGCCCCGGACGCGGCGCGGTCCGTAAGCAAGAAAATGGCCCGCTGCACACCGTCCCGCCGGTGCGAATAGTAAGCCGCCGTGCGCATCAGCACGATGCTGTCGCGCACGGCGTCGCCGGTCAGATTAGTGGTCGACATATCCACGCCGAACACAGAGCGTGTGAAGTCACGGTCATAATAGAGCGCTAGAGCCTCAGGACCGAGATCGCCCGACACAATATTCGAAAGGTCCACGTCGCCTGGATAGTCCTTGTCATCAAAAAAGCTTCCGCCCAGCACCTGCAGGAGGGGAGGCCGGTCAAGCGCCCTTACTGCGGCGACATAGGCGCATAGGCCATCAAAGAGACCACGTCGACGCGCGTTGTAAGCAAAGCGCCGTCCGATCTGGTCCAAGGATAGCTCGAAGGGCGCGTTGAAGACGGTGTGAAACTCCGGCCTCTTCTGAACAGGGTCGACTGAGCCATTGACGAAGGCAAGGTCCGGCGCGCGATGAAGAATTTTGCGGTCGGAAGTCATTGTAGCGGCCTCAAGGTTCCATTCTCCAGAACCAACACGCGATCGGCGGCGCGGATCGTGTCGGGGCGATGGGCGACCACCACGCGGGTGATGTTCAGAGACTTCAGCGCGCGATTGATCCTCGTCTCGCGCTCGAGATCCAGGTGCGAGGTTCCCTCGTCCATGATCAGTATCTGCGGGCGGCGATAGAGAGCGCGGGCGATCAGCAGGCGCTGGCGCTGGCCGCCCGACAGCATCGAACCCATGTCGCCCACCAGGCTGGCATAGCCCATCGGCAGATTGGCGATGTCCTCGTCGATGGCCGAGGCCTCGGCCGCCCAGCGGACCTGGTCCATATCGGGTTCGGGCGCAAATAGGGTGATGTTGTCCAGCACCGTGCCGGCGAAGAGCTGATCATCCTGCATCACAAAACTGGCGCGCCGGCGGATCAGGTGCGCCCCTAGCGACTGCAACGGTTGGCCATCGATGAGGACCTGGCCCGATGTCGGCGCGCTCAAGCCTACCAGCAGCCTCAAAAGGGTGGATTTGCCGCCACCCGAACGACCGGTGATCGCGACAAACTCGCCCGCGGCCACCTTGAAGTTGACGTCGTCAAGCACGTGGCGGTCGAACGGCGAATACTGGAAGGCGACGTTCTTGAACTCGATTTCGCCCTGCAGCCGTTGGTCGGCCTTGTCGGAGGCTTCCAGGTTCTGCTCGGTCGTCGTTGTCACGATGTCGGCGACCCGCTCGAGCTGAACGTCGAGCAGCGCAAAGACGATGATCTGGTCGACCAGAGCCCCGACGCGCGAGAGGAACTGCGACTTGTAGGCCAGGAACGCGGTCAGCACCCCAACGGTGAGCTCGCCGCCGAGCGCCATCTTTGCGCCCAGGAAGATGACCAGGGCGTCGCTGACGCCGGAAATGGCCTGGTTGAGGGTTACGACGGCGAGGTTGACGTTTCCGCGGCGGATCTGGGCGTTGACCGTCGCGGCCGCGTTGCTGCGCCAGACATCCTCGCGCTCGCGCTCCGCGCCATTGACCTTGATCGTCGCGATCGTTCGCAGGGTTTCGAGGAAGCGGGTCTGCTCGCGCGCCTCGGCGGCCAGCGCCGCGCCCGCGACATTCCGGTTTGTTTGAATGGTCGCCACACGAAGACCCACCGAGATCAGCACGAAGACGAAGACGATGAGGGTCAGCTTCAAGCTGTAGGCCAGCATGATGGCTGTGGCGGCCACCGACAGCAGGCCGTCGATCAGCGCCGTCACGGCGCCCGAGCCGATCGCTTGCTGGATCGGGGCCAGGGCGCGAAACCGCTGCTGCAGGTCGCCGACCTGCCGCTTCTGGAAATAGCTCAGCGGCAACCGGATCAGATGTTGGAACACAGCCGACATCATGTCGAACGACAGGACTTGGGTGATGAACTGGGTGGCGTAGCCGCGCATCAGCGACACGACCGCCGAGAAGATGTTCACCGCGACCACCCCGCAAAACAGCAGCGTGAGAATGTCGACATCGCCCTTCTGCAGGCCCTCGTCGATCACCATCTGCATGTAGAGGGGGATCGCCAGCACCGCTGCTTGCAGGACCAGCGAGAGCAGGAAGCACTGGGCGAAGGCCATGGAGAGCGCGGGCGTAAGGCGCACCAGCTTGTCGACGCTTAAGGGGCGCTGGGCGGCCTTGCGCTCGAAGCGGGGCGTGGGCGCCAGCTCCATGGCGATGCCGGTAAAGTGGGGCGAGGCTTCCGCCAGACTCATGCCCACCAGGCCAGCGGACGGATCGGCGATGAATAGCCGCTTGCGGCCGACCTTGTAGAGCACGACGAAATGGCCAAGATTCCAATGCAGGATCGCGGGCAGGCGCAACTTCAGAAGATCGTCCATCTCGCAGCGAACGATACGGCTGCTCAGGCCCATGCCATCGCTGGTCATGGCCAGGTCCCTGGCCGTGGAGCCGCGTGCGGAAACCTCATAGTCGCGTCGAAGGCTGGCGATGTCGATGCGCATGCCATGGTGATTGGCCACCATGGCCAGGCACGCCAGTCCGCACTCCGAGGTCTCGGCCTGCCGGATCAGCTTGAAGTCTGGCACGATGCTGAAATCCAGCCAGGGAAGCTGCTGCGACATCACATGCGACCGGCGCTGGAAATCATCGGTTCGAAAAGCCACTCGAACAAAGTTCTCTTCTCCAGGATCAGGTCGGCTTTCAGGCTCATGCCGGGCCGCAGACGGTTCTCGGCGCCAAAGCCGTAGACCGTCTGTGTGTCGAGCCGGACGCGGACGGCGTAGACGGGCTCGGCGGCGGCGTTGGTGGTGATCGGCTCGACACGGACCGGGCTGCGCGAAACGCTGATCACCGTCCCTCGGCCGGCCCCGAACTTCTGATAGGGAAAGGCGTCGTAGAGCAGCCGCGCTTGGTCGCCTGGACGCACGAAGCCGATGGCGCGCGAGGGAACATAGAGCTCGGCGATGAGCGGGACATCCTCGGGGACCAGCGAAAGCACGGTTTCGCCCGACTGGATCTTGGCGCCCGTGGTGATGCGCAGGCCACTGACCACGCCCGCGATCGGCGCGCGGGTGCGATAGCCGCTTTCCTGCGCCACGGACAGGCGTCGCTCCTTCAGTTGCGAGGCGGCCGCGGCATTGCGCTGGCGTTCGATCTGCGCTTGCGCCTGCAGCCGGCTGATTTCCAGCGGCTGGCCCCTGACGTCCGCCTTGGCCGTGGTGAGCTCGGCCATGAGCTGCTGCTCCTGAAGCTGCGCGGCCAGGACCGCATCGGCGCGCCGGCGCGCTTCCTCGGCCGCCACCAGTCCCTGCTTGAAAAGCTTGTCGCCGATCAAGGCGCGTTCCTCGGCGATACGTCGACGCGAGGCAGCCGTGGCGATCTGCCCCGAAAGGTTTTCGATCTTGGCGCGGGCGACGTCGCCTCTCTGATGGACGAGGGCGAGCTCGGTGGCCAGGTTGCGATCGGCGCTGGCTTGCTGAGCCGCCAGAAGCCCATCCTGCTCGTTCAGCAGGCTAAGTTCCTCGAGCCGCTGGGAGGCCCCGCCGATGAGCGCGGCCTCGGTGCGCACCTCGAACAACGGCGCTCCGGCGGCGACCGTCTGGCCTTCCTTGACGAACAGCGCCGACAGCACCCCGCCGCGTTCGCCGGTCATGACGACTTCGCCTGATATCGGCCGCAGTAGGCCCATGGCCATTTCCTTGCGGGCGAACCGGCCCGCGAACAGGAACACCAGCGCCGTCAGGAACATCAGCAGCAGGCAGCCGGTAACCAAATGCCACCCGAGCGGCACGATCGCCACGGGGCGGGGCTTGAGAATGTCCAATCGCCGCTGCAGCGCTTCTTGGCGGAAGAGGCTGGTCGGCTCCTCCGGTTGGCCTTCGCGCGGCGCGATCCGGCGGCGGGCCAGGATGGTCGGTTCCTTGGCTACCGGTTCAACCATCGGCCTGGATCCGATGTTCCGCCGCCAGGCCGCACCATTCGAAGTGACGGGGGCCGCGAACCTTGCAGAAGGCGAACATCCGCGGGTAGCGCTCGTCGGTGCTGAAGGTCACGGAAGGCCAGCCGCGGCCGGCGGCGCGCAGAAAGACTGTGCGCCAAGCCGACAGGATGGCGCGGTCAGCGCCCTGCTGAGACCTGACATAGCTCGAGGTCGCTCGCAGCCAGCCGTCCTCGATCGCGTGGCAGATGATCCATCCTGCCAGGTCGCCGGCGTGGGTCAGCGCCAGACTGAACTCGGGGATCCAGGGTTTTGCGTCCGGCGCGGCCGGAATGAAGCGGTGCGGCGCCAAGGCGGTCGGGGCCCAGTCCGGCGAGGCCCGATCCTCGCGCCAGGCCTCCAGGCCCCAGGGCGGGGTCAGGCGCGCGCCGCCCAGGTCGGCGGAGAGTTGGGCGGGGTCCCCTTTGACGGTCACGGTGGTCGGGCCCACGCGCCGCCACCCCGATCGCACCGCCGCATCGCCAAGGTCGCGTTCAGCGCGCGCCGACAGCGGCACTTCGGCCGATATTGTCGCCACGCCTTGGCGCGCGGCGGCGCTTCTAAAGGCGTCGACCAGGGCGCGACCCAGGCCTTGGCCCCGGAGCGAGGGCGCGATGGAGACCGAGAGCAGGCGCGCCTGGTCGGCGCTGCGTCTACCCAGGGCCAGGCCCGCCGCCACGGGCTCGCCTTCGATCGTGGCGACCAGACCGACGGCCAGGACGCCCCCCGGCGCGGGACGGCGCAGGAGGGCGGCCATGCTCGGATAGGTCAGGCACGTGAAGTCGAGGGCGGGTAGGCTATGAGGATCGGCGAAGAGGACCGAAGGCGTCATGCGGGCTGCAGGGACAGGACCTCTTCCAGGCGCTGGGCGGCGGCCGAGACGCTGTCCAGGCTATGGCGCTCGCCGGTGATGCGGCGACCGTTGCGAGAGGTGCCCGACACGCCCTCGATCCAGTCGTCGCGCGTGACCAGCCCCTTCTGTTCGGCGCGCATGAACATGCGTTCGGCGAAGTTGAACTTCCAGCTGGGGCAGGGAAGGCCGGATTCACCGGATTGCTGGTCGTTGTGCACCGTCTTGAACGCGCAGGCGCCAGCGCACATCGGCAGGATTTTGCAGTCCGAGCAGACCGGATTGTTGAACGGCGACCAGGCGGCCCATCGTTGAGCCGGCTTGCTCTTCTCGGCCTTGGCCATGTCGAAGATCGTGCCGTGGCGCAGTTCGGGCTGGTTGACCGTGTCCCAGCACTTGTGAACGTCGCCGGTTGGGGTGACGACGATGCTCTTGGGGCGAACCGCCTGGCACAGGCCCAGATACTTGCCGCCAGGCGGAGCGGAAGCCAAGCCGAGCCTGGCCGCCTCGCGCTGCACCTCGATCTCGAACTTGGCGTAGGTTTCCTTCTGAAGGTTGGAGGATTCGCAGCTGGCGCAGTCCACCGTGCTGGCCTCGACAGGCGCGAAATAGACTGAGACGCGCTTCTTCTGGCTCAGGCCGCGGTCGTGGAGGTCCTGCAGCATCTCGTAGACCGCCGCCTGGTTGGTCATGTCGACATTGACTCGGATGACGATATTGATCGGCGGCGCGTCCGCGGCCACGGCGCAGATATTCTCCAGGATGCGCTCATAGGACCCGCGCCCCGACAGCAGGGGGCGGCGGACGTCGTGCACCTCGGCGGGACCATCCAGCGTGATCTGGGCGACCGAGACGCCGGTTTCGGCTAGGCGGCGCGCGACTTCAGGCGTGAAGAGGTAGCCGTTGGTGACGATTGAGCCGCTCTTGCTGGCGCGCTTTTCCAGGCGAACCTGGTCCAGGCGTTCGGCTAGGTCGAAGAGTGCTTCCTGGCCCATCAAGGGCTCGCCGCCATACCAGCAGAGCGAGAGGTTGCCGCCGGGCGGCAGGGCTTCGCGGACATAGTCGACGATGGCGTCGCGCACCTTGACGCCCATCTTGGTCGAAGGCTTGACCATGCCCTGGAAGCAGTAGCCGCAGGCGAGGTTGCAGTAGAGCGTCGTGCAGACCGTGATCTGCAGGCTCCGCTCCGACTGGCGGTTCTTGTCGTAGTCGGCCCGGACCATGCCCAGCTCGTCGACCATGTCGGGCATGACGAACCGGGCCGTTGCGAAGCCCTCGGCGGCAGGGTCCAGACTGTCCAGCCCGTCCTCTTGCGCCCGCTCCCAGACGGCGATGTCTTCGCGATCCCAAAGGGCGAAGGCCTGGGAGACGCTGCTATAGGCCAGCATTCGATCATCCCGCAGCGGGATGGTCAGCGTGTATTTCGACGGAACAAGCCGCATGTGTCCCACTTTCTGAACTAAGGAATTTGACCGGCGATGCGCGCGCTAGACGCCCGGCACGCCGGGCAGGACATTGACGAGGCAGGCGTCAGCCGCGCACAGGTCGCCCGGCGCAATGTCAACGACGCAGGCCGCCGCCATGCAGAGGTCAGCCGCGCAGGCGGCGACGTAGCAGGCCGCTGCGCCGCAGCCGTCGACCCCGCAGCCCGCGATCGCACAGGCGTCGCCGGCGCACATCGCGCCGACGCAGCCGTCGGCAACGCAGCCGGTCGCGCCGCCGCCCGGATCGACCCCCGCGCCCGCCGTGCCGCAATAGTCCGTCGTGCAGTAACCCTCGGTCCAGCAGCCTTCGGAGCCGCAAGTATTGCCCTGCGTCGTGCAGGCCACGACCAGCACCGAGCAGTGGCCGTCATCGGTGTCGTTCATCGTGCAGCCTTCCCAGCTGCCGTCGTCGCCGACGCACATGTAGTCGTCGTTGCAGGGAAGGTTGTTCATGCAGCCGTCGTCGGAGTTCTTGCCGCCGGCCACCTGGCTGAGCTGGTAGTCGTTGAGCTCGCGGCCGACGCTCTTGGCGAGCTGTTCGCGGGTCTGGTTCGACGCGTGCGAAGCCATCTGCGACTTGAAATAGATGATCTGGCCGAAGGTCTCGCGGTTGGTCCGGACCCGCGCCGTCGCCGCGTCGCTGCGCCCTTGGGAGACCTCCATTTCGACGCCATCGAACGTGACCGTGTACGCGCCGACGCCGGCGATCTCGAACTGGATCACCTCGCGCCCTTGGACGCCGCCGGTGAAGGCGCGGTCGAGCAGATACTCGAACACGAACGGAACCGCATCGCCGGTGAAGACCGAACGCGCGCCGGTTTTGACTTCGCGCGCGGCGCGGGCCTCTTCCAGGGCCGGGGCGTCAAAACGGAAAGCCTTGTCGAACTTTTCCAGCGCGATGAGGTTGTCCACCCGGATGTCACCGGAGGCGATGGCGGAGCGGGGGTCGCGCAGCTTCGTTGAAGCAATTCTCGGCGCGTCAATAATTTTCATGTCATCCTCGGCATTGGGTTATCTTTCGGCGCGCGGACTCCGCTTCGCCAGCCAAGAGGTGGGCGAGTTTGTTCGAGCTAAACCTTCGTAAATACGTCACTATTACTTTATAACATCGCGCATCGCCATGAACGCCCGCTCATGTCGCTTCATCTATGCTTGAAAATGCACCCTTGAGATGATTTCGATGTCGATACACCTCGACACAACGGCCTAGCTCGTGTCAAGGTGGAAAGCAACTTTAGATCGCATAACGATCGCGCTAAGATAGAGGTGGCATTTATCATGACGGTTGAGGCGCAAGCAGATTGGATCGTGTCCACGCCGGCCGACGGCGGCGCGGAACTCCGGGCGCGCCTGCCCCCGGTCGTGATCTCGACCTCGATCCCCACCGGGGCGACCGAGGTCGCGCCAGGCCCTTGCGAGCTGCGCGTCACCTTCAGTGAAGCCATGGCCGACCATGCCTGGTCGGTCGTGGAATGGGCGCCGGGTTCGGCTCCGAAGCTGGCTGGCGCGCCGCGCCTGATCGATGGGGGACGCGTCGCGGTGCTGCCGTTGGTGCTCGCGCCGAGCAGCCTCTACGCCTTCTGGCTCAACACGCCCGCCCACCACCACTTCACCGACCAGCAGGGCTATCCGCTGGTCCCGTATCTGATCGGCTTCCATACCGGGGCTTGAGGACCATGCGCCGCTCCAAACCCGCGCGCTGGAATATCCGGGACCTACGGGGCGAACCGGCTCAGAGCCATGTCGCCGCGTTCAGCACCGCCACGCAGGAGGCGAGGCGATGACCGCGCCAGACAAGGCCTCGAACGCCTGGTTCAGGTATATGGTCATGACGGGGCGGATCACGGCGTTCCCTGCCAACTGGAAGGGCTGGATCGCCTTTCTGTTGATCATCGCCGCGCCGGCCGGAACCGTCTTTCTGATCTCGCGTGTCTTGCCGGCCATGCCGAAGGATCAGCGTTTTCTCGTGTTCTTCGCCGTCTTCTTCCTGGCGTTCGCCGTGCTTGCCCTGCTGGTCTTCTTCAAGGGTGAACGCGTCCCGATAAAATGAGGCGCTGAGGATAATAAATTTAAGATTGCAAATATCATTGATTCAAACCTAGGTGTAGTTGCCGCCAAACTTGGTGGCTTTCATGTAGGGGATTGAGTGATGAAGCTGATCGATGCGCCCAAGTTCGGGACGAGCGAAATGCGCGATCCGCGCGCGGCGCTCGCGACGGGGGATATCCGCGTCGACAACATCTTCGCTCTGGAGAAGTTCGAGCGCGCCTTCCTCTTCGATGACGATGCGCTCGAAGATGGCGGCTTCAACCACGCCCTCAAGCAAAAGGCCGGTTCAGCGGCGGTGATGAAGGCCTTCTTCGGCGGCGTGCTTCAGGCCGCGTTCGTCGGGGGTGTCGTCGGCCGTGAGGTGATGCACATCTATCTCGAGGACGAAGGGGCCTACACGGTGGCTTTCGATGGCGAGGACCTGGAAGTTTCCGAAGGCCATAACGGCTCGGCCACCGCCCACCTGTCGACCGATGGCGCCACCCTGGCGGCGGTCGCCGTGTTCAAGGCCAAGATGAATTCAAGCGCGGCGCGCGCCTTCAAGGCCGACACCGCCCTGCGGGTGGGCGCGGAACTGAAGGATCACCAGCTGGGGCAGGTCGCCGGCGGGAAAGGGTCCGACTACAGCTGCGGGGTCGCCTCGTGCGGGGCCGACTCGCCACCTCCCGTTGAGAACTGCGTCACCCAGTTTATCGTCTGAGCCGTACCGCGCGGTGAGCCTGCGCCCTCGCCAACTCGCCGATCAGGCGGCTGCGAATAGGCGCGGCCGCCCATGGCGCGCGCCCCAAGGACGTCCCGCAGCCCTGGATCGAATGTCGCGACGTCCCGGCCCAGCGATCAGCGCCCTGGTCGCCTTGGCCCTCCTGGCGGTCCACGGACGGGCGTGGGCGGATCCGTCGGGGGTGGATTGGGTGTCGTTGACGCGCCGCGACGTCGAGGCGGCCACGACGTTGCTGGCCGACAATCACCCGGCTGCCGCGACCGATCTGGGCGACACAGCCTTCGTGGAGACTTTGCGAGACGCGGGGCGGGAGGCGCTGGCTGCCGCCGCCACCGCGCGCGACCGGAGCGATCATGATCGCGCGCTCAAACGGCTAGCGGGGCGCTTCGCCGATCCGCATATCGCCTGGCGCGCTTTCGATCGGACGCCGAGATTGCAAAGCTCGCCAGGCGCGGAGGCCGGCTATGGCGTGGGCGTCTCGGCGGAGGCGGCATGGATCTCGCTCGGCGGATTGGATGCTCGGGCGGCTGGGGTCGTCCGCGACCTCCAGGGGAATCTGCCGCGGGTGCTCGCCGCGCCTCGCGTGATCATCGATCTGCGCGGCAATGCCGGAGGAGACTCCTATTACGGCGACGCGATCATCACGTTGATCTTCGGTCGCCCCGCGATCGAGGCGCTTCATGCCGCGCCCAGCGGAGGATGCGGTTCGGTCTGGCGCGCTTCGCCGGGCAATCTCGAAACCTTGCAGACCTATCGCGCGCGCCTGGCGTCTTCGCGACCCAACGCGGCGCGCGGGCTTGGCGAGGAGGCGGCTCTGATGCAGGCCGCGCTGAACGCGGGCAGCGCCTTCAACAGGCCTATTCCGGCTCGGTGCCTGACCGCGCGACCGCCAGAGCCTTCGATCGCCAAGGTCGCGGCCGCGGACAAGGTGCTGGTTCTGACCGACGAGGCCTGTTTCAGCTCCTGCCTGCTGTTTGTCGCTTCCCTGCGTCGGCTTGGCGTGCGGCAGGCGGGGTGGCCGACCGGAGCGATGAACCACTACATGGAGGTTCGGGCCGTCACACTGCCGTCCGGTCTGGGGACCTTTAGCACCCTGCAGAAGGTCGCGCTCGATCGCCCGGCCGCGATCGGCCCCTTCACCCCGGACTTTCCGCTTCCACGTGAGCTTGCCGGCGCGCAGCTGGAGGCGCGCGTTCGAGCCCTTGATGTCTCGCGAGACGGCCGGCCGCGGTAACGAGGTCGCCGGCAGCCGTGACGCGCGACCGCCTCCTCGTAATAAATTTTAGATTGCATATCTGCGATATTCAAACTTAAGTTTATCTTGGCGGTCAAGCTTGACGAGCCCTGATATAGGAGGATTGAGCGGTGAAACTGATTGATGCGCCCAAGCTTCGGACGGGCGAGGTGCGCGATCCACGCGCCGCGATCGCGACAGGGGATATCCGCGTCGATAACATCTTCGCGCTCGAGAAGTTCGAGCGCGCCTTCCGCTTTGACGAGGAGGTGCTGGAAGAGGGCGGTTTCAACCAGGCGCTCAAGCAGAAGGCAGGCCCGGCGGCCGTGATGAAGGCCTTCTTCGGCGAGGTCCTGCAGGCCGCGTTCGTGGGCGGCGTTGTCGGGCGTGAAGTAATCCACTTTCGCCTGGACGGGGCGCAGGCCTTCACGGTGGCCTTCGATAGCGAGGCCCTGGAGGTCTCCGAAGGCCACAACGGTTCGGCCAGCGCCCAACTGTCGACCGACAGCGACACCTTGGCGGCTGTCGCGGTGTTTAAGGCTAGGCTGAATTCGCGCGCGGCGCATGCGTTCCGCACCGATATGGCGCTCCGTGTTGGCGCGGAGTTGAAGGATTATCAGCTCGGGCAGGTTGCGGGCGGGAAACCGTCGGATGCCGGATGCTACGACGATGCTCCCTGCGTCTTCGATTTCTACGACGATCCGTGCCCAGGCGATTACATTCCCTGCAATACGGATGGCTGGATTTGTACGGCCGAGAACGGCAGTGGCATCGACCCCTGTCCCACTGCCAGTTGCGGTGTCGACAGCGGTGGCGAGACCTGCCCAACCGCTAGCTGCGTTGTTGATGCCTGCGGCGTTAACAGCTGACGTCCGGCTTAGACCAGCCCGTAAAGCGCGGTAGCGCTTTACGGGCTGGCGCACCCTCCATACCCGAACGGTTAGAAGGCGAAGGGATCGTCGCTCCATCGAGCGGGCGGCAATTGAAGGTCGCGTTTATGGCGATGCGTAAATGTCTGTAAATGGCGTCCGCTCGACCTCGAAGCAGGCCGCCTGGCCCTCGAACGGGGGCAACAGGCGCAGTCATGGAAACTTCGGTTCCGCTGGCGGAAACATTCAAAGTGGCCTGGTCGCCGCGGGCTCGTGTCCTTCAGCCAGGAGGCCCGCTAGGGTTTCCACGCCGGCGGCCAGGCTTTCCTCATCCCAAGCGGCATAGCCCAGGAGAAAGCCTTGGCGTCCTTCCGTCGAGCCGGCGTGAGTCGAGAGCGGGTCCAAACTAAGGCCTCGCGACGCGGCGAAGGCCGCGAAGGCCACGTCCGACTCCCAGCCTTGCAGGGGGGCGTTCAGAACCGCAGCCAGGTGTGTACCAACCTCTTGAGGCGCGACGGTCAGCACATCGCCCAGCCGCGCGTCCAACGCCTGGGCCAGCGCCAGGCGACGCGCGCCCAGGCGCTGTCGCAACTCACGCAGATGTCGGGCCAGGCCGCCGCCGGCGATGAACTCGGCCAAGGCGGGCTGAGCGGCGGTGGCGACCGGAGCCCCTTCGCGCGCTCGCGCCTGCGCCAGACGGTCGATCAGGGAGGGCGCGCCGACCACGTAGCCCAGTCGCAGCCCCGGGAACGTGACCTTCGAGAAGCCGCCGATCGCCAGGACGCTGCCGCTGCGGTCAAGGCTGGACAGGGTCTCCATCGGGCGTCCGGAAAAACGCAGCTCACTGTCGTAGTCGTCGGCCAGGATGATCGCGCCGGTCTCGGCGGCCCAGTCGATCAGCGCCACGCGGCGGGGCAGGCTGAGCGGCGCGCCCGAAGGAAACTGGCGCGATGGCGTGACCAGCGCGAAGCGGGCGCTTGGCGCCAGTCGGCGGCCGATCGACACTTTCAGCCCCTGCGAGTCGACAGGGACCGGCACCACATCAAGGCCCTCGCGGCTTAGGGTCCGTCGCGCGCCCACATGGCCGGGATCCTCGACCCAGATCTGGGCGCCGGGCGAACCCAGGGCGCGGGTGATGACCTGCAACGCGTCGCCAGTGCCGCCGGTCACCAGAATATGCTCGGCGGTGCAGTTCAGCCCCTGTAGCGCGTGCAGATGCCCGGCGATCGCCGCGCGGAGGGACGGCAAGCCCGCCCAGTGATCGAAACCAATCGCCGCCTCGGCTTCCCGCCGCCAACCTCGCGCCGTCAGGCGGGCCCAGGTACGGATCGGAAATAGGTCGTTGGCTGGCGCGTCGGAATCGAAGGGACGACCGCGCGGCGCCTCGGTGCGTTGCTCAGGCGGACGGGAGGAGGGCTTCACGCGGGGCGGGGAAGGCGGCTTGCGGTCCAGCGTTCGGACATAGTGGCCCGACCCGTGCCGGGAGGCGAGATAGCCTTCCACGCCCAGCTGCTCGTAGGCCGCCAGCGTGACCGTGCGCGAAACGCCCAGGTCGAGGGCCAGTTTGCGGCTGGAGGGTAGCTTTGCGCCCGACTCCAACTGTCCCGACAAGACCAGGTCACGGATCCTGAGATAAAGCTGACGTCCCATCGGCTCGCGCGCGTCGCGGTCCAGCACCACCGACAACAGGGAGGTCGCCGCGTCGCTTTTGCCCGTGGGTGTCGAAGTGGTCATCCGCATTGGACCAAAAGTGGATATTTCGCATGGCCACGCAAGCGACTAAGCGTGGCCTGGCTAAACGTTGAGGCGAAGCGGCTCGCTTGCTCAACGTTTCGTCGCCCGAGCCCGCACCGCATTTCTGGAATGGACACACGTATCATGTCGCTGAGGATCAATTCCGAGGCGCCGAACTTCACGGCGCAGACCACCCAGGGTGAGATCACCTTCCATGACTGGATCGGCGACAGCTGGGCGATCCTGTTCTCGCACCCCAAGGACTTCACCCCGGTCTGCACGACCGAGCTGGGCTACATGGCCGGCCTGAAGCCCGAGTTCGACAAGCGCAACACCAAGGTCATCGGCCTCAGCGTCGACCCGGTCGAGAACCACGCCAAGTGGGCGGCCGACATCGAGGAGACGCAAGGCCACGCGGTCAACTACCCGATGATCGGCGACACTGACCTGAACGTCGCCAAGCTCTACGACATGCTGCCCGAGGGCGCGGGCGACACCTCGGATGGTCGCACGGCCGCCGACAACGCCACGGTGCGGGCGGTGTTCATCATCGGGCCGGACAAGAAGATCAAGGCGATGCTGATCTATCCGATGACCTCGGGCCGCGACTTCGACGAAGTGCTGCGCCTGCTGGACTCGGTGCAGCTGTCGGCCAAGCATACGGTGGCCACGCCGGTGAACTGGCGGCCGGGCCAGGACGTCATCATCCCGCCGTCGATCAGCGACGAGGCCGCACGCGAGAAGTATCCGGACGGCTTCAAGACCCTGAAGCCTTACCTGCGCGTGGTCGCCCAGCCCAAGTAAGACGACAAGCTCGGGGGAGCCGACATGATCTTCGAACAAATCGCTACCGGCGGCTGTCGTTCGTATCTGGTCGGCTGCCCCGACACGTTCAGCGCCGTGCTGATCGATCCCGAGATCAGCCAGGTCGACCGCTACCGGGCCCTGGCCCTTCGTGATGGCCTGCGCGTGCGCTACGTGATCGACACTCACACCCACGCCGACCATTTCTCGGCCGCGCAGCAGACGGCCGAGCTGTTCGAAGCGACGACGGTGATGCACCTCTCCAGCCCCGCGCCGCACGCCAGGCTGCGATTGGACGACGGCGACCAGCTGAATGTCGGAACCTTGCGCATTCGGGCCATGCACACGCCCGGTCATACGCGGGACTCGATGTGCCTGATGGTCGGCGACCGGGTCTTCACCGGCGATACCCTGCTGATCGGCGGCACGGGTCGTACCGACCTGCCGACCGGCGACCCGGAGCAGCTGTACGACAGCCTGTTCGGCAAGCTGCTGACCCTCGACCCATCGACGCTCGTCTTCCCGGCTCACGAGTACAAGGGCCGCTCGCACAGTACGATCGGCGACGAGATCGCCGAGAACCCGCGCCTTCAGAAGCGTGACCGCGCCGAGTTCGTGCAGATGATGCGCGACCTGAACCTGGCCGCGCCCACCCACCTGACCGAGGCCCTGCGCACGAACATGAGCGGTGGCAAGACGGTCAGCCAGTTGCTGGCCGAGGCCGCCGCCGACGTGCCGTTCATCGGCCTGGACGAACTGAGCAGCCGCCTGGCCAACCGACCCAACGATCTGCTGATCCTGGATGTGCGTGAAGAGAGCGCCTTCAACGCCGGCCACATCCCCGGGGCCATGCACCTGCCGCGCGGTCAGCTGGAACTCAGGGTCAACGAGGCGATTCCGGACCCGACGATGCGCATCGTCACCTGCTGCGAGTTCGGCAAGATATCGACCCTGGCGGCTGCGACCCTGCGCAGCCTGGGCTTCACAAGGGCCACCGCTCTGGACGGCGGCATGAAGACCTGGCGCGAGAGCGGCTACGGTCTGGACACGTCCGGATAAGATCTTCGCCGCAAATCGGCGCGCCCCAACGCGCGCTGTGCGAAGAGGACTTGGCCCGTGTCGAACGGTATTCGTCGACGGGGCGAGAAAAAAGAGGAGGCGAGCGCGTGGCCCGCCTCCCTTGAAAGTCCTTCTCGTCTACCCGGACTAGAAGGTCAGGACCGAGCCGGCCATGGTGGCCGTCGACAGGTCGAGCACGCCGGCCAGTTTGACCACGTAGTCCGAGCCCGCGACGAAGACGTTGCTGTTGCTGGCGTCGATGACGACATAGGTGTCAACGCCGTCGGTGAACCAGTGGGCGACGGCCGTGGCGGCGCCGGTGGTGCTGGCGGCGGCCGCGTCCAGGGCGTTGGTGTAGGACCCGCCGTAGGTGATCGCCGCGCCCAGGGCGCCCGCGGTCGGTGCGCCGCCGACCAGTGCGAAGCTGATGCTGTCGCCGTGCGCGAAGTCGGTGATGGTCGTGGGGCTGATCGCGCTGGCCGGCGCGAACTGCAGGTTCACCCGGTCATTGCCGCCGCCCAGGGTCACGATGTTGTGGCCGTCCGACAGGGTGATGGTGTCGACGCCCGAGCCGCCCACATAGGTGACGTCGGCGGTCAGGGCCGAGGCGACCAGGGTGTTCGCGCCGGTGGCGCTGCCCTTGACCGTGACGGCGGACGACGAGGCGCCCAGGGTCACGTTCAGGCCGCCCAGGGTCAGGCCGCTGGCGTCCAGCGTGGTCAGGTGCGTGCTGTTCAGGGTCCCGAGATCCAGACCGGCGTTGCCGCTGACGTTGAGGACCTTGAGCGCCGAGTCGGTGATGGGCGCCTTGTCGAAATAGGCCCCCGTCGGCGACGCCGAGGTGTCCTTGGTGGTGATGTTGATGGTCTCGACACCTGAGGTGAGCAGGGCGCCGATATCCTGGATCCCGGCCTTCGACAGGGTCAGGTTGATCGTGTCGTTGGTCCCGCCCGCGAAGGCGCTGTTGGTCAGCACGACGGAGCCGCCGGCCGCCAAGTCGCCCATCAGCGTCAGGCTGCCGCCGGACGCGAAATTGGTCAGCTCGAAATTGTGAGCGCCCATGATGAGGAGATCGTCGGTGACCACCACGGACGCGAAGTTGCCCAGCATGCCGACATCGATGGTGTAGTCCCCGGCAAAGAGAAAGTTGAGGTCGATCCGGAGGACTTCGAAGCCGGTGACCAGGCCGGCGAACGCGTTGCTGCCCGAGAGGGTTTGAGCCACGTTGATGTCTAACGCCACCGTATCGGTCCCGCTGCCGCCGCTGATCGAACCGGTCCCGGAGACGCCGTTGAGGAAGATCAGGGTGTCGTCGCCGCCACCCAGGGCGCTGTTGGTGTTGATGATGCCGTTGACCGTCGTGAGCGTGTCCGCGCCCGAGCCGCCGAGGAAGGTGGCGTGGTCCGGCCGGAACGTCAGGATGTTGGAGCCGGACGAGCCGCTGGCGTCGATCGCGGTGATCGCGGTCGAGCTCAGGGTGGCGGTCAGGCTGGCCGCGCCGGTGATGTTGATCGTGCTCAGCGAGCTCATGCCGCTGGCCGAGGTCAGGGTCAGCCGGCTGGCGCCGCCGAGGTTCAGCGCGGTCAAGGCCGTGTCGTTGATGTTGGCCAGGGTCGAGGCCGTGGCCCCGGTGGTGACGTTCAGCGTCGTGTACTTGTTGTTGGTGTCGGTCAGCGCGCCGCCGGTGACGCCGTTCAGCGTCAGGTTCAGGGTAGTGGCAGGGCTGGTCGCGCCCGTGCTGTTGATGTTCACCGCGCCCGAGCCGTGGGCCAGTTTCAGCGTGGTCAGGGCGCTGTCGCCGATGCTGGCGGTCGTGTAGCCGTCCAGGTCGACCGAGGTGATCTTGCCCAGCGCGGCCGCGCCGGCGTTGACGTCGGTGATGGCGATGGCGCCCGGCGTGCCGGTGGTCTTGACCTTGACCGCGGTGGTCAGGGCCGAGCCGTTGATCGTCACCGCGCCGTCGGTCTGGGTGACGTCGACGCTGGTCCCGCCGGTGATGGTCAGCTGGCCCGCCGAGCCGGCGGCGGTGCGGTTGACGATGATCGCGCCGGTCGGGGCGGTGGTCCCGCCGATGTCGATCGTGCCCGTGGTGACGCCGTTGGCGGTCAGGCTGACGTTCGCGCCGCCATTGAGGACGACGGGCAGGGCGCCCTGGCCGTTGACCGTCGCGGTGACGTTGGTGGTCGTCGCCGTGGTCAGCACGGTCGAGCCGCTGGAGGTGGCGTTCAGCTTGGTCAGGCCGGTCCAGCTGGTCGTGTTGGCTGAGGTGTCGCCGGTATTGACGAGGTTGAAGGTCTCGACGCCGCTGACGCTCGCGCCCGGCATGATGTACGAGCCGCCGCCCGTGGCGTTGACGGTCAGGGTGTCATTGCCGGCGCCGCCGTTGATCACGTCGGTCCCGTTGAAGGTCAGGTGCGTGCCGGTGATCGTGTCGTTGGCCTCGCCGCCCTGGGCTTTGTCGACCCCGGTGGTCAGGACGAGGCTGAGGGGCGTCGGCGCCGTGGGCGAATCTGGTGTGGGATAGGGCAGGGTGGCGCCCTGGTCGATCGCATGACCGGTGCCGTGAGAGGCCGATCCGACGACGGGCGCGTAAGCATAGACCATATTGGTGTTGTAGACGGCCGTGCCTTGGGCCATGGCGACCATGAAGTTGTTGGCCGCGGCGGCGTAAAGGCCGACATCGGCCTTGATCGCCTCGGCCAGTAGGTACCCGGCCGTCGCGGCCTTCAAGGCGATGTCGATCTGGGCGGCGGTCATGTTCGGGTTGATCAGGCCGGCGCTGGTTGCCGTGGCGAGGATAGCGTCCTTGCGGGACACGATGTCGACGATGGCCTTGGCGCTGTCGATACCGGCGGCGGCCGCGTAAGAGCCGCCGATGATGGTCTGATAGATGGACGCCACGTAGTCGCCGAAGCTCATGGCGCCATACTTGGCCGAGAAGGCAACGGCCCCTTCGCCCGCGACGCCCAGGTTGGCGGCGAAGTTGATGTAGCGGTTCTCGAGATTGAAACGCGCATAGTATGCGTCGTTAAGGTCGGTCGGGTTCGCGGTCGAGTTGACGAGGTAGGCCAGGCCCGCCGCCGTCGGGCTCTTGCCCGTGAAGAACTGATAGCTCAACAGCGCCAGGGCGGTGGAGTTGTCGGCGCTGTTGACGATGTTGCCTAGCAGCTGCGAGTCGGCCAACTGGCCGTTGGCGCTGAGTATCGCCTGGGCCTGGAAGAGGCCCTGCGTGGCCGCGTCTGGCGCGATCCCTACGTGCACGGCCTTGTAGGCCAGGGACAGCTGTTCGAGCGTGTAGGACATTCGGTCAAATCTCTGGTTTCAAGGCGCTGGTCCACGGTCGCGGCACGGCCCCGCGGACCGACCACTTCAAGGCGAGACCTACGCCCTGACGTTGCACTCTCCTGCGCTTTAGGAGCTTATCTGGATATGGGAAATATCCACTTTTGAAAATTTGGAGGTGACCACTTTTGTCCGATAGTCACCAAGCCTGGCCCCGCAAGGCCTTATGGCGCTTGGGGATGGTTCGTAGAGCCGTATTTGTTGTTGTGATGAGATCTCAGTGACAGAGACGTGGCGCGTCCGCTGGCGCGCATTGCTACCCTGGATTACCTTGTCGCTGATCACTCAGGGCGGTCGGCATTTGCGGTGAGGCGATACCGCCGCTAGCCGGATCGCCAGTTCGAGACTTACGCGCGGCGACAACCGCCGCCAGCTTCACCAGTGGCTTAGCGACCCGCCTCTTCTGCGCCCGCGCTACGCGCCCCACATGGCGGACTTATCGAGGTGCGCCATGATCCGCCATCATCCACGCTTGCGGTATCGCTGTCGCGATACTGTCTCAGCTCGACCTTAAGCACGGCGGCGACCAAGCTTTGGAAACGTCGGGTGCGACCCAATGATATGGCTCAGGGAGTTCGATCATTGGTTCATCGATCAGGTCCTGCCGTATGAGCGGCAATATCTGAAGCTGGCGAGGAAGCTCACCGGCGATTTCGATGAAGCCGCCGACCTGGTGCACGACGCCTATGCCCGGATGTTCGCCCACGAAGGCGCGGGGCAGGCGGCCAATCCGCGGGCCTATGTGCTGCAGATCATCCGCAATCTGGGCATCCAGAAAATCCGTCGCGCCCGCATCGTCTCGTTCGAGAGCGTCGCGGCCGTGGAGGACCTGCAGCATGCGGACGTGGGCGTCGACGCCCTGGGTCAGCTGTCGGATCGCGACGAATTGCGGCGGCTGATCGCGGCGATCCAAAAGCTTCCCCCACAGGCGCGGCGGGTCGTGATAATGCGACGGTTCGACGAGATGTCGCCCAAGGACGTAGCGGCGCGGCTCGGCATAAGCGTCTCTACTATGGAGAAGCACCTCGCCAAGGGCCTCAGCCTGCTGGCGCAGATGCTAGACGCGGCGGAAATGGCGGAGGAACCCGTCCAAGGAGAACGTGAGACCGGATGGAGCCGCAGGACCAAGTCGACCACAAGGCGATAAGGGACCAGGCCAGTCTCTGGCTGTCGCGGCTCGACTCCGGTTCGGCTGATCTCGAAGCCTTCGAACGCTGGCGCGACGCTCATCCCGCCCATGCCGCGGCCTTCGCCAAGATGAGCCAGCTGTGGTCGAAACTCGGCGACGCCGGGACGCTGACCGATCCGCAGCACGCGGAGCCCGCGCCGGCGCAGCCTTCGCGCCGGGCGTTCCTGCGCGCCGCCGGCGTGGTCGGCGCGGCGGCGGTGGTCGGAGCGGGCGCGTTCGCCACCAAGACCTTCGCCCGCTCGACCGCCAGCACCCTGCCAGGAGAGCGCCGCCGCGTGTCGCTGGGCGACGGCATGGCCGTGGAGCTCAACACCGACAGCAAGATCTCGTGGCGGCGCGGCGCGCGCGCGACCGAGGTCTGGCTGGAGCGCGGCGAGGCGGCCTTGATCGTGCCGCCGTCCGCCGCCCGTCCGTGCACGTTGAACGCCGGAGCCGTCACCGCCGACCTGGGGACGGGTGAGTTCAACGCCCGCCTGCGCGGTGGTTCGCTGAACCTGCTGGTGCTGCGCGGGGCCGGGGCCTTGCACGCCTCGGGAGGGCAGGGCGCCGCGGCGACCCGCTTCAGCCAGGGCCAAAGCGTCTTGGCCACCGCCTCGCGCACCCTCGTCCAGGCCGCGTCCGCGGAGTCGGTGGACGATGTTTCGGCCTGGCGGCGCGGTGAGATCGTCTTCCAGGGGGCCCCGCTGGGCGCGGTCGTCGAGGAATATAATCGCTACCTGACCAAGAAGATGGTCATCGCCGATCCCGAGCTGAGCAAGCTGCGGCTGGGCGGCCGTTTCATCAATTCCGACCCGACCGATTTCCTGGCCACGCTGCGCTCCAGCTTCGATATCGATGCGGTGGACGCGGGTGGCGACACTATCATGTTGACCCGCTCCGAATAAAAATCGCGATCGGCATAGAGCCGGCGCCAAGCTCGAGCGTCTCTATGACGCAGCCTGCCCAGTCGGGGGTGAGCGGCTGACCGGAGCGACCTATGACCTTGAAGCGTTCTTCGAGCGCGCGCCTTCTGGCTGCGCTGCTGGCGACGACCTGCGCCGTTTCGGCGCCCGCCGCCTGGGCCCAGACGGCCGAGATCACGTTCGACATTCCTGCCCAAGGCCTGGCCTCGGCGCTCAACGAATTCTCGCGTCAGGCCGGGGTGCAGATCCTGTTTCCGTATGACGCGATCGACGGCCGCGCCAGCAAGGCGCTGAAGGGCCGCTACACCGCGCGCGCTGCTCTCACCATCCTGCTGGCCGGCTCGCCGCTGGTCGTCGACAGCGACAACGGCCGCACCATCGGCCTGGTGGCCGCCAAGCGGGCGGGGCAGGGACAGTTCTCGGGTCTCGTCCGTCAGGCCGAGGGCCAGGCTCCGCTCTCCGGCGTGCTGGTGCGTGTCGATGGCGACGGCCAGACCGCCGTCACCGACTCCGAGGGCCGCTACCGCTTCGGCAACCTGACGTCCGGCGCCCATAGCCTGACGTTTCAGTATCTCGGCTTTCCCGATCACAGCGAGGACGTCCAGGTCGCGCCCGGCGAGAATGCGCCGCGCACCACCGTCCTGGGCCAGGTCTCGGAAGTGATCGTCACCGGCCAGCGCGCCGGCCAGGCCCGCGCCCTCAGCCGCCAACGCAACGCCGACAACCTCAGCAACGTCGTCGCCGCCGACCAGGCTGGTCGCTTTCCCGACCTGAACGCCGCCGAGGCCCTGCGCCGCATGCCCGGCGTCTCGGTGCAGCGCGAAGTGGTCGCCGGCGAAGGTCGCTACGTCTCGATCCGTGGCTTAGACAGCGGCCTGAACAACACCCAGATCAACGGCATGAACGCCGCCCAGCCGGAGAAGGAAAACCGCCGGGTGCCGCTGGACATGATCCAGACCAGCGCCCTGTCGTCGATCACCGTGCACAAGACCCTGCTGCCCGACCAGGACGCCGACGGCATCGGCGGCGCGGTGGTGCTGGAGACGGCCACGGCCTTTGATTTCGCCAAGCCCGTGCTGGACCTGACGTTCAGCGGCTTCCACCACGACCTGGCCGGCAAGACCAGCCCGATGTTCCAGGGTACGGCGGCGCGCCGCTTCGGCGATCACGACCAGTTCGGCGTGCTGGTCTCGGGCGGCTATTCCAAGCGCAAGACCAAGGGCTTCGTCTTCTACCAGGACGAGGATTATCTGAGCTTCGTCGAGGACGATCCGACCAGCGGCGTCACGCCGCTGCAGTACCACGTCGCCCAGTACGAGGATAAGCGCGAGAACATCTCGGCCAATGTCGCCCTGAACTGGGCGGTGTCGGACAACACCGAGCTGACTTTCAAGGGCAGCTACAATCGCCTGTACGATCAGGAGCTTAGCCGCGAGATCTATTTCGAGGGCGGCACCGACGAGTACGACGACAACGGCAAGCTGATCCTGACCGAACCCGGCTCGGCCGAGATCTTCAACCAGTACGAAGAGACCGAGCTGACCCAGCAGTCCTACGTGCTGACCGGCAAGACCCGGAAGGGCGCCTTCACCTTCAACTACGGCCTGGGCTATTCGGCCGGCGTCCGCAACGAGCCGTTCGACAACGAGGTCGCCTTCAAGGTCGACCTGGACAGCAACCTGTTCGGCTACGACTTCTCGGGCCGGTTCCCGCGGCCCAACCTGACGGCGGCCGACAGGGCGCGCATCGCCGATCCTTCGCAGTACGAGCTCGGCTACAACGACATCGACATCGACGACCAGAAGAACACCCGCGCCGCCGCCCACATCGACGTCACCTACGAGCCCAATTCCAGCTGGCTGCGCTCGGTGAAGTTCGGGGCCAAGGCCGAGCGCTCCAAGCGCGAACTGGTCGAGGGCAATGTCATGGAGCTGGAAGGCCCGCTGACCATGAAGGCCTTCGGCGTCGGGCCGCTGGTCGACGTCTCCAAGACCGGCGCGCCCTACGCCCCGTTCCTGTCGCTGGACATCGCCCAGGTGAAGGCCTGGCGGACCTATTCGCAGAAGCTGGTCGACACCAATCCGGACTTCGAGAACGCCTATGTCGAGGACGGCGTGATCCCCCGTGACGAGGACAGCTACAAGAGCCGCGAGGACATCTATGCCGGCTACCTGATGGCCAAGGGCGTCTGGGGTCCGTGGGAGGCGATCGGCGGTCTGCGCGTCGACCACACTCGCGTCGCTTCGGACAACTGGGAAGCCGTCGCGCTGGAGGGCCAGGAGCCGACCTTCACCCCGGTCACCGGCAAGGCCAGCTACACCAGCTGGCTGCCCCGCCTGCAGCTCAACTATCGGCCCAGCGACGACACCGTGGTGCGCGGCGCGTTCTTCACCTCGATCGCCCGGCCCGAGCCTTTGTTCATCTCCGGCGCGACCACGATCGAGGAAGAGGACGGCGAGGTCGATGTCACCGTCGGCAATCCGGGCCTGAAGCCGGCCTATTCCTACAATTTCGACCTGGGCTTCGAGCACTATTTCGGCTCGATCGGCACGGTCTCGGCCGGCGTCTACTACAAGCGCATCGACCGCTTCATCTTCAGCGGCGTGGCCGGCGAGACCGAGGGCGATCGGGCGCGCTTCGAGAACGATCCGCGCCTGGTGGGCAAGGATATCGACGACGTCACCACCTACACCAACGGCAAGCGCGCGACGGTCTACGGTCTGGAGCTGAACCTGGTCCGCCAGTTCACCGACCTGCCGGGGGCGTGGGGTGGTCTGGGCGTCTACGCCAACGCCACCTTGCAGCACAGCAAGGCCGATCCGGGCGTCGACGACATCGCCAAGGGGGTGTTCTTCAACGCGCCGAAGCAGATCTACACCGTCGCGGCGACCTACCAGAAGTACGGCCTCGAAGGGACCCTGGCCTATGGCTGGCGCTCGCGTCAGGCCGTGCGTTTCTCCAGCTACGGCACGCGAATCACCGAGGAGGCCTATGGCTCGCTGGACGGTCAGCTGCGCTACGCGATCAACAAGCGCGCCAAGGTCTTCGTCAACGCCGTGGACATCCTCAACGACGGCGATAAGCCGATCGTCGACGAGCGCTACGGCTCGGGCGCGCGCTACCTGGAAGGGGCGACCTACAGCGATCGCACCGTCACCTTCGGCCTCAATCTGAGCTTCTGAGGCTGGCGATGACCTGGACCTGGCCCTCGCGCGTCCACAACGACAAAGGCCGCGCCGCCCGCGGCCGGCCGCGCGGGGGCGAGCCGATCGGCGCGCTGATCGACCGGCGAGGCCTGCTGCTGGCGGGCCTCGCCACCGGGATCGCCGCGCCGTTCGGGGGGCAGGCTGAGTCCTCGACGACCTTCGGCTTTAAGCCGTTGTCACCCTCGATCGGCCCGGTCGAGGCCTTGCCCGAGGGCTTCAAGCGCACCGTCGTGCTGAGGTGGGGCGATCCCTTGTGGTCGGACGCTCCGCCGTTCGATCCGTCCGCCCTGACGGCCTTCGCCGCCGAGCGGCAGTTCGGTTACAACAACGACTTCACCGCTTTCCTGCCCCTGCCGTCGAACGACCCGGACGGCGGCCTGCTAGTGGTCAATCACGAATACCCCGTGCCGTTCCTGATGTTCCCGGGCGTAGCGCGCGAGGCCGGGGCCAGGGCCCTGACCGACGAGCAGCTCAGGGTCTGCATGGCCGTCGTGGGCATGAGTGTCGCCGAGGTCCGGCGGGAGGCGGGGGCCTGGCGGCTGGTTCCCGACAGCCCGTTCAACCGCCGGGTCACGGCCACGACGCCCATTCGCATCTCAGGCCCGGCCGCCGGCCATCCGAAGATGCGGACCAAGGCCGACCCTACCGGCCGCCTGGTGCTGGGCACGCACGACAACTGCAACGGCGGCGTCACGCCCTGGGGCACGGTGCTGTCGGGCGAAGAGGGCTCGGCCGACTTCTTCGGCGGCGACTGGCGTCACCATCCCGAGCCCGAGCGGATGAAGCGCGGCTATTACACCGACCTGGAACCCGACGGCCGCTATGGCTGGGCCAGGGTCGACAAGCGCTTCGACCTCGGTGTCGAGCCCAACGAATCCAACCGCTTCGAATGGGTGGTCGAGATCGATCCGCTCGATCCCACTGCGCCGCCGGTCAAGCGCACGGCCCTGGGTCGCTTCGCCCACGAGGGCGCCCACAGCGTGGTCGCGCCGGAGGGTCGGGTGGTGGTCTATCTCGGCGACGACTGGGAGTACGAGTACTGCTACCGGTTCGTCAGCAATGGCGTCTTCAACCCGCACGATCGCGCCGCCAACCGCGACCTGCTCGACGACGGCGTGCTGAGCGTGGCGAGGTTCCATGTCGATGGAACGATGGACTGGGCGCCGCTGGTGTTCGGGACGGGTCCATTGACCCCCGCCAACGGCTTTCACAGCCAGGGCGACGTGCTGATCGAGACCCGCCGCGCGGCCGACCTCGTGGGCGCCACGCCGATGGACTCGCCGGAGGGCTACGAGCCCAATCCGAAGACGGGCCGCGTCTATATCGTGTTGACCGGTGTTGACGATCGCACGGCGGCGCCCAACCCGGCCAATCCTCGCGCCCAGAACAGTGGCGGTCACATTCTCGAGCTCGCACCGCCCGATCATGGCAAGGGCCCGGATCACACCGCTGACCGGTTCGCCTGGAGCGTCTTCGCTCTTTGCGGAAACCCCGCCGTCGCAGGGAGCGGCGCTCGTTTCCATCCCGACGCCGGGCCAGAAGACTGGTTCGAGGCCCCCGACAACATCGCTTTCGATCCCCAGGGGCGGATGTGGGTTTGCACCGACGGTCCCGGCGCGCGCGATCACGACGGCCTGTGGATGATGCAGGTCTCCGGACCCCAGGCGGCGTGGCCGCGCCTGTTCTATTCGCCGCCACCTGGCGCCGAGTGCTGCAGCCCGGCCTTCACGCGCGACGGCAAGGCCATGTTCCTGTCGGTGCAGCATCCCGCCGAACGCTCGGTGTCGCTCGAACAGGCGGCGACCCGCTGGCCGGACTTCGTCGAGGGTCATCCGCCCCGGCCTTCGGTGATTGTCATCGAGGGGACGGCCGAGAAAGGCTAGGCAATTGCCGCCTCGCGACATTCACATGATTGTCGCGAGGCGCTGGCATGGGCGCTTCATGTCCATGCTAGCCTCCGATCGTGGCGCAGCGTCCGGTGCGACCGGACCCGAACGCTTCGAGGCGCTGACCCGCCGCCTTCGACTTCCCCTGCTGCGCTACTTCACACAGCGCACCGGCTCGCAGCCTGACAGTGAGGAACTGGTGCAGGATCTGTTTCTGCGCCTGCTGCGCCGTCCCGGCTTGATGACCCTGGAAAGCGTCGACGGTTACGTGTTCGAGGCGGCGGCCAACCTGCTTCGCGACAAGGTCAAACGGGAGCGCAAGCGGCCCATGCTGAACGCCGTGGATTTGGACCGAATCGACCTGGCCGATGATCTCCCGGGAGCGGAGGACGTCGTTGGCGGCCGGCAGAACCTCGAACGTATCCACGCGGCCCTGAAGGGCCTTTCGCCACGGGCGCGCACCATCGTCATCCTTCGCCGCTTCGAGGACATGAGCCACGCCCAGATCGCCGCCCGGCTGAACATCTCCGTCAGCGCCGTCGAGAAGCATCTGGTGCGGTCGATGGCCGTCCTGCGCGACGCCTTGCGGGAGCAGGGCTGATGGCCGGAAACACTTCCCATGAGGACGCCGCCATCTGGTTCGCCAAGGCCGATCGCGGACCGCTGAGCGCCGAGGATCGCCGCGCGTTTCTCGAATGGCTCGAGACCCCCGGCAATGCCGACGCCTATCAGGAGACCGCCGACGCCTGGTCGACCCTGGGCGCGGCCAAGGGCGCGCCCAGCCTGATGGCGATGCGCGCGGCCGCGTTGCGCGACGCCTCGGGCGTCAATCGCCGGCGAGCGATCTTCGGCCTGGCCGGCGCGTTCGCGACGGCGGGGGCAGGGGGCGTGGCGCTGGTCATGGCCAGCGCCGCCGGCGCGACCATCCGCACCGGCGCCGGCGAGCGTTTGACCGCGCCCTTGCCGGACGGATCCAGCGTGACCCTGGCGCCGCTGTCGCTCGTCCGTGTCCAGTACAACAAGGCGTTTCGCCGGGTGAAGCTGGTCGAGGGTCAGGCTTATTTCGACGCGCGCACCGCGCCTGAGCGGCCGTTCCAGGTGATCGTCGGCGACCGGAGCGCACAAGGCAGCGGCGGGCGCTTTCAGGTGACCTTGCAAGGCGAGGCCGCGCAGATCCTCATCGAGGACGGCGCGCTCGACGTCGTCGCGGACGGGCAGGGCGCCAGCCGGCGCCTGACGACCGGCCAGATGATCTCAGGGCCGGCCGGCGCCCAGCGCGTGGCGAGCGCCGAGCTGGACGAGCTCACCGCTTGGCGCGATGGCCGCCTGGTGTTCAGCGACGCCTCGCTGGCGCAGGTTACGGCGGCCTTCAATCGCTATTCCAGCGATCGGCTCTCCCTGGCCCCCGACGCCCGGCTGGACAGCATCCACATCTCGGGATCGTTCCGCTACGACGGCACGCGCGAGTTCGCCAACGCGCTGCGCGCGGGCTTTGGCCTGCGGGTCCGCCAAGTCGACGAGACCACCTGGGAGATCGCCGAGTAAGCGTCGCGGCTCGCCCGGCCGTCGATGAAATTTTCAAGACAAGGTGAGGCTTTCGGCGCCGCCGCAGTTCCTGGGGGTGATCGGTCGACGGGGGCCGGCGATTGCCTAGGAAAGTACGATGACGAACCGAGTTTCCCACGCTGCCGGTCTTCGCCGCGGCCTGATGGCCTGCTGCGCCATCGCCGTCCTGGGCGCCGCCGCGCCGGCCCTGGCCCGCCAGACGAGCGCGCCGGCCGTGGCCTTCACCTTGCCGACCCAGCCGCTGGAACTGGCCCTGCCGGCCTTCGCCAAGCAGGCTGACGTGCAGGTGCTGTATGCGTCGAACCTGGTGAAGGGCAAGCGCGCCAACGCCGTGGTCGGGACCCGTGCGCCGGCCGAGGCGCTGCGGGACCTGCTGGCCGGTTCGGGCCTGAAAGCGACCCTGACCGGCCCGCGCACCTTCGTGATCTCGGTGGAGGAAAATCCGGTCGTCGCCGAGCTGGAAGAAGTCGTGGTCACCGCCCAGAAGCGCTCGGCGCGGATCGAGAACGTTCCCATCGCCGTGACCGTCGTCGAGGGCGGCGACGCCCAGCGACGCGGCATCACCAACGTCGCCGACCTGGTCGACCAGGTGGCCGGCGTGTCAGTCAATTACGCGTTCGGCGGCACCAACTATGGCCTGATCAGCATCCGCGGCATCGGCGGCGCCGACGACTACAAGCCCAACGGCAACCCCTCGGTCGCGATGCATGTCGACGGCGTCTACCAGACCTCGAACGCCTATCTGGGCATGCCGTTGTTCGACCTCGACCGCATCGAGGTGCTGAAGGGTCCGCAAGGCACGCTGTACGGCCGCAACACCACAGCAGGCGTCATCAACGCGATCACCCGGGGGGCGGGCCAGATTCTCGAAGGCTCGGGCCGCGTCGAGTACGGCAGCTACGACTACACCGAGATGGAAGCCTCGGTCGGCGGGCCGGTCAGCGACAACCTCGGCGTCCGCCTGGCCGTCCTGGCCCAGAACGGCGGCGGCTTCATGACCGGCGCCGGCGCGGGCCTCCTGGCCGGTTTCCGTCCCTCGGTGCGCGGCGTGGTCCAGACCCAGGTGCCGGCGCTGGTGGATCCGGGCCGCCGCGAAGGTTTCGGCGACAAGGACCTGGTCGCCGGCCGCGCGACCTTTGACTTCAAGATGGCGCCCGAGAGCGATCTGGTCGTGAAGCTGTTCGGCAGCCGCGACCGTGGCGACACTCGCCAGTATGACCGCATCGCCCGCTCGCTGGACGCCACGGTCGCCAACGCCGGCGAGAACGCCGACCCGTACGAGTTCTATTCGGTAGGCTATCCCACCCAGGCCATCGACATCTACGGCGGCTCGGCCAGCTTCAGCCACAAGGTCCGCGAGAACCTGAACTTCACCGCCATCGGCGGCTGGCAGGGCAGCAAGCGTTCGGTGCAGGGCAATGGCGACGGCTCGCCGTATCCGGCCTCGTATTTCGACGCCAAGGAGAAGCTTAGCCAGTCGTCGCTGGAGCTGCGGCTGGCCGACGATACCGGCGGCAAGCTGGACTGGATCGCCGGCGCCTTTTACGTGACCGACGACGTCAAGTTCGACACCAACTGGATCAGCTATTCGGCGCTGACCAACTACGACAACCTGCACCGCCAGGAGCGCAACAGCTTCGCCCTGTTCGGCCAGGTCGACTACCGCCTGATCGAGCGCCTGCAGATCTCGGCAGGCCTGCGCTACACGCGCGACAACGCCCACTATGTCGGCCGCAACGTCGATCATAATCCGTGGGGCATCAGCACCTTCACGACCACCTTCGCCACCACCAACCCGTTCTCGTGGGACGAGAAGTTCGAGGACGACAACGTCTCGGGCCGCCTGATGGTGAAGTACGACGTCACCTCCAACCTGAATGTCTTCGTCTCGGGCGGCACCGGCTATCGCGGCGGCGGCTTCGACGGCACCTCGATCTTCACCGTGGCCGAGACCAAGCCGTTCGCCTCCGAGACCGTGCGCGCCTACGAGGCCGGCCTGCGCTGGAGCACGCCGCGCCTGCGCCTGTCGCTGGACGCGTTCGACTATCGCTTCAGCGAACTGCAGGCGACGACGCGTCTGGCCAACGACACCAACGGCCGCGCCAATGTCGGCAAGGCCAGCAGCAAGGGCATCGAGGTCGCGCTCAGCGCCCAGTTGTTGCGCACGCAGCGCCAGGGCCTGACCTTCGATGTCAACGCCGCCTGGCTTGATACGGAGGTCCTGTCGTTCTCGTCGAACCGCGTGGCCGACGTGCTGCAGACGGTCGGCGACCCGCTGCCCGGCGCGCCGGACGTGTCGGCCACCGCCAGCCTGAACCACAGCGTCACCCTGAAGGACGGTTGGTCGCTGCGCAGCCGCCTGGGCGTCACGCACCACGGCGAGGAGTCCAACCGCCTCAACGCCACGCCGGGCAACACGGCCAAGGCCTACACCCTGGTCAACGCCCGGGTGGACCTGGCGACCCCGTCGAACTGGACGGTCTATGCCTATGGCCGCAACATCACCGACAAGGTCTATTTCCCCGAGCTGAACGGCGCGGCCCGCCTGGTCGGCGCGCCGGCCACCTACGGGATCGGCGCGCGGTTCGACTTCTGATCCTAAGGCGATCCAGTCCGTCCGGGCCGGGTCGCCTCCTATCTCTGATTGGACCCTCGCGATGTCCCTGCTGACGCGCCGCGCCGTGATGGCGGCTTCGACCGGCCTTTTCCTGGCGCGCGCGACGGCGGCGGACGGGCTGGAGATCCGTGGCGCCGCGCCCGCCGAGCCGTTCGCGCTAGGCGTGGCCAGTGGCGATCCGTCGACCGACGGCTTTGTCTTGTGGACCCGCCTCAGCGCGGGCGGCGCGCCACTGGACGCCCCGGCCGTGCCGGTCGCCTATGAGGTCGCCGAGGATGAGGCGTTCCGACACATCGTGCGACGCGGCCGCCGGGCGGCCAGCCCCGCCCTGGGCCACGCCGTACACGTCGAGATCCAGGGCCTGCGTCCGGGGCGGGCCTATTGGTATCGTTTCCACGCCCTGGGCGCGGTCAGCCCGGTCGGGCGCACCGCCACCGCGCCGGAACGCGCCGAACGCGCGCGGATCGCGGTCAGTTCCTGCCAGCACTTCGAGTTGGGCTGGTTTACCGCCTATCGCGACATGGTCGCCGCCCAGCCCGACCTGATCGTGCAGTTGGGCGACTACATCTACGAGAATAGCTACGCCCAGTTCCCGAAGGTCCGCGCCTTCGACGCGCCCGAACCCACGGACCTGGATGGCTATCGCCGCCGGCACGCGATCTACAAGTCCGACCCCGACCTACGCGAGGCTCATCGGCTGGCGCCCTGGGTCGTGACCTGGGACGATCACGAGGTCGAGAACGACTATGCGGACCTGGCCAATCTGAAGGCGCTGGATCCGGCCGTCTTCGCGCGCCGGCGGGCGGCGGCCTATCAGGCCTATTTCGAGCACCTGCCCGTGCGGCCCAGCCTGTGGGCCCAACCCGACGGGCCGAGGCTCTATCGACGTCTGTCCTGGGGCGATCTGGTCAGCCTGCCGGTGTTGGACGGGCGGCAGTATCGCTCGGTCCAGGCCTGCAATCCGCCGGGCCAGAGCGGCAACCGTCCGCGCCGCGATTGTTCCGCGCTAACCGCGCCCGACCGCACCATGCTCGGCGCGGCCCAGGAGACCTGGCTGGACGAGACCCTGCGGGCCGAGCAAGGGCGCTGGACCCTGCTGGCCCAGCAGACTGTGGTCGCGCCGATCGAGACGCCGGACGGCGTGATGTCCGACCAGTGGGACGGCTATGCCGCCGCCCGTGACCGCTTGATGCGAAGCCTGACACGCCCATCCGTCCGCAACGCCGTGGTCCTCAGCGGCGACATCCACGCCTACATGGTCAACGACCTGCGTCGTGGCGGACCCGACACGCCGCCCGTGGCGACCGAGCTGGTGACCACCTGCCTGGCCGCCAGCCATGCCCCGAGGGCCCGCTATGGCGACGTCCGCGCCCGCAACGCCGACGTCCGCTTCGCTGACATCGAGCGCTCGGGCTACACCCTGATCGACGCCACGCCCGAGCGACTGGAGGTCGATCTGCGCACCGTCGCCGATCAGGCCGATCCTGCAGGCGCCGCCGCGAGCCTGGCGCGGGTTTTGATCGAGGATCAGCGCCCCGGTGCGCAGATCGCCGTCGGCGGATAGCCGAACGTCCGGATCATGATCCGTTGTCGACGCTGTCGTAAATCGGTTACCGCCCCGACCTAGTCCTCCGGCGACATTCACCGAAGGGGCCTGGCATGTCCCGGCGCATTCCAAGGCTCGAGGTGATCGAGGCCTTTGTCGAGGCGGCCCGCGCGCCCAGTTTCCGCATCGCCGCGGACCGCTGCGCCTTGAGCCCGGCGGCGTTTTCCCGGCGCATCCAGGCCTTTACCGCCTTTATCGGTCATGAGGTCTTCGTGCGCTATCCGGGCGGCATGCGCCTGACCGAGGCCGGGCAGGCGTGCCTGGACACCCTGGAGCCGACCTATCGCGCCATCCTCGGCGCCGCACGCGATCTCGAGGCCAAGCCGGCCTCGCAGAAGATCAGCATTTCGTTGTCGCACTCGCTGGCGGTCGGGTGGCTGATCCCGCGTATCGAGCGCTTCTACGCCCTTCACCCCCACATCGAAGTGGTCATCGTCACCGCCCGCACCGCGGAGGCGATCCGCACTGGCGTCGCGGACCTTGGCCTTTGCGCCGGGGATATCGACGTGACGGACCTGCATGCCGAGATCCTTCTGCAAGGGTGCATCACGCCCGTCGCCTCGCCCGAGGTCGCTCGTCGCCTGCGCGACGGGACCCGCCGATTGGCCGACGAGCGCCTGCTGACCTTCTCCCAACACCAGGACATGTGGGCCTGGTGGTCGCGCGAGGCCGGGGTCGACTGCGGCCTGCCGCGCGAGGCCAGCACGTTCGACATGGCCCAGGCGCTGTACGAGGCCGCCGCCGCCGGGCTCGGTGTCGCGCCAGGTATCGACGTGATCATGGCTGGCCACCTGAGCTCGGGCCGACTGGTCGAGCTGGGCCTGCCGGCGGTGCGGTATCCCGGCGCCTACCGGCTCGTCGCCAAGCCCAGCCGCCTGCTGAGCAACCAGGTCGCGCCATTGTGGGCCTGGCTGAAGGACGAGGCCGCCCGCGACCGGCGCCCGCAAGCGCCGGTCCGAGCCGTGGCCTGAGCGCGCCTACTTTGGCGCATCCAAGGCGGCGATGACCAAGTCGGCCATCCGATAACCCGCGATCGCCACCCGTCGCTCGGCGACTGTGCGCACCTTGGTCCAGTAGGCGTCCGAGGTAGGCTTGGCGCCGACCGCCGTCGGGCTGGTGGGTGAGCGCGCCGGCAGGGCGAACGACAGGGCCAGGACGTGGCTCTCGTCATGGGCCCAGGCTTTGAAGTCCGGCCCGGAGTTTGCGGGGACGGTCGGGGCCTTCAGTTCCTCCAGCGCCGCGCGCGGATGCAGGGTCTCGATCTCGCGGGCCCGCATATCGGCGTCGGCGGGCAGGCCCGAACGGCTGATCGCGTCGTCCCACAACCAGTGCAGGGCGATCGGCTCGTGGGGCGGCAGCGGGTCGATCACGAACTGCCGGCCCGCGCCGGCGTCGCCAGCGGGATAGGCGGCCGAGAACAGCTCGGTCGTGTGGAACGGCTGGTGGATGTCGCCGGTCACGTGCAGCAGCCAGCACATCGCCGACGCCTTCTCCGCCGGCGTGGCCGAGGGATCGCCCAGGGTGCGGTAGTTCAGGGGCAGGCCCTCCAGCGCCTCGCCGGTCGGACGCCCGGCCCGCGCCGCCACCTTGGCCTTGGTCGCCGCTGGGGCGTCGGGCTCGACCGCCGGCCACAGGGTGATGTGCCAGGTGGGGTGGTCATAGGCCGTCTGTCGCGCATCGTCTGGCCAGCGGGCGCATTCCAGGAACATCCGCCGCACCCGCTCGCGGCCCGTGGTGCGGTCGACCGCCACCTGGAAGGCGCCCCGGTCGGGATGGGCGTCCAGGATCGCGCCGATGGCGTCGATCAAGTCGGGGCGGCGCTTCTCGATCTCGTCATAGGCGATGGCGGCGGTGACCATGTGCCCTGGCCGCGTCCAGGCGCCGGCGGGACCGGCGGCAAGCGCGAGGGCGACGAGCGAGCAGGCGGCTTTGCGTAGCAGGGTCATGGTCAGAACTCCGCCGACAGACGCAGGAAAAATTCACGGCCGTTGAAGCCCATCGGATCGAACTCGCTGTAGGGGCGGCCGGTGGCCTCGCCGGGCACGCGGTTGGGATAGGTGTCGCCGGCGTTGATCACCCCGGCCGTCACGGTCAGGGCCTGGGTCACGCTCCAGACGGCCGAGAGGTCCACCGAGGTCTTGCCCGGCATCCGCATCGAGCCGGTCCCGAACGGGATCGACGTCGAGCCGAAGTCGGTGACGTCGGCGGTGAACCGCCAGGCGCGCCAGGAAAGCTCGGCATTGACCAGGGCCTTCAGGTGCGGCTGGGCGTCGGCCACGGCGTCGATCGAGGCCGGGCCCAGCAGCGGTATCGACGGCAGCACAGGGTTGGTCCGGATGCGCAGCGGATCGGTGTCGAAGGCGCCATAGCCCACCGTCAGGGCCAGGCGCGTATCCGACGCCAGGCGCTTGTCCCAGCGCAGGGTGGCTTCCCAGCCCTGGGTGCGGGTGTCGGAGGCGTTGGTGAAGAACCGCGCCACCGCCGCGTTGGTCACCCCGTGCGCGGCCAGGATCGCCGCCACCTGTGGGCCCTGCAGGTTCTCGGTCATCGCGATGCGATCGTCGATGTCGATGCGGAAGGCGTCGAGGCTGAAGGTCAGGCCGTGGCCCGGCGTCAGGACGATGCCGGCCGAATAGTTCTTGGACTTCTCCGGACGTAGCGGGCTGGATCCGAGGGCCACCGAGACCGGGTCGGTGACCGCGAAATTGCCGACGTTCTGCAGCACGCCGTTGTTGAGCTGGCTGGTCACCGTCGAGAAGTATTGCTGCTGCAGCGACGGGGCGCGGATGCCGGTGCTGACGGCCGCGCGCAGGGCGATCAGCGGTGCGGGTCGCCAGAAGGCGGTCAGCTTGCCGGTCGTCGCGTCGCCGAAGTCGCTGTAGTCCTCGAAACGGGCGGCCGCGCCCAGGTCCAGGCCCTCGATCGGGCTCAGCTCGGCGTCGATGAAGGCGCTACGGCCCGTGCGGTCCACATCGACCGGGGAGGGCGGGTGGAAGCCCGGGAAGCCCTGGGCGCCCGAGAGCGTGTAGGAGCCCGGTTCGCCCGGGACCAGCTCATAGGCCTCGAACCGATGCTCGACGCCGGCCGCCAGATTGGCCCCCGCCATGACGTCCAGCGCCCGGCGGACCGTCAGGTTGACCAGGTTCTGGCGGTAGCGCGCGCCGCCGCCGTAGAACGCCTTCGGGCTGCTGGCGCCCAGCGAGGTATTGACGGTGTTGGAGACGTCGTAGTCGCCGTTGGAATAGCCGTAGGTGTCGGTCAGCTCCCAACCCCAGCCGGCCAAGGTCCCGCGCACGCCGACATTGGCGCCCAGGTCCTTGAGGTCGAGATTGACGATCGGCAGGAAGCCATTGGGGTAGAAGGCCGGGAACACGGTCGGCGCCCGGAAGAGGGGGCTCATCTCCGACTCGCGTCGGCCCAGGGTCAGATAGCCGAACACGGCCGCGCCGCCCTTCAGCGGCAGCTCGGCGTTGGCGACGGCCTGGATGTCGGTGCTCTGGGGATCGCCCAGGGTCGAGGTGACGCGGCCGAAGCGCGGATCGATCTCGGCGGCGTTGGTGTCGCCCCGGTCACGCACCTCGGTCGACAGGGTGACGAAGCCGCCATCGCCCAGGGCGAAGCCCTGGCGCGCCGTGGCGATGAAGGTCTTGCCCTCACCGCGCTCGGTCTGGCCGTACTGCACCGAGCCGTGCGTACCGCCGGGCTCGTCGCGCAGCACCAGATTGATGACCCCGGCGATGGCGTCCGAACCGTACTGGGCGGCGGCCCCGTCGCGCAGGATCTCGACCCGCTTGATCGCCGTCAGCGGGATCATGTTGAGGTCAACAGGCACCGAGCCGCGGAAGGCGCCGTTGTTGAAGGTGATGATCGAAGACGCGTGCCGACGCTGGCCGTTGACCAGCACCAGGGTCTGGTCGGGAATGAGGCCGCGCAGCGTGAACGAGCGCGCGCCGGTCGAGGACGGTCCCGACGAGGTGCGCGGATAGTTGAACGACGGCGACATGAATTCCAGCGTCTTGGTCAGGTCGTTCTGGCCGCGGGCGGCCAGGGACTCCGCGCTCAACACGTCGACCGGTACGGCCGTGTCGGTCGCCAACCTCGGCGCCCCGCGACTGCCGATCACCACCAGTTCCGAAACCTGGCCGCTCGTCTCCGTCGAAGTCGATTGCGCCCAGGCGGGTCCTGCCGCCAGGAGCGCCGTTGCGCCCATAAGCCACTGTCGTCGCATAGCTCGAAAACCCCCGTTTTGCTGTCGGCGGGGGGCTTATCGATCGGGGATCTTCGATCGTCGAACGCAATGATTGCAACGGCGATTGCTTGCCACGCAACGGCTTGCCGGTCTGGCCGCGGCTCATCACGCAAGGCGAAGATGACGGTTCGTGAAGGGCAAAGCGCCTTCTTGTGTCGCTTCGTCAAAGACCCAACATGGTGAAGGTGATCTCGGCGACCAAGCCTGGCTTCGATGTCCGACGGCGAAGCGAGACGCCGATCTCCAGGCGCTCAGTGATGGCGCGGACGATGGCCAGGCCCAGCCCCGCACCCTGGGCGACACTGCTGGCGCTACCACGACTGAAGGGGGCGAAAAGGCGTTCCAGATCCGCTTCGCTGACGCCCGGGCCGTGGTCCCAGATGACGACGTTCAGGGTGTCGGCCTTGGCGAAGGCGACGATGCGGGTCTTTCCGCCGCCATAGGCGCAGGCGTTGAAGATCAGGTTCCGCAGCACCTCGCCGACTAGCACCGGATTGCCACGGGCGAGGGGAAGGCCTGGGGGCAGGCGCGCCAGAACCTCGACATCGGGAAAGGCCCGCACGGCCTCCAGCTGGATCGTGATCAGCAGGGCGGCGAGGTCAGCCTCGCCCTCGGCCGCCGTGGCTTCCGAACGGGCCAGGGCCAGGAACTGTGACAGCACTTGGCGCAGGTTGGCCGCCGCCTGGCGAGAGTCGCCCAATAGGGCCTTGTCGCGCGGCGTGGCGGCGGTGCGCTCTAGCAGGGCCAGATTGGCGACGATCACCGACAGTGGCGTGCGCAACTGGTGCGAGGCGTCGGCCGAGAACCGCTCCAGCGCCCGGGTGAAACGCTCCAGGCTACCCATCAGGTGGTTGAAGGCTCCGACCACCGGCGACAGCTCGGCCGGCGCGCCGGTGGCGTCAACCGGCGCCAGGTCGGGGCGCGAGGCTTGGGCGCGAGTCGTCAGGTCGGCCGTGAGGCGGCGCAATGGCGCCAGGCCCCAGCCGACGGCGGGAATGACCAGGACGCCGGCGACCACGACCAGCAGCACCGGCAGGCCGATCAGGCTGGACAGCAGCTCGCGCTCGCTGGCCTTGCGCGAATCCAGGCTCTGAGCCACGGCCACGACGACGGGCTCGCGCACGCCTGGCACCAGCACCGTCGACTGGGCGATGCGCACCTCATAGCCGCGCATCCTGGCGTAGTTGAAGTTGGTCTCGTTCGGCGCGGGCGCGGGCAGACGGGGCAGGTCGCCATAGCCGGTGACCAGGCGCGGGCCCTGGCGCACAGCGTAGAACACCGCGTCGCGCTCGGGGCTGTCCAGCAAGCCCAGCGCCCAAGGCGGCAGGGCCACCTGGGCCTGGCCCTCGCGCACGCCGATCTGAGCGACGATCGAGGCCGCCGAGCCGGCCAGCAGGCGGTCCGACGACTTCTCGACGACGGCGTGGGCGGCCAGGGCGCCGGCCAGGGCGAGCGCCGCGCCCAGTAGGGCCAGGGGCGCGACCTGGGCCAGCAGCAGACGGCCAACCAGGCTGGGATGGGTGCGGCTCACGGGTCGAGCCGGTAGCCCACGCCGCGCAGGGTGCTGAGGCGCGGACCGTCCGGCGCCAGCTTGCGCCGCAGGCGGCCGACATGGATGTCCAGGGCGTTGGGCGAGGGATCCTGCTCGTCGGGAAAGACCTCTGCGGCCAGGCGTCCGCGCTCGACCACGCGGCCGGGGCGCGAAGCCAGCACCTTCAGCGCCGCCCACTCGCGCGGACGCAGGTCCAGCCGCCGCTCGCCGATCCAGGCCGCGCCGGCCTCCCAGTCGCAGGCCAGGGTCCCGACATGGATAGTGCGGGCCGCATAGCCGCTTTTGCGCCGGACCACGGCGCGCACGCGGGCCACCAGCTCGAACGGGTCGAAGGGCTTCAGCACATAGTCATCCGCGCCCATGTCCAGGCCGGCGATGCGGTCGTGCACGGCGTCGCGGGCCGTCAGCATGACAATCGGCGTCAGCACGCCTTCGCGGCGCAGCTGGCCCAGGATCTCGAAGCCGTCGATGTCGGGCAGGCCGATGTCCAGGACAATGGCCTCGAAGTCGCCGCCGGCGGCCAGGGCCAGGGCGGCTTCGCCGGTCTCGGCGCAGATCGCCTGGTGCCCCTCGCTCTCCAGCGTCGCGGTCAGCGAACGGCGTAGAGGCGGATCATCCTCGACAACGAGTATCTTCATCGGGGATGTAGGGACCGAACGCGGGAAGGAGAAAGCGCCATCCGACGCCGATTGCCACGAGCGGTCAAGAGACGCGGGCTGCTGGCCGCCGCGCTGATGCTCGCCTCGGCGCTGGCGGGCTGCGCGCCCAAGCATCCTGGGCAGGAGACGAGCGGCTGGGACGTACGCGCCGCCGAGCGCGAGGGCGAGGTCGTCGTCTACGCCAATACCGACGTCCACCAGGCGATCGGCGAAGGCTTCCAGCAGCGCTTCCCCAAGATCAAGGTCCGGTTCGTCGAACTGGCCGCCACGCCGATGCGCACGCGCCTGATCGCCGAGATCGACGCCAACAAGCCCGTCGGCGACGTCGCCTGGAGCTCGTCGATGGACATCCAGGTCAAGCTGATCAATGACGGCTACGCTCAGACCTATCGCAGTCCCGAGGCGAAGGGCCTGCCGGCCTGGGCGGTCTGGCGCGACCAGGGCTATGGCGTCACGGCCGAGCCGATCGTTTTCGCCTACAACAAGAAGGTGCTGAAGGCGTCGGAGGTCCCGCGCAGCCACGCGGCTCTGCTGGCGGCGTTGCGCGCTGACCCGGCGCGCTGGCGCGGCCGCATCGCCATGTACGATCCCGAAAAGAGCGGGGTCGGGTTCATGTACTTGTCCAGCGACCTGCAAGCCTATCCGGACGCTTGGGCGCTGTACGAGGAACTGGCCAAGTCGAAGCCGCACCTGTTCGTGCCGGGCGCGGCGCTGCTGAACGAGCTGTCGGGGCCGGGGTTGCTGGTGTTCAATATGAACGGCTTCTACGCTGACTGGTGGGCGCGCCATCGCAACCCTGACGTCGGCTATGTGGTGCCGACCGATTATCACCTGTCGATTTCGCGGGTGGCCTTCATCACCCGCTCGGCGCCGCATCCCAAGGCCGCGCGCGTTTTCCTGGATTATCTGATGTCCGAGGACGGCCAGAAGCGCCTGGCCGAGGCGCGGCTGACGCCGATCCGGCCGGTCGGCGGCGCGGCGACTCTTGGCCCCGGCGGACGGCCGATCCGCGTCGGGCCGGCCTTGCTGGCCAATTTCGACCAAGGCCGTCGAGCTGAATTGCTGGCCCGTTGGCGCAACGCCGCCGCCGGTCGGTGATATATGTGCAAATATTGGGCTTTTGGCGCCTATAGTTTGTGCATTCGTGGGCGAAACGCCTAAGCGTCGCTGTTTCTCGGGGGTCATGCCAAACGGTCCAAACTGTCACGGACCTGTCACGGCCACGAACCTGGGCGAGAGCCGACGAGCGAACCGCGTGGCCTCGGGTTGAGCTTGGGAATTTCCATCTCTCCGTTCATAAACCTGGTGGGCGTTTATGCCGCGCGAGCGGCTTTTGACGGGATCAAACGAAGCGTTCGTATTGCCCGGGTTCTCGCGGAAGAGATCGGGTTTCGGCCCGACGCCGAAGGCGCAACCGCCCCGGAAACGCTCAGGCACCAAGGACCGCAGAACACGAGGACGCTGGAAAGCAGGACCGCTCCATAAGCGAGCGGCCTCGCCGAAGGAGCAAGGGCGCACATGCGCCTGAATCTCTCAGGCCACGGGACAGCGGGGGCAGAGGAACGCCTGTGACGCCTGGAGGTGCTGACCTTCCGGCGACGCGCAACCGAACGCGGCCGAGCAACGGCCGTGGCGGGAGAGGGCGACTGTCGACTGCTGAAACAGAGGGGATCTCTTTTGAATTCTTCGCGTCAAACCCGTCGGAACCTGCTGCTGGGTTGCAGCCTCGTTCCCGCCGTCCTGGTCCTGCACGGCGCAGCCTTCGCTCAAGACGCGGCGGCTAAGGCCGACGACACGAGCGTTGGTGAGATCGTCGTCACCGCCTCGCGCATCGACCGCGCCGGCTTCCAGGCCCCGACCCCGACCGTGCGCGTCACCGCCCAGGACCTCGCCGTCGGCGCCCGTCCGAACGTGGCCGCCGCCCTGAACGACCTGCCGCAGTTCCGCGCCACCACCTCGCCGCAGACCACCGGCACCAACACCGGCGCTGGCAACGCTCCGGTCGACCTGCGTGGCCTCGGCATCAACCGCACCCTGGTGCTGCTGGATGGCCGTCGCTTCTCGGGCGAGAACGACCTCAACATGATCCCCAGCGTGCTGCTGAAGGGCGTGGACGTCGTGACCGGCGGCGCCTCGGCCGCCTGGGGTTCGGGCGCCGTCGCCGGCGTCGTCAACCTGTCCATCGACCGCACCTTCACCGGCTTCAAGTTCGGCATCGAAGGCGGCGAGTCGTCCTTTGACGACGCCAAGCAGATCCGCGTCGAAGGCGCGGCCGGCACGACCTTCGCCAATGGCCGCGGCCACTTCGTCATCGGCGGCGAATATCTCGACAACGACGGCGTCATTCCGAAGAACAGTCGCCCGAACATCGGCCGCTGGGCCACCATCTCGAACGGCGCGGGCCGCTTCATCCTGGCGCCCGACGTCGGCTTCGCGAATGCGGCCCCGGGCGGCCTGATCATGTCGGGCGTGCTGCGCGGCCAGACCTTCAATCCGGACGGCACCCTGCGCGCCTTCGACTACGGTACGGTGCAGGGCACGAACTCGATCGGTGGCGAAGGCCCCTCGAACGACGACCTGTCGCCGCTGGTCACGCCGCAGAAGCGCTACGCCACCATGGCCAGCGCCACCTACGACCTGACCGACAAGGTCAAGCTGACGGCCGAGCTGCGTCGCTCGCGGATGTGGAACAACTACATCTGGTTCGGCGACCACAACCGCGGCAACCTGACGATCAAGTCGGACAACGCCTTCCTGCCGACGGCGGTGAAGACGGCGATGGCCGCTGCGGGCCAGACCACCTTCACGATGGGTCGCTTCAACACCGAGGCCTATCCGACGATCGACTTCGAGCGCGTCTCGACCCAGGGCACGATCGCCCTGGACGGCGAGCTCGACGGTGGCTGGCGCTGGAGCGCCTACTACAGCCACGGCGAGCAGGAAAACAACATCGACACCCCTGGGTTCTTCCTGACCCAGAACTACGCCAACGCCGTCGACTCGGTGATCAGCCCGACCACCGGCCAGGCGGTCTGCCGGATCGCCCTGAGCAACCCGACGACCAACTGCGTGCCGATCAACCTGTTCGGACAGGGCGCGCCCTCGCAGGCGGCGCTGGCTTACGTCACCGGCACGCCGTCGATGCGTGAAACCAGCAAGCTGGACGTCGGCGGCTTCAGCCTGCGCGGCGAGCCCTTCTCGCTGCCGGCCGGTCCGGTCTCGATCGCTGTCGGCGCCGAGGCCCGCAAGGAGTCTGTCGATCGCACGGTCGGCGCTCTGGACACCGCCAAGGCCTTCACCTCGTTCAGCTTCTCGGCCATGGCCGGCAGCTTCAGCGTCAAGGAAGCCTTCGCCGAAGTGCTGGTGCCGGTCGTTCGTGACGTCCCGGTCTTCAACAAGCTGGAAATCAACGCCGCCGCGCGCATCTCGGACTACGACACCACCGGTTCGATCTGGTCGTGGAAGCTGGGCGCCACCAACGAGTTCTTCCCGGGCTTCCGTGGTCGCATCACCAAGTCGCGTGACATCCGTTCGGCCAACCTGACCGAGCTCTTCACGTCGTCGACGACCGGCTACAACACCCTGACCGACCCGACGAACAACTCCAGCGTCTATGTGCTGACCAACGGCGGCGGCAACCCGAACCTGAACCCTGAGACGGCCAAGACCTTCACTACGGGCTTCGTCTATTCGCCGCCGGCGATCTCGGGCCTGAGCATGTCGGTCGACTACTTCAACATCAACATCGACAACGTGATCACCACGATCGCGGCCCAGGACATCGTCACCCGGTGCGCCAACGGCAACCAGGACCTGTGCTCGCGGATCACCCGTGACTCTGCCGGCACGATCACCCGGATCGTCTCGACCTACGTCAACCTGGCCAACTACAAGACCGACGGCTTCGACGCCGAGATCTCGTACTCGACCGCGTTCGACCGCCTGATCCCGGGCGCTCCGGGCCGTATCCGCGCCCGCCTGCTGGGCACCTGGATCAACAGCCTGACCACCAACGACGGCGTCAGCAAGATCGAGTACGTCAAGTCGCAGGGCTATTCGTTCGGTCTGGGCGCGCCCAAGACCCGCGCGAACGCCTCGATCGACTGGGCCGGCGACGTCTTCAGCGCCAACCTTCGCGCCCGCTACATCTCGGCGGGCAACTACAACAGCACCGTCGATCTGGTGAACAACCACATCAAGGCCTACACCTATTACGACCTGGGCCTTGCGGCGAAGCTGCCCGAGATCCGCGGCAACGCGATCGAGCTCTACGCCAACGCCACCAACCTGTTCGACAAGAAACCTCCGGTCAGCTCGCTGTACTCGCCGTACTACGACGTGATCGGTCGCTATGTGACCGTCGGCGCGCGGATGCGTTTCTAAGCCCGCCCGACACCGCGCCGCCGGCTGCTTCCCCCCAAGCCCCTCCCGCCGGCGGCGCTCCCCCTTTCTTCCGAGGCGTTCCTCACATGATTTCTCGCCACTCCCTGGCGCTGGCCCTGCTGGCCTGCGCCGCCGCGACTCCCTTGGCGGCGCAGACCGTCGCGCCGCCTGCCGCCGTCGTCATCGACGGCGCGCCGGCCATTCCACAAGAGCTGGCGGCCGCGACCGCGCCGTATCTGCAGTCCCGTCACGCTGACTTCCTGGGCTGGAACACGGCTGACCGTTCGATGCTGATCAAGACCCGCTTCGGCGGCTCGAACCAGATCCACATCGTGGCCAAGCCCGACGGCGACCGTCGTCAGATCAGCTTCGAGAACGAGCCGATCCTGGCCGCGGCCCTCTCGCCCAAGGGCGACACCCTGGTGATCCAGAAGGACAAGGGCGGCGACGAGTTCTACCAACTCTACGCCCTTGAAGCCGGTCGCCCGCGCCTGATCACCGACGGCAAAAGCCGCAACTGGTTTGGCGCCTGGTCGCCGGATGGCAAGCAGGTCGGCTACGCCTCGTCGCGCCGCAATGGCGCGGACATGGACCTCTACGTCGTCGACCCGAAGGACCCCAAGACCGATCGCCTGGTCGCCCAGGTCACCGGCGGCGGCTGGAACATCGCCGACTTCTCCGCCGATGGCGCCAAGGCCCTGGTCCTGAACCGCATGTCGGTCAACGAGGCCATGGTCTACGAACTGGATTTGGCGACCGGCAAGATGAAGCCCCTGACCGATCCCAAGGCCAAGGCGTCCTACGTCGATCCCAAATACGGCCATGACGGCTCGGTGTGGCTGACCTCGAACAAGGGTTCTGACTTCCAGCGCCTGGGCAAGCTGGACGCCAAGGGCGGCTTTACGCCGGTTTCCAAGGAGCCGCGCTGGGACGTCAGCGATTTCGCCGTCTCACCGGATGGCGCGTTCGCGGTCTACGCCATCAACGAGGCCGGCGTGTCGCGCGTGCGGGTGCTGGATATCGCCACTGGCGCCGTGCGTCCGGTCACTGGCCTGCCGGCAGGCGTGATCCCTTACGCCATCGGCGCGGCCATCGAGATCTCGCCCTGGGGCCAGATCGGACTTTCCATGTCCAGCGCCAAGGTGCCGGGCGACGCCTTCTCGATCGACGCCAAGACCCTGGCCGTCACCCAGTGGACGCACAGCGAAACCGGCGGTTTGGACCCGAACCTGAACGTCGAGCCCAAGCTGGTGGAGGTCGCCAGCTTCGATGGCGAGAAGGTGTCGGGCTTCCTCTACCAGCCCGACCCGGCCAAGTTCCCCGGCAAGCGTCCGCTGATCGTCGACATCCACGGGGGGCCGGAAGGCCAGACCCGTCCCGACTTCCTCGGCGGAAACAACTATTTGCTCAATGAGCTGGGCATCGCGCTGTTTTTCCCGAACGTGCGCGGCTCCACCGGCTATGGCGCGCGGTTCGTCAATCTCGACAACGGGCCGTTCAAGCGCGAGGACTCGGTCAAGGACATCGGCGCCTTCCTCGACACGCTCGAGAAGGATCCGGCCCTGGACGCTAGCCGCTTCGCGGTCAACGGCGTCTCGTACGGGGGCTACATGTGCTACGCCTCGGCCACGCACTACAGCCCCCGTCTCAAGGGAGCCAACTGCTACGTCGCGATCTCCAACTTCGTCACCTTCCTCGAGAACACCCAGTCCTACCGCCGCGACCTGCGCCGGGTGGAGTATGGCGACGAGCGCGATCCCAAGCAGCGCGAGCAACTGATGAAGATCTCGCCGCTGACCAGCGTGGACAAGATCACCATCCCGCTGCTGGTGGCCACGGGCGGGACCGACCCGCGCGTTCCGGCCACCGAGGCTGACCAGATGATCAAGGCTGTCCGCGCCAAGGGCGGCGAGGCCTGGCACGTGCTGGCCAAGAACGACGGCCACGTTTTCCGCAAGAAGGAGAACGAGGACTACTACTTCTGGACCAGCATCATGTTCTGGCGAAAGACGCTGCTGGGTCAGTAGAGCCGGCAGGCAAGGGCGCGGACCAGCAAGTCCGCGCCCGTTCTCATGAGAGCCCCGGGGGAGGATATCGGACATGACGTCTCTGCGATGTGGGGCGCTGTTGGCCCTCACCCTGCTCGCCGGCCCGGTCTGGGCAGGGCCGGCGGTCGACCATCATATGCATGTCCATTCGCCGGCGATCCTGACCATCCTGCCGGCCTATTGCGCCAGCCCGAAGCGCAAGAGCCCCTGCGATCCCCGCTTCACCGCGCCGCTGACGGCGCAGGACGCGCTCAAGGCCATGGACGCGGCGGGCATCCGGCGGGGCTGGTTGATGTCGACGGCCTACCTTGCCGAAAGCCCATTGGCCGAGCCCAGGCCGGACGCGACCGAGGTCATGCGCGAGGCCAACGACTTCACCGTCGACTTGGCCCGGCAATATCCCGATCGCTTCGCCGCCTTCGTCAGTGTCAATCCGGTCGCGCCAGACGCCTTGGGCGAGATCGCGCGCTGGAAGGGCGATCGCGCCGTCACGGGGCTGAAGCTGCACCTGACCAATTCCGGTGTCGACCTGCGTGACCCTGGCCAGGTCGCCAAGCTGGCGGCGGTGTTCAAGGCTGCTTCGGCCAACGGCTGGACGATCATGATCCACATGCGCACCGGCGCGGCCGACTACGGCGCGCGCGACGTGCGGGTGTTCCTGGAAGAGGTGCTGCCGGCCGCCGGCGATGCGCCGGTGGTCATTGCCCACGCCGCCGGCTGGGGACGCATAGACGCCGTGACGCTTGACGCCCTGGGGGCCTTCGCCGAGGCGTTCGAGAAGAATCCAGCGCGCGTGCGCAACGTCCATTTCGATCTGGCCCAGGTTTTCACCGAGGTGACGACGGCCAACGACCGCGCCAGGATGGCCGCCCTGATCCGTCGGATCGGACCCGAACGGTTCGTGGCCGGCTCCGACTGGCCGTTCTCCGGAGACCTCAAGACCTATTTTGCGCATGCCTACGGCGGCCCCGAGTTGTCGGCAGCTGAATGGGCTTTACTGTTAAAGTCGCAGCCCTAGGCCTTGTCGCGCTTGGTCTGGCCGCAGTCACCTACTCTGGAAGCTGCGTGATGATGCCCTCGAGGCTTTCCACAAGTTGCTCGCATGCCAGCGCGCCCAGGGCTTGGCAGGCGGCGCTCGCGCCGAAGATCAGCAAGGCCAGCTTTCGCGTGACAGTGGGCATTTCGCCAGACGCCTCAGGAGCGAGCAGCAGAGCAAGCTGGTCCTGCCATCGTTCGATCTCAGCGTGGATCGCCTGATGCACCGGCGTTTCGGGTTGAGAATACTCCACCGCCAAGTTGAGGGCGAAGAGCCCACGGCTCGGCGCCTTGGTGAACTGCACGACGAAGTGGGCGCCAATCGCGCGGATGCGCTGACGGTGTTCTCCAGGCGTAGGCGCGACGGCTTCGATCAAGGCGAGCCTTGCTTGGCGTCCTTCTTCGCGGAGGCATGCGATGACCAGCGCCTCCTTGCTGGGAAAATGCCGATAGAGGGTGGGTTTGGTGAGGTTGGCCGCCGCGACGACGTCGCCGATCGAGGTCGCGTGCGCGCCGAAGCGACGGAAGAGATCGATGGCCGCCTCGATCAGGCTGGCGTGCGTGCTGTCCCAGCGCGCTGCCGCCCGGGTCGGGCGGTTTGGCCGTGGAGGACCTGACGGCAGGGATTGAGTCATCGGGTCATCGTTCGTGAAGAGGATCGCGGCAGCTGGGGAGGGGACAGCCGCCGCGATCGGAGTCCCGGCGGGACAAGCCACGCCGGGAGCGACGGTCCTAGGCGGGAGACGCGTCCAGGACCGGAGCCATCGAAGGATCGGTGCGCGATCCCTCGTGGATCTTGAACCACAGCGCATAGAGCGCTGGCAGGAACACCAGGGTCAGGACCGTTCCGCCGATCGTCCCGCCGATCAGGGTGTAGGCCAGCGACGACCAGAACACCGAGAAGGTCAGCGGCACGAAGGCCAGCACCGCCGCCAGGGCGGTCAGGATCACCGGCCGGGCCCGCTGGACCGTGGCCTCGACCACGGCGTGGAACGGGTCCAGGCCGTCCTTCTCGTTGGTGTGGATCTGGCCGATCAGGATCAGGCCGTTGCGCATGATGATCCCCGCCAGGCCGATCAGGCCCAGGATGGCGTTGAAGCCGAACGGCTGGTGGAAGATCAGCAGCGTCGGCACCACTCCGACCAGGGCCAGCGGCGCGGTCAGCAGCACCATCCACATCGCCGACAGCGAGCGCACCTGGAAGATGATCACGATCATCATCAGGATGAACATCAGCGGGAAGACCGCCGCCAGGGCCGCATTGGCCTTGCCGGCTTCCTCGATGTCGGCCCCGGCTTCGATCCGGTAGCCGGCCGGCAGCTTGGCCTGGATCGGCGCCAGCGCCTTGATCACCTCGGCCGAGGCGGCGGGCGGCTGGAACTCGGCCCCGACATCGGCGCGGACGGTGATCGTCGGCAGCCGGTCGCGGCGGCGCAGGATGGGATCCTCCATGCGGATCTCGGCCTTGCCGATCTGGTCGAGCGGCACGCGCTGGCCTTCCGAGCCCAGCAGGGTGAAGGCGCCCAGCTTGGCCGGGTCCAGGCGGTCGGCGCCGCTGGTGCGGGCGATGACCTCGACGGTGCGGATGTCCTCGCGGACCTGGGTCACGGGCGCGCCGGTCAGCAGGAACTGCAGCTGCTCGGAGGCGTCGTGGCTGGACAGGCCCATGGCGCGCAGGCGGTCCTGGTCGAGCACGAAGTGGATGCTCGGCACGCGCTCGCCCCAGTCGGTGTTGATCTGGCGCAGGGACGTGTTGGCCTGCATGACGCCCCGAACCTGCTCGGCGATCTCGCGCACCTTGGCCTGGTCGGGTCCCATGACGCGGAAGGCCACGGGCCAGGGCGAGGGCGGGCCAAAGACGATCTGGGTGGCGCGGATGCGCGCGCCCGCGACCGTGCCTTGTTGAGCGAACTGGCGAACCCGGCTCTTGAGGGCGTCGCGCGCCTTTTCGTTGGGGGTCAGCACCACGATCTTGGCGAAGGACGGATCGGGCAGCTCGGGCGACATGGCCAGGAAGAAGCGCGGCGCGCCCTGGCCGATATAGCTGGTGACGATCTTGGCCTCCGGCTGCTTGCTCAGCCACGCCTCGACCTTGGCCGTCGCCTGGCTGGTGGTCTCGATGCTGGAGCCCTCGGGCGTCTGCACCTCGATCAGCACTTCGGGGCGGTCGGAGATCGGGAAGAACTGCTGCTTGACCATGCCCATCATCAGGAAGGACACGACCAGCGCCGCCACCACGCCCAGCACCACCTTCAGCCGGTTGGTCACCGTCCAGCCGATCAGGCCGCGGAACTGGCGATAGCGCGGGGTGTCGTAGATGGCCGCGTGGCCGCCCTCGACCGGCTTGATCTTCGGCAGCAGCATCACGCCCAGATAGGGGGTGAAGATCACCGCCACGAACCACGAGGTGATCAGGGCGAAGGCCACGACCCAGAAGATGTTGCCGGCATATTCGCCGGCGCTGGACTTGGCGAAGCCCACCGGCATCAGGCCGATGATCGTCACCAGGGTGCCCGCCAGCATCGGCGCGGCCGTGTGGCCCCAGGCGTAGGTCGAGGCGAAGATGCGGTCGCGGCCTTCCTCCATCTTCACCACGATGGTCTCGATGATGATGATGGCGTCGTCGACCAGCAGGCCCAGCGACAGGATCAGGGCGCCCAGGGTGATGCGATCGAAGTCGCGGCCGGTGGCTAGCATGATCACGAACACTGCCGCCAGGGTCAGCGGCACGGCCAGGGCCACGACGACCCCGACGCGGAAGCCCAGGCTCAGCAGGCTGACAGCGATCACGACCGCCAGGGCCACGAAGAACTTCAGCATGAACTCGTCATAGGCCTCGGTGATGTTCACCGCCTGGTCGGTGACCTTGGCGAAGGTCAGGCCCAGCGGCAGTTCGCCGGCGATGGCCTTGGCTTCCTTCTCCAGGTCCTTGCCCAGCTGCAGGCCGTTGTAGCGCTCCTTCATCACCACCCCGAGCTCCAGGGCCGGCTCGCCGCCGTTGCGGATGAAGAAGGTGGCGGGGTCCTCGTAGCCGCGCTTGACCTCGGCCAGGTCGGACAGCTTCAGGGTCTTGCCGCCGACCACGATCGGCGTGTCCTTGATCGTCTGCAGGTCGTCCAGCGCGCCGTCCAGGCGCATCTGCACCTGCGGGCCGTCGGTCTCGATCGAGCCGGCCGGCGTGACCAGGTTGCGCTCGTTCAGGGCGGCGAAGATCTCGCGCGGGCTGACGCCCAGGTTCGACAGGCGATCCTGCGAGAACTCGACGAAGATGCGCTCGGGCCGCTCGCCGATGATGTTGACCTTCTTGACGCCCGGCACGTGCAACAGGCGCTGGCGCAGGGTCTCTGCTTGGCGCACCAGCTGGCGGTGAGGCTCGCCCTTGGCCTTCAGCGCATAGAGCGCGAAGGTCACGTCGCCATATTCGTCGTTGATGAACGGGCCCAGCACGCCGCGCGGCAGGTTGGCGGCCTCGTCGCCCAGCTTCTTGCGGGCCTGGTAGAACTGCTCCTGCACCTCCTTGGGCGGGATCGGGTCCTTCAGGGTCAGGGTGGTGAAGGCCAGGCCCGGACGGGTGAAGGTCTCGGCGCGGTCGTACCACTTCAGCTCCTGCAGCCGCTTTTCCAGCGGCTCGGCCACCTGGTCCTGCATTTCCTGGGCGGTGGCGCCCGGCCAGGCGGTGACCACGGTCATCACCTTGATGGTGAAGCTGGGATCCTCGGCCCGGCCCAGCTTGAAGAAGGCGAAGGTCCCGGCCAGCACGACGGCGATGATCAGGAACAGGGTGACGGCGCGCTCGCGCACCGCCAGGGCGGAGAGGTTGAAGCTCATTGCGCCGCTCCGGCTTGCAGGCTGACGCGCTCGCCCTGGTGCAGCATGTGCGCGCCAAGGGCCACGAAGCGTTCGCCGGCGGCCAGGCCGGCGGAGACCGTGGCGGTCTCTTCGCCGACGGCGGCCAGTTGCACGGCCCGCCAGCTGACGGTCGAGGTCTTGGCGTCGACGATCCAGACGCCCGGACCCTTGCCCGAGTCATAGAGGGCGCCCAGCGGCACGGCGCGGCCGCTGGTCTTGCTCGCGCCAGGCAGGGCGATGGTCACCGTCGCGCCCAGCGGGGCCGAGGCCAGGGCGCCGTCCAGGACGTAGCGGGCCTCGAAGGTGCGGGTGCGGGGATCGGCGGCGTCGGAGATCTGGCGAAGGCGGGCAGGGGCGGCGGCGGCGTTGCCGAACACCGAGGCGGTGGCGGTCGAGCCGACGGCGGGACGCAGGGTCTCGGGCAGGGCGATCGTCGCCTCGCGCGGACCGGCATGGGCCAGGCGCACAACGGTCTGGCCGGCGGCGACCACCTGGCCGGGCTCGCCCAGGGTCTCGACCACCACGCCGTCGGCGTCGGCGACCAGCACGGCGTAGCCGGCGGCGTTGCGCGACACCCGGGCCTGGGCCTCGGCGGCTTGCAGCTGGGCGCGTGCGGCCAGGGCGGCGGCCTTGATCTGGTCGTAGGTCGAGCCCGACACCGCGCCGGCCCCGACCAGGTCACGATAGCGGGCCTCGTCGGCCTCGGCCTGGACGGCGCGGGCGCGAGCGGCGGCCACGGTCTGGTCCTGAGCGGCCTGGGCCAGGGCGTAGTCGGCGGCGTCGATGCGCATCAGGGGCTGGCCCCGGCGCACCGTCTGGCCGGTGTCGACCAGGCGCTCGACGATCTTGCCCGGGACGCGGAAGCCCAGCTGGCTCTCGATGCGGGCGGAGACGACGCCTGTGAACTGGCGCTCGCCGTCGATCGCGGCCGGGGCGGTGGCGACTCGCACCACTGGCGGCTGGGTGCGGGGATCGACGGCGGCGTCGTGACCGCCACAGGCGGCGAGGGGCGCGGTCAGGCCGCCGATGACGGCGGCGAGAAGCAAGCGATGCGACATGGCGAAAGGGTCCTGCCTTGAGCGGTGACCCTCATCTCGTGTCCAGTGACCAATTTGTCAATTGGTCACTATTGATTTTTTAGCGACGGTTACGGGGCCAGGCTACGCAGGATCATGTTGATGACCATGGTCTGGGTCTCGGGCAGGCCGTCCAGATTGAACTCCAGCAGCAGCGGATGCATGAATGGCTGCATGGCCAGCATGATCGCCGAGCAGGTCTCGTCGATCGGCGTCTTGCGCTCGAACTCGCCGGCCTCGCGGCCCAGCAGAATGATCTCGCGCAGGGCCGCTTCCATCCGCTCCAGATAGCCCAGCGCCGAGGGCCATTGCTCGGTCGCCGAGTTGGCGGCCAGGTCGTAGAGCAGCTTTTCCTGGAACAGGAGTTCGGTGCTTTTCGCGGTTATGGTGCTGAAAAGTCGCCGAAACTTCTCGGTCGGCGTTCGCGCCTCGGCCACGCTGGCCAGGGCGGCCGTCATGATCTTCTCCAGGCACTGGGCGCAGATCGCCTCGCCGATGGCCTGCTTGGAGTCGAAGAACTTGTAGATGTAGGCCTTCGAGAAGCCGATGGCCTTGGCCAGGTCCGCGACCGTCGTCTTGCCGTAGCCGAAGCGCGCGAAGTGGGCGTCGGCGGCGTCGATGATCTGCTGGCGGATGGCGTGGTCGGCCGGCCCGCGGCGACCCGCGGCGGCGTCTGGGGGCGTGGTGTCGGTGATCATGCCCAAATAGGTAGCATCGAGGGTCGTGATTGACAACGAGTGACCAGATTAGCATATGGTCACTACAAATCACGAGGAGGTCGCGATGCGATCGGTATCGAGCTTGGCTCTGCTGGCCCTCGCCGGCGTCACCCTTAGCGCCTGCGCCGTGGGCCCCAACTATGTCGCGCCGCCGTCGGCGGTGTCCGGGACGTTCATCGGCGCGAACGCCGTGGCCCAGCGCGCGGCCCCGCCCGCGCCGGTCGACCAGGCGGCCTGGTGGAAGGGCTTCGACGATCCCGTGCTCGACGGCCTGGTCGACCGCGCCCTGGCCCAGAACCTGGACTTGGCCCAGGCCACCGCGCGGGTGACCCAGGCGCGCGCCAGGCTGACCGCCGCCACCGCCGCCCTGCTGCCGTCGGGTGGCGTCCAGGCCAGCGCGGCCAGAGCTCACAGCTCGACCCAGACCCCCACCGGACGGCTGGGCTCCGCCATGCCGGGCTTTGATCGCGACGGCTCGCTCTACGAGGCCAATGTCACCGGCGGGTGGGAGATCGACGTCTTCGGCGGCCTGCGCCGGGACCGTGAAGCCGCCGTCGCCGACTACCAGGCCGCCCAGGTCGGCGTCGCGGCCGCCCGCCTGTCGGTCGCGGCCCAGACCGCCGACACCTATCTGGTCATCCGGGGCCTGCAGGCGCGACTGGCCGTCGCCCGCGGGCAGGTCGAGACCCAATCCAAACTGGTCGAGACGGTGCGTCTGCAACAGAGCCGGCAAGTAGCCTCCGAACTGCAGCTGCATCAGGCCGAAGGCGCGCTGGCTCAGACCCGCGCCCAGGTGCCGGTGCTAGAGGAGGGGCTCGAGGCGGCGATGAACGCGCTGGACGTGCTGCTGGGCGCCCAGCCCGGCGCCACCCGCGCGCAGCTGGCCGCCGCCACGCCCGTGCCACGCGCGCCGGCCATCGCCGACGCCGTCGGCCCGGCCGACCTGATCCGCCGCCGTCCCGACCTGGCGGTCGCCGAGTGGCGGCTGAAGGCGTCGAACGCCGCGATCGGCTCGGCGGTCTCCGAATACTATCCTAAGTTCTCGCTGACCGGCCTGATCGGCACGGCCTCGACCGCCAGCGGCTCATTGTTCCAGGGCTCGGCCAACCAGGCCCAGGGCGTCTTGGGCCTGCGCTGGCGCCTGTTCGACTTCGGCCGCGTCGACGCCGAGATCAAGGCCGCCAAGGGCCGCAACGCCGAGGTCCTGGCCGCCTACCAGCAGTCGGTGCTGCGGGCGACGGCCGATGTGGAGGACTCGTTCTCCAGCCTGGTCAAACGCGAGGACGAGGCGCGGATCCTGGTCGGCGGCGAGCAGTCGCTGTCCAAGGCTCGGGCCTCTTCCGAACTGGCCTACAAGGCCGGCGCGGTCAGCCTGATCGAGGTGCTGGACGCCGACGCCCGCCTGCTGGCGGCCAGCGACGCCCGCGCCCAGGCCGACACCGAGGCCGCCCGCGCGGCGGTGCGATCGTTCCGTGCCCTGGGCGGTGGCTGGAGGCCGGCGGCCGGAAGCTGATCGCGCTAAGCCGCTTGCGGACTGCGCAGCCAGGTCTCCACCGTGGCGTAGAGGACTTCCTTCTGAATAGGCTTGGCGACGTGGTCGACCATTCCCGCCTCACGGCAGCGCGCGATATGTTGGGGCAGGGCGTCGGCGCTCATGGCGATGATCGGTACGGTCGCGGCGGTTCCGGGCAGGGCGCGAATGGCGCGTGTGGCGGCCAAGCCGTCCATGCCGGGCATATGGATGTCCATCAAGACGATGTCGAAACCGCCGTCCTTCGCCAGGGCCACGGCTTCGTGGCCGTTCTGCGCGGTGACCACCTCGCAGCCGATGAGGGTCAGCAGGGCGTCGCCGATCTCGCGATTGAGGGGATGGTCGTCGACCAGCAGGATCCGGGCCGAGCCGGCCCTGTCCCACGCCAAATTCGCGGTCGGGGCGGCCGGCTCGACACGCCGCGTCACGAGCGAGAACCAGAAGGTCGAACCCTGTCCGGCGTTGGCGCTCATGCCGATCTGTCCGCCCATCAGTTCGATCAGCGCCTTGCTGATCGCCAGGCCCAGGCCCGTGCCGCCAAAGGCGCGGGTTACTGAGCCGTCGCCTTGCGAGAAGCGCTCGAAAAGCCGGTCGCGCAGCTCGACCGGTACGCCGATCCCCGTGTCGCTGATCTCGACCTTCAGCAGGTCGCCGTGCTCACCCGGATCGATCGTCAACCGCGCCGAGACACGTCCGGCCGGCGTGAACTTCACCGCATTGTTCAGCAGATTGAGCGCCACTTGGCGCAGCCGGGCCGCGTCCAGGTCGTGGTGGAGATCGCCTTCGCCGATCACCGTGACGTCCAGCGCCAGGCCCTTGGCCTGAGCCTCCAGGGCGACGATCTCGGCCGCCTCGCGCAAGACCGCCTCGGCCCGCGTTGGCGCCAGATCAAGGTCGACCCGTCCGGCCTCGACCCGTGAAAAGTCGAGGACGTCGTTGACCAGCGTCAGCAAGGCGCCGCCAGCGCCGTCAATGAGTCCCACCTGCCGGCGAGCGTCCGGCGCCAGATCGTCGCGCTCAGCCAGTAGGCGGGTAAAGCCCAGCACGCTGTTGAGCGGGGTGCGGATCTCGTGGCTCATCGTCGCCAGGAAGTCGGTCTTGGCTTGGCTGGCGGCCTGGGCGCGCGCCTGGGCGCGTCTTGCCAGAGCCTGGCGATGGACCAGCAGCCGCTTCAACCTTTGTTGGGTCGCCAGGGCCAAGGCGGCCGCCAGGCAGGTGACGAAGAGGGCGCCGACAAAGAGCTGCAAGGTGTGCATGCGTTCGGAGGCTTGCGCGCGCGACGCCGCCTCCGAGGCCAGGCCCAGCACGCTGAGCGGCGCGGCGATGGCCGTCACCAGCAGGGTCGTCCACGCGGCGCCCTTTGGCCCCAGTCTGAAGGCGGCGAGCACGCCGGCCGGGAAGGCCAGAAAGGGCAGGCTGTGCTCGGGCCTGCCGAAGGCGAACAACGCCGTGGCGGCCACAATCAGGTAGCACAGGAGCTTCTCGCGTCCCGAGCGCTCGAAGCCATGCTGAATGGTGGGATCGAACAGGATCAAGGCGGCCGGCAGGCTGACGGCCATGCCCAAGCCGTTGATGAACAACCAGTTGGCGATAAGGCTTCCCAGGCTCAGGTGAAGGATGGGCGCGCAGGCCAGGGCGCCGACAAGCGCCATGATCGCCGTGGCCGGCATGGCGAGGCCCACGGTCTTCAACGCGCGACCCAGGTTCTTTAGTCGGGGCGCGCCGCCGAACGCGCGATGCAAGACCAGAGCAACCAGGATCGCCTCGGCCGCGTCCAGGACGCTGAACAGGGCGCTCATCAGCAGCGGCGAGGCGCCGGCGCCGTCCAGTACGAGGTGAGCGGCGAAACTGACGGCCAGGAGGACCAAACGCCGGCCCGCCGTTAGCAGCAGCAGACCGACGGCCAGCAGGCCATTGCATGGCCACACCGTGGCCAGGCCCGACGGGCCTCGCGTGAGGAGGTCGCAGTAGGCGATCACGATCAGGTAGGCCGCGCTCAGGACCAGGAGCAGCCGCGTCTGCCGCCTGTCCCCGTCGAACCGCTTGTCCGTCATCACGCCAACTTCCTGATACGCTTAGTCTCGAGACTACGCATAAGGTCACCGGCAACTGCCGCCATAAGGTTAAAGTTCGAAGGTTTTGCGCGGATCGCGGCGGCCACGGGGCCCGTAGGCGCATGTTCAGCCACCAGCCGCAGCGGTCGAAATTCCAAAATAGAGGATCGCGATCCATTATTTGGGATTGCGGTGCGCCGGAAAAATGTTTCGCATCCGGGATGACGGAACCGCGTCGGCGGCGTGTCCTAATGTCTAAGATATGAGGGAAAGGCCTCAGCGGGGTGGAACGGCTCAGGCAGGACGTCGTCGTCTGGATCGGACGTGAGATCATTCCTCACGAACCGGCCGTACGCGCCTGGCTCAAACGCAACGCCCCGGCTTCGATCGAGGCGGAAGACATTCTACAGGAAGCCTATTGTCGTCTGTCCGATCTCGAGACCGTGGAGCAGATTTCCAATCCGCGGGCCTACTTCTTCAGCGTCGCGCGAAACCTGCTGCTGAACGCCATTCGCCATGCCCGCGTGATCCGCATCAGCAGCATTACCGATCTGGAACTGAACACCCTCGACGATGGCCAACCCTCGCCCGAGCGTGTGGTGGCCGGGCGCCGGGAGCTGGAGCGGGTGCGGACCCTGCTGGCGAGCTTGCCCGAGCGTTGCCGGCGCATCATCGAGATGCGCAAGGTCGAGGGGTTGTCCCAGCGCGAGATCGCCGAACGCCTGAACATCACGGAGAATGTCGTCGAAAACAACGTATCGAGGGGGCTTCGTTTCCTGAGCAAGGCCGTCAGCGAGGATCCGCTCGCGACGTCCAGAGCGCCTGGCAAAGACCATGACCGAACGAAAAACCGCCAAAGCCATCCATAAGGAAGCGGCCCAATGGGCCGCCCGCGTCGATCGCGGCGACCTGACGCCGCAGGAGGCGCAGGCCCTGGACGCGTGGCTCGCTGCCGACCCGCGCCAGCGGGGCGCCTATGTGCGCGCCACGGCGATCTGGAGCACGCTCGATCGCGCCAAGGCTCTCGGCACGCCCGTTTCGCCGAGCGTGGCGCGATCGCGGTGGGGTTGGCGGCTAGCTGTGGGCGCAGTAGGGATCGCGGCGGCTTTGCTCGTCGCCGTGCAGGTTTTCCCGCGTTCGAGCGCGGCCTATGAGACCGTGGTCGGCGAGCTGAAACATGTCGCCCTGGTCGATGGATCCTCGGCCGACATCAACACCAACAGCGCCCTGACGGTGTCGATGACGCCGCGTGGGCGGGCCGTCGAACTGAGCCGCGGCGAGGCCTGGTTCAAGGTGGCCAAGAACCCGTCCAGGCCCTTCGTCGTCTCGGCCGGAGATATTCGTGTTCGCGCCGTGGGCACGGCCTTCGCCGTGCGTCGGATGAACGGCGGCGCCGAGGTCCAGATTACCGAGGGGGTCGTCGAGATCTGGAGCGCGGCGGCGCCGGGTGTGCGCACGCGGGCGCCGGCGGGTGGGCGTCTTTATGTGCCGGCGAGCGGCGAGGGGCCACGGTCTCTGGCCGGACGCGGCGGTGTAGACGAGGGGCTGGCCTGGCGTCAGGGACGGCTGGCCCTGGAGGGCATGTCGGTCGCCGAGGCCGCCGTCGAATTCAATCGTTACAACAAGCGACGCATCGTCGTGGCCGATCCCGCCCTGGGCCGAAAGGGCTTGGTGGGCTGGTTCAGGACCAACCAGCCGGAGCATTTCGCAGAGGTGGTCGGCCAGACCTTCGGCGCGCCGGTGACGACAGACGCAACGACCATCAGACTGGGCGCGCCGCCACACGAACGATGAGTTCCGGCGGACGCTAGAACGACCGAGCGCGCCAAGATCGCGCCGGCGAGGGGAAGGGGAGGAAAGGCTGACCAACGGCGCGGGGCGAACGCCGTGGGCCTGGATGACGGGTGCGACGCTCGCACTCGTGGCCGGGACCGCGACTGCCCAGACCCTGAGCTTCGATATCGCCGCCCAACCCGCCTCCAGCGGGGTGCCCGCGTTCGGCCGTCAGGCTGACCTGCAGATCCTGCTCGACCAGAGCGCCGCGATGGGGCGGCGGGTCAACGCCGTGCGGGGACGTTTCAGCGCCCGCGAGGGCCTGGCGCGCCTGCTGGCCGGTACGGGCCTTTCGGTTCGCGCCGACTATGGCCACACCATCCTCCTGGCGGCGACGCCGGCGCCGCGCCCTCAGCCGACTCCACCGATCCAGGCCTCCGCCGCGCCGGAACCCGACGTCGCCGTCGAAGCGGTGATCGTCGCCGGGTACCGCGCCAGTCTGGCCAGCGCCATGGCGATCAAGCGCCAGGCGGCGGGCGTCGTCGAGGCGATCGTCAGCGAGGACGTGGGCGACTTTCCCGACGCCAACCTGGCGGAGTCTCTCCAGCGCCTTTCAGGCGTCTCGATCGAGCGCGACGCTGGCGAAGGTCGCACCCTGTCGGTGCGGGGGCTGGCCGGTGACTTCGTCCGCGTGCGCCTCAACGGGCTCGAGACCCTGGCCACCAGCGGCGGCACCGGCGCGGCGACCAACAGCGCCAACCGCAGCCGGGGTTTCGACTTCAACACCTTCGCGTCGGAACTCTTCTCGACCCTGACGGTCCGCAAGACCGCCTCGGCCGAGATCGAGGAGGGCGGGCTAGGCGCGACGATCGACCTGCAGACCCCAAGGCCTCTCGACACGCCGGGCCTTCACGCCACCGTGGCCAGCCAGGCGGCCTTTTACGAACTGGGCGATCATCGGGCCTATCCGCGCGTGTCGGCCCTGGTGTCGAACACCTTCGCGCAGGACCGTCTGGGCGTCCTGGTCTCGGCAGCCTACAGCCGACGACGCAGCCTCGAGGACAGCTACAACTCCACCGGCGACTACATCGCCAGTTTCAACGGCGGTTTCTGTCCGCCGACCGGCAGCGCGTGTCCGGGTCCCGACGGCGCCAATCAACGCTCGACGGCCGAGGCTTATGGCGTGATCACCGCCGGATCGCCGGTGACCTACATGCCGCTGGTGCCGCGTTATGGCCGCTACTCGCACGACCAGCAGCGCCTCGGCGTCTCGGCCACCCTGCAGGCGCGGCCGCGCGAGGGCACGCTGTTGACCCTCGACTATTTCGCCTCGCGCTACGACGAACAGCGGCTGGATCGGAACATCGAAATCCTGAGCCTCAATCGCGATAACCGGGGCGCCGCCGATCCCCGCTTCGTCGGCCGGCCGGCGATGGCGGTGACGGCCGCGCAGGTCTCGCCGCAAGGCGAGCTGGTCTATGCGCGGTTCGACAATACCGACATCCGCACCGAGGTGTTCGCCGACGACTTCGTCACCCGTTTCGACCAGCTGTCCCTGAAGCTGGATCAGACCCTCTCGTCGCGGCTCAAGGCATCCGTGCTGTTGGGACGCTCGCGGTCCCGGTTCTCGGACCCGAACCAGCGCCTGGTCGGATATGACGCCTTCGACCAGGACGGCGTGGTGTTCGACGCGCGCGGCGCCGGGAACGTGCCGATCCTGCGGTTCGGAAACGGGCTGGACCCCGCCTCGACCGGGGCCTGGAGTTTCGCCGACGGCTATTCGGAAATTCGCCGCTTCAGCAACTTCATCGACAACCGGTATGACGCCGCCCAGGCCGACCTGGTCTTCGACGCGCGGCCGGGCGTGACGATCAAGGGCGGCGTTAGTCTCAGACGTTATGGCTTCGACCAGACTCGCGACCAGCGGTCGGCGCCCTTCACCAGCGTGCCGGCCGTCGGCGACCTGCGCGATCTCAGCGTGCTGGTGGAGCGCTGGGGGGCAAGCCTTCCGCGCGCGCCCGAGGGGATCAGCGCCTGGCTGTCGCCCGATATCGACACGTTCGAGCGGCGGTTTGGCCTGAACTGCAACTGCGTCAACGCCTGGGGCGACTGGCGCATGGCGGCGAATGGCAACTCGCGGCTGGAAAATCGCGGGGTCACCGAGGACGATCTTGGCGGCTATCTCCAGGCCGATCTGGTCGCCCAGGTCGGGGCGGTGCCGGTGCGGCTGGTGGCGGGGCTGCGTTATGCGGCCACCCGCCAGCACGCCTACGGCCTGACGAGCACGGGCGAATGGCAGCACGATCGGCGGCGCTACGACAATCTGCTGCCATCGGCGACCCTGGTGAGCGACGTGACACCGAACACCCGGCTGCGCCTTTCGCTGGCGCGCACCATGGCGCGTCCGGCCCTCAGCGCCCTGACGCCCGCCGGAGTCCTGACCAGCGACTCTTCAGGCCTGAAGTACCTGACCGGTAATCCTTCGGTCTCACCCTATATGGCCACCAATCTGGATCTGTCGGTCGACCATCACCTGGGGCGGGAGGGGCTGATCTCGGCCTCGGTCTTCCACCTGACGATCGACAACTTCCCCCAGGCGCTCAGCCGTATGGGCGCCGTGTCCGACACCGGGCTTCCTAGCGCGGCGATCCCCGCTGGGGCCACGAACCTGACACCGGTGGCGATCACTCAAGTCGTCAATACCAAGGGCGGTTGGCTGCGAGGACTGGAGATCGGCTTCCAGAAGCCCCTGACCTTCCTCCCGGCGCCGTTCGATCGGCTGGGCGTGATGGTCAACTACACGCGGATCCAGTCGGCGCTGGACTATGTGCTGGCCCCGACCACGCCGGACCAGACCTATCGCGCGCCTCTGGTGGGGACGTCGCCGACGGCGATCAACGCCACGGTCTACTACCAGACCTCGCGCTACGCCGTGCGTCTGTCGGCCGCGCGGCGGGGTGAGTATACCCGCACCGTGCCCAGCCGGGGCGGCGTCTGCGGTCCGGAGGCCACGGCCGAATGCCCGACCCCCTATATCGCCGATGTCGACGGCGCCGACGCGACCTTCAATCTCGACGCCTCGGCCAGTCTCAACCTGACGGGACGGCTGCAACTGACCCTGGACGTGCTGAACCTCACCGACCAGGCCCAGTCCTATTGGACGGGCGCGGCGCGGCGAGGGCCGCTGGTCTATGGCCGCACGGGCCGCCAGATCTTCCTCGGCGCGCGCTGGCGCTACTAAAGGGGTGCGGGCCCGCCGGGAGGACGGCGGGCCCGCGTCTCGTCACCGCGTTGGAGGTAGGGACAGGGGGACGAGATTGTTGGCCTGGGTGACCTCGCGGGCGTCGCCCTCGAGTTTCAGGCGTACGCGGTAGTCGCCCGGCGCGGCCTTGGCCGGCAGGGTTAGCCGAACCCGCGCCGTCTTGGGCGTCAGGTCGGCGACCGAGGGCAGGGGCGGGATGGGCGCCGAGGCGATGGTCGCGCCGGCGGCGTTCTCCAGCACAACGGTACCGGCCGGCGTGGCCTTGGCGCCCAGGCTGTGGACCGTGACCGTCAGGTCCTTCTTGGTCAGCGCCAGGTCGTCGGTTCCCACGCCGATGTCGGGGCGGGTGGCGGGGTCCTCCCAGGCGGTGTCCAGCGCCAGGTCCAGCACCGTCGTCTGGCCCGGCGGGAGAACGACCTCGATGCCGGCGCTGCGCTCCAGGACCACGCCGCGCTTCGCGGGCGCGTCGGCGACGTCGTCGCCATTGGCGTCGACGCCTTCGCTCAGGGTCCAGCGGCCCGCCGCCACATCGGCGCCGACGAGCGTGGCGGTGACGGGGCGGTTGGCGAGATTGAACAGCACCGCCTTGAAGGCCTCGGGCGTCGATTGCGGTATCAGGATGGCCACCTGCTCGGCCGCGTCGGGACGATCGAAACGCCAGCTGACCAGATTGCCGGGGAAGTACTGGTTGCGATTGTGCGCGATCCCGCCGAGTCGTGAGCGCTGCAGGATCGACCAGGGCACGTTGACCCGGTCAGACCACAGATGGCCTTCGGTGATCAGGTGCATGCGCTGGCTGTCGAGCGCGATCTCACGGGCGTAGATGTCCGAGAGGATCGCCTTGTCGCCGGTCTCGCGCCAGCGCTCGAAGCGGGCGTAGTCCGCGAGGTCGGCGCCACGTCCGCTCACCGCGGTCCGGTCGGCCGCGAGCGCTGAGAGCTTGGCGCCCCAGCTGTCCTTGCGGTTGGCCAGGCCGAGGACGTCGGCGTTGAGCAGCAGCAGGCTGGACCAGTCGCCCTTGGCGACCTCGCCGTTCAGCGGCCGCAGGTACTTCTCGTCACCCGTCCATTTGTACGCCGCCCAGAACACGTGGGTGGCGCTGGCCACGCCCGCGCCGCGATCGGCGTCGTTGCGCCAATGGATCTCGGACGGGAAGGTCCAGCTGCCGTCGGCGGCCTGCTTGCCGTGGGCCAGATAGCCGTCGGCCAGCTCCAGCACCATCTGCTTGACCTTGGCCGAGCCCCAGTACTCGCCGAGCAGCAGGCCCGGATGCAGGACGAGGTAGGAGTAAGGCTTGCCCCATTCCCACACGCTCTCGCGCACGATGTCGTCGCCGCTGTAGTAGCTGGAAACCGGGTGGCGGTGGCCGGCCGGATTGACCTGGTACAGGCGCTCGTAGTTGCGCGCGGTCTCCATGGCTCGCTCGACGGTCTTGGGATCGCCGAACTGCAGCATCATCCCTTGCGCGACGGCGTTGATGCCTTCCTCGTAGGTGTGGAGTTCGTCGGTGCGGATGCGGCCAAGGCCGTTTGTCCACATGCCGTTGGCGTAGGTCTCGTCCAGCATGCGTCGCTGCGAGCGCGCCAGGCCCTCGGGATCGACACCCATCTCCGCCAGACCCACCCACTGGTTGGTCAGGTCGACGTCGTCGGAAAGACCGCCGCCGAACTCGCCGTTGGCGATCTGGCGGTTGTCGATCCACCAGCGCACGAAGCGGCTGGCCAGCTTCAGGTCCTCGGTCTGGCGGAACGCCCAGAGCGGAACCCCCGCCGGCGGCTGCGGCTGGACGAAGGGCGCGTAGGGCTGCTCGGGGTTCTTCTCGACCCAGTAGCTGCGCGCCACGGCGTTGTCGGGATGGACCTTCAGCACGTCGGAGATGTCGCGCTCGAAGCGGGTCCAGGTCGGATAGAGCCGGATGTTGGGCTGCTCCTCGACCAGGAAGCTGAGGTTGTCGCGCGCCTGCTCGAAGCGGTCGGCGACGTGCTCGGCGGTCGCGGCCTTGCGGTCCTTGAACACCAGGCGCACGCGCAGGCCGTCGACGGAGGCGGGGCCGAAGTCACCACCCGAACCGGCCAGGGTCAGATACAGGCTCTTGCCGTCGGGCAGGATCCGGTCGCGGGTGTCCAGCCACAGCGTCCGCGCCTCGCGCGGCTTGACCGCGACATTGACGTCCAGCAGGTCGCGCTCGGGCCAGTTGGGGTCCTTGACCCGGATGTTGAGCAGGAAGAACTCGCCGTGCGTCGGCTTGACGTCGAGCGCCGGCAGGTCGATCGCCAGGCCGTCCAGGCCCGCGTTCAGGTTCTCCCAGCCGTACGAATAGCGCGCCACTGATCCGCCCGGCGCGACGTCGCGGAAGTCGGCGGGGATCAGCACGTGGACCAGCGGCAGCTGCGGACCCGAGGCCTTGGCGCGCGGCGCGGCCGGCGCCCCGGCCGGCAGCGCGACCACCGTGGCGCGCTCGTCGGCGACATAACGGCCGGCGATGAAGCCGTTCAGCTCGGTCAGGGTCGGATAGGCCACGCCCGCTCCGGCTCGGACCTGATAGCTGAGCTTGAAGGCGTCCTTCGGCTCTTCGCCCGGCGTGACGTTGTACGCGGCGATCTCCTGGATCGGCGTCTCCTGGGCGGTGTTGGCGAAGCGCAGCACGCCGGCGCCGAGTGGGGCGGACAGGCGTGTGGAGGTGCGCTCCTGGCCGGCGGGACGCGCGCCGATCGCGGCCTGACGGCCGCCGGCCGGCGTGAAGCTGAGACCGCCATGGGCCGCGCCGGTGATCTCCAGGGTGTTCCAAGGCTCGTCGGGCAGGGTCAGGTCATAGGCCTTGCCGCCGTCGGCATAGACGTTCCAGTCCGGCAGCTCGAAATAGTCGTGACGGCCGGCCAGGCGCGAGCGGTTGTACACGCCCGGCCAGGTGGTCTCACGGATGCCGTCCGCGCCGCGGAACATGCGCATCTTCAGATCGCGGGTGTCGGCGAACTCGACCTTGCGGATCTTGGTGGCCGCCGCTGTCAGATAGGCGGGCAGGTCGTCGGACCGGTTCCAGCCGTAGCGCGTCCACCATTCCTCACGCCAGCGCGGCTCGGAAAGATCCCGGCGGGGCGCGGGGGAGGCGACCTCGGCCTTGGCGGCCAGGGACGCGACCTCGGTCTCGGCCAGGCGGTGGTCGTAGATCTTCAACTCGTCGATGTCGCCGCCGCGCCGATAGTTGTAGGCGCTCTGGACCTGGTAGGGGCTGATCACCCGGCTGTGCGGGCCAAAGCCGAAAAGACCCGCGTCGAGCACGGTCTTGCCGTCCTTGCGGGCGGCGGGCTTGCCGTTGACGAACAGCTGCACGCCCTGGGTCTCGTCCCAGGCGAAAGCCAGATGCGTCCAGGTTTCGGGCGAGGGCGCCGGCGCGTCGAAGCTGACGCGGGTGCGCGCCAGGTTGGTGTCGGTGACGAAGGCGTCGAAGCCCTTGCCGTTCCAGTCGATGCGCAGCCAGACCATGTCCCAGCTGGTGTGATCGGCGTAGCCGACGCGGAAGATCGGGAAGGCGCTGCGACCGACCGGGGTGCGGGCGCGCCAGAAGAACGAGACGGTGCCGCGCTGGGCGTAGATGTTGGCCGGGCCGGACCACGCCAGAACCTGGTCGTCGGAGGCGCGCAGGCCCGGACCCGCCGCGCCGTCGGCGACGACGTCCACGCCCTCGGCGAAGATCGGACCGGCCATTCCCGCCGCGCGGTCGGCCGTCAGGCCCTTGTCGCCGGAAAGACTGAACAGCAGGCCATCCGATTGGGCCTGGGCCGCGGACGCCATAACCAGCGCCGTAGTGGTGACAAGGGCCAGGCGCAGGGCGCGCGGCGTCGTGAAGCTCGAGGACATCTGGGCCTGCATGGTCAGGATGAAAAAAGTGGGCGCCGGCCGGCGGGTGGCCAGCGCCCAGGGCTAGCGCGTTGGAGAGGGACGCTAGAACTTGTACTGCAGCCCCACGTTGAACTGCCGTCCGGTGTGGGTGTAGACGAACGCGCTGTTGCGCGCGGAGTCCTGGTACTGATCGACGAACTCGTCGGTCAGGTTCAGACCCTCGAAGGTCAGCTTCAGCTTCTTGGTGACGGCGAACGAGGCCGAGGCGTCGACGGTCAGCAGCTCGTTGGTGCCGTTGACGTCGTTGCCGGTGTTGCCGCCCGGAACCGAGGTCAGATACTTGTCGCGATAGGCCGCCGAGACGCGGGCGCTGAAGCGGCTGTCTTCGTAATAGAGCGTGGCGTTGAAGGCGTTCTTCGACAGGCCGACGAGGTCGGCGCTGGTCGAGGCGCCGCCCGTGGCGCTGAGGAAGTAGTCAATCTTGCTGTCGACGTAGGTGTAGTTCAGCAGCGTGCCGAAGTGCTCGGTCCAGCGGGGCAGGAACGGCAGCACGTCCGGCAGGAAGGTGAAGGCCTGCTGGTAGTTGATCTCGAAGCCCTTCAGCGGGCCGCCCTTGGTGTTGGCGGGCGTGCGGAAGGTGAAGATGTCGGTCGGCGCGGTCTGCGAGTTGGCCAGCAGGTCCAGCGGCAGGCCCGAGGTGTTGAACGGGCGGTCTTCCTGCAGGCTTTGGATGTAGGTTTTGATGTCCTTGTAGAAGACCCCGACCGACAGCAGCGAGTCCTTGGCGAAGTACCATTCGACCGCGCCGTCCAGGGTCTTGGCGCGGATGGGATCCAGATCCGGATTGCCCGCGCTGACCGAACGGGCGCCGGTCACCGTGATGCTGCCGCCCGGGGTCAGGTTACCCAGCTCGGGCCGGGCGATAACCTTGGAGGCCGCGAAACGCAGCAGCAGTTCCGGGGTCACTTCCGCCGTCAGGTTCAGCGACGGCAGGATGTCGTCATACTCACGGACGGCGGTGACCTGGACGGGGGCGGAGCCCAGCAGCTGATAGCCGCGTGAGCTCTGCTTGGTTTTGACGTAGCGCACCCCGATGTCGCCGCGCACCGTGAAGGGGAGGGCTTCGGTGCGGAAGTCCAGCTGCGTCCAGGCGGCCTTGGAGACTTCCTCGACGCCGCGGATGTTGCCGCGGGCGCTGGAGTTGGTCACGCCCGTCAGCTCGAACAGCCCGGTGTTGCTGTAGATGCCCAGGGCGTCGGCGAACTTGTCGATGTCGGGCACCACCCAGCTGGTGATGTTCGTGCTCGGCTGGCCCAGGTTCTTGCCAAAGCCGGTGACCAGCTTGGTCAGATCGGCCAGGGTCTTGCCCGGCGGCAGGGCCGGCAGCAGCTGACTGTTGAGACGGCCGGTGCTGCGCGTGTCGAACTCGTACTTGCGGTATTCGACCCCGGCCTTCAGCGTCAGGCCGTCGGTCAGGTCGAGGCCACCGTTCAGATTGGCGGTGTCGAAGGTGTTCTTCACCCACTGCGGCGCCATCCGGATTTCGGAGACGTTGTTGATGAAGGTGAAGTTGTTCGCGTTGGTGGTGTCGAAGCCGTAGTTGATCGTCGGCAGGCGATCGTTCTGGCGCAGGTCGTAGCTGTAGCCATCCGAGTTCAGGCGATCGAGCATGATCGTGGTCTGGATCGGGTTGGCGAACTCAGACGTGGAGTGGCCGACCAGGCCCTCGATCCGGAAGCGGTCGTTGAACCGGTGCTTACCGGTGAGGACGAACTGCTTGAACTCGGTGGTCAGCTCGTCATAGCGCATCTCCGAACGGATCCGCACGCCGTCGAAGGCGCCGTAGACCAAGTCGCCGGTCGGCGAGACCACGGCGCTACGCACGCTGTTGAGCGGCTTGCCCAGGTTGGAGAGCGCCCGGCTGAAGCCGAAGTTCTCGAGCCAGTCCTCCTCGCGCTTGGCCTCGAATTTCGAATAGAGGCCGTCCAGCGTCAGGGTTGTGTTGGGGCTCGGTTCCCACTGCAGCGAGGCCGTCACGCCGGTCCGCTTCTGGTCGTGGGTCAGGCGGCCATAACGCGGCAGGCGCGGCATGTGGACATTGGCGCCGCTGGCGGTGGTGTAGGCGGCGATGTTCTCGGCGGTGCCGGCCGCGCGCGGAACGGTGATCCCCGCGGCGGTGCCGCAGGCCGTGGCGCTGGTGCCGGTCGCGGCGCTGACCGGCGGGTTGGCCGGGGTGACGCCCACCGGGCTGCAGAAGCCGCCGTTGGTGCTGACCAGGTCCCAACCGACGGTGCCGAAGCCGTCCTCATACATGTGGCGGCGGGTATACGCGGCCGAGATCAGCGCGCCGAAGCGACCGACCGGGGTGTCCCAGGTGTTGGAGACCAGGCCCGCCAGGCGCGGGTCCCACTTGCCGCGCAGGTCGTTGTAACCCTGCTGCGCCGACAGGGCGAGGTTGAAGCCCTTATAGTCGAACGGCCGCGAGGTCTGCAGATCGACGGTCGCGCCCAGCGAGCCTTCCTGGACCTCGGCGGCCTGGGTCTTGCGGACCGTGATGCTGTTGAAGAGCTCCGAGGCGAAGGTGTTGAAGTCGAAGCCACGGCCGCGATTGGCCCCGCCGGAGCTGTCGGTGCCGCCGGTGGTGCTTTGCGCTTCCATGCCGTTGATGCGCACCCGCGTGAAGCTGGCGCCAAGGCCGCGCACGGTGATCGAGCGACCTTCGCCCGCGTCGCGCGAGATCGACACGCCCGGCACCCGCTGGATGGACTCGGCAAGGTTGGCGTCGGGGAAGTCGGCGATGTCTTCAGCCTTGATGACATCGACCACGCCGGCGGCGTTGCGCTTCAGGTTGATGGCGTTGGCGAGGCTGGCCCGGAAGCCGGTGACCACGACCTCTTCGACCGTGGCGGCCTGGTCGGCCGGCGGCGCCGATTGCGCCAGGGCCGGCGCGGCCGCCATCAGAACGGCGCCCGCCGTGGCGGTGAACAGATAGTTTTTGAACGTGACCTTGCGCGTGATTTTCACGGTAACCCTCCCTTTTTGTTGTCGCGCCTTGGCGGCGCTTCAAAGAGGAAGACCCGCGAGCGAGCGGTTTCCGTCACGGCTTGATCACGATGATTTCGAGCCCTGCGCGACGCCTGCGCAGGCCTCCAAAGCGCGTCTGTCGGCTGGCTCGAAGTTGAATTTGGCGCATTGCCGTGCGCCGCGGCCGGGCGCGAGCGTCTGCCTTGTGGACGCTTTAAGGGGGCTGTGGTTCGCCTCAAAGCAAGTTTGGCGATCAGCGAGCGGTTTTTACGAGCGATAACGGCTCAACATCCATGCGGCCGCGACATTTTCAGTGAAATGTCACACGCCGAACCTCGATGCCGGCCGAGACGGGCGGATGATCAGTCTCGAGGCGTCGACCTGGGGATAACCGCCGCAGGCGGTGGGCGCGACAGCCTCGGATTGAGGACCGCATGTCGACCTATCGACTTTTGATGGCGGGTTGTTCCGCCCTAGTCCTGCTGGCGCACTCGCAGGCTGCTTTTGCTGACGAAACCACCACGACGCCGTCCGACACCGTCGACGAGGTCGTGGTCAAGGCGCGCGACAAGGCCGGCCTGATCGAGAAGCAGCCCAACAACACCGTGTTCGGCATCGACAAGCCGCTGCTGGAGACGCCGCGTTCGGCCAGCTTCGTCAGCGACGTGACGCTGCAGCGCTACGGCATCGAGACGATCGATGGCCTGACCGCCGTCTCGCCCGGCACCTACACCGCCAGCTTCTATGGCGTGCCCGGCGCGCTGAACATCCGGGGCACCCTGGCCGAGAATTACTTCCGCGGCTTCAAGCGCATCGAGAACCGAGGCACCTACTCGACCCCGATCGGCGCGGCCGACCAGATCCAGATCGTGCGCGGTCCGCCGACCCCGATCTACGGCTCGGGCAAGGTGGGCGGCATGCTCAACTTCATTCCGAAGTCGGGCAAGAACGAGGGCGGTTATCTGACCGAGCCCACGGGCGAGGTCACCCTGACCTACGGCTCGTACAACAAGAAGAACGCCACGGCCCAGCTGGGCCTGCCGGCCAACTTCGGTTCGGTCACCGGCGGCGTCTATCTGTATGGCGAGGTCGAGGACAGCCACAGCTACTACAAAGGTATCTATCCGCGTCGCCAGACGCTGGAGGCCTCGTCGGACTTCGACCTGGGCAATGGTTGGACCACGGCGTTCGGCGGCATGTACTACCACTCGGACGGCGACGTTCAGACGCCGGGCTGGAACCGCCTGACCCAGTCGCTGATCGACAACCAGACCTACATCACCGGCCGCGACACCACGCTGAAGGACACCGACGGCAACGGCCGCCTGACCCCGAACGAGATCGGCTTCTACCCGTACTCCAGCGCCATGTATCTGGCCTACTACGGCTTCCCGGACAGCAACGCCCTGCACACGCTGGACGTCGGCGTGGGCACGACCAAGCTGAACCCGCGCAACGTCTATATCAGCGGCGCGGACTTCTCGAAGACCAACACCAACACCTTCTATTTCGACCTGGCCAAGGAACTGTCGCCCGACAGCGCGCTGAAACTGCAGCTGTTCTACGACGACCAGGAGAATAAGCGCTTCGTCAGCTACGGCTATCCGGCCTGGTTCGACAGCAAGGTGTGGGAAGCGCGCGCGACCTACAACTTCGCCTACGACGCGGGGATCATCACCTCCAAGTCGTTCGTCGGGGCCTCTTACCGCAGCTTCGAGGGCCGTCGCCGCGAGAGCTACAACAGTGGCCTGATCGCCCTGGATCGTCGCGACATCAGCTTCGGCGCCACGCCGACCGACATCATCGACAGCCCGTTCTCGACCGAGACCGCCGCGGGCGTTCAAGGCCTGCTGTGGGAGAACGACAACAAGAGCACGTGGCAGCAGGCCGGCGTCTTCGCGATGACCGACATCATGGTCGGCGAGAAGCTGAACCTGATGCTGGGCGGCCGCTACGACGACTACGACGTCAAGTCGCACGACACGGGCTATCTCAGCTACCAGATCGCCGGCCAGCAGAAGGCCAGCAAGGGCAAGTTTACCTACAGCGCCAGCGCCACCTACAAGGCGCCGGCTGGGATCATGCCCTACATCACCTACGCCAAGGCCTCGGCCCTGGAGATGAGCCAGGCGGGCGACATCGCGCCGGGCCTGGTGGCCGACGCCAGCGACGCCTGGCTGTCGAACAGCGACCTGGCCGAGGCCGGCCTTAAGTTCCAGTGGCTGAAGGGCACGCTGGTCGGTTCGCTGGCGGGCTACCGCCAGAACCGCACCCAGCTGACCGGCATCACCGGCACGCCGACCGGCACCCGGGCCAAAGGCGTGGAGCTGGAAGTGCGCTGGCTGGCCAGCGAGAACTTCAGCTTCACCTTCTCGGGCAACACCCAGCACACGACGGTGAAGGGGCCGGACAACTCGTTCCAGTACATCCCGGCCTATACCGCTGGCGTGCCGGGCGCCCAGGCCTATGGCGGCACCTATGTGGTGTGGGCGTTCAGCAGCCTGCCGGGCCGCGCGGGCGACTACGACTACACCCTGATCCCCAAGTCGGTGGTCAGTCTGTATGGCGCCTATACCAGCGACGAGCATGAGTGGGGCAAGGCCGGCGGCACGTTCGGCGTGACGCATGTCACCAAGACGGCCGGCACCGTCCAGAACGCCGTGACCTATCCCGCCTACTGGGTGGCCAGCGGCAGCGTCTATTACGAATACGGTCCGTACACGGCCACGCTCAATGTCGATAACCTGTTCGACAAGCTCTACTTCACGCCCGACGCCGACAGCTACGCCAACCTCGGCGCGCTGCCCAGCAAGGGCCGCGAGTGGCGCCTGACCCTGTCCCGTAAATTCTAGTTCCCCCGCGCGGCGCCTCCCGCCAGGGAGGCGCCGCGAGCTTGCATGGAGGCTCGATGGCGATGTCGACGATCCAATGGCGCTCCTGGACCCTCCTGGGCGCTCTTTCCCTTCTGTTGTTCCTGATCACGGCCTCGACGTTCTCGTCGCTGGGCGTGGTCCTGCCGGCCATGATCAAGGACCAGCAGTGGAGCTTCGCCTCGGCCTTCCTGGGCTTCACCCTGCTGGGCGCGTTCTGTGGCGGCTCCTCGTGGCTGCCGGCGCTGCTGATCCGCAAGGTCGGCGTGCGGGCGACGATCATCGCCGGCTCGGCCGTGATGATCGCCGGTTTCCTGTGCCTGACCACGGCCCACGGGCTGCCGGTCTATCTGACCGGCACGGCCCTGCTGGGCGTCGGCTACCAGATGATGGCGCTGATCCCGGGCACGCACCTGCTGTCGATGCTGTTCAAGAAGCGGGCGCTGCCGTTCGGGATCTACTTCACGATCGGTTCGCTGGGCGGGGTCGTCGGTCCCTGGATGGCCCTGGTCGGCATGGAGATGGCCGGCGGCGCCTGGCGGCCGTACTGGGCCTGGCAAGCCGTCGCCTCGGCGGTGGTCGGCGCCCTGGCCGCGTCCCTGGTCGGCGGTAAGGCCTGGCTGGAAAGCGCGGCGGTCGAGACCGACAAGGCCGTGGCCGAGGACGCCGCCGCCCAGCCGGCCAACGCCCGCGTCTATCGCACCCAGGTCGACTGGACGATCAAGGAAGCGATCCGTACGCCGCAGTTCTATGTGATCGTCGCGGCCTATTTCGCCCACCTGCTGGGCGGGGTCACCGCCGTCAGCCTGGCGCCCAGCCACTTCAGCGAGCTGGGCGTGGCCTCGGCCGTGGCGGTCGCGGCGCTGAGCCTGGAATCCCTGATGCAGGTCGTGGCGCGGATGAGCGGCGGCCTGCTGGGCGACCGCATCGACCCACGCTGGCTGCTGGCGGGCGCGCAGGGGATGATGGCCGCGGGCCTGCTGGCCCTGGCCAACGCCGCCACCTGGCCGATGATGGTGATCTTCGCCCTCGGGGTCGGCGTCGGCTTTGGCATGACCGTGCTGGCCGTCAGCATTCTGCTGCTCAACTACTACGGCCGGAAGAACAATCTCGAGCTCTTCTCGATGGTCTGCCTGGCTGGCGCGGTCTCGGCGCTGGGCCCGGTGATCGGCGGCGTCATGCGCGACCGTCTGGGCGGTTTCGCGCCGACCTTCCAAGTCTTCGCCGCCGTGATCGGCGTGATCTTCGTGGCGGCGCTGTTCATGCGTCCGCCGCGCAAGAGCACCGAGGAAACCACAGCCGCGCCGGTTCCGGCGCCCACGCCCGTCCTGCTGCGCGACGCGGCCTAAGACAGTTCAGGGAGTAACGCCATGTTTCACCGTCCTTCCCAGCACAAGGATTTCGGGGTGTTCCTGCCGGTCGCCAACGGCGGCTGGATCATCTCCAAGACCGCGCCGGTCCTCGACGGCCTCTATGAAACCAACCGCGCGGCGGCCGTGAAGGCCGACGAGGTCGGCATGGACTTCGTCATGTCGATGGGCAAGTTCCGCGGCTTCGGCGGCGAGACCGACCACTGGGGCACGGCGCTGGAGTCCGTCACCATGATGGCCGGCATCGCCGAGGCCACCAAGAACGTGAAGATCTGGGCGACCATCCATCCGCTCCTGCAGAACCCGGCCGTGGCGGCCAAGATGATCGCCACCCTGGACCACATCAGCGGCGGCCGCGCGGGCCTCAACATCGTGGCCGGCGCCTATCGCGGCGAGTTCGACCAGATGGGTGCCTGGGACGACACGCTGACCCACGACGACCGCTACGCCCTGACCGAGGAATGGACCACGATCGTCAAGCGGCTGTGGTCGGAAGACAGCGTCGACTTCGACGGCAAGTACTTCCAGATGAAGGATTGCCAGTCCAAGCCCAAGCCCTTGTCGAAGCCGCGCCCGGACCTCGTTTGCGCCGGCATGAGCGACCGGGGCTTCCAGTTCTCGGTGCGCGAGGCCGACATCTGCTTCATCGGCGGCCGCACGCCTGACGAGCGCCGTGACGCCTCGCTGCGCGCCAAGCAGGCCGCCGAGGGCATGGGCAAGACCATCAAGACCTTCGCCATGTGCACCGTCGTCCATGGCGATACGGACGCGGACGCCGAGGCCAAGGTCGAGCACTACAAGGACGGCGCCGACATGGGCGCGATCCTGGCCATGCTGGAAAGCTGGGGCGTGCCGGCCGAGAAGCTCTCGACCGTCGCCAAGGCCCAGGGCGCGTTCATGACCCACACCGTGGTCGGCTCGCCCAAGACCTGCAGCGCGCAGATCGAGGAATATCTGCGCTACTGCGAGCTGGACGGCCTGATGATGATCTTCCCAGACTATGTCGAGGGGCTCACCATGTTCGGGGCCGAGATCCTGCCGGGCCTGCGAGCGGTGTTCTCGTGAACGCGATGACCACCCTAGCTGGGGCCGGGGAGGGGCTGGCCGCCTGGATCGCGCCGTCGCGTACGGCGGTGCTGGTCATCGACATCCAGGTGGACTTTGCCTCGCCCGACGGCGCGCTGGGCCAGTATGTCGACATGTCCGCGGTCCAGCCCGCCGTGGTCGCCGCCGAACGTCTGGTCGAGGCGGCGCGCACCGCCGGAACGCCGGTGGTCTTCGTGGGTCTGTTCACCGCGCCGGAGACCGACTCGCCGTCCTGGAAGGAGCGCATGCGTCGTCGCGGCGGCGATCCTGACAACGAGAGCGCCTTGTGCCGCGAGGACGAGGCTGGCTCGGCCTTCTACGGACCCAAGCCGCTGCCCGACGAGCTGGTGGTGAAGAAGGTCCGCTACAGCGGTTTCGTCGGCACGAACCTCGATGCGCGCCTGAATGCCCTGGGCGTCGACACCCTGGTGGTGGCGGGCCTGACCACCGAGTGCTGCGTCGACAGCACCGTCCGCGACGCCTTCAGCCTGGACTATCACGTGTTCGTCGCCGCCGACGCCTGCGCCGCCTACGAGCCCGAGATCCATGCCGCCTCGCTGAAGGTGATGGAATTGAACAGCGCGATCCTGACCGACACGGCCGCGATCGCGCACGCCTGGAGCGCCTGACCATGGCCGATGGATTTCCGAACCTGGGCGCCAGCGCGCCCTACCATGTCACCGATGCTGACCGCGCCGCGATCGCCGCCGCCATCGACGAGGCCGAGATCGTCGAACTGGCCCTGACCCTGGGCAATATTCCCGCGCCGTCCGGCAAGGAGCTGGAAGTCGCCAACTACGTCCACGACTGGATGGCGCGCGAAGGCTTCTCGCCCCGCAAGGTGGGCGCGACGCCCGAGCGGCCCAACATCATCGGCACGCACGGCGGCAAGGGTGTTGGCAAGAACCTGCTGTTCACCGCCCACCTCGACACCGAGGCGCCGACCTGGAACCCCGATCTCGACGCCTACAAATACAGCCCCGAGACCCTGGCCAGTCCCGAATGGGAGAAGTGCTGGCTGGAGGACGGCAAGCTCTACGGCTACCCGATCGCCAACGATCGCGGGCCGATGAGCTGCTTTCTGATCGCGGCCAAGGCGCTGAAGAAGGCCGGCTACGAGCTTGCTGGCAAGATGTACCTGACCGCCTGTCCCGGCGAGATCGGCCCAGAGCCGATCGAGGAGCACCGGGGCGTGGCCTATATGGGCAAGGACATCGGGGCCCACTACCTGTTCCACCACGGCGGCGTCGCACCGGACTACGCCATCGCCGCCGAGGGCTGCGACTTCGGCCTGACCTGGGTCGGCTGTGGCTATGCCGTGTTCCGCTTCCAGGTCTGGGGCGAGGGGGTCTTTACGCCGCTGTTGGAGCATCCGGCAACGGCGGCCCAGCATCCCAACCCGATCTACAAACTGGGCAAGCTGACCGAGGCCATCCATGCCTGGAGCGGCGAGTATGAGAAGAAGAGCCGCTACGACAGCCCGGGCGGCGTGGCCCAACCCAAGTCGCAGATCGGCTCGGTGCGCGGCGGCATCCCGTTCGCGTTCGGGGCCGGGACCGAGCTGGTGAACCTCTATCTGGAGGTCGGCCTGACCCCCAAGCAGCGGGTGGCCGACGTCCAGCACTCGCTGGAGGCCATGGTGCGCGAGGCCGGCCTGGGTCGCATCGACATCGAGCCGGTCGTGGTGCGCCACGGCTTCGAGGCCGAAGCCGCCGAGGTGGCGCCGCTGGTCGGGGCCGTCGACATCGCCACCCAGCTGGGCCTGGGCCATCCGGTCGCCCTGGCCAATCCGGTCTATTCCAGCATGTGGCGCGACCACAACGTCTTCAACATGCACCGGATTCCGGCCATCACCACCGGCTTCCGCCGTTGGCGGCCGACGCCGAAAGACCTGGTCGACAGCGCCCTGATCTACGCTCTGACGGCCTTGGCCATCTGCGGCCGCGCCAGCCCCGAGGAGGGCGCCAAGCGTCCGGCCTCGGCGGTCTATCCCGACAACCCTTTCGGGAACGAGTGATGAGCGCCGCGGCACAAACCCACGCGCCCGAGCCTGCGGACTTCCGCAAGGCCATGGGCAGTTTCGCCGCCGGCGTGACGGTGGTCACCGCCTGTCATGATGGCCGGTTGGTCGGCACGACGGTCAGCGCCTTCAGCTCGGTGTCGATGGACCCGCCGCTGGTCATGATCTGCCTCAAGCGCGACAGCCGCACCCTGGCGGCGCTGAGCCACGCCAAGACCTTCTGCGTCAACATCCTGGCCCAAGAGCAAGGCGACCTGGCCTACCGCTTCGCCAAGAGCGGGGCCGATGACCGCTTCGCCCTGACGGCTGTCGAGGCTGGGGCCTGCGGCGCGCCGCTGTTGGCCGATTGTGTCGCGGCGGTCGAGTGCGAACTGCACGCCGCCCACGACGGCGGCGATCACGAGATCCTGGTCGGGCGCGTCCTGCGCGTCGTGACCGACGAAACCAAGACGCCGCTCGTCTATGTGCGCGGCGGCTTTCTGAACGCTTAGTTGGAGTTGCGCCGCATGGCCTATGACGTGCTCGACGTGAAGCCCATGACCCGCCGGATCGGCGCGGAGATCTTCGGCGTCGACCTGGGCAAGCCCCTCTCGAACCGGCAGTTCGAAGAGATCCACCAGGCCCTGACCCAGCACCAGGTGATCTTCTTCCGCGACCAGGAGATGTCGCACGACGCCCACAAGGACTTCGGTCGCAAGTTCGGCAACCTGGCCATCCACTCAGGCGTGCCGGGCCTGGCCGACCATCCCGAGATCGTGGCCATCCACGCCGACGCCAATTCCAAGTTCGTGGCCGGCGAGAATTGGCACTCGGACCTGACCTGCGATCCCGAGCCGCCGCTGGGCAGCATCCTCTACATGAAGGTCCTGCCCGACGACGGCGGCGACACCTGTTTCGCCAGCATGTACTGGGCCTATGACACCCTGTCGGACCGGATGAAGGCCTATCTGGAAGGCCTGCACGCGGTGCATGACGCCAACCCGGTCTACAAGGCGATCTTCCCGGACATCGACCGCAAGTACAATTGCTCGACCCACCCGATCGTGCGCACCCATCCGGTCAGCGGCAGGAAGAGCCTGTTCGTCAATCCGTCCTACACGACCCACATCGCCGGGGTGTCCAAGGCCGAGAGCCGGGCGATCCTGGAGTTTCTGTACCAGCACGCCAGCAATCCGGACTTCCAGGTGCGCTTCCGTTGGAAGCAGAACTCGGTGGCCTTCTGGGACAACCGCTGCACCTGGCACCAGGCGATCTGGGACTACTTCCCCGACACCCGCACGGGCTACCGGGTGACGGTCGCCGGCGACAAGCCGGTTTGAGGGTCCTCCTGCTGGGCGCGGCCGGCGGCATCGGCGACGCCATCCGCCAAGGCCTGCGCGGTCGCTACGACCTGATGCGGCTGGCCGACATCGCGCCGCTGGAGCCGGCGAGGGCGGGGGAGGAGACGTTAGCCGTCGACCTCCTGGACCTGCCGGGCCTGACGTCGGCGATGGACAGGATCGACTGCGTCGTCCACATGGCTGGCGTGCCAGTCGAGCCCGAAACCAATGCCTGGGAGCAGGTGCTGCCGGCCAATATCGTCGGGGTCCACAACCTGTTCGAGGCCGCGCGGCTCGCCGGCGTCAAACGGGTGCTGTTCGCCTCGTCACATCACGCGGCCGGCTTCCATCGGCGCGAGACGCCGACGGCCGAAACGCTCGTCCCGCGTCCCGACAGCTACTATGGCGTCAGCAAGGTGTTCGGCGAAGCGATGGGCCGGATGTACGCCGACAAGTTTGGCCTGCAGGTGCTGAGCTTGCGCATCGGCGCCTATCGCGAGCGGCCGTCCGATCCGCGCCAGCTGGCGGTGTGGGTCAGCCCGCGCGACATGGTCGAGCTGGTCCGCTGCGGGATCGAGGCGCCGGATTTCGGCTATGCGACCGTGTACGGAGTTTCCGCCAACGCGCGGAACTTCTGGGATAATTCGGCCGCTGCTTTCCTCGGCTATGCGCCGCGCGACAATGCCGAGGATTGGGCGGCCGAGGTGATGGCCGGGCCGCCCGAGGATCCGGTCGCCGCCCCGTTCCAGGGCGGCTGGTATTGCGCGAAGGACTTCGTTGGCGAGCCCTCGCGCGTCGACTGACTATTCCCGCGTGAAGTCCGCCGGGACCTGCGGATCGGCGCCGGCCTTGCCCCACAGCACGATCTCGTTGCCCCAGGGGTCGCGGAAGGCGTGGTTGTAGCCGTTGAATTCCTTCCAGTAGTGGTCCTTCCACAGCACCTTGGCGCCCAACTCTTGCGCCGTGCCGAGGATGCGCTCGGCGCTGTCGTCGTCGCTGATCAGCACCCAGATGCGCGGCTTGCGGCCCTCGGTGCTCAGCGCGCGGGGCTCGACGCCTTCGGGCTCGGGGTGAGGGCGGGCGTTGGCGGCCTTGAAGATCCCCAGATGCAGGTTGCCGATCTGGCTGTCGGTCCCGTCGGGCTGCTTGAAGAAGCCGCCCGGCACCATGCGGTGATAGACGCCTTCGGGGCGGGCGTCGTTCTGCCAGCCGAACACCTTGGCGTAGAAGTCGCCAGCCTTGGACGGGTCTTCGGAGGCCAGGTCGACAAAGATCAGGGTGTTGGTCACGTGAGGTCGCTCGCGTTTCAAAAGCCGATGGAGAGGGAGAGGTCTTTCCAGGCGTCGATGTCGGCCGACAGGCCCTGGGCGGCATAGCCGGCGTACTTGAGGGCGTCATCGCCCAGCAGCAGATGCATCGGCGGGTTCTCTGCGTCGGCGATCGTCAGGATCGCCTGCGCCGCCTTGGCCGGATCGCCGGGCTCCTGGCCCGCGTGGTCGGCCATGATCCGCTCGGCGTCGCGCGCCAGGCCGTCATAGTCGGCGAGTTTGGTGGCCACGATGGTCTTGGAACCCTGGGCGAAGTCGGTGCGCAGGCCGCCGGGGGCGACGTTGATCACCTTGATGCCCAGCTCGGCGACTTCCTGGGCCAGGGTCTGGGTCAAGCCCTCCAGCGCCCACTTGCTGGCGCAGTAGACGCCGGTGCCGGCCCAGACCGCCAGGCCCGAGACCGAGGTGATGTTGATGATCCGGCCGGCGCGGCGGGCGCGCATGGCGGGCAGGGCGGCCTTCAGCACCGCCAGCGGGCCGAAGACATTAGTCTCGAACTGCGCCCGCACCTCGTCCAGCGAGGCTTCCTCGACCGCGCCGACCAGGCCGTAGCCGGCGTTATTGACCAGGACGTCGATCGTCCCGGTCAAGGCCTCGGCCTTGGCGACGGCAGCTTTAACGGCCGCTTCGTCGGTGACGTCGAGCAGCAGGGCGTGACCGCCCAGGGCTTCGAATGCGGTCGCCGCCTCGGGCTTACGCACCGTGCCGACGACGACATCGCCACGCGCCATCGCCGCCAGAGCGATCTCCCGCCCCAGGCCGCCGGAAACGCCAGTGATCATCCAGGTCTTGGTCATGTGGACCTCAGTACGGCTTGTCGCCCTTCACCCACAGGCGGTGCATGGTCCGAACGTACTTGGTGTCGTCGTACAGCGTGCCCGTGTGCAGGGTGCAGCGGTTGTCCCACATCAGGAGGTCGCCGACCTTCCACTTGTGGCGATAGACGAACTGATCCTGGGTCATGAACTCGACCAGCTCATCCAGCAAAGCCAGTCCCGCCGGACCGGGCATGCCGATCACCTCGGTCACCGTGCCGGTCGAGGGCCACAGCGCCTTGCGGCCGTCGGCCGGGTGGGTGCGGATCAGCGGGTGCTCGACATCCGGATTGGCCGCCTCCAGCTCGGGCGACAGGTTCTGCTGCTGACCGAACTGCCGGGTGGCCATGAAGTGCTTGTAGCTGTGGTGCAGCCGCAGCTTCTCCAGCATGGCCTGCTTGTCGGCGGGCAGGGCGTTCCAGGCCGCGCAGCCATCGGCCAGCAGGGTGTCGGAACCCTCATCCGGGACCTCGACCGCATAGAGCATGGTCAGCATGACCGGCTCGGGCTTGTAGCTGTAGTCGGTGTGCCAGCCCACGCCGTCGTTGTGGGCGCCGATCGGCTTGCCGTCCACGACGCGGTTGCTGAGAATAAAGATCTTCGGATAGCCCGGCAGGGTGAAGCGGGTCTGGGTGTGATCCTCAGCGTCGCCGAACCGGCCGATGAAGCGCATCAAGTCGTCGGGCGTCATCTTCTGGTCGCGCAGGGCGATGGCGCCGTGGCGATGGAAGGTGTCGACGACCTGGTCCAGGGCCGCGTCCGGGGCCGAGGCCAGGTCGATGCCGGAGATCTCGGCGCCGAAGCCAGGCTTCAGGTCCTTGATGGCGATGTCTGCGGTCAGCGTCATGGCGTCCTCCGTGGCACGACATGACCGTAGGCGCGGCGACCGTCTCGGTCTTGTCTCAGCGCGCACGACAGCTTTCTCGTCGGCGCCGGCTGTGATCCCAGATTGGGCGCCGGACGCGCCGCCAGGGCGCCCAGCGCCTGCAAATCCGGCGTCGCGCCGCCCGGAGCGATTGCTGACCAACTCTTCGTGCGCGCTGAGGCAAGACCGGCCCACGGTGCGGTCCTAGCGTGATGGTCGACTTCCGCCCTTGCAGAGCGCTTCCCGATGAACCCGCGCCCGCCCTTTCTCAGCGATGTCTTCTTCGAGGGCCTTTCGCGCTCGATGGAGAATGTCGAGACCGCCGAAACCTTACCGCCGTCCTGCTATGTCGACGCCGACTTCTACGAGTTCGAGAAGGAGGCGCTGTTCAATCACGAATGGCTGTGTGTCGGCCGCGTCGACTGGATCAAGGAGCCCGGGGACTTCTTCACGACGAAGATCATCGGCGAGCCGATCATCGTCACGCGTAACCGCGACAATGAGATCAAGGCGATGTCGGCCGTGTGCCAGCACCGCGCCATGCTGGTGGCCGAGGGCAGGGGCAATACGCGCGGCTTCGTCTGCCCCTATCACCACTGGGTCTATTCGCTGAACGGCGACCTGGTGAACGCCCCGGCCATGGAGCGCACCTGCGACTTCAACAAGAAGGCGGTGAAGCTGCCGACCTTCAAGGTCGAGATCTGGCTGGGCTTCATCTTCATCAATTTCGACGAGGCGGCCGCGCCGCTGGCGCCGCGTCTCACCGCCGTGGAAGCGGCCGTCGCCAACTACGACCTCGCCAATGCCGACGGCCTGTCGCCGCCGATGACCGGCCAGTTCGCCTGGAACTGGAAGGTGATGTTCGAGAACAACAACGACGGCTACCACGCCAGCAAGCTGCACCGCGGGCCGCTGCACGACTTCATTCCCAGCGAGCTGTGCAGCTTCCCGGCGGCGGGCGAGGGTGACGCGGGCTTCCTGCGCTACAACGGCACCCTGCACGCTGACGCCAGCTTCAACCCGACCCAGAAGGCGGTGCTGCCGATCTTCCCGAACCTGACGGACGAAGACCGCAACCGCGCCACCTTCGCCAACATCCCGCCGACGCTGTCGCTGGTGATGACCAGCGACATGGTCATTTACCTGATCCTGCGTCCCACGGGTCCCGAGACCATGGAGCAGGACACCGGCATCCTGGTCGCGCCCGGCGCCATCGAGAGCTCCGGCTTCGAGGAGCGCCTCGAGATGATCATGACCTCGGCGGGCAAGATCATCGCCCAGGACATGCATGTCGACGAGCTGGTCCAGCAGGGCCTGCGTTCGCGCTTCGCCATCCGTGGCCGCTACTCCTGGCAGGAGGGGGCGCAGGTGCAGTTCAACCGCTGGTTGGCGCCGCGCTACCAACAGACCTGGGCGGCGATGAAAGGAGCCGGAACGCCGGCCCCCGCCAACGAGGAGGCCGCCGCATGAGCCGCTTGCCTGTCATCTTCTTCGGTCACGGCAGCCCAATGATTGCGCTGGAGACCAACGACACCACGCGCGCATGGAAGGCCATGGGCGACGCGGTCGGCAAGCCCAAGGCCATCCTCTGCATCTCGGCCCACTGGCTGACGCGCGGCGTCGCGGTGACGGCCATGACCAAGCCCCGGACCATCCACGATTTCGGAGCTTCTTTCCCCAAGGCCTTGTTCGACCAGCAGTATTCCGCGCCCGGCTCGCCCGAGCTGGCGGCGCGCGTGGCGGAGGTCCTGGCGCCTACGCCGGTGACGCTGGACGACAACGGCTGGGGCCTGGATCACGGGACCTGGTCGGTGCTGGGCAAGGCCTTCCCGGACGCTGACGTGCCGGTGGTGCAACTGAGCATGGACGCGACCAAGCCGCCGGCCTGGCACTTCGAGATCGGCCAGCGCCTGGCCCCGCTGCGTGATGAAGGCGTGCTGATCGTCGGCACCGGCAACATCGTCCACAACCTGCCGGCCATGGACTGGGGCGATCGCCACTGCGCGCCCTACGACTGGTCGCAGCGGTTCAACGAGCACATCAAGACCGCCATCGCCGAGGACGTCCCACAGCGAGCGGTCGACTTCGAGAGCCAGGGCCAGGACGCAACGCGCTCGGTCCCGACGCCCGAGCACTATTGGCCGCTGCTCTACGTGCTGGGCGCGCGCTTGCCTGGCGACGTCGCCACCTTCGCCCCCGACCACATCGAGCACGGCTCGCTGAGCATGACGTCGGTCACGCTCGCCAGCGCTTGAGGAATCCGATGCCTTTCATCTGCGAACCCGGCCAGACCCGCCCGGACGTCATCCCCGGCGCCCTGCACACCCTGAAGGCCACGCCCCAGACCGTGCACTGGGGCTATTTCGATCCCTCGACGCCGCCGTCGCTGCGCATCAAGAGCGGCGACCTGGTCCAGGCCGAGGCCATCACCCACCACGCCGGCGACGCGCCTGAGCTGATGATGGACGAGGGCGTCACGCGGATCTTCAAGGAGATCCCCGAGGACGACCGTAATCCCGGCGTCCACATCATGACCGGCCCGATCTATGTCGAGGACGCCAAGCCCGGCGACGTGCTGGAGGTGCGTTACCTGCGCATGGTCCCGCGCAACAACTACGGCTCCAACCTCGCGGCCAACTGGGGCTATCTCTACAAGGAGTTCGGCGAGAAGGAGCGGGTGACGATCTACGAGCTGGATCAGAACACCAACACCGCGAGCGCCCTCTATGCCTATGATTTTGAAGGCAAATACCTGATCCCGGGCACGATCACCAACTGCCCCGAATGCGACCGCCAGCCCGCCCTGAAGGGGATCCGGATCCCGGCCCGCCCACACCTGGGCACCGCCGGCGTGGCGCCGGCCGTCAACGGGCGCGTCAGCACCATTCCGCCGGGCGAGCACGGCGGCAACATCGACAACTGGCGCATCGGGGCAGGGGCCACGATGTACTACACGGTGCAGGTCGACGGCGGTCTGTTCTCGATCGGCGACCCCCACGTTAGCCAGGGCGATGGCGAGCTGTCGGGCACGGCCATCGAGAGCTCGCTGAACGTCCTGATGCAGATCGTACTGCGCAAGGACATCCAGACCCCCGGGCCGCTGCTGGAGACACCCAAGTGGTGGATCGTCCACGGCTTCAACGAGGACTTGAACCTGGCCATGCGCGACGCCTCGACCAAGATGCTGAGCCTGCTGAGCGACCAGGTCGGCCTGTCAAAGAACGACGCCTACTCGCTGATGAGCGTGGCGGCCGACTTCGGCGTCACCCAGGTGGTCGACGGCACGCAAGGCTGTCACGTGCGCATCCCGCGCGACATCTTTCCCAAGCTCAAGGTGTGATCCATGAAGGCCTGGTCGTTCAGCACCGAGAGCCACCCCCGCGCTGAACGCGCCGAGGCCTGGCGCGAAGCGATGGGCCGCCTGGGCCTGCCGATCGAGGGGCTTTCGGACCATGAGCCGGCCGCCGCCTCGGTGGCCTGCCTGACCTCGCCGCTCGGGATCGAGTTCGCCCTGGTCGAGGCCGGAGCCCAGACGATCGCCGGCCGCCTCACGTCGCAGCCGGCGGCGATCTGGCTGGCGGTCCTGCTGCACGGCGAGGCGACCCTGGTCACCGACGACCTGGCGGTCAGCGTCGGCGCGGGCGACATCGCCTTCGGGCCCACGGGGCAGGCGGCGGCCCTGCGGTTGGACACCCGTTCGCGCCTGCTGTTCGTGCGCGCCCCGCGCGTGGCGCTGGACCACCGGCTGATCCGGCCGTTCAACCTGCGTGTGGGCTGGCTGGACGGCTCCAAGGGCGTGCCGCGCATCCTCTCCGATCTCCTGCGCGCCACGGCCGAGGAACTCGAGAACCTGTCCGTCGATCAACTGCGTCCCGTCGACCTGGCCTTCACCGAATTCCTGGCCCAGTGCCTGCTCGAGCAAGGGGCGGCCGTCTCCGACGCCTTCGATATCTCGACGCCGACCGCGCACCTGCAGCGCCTCTGCCAGACCATCGAGACCCTGTTGCCGGATGCGGAGCTGTCGCTGCGCCGTGTCGCCAACGAGGAGGGGGTCTCGCCACGCTATGTGCAGAAGCTGTTCGCCTCGGCTAACGAGACCTTCAGCCACTATCTGCGGTCGCGCCGGCTGGAGCGGTGTCGGATCGATCTCGCCAGCCCCCAGCACGCCCGCCTGTCGATCTCGGAAATCTGCTTTCGTTGGGGCTTCAACGGTTCGGCGCACTTCAGCCGGGCCTTTCGCGAGCAGTACGGCCTGTCCCCCCGCGAATTCCGGCAGGGCCGCGAACCCGCGGGCGGCGAGGTCTTGAACTGAGTTCGCGCTACAGCGCGATGATGCCCCGGCGCAGCGCCGTGGTGACCGCCTGGGTTCGATCATTGACGTCGAGCTTGGAGAAGATGCTGCGGATGTGGGCCTTCACCGTCTCTTCCGACAGGGACAGCCGATGGGCGATCGTCTTGTTCGCGCCGCCGGCAGCCATGCATTCCAGCACTTCGATCTCGCGGCCGCTGAGCGGTTCCTCGGCGGCATGCACGGCGATCTCCTGGGCGACCTCCGGCAGGATGAACCGGCGTCCGGCATGGACCAGGCGGATGGTCTCGAGCAGTTCGTGGCGAAGGGAGGACTTCAGCAGATATCCGCTGGCGCCGGCCTTGAGGGCGCGGACGGCCTGAACATCGCCCTGGTAGGTCGTCAGGACGACGATACGGGCGTCGGAGGCGATCTCGCGAATGGCGGCGATGGCCTTGAGACCGCTCATGACGGGCATCTGGAGATCCATCAGGGTCACGTCCGGCCGCAGTTGTCGGAAGGCGTCGACGGCCTGACGACCGTTTTCGCACTCGCCCACGATGACCATGTCCTCCTGCGGTCCGACCAAGGCCGCGATCCCCTCGCGGAGGACGGCGTGATCGTCGACTGAAAGAACGCGGATCAGACGCGCCGTCATTGCAGCCTCCCGCGCCAGACACCCAGATCCCGCAACCAATCCCATCCAAGGGCGGCTTCCACATAGGCCGTGTTGGCGGGGATCTGGATTTCGATCTCGGTTCCGGCCTTCGGTCGGGTCGCGATCGTCAGTCGCCCTCCGGCGCGCTCGGCGCGTTCGCGCATGCCCTTGAGGCCGAAGTGGCCCTCCCGTTCGCCCGCATCCTGCACCGCCGCCGGCAAGCCGATGCCATCGTCTGCGATCGACAGCGTCAGATGGCGACGGGCGAAGGTGAGCCGCACCGAGATGCGCGAGGCCTGGGCGTGAGCGATCGCATTGCGGATCGCCTCTTGCGTGATCCGCAGCATCTCCTCGCTCACCAGCGGGACGACCGCTTTCGCGCCGCCTTCGATGACGAGATCGATGGGCGGCGCCGCGCCTTCGTTGAAACCGCCGACGAGGTCGACGAGCGCCTCGGCGAGGTCCGCGCGCGCGGCCTGGCTCCTCAGGTCGCGGACGCGGGAGCGTCCTTCGGCCAGGACGCCGTCGGCGCGATCGAGGGCCTGATCGATGTCGGTGCGCAGCGGGTCATCGCCGGGCAGCCGGTTCGACACGGCCTGGAACCGCAGCATCAAGCCCTGGAAGCCCTGCAACAACGTGTCGTGCAGTTCCCGCGCGATCCGCTCGCGTTCGGCGGTCCGAACCTGAAAGCGCGCCTCGAACGCGGCGGCGACCTGGCGAACGCGCAGGCTGTAGAGCGCCCAGGCCAGGAGCATCAGCGCGGCGGCGACCAGCAGCTTGAACCAGATCGATTGCAGGAAGGTCGGCGGGATCGTCACCGCCAGGGTCGCGCCGGCGCGGTTCCAGACCCCGTCCTCGTTGGCCGCGATCACCTGGAAACGATACGTCCCCGGGGCCAGGTTCGTATAGAACGCCTGCCGGCGCGAGCCCGGGTCCACCCATTGCCGGTCGTGGCCCTCCAGTCGGTACAGGACCTTGACCCGCTTGGGCATGGTCAGATTGATCACCGAAAAGCCGATGGTGATGTCCGAGGAGCCAGCCTCAAGCCGTATCGTCGTCGGGTCCTTGAGCGTGGCCGTCTCGCTGGTCAGGGAGGTGATCGCGACGCCGGGCGGCACGGAGTTGGAGGGCAGGTGAGCGGGGTCGATCCAGGCGATCCCGTCGATCGTAGCGAGCCACAGCCGACCGTCGCCGCCTCGGGTCATGGTTCGATAATTCTGGGCGTTGGGGCCGTTCGGGAGGCCATCCTCGTAGCTGAAGGTTCGTTCCGGGAGCACGAAGGCGGGCTCGGCGAAGGCCCTCTCCAGATCGGCGGTCTTCACCCTGGAAAGTCCGCCCGCGCCAAACAGCCAGGTGTCGCCTTCGGGCGTCTGGGCCAGGCCGGTCACGTAGCGCAGTGGCTTGGCCTGGGTCTGCGTGATGCCGCGAGCGGACACCAGCGCCGCGCCATCCCGCCCCGACAAGAAGATGCCCCGGGAGATGGCGAGCGCCGCGCGTATCCCGCCCGTCGTCTTCAGGACCGCATCGAGCGACCGCGTCTCGGCGAAGCGGCCTTCAAGGCGGGTCAGGGTCGCGCCGTCGGTCATGGACCACAGCTGGCCCTGGGGATCCTTCACCAGCAAGGCTGGATCGGAGGTCGCCGAAAGGTCCTTGGCCGGGACAGACCGCCAGCGCGCACCGTCGCGCCAGTACATGCCGTTGGTGGACGCGGGCAGCCAGAACCGCCCCGTGGAGTCGGGCCCGCAATCGTAGAAGCTGGTTTCGCTCGGAGGAGCAGGGAACTCCGTCCGCTCGTCGCCGCGGACCCGGATGATCCGATCCAGGGCCGCGACCCAGATCGACCTATCCCGATCCTCGCAGATCGCCTTCGGATCGTGGATCGCGAAGAGGCGCACCGGGGGCTTGCCCGGATCGACCCGGTAGAGCGCGTCGCTCTGGCCGATGTAGACCGCCCCGGAAGAGGCGGTGAGAACCTGATCCCCGTACCGAGCGGTCGCTGTCAGCTCGGGTTCGACGACGATGCTGGGCGTGCTGAAGTGGTCGATGCTGCGGGGACCGCCGTACCACAGCGTCCCGCGTCGATCGACGTACAGCAGGGACGGTCGTGGCGAGGACATCAGGGAGCGCCCGCCCTGTTCGTAGACGGGGTCGCCCCGGCCGGTGCGCTCGGCCTGGACCAGCCCCGCGACCCGTCCAAAATCCCGGCCCTTGGTCCAGAGGTTGCCGTCCTTGTCGAACGCCACGCCGATCCAGGCCGGGTCGTCGCTCTTCCAGCGAAACGGTCTGGAGGGCGGTGCGGGCCAGCGTCCGCCCGGTCCGGTGAGTCTGGCGCCGCTGTCCGGACGGACGACCCAGACGCTCCCGGAAGGATCGATCGCCAGCGCTCCGCCGCCACCCATGGGCGCCTCGACGCGCTCGAACTTGGCGCTATTCGGCGCCCGGCGGAGCACCGACTTGTTGTAGCCGATCCAGAAGGCCCCATCGGCGGACTCCAGGGTGTAGAACAGCATCTGGCGTTCGGGGTTCGGCGAGACCCTGTCCCACCGCCCGTTCTGGTACCGCAGGAACGGCTGGCCGATCTGCGCGATGCCGACCCACAGCGCGCCGTCTCGGGTCAGGGTGAAGGTGATGACTTCGCCCGAGTATTTCGGGGCCTCGACGAGCTGGAGGCGGCCCTGGCGGAACAGGCCCAGCCACCCCTTCGAATACCAGACCCAGATCGTCCCATCGCGTCCGACCTGCAGCTTCCGGGGTTGGCCGTACTTGTCGCGATCGATGTCCGCGTCCATGGGCTCGAACGAGAGGCCGTCGAACCGGTACAATCCTTCACGGCTGGCGATCCAGAGCATGCCGTTCGCGGTTTCGGCCATGGCGTGCGGTACGGATGGCGCGCCGTCGTCGCGCGTCCACACCTCGTGCTTCAGCTGGTTCATGGACAGCGCATAGGGCTGGGCGGCGACCTCGCAGACGCCCATGATCCACAGCAGCGCCGCCAGCGCTGGCCAAAGCCGAACAGGTCCTGACGCCATTCCCACCCCCGTGGTCGCTTCATCGATGAAACACTGTTCTGTGAGGGGTTGGAAGGCATCCCCGATCAGGGGATCGCGCAATCGCTAGATCGGGTGTTCCGAGCGGCGAGCCGAGGGTTCAAGACCTCCTGAATGAGGATCACGGCTCCGGTCTACCCTGGCGGATTGCTTGGCGCGGGTCTGGCGGTGCTGCGGTTGTCGCTGGCCTGGGCCGCCCTGACCTTCGATCCAATCCCGGAACTTGGCGGACCTGGTCCGTGGCTGACAGCGGTTCTCTGCGTGTCCCTGGCGCTGGGCGCTGGAGCACGCTGGAGCGCGTTCGTCTGCGCCTTGGCGCTGATCACCTTGAGTCCACCCATGTCGTTTCCGCGAGACCTGGCGCTGCTGGGCGGCATGGTCGCCTTGGTGCTGGCGGGGCCAGGAGCCTATGCCATCGATGCCCGGATATGGGGGCGGGTCCGCGTGCGGTCGCGCTCTTCACGCTAGCCGTCGGGCTCCTGTTCGAGCGATCGCGCGATACCTCATCAGAGATTTCCATCCATCGCCGCCGCGACATCATGGCCGGGCGGTCGGGAAGAACGGGCATGCGCCGGTTCTGCGGCAAGCGACACAAGGAGAGACCTGTGATGCGTCTGCTTTCCGCCAATCGGCTGATGCTCGTCATGATGCTGTCCGCCGGGGCTGGCGCCGTCGGGCCGGCGACTCCGGCCGTCGCCGCACCGAGCGACAAACCGGGCACGATCGTCCTGGTGCACGGCGCCTTCGTCGATGGTTCCGGCTGGGCCGACGTCTATCGGATCCTGCGGCGAGACGGCTACAAGGTGGTCATCGTCCAGAACCCGACCACCTCGCTGGCCGACGACGTCGCCGCGACCCGGCGCGCGATCGCGGCGGCCGAGGGCAGGGTGGTTCTGGTCGGCCATTCGTACGGCGGCGTGGTCATCACCGAGGCGGGCTCGGACCCCAAGGTCTCGGCCCTGGTCTATGTCGCCGCCTTCGCGCCCGACCAGGGCGAGTCCGTCGCCTCGATCGTCGCCAGCGCGCCGCCCGGCGCGCCGGCCTTGCCCATCCTGCCGCCGGTCGACGGCCTGCTGCTGCTGGATCGCGCCAAGTTCTCCGCGGCCTTCGCCGCCGACGTGAAGCCGGAGATCGCGCGGTTCATGGCCGACTCCCAGCAGCCGTGGGGCGCGCAGGCCCTGGAGGGCAAGGTCACCACCCCGGCTTGGCGCGTGAAGCCCAGTTGGTACCTGATCGCCAAGGACGACCACATGATCCCGCCGCCCGCCCAACGGATGATGGCCAAGCGCGCCGGGGCGACCGTGCGCGACGTCGCCGCCAGCCACGCCGTCTATGTCTCACAGCCCGGCGTGGTCGCCTCGCTGATCGAGGAAGCGGTGACCAAGTCGGCGGCCAAGTCGACGCCAGGTGCGGCCCGATGAGCGCCGTCCGGCCGTCCCTCCCGATCTGTGAATTTGGTTCCAAGGTTCTGGGATCAGCGCCCGGCTACTGGGCGAACGGCCCGCGGAATATTCCAGACGTCGAGCCGGGCGGCCCGCCCGACACGACATCAGACGGAAAGCTAAGACCATGACGATCAAGGATATCCTGCCCGGCAAGCTCGGCTTCGGCGCGGCGCCGCTCGGCAACATGTTTCGCGACATCCCCGAGGACGAGGCCCTGGCGACCGTGGAAGCGGCCTGGGACGACGGCATCCGCTATTTCGACAATGCTCCGTTCTACGGCGCGGGCCTGGCCGAGATCCGCATAGGCCGCGCCCTGGCCGACAAGCCGCGCGACCAGTACGTGATCAGCACCAAGGTCGGCCGGGTGATCTTGGACGAGGTCGAGGACGTCAGCGCCCGCGATCTGGGCGAGAAGGGCGACGTCTTCAAATACGGTCGTCCGAACAAGATCGTGAACGACTACTCCGAGGACGCGACCTACCGCTCGATCGAGGACAGCCTCAAGCGCCTGCAGACCGATCACATCGACATCGCCTTCGTCCACGATGTGGCCCAGGACTTCTATGGCGACGAGTGGCTGAGCCTGTTCGAGAGCGCCCGCAAGGGAGCCTTCAAGGCGCTGGACCGGATGCGCGACGAGGGCGTGATCAAGGCTTGGGGCTTGGGCGTCAACCGCGTCGAACCCATCGAGCTGCTGCTGGATCTCGACGAGCCGCGCCCTGACGCCTTCCTGCTGGCCGGCCGCTATACGCTGCTGGATCACGACCGCGCCCTGCAACGCGTGACCGCCAAGGTCGCCGAGCGCGGGCTGGGGATCGTGGTCGGCGGGCCCTACAGCTCCGGCGCCCTGGTCGGTGGTCCGAACTTCGAATACGCCCCGGCGACCCCGGCCATCCTGGACAAGGTCGCCGGGATCAAGGCCATCGCCGATCGTCACGGGATCAGCATGAAGGCCGCCGGCCTGCAGTTCGCTTTGGCCAACCCGGCTGTGGCGGCGGTCATTCCTGGCGCCAGCCGTCCTGGCCGCATCGCCGAGGACCGCGCCGCTTTGGACGAAACCATTCCGGCTGACTTCTGGCGCGAACTCCGCGCGGCGGGCTTGGTCAATCCGGCGGCTCCGCTACCCGACGCGGCCTAGCCCGACCTCTTCCACTCAAACCGTCGCTCAACGGCCGAGGCTCGCTTCGGCCGAAGGGCTCCTGCACGCCTAAAAAGGAGAAAGATCATGCGTAACTCGAAGACTTCCGACGCGGCCGATCCAGGCCGTCGTGACGTGCTCCGCACCGCCGGCGTGGCCCTGGCCGCCGCCGCCGGGACGGCGATGACCGCTTCAGCGGCCGCCGCCCAGAGCGCTCCTGGCCTCTCGCCCGCCGCCCGCAACGCCGGCCCGCTCGGGGCTCGCCTGCAAGGCGTGCAGCACTTTGGCCTGACCGTCCAGAACATGGAGCGGGCCTACGAGTTCTACACCGAGGTCCTGGGCGGCACGGAAGTGTTCCGCCACGGCGACTTCCAGGGCGACACCGTCCACAACACGCTGCTGGCCGACCAGGACATCCTGGCCAACGAACTGGGCGTCAATCCGCGCACCATCGGCGTTCCAGACCTGCGCGGCGGCGCGCAGCGGCTCGACGTTCGTTTCATCCAGTTCGACAACGTGGTGATCGAGCTCCTGCAATACCGCGACGCCGACCAGCCGATGGGCGGGCCGCGCGCCTTCGCCGAGCCGGTGCAGCACATGAGCCCCGCGTTTCCGCGGATGATGCACATCTGCTTCCACGTGCGCGACGACGTCGACTTCAACAAGTTCATCACCGACCTGGAAGCCGAGTCCGCCCGTCGCGGCATGACCCAGGTGCGGGCCAACCGCATCATCCGCGTCAACACCGAGGCCGAGCGTCGCGCCGCCCCGCAGAGCGCCAACACCAACAAGGTAACCGTCGCCCCGTCGGACGGCTGGGAGCTGATCTACTGCAAGGGACCGGAGGGCGAGCAGCTGGAGTTCGTCAAGGCGCTGGGCCCGGTCAAGCAGCGCTTCGCCAGCACCCTGGCCGCCCGCCAACGCGCCACGCGCTAGGCCATTCCCTCGGAGGAGACATCACGATGCGCAAGACCATCACGACCCTGCTGGCGCTGACCGCCCTGACGGCCGCCGGCGCGCTTTCGACCCCGGCCATGGCGCGCGAGCCGACTGGCGTCCGCTACAACCAGATCCCCGCCGGCGCCTATTCGATCGTCGCCCAAATTCAGGCCAAGCCCGGCCAGGAAGCGGCCCTGCGCGCCGCGACCCTGCCGCTGGTGGAACTGGTCCGGGGCGACCCCAAGAACCTCGTCTATTTCCTGCAGGAGGATCGGGCCAAGCCGGGCCACTTCATCTTCTACGAAGTCTTCGCGACCGTGGAGGACTTCGAGGCCCACAACGCCATGCCCTATGTGAAGGACTGGTTCGCCAAGCTGCCGACGCTCGCCGAGGGCGGGGTGCAGGTGATGCGGATGGAAGTCCTGGGGCATGGGCGGTAGCCGACGCGTCCGCGGCGCTTTCTCACCCTTCGGCGAGGAAGCGCTGCATGCGCGGCGCGGTGAAGTCCAGGAACGCCCGAACCCGCGCCGGCAGGAACTGGGCCCCGCGAAACAGCATGTGGATCTCGTCGGTCTCGCCGATGTCGCTGTCGGGCAGGAGCTCGACCAGCTCGCCCCGCGCGATGGGACCCCGCAGGTGGTAGTCGGCGATGCGCGCGATCCCGACACCGGCCATGGCCATGCGCCGTAGCGTCTCACCATTGTTGGCCAGCAGGGCGCCGCTCAGCATCCGCTCGACGATCCGCCCGCCCTCGCGCATCGGCCAGACCGGATTGGCGCGGCGGAAATTGAAGCCCAGGCAGTTGTGGCCGACCAGATCCTCGGGCGTCCGCGGCGTGCCGTGCTTGGCCAGATAGGCTGGGGAGGCGACGATGCGCCGACGCGTCTCGCCCAGCTTGCGGGCCATCAGGTTGGAGTCCTGCAGCTTGCCGACCCGGATCGCGATGTCGGTGCGGTCCAGATAGAGGTCGACCACGTCGTCCGACAACGACAGGTCGACGACGATCCTGGGATAGGTCTCCAGGAATTCCGGCAGGATCGGCTCCAAGGCCGCGACGCCAAAAGTCACCGACGAGGTGACGCGGATCACACCTTCGGCCTCGGCGCCGCCCAGGGCGATCTGCTGCTCGGTCTCGTCCAGTTGGCCCAGCAAAGCCTGGCTGCGCTCGTAGTAGAACTGGCCCTCACCGGTCAGGACTAGGCGGCGGGTCGACCGCTCGATCAGCCGCACGCCCAGCCGCGCCTCCAGCCGGGCGATCAGCTTCGACACCGTCGACGGCGTCATCAGCAGCAAGCGCGCGGCCTCGGAGAAGCTGCCCGCCTCGACCACCCGCACAAACACCATCATCTCGCCCGCGCGATTGTCCATGCGCCGTCAGCACGCCCCCTTCGGATACTGACACCAGGCTAGCGCAGATCGCGTGTCGTGGCGCGCGTCAGGGGCACATCGTCGTCGCTGCCGCTCAGGCGAAGTTTCAGGCGCGGGCCAGCTTCATGTCGTAGGTCGTCGGGCCGTTCGCATAGTTGGTTTTCCCGAGCCATTCAGACGGATAGCCCAAGGGCGCCGGCGCTGAGTTCTGGGGGCGACCTATCGATCCGTTGACGTAACCGTCCGAGTATTTTGCGATGAGCTGGTCGGACAGCCGCCACCATTGCTGGACCAGGGCTGACGAAAATGTCGTCGCCAGGCGGGTCAAGGCTTCTCGATCCAGGGACGCGCTCGCTTCCTGGTCCCATTGGGCCAGCGCGCTCTCGCCGTCCTTTTCCAGTCTTCCCTGCAACGGCGTGATGTCGGCGTTGCACATGCGCTGGAAGTTCAGCCGCGACCAGTTGGCGACGAAGTCGAAAGCCCACCAGGCGCTGTCGCGGCTGAAGACCTGGGGATCACCCGTCTGATAGGCCTTGGGCAGATCCAGCATCTTGGCCGGGAAGGGCGTGAAGCAGGTCGTGTAGGCGACGTCGGGTCCAAACCAGCAGACGCCCTTGGTGAGGTCCGGCGCATTCGGACGGACCTCGCAGACGGTCAGATAGCCTTGATAGAAAATGGAGATCGAGCGTTCCCACGCCCCGTACAGCGTCTCGTGCGAGACGTTGTTCTGGGCCCCGTCATAAGGCCCGATAAAGCGATGCGGATCGCCGTAGGGGCCGGCCGCGGTCCCCTTGGTCAGATCGAACTCCGTACCCTCGTAGTGATCGCGATAAAGGTCGAAGATCTCGCGACGTTCGAGCGGTCGCTGCGGGGGCGCGGAAAACGGATAGTCGGTGGTGTAGCCGGCTCCGTTGACCCAGGGGCTCAGGCCAAGGTCAGGATTTGCGCGATCGAAGACCCGCCAGACCCGGCGCAATGAATAATAAGGGTGGGAGTACTCGCCGTCGCTGATCGTCGGCAGCCAGTCGATGGGTCCATCGGAAGGCTTCCACCAGCCAGCTTTCTCGGCCCCTGGCTCCAGATGCTTCGACCACATCTGGTCCGGATCGCCTTTCTCCAGCGTGCGGATGCGAAACTCGTTGGCGGCGACGAACAGGTGGCCGTCGGGAACCCTTTGGGCCGCCCAGGCGGAGTGGTTGACCTCGTCGGGCAGGGCGCACATCTCGAACACCCAGGCCTCGTCTTCATCGCCGACCAGCAAGGTCTCGCCGGTCGAGAAGTATCCGTACTCGTCGATCAGCGCGCCCATCAGCTCGACCGCTTCGCGCGCCTTGGTGCAACGCTCCAGGGCGATGCGGGAGAGTTCGGCGCTGTAGAACAGCCTGCACTGTCCTCCGCGCTCCGCGGCGTCCTCCTGCGAGACGTAGTTCGGCTGATATTTGGCGCCGTTGGTGCATTCGCCGAACATCAGATTGTGTTCGTTCATGATCCCATAGCTGCCGTCGAAATAGGCGTAGGTATAGGCAACCTGGGGGATGACGCCGATCGCCGGGGTCTGCGGATAACCCTCGAGCTCGTAGTTGGGCCCGCGCTGGTCGGTGACCAGGCGCGGGTAGGCGTCGTTCGCGCCGGCCACGACCGCGCGCTTGGCGCCCGGCGGATGATGCTGTGCGGGAACGTAGATGATCCTTTGATCCGACAGCTCATTGTCGTCGGAATGGGTCACACGCATGGCGCCATCGGCGCACGCGCCTTTGGTGAAGATCATGGTGGTGCACATGTCGCGCTCCGATACCTAGCGGGAGTACCAGACGCCGATCTGCGCGCCGATGTTGGTCACGTTGCCGCCGGCTCCAGAGCTGCTGGTCGCGGTCTGCGGGCGTTGCGGATAGTGCTTGCCGTCAGCATCCATGAAGATGAGCTGCTTGTCGGGCAGGTTCTCGTAGATGATGGCGAACGACGAGCCGCCATAGTTGAACATGCCCATTTCCTGGCCCTTCGTGACCGAAGCGCCCTGCTTCATCTGTTCATCGAAGGCGATCGTCGAGACTTCGCTCATGCCTAGAGGGATGCAGCATACGCGGCCATAGTCCTCGGTCTCGAAGACGACCAGCCCGCGGGCGTTCACCTCGGTCAGATAGGGCAATGACGCCGTGGTCGCGCCGCCGAAATCCGGCAGGACCAGCTTGTTGAAATAGGCGCCGGGAATACAGATCGGGTCGAACAGGACCTTGCCGTTCACCGGCACCCACCAGCGATGGAAATTGTAAGGGTTCAGGTAGGTCTGGAAAATATAGCCGCCGTCGAACATGTCGACGAGGCCGAACTGGTCGATGACCGCCTGTTGTTCCGGGAGCGGGGAACTCAGGATATCGCGCAGGGAGTAGTTCATGTCCTTGAACCAGAACGTGTTGTCGGCTGCGACATTCCAGTCCCAGCGGAACAGCGATCCGTCGTTCGGGCAGATGACGGTCTGGTTCGACTGAGGATCGGCGATAGGGCGAGCCGATTGCGGATCCTTGAAATTGCGCGTGAAGAAGGAATTCCAGGAATTCCAATAGGGCAGGGTCTCGTTGTCTTTCTGCCAAAGGTCGAACTGGTACGAAGCCTTGGCCTTGGGCGACAGCCACTGCTCACCGTCTTTGGAGAAGCCTGCGCCGGAGGCTGGGGATCCAAGGAACTGGTGCCATTGGTTCAGGACCTGCCCCATCTTTTCATTGAACTGCGGAAGGCCCAGCAGTTGCGATCCGGACAGCGTCGGGTCGATCCCGACCGTGAAGCCCGAGAACGGCAGGCCGACCAGATCGTCATCGATGTAGCGCGGCCACCAGGTCAGGAGAAAGTTGCAGACGGCGGCGAAGAACTGCGCGTCGGGGATGCGGGGGATGGGGACGCCGTCCGTATCCAGGTTCGACGTTCTCAGCATGGTTTCATTCTGCCGGCAGGCGTTCGCCATCAGGTAGGAAACCACCGGATTGGTCGTCAGAAAGTCCAGCAGGTCCTGGACCGCCGGGTCCAGCGGGCCGTCAAAGGCGCGAACCTCATCCGCGACATGTTTGTGGAATTTCGCCCAACTGGCGCTGCCGGGTTCGGGAAGCCATCCCGTGCGATAGCTGCTGGGAAAAGGTTGGGATGTGGCTTTGCTATAGGACAGTTGCACGTTGGCCTCCCTCGCAACAATTGCCATCCAAGGCAGCAAGTGGCGCCACTATAAATACGCATTCTCGATAAATACAACTATGAGATTGATTGATGTCCACGCTCGGCGCGAGCGTGCATCGCGAGATCGCCGCTTCAGCGATGCGCGGAGGTCAGACGCTTGTATCGCCCGGACCTATCAGGCGGGCAGCCGGTGGGCGTTCATGCGGCGCATCCACCGCGTCAGGACCGGGTCGGCATGGCCGGCCAGGATTTCGTTCAGCGCTTGCTCGGTCTCGTCCTGGCCCAGCTTGAACTTGGATGACAGGCCCGTGACCCTGGCTTCGAAGGCGATGATGGCGCGCTCCATGGCCTCGTAGCGTGGCCCCACGTCGCGTGGCCTCCAGCCGGTCTGGTCCTGCGCGTCCATAGCCCGGGTGAGGCGGTCGAGCGCTTCGTGTCCAAGGTCCGGCCGGAAGCGGATCGTCGCCTCGACACGAACCTTGGCGTAGTTCCAGGTCGGGGCCCAGGTCCCGTTCGAGACCAGGCCGGGCGAGACATAGGCCTGAGGGCCGGTGAACAGCAGCACCGCATGAGGCTGGGCCTCCAGCGCGGCATACAGGGGGTTCCGCTTGGCCATGTGGCCCAGCAGCGAGACGACCTGGCCCTGGGCGTCGGTGTCGGCCAGCATCGGCAGCAGCGTCGCGACCTTTCCGGCGTTGTCGTCGCGCGGGGCCACCCAGGCGAGGGGGAACTCGCGGATCAGGTCGATCACGTCGTCGAGGCCGCCCTGATAGGGATCCGGGGCGGCGGACGGCGTCGACTCGGACATGCTTGGGCCTCGCGGTCTTCTAGGCCGACCCCCCGGCCGACGCTGCTTTCCTGGGCACAATCGGGAACGGGCTGGCGCCGAACAAGCACCAAGACTGACAGGGGTACGGGTCCAGCCGGTGGATTGCCGTACCGCTGGCATCGGCGCATGTTGGACCCATAAGAAGAAGACTTTCGTGTATGGGGAGGGGCCAATGGCGCGACCATGGAACATGGCGCTGGGCGAGGTGATCGACGCCTCCAAGTCCATGCCGCTGTATCTGCAGATCGTTCACGGCCTGATCCACGAGGTCGAGCGCGGCCGGCTGGCGTCTGGCGCCTACCTCCCCAGCAGCCGGGGCCTGGCCACGATGCTGGGCGTCAACCGCAAGACCGTGGTGCTGGCCTATGAGGACCTGATCGCCCAGGGCTGGCTGACCTCGCATGGCACGCGCGGGACCATGGTTTCGGACGTGCTGCCCAAGTCGGCGCCGGTCCGCGCCACCCAGGCCGAGATCGTGGTCGAGGCTGTCGACGCCAAGGCTCCGGCGTACGCCTTTAACCCGCCCCCGGCCCGCCCCCTGGCCCTGCCTAGCGACACGCGCATGCGCCTGGACGAGGGCTCGCCCGACGGTCGCCTGTTTCCCGAGGACGTGCTGGGACGAGCCTATCGCTCGGCGATCCAGCGGGCGGCGCGGCACAACCGCATGCTTTATGGCGATCCGCGTGGCTCAGCGGGTTTGCGCGAGGGCATCGCCGAAATGCTGCGCACCGAGCGCGGCCTGGCGGTAGGGGCGGAGAATATCTGCATCACACGCGGCAGTCAGAACGCCATTTTCCTGGCCGCTCGCACCCTGATCGCGCCGGGCGATACGGTGCTGGTCGAGGCCCTGACCTACGAGCCTGCCGTGGCCGCTTTCCGCGCCTGCGGAGCCAAGGTCGAGGCTGTCGGTCTGGATGATCAGGGCGTCGATGTCGAGGACGTCGAGCGCAAATGCCGGGAAGGGGGCGTGAAGGCCATTTTCCTGACCCCGCACCACCAGTTTCCGACCACCGTGGCCCTGCGGCCCGAGCGGCGTCTGCGTCTGCTGCTGCTGGCCCGGCAGTTCAACTTCGCGATCATCGAGGACGACTACGACCACGAGTTCCACTTCGAGTCGCAGCCGCTGCTGCCGATCGCCAGCTATGCGCCGTCGTACGTGATCTATGCCGGGTCTCTATCCAAGCTTCTGCTGCCGGCCCTGCGGATCGGCTACATCGCCGCGCCGAAGGCCTTCATCGACGCGGTGGCGCACACGGTGTCGCTGACCGACGGTATGGGTAACATGCTGACCGAGGACGCCGCCGCCGAGCTGATTGAAAGCGGCGAGTTGCGCCGCCACGCTCGCAAGGCCACCCAGGTCTATGCCGCGCGGCGACTGGCCTTCGCCGAGGCGGCGACCGAGGCGTTCGGCGACCGCGTGCGATTCAAGACGCCGGACGGGGGTCTCGCCTTCTGGTTGACCTTTCCGGACGAGGGCGACCTGGATCGGATCGAGGCGCGGGGGCCGGAGCTGGGCGTGCGCCTGGCCTCGTCCCGCTCGTTCGCCAGCCGCGAGGGCGCCGGCCGAGGCCTGCGCATCGGCTTCGCCAGCCTGCGCGAGGAAGCGTCGCGCAAGGCGCTGCTCACCCTCGCCAAGGCGGCTGGGATCTAGGCCGAGTACCGCGCCTTGCCGCCCACGAAGGTGTGCAGGACCTTCACGCCCTCGATCTTCAGCGGGTCGATGGTGGTCAGGTCGGCGTCCATCACCGTCAGGTCGGCATAGTAGCCGGGCGCGATCTTGCCGGTGCGGTCGTCCATGAAACCGGCGAAAGCGTTGTTGAGCGTGTAGGCGGTCAGGGCCTGCTCGACAGTGACCTTCTGCTCGGGCAGCCAGCCGTCGGGATTGGCCCCGTCGATGGTCCTGCGGGTCACTGCGCCGTAGACGCCGGTCAGCGGGTCCAGCGGGGCCACCGGCCAATCCGAGCCGAAGGTCACTGTGGCGCCGGCGTCCATCAGCGACTTGAAGGCATAGGTGCCCTTTAGGCGCTCGGCCCCGATGCGCTTGATCGCCCAGCGGCCGTCGTCGATGGCGTGATAGGGCTGGACCGAGGCGATCACCTTCTGCTGGGCGAAGCGCGGGATGGCGGCGGCGCTCAGGTGCTGGGCGTGCTCGATGCGGAAACGGCGGTCCTTGACGCCGTTGGTCTTCTCGACGTCGCGATAGATGTCCAGCACGTCGTCATTGGCCTGGTCGCCGATGGCGTGGGTGGTGATGTGCAGACCTCGCGCGTCGGCCGCCGTGATCCATTCGCGCAGGTTGGCCAAGGTGGTGACCCGCACGCCGGTCTGGTCGGGCGCGTCGTCATAGTGGTCGTGGAAGATGGCCGTGCGCGAGCCCAGCGAGCCGTCGGCCAGGGCCTTCAGCCCGCCCCAGCGCACCCAGTCGTCGCCGCGGCCTTCCTTGGCGACGATGGCGGCCATCTTCTCCCAGTCGGGCAGGGGAACGAAGGCGTAGAAGCGCATGTCCGTCTCGCCCTTGGCCCGCAGGCGGCGCAGCGAGTCGTAGGTGCGCCAATCCAGTTCCGGATTGTGGATCTGGGCCACGCCCTTGCTGAGGCCGTGGGCGATGCCCTGGCGCATGATGGCGTCGGTCTCGGCGTCGGTCATCGGCGGGATGACGCGCTCGACCAGGGTCTTGGCGTTGTCCTTCACGACGCCCGTCGGTTCGCCGCTGGCGTCGCGGACGATGACGCCGCCCGGCGGATCGGGCGTGTCGCGGGTGACGCCCGCCAGCTTCATCGCCACTTTGTTGAGCAGGTAGAGGTGAAGATCCGTGCGCGGCACGGCGACGGGGGTGTCTGGCGACACCGCGTCGATCCACTCGTGGGTCGGCAGGGCGCCGCCCAGGCGCTGCTCGTCCCACGAGCCGCCCAGGATCCACTTGCCCGGCCGGGCCTTTGCCACCGCCCCGATGCGGGCGGCGAAGTCGGCGCGGTCCGTGGCGCTGAGCAGGTCGGCCTGGGACAGGGTCGTCGAGCCGATCAGGAAGTGGGTGTGGTTGTCGGTGAAGGCCGGCGTCACGAACGCGCCCTTCAGGTCGATGACCTTGGTCTTGCCGGTCGTCAGCGCCTTGACCTGGTCGGCGCCGACGGCGGCGATCCGCTCGCCCACGATGCCGATGGCCGAGAGGCGCGAGCCGCCAGCGCCGGGCGTCCAAACGCGCGCATTGATCAGGACCACGTCCAGGCCGCGCTCGGCCGCCAGCGCCTGCAGCGGCGCCAGCATCATCAGGCCCGCGCCCGCGCGGATAAGGCTGCGTCGATCGATCATGGACCCCTCGTCGTGTCTATCAGTCGGGCCAGCCTGAGCGCTTCGCTCAGGGGCCGGAACATCCAATCCCTGTCCGGCCAGGGGTCCAGTTGGCAACGGCTTGGTCCCCTCGGCCTGCCGTTTTTGGATGTTTTTGCTCCGCCACGAAAGGACAAGCCTCAGTCTCACGGATGTTGTGACCGGTCGCCGAGCATCGCGAAGCCAGCGAGCCGACCGCCGACGTCCGTGGGGTTTGTGAGGGGTTTGAACAGGGGCGTCGGTCATCTCGCCGTCGACCCCGAATAAGGGGATCGAGATATGCGCAAGACCAAACTGATGGGCGCGGCGTCGCTGTCGGCCTGCATCGTCGCGGCGGGGCTGTCGCTAGGCACGGCGGCCAGCGCCCAGACCACGGCGCAGCCGACGACCGAGCTGGACGCCCTGATCGTCACCGCCACCAAGCGCAGCGAGAGCGTGCGCGATGTCGCCATGCCGATCAGCGCGGTCAGCGGCGCTGACCTGCAGAAGGTCAACGCCAACAGCCTGGCCGACTACATCGTCCGCCTGCCGGGCGTGACCTTCAACGACTACCAGCCCGGCATTTCGGAAGTGGTCGTGCGCGGCATTTCCGCGACGACCTATCACGAGCAGGGCCAGACCACGACGGGCTACTATCTGAACGAAGTGGTGGTGGTGGAACCGGGCTTCCCGATCGGCATCCCCGACGTCGACACATTCGACCTGGAGCGCGTCGAAGTGCTGCGCGGCCCGCAAGGCACGCTGTTCGGCTCCTCGACCCTGGGCGGCCTGGTCAACTACGTGGCCAAGACGGCCAATGTCAGCAAGTACGAGGCCGCCGCCTCGGGCTTGCTGGGGACGACCAAGAACGCGGGCCAGGCCAACTACGCCGCCAAGGCGATGGTCAACATCCCGATCGTCACGGACAAGCTGGGCCTGCGGGTCGTCGCGCTGCAACGCTTCGACGCCGGCTTCCTGGACAATCCGGGTGTGAAGAAGGACGGGGTCAACGACTTCCGCACCCGCGGCGTGCGCGGCTCGCTGGTGTTTGATCCGGGCAACGGGACCAAGCTGACCTTCCTGTCGGCCTATCAGGACAGCCTGCTGGACGACCAGACCTACCTCTCGCACGACTACGTCCGGAACACCCCGCGCGCCGAGCCGCAGGAGACCGACTTCTGGCTCAACAGCCTGCGCCTGGACCAGGACGTCGGCTTCGCGGACCTGACGGTGATCGGCTCGACCAACCACAAGACCAACACCACGACCTATTCCTATCCGTACCCCTATGTGACCGGCGTCACGACCGGCGCGGCCTCGGCCTACAGCATCGGCGCGGCCAAGGCCGATATCGACACCCTGGAAGGCCGCCTGGCCTCCAAGGAGGACGACCGCCTGAAGTGGCTGATCGGCGCCAGCTACATGCGCGCCAAGAAGTCCAGCGCCGACCGCATCTACCAGCCCGGCGCGGCGGCCTACATCAACGCCCACCCGGGTGACTTCGGCGGCTACAGCGGCGCGATCCTGGCCCCCGGCGACGCGATCTACGGCTACATCTCCGACACCCTGAACAAGGACTTCGGGATCTTCGGCGAGGTCTCCTACAAGTTCACCCCGCAGTGGGAGCTCACGGTGGGCGGCCGTTACTACGACACCAAGAACACCGCCGAGATCACCAACGCCGCCGGCAGCCTGGGCGCGGGCAGCTTCTCGCCCAAGGCCTCGTCGTTCGGCACCGGCCAGAAGGAGAACGGCTTCACGCCGAAGGTGACCCTGGCCTTCCGCCCGGAAAAGGGCGTCATGGCCTACGCCACCTATTCGCGCGGCTTCCGCGTCGGCGGTCCGAACCCGAACGCGGCCATCCTGGCGGGCATCCCGACCAGCTACGGCAGCGACACGGTCGACAACTACGAGGCCGGCCTGAAGACCACCCTGCTGGAGAACCGCCTGTCGCTGGACATCTCGGTCTTCCATCTGAAGTGGAAAGACATTCAGGCCCGCCTGTTCACGGCCGCGCCGTACTTCTACTCGTACGTGACCAACGCCGGCTCGGCCAAGGTCGACGGCGTCGAGTTCGCTGGCCAGTTCAAGGTCAGCCAGCACATCACCTTCAGCAACAGCACGACCTATCAGGAAGCCAAGCTGACGACGATGCTGCCAGACAGCTTCGCGGTCGGCGGCGGCTACGCGGCAGGCACGACCCTGCCGGGCTCGTCCAAGTGGTCGACCTCGAACACCCTGTCGTTCGCGTTCCCGGAAGTGAACCTGGCCCCGACCTTCGAGGTGGCGCATCGCTATCTGAGCAAGGCCCCGGTGGCGTTCGGCAACCCGAACACCCGCGGCAACTTCAACATCTTCGACCTGCGGGCCTCGATCGCTCCGACCGACAAGGTTCGGGTGCTGGGCTTCGTCAACAACTTCACCAACGAATATGGCATCCTCAACGCCCCGTTCACGGACCAGGCCGCTCCGGCCTATTCGATCGTGCGTCCGCGCACGGCCGGCGTGCGCGTGGACGTGACCTTCTAAGAGCTTGAGTAGAATGCGGCGGACCCTTCCGAACACTTCGAAAGCGGTTCGCCGCGTCCTCCTGGCGGCGACGATGCTGGCCTCGGCCAGCGTCGCCGCAGCCGACGGCCTTAGCCTGAAGCCGGCCCGGACGCTGGACCTCACGCTCCAGGAAGCCACCTGGATGCAGCCGGACGTCTCGCCCGACGGCAAGACGATCATCTTCAATCTGCTGGGCGACATCTACGCGGTCGATGCCAAGGGCGGAGACGCGCGGCCGGTGCTGACCGGTCAGGCCTTCGAGACCGCGCCGGTCTTCTCGCCGGACGGCAAGTCGATCGCCTTCGTCAGCGACCGCTCGGGCGTGACCAACCTGTGGCTCGCGGCCGCCGACGGCTCCAACCCCCGCCAGGTCAGCCGCGAGGACAAGCTGACCGTCTTCGCCACGCCCGTCTGGGCCCCGGATGGTTCGGCAGTCTACGTCTCGCGCATGAAGCACCCGGTGCTGGCCTTCGAGCTGTGGCGCTTCCCGGTGGATGGCTCCGAGGGCAAGGTCGTCGTGAAGGCGCAGCCGAACGGCGAGGACTGGGACAATCGCATCAACGCCATGGGCGCGGCGATCACGGCCGACGGCCGCTACGCCTACTATGCTCGCAAGACCGGCCACACCTGGACCGAGAAGGCCCCGCCGAACTGGTCCATCGCCCGCCGCGATCTGACGACCGACGTCGAGGACGTGATCATCCAGGGACAGGGCGGCGCCATGAGCCCGGCCTTGTCGCACGACGGCCGTTTCATCGCCTATGCCAGCCGCTGGAAGAACCAGACCGGCCTGCGCCTGCGCGAACTGGCCACCGGCGCCGACCGCTGGCTGGCCTTCCCGATCGACCATGACGGCCAGGAGCAGGGCTATTACGCCGGCCTGACGCCGCGCTTCACCTTCTCCGCCGACGACAAGGCCGTGATTGCAAGCGTCGACGGCAAGCTGCGGCGCATCGAGGTCGCCACCGGCGCGGTGACGCCGATCCCGTTCACGGTCCACGCCAAGGTCGACCTTGGCCCCCTGACCCGCGTCAGCCAGGTCGAGGAAACCGGCCCGGTCCGCGCTCGCCTGATCCAGGCTCCCAGCGTGTCGCCGAACGGCCAGCGCTTCGCCTTCACCGCCCTGGGCGGTCTCTACGTCCAGGACCTGAAGCCCGGCTCCAAACCGACGAAGGTCAAGGGCGCGCCGGACCAGACCTTCCAGCCGCGCTGGTCGCCGGACGGCAAGGCGCTGGTCTTCGTCACCTGGGACCCGCGCGAGGGCGGGGCGATCTGGCGGATGCCCGCCACGGGCGGCAAGGCCGTGCGCCTGACAGAAGACGGCGCCTTCTACACCGAGCCGACCTTCTCGCCGGACGGCGCGAGGGTCGTGGCCCTGAAGTCCAGCCAGTATGACCGCCTGCGCCGCGCCAGCGAAGCCTCGCCTGACTGGCCGACCGACATCGTCCGCCTGCCGGCCGCCGGTGGCGCGCAGGCGCTGGTCGCCCACACCTCGTCGGCCCGGCTGCTGTCGTTTGAGGCCGATCCCAAGCGCGTGGGGTTCTATGCGGGCGCGGTCCAGTCCGTGCCGCTCGAGGGCGATGAGAAGCCGAAGGCCGAGTTCCTCGGCAAGGCCCGCGCCTGGTCGCAGTATGTCGGCGTCCAGACCCCAGTGGAGGACGTGAAGCTCAATCCCGCCGGAGACAAGGCCATCCTCCGCACGGCGGCCGAGCTCTTCCTGGTCGACGTCCCGGCCGCCGCCGAGGGCAAGACGCCCGAGGTCAATCTGGAGACGGCGACGTCCGGCGTCGTGAAGCTCACCAAGATCGGCGCGGACTTCTTCGACTGGGCCGAGGGCGGCAAGTCGATCGTCTGGTCGGTCGGCTCGACTCTGCGCAAGATCGCGCTGGCCGACATCGACCGCGCCACGCCCGGCGCCAGCGAGGCCAAGGCGGTGGCGGTCAACGCCAAGGTCGAGGTCGCCCGCGACGTCCCCGAGGGCGCGATCGTCCTGCACGGCGCCACGGTCGTCACTATGCGCGGCGACGAGGTGATCCCGAACGCCGACGTCGTCGTCTCGAACGGCCGAATCATCTCGGTCGGTAAGGCTGGCGCCGCGCCGCTGCCCAAGGGGGCGGTGGTTCGCGACGTCACCGGCAAGGTGATCACCCCGGGCTTCATCGACGCCCACGCCCACTGGTTCGACATCCGCCGCCAAGTCCAGGACCCGCAGCCTTGGTCGTTCCTGGTCAGTCTGTCGTTCGGCATCACCAGCAGCCTGGACCCGCAGACCTTCACCAATGACCAGTTCGTCTATCAGGACATGGCCGACGCCGGCCTGACCCTGGCCCCGCGCCTCTACTCTACCGGGCCGGGCGTCTTCACGGCCAGCCACATCGACAGCCAGGCGCAGGCGGAAGACGTCCTCAAGCGCTATCGCGACGAATACCGGACGCAGAACATCAAGTCGTACATGGTCGGCGACCGGGCCCAGCGGCAGTACATGGTCGAGGCCGCCAAGGCCCTGGGCATGATGCCGACCACCGAAGGCGCGTCGGACCTGAACCTCAACCTGACCCACGCCCTGGACGGCTTCTCGGGCAACGAGCACGCCTTGCCGGTGTCGCCGCTGCGCGAGGACGTGGTGCAGCTGTTCGCCCAGTCGCGCACCAGCCTGGTGCCGACTCTGAACGTGCTCTACGGCGGCGAGCCGCCCCTGTTCGACCTGATCATCACTCGCCGGCCGCAGGACGAGCCGCGCCTCAAGCGCTTCATGCCGCCGGGCATCCTCGCGTCCAAGCTGGGCGACCGCCATTGGACGCCGCCGGAGAACATGTCCTACGCCAGCTTCGCCAAGGACGCCCTGGCCATCCAGCGCGCCGGCGGCGTGGTGGGCTTGGGCAGCCACAGCGAGGTGCAAGGGCTGGGCTTTGCCTGGGAGATGCAGCTCTTCGCCTCGGGCGGGGCAACGCCGCTGGAGACCATCCGCGCGGCGACCATGGGCTCGGCCGAGGCCATCGGGCGCACCCACGACATCGGTAGCCTGGAGCCCGGCAAGTTCGCCGACCTGCTGATCTTCGACGCCGACCCGCTGGCCGACATCGCCAATGTCGAGAAACTGGGCCAGGTGATGAAGAACGGCCGCCTCTACGAGGCCGCGACCCTGGACGAGGTCTGGCCGGTCAAGCGGGCGCTGCCGACCCAGTGGTTCGAACACGAGGCGCCGACGCGGCCTTAACGCATAGCTTGCGGGAAGCAGACGCGAACGTTCAAACCGCCTTCGGCAAGCTCTTCGAGGACGGCCGTTCCCCCGGCGCGGGCGGCCAGCGCCTTGACGATGGAGAGGCCAAGGCCGCTGCCCTGTCCGGATGTCTGCGGGCCGCGCACGAAGCGTTCGAAGGGGCGTTGCTTCAGCTTGTCCGGCAAGCCCGGTCCGTCGTCCGCGACCCACAGTACGGAGCGGTCGCCATCCTGGCCGACGCCGACCGTGATGGCGCGTCCGCCATAGCGCAGCGCATTGTCGAGGAGGTTCTCAAGGATCTGGTCGACCAGCGGCGCGGCCAGGGCGACAGGCGCGGATGTGGTTTCGATGCGCAGGGTCAGGCGAGCGCCGTCCGTGGCCGCGCGAGCGCTCCAGCGATCAACAAGGCTGCGCGCGCAGGCGACCAGATCTGCGTCCTGCAGGCCGTCGGTCTCCAAGGCCTCAGCGCGGGCGAGGGCCAGCAGCTGTTCGATCAGCCGCTGCAAGCGGTCGACAGCTTCGAGGGCGTCGGTCAGCGAGGCCTGGTCGGCGGTCGAGCGTTTGCCCTTGGCCAGGACCGCCAGGTGGGTCTTCACGATCGCCAGCGGCGTGCGGATCTGGTGCGAGGCGTCGGCCGTGAAGCGGCGCACGCCGTCGACGGATCGCTCCAGCTGGCCCAGCAGACTGTTGAAGGCTACGACGACGGGCTGGAGTTCGCGCGGTACGTCGCCGACAGCGACGGGCGCAAAGTCCGGATCGCGGGCGTCGGAGCGCTCGGCCAGACGCCGGCGCAGGCCATCCAGGGGCTTCAGGCTCCAGGTGGCGGCTGGCCAGATCAGCAGGGCCACCAAGCCGACGAGACCGACCTCGATGGCGCCGACCGTGGTCATCAGCGAGTTGCGGACGGCGGCGCGCGATTCCAGCGTCTGGGCCACCGAGATCACCACCGGGGCCGGCGCGCCGGGGACGCGCAGGCTGGCGGCGGACTGGCGCACGCGGCGGTCCTGATAGACCAGGGTCCGGAACACCGGCTCGCCATTGGCGGCGATCGCCTCGGTGTCGAAGTCGGGAAGGTCGTCATAGCCGGTCAGCGCGCGGCCGGACTGGCGCACGTTGTAGAACACGCTGTCGCGCTGGGGGCTGTCGAGCAGGCCAAAAGCCCAGGGTGGCAGGTCGACCTCGACATGATCGGTCTCGAGCGTCACGGACTCGGCGATGGCGCGCACCGAGGCGGCCAGTAGGCGGTCGGAGGTGTAGTCCACGACCCGTTGCGTGACCCAGGCGTCGCCGATCCCGATCAGCACCGCCGACACGATCAGGGGCGCCACGAGGGCGACCAGCAGGCGGGCGGTGAGGGACTGGATCCGGACCATCAGGGCTCGAGCAGGTATCCCTGGCCGCGCAAGGTGGTGATGCGAGGGCCGTTAGGCTCCAGCTTGCGACGGACGCGGCCGACATAGACGTCCAGGGCGTTGGGGCCGGCCTCGTCGTCGTGGCCGAACACCTCGCCGATCAGGCGCTGGCGGGTCACGATCTTGCCGGCGTTGGCGGCCAAAACGAGCAGTACCGTGTGCTCGCGCCGACGCAGCTCCAGGTCGCGGCCGTCGACATAGGCGCGGGCGCCGTTGCGGTCGATGGTCAGGCTGCCGACCGACAGCGTGGGCGAGGGATCGCCGCCGCGCCTGCGGGCCAGGGCGCGCACACGGGCTGCCAGCTCTTCCGGCTCGAAGGGCTTGAGCATGTAGTCGTCGGCCCCGAGATCCAGGCCGCTGACCCGGTCCTTCAGGGCGTCGCGGGCGGTCAGGATCAGCAGTGGCGTGCGGTTGCCGGCCCGGCGCAGGCGCACCAGGACCTCCAGCCCGCCGATGTCGGGCAGACCCAAGTCCAGCACGATGACGGAGTAGGGCTCGGCCAGTTGCTCAAGCGCGGTTTCGCCGTCGGTGACCCAGTCGACCGTGAAGTTCTCGGACCTGAGGAAGGCCACGACGCCGCGTCCCAACGCTTCGTCGTCCTCCACGAACAGCAGCCGCATGCGGTGGGGTTCCGGGGTTGGACGACTCCGCCCCTATCATGCAACGTCGTTCGAAGTGAACAGGGCGGCCATGCTTCGACGACAGCTTCTCCTCGCGCCGGCGGCCGGTCTGCTGGCCGGTTGCGGACAAACCGGCGCGCCGATCCTGGGCGGGCTTGAGCGCGCCGCGCGTCTGCGCGCGGCCCAGCGGGAAGGGGGCGTGACCGTCTACGCCAACACCGGCGACGCCGAGATCGGTCCCGTCCTGGCCGCCTTCCACGCCGACCACCCCAAGGTCCATATCGACTTCCAGCGGCAGAACTCGGCCGAGCTTTATCAGCGCTATCTGGCCGAGCGCCGCGCGGGCCTGCCCAGCGCCGACCTTGTCTGGAGTTCGGCGATGGACCTGCAGATCAAGTTGATCAACGACGGCTACGCTCAAACTTTCGACACCCCGGCGCGGGCGATGCTGCCGCGCTGGACAATCTGGAAAAGCCAGGGCTTTGGCGTCACGGCCGAGCCGATCGTCTTCGTCTACGACCGCCGCAAGCTGCCCGATGACCAGGCGCCCAGGAGCCACGCCGCCCTGCGTCAGATGCTGGAGGCCGGCGCGCTGAAGGGCTCGGTGGGCCTGTTCGACAACAGCCGCTCCGGCGTGGGCTTCCTCTACTATTCGCAGGATCGGCTGGCCTGGGCCGACACCCAGGCCCTGACGCGGGCGATCGGGACGACCAAGCCGCACCTCTACGAGTCGACGGCGACCTTGCTGGAGGCGATGTCCGACCAGCAGATCGTGTTCGGCTACAACGTGATCGGCTCCTACGCCCTGCAGCACCAGCGGGCGAACCCGAACCTCGGGGTGATCTTCCCCAGCGACTACACCCTGGTGATGTCGCGGATCGCCTTCATCTCGGCCCAGGCGCGCCGTCCCAACGCCGCCAAGCTGTTCCTGGATTTCCTGCTGTCGCTGAAGGGGCAGAAGCTGCTGGCTGACACCAGCATGGCCCCGGTGCGCACCGACATCGCCGGCGGGGCAGGGCGCGCGCCTCAAGCTTCGGCTCGTCCGATCGAGGTCGGGCCGGCCTTGCTGGCCAATCTGGACCAGATGCGCCGCAAGCGCCTGGTCGCCGAATGGCGCGAGGCCCTGGGCCCCAACCACGTGGATGACTACCGCCGTGTCCGTGATGCGTCTCGCGACAGTCTCATGACAGGTAACCGACCCTAGCCTCCAGATAAGCGGCGGGGAGCCGCGTAATGCAGCCGGCGCAAACGCCGGTCAGGAGGGGGATCTCCGGTGACCAGAATTCAGTCTGCTTTCGTGAGCGTTTCGGCTCTGGCTCTGGTGTTCGGTGCGGGCGAAGCGTTCGCCCAGACCGCGCCAGCGGGGCAGGGCGTCGAAGCCACGACGCTCGACGCGGTGATCGTCACGGGTTCGAAGACCCGCCGCCGCGACGCCGACTCGGTCGGCCAGCTGACCAGCATCACCGAGGAGGACCTGCAGCGGGCGGCCGTCGCTTCGGTCGGCGAACTGCTGCAGAAGCTGCCCAGCGCCGGCGTCAGCTACAATTCCAACGGCACGCAAGGCACCTCGTACGGCGGCAGCTCGATCAGCCTGCGTTACCTGGCCAACACCGACGGCGCGGCCGACCGCACCCTGGTGCTGGTCGATGGTCACCGCTGGGTGGACGGGGTCGGCGCGCGCGGCATCCGCGACTTCGTCGACCTGAACACCGTGCCGATCGGCATGATCGGCAGCATGGAGGTGCTGCAGGACGGCGCCTCGGCCATCTACGGCGCCGACGCCATCGCCGGGGTCGTCAACCTGAAGACCAAGCGCAACCTCGACGGCTTCCAGGTCGAGAGCAAATACGGCGTCTCCTCGCGCGGCGACGGCGAGTCGTTCAGCCTGCAGACCAACTGGGGCAAGAAGTTCGAGCGCGGCTCGGTCTTCGTCTCGCTCAGCTACGTCAACGAGGATCCGGTCGAGACCAAGGACCGCGACCTCACCCAGGTGTCGCTGACGGCCGGCCCGAACAACCTGAGCGCCGCGCCGTCCAGCCCGCGCGGTCTGTACATCCTGCCGGGCTTCTCGACGGCGGCCTCGCCCCTGACCCAGAACGTCGGGGTGACCACGGCCACGGGCATCGGCAGCTATCACCGCGCCAGCCTGCCGGATGACTACTACAACACCATGGCCCAGGGCATTTACGCCGTCGGCCCCAGCGAGCGGTACGGCATCTTCGCTCGCGTCGACCAGGATCTGACCGACCACGTCAAGCTGACCCTGGACGTGCTGTGGAACCGCCGCAGCAGCCAGCAGATCTTCTCGCCGACCAACCTGTCGATCGGCGGGACCTCGGGCACCTATCGCGGCTTCGCGATCGCGCCCAACCAGCAGTACAACCCGTTCGGCGTCGGTTTCGCGGCCAACCAGGCCTGGAACATCCAGATCTTCACGACCCCGGTCGGCTACCGGATCAGCAACCAGCAGGTCGACACCTACCGCGTGTCAGGCGAGCTGGCCGGGGATGCCGACCTCTTCTCGCGCAACTGGAACTGGTCGCTGTTCGGCTCGGCCGCGCAGAACCAGATGAAGTTCTCCTCGCCCGGCGGCATCGACCTGGAGCACCTGGCGCTGGGTCTGTCGGCCCCGTCGGTCTGCGCCGCGCAAGCCGGCTGCGTGCCGATCAACATCTTCGGCCAGATGACCCCGCAGCAGGCGGCCTACATCAACTCGACCGCCCGCGAGACCAACCAGACCAAGCTCTACGACCTGACCTTCGACGTGAACGGCGAGCTGATGCAGCTGCCGGGCGGGCCGCTGGCCATGGCCTTCGGTTTCGAGTGGCGCAAGAACGTCGGCGAGGATCATCCGGACGCCTATGTGAACACCGTCTCGACCGGGACCGGCGCGCTGCCGCTGCCGGCGACCACGGCGACCACCACCAACGTCATGCGCACGCCGACCGCCAACGGCTCGTACGACGTCAAGGAAGCGTTCCTTGAGTTCACCGCGCCGATCCTGGCCGACCTGCCGATGGTCAAGAAGCTCGAGCTGGACGTCGCCACCCGCTATTCGGACTACAACACCGCCGGTTCCAAACTGACCTCCAAGGTCGGCGTCGGCTACCGGCCCGTCGATGGCGTCCTCTTCCGAGGCACGTGGTCGCAAGGCTTCCGCGCCCCCTCGCTGATCGAGCTCTACACCGGCTCGCGTCAGTCCAACCTCGCGGGCAGTAATACCGACCCCTGCAACGGCGGCGCGGCCGCGCACCCTAATCTCCCCGGCTGCGCGGGCGTGCCGTCGACCTATAACCAGAGCTCGTACAACGGCGGCCTGCTGCCGCTGACGGTGTCGGGCAACGGCAAGCTCGATCCCGAGACGGCCAAGACCCTGAGCTACGGCGTCGCTCTGCAACCGGCCTTCGCGCCGGGTCTGTCGCTGACGCTGGATGGTTATGAGGTCACCATCAAGAACGCCATCTCGACGCCGTCGGTGGCTAACGCCTTGCAACTGTGCGCCACCCAGGCCGGGGCGTTCTGCGACCAGCTGACCCGCGATGCGGCTACCGGCCAGGTGCTGAACTTCAGCTCGTCGTTCATGAACCTCAATCAGATCAAGACGGCCGGCTACGACGTGGCGGTACGTTACCGTCGCAACACCGACATCGGCCTGATCGAGGGCTCGGTGCAGGGCACGCGCCTGCAGAAGTTCGACGTCACCTCGCCCAACCCGGCCGGCGGCGATCCGATCATCACCCATGCGGTCGGCACCTCGACCGGCGGCACCACGCCGGCCACGGCGCGGGCGACCTATCCGCGCTGGAAGGGCCTGGCCTCGCTGCGCTGGTCGAACGATGACTGGGCGGTGATGTGGCGCGGTCGTTATATCGGCTCGACCAAGGACGGCGCCGCGCCGGCCCTGCCGACGACCCCGGTCAAGGGCGACCGCGTCAAGGCGGTGACCTACCAGGATCTGCAGCTGGAGAAGGCGTTCGAGAAGGTGCGGGCCAATGTGACCGTGGGCGTCAACAACGTCTTCGACACCCAGCCGCCGCTGTCCTACGCCAACGCGCCGATCAACTTCGACATCTACACCTACGACGTCATGGGGCGGTATTATTACGTCCGCTTCGGCAAGTCGTTCTAGGTCGGAGTTCGCGTTCATGGCGACCTCGCCGATCACCCGCCGCGCCTTCGGGGGCGCGGCGGCCTTCCTCGGGCTGCTCGGGTCCAGCCGGACCCTGGCGGCTTCCGCCGAGCCCTATGACATGGTCCTGGAGAGCAATGTCGGCGTGAAGACGCGTGACGGCGTGCGGCTGGCCACCGACATCTACCGGCCCGCCAGAGGCGGCAAGGCCGTCGCCGGCCGCTTCCCGGTGATCATGGAGCGCACGCCGTACGGCCGGAACGTCGCCAGCTTCCGCGACATCACCGCCACCGACCGCTCGCCCAGGAGCCGCGCCGACGTGGCCCGGATCTACGTGTCCCAGGGTTATGTGGTGATCTTCCAGGACTGCCGGGGTCGCTACGACTCCGAAGGCGAGTTCATCAAGTATCTGAGCGAGGGCGCGGACGGCTACGACACCTGCGCCTGGATCGTCCGCCAGCCGTGGAGCGACGGCAAGATCGGCACGATGGGCCTGTCCTACGCCGCCCATACGCAGATGGCATTGGGCTGCCTAAACGCGCCGGGCCTGAAGGCGATGTTCCTGGACTGCGGCGGCTTCTCCAACGCCTATCAGGGCGGCATCCGCCAGGGCGGGGCGTTCGAGCTGAAGCAGGTGACCTGGGCCTACAATCTGGGCCTGGAGAGCAAGGCCGCGCAGAACGATCCGCGCTTGCTGGCGGCGCTGAAGACCGTCGACCTCAAGGCCTGGTTCGCCAGCATGCCGTGGAAGCGCGGCCACACGCCGATCAGCCTGCAGCCCGACTACGAGGCCTATGTCTACGAGCAGTGGGAGCACGGAAACTTCGACGGCTTCTGGAAGCAGGCCGGGATCTATGCCGAGGGCTACTACCCGACCTTCCCGAAGGTCGACATGGTCCATATGTCGGGCTGGTACGATGTCTATTCGCGCACGGCGACCGACAACTATGTCGGCTTGAACAAGGCGGGCCGCTCGCAGCGCCTGATCATGGGCCCCTGGACCCACGGGGCTCGCTCGACCTCTTACTCCGGAGATGTCGAGTTCGGCCCGGCCTCGACCATCGACGCCGATGGCGGCGGCGAGTTCTTCACCCAGCGGCTGAAGTGGTTCGACCGCCACCTGAAGGACCTGCCGGCCAAGGCCGCCGAGCCGCCGGTGCGCCTGTTCATCATGGGCGGTGGTGATGGCCGCAAGACGCCCGAAGGCCGCCTGAACCACGGCGGCGCCTGGCGCAGCGAGACGGCGTGGCCGATCCCGGATCGTCGCGAGACGGCCTTCTATCTCGGCGCCGACGGCGGCCTGCGGACCAAGAAGTCCGCCGCGGACGCTACGCCGCTCACCTATGCTTTCGATCCGTCCGACCCGGTCCCGACCATCGGCGGCGCGGTGACCTCGGGCGAGCCGCTGATGCGGCCCGGCGGTTTCGATCAGCGCGAAACGCCCGAACTCTACGGCGCCCGCGAACCGCTCCTGCCGCTGGAGGCGCGGCCCGACGTGCTGGTCTTCCAGACCGAGCCCCTGACGGAAGATGTCGAAGTCACCGGCGCGATCACCGCTGAGCTGTGGATCTCGTCCGACGCGGTCGACACCGACTTCGTCGTCAAGCTGATCGACCTCTATCCGCCCAGCGAGGACTATCCCGCCGGCTACGCCCTGAACCTGACCGACGGCATCCTGCGCTGCCGCTATCGCGACAGCTGGGAGAAGCCCGAGCTGATGACGCCGGGCCAGGTCTACAGGATCAAGGTCGAGGCCTTTCCGACCTCGAACCTGTTCAAGAAGGGCCATCGGATTCGGCTGGATGTGTCGTCCAGCAACTTCCCCAAGTTCGACGTCAATCCCAATACCGGCGCGCCCGAAGGCGTGGGGCTGACCCGCCAGGTCGCCCGCAACACCATCCACGTTGACGCCGCCCGACCCTCGCACGTCGTGCTGCCGATCATTCCGAGGCGCGCATGAGCACCGTCGAAGACACCACGCCTGGGCCGATCCTGACCCGCTGGTGGGCGCTGATGGAGATGCGCCTGGGCGTCGCGCCCGTGCCGTTGTTGGTGATCGTCATGGGCCTGGCGGCCGCCTATGTCGTCATGGGTAAGGCGCCGTCCGACATCCTGGCCAACATCGCCTTCCTAATCACCGGTGGCTTCCTGTGCGCGGAGATCGGCAAGCGGATCCCGATCCTCAACCGCCTGGGCTTCGCGGCCATCTTCGCCACCTTCGCGCCGTCCTATCTGGAATATGCCGGCCTGCTGCCGGAGGTGCTGGTCAAGTCGATCTCGGACTTCACCGAGAGCTCCAACTTCCTCTACCTGTTCATCGCGTCGATCGTGGTCGGCAGCATCCTGGGGATGGACCGCAAGTCTCTGATCACGGGCTTTGGCAAGATCTTCATCCCGCTGATCCTGGGCTCGATCGTCGCCTTCGTGGTCGGCTGCTCGACCGGTGTGGCGCTAGGCCTGGGCTTCAAGCACACCCTGTTCAAGATCGTCGCGCCGATCATGGCCGGCGGGGTGGGCGAGGGGGCGATCCCGCTGTCGATCGGCTACGCCCACTTCTCGGGCCAGCCGCAGGGCGAGGCCTTCGCCGAGGTCTTGCCGCCGGTCATGCTGGGCAGTCTCAGCGCGATCATCCTGTCGGGTGGTCTCAACTTCCTGGGGCGTCGCTACCCGAAGCTGACCGGCGAAGGCCGCCTGCAGCCGGGCGAGGAGACCGTGTCTCCGGCCGCCCACGCTTCGGTCGGCGGCGCGTCCTCGCCCCAGACCCTGGGCGCGGCCCTGCTGATGGTGGCGGTGCTGTATCTGCTGGGCGGCCTGACCCAGAGCCTGTTCCACTGGCCGGGGCCGGTGGTGATGCTGGGCCTGGCGGTGCTGATCAAGGTGGCCCGCCTGGCGCCGCCATCGCTGGAGCAGGGGGCCTATGCCAACTACCGCTTCTTCCAGGTTTGCGTGACCTATCCGCTGCTGTTCGCCATCGGCGTGGCCAAGACGCCGTGGGAGAAGCTGATGGAGGCGTTCAACCTGCCGACCTTGGTGACGATCTTCGTCACGGTCGTCTCGCTGATCGCCACGGGTTTCGTCACCTCGCGCTGGGTGGGCCTCCATCCGATCGAGGCAGCCATCGTGAACGCCACCCATTCGGGCCAGGGCGGCACGGGCGACGTGGCGATCCTGACGGCGGCCAATCGCATGCAGCTGATGCCGTTCGCCCAGATCGCCACGCGGATCGGCGGCGCGATCACGGTGACCGTCATCCTCGCCGCCTTCGCCCGCTGGCACTGACCTATCGGCGGGCGGCCTCGACCTTGCGGAAGACGCGCAGCCAGTTGCCGCCCCACAGCTTGTCGATGTCGGCCTCGGAATAGCCGTGGCGGACCAGTTCGGCGGTGACGTTCGCGGCCTCGCCCTCGTTGGCCCAGCCGACGACGCCGCCGCCGTGGTTGAAGTCCGAGGCGATGCCGACATGGTCGACGCCGATCCGCTTCACCGCGTAGTCGATCGAGTCCACGAAGTCCTTCACCGTTGCCTTGGGCAGCAGCGCGTTGACCGCGTGGCTATAGTCCGTCCGCTGGGCGGGCGAGAGCGCCTCGGTCCCGTCCGCCGGCTTGGCGAAGGCGGCGGGCAGGCCAAACTGCGCGCGGATCGGTGCGACCTTGGCGGCGAAGTCGGGGCCGGGGTTCACGAGGTAAGGCCCGAAGGCGACCACCTGGACCACGCCGCCATTGGCCTTGATCGCGTCCAGCTCCGCGTCCGACAGGTTGCGCGGCGCGTCGACCACGCCCCGGACGCCGGAGTGACTGGCGACGACCGGCGCGCGGCTCAGCTTCAGGGTCTGGAAGACGCCGTCCGGCGTCAGCTGCGAAACGTCGATGATCACGCCCAGGTCGTTGAGCTTACCGACGGCGGCCTTGCCCAGGGGCGAGAGGCCGTTCCACTCCGTCTTGGTCCCGCCGCTGGGCCGCGAGGAGTCGGCATAGGCGTTGTTGCCGGCATGGACGAAGCCGAAGCTGCGGACCCCGGCGCGGTAGTAGGCGTCGATCGGCTCCAGGCTCTCGCCGAACGGATAGGCGTTGAGGAAACCAACGACGATGGCGCGCTTGCCGACCTTGGCGGCGGCCTCGACATCGTTGGCGCTGAGCGCCAGCACGGCGCGGTCGGGGTGGCGCTCAGCCACGGCCCGGATCGCCGCCAGCTTGGCGTCGGCGTCGCTCTTGGCCTTGGCGTAGCCTTCCGGCGTACGCGGGCCTTGCGAGACAAACACCGCCAGCACGGCGGCGTCGACTTGGCCGCGCTCCAGCTTGGGCAGATCGACCTGGCCGTCGCCATCGACGGCGGCGTCGAAGGTCACCGGCACGTCGACATGGCTGTCCAGCACCAGGGCGCGGGCGTGAATGGCCGCCGCGTCCGGTTCGGCGGCCATCGCGGTGGTGGCCAACAGCAGGCTGGCCGAGGCGAGGGCGATAAGGCGCAGGCTCATTCGGCGGCGACCTTTTCCGGCGCGACGTTCCAGCGGTTCTCGGGGACCGGCAGGCCCAGGTGTCCGCGCAGGGTGTCGTGCTCGTATTCGGTGCGGAACAGGCCCCGCGCCTGCAGGATCGGCACGACCTTCTCGCGGAACAGGGCGTAGTCGCCGGGGCGGGTGACGTGCAGGATGAAGCCGTCGGCGGCGCGACCGTCGAACCAGCGCTGAATCTCGTCGGCGATGGTCTGGGGCGAGCCGACGAAGCCCGAGCGCCACGCCCCGAACCGCTCCGCCGCCTGGCGCAGGGTCAGGTTCTGCTCGCGCGAAACGCGGACGATCCGCTCGGCATGGCCCTTGTAGGCGTTGAGGCTGAGGTTGCTGACGTCCGGGAAAGGGCCATCCAGCGGATACTGCTTGAAGTCGTGATAGCCGAAGGCGCGGCCCAGCTGGACCAGCAGCTTGTCGATGCTGACCTCGCCGCGCTGGGCTTTGTCGATCGCCTGGGCCTCCTCGTCGGTCTCGGCGATGGTCGGGAACAGGCCCGGCAGGACGCTGATGTGGTCGGGATCACGGCCTTGCGCGACCGCGCGGGCCTTCAGGTCGGCATAGTACTCGACCGCGTCCTCGAAGGTGTCGACACCGGCGAAGACCCCCTCGGCGATGCGGGCGCCCAGGTCGCGGCCAGGACCGCTGACGCCGGCCTGGAAGATCACTGGTTGACCCTGGGGCGAACGCGACAGGGCCAGCGGTCCGGCGACGGAGAAGTGCTTGCCCTTATGGTTCAGGGCGTGCTGCTTGGCCTTGTCTAGGAAGACGCCGGCGGTCTTGTCGCGCGGGAAGGCGTCGTCCTCGTAGCTGTCCCACAGGCCTTGGACGACATCGACGAACTCGCCGGCCCGCTCGTAGCGCTCGCCGTGCTCGAAGTGCTCGTCGCGACCGTAGTTCTTCGAGGCGCCTTCCAGGCCCGTGGTCACCACGTTCCAGCCGGCGCGACCCTTGCTGATGTGATCCAGCGAGCCGAACTGGCGGGCCACATTGTAGGGCTCCCAGTACGAGGTGGTCAGGGTGCCGACGAGGCCGATCTTCGAGGTCGAGACCGCCAGGGCCGACAGCAGGGTCAGCGGCTCCAGGCGGTTAAGGAAGTGCGGGGCGGTGTCGGGGGTGATGAACGGGCTGTCGACGATGAACACCAGGTCGAACTTGGCCGCCTCGGCCAGCCTGGCGTTGTCGATGTACCAGTTGATGTCGATGCTGGCGTCGCTGGCCAGGGCGGGGTCGCGCCAACTGGCGTGATCGGTGCCGACGCCGGCCAGAATGGCGCCCAGTTTCAATTGACGTTGCGAGCCTTGGGTCACGTCGACCTCCTGATGAGACAGGTCGGCTCTATCGAAGTGCGCGGGGCTCCAATAATTGCGTCTTCTGAAGTGCTTTATTCGGCATCGTGAAGTTTGCCGATTTTTCTGAGGAAATTGGCGGTGGACTTGGAATTGCTGGAAAGGGCCGCAGGATTTCTTGCAGGGGCGCGATCGGGTCTGAGACGGCGCCGCGCGCTTATACCGACATCTGCAGCTATCACGCTCACATCTATTTCGACTTCGACGAGGATGCGGCCGACAAGGCGGCCCTGCTGCATCCGAACACGGACGATCCTCGCTCGGACCACCTGCACTACACCGCCTGGATCAACCGCTCGCAGCCGGTGAACGCCTAGGGGATGAAGAAGCCCGGCGCGGACGAGCCGCCGGTCGAGCTGATCTGTCCCAACACCAAGCCGCACGTGCCGATCGAGCGCGCCTGAAACGAAGAGCGCCGCCGTCCGGATCGGGCGGCGGCGCTGTTGGCTCTAGAGCGCGTATTTCAGCGTGACCAGGAAGGTCCGCGGGTCCGGGTAGTTGCGGTAGAAGACCCCGGTGGCTGGCGTGTAGGTCGAGGTCACCGGCTTGTCGGAGTTGAGCAGGTTGCGGCCCGACAGCTGCACGGCCCAGTGCGGATCCGGCGCGGTCCAGGTGATCGAGCCGTTCAGGAAGCCTTGGCTGGGAGCCGAGTCCTGCGGGCGTTGCAGGGCGTTGTAGTAGGTCTTGCTCTGCCATTGGGCGTTCAGGCCAACGCGGACGCTGCCGGGCACTTCGATCGGCACATCGTAAGTCAGGCCGCCGGCCAGGCTCCAGCGCGGCGAGTTCAGCAGGCGGTGGCCATCGGCATTGACGCCCACGCCGCCCGCGTTGCGATAGCGGTCATAGACGGCGAACAGATAGCCGACCGAGGCTTGCAGCCCCACCCGCTCGGTTGGGCGGATGTCACTCTCCAGCTCGACGCCGTAGGTGTGGGCCTTGCCGGCGTTGCCGCGGATCGAATTGCCCGGATAGGCCGGGTCGCTGTAGCTGACCTGCAAGTCCTTGTAGTCGTTGTAGAACACCGCCAGGTTCAGCCGCGCGCGGCGGTCGAACAGTTCGGTCTTCAGGCCCGTCTCGTAGCTGTCGACATTCTCGGGCGCGAAGGGGCGGGTGGCCAGGTCGATGCGAGTGGCGCGGTTGTCGAAGCCGCCCGACTTGAAGCCCTTGGAATAGCTCACATACTGCAGGATGTCCGACGTCCACTGGTACTGGGCCGAGAGCTTGGGCGTGATCGACGAGAAGATCTTGTCGGCCTTGCCGGCGATCGACTGGCCCACGACCTGGCCGGCCAGGTTCAGCACCTGGTTGTCGAAGACGAATTCCTTCTCCTCGTTGGTCCAGCGCAGGCCGCCGGTCAGGGAGAGGCGCTCGGTCGCCTTCCACGTCGCTTCGCCGAACACGGCATAGGCATCGGTGTTGGTGATGTTGTGGGCGCGGGCAAAGCCGTAATTACCGGGCGTCGTCACCGGGTCGGTGTTCTGGGCGTTGCGGCGGCTGAAGCCGTCGCGCTGCACGAAGAACCGCTCGTGCAGATAGAACAGGCCGCTGGTGAAGGTGACATCGCCGAAGTCGCCGTTCAGCTGCAGTTCCTGGGTGACGTACTGATCATTGTAGTGGATCAGGTTCTTCTGGATCAGCGCCGCCTCGCCGTCGTTCTCGTAATAGACGGGGTTGAGGTTGAAGCCGCCATAGGCGGTGATCGACTTTAGCTTCAGGCGTTCGCTGAGCTCGTACTGGACGCGCAGCGAGCCGCTGATCTGGTCCAGGTCCTGGGTCGGCTCGACCTCGGAGTAGGAGCGGTCGTTGCGGAACACGCCGCCGGGCTGGTTCACGGGGATGTAGCTGCGGGTGTCGCTGCGGTCACGCAGCGCGTTGATGGTCAGCAGGGCGTCCAGGCGCTCGCTGGGCGTCCAGCGCAGCTTGGCGCGGAAGGCGTCCAGGTCGATGCGGTTGACGTCGTGGTTCAATGTCGGGTCGAAGGTGACGCCGTCGCGGCTGTGATGGATGTACGAGAAGCTGCCCGATAGCTTGTCGGCGACCAGCGGCCCTTCGATCAGCGCACGGACATCGACCGCGCCGTAGTTGCCTAGGCCGACCTCGGCCTTGGCGCGCAGGGTCTGGCCCGGATCGCGGGTGATGATCCGCAGGGCGCCGGCGCTGGAGTTGCGGCCGTACAGCGTGCCTTGCGGGCCGCGCAGAACCTCGATCCGTTCCAGGTCGTTGAACTCGACCATCGAGCCGATCTGGCGCGGGATGTAGACGTCGTCGACATAGACGGCCAGCACCGGCTCCTGGATCGGATCGGCCTCGCCAACCCCGCGCAGGGCGTAGGTCTGGGTGGTGTGGCTGATCGTGACCCGGCTGATGGACAGGTTCGGAATCTGACCCGACAGGTCGCGGATGTTGTCGATCTTGCGGTCGGCCAGGACTTGCTGACCGAAGGCCGAGATGGCGATGGCGGTCTTCTGCAGGTCGGTGGCGCGGCGTTCGGCGGTGACGATCACCTGCTCGACGGCGGGCGCGGCGCTGTCGGCGGCGGGCGCCGGCTCGGCGGCCTGGGCCGTGCCAGCGATCGCCAGGCTGGAGCTGAAGAGCAAAAGCTCGCGCAGGTAAAGTTTAGGCATTTGATTTCATCCCCATCTGTTGAGTAGGGATTTGTCATCTGCACGATCTGTGCTCAATGAATATAAAGTTCAGAACGGGATAGATTTGCTCATATCGCGAAAGCTGAAATTCTATATTCGAAATTCTAAATCTATTTCAGGAAGGGTGTCAGCCGATCGTCCCAGAGCGATTTAACCTGAACAGCTCCGGGAATGATCTTGGCGGCGGCGAAGGTGTCGGCCACAGCCTGCTGCGAGGCGATCGCCGCGTCGCTGATCGGCCCCAGGATCGAGGGCGAGCTACGCTCCTGGAATTCCTGCTCGTAGTAGGCCTGCTTGACGCCGGTGGCGGCGGTGCGGACCTTGGCCCAGCGCACGCCGTCCGCGTTGATCCAGTCGAAGACCCGCTTGTAGCGCTGGACGTAGTCGCCGATCGCCTTCAGCCGCGCGGGATCATCCAGGGCTTCCTGCGAGGCGGCGATCAGGTAGTTGCCCGACAGGATGCCTTGAGCGGTGGTCAGCACCCGCGCCCCGGCCTCGCGGGCCTGGTAGACGATGACGCCATAGATGATCCAAGCGTCCAGCGCGCCGCTCTGGAAGGCGGCCAGGCCATCCTGCGGTGACAGCGCCACCGGCGTGATGTCGGCCCAGGTCAGGCCGGCTTTTTCCAGAAGACGCAGCAGGATGTAGTGCGAAGTCGTGGCCTTCACATAGCCGATCCGCTTGCCCTTCAGCTGGGCGAAGTCCTGGACCGGCGAGCCCTTGGGCACGAGCACCACCTGGTTGTTCACATCGCCCTGCAGCACGCCGACGATGCGGACCAAGTTGCCCGGATGGCCGGCGATGAAGATCGGCGGGATCTCGCTCATGCCGCCGAAATCCAGCGCCTTGGCGTTGATGGCCTCGGCGATCAGGTTGCCGCCAGCGAACTGGGTGCGGGCCAGCTTGTAGGGCGGCTCGCCGGCGCCGGCTTCCTTGAAGAAGCTCTCGGGATTGCCGCGATAGGTCGCCACTCGCAGAGTCAGGTCGGAGAGGTCGCCTGGCCCGGCGGGGGCCTTCGGCGAGCACGCCGCGAGACCGGCCAGCGAGAGGCCGCCGAGCATCAAGCCTCGGCGCGAGACGGAAAGATCGGGCATCAGTCGAACAGGTCCGGCTCTTCTTCGGTGACGATGTCCCAATAGGCTTGGAAGGCCCAGAAGCCGCCGGTCTCGGTTCCGACTTGGCCGGCGGTGTGCTTGGCGACCTCGGATGGCATAGGCTTGGTGGGGCCGGCGGCCTCGGCCAGCAGCTGAGCCTGACAGGCGTTCTCCATGGCCAGGTAGCGCCAGACTGCGGCCTCGACCGATTGGCCGACGGTCAGGATGCCGTGGTTCTGGAGGATCACCGCCTTCTTGGCGCCCAGCGCCCGGGCGATCTTCTGGCCCTCGCTGATATCCAGCACGACGCCGGAGAACTCTTCGAACAGCGCATGGTCGTCGTAGAAAGCGGCCGAGTCCTGGGTCAGCGGATCCAGCAGGCGGCCCAGGGCCGACCAAGCCTTGCCATACAGCGAATGCGAGTGGGCGGCGGCGACCACGTCGGGGCGCGCCTCGTGCAGCTGGCTGTGGATGGCGAAGGCGGCGCGGTTCAGGCGGGCGGGGACCTTGGCTGGCGGCTCGACGATGACGCCGCCATGGCTGACCAGCATCAGGTCCGAAACCTTGATCCGCGAGAAGTGGACGCCGAACGGATTGACCCAGAAGTGGTCGGTCAGCTCCGGGTCGCGGGCGGTGATGTGACCGGCCCCGCCCATGTCGAAGCCATGGCGGCCGAACAGGCGATACGAGGCGGCCAGGCGCTGCTTGCGATAAAGGCGTTCGGCCTCGACCGTCGGCTGGCGGGGGATCTCGCGCGAGCCGAACTCGGGCAGCACGGTCTCGATCTTGGCGGGGTGCGGCCCGGCAAAGGCGCGCGCCGAAGGATAGGCGGTCATGGCGGGTGTCCTTCAGTAGCCGCGCGACAGGTCGACGACGTCGGCCAGCGGCGCGCCGGACCGGAAGCGGGCCAGGTTCTCGGCGAACTGGGTCGCCAGGTTGATGCGGGTGTCTGGCGTATGCACCGAGGTGTGCGGCGACAGGCGCACCTTGGGGTGGCCATAGAACGGATGGCCGTCGGGCAGGGGCTCGGGGAAGGTGACGTCCAGGCTGGCGCGGCCGACGTGGCCTTCGTCCAGCGCCGTCAGCAGGGCCTCGTCGTCGATCAGGGCGCCGCGGGCGATGTTGATCAGGTGCAGGCCGGGCTTGGCATGCAGCAAGAGGTCGCGGTTGATGATCCGTTCGGTCTGTGGTGTGGCCGGAGCGGCCAGCACGACGTGGTCGCTGCGCTCGAACAGGGTCTTGAGATCGGCGACGCGCTCGACGCCTGGCACGGGGATGGGCGCATCCGAGCGGCGGACGGCCAGCACGTTGATCCCCAAGGCCTGGGCGCGCGGCGCCAGGGCCTCGCCGATCGCGCCGAAGCCGACCAGGCCCAGCGTCGAGCCGGCGACCAGCTTCAGCTGCTGCGGCGCCCAGCGGTTGGCCTGGTCGATCCAGATGTCGGGCAGGCGCTTGGCCTCGGCCAGGATGGCGGCCAGAGCGAACTCGGCCAGCGCCACCGCGGAAGAGCCGCGCGCCGAGGTGACGACCGGGCCCTCGAACAGCCAGTCCGGATAGAAGTCGATGCCGACCGAGACCAGCTGCACCCAGCGCACATCGAACGGCCAGCCCGGCGGGGCGCGCTCGGGCAGGATGCCGCCGGCTTTGCGGAAGGGCGCGGCGACCAGGACATTGGCCTTGGGCGGCAAGGGCGTGGTCAGGCCGGGCGGCACGGCGATGATCTCGGCGTCGGCCGCGTGCTGGGCGAAGACGCTGTTGAAGACCTCAGGCAGTTGGCTGGCGACGACGACACGGCTCATGCGGAAACCTTCGCGAAGGCGGCGCGGCCGGCCGCGGTCAGGGCGACGTCGGCCTGGGGCGTGTGCACCCGGCCGCACAGAACGTCGCGATGGTGGCGCTCCAGCGGATTGGCGCGGGTCAGGCCCGGATTGCCGGTCAGCTTCAGGGCCTTCTCGACGACGGTGATGGCGTTCTCGGTGACCAGGTGCTTGACCAGGCTGGCCTCGACGCCGTCGACTTCGCCGCGCGCGGCGGCGTCCAGCAGGACACGGTTGGACAGCAGCAGGCCGTCGATCTCGCCGACGGCTTCCTGGAAGCGGGGCAGGGTGGATAACGCCGCGCCCAGATTGGCCGGCTTGCGATGGGTCAGGAACTCGATCAGCCAGTCGCGCGCCGCCCGGGCGACAGCGTCGTAGATGGCCGAGGTCAGCACCGCCGACCAGGCCGCGAAGCTGGCCGGGTAGGGCGGCGGCGCGCCCGGCGGCTGTGGGTCCAGGGCGTGGTCCAGCGGGACCAGCACGTCCTCAAATACCACGTCATGGCTGGCGCTGGCGCGCAGGCCCAGATGGTCCCAGCTTTCTTCGATGACCACGCCGGGCGTGTCGGCACGAACCAGCCAACCGCCGACCAGGGGTTCAGCGTCGTCGCTGCGGGCCCAGACCACGAACCAGGTCAGGTTGGTCGAGCCGGTCGAGTAGATCTTGCGGCCGCTGATCCGCCAGCCTTCGGGCGTGCGGCGGGCGATGGTCGCCGGCAGGCCGCCCCGTGCGGGCGTGCCCAAGTCCGGCTCGACCCGCAGGGCGTTGATCAGGGCGCCGTGCTCGATCGCCTCGCCGATCACGCGGGTCTTGAGGTGTTCAGGCCAGCCCGAGCGGCCCTCGACCGAAGCGTGAAACAGGTACTGCATGACCAGCACCAGCGCCGTGGCCGGTTCGCCGCGCGCCACGGCCGAGACGACCTTCAGCGCCGTCGGCAGGTCGGCTTCCAGTCCGCCCAGACGCGCCGGCGCGGTGAGAGCCAGCAGGCCGGCTTCATGCAGAAGGCGGAAGTTCTCGGCCGGGAAGCTGGCCTCGCGGTCGTGCTGGCCGGCGGTCTCGGCGAAGGCCCGGGTCAGGCCGGGCAGGATCGTGTCGAGGTCAGGCAATCGCGGCGATTGCAGGCGGCGGACCGGGGCGTTCACGGCGTGATCCCGTGAAACGGATTGCGCGAGGTCATCGCCACGCCTTTCTCCAAAATCTCGTGGCGCGCTGGCCAGAGCCTCGAAGTAGGCGCTTAATTCCTATCTATTCAATAGACTTTTACTCAGGGCTCTTATCAGCAAATCTCGAGTGTCAGCCGCTGAGCGGTGGGTGTCCGCGCTCCCCGAAGGGAGCGCGGACGATCGGGTTAGAAGGTCTTGCGGATGCTGGCGTAGAAGTACCGGCCGTAGGGCTGGTACACGGTGCCCAGATAGCCGTTCGAGGACAGCGGCGGGGCCTCGTTGGTCACGTTGCGCACGCCCAGCTTCAGGCGGGTGTTGGCCGCCCAGCCCTTGGTGAACTCGTACTGACCGTAGACGTTGGTCGTGACCTGGGAGTCGATGATCCACGGCGCGCCGGCCGAGTCGATCAGGCCGGTGTCGTCGATGTCCGAGACGTACTGGGTGAACACCCCGGCCGAGAACTGGTCGAGGCTCCAGCTCAGGGCGGCGGTCCACTTCCAGTCCGGCTTGCTGTTCTGGCGGATGTAGCTGCCGCCGCCGGTGATGGTGGTGCCGGCGTTGATCGTGCCGGCCGCGCGGGCCGCCATCAGCGCCGCGATCTGCGGCGAGGGCTGCTGGTAGAACTTGATCAGGTGGGCGCCGTTGACGTTCAGGTCGAAGTCACCGATCGGCGTGCCGTGCTTGCGCCACATCAGGCCGATGTCGATGCCGCGGGCTTCCTGCGGCAGGGTGTTGACGTACTGGTCCTTGACGTACAGCACCGTGCCGACCGGGGTCAGGCCAGTGCCGGCGAAGGCGGCGATGTCGTCGGCCGTCGCGGCGGCGCGGACGACGTTGGCGTTTGAGCCGCCGCCGACGCGCTGCAGGTAGTCCAGGATCAGGGCGTTGCCCTCGCCGAACAGGCCGACGATGCCCTTCTGCTTCACGCGCCAATAGTCGGTGGTCAGGGTGAACTGACCGAACTCCGACGGGATGAACTTCGGCTCGAACACGAAGCCGAAGCCCATGGTCTCGGAATCTTCCGGCTTCAGGTCGGGGTTACCCGAGCGCTGCGCCTGGACGCTGAGCGTACGGGTGCAGTTGCTGAAGCTGGTGATCCGGCCCGCGCGCAGGTCGGCCTCGCAGCGGACGTAGTCGGTGCGGGTGTTGGCGCGGGTGACAACCGTGGCGTTGATCTGTTCCAGGTTCGGGGCCTTGAAGCCCTGGGCCCACGAACCGCGGACGCGGAAGCCGTCGACCAGGTCCCAAGCCAGCGCGACCTTGGGTTTGGCCACCGAGCCGACGTCGCTGTACTTCTCGGCGCGGCCGGCCAGTTGCAGCTCGACGCTGCGGACCAGAGGGATGCCCATCTCGGGCGAGATCACCGGCACGGCGAACTCGATATAGGCCGAGCTGACCTTGCGCGAGCCCTTGGTGTCGGGCGACGGGCTGGTGCCGACCATGTCGCTGCCATAGACGATGCCCGTCACCGAGTTGGTGTAGGTGATCGTGCCGTCGACGTGGGCGTCGCGGTCGTCGTGCTGGGTCTCGCGACGCCATTCGACACCGGCCGCCACGCCGACATCGCCGCCGGGCAGGGCGAACAGGTCAGCCTTCGAAACGCGGAAATCCCACGACGCCAGCGAGCTGGTGCTCTCGCGCTTGGACTTGAAGCGGATCGCGTCGATCGCCGCCTGGCTGCTGGGCGTGGCGTCACCGACGCTGGGGTTGGACACCGTGCCGCCGTTGAACGGGTTGTAGGCGTCGGCGGTCGACAGGCCGATCTGCTTTTGGGCCGCCGTGGCGCTGATGCCGTCCGAGACGTCCTTGACCTTGGATTGCGAGTACAGCAGCGCCGACTCCCACTTCCAGCCCATGGCGTCGCCGCGCAGGCCGGCCAGGAAGCGGTTCTGGTCGTTGGTGACGTCGACCTGCTGCTTGCCGGCGTCGACGAAGTCGTAGCTGGTCAGGGTGACGGCCAGGCCGCCGGCCGGGGCGTTGATGCCCGCCAGGCGGTTGGGATTGGCCACGCCATTGAAGGTCGTCGGACCGAAGGGGTTCCAGTAGCTGGTGGTCGGGGCGGTGATCACCTGGGCCGAGGTGGTCGTCGCCGGGGCTTGGTAGGCGCGGGTCTTGGCGTGATAGACGCCGACTTCGCCGAAGGCCGTGATGGTGTCGGTCACGTCGTAGTGGCCGGTGACGAAGACGTTCAGGCGCTTGAGCGCCGGCATCACCGTCAAGCCGCTGGCGGCCCCGTCATAACGCAGGTTGCGGTCGTCGCCCGAGGTGGCCGGCGCGCCGTCGTCGATGCTGATGCCGTTGCCGACGGTGGCCAGGCTGCCCGGATAGGTCGTCGGCTGGACGTGGAAGGCGCCGGCCGAGCTGGTGATCAGGGTCGTGCCGACCCGCACCGCCGAGGCGGCCGTGAAGCTGCCCCACGGCGTGACCGTGCCGCGGCCGTCCAGGGAGGCCGCGCCGTCGAACCGGGTGCCGGTGAACAGGCCGCGCTTGTCGGCCGAGGCGGTGTAGTCCTGGTCCGTGGTCCGCAGTTCGGTGCGTTTGTCGTAGCTGACGAGGGCGGTCAGGTTGCCGCGCTCGAAATTGTGGCCGAACAGGCCGTTGAACTCATATTCCTTGAGGTTCGTGCCCTCGGCCGCGCCGTACTGGGCCTCGACGTCGACGCCGTTGAAATTGTCCTTCAGCACGGTGTTGACCACGCCGGCCACGGCGTCGGTGCCGTAGATGGCGGCGGCGCCGTCACGCAGGACTTCCAGTCGCTTGAGGCCCGAGGTCGGGATGGCGTTGGTGTTGTAGGTGATGGTTGGGACCAGGCTGTTGCCGTCGGCCTGGCTGGTCGGGTGGGCGACCACGCGGCGGCCGTTCAGCAGCACCAGGGTGTTGCCCGAACCCAGGTTGCGCAGGTTCACCGAACCGATGTCGCCGCGGGCCGAGTTGCTGCTGCCGGGCAGGTAGCTGGAGTTGTAGTTCACGTCGCCCATCTGCGGGATGGCGCGGAACAGGTCATCGCCCGAGCTGGCGGCCACGGCGTCCAGCTGCTTGCCGTCGACGACGGTGACGGGCAGGGCGGCGGTAGCCTTGGCGCCTTCGATGCGCGAGCCGACGACGACGATTTCCTCGACGGTGCTCTCTGGCGCGCCGGTCTGGGCGGCGGCTTGGCCGGCCCAGGCGACGCAGAGCGCCGAGGTGGCGAACATGGCGGCGCGTAGCGCCTTCGTGTTGGTCATGCGAGTTCCCCTACTTGATGCCTCCGCCCCCCAAGAGCGGAGTTACGCGTTGTTGTCCGACCCACTCACTTCCTCCCGCCGGCTCCCCTTGGGGGAGCGCGACGCCCCGGGCGCGGTCTTGACGCCGCGCGCCGGGTGACCTCGTTTGGCAGCCCTAGAAGAAGACGACGTTGTCGACTTCCAGCCAGAACTTCTCGCCGCCCTTGCGGCCGCCCATGAACTCGACCTCGGTCAGGTCCGAAGCGGTCCATTCGCCCTTCGCGCCGCGCTCGCTGGCGGGCTTGAGGGCGGAGAACGGAACTTCGACGGTCTGCCAGGTCGAACCCGCCTTGAACGGCGCGGCCCAGCGGCCGCTCGACGCGGTGACGCCCAGGGCGTAGTCGCCGTCGCCGCGCACCTCGAAGCGCACGCCCTTGAAGGCGCGGGCGTCGACGGGCTGGATCGAGCCCACGGTCAGCGGGATGATCACCCCGGCGGAGGGTTTGGCCTTCATCGCCATGCGGGCGTTGATCGACAGAGCGTGACCGTCGGCGCCGCGCGGGATGCGCTGGCTGATCTCGACCGTGCGGTCCAGGCCGCCGTCGGGATCGTCGGTGCGCAGGGTGTTGAGGCTGGAGCGGCCGTCGGCGCGCTCGAAGTCGTCGATCTGGGCCTTGGCCGGAACCGAAGGCATCGTCGTGGCCTGGTTGGCGGTCGTGGGCGGCGCGCCCGGACCGAAGACCAGCTTGCCGTCGATGAAGACGCGGTCGGTCTTGCGCACGTCGCTGATCGTCTTCCAGGGTTCGCCCTTGATCAGCACGAGGTCGGCGCGCTTGCCCACCTCGATCGTGCCGCGATCGCTCAGCTGGTTGATGACCTTGGCGCTCAGCGCCGTGCCGGCCATCAGGGCCTCGGACGGCGTCAGGCCCGCGCGGACCATCAGCTCCATCTCGTGGAGGGTCGAGACGCCGTGCGGCGTGCCCGGCATGCCCGCGTCGGTCCCCAGCGCGATGATCACGCCGGCGTCGTGCAGCGCCTTGGCGTTGCCCAGGGCGTAGTCGAACTTCTTGAAGCTCTGCTTGGCGTTCGGGCTCTCGTCCGGATCGCGGGCTGGCTGGCCCGGCTTCACCGGCTCGTACACAGCGAGGGTCGGGGTGTCGGCCGTGCCGCCCGCCTTCAGAATCTCGATCGCCTCGGCGTCCAGCGGACGATCCTGCAGGCTGTGGGTGATGACGTCGACCTTGGACCGGCCAGCGACCTCGCCGCGATCGACGCTGACGGTGTGGGTGAAGACCTTCAGATTGTTCTTGTGGGCCTCGTCGACCAGGGCGGTCAGGGTCCACTCATCCATGCTGGTGTTGTCGGGCGCGACGCCGTAGCGCCAGCCGTCAGTGAAGGCCTTGATCAGGTCGGGCTTGTAGGGGACCAGCGCCTTGACCGCCGCGCGGGCGGCTTCAGGGGTGTTGACCCACTTGGTGGTGGCGGTGTCGGCCCAGTCGGCGCCGTGGCCGCCTGGCGTGCTCATGCGCGCGGCGAAGTTCACATGCGGCGCGACCAGGGTCGACAGCCACTGGCGGCGCGGCGCGAACGATTCCGGCGCGGCGTTGAAGTCGCTGACCGTGGTGACGCCCGCCGACACATAGGCTGTGGCGATCTGCGGCGTGGTGGCGGGAATGCCGCCCGGCGTCCAGTGGGTGTGCAGGTCGAAGAAGCCCGGCAACAGGGCCTGGCCCTTGGCGTCGATCACCTTGGCGCCGCGCGGCGCCTTCACGGTCGGGCCGACCTCGGCGATGCGGCCGTCGCGGATGATGACATTGGCCAGATGAGGGGCGGCGCCCGTGGCGTCGAAGACCGTCGCGCCCATGATCGCGACGACGGGCGTTTCCGCCGCCTGGGCGATCCCGAAGGCTGCGAGCCCAAGGCTCCCGGCTAGGGCGGTGGCCGCCAGAGCGGTCTTACGGATAGGCTTCATGACAATGAGATCCCGACCTTGCCGATGCTACTGCTTGATCGACGAATGGGATTTTCGTTTCCGCCACTCAGCTGTGTTCGAGACCTCAATAACTGTAATTGGTAAAGATGACGGGTGGGCGAGGGGCCCACCCGTCGGTCTTCTCTAGAAGCGCTTGCGGACCTGGAAACCGGCCGTGCGCGGGTTGATGCTGACGACCTGCTTGGGGTTGTTCACCGCCGAGGTCACGCTCATCAGCCCGACTTCGTCGGTGACGTTGTTGACGAAGACATAGGCGCCCCAGTCGGCGCCTTCGACGCCGGCGCGCAGGTTGGCGTAGCCGTAGTCGCCCTGCTTTTCATAGTAGACGTAGGTCGGGCGGAACTGCGAAGCGGACTGGCCGACATAGGCGTAGTCGGCGCGCAGCAGGCCGTTCAGGTCGCCCTTCAGCGGCCAGGTATATTCGACCGCAGCCGAACCGCTGTACTTGGCCACGTTCGGGAACTCGTCGCCGCGCAGGCCGGTCGAGCCGGTGATCAGGATGGTCGAGTTGGCCTGGTCTTCCGTCAGCTTAGCGTCGACGATGGCGGCGGTGCCGCTGATCGTCAGGCCGGAGATCGGACGCGCCACCGCCTCGACTTCGAAGCCCTTGATCTTGGCTTTGCCGGCGTTGGTCAGGTAGCTGAAGGCGCCGTTGGCGCTGGTCGCCGAGATCTGCATGTTCGACCAGTCGATCTGGTAGACGGCTGCATTCAGCGTCAGGCGACGGTCGAACCACTGGCTCTTCACGCCACCTTCGTAGTTCCAGAGGCTGTCGGGCGCATAGCCCAGCAGCGCGCTGGCCAGGCCCGGCACGTTGTTGGCGCCGCCGGGGCGGAAGCCCTTAGCCGCCACGGCATAGAACATGACGTCCGACGTGACCTGGTAGGAGGCGTTCAGCTTGCTGACCCAGCCGTCGGCGCCGGCGTCGACCTGGGCGGCCGGACCGACATAGGACTGGGTGATGAAGTTGCTGATCAGGACCTGGCCCGAGACCGTCTTGTCGTACTTGAAACGACGCAGGCCGCCGGTCAGGGTCAGCTTGTCGACCGGCTTCCACGAGACTTCACCGAAGAAGGCGGTCTGCTTGGTGTCGGTGCCGACATGGCGCCAGGCGGTCAGGTCGTTGGGGTTGATGATGCCGGTGACGGCGTCGCCCTTGGCCACCTTGCTCTCGATGTAGTCTTCGCGCTTTTCCAGATAGACGCCGGCCGTCCAGTCGACCTTGTCGTCGAACAGCGAGCCGGTCATGCGCAGCTCGTGGTTCCACGAGGTCAGGCCCATCGGCTGATAGAGCGCGCCGGGCGTGCGGCTGTCGGCATAGGCGGTGTAGGCCGCCAGCTGCGTGGCGTTACAAGCCGGGTTGGTCGCGCCCGCCGCGGCGGGACCGCCGGCGATGTAGTTGCGGCACGAGGTGGCGTTGGCGCGGCTGCCCGACAGGGTGGGGCTGTAGTCGGAGTTCCGCAGCAGCGTCCACTTGTAGTAGGACGAGGTCGCCGTGACCGTGGCGAAGTCCAGGTCCCACTTGCCCGTGACGTTGTACATCCGCAGGTTATCGCTGGTCGGGGCGATGACGCGGGCGTTGGTCGAATAGGCGTCCTTGCCCAGCGCCGGATACCAGCTGTTCTGACCGTCCAGGGTGGTCTTCTGGTACAGGCCCGAGGCGTTGATCGTCAGGTTCTCGGTGGGCGTGAAGCCCAGCATCAGGCGACCGCCGCTGGAGTGCTGGTCGTTGATGTCCTTCTTGTTCAGCAGAACGTCATCGACATAGCCGCCGCCCTCGGTCTTGTAGAGCACCAAGCGCGCGGCCAGCTTGTCCTCGATCAGCGGCACGTTGACCATGCCCTTCACCGAGTAGCCGCTGCTGCCGCCCTTGGTGCTGGTGCCCTGGGCCTCGACGGCGCCGGCATAGCGGCTGGTGTCGGGCTTGTTGAGGATCACCCGCAGGGTGCCGCCCATCGAGCCCGAGCCGTACAGCGTGCCTTGCGGGCCGCGCAGGACTTCGATGCGCTCGGCGTCGAACAGGTTGACGTCGGCGCTGGTCGAGCTGGCGTCGGCGGTCGTGCCGGCCGGACCCGTCAGCGGGGTTTCGTCGTAATAAAGGCCGACGGTGGCTTCACCGGCGCTGCGCACGCCGCGCAGGGTCAGGCGGCGGCTGGTGGGCGAGTTGCCGTCGACCTGCAGGTTCGGAACGGTGCGGAAGTAGTCCTGGATGCCTTGTGCGCCCAGCGCCTGCAGCGACTTCTCGGTGACCGCGCTGACGCTGATCGGGGTGGTCTGGACGGTGGTGGAGCGCTTCAGCGCGGTGACGACCACTTCTTCGATCGTGCCGGCGTCATTGGACTGGGCGAAAGCCTGGCCGGCCATCAGGCTGGTCAGGGCGCTGGCGCCCAGGGCCAGGGTGCGAAGGCCTCGAAACTGCATCATTGTTGATCCCCTCTTTGCGGCGCGCTCGACGGCGGCCTGTAGGATCAGACGCAAGGTGGCGGGGCTCCCTCACCTGAGCGACGCGAAAAAGACGCGTCCGGATCAGAAGCGACGTTCGATGCTCACGCGCAGCATGCGCGGCGCCACGCCAAAGTACTCGATCGGACCCGAGGTGTTGCGCGCGGCGTTGGCATGGCCGGCCCGGTCCAGCAGGTTGTCGACCGTCAGGTCCAGGGTCCAATCGCGCCGTTCCAGGCTGAAACTGGCGCCAAAGACCGCGTAACCGCCCATCTTCAGATAGTCGCCATTGCCGGCGTTGAAGGCAGACCGGGCGATGCCGGCATAGGAACCGTCGAAGCGCAGCCGCCCGACAAGGTCGCCGGGCAAGGTCCAGTGGCGCTCCATCGAGGCCGCGGCGGTCATCCGGGGGACGATCGGCAGGCGGTCGCCCTCCAGGCCCAGGCCGATCGCGGTGTTGGTCAGCTGGTCGGCGGTCAGGCGCGCATCGGTCACGGTCAGGTTGGCCGCGAAGTCCCACCCGATCACGCGCTGGGCAGTCGCCTCGACTTCCAGCCCGTGGATGCGCGCGGCGCCGATATTGGTGACATAGGTGAAGGCGCGGTTCTGGGTCTGAGCGGCGTACTGCATGTCCCGCCAGGCGATCCGGTAGACCGCGACATTGCCCGTAAAGCGGCGATCTGCGCTCTGGACCTTCAGGCCCAGCTCATAGTTGTTCAGCCGATCCGAGCGATAGACCGCCAGGCTCTCGGGCAGTCCGGGCACGACGTTGACGCCGCCGGGACGGAAGCCCTGCGAGACCTGGGCATAGCCAAACACGCCCGGCCCGAACTGGCGGCTGGCCAGGGCCTTCAGGCTCCAGCCCTGCTCCTCGGTCCGGGCGTCGATGGCGTAGTCGGCCCAGGTCCCGGAAACGACATTGGCGATCTGCACCGCCCCTCGGTCGCGCTTGACGTAGTCGAAGCGCCTTGCGCCCAGGGTCAGCTCGGTTTCCGGTGCGATCAGATAGGAGATCTCGCCGAAGATGGCGCTTTGGGAGAGGTGGTTCTCGATGTCGCGACGGCCGATCAGCACCGGCGGCTCGGTCAGGGCGCCGGTGGCCAGGTCCACGTGCCGGACCTGGCTGTCGATCGAGTCGCCGCGCACCTCGCGATAGGCGCCCAGCGTCCAGGTCAGCGGACCATCGCCCACGGACGCGGCGCGGATCTCATGGATCTGGGCTGTCAGTTCGGCGGGCTGGTTCAGGATCGCCGGATAGACGCTGTCGACATAGGCCGAGTAGCTGGCCATCTGCGTGGCGTCGCAGGTCACGGTGAACATCCGCATGCAGCCGGCCGCATTGGTCCGCTCGCCCAGCAGCACGCCGCTGTAGTCGGAGCGGCGGGTCAGTCGCCAGCGGTACCAGGACGACACCGCCGTCAGGTCCACGGCGTCGCCGCGCCACTTCACGGTCGCCGCCGCCAGGTCGATCTCGCCGTCGAACGGCGCGCGGCCCGCATGGACGGTCCGCCACGGGCCGGCCGTGTCGTTCCAGGCCGAGATGTCGTCGCGGTGGCTGTTCTGGTGGGTGGCCGAGACCAGGGCCGTCAGCCGCGATCCTGGCGCCCACAACGCCGCCAGGCGCACGCCCCGCACGCTGGAGGCGTCGACGTCCTTCAGTCCCAGCCGGACATTGTCGATCACGCCCGGTTGCCGCTGGTCATAGGCCGTCAGGCGCACGGCCAGGGTGTCGGGGATCACGACGGTGTTCAGCACGACGTTCGCCCCGCCGCCTTGCCCGCCGTGGGCGGCGGAGGACAGCGAGGCGCCGACGGAAGCGGCGTCCTCCGCGAGGTCCGGGCGGGTGAACAGGATCCGCAGCGCCCCACCCATCGCGCCGGAACCGTAAAGCGTGCCCTGCGGTCCGCGCAGTAACTCGATGCGGTCGACATCGACTAGCGCCAGCTCCGGCGTCATCACGCCTGGGTCGGCCGTGGTGCCGACCGGCCCGGTCATCGGCGTCTCGTCGTAATAGAGGCCAGTCGTGGCTTCGCCGGCGCCATAGACGCCGCGCAGCACCAGGCGGCGACCAAAGGCGGTGGACACCAGCTTCAATCCTGGCAGCAGCGGCGCGGCCTTCTCCAGGTCGAGGAACCCCAGGCGCGACAGCTGCTCGCCGGAGACCACGGTCATGCTGATCGGCGTCTGCTGCACCAGGCTTGAGCGCTTCAGCGCCGTGACGACGACTGAATCGATGGCGACCGGCTGCTGGGGAGGCGGAGCCGGCGGCGCGTCTGGGGCAGGGGCCTTGGCGGGTCTCGGAGCCGGCACCACGAGAAAGCTGCGCCCCTCGAGCTGGACCGTCAGGCCTGAGCCCTCCAGCAGGCGCTCGAGAGCCGCCTCGGCCGTGAACGTGCCTGACAGGCCGGGGCTGCGCTTGCCTTGGGTCAGGGCCGGGGAGAACAGGATCTCGCGGTCGCTGCGCAGGGCCAGCTGGTTCAACGCCTGGCTCAGCGGCTGCGCGGCAATCTCGAAACGGAAGGCGGCCTCGGGACGTCCAGGCGCGGCGATCGCCGCCGACGCCGTGGTCAGGGCCGTGGCGCAAAGCAGGGCCAAGACGGCGCCGCGTCTCCTGGACGCTTCCGAGCCTCTGGGCCTGAACAACAACGAATCCCGATCTCCCCTGGCGGCCTGGAACGTCACGCCGTCGAGGGCGCGCACCATGCCTTTATTTCGTCGGCCGCCATGCTTCGCAGCGTGCCCTGACGCCCTAAGATCGCGTGTTGCATAGGCATTAGGCAACCGGCCATGGGTTGCGTCGCCGCACCCCCACCTCCGCAGCGTCCCTTGACGGGGGCGAGAAAGCGATTTCACCTGACTGTCATGTCGGGGCGTAAACAATGATCTGGGGTCGCAAGCCCGCCAAATCTTCCGAGCAGGTTCGTGACCTGTCGGACAGCGGCGCGCGCTTCACGCCGGCCTTACGGGCCTTCTTCTCCCGCCGCGCGCACGCCAATGACGTCGAGGACCTGGTGCAGGAGGTTCTGCTTCGGATCCAGAAGCGCCAGCCGGACGCGGTCGTGAACAATGTCGAGGGCTACCTGTTCGAGGTCGCCGCCAATGTTCTGATCGATCGCGGGCGTCGCGATAAAACCCGCCGACGTTCCGATCACTGCGAACTGCAAGAAATTCATCATCCTGTTGATGAAGTATCGCCCGAACGCGTCTTACAGGGACGTGAGCAGATGGCGCGCGCCATGGCGGCCCTCAACGAGCTGCCGGAACGCACGCGACGGGTTTTCATTCTCGTGCGCTTCGAGGAGATGAGTTACAAGCTCGTCGCCCAGCGCCTGGGGGTCTCCGTCAGCGCTGTCGAGAAACATGTGATGAAGGCGCTGCGTCACCTGCACGCACGTCTGCGAGACCAGGATGACGTCGACCACGTCGGGCAACGAGATACACGACGACCCGGATAGCGCGGCCGCCCAGTGGTTCGCGCGACTGCAAGGTGATGACGTGTCGCCGCGTGACCGGCGGGAGTTCGAGCGCTGGCTGAAGGCCGACGCCCGCAACGCCTCTGCGTGGGAAGATCTCAACAGCACCTGGAACGGCGTCGCTTCGCTCGAGGATGATCCGGCCTTCGCGGCCTTGCGCGCTGATGCGCTGGGCGCCGGCGACAAGCGCCCGCACCTGAACCGCCGCACCCTGGGCCTGGCGGCCGCCGGCCTGGTCGCCGCGGTGGGCGGTGCGATCGCCGGCAAGCGCTGGCTGGGTGGCGACGCTTCGCCCGTCCTGCCCGCCGAAGAGCCGGTGTTCAGCACCGCCGTGGGCGAGCACACCACCTTCCGCCTGGCCGACAACTCGGTCGTGACGCTCAGCACCGACTCCGCCGTGCGGGTGAACCATTGGGGGCAAGAGCGCCGGCTGACGCTTATGCGCGGCCAGGCCTTCTTCCAGGTCGCCAAGGACGCCTCGCGCCCCTTCGTGGTCGCGGCGGGCGACAAGCGCGTCACGGCCATCGGCACGGCCTTCGACGTGCGCATGGATCCGGGCAAGCTGTCGGTGACGCTGGTCGAGGGCCGCGTGCGCATCGCCGCCGATGCATCCCAGGGTGAGCGCCGTGTCGAGATGTCGGCCGGCTCGCGCTTCGTGGCCGCGGAACCCGCCGACTGGGCGATCACGACCGTCGACACCGCCAAGGAATCCGCCTGGCTGAAGGGCCGGCTGGTCTTTGACGGCGAGCCGCTGTCGGCCGTCGTCGCCGAGATGAACCGTTTCTCGGATCGCAAGCTGTCGCTGTCCGATCCCGCCCTGGGCGCCACGCCGGTCAGCGGCGTCTTCAGGACCGGCCAGATCGACGCCTTCGTCGCCGCGCTCAAGACCTATGGCCTCGCCGATGTCGGCCACGCCGACGACAAGCGGGTTGAGTTGGTGCGCCCCCACCAGACGCGCGGCGCGGCCGAATAAAATTTTCCACCCCAGGTGAGGTGGGGCCGTCGCCCTACGTCATACAGATGGGCGCCCGTTTGGCGTCGTCTTCGCCACCGGGGAAACCGTTCCAATGAAGCTTTCCGCTCTGAAGCTCGCCCTCCTGTCCGCCAGCATGGCGACGGGCGTGCTCGCGACCCAGGCCCACGCCGCGCCGCTCACCGAGGCCGCCCGCGCCCAGATCCTCAAGGCCGTCGACGCCGACGCCCCGCAGATCCAGGACGCGGCGCTGAAGATCTGGGGCTTCGCCGAGGTCGGCTATCAGGAAGTGAAGAGCTCGACCCTGCTGCAGGGCCAGTTGAAGACCGCCGGCTTTGACGTGAAGGCCGGCGTCGCCGGTGAGCCGACCGCCTTCGTGGCCAGCTTCAAGAACGGCGCGGGCCCGGTCATCGCCATCCTCGCCGAGTTCGACGCCCTGCCGGGCCTGGCCCAGACGGCCGAGCCGGTGAAGACCGGCATCCCCGGTCAGGTCGCTGGCCACGGCTGCGGCCACAACCTGTTCGGCGCCGCCTCGGTCGGCGCGGCCGTCGCCATCAAGGACTGGATGGTCAAGAACAACATCAAGGGTGAGCTGCGCGTGTTCGGCACGCCCGCCGAGGAAGGCGGCTCAGGCAAGGTCTATCTGGTCCGCGATGGCCTGTTCAACGACGTCGACGCCACGCTGCACTGGCACCCGGCCAACGAAAACTCGGCCGTCCAGGGCGTGTCGATGGCCAATATCAGCGGCAAGTTCCGCTTCCATGGCGTCTCGGCCCACGCCGCCGGCGCGCCGGAAAAGGGCCGCTCGGCGCTGGACGGCGTCGAGGTCATGGACGTCGCCACCAACTTCCTGCGCGAGCACACCCCGGACAAGACGCGCATCCACTACGTGATCACCGCCGGCGGCACCGCGCCCAACGTCGTGCCCGACTTCGCCGAGGTCTATTACTATGTCCGCCATCCGGATCCGGCCGTGGTCAAGGACGTCTGGTCGCGGGTCGAGAAGGCCGCCGACGGCGCGGCCCTGGCCACTGGCACGACGGTCGACAAGGAAATCACCGGCGGCGTCTACGCCCTGCTGCCCAACGACACCCTGGGCCGCGTGATGGACGCCAACCTGCGCAAGGTCGGCGGCATCACCTGGACGCCGGAAGAAATCGCCTTCGCCAAGAAGATCCAGACCAGCTTCCCCAGCGCGCCGTCGATCGACAGCGTCAAGACCATCGAGCCCTACAAGGTCGAGCTGGAAGGCGGCGGTGGTTCGACCGACGTGTCGGACATCAGCTGGGTCACCCCGACCGTGGGCCTTGGCACCGCGACCTTCGTGCCGGGCTCGGCTGGCCACAGCTGGCAGAACGTGGCCGCCGCCGGTTCGTCGATCGGCGTCAAGGGCGCGGTAAACGCCGCCAAGACCCTGGCCCTGACCGGCGCGGACCTGTTCTCCAATCCCGACGTCGTCAAGAAGGCCAAGGCCGAGCTGGACCAGCGTCGCGGGCCCAACTTCGCCTACAAGGCCATGCTGGGCGATCGCCCGCCGGCCCTGGACTACCGCAAGCCCGCCTCGGCGGCGCGCGAGTAACGATCGCCACACTTCCCCGGCGATCGTCAGCGGCCGGCGCCTTCCCCCCTTTGAGCGCCGGCCGCGCCTTATTTCACGACCCTTGGAGTGCGGCGTGGTCCAGACCATCACCATCAGCCACGAGCGGTTCAACGCGCTCAAGACCGCCTTGCCGGCGGTCACGCGCGAACATCTGACCGACGTCTACGGGATCAGCGAGACGACCTGGACCAAGCTGCGCAAGGGCGAGCCCATCAAGCTCAAGACCTGGGAGCGGATCCAGGCGCGGCTGGCGCGTCTGGAATTGATATCGCTCTAAGGCTGGCGTTCTGCTGCGACCCGCGATAGCAGACCGCCCATGATCCGCCTCGACAATATCTCCAAGCAAAACGGCCACCAGCTCCTGTTCATCGACGCCTCGATGGGCGTCCAGAAGGGCGAGAAGGCTGGGCTGGTCGGCCCGAACGGCGCCGGCAAGACGACCCTGTTCCGCATGATCACCGGCCAGGAGCAGCCCGACGACGGGCTGGTCGTGATCGATCCCGGCATGAAGATCGGCTATTTCAGCCAGGACGTCGGCGAGATGTCGGGCCAGAGCGCGGTCGCCGCAGTGATGGACGGCGTCGGCCCCGTCAGCGCGCTGGCCGCCGAGATGGCCACGCTCGAGGCCGACATGGTGGATCCGGACAAGGCGGACCAACTCGACGCCATCATGGAGCGCTATGGCGAGGTGCTGGAGCGCTTCCAGGAACTGGACGGCTATGCGCTGGAGGCGCGGGCCCGCGAGGTTCTGGCGGGCCTGAGCTTCAGCCAGGAACGCATGGACGGTGACGTCGGCCAACTGTCCGGCGGCTGGAAGATGCGCGTGGCCCTGGCCCGCATCCTGCTGATGCGGCCCGACGGCATGCTGCTGGACGAACCCTCCAACCACTTGGATCTGGAGAGCCTGATCTGGCTGGAGGCGTTCCTCAAGAACTACGACGGCGCCCTGCTGATGACGTCGCACGACCGCGCCTTCATGAACCGCATCATCGGCAAGGTGGTCGAGATCGACGGCGGCCAGCTGATCACCTATTCGGGCGATCTGGACTTCTACGACCAGCAGCGGGCGTTGGGCGAGGCGCAGCGTCAGGCGCAGTACGAGCGCCAGCAGGCCATGCTGGCCAAGGAAATCAAGTTCATCGAGAAGTTCAAGGCGCGCGCCTCGCACGCCGCCCAGGTGCAAAGCCGGGTCAAGAAGCTCGACAAGATCGACCGCGTCGAGGCTCCGCGCCGCCGCCAGGCGGTGCAGTTCGAGTTCCAGACCCCGGCGCGGTCGGGCGAGGACGTGATCAGCCTGCGCGGCGTCCATAAGGGCTATGGCGACAAGCCGATCTATGACGGCCTGGATTTCCTGGTCCGCCGCAAGGAGCGCTGGTGCGTCCTGGGCGCGAACGGCGCCGGCAAGTCGACCCTGCTGAAACTCGTGGCCGGCGACACCAAGCCTGATCAAGGCGCGGTCCACATCGGCGCCAGCGTGAAGATGGGCTATTTCGCTCAGCACTCGATGGACCTGCTGGAAGGCGAAGAGACGATCTTCGAGTCCCTGGAGCGCTCGTTCCCGCAAGCCGGGCAGGGCGCGCTACGCACCCTGGCGGGCTGCTTTGGCTTCTCCGGCGACGATGTCGAAAAGCCCTGCCGAGTCCTGTCGGGCGGCGAGAAGGCGCGTCTGGTCATGGCCAAGATGCTGTTCGATCCGCCCAACCTGCTGGTCCTCGACGAACCGACCAACCACTTGGACATGGCGACCAAGGAGATGCTGGTGGCGGCCCTGGCGGATTTCGAGGGCACCATGCTGTTCGTCTCGCACGATCGCCACTTCCTGGGCGCTCTGTCGAACCGCGTGCTGGAACTGACGCCCGAGGGCGTCCACCAATACGGCGGCGGCTACACCGAATATGTCGCCCGCACGGGCCAGGAAGCGCCGGGGCTGCACCCGGGCGGGTAACCTTCCACCGGGGCCCTACGTTTCGGGTCAGAAATGTCATCCGGCGGTCAGCGTGATGACCGGGCAGGGGCAGCAGGATGCGTTGTCCTTGCCCCGCCGCCTGTCCATCACCCCCCCACCCCCATGGCGACGGGCGCAAGGACGCTCTATCTTGCCGGCCTGGAGCGCGCCTGCGTTCCGGGCTGCTGGTCGTGAGACGCCTCGCTCTATGAAGATCCTGATCGTCGAGGACGAACCCAAGACCGTCGCCTACCTGCGCAAGGGGCTGACGGAGCAGGGTTACGCGGTGGATTTCGCCAGCAATGGCGAGGATGGGCTGCACTTGGCCCAGACCCTCGACTACGACGCCGTGGTGCTGGACGGCATGCTGCCAGGCCTGGATGGGGTCGAGGTGCTGGGGCAGTTGCGTCAGACGCGTCAGACGCCGGTGATCATGCTGACCGCCCGCGACAGCGTCGAAGATCGTCTGAAAGGCCTGGGCGCTGGCGCCGACGACTATCTGGTCAAGCCGTTCTCGTTCCTGGAGCTGCTGGCCCGGCTGCAGGCGATCACCCGCCGCGGGCGCAGCGAGTCCACCACCATCACGGTCGGCGACCTGCACCTGGACCTGATGGCGCGGCGCGCCACGCGGGCGGGCAAGCGGCTGAACCTGACGGCCAAGGAGTTCGCCCTGCTGGTCGTGCTGGGCCGCCGCCAGTCGCAGATCGTCTCCAAGACCATCATCACCGAGCTGGTCTGGGACATCAATTTCGACACCAACACCAATGTGGTCGAGGTCGCGATCAAGCGCCTGCGGGCCAAGATCGACGGGATGTTCGAAACCAAACTGCTGCATACCGTGCGCGGCATGGGCTACGTCCTGGAGCATCGCCCCGAGGGGAGTTCGACATGATCGCCGCCCCCAAATCCATCGCGGGCCGTCTGGCCCTGATGTTCGCCATCGCCACCGGCGCGGTGTCGATCCTTGCCGGCGTGACCCTGTTCAGCTTCCAGAGCCTGGAACTGAAGCGCCACCAGGCCGAGGAACTGAACGCCCGCTCCGAGATCATTGTGGCGATGATCCACAAGCTGGAGGACCCTGGCCGTTGGCCGTTGATGACCGACAAGCTGAAGTCGTTCACCCCTGCCGACGGGTCCATCCGCTACCGCATCGAGAGCGCCGATCCGCGCTTCCAGTTCATGCCGGGGAAGGCGCTGGAGCCGGCCCGCAACGGTTTCGGGGTCATCCACGTCGACGGCAAGCGGTTCATGACCCTGTCGCGTACGGTGCCCGCCTTCGGCCGCCGTCCCGACGTGCGCCTGGTGATCGCCGCCGACACCGCCCCGTTCGACGCTTCGCGCTACGTGCTGGGCGTCGGGGCCCTGGGCATGTCGGTGCTGATCACGGCGCTGGTCAGCTTGCTGGGCTGGTGGATCGCGCGCCGGGGCTTGGCCCCCGTCGACCGCCTGTCGCAGCGCGCCGGGGCGCTGAACCCCGCTGACCTCAGTCTGCGCATGCCGACCCAGGACCTGCCGGCCGAACTGGTCGGGCTGATGAGCGCCTTCAACGGCGCACTGGACCGGTTGCAGGCGGCCTATGAGCGGCTGGCGGCCTTCAACGCCGATGTCGCCCACGAGCTGCGCACGCCGCTGGGCAACCTGATCGGTCAGACCCAGGTCGCCTTGTCGCGCACCCGCGACGCCGACGAGCTGGAGGATACGCTGCACTCCAACCTGGAAGAGCTGGAGCGGCTGCGCACGATCATCAACGACATGCTGTTCATGGCCCGCGCCGATCAGGGGGCTCTCGCGGCCAACCTGGCGCCGCTGTCGCTGGCGGCCCTGACGCACAAGACCGCCGACTTCCTGGACGTGCTGTTCGAGGACGCCGAAGTGCGGCTCGAGGTGCGGGGCGACGCCACCGTCACCGCCGACGCCTCGCTGCTGGGGCGGGCTGTCACCAACCTGCTCGACAACGCCATTCGTCACGGCGTTGACTGCAAGACCGTGCGGGTCACGATCGAGCCTCAGGACAAGGCCGTGTGCTTGTCGGTGCGCAACAAGGGCGGCCCGATCCCCGAACCTCACCTGGCGCGACTGTTCGACCGCTTCTACCGTATGGACCGCGCCCGCGAGCACAGCGGCGAGGTCCACGGCCTGGGTCTGGCGGTGGTCAAGGCCATCGTCATCATGCATGGCGGTTCGGTCTTCGCCCGCTGTGAGGGGGGCGAGGTGCTGATCGGGTTCTTGCTGCCGAAAGCGGAGCCGGCGGCGACGGAAGGCGAGCCCGGAGGTTCGGTCGTCCTTCCGCCGCCTGAGCGAGAAGTCGTCGACGCCTAGCCGGCGCTCCAGCCGCCACCCAGCGCTCGGATCAGGTCCACGCTGGCCGACAGGCGGCGCGTCCGCAGGTCCAAAGCGTCGCGCCGGGCTTGCAGTTCGGCGGTTTGCGCCGTGACCACATCCAGATAGCTGGCTGCGCCTTCGCGATAGCGGGTCGTGGCCAGGGCTGTGGTGCGAACGGCGGCGTCGACGGCTTCGTCCTGGCGTCCTTGCGCGGCGGCCAGGCGGTTGGCCAGGACCATCTGGTCCTCGACCTCGCGGAAGGCGTCCAGCACGGTCTGACGGTAGCCGGCAGCGGTCTCGTCGAACACCGCGCGGCTGCGGGCGACCTCGGCCTTGCGCGCGCCGCCGTCGAACAACGGCACGGCGGCGGCCAGCGGGCCAAGCGCCCAGACGTGGTTGGCGGCGGTCAGCAGCTCACCACCATTGGACTGGTAACCGCCGGCGGCCGCCAGGGTCACGCTCGGGAACCAGGCCGCGCGGGCCACGCCGATGCGGGCGTTGGCGGCGGCCATCCGGCGCTCGGCGGCGGCGACGTCGGGGCGGCGCTGCAGCAGGGTCGAGGGCGCGCCGACCGGGGTGACCGGGGCGTCGCTCAGGCCTGACGTCGAAGCCAGGCTGAAGGTCGAAGCCGGCTCGCCCACCAGCACGGCGATGGCGTGTTCCAGCAGGGCGCGATTGGCCACGGCCTGTTCGTACTGGGCCTGGGTCGCCGCCAGCTGGGTCTGGGCCCGGCCGGTGTCGAGTCCGCTGGCCGCGCCGCCGGCCTGGCGACGGTTGGTCAGGTCCAGGGCCTGGCGATAGGCCTCGACCGTCGAGGCCAGCACCGCGATCTGGGCGTCGGCCCCGCGCAGGGCGAAGTAGCTGTCCGCCAGCTGGGCTTGCAAGCTCAGGCGCACCCCGGCCAGGTCGGCGGCGCTGGCCTGAGCGTCCGCCTTGCCGGCGGCCACCAGGTTGCGCACTCGGCCCCACAGATCGACCTCATAGGCGGCGCTGGCCGCCAGGGTCGTGGTGTCGAAGCGGCCGTTGGCCGGCGTGCGCTGGCGCTCAGTGCTTGCCGAGGCTCCGACGCGGGGGAAGAGGGCGCTGGAGGCCTGGCGCGACAAGGCGCGGGCTTGGTCGTAGCGGGCGAGGGCGGCGGCGAGGTCGGCGCTGCCGGTCTCCAGCCGACGTTCCAGACCGTCCAGCGTCGGGTCCTTGAAGACCGCCCACCAGGTTGCGTCGCGGGTTTCCGCTGGCGCGGCCGGGGTCCAGGGACCGGTGTCGCGGAAGGCGGCCGGCGCGACGGGCGTCGGCGGAGCGTAGGCCGGAGCCATCGAGCAGCCGGCTAGGCCAAGGCCGGCCAGGATCAGAAGGCTAGCCCTTTGCATTGGCGCCGCCCTTGGCCTTGGTCTTCACCGCATTGACCTTGTCGCCGGTCGCGATGGCGTCCGGCGGGCTGGTGACGATCCAGTCGCTGGCGGCCAGGCCCGAGGCCAGTTCCAACTCGGCGCCGTCGTCGCGGGCGATCTTGACCGGATGGATCGAGACGATGTTGTCGCCGCCGACCACGGCCACCGCCGTGCCTTCCTTGCGGAACAGCAGGGCGTTGGACGGGATCCGTACCGAGGCGGTCGAGGCCGCGCTGCCCCCCTGCAGATTCAGGCTGACCTGGGCGTAGCCGCCGGGCTTCAGCCGGCCGCCGGCGTTGTCGACCTCCAGCTGGATCAGCATCGAGCCCGACTGGGCGTCAACCGCGTCGGCCGTGCGCACCAGGCGGGCGTTGAAGGTCTGGCCGGGAAGGTCGGGCGTGGCGAAGGTCGCGCTCATGCCCGGGCGGATCTGGCCGGCCAGGCTCTGAGGCACGCTGACATAGAGACGCAGGCGCTTGGTGTCGGAGACTGTGAACAGCGGCGTGGTGCGGCCGCCGCCGGCGCTGATCAGGTCGCCCTGGTCGGTGTCGCGGCTGGTCACCACCCCGTCGAACGGGGCGACGATGCGCTTGAAGGCGGTCAGGCTCTCCAGGCGGCGCACATTGGCGATGGCTTCATTGCGCATGGCCTCGCGGGCGGCCAAGTCCCCGGCGCGTTCGTCGGCCTCCTGCTGCGAGACGGCGTTGTCGGCGACCAGGCGCTTCCAGCGCGCGGCGCTGGTGGCGGCCAGGTCGCGCTGGGCCTGGGCGGTGGCCAGGGCGGCGCGAGCGGCGACCAACTGCTGGTCGACTTCGGGCGCGTCGATCTCGGCCAACACCTGGCCCGCCGTCACCGGTTGGCCGATGTCGACATACCAGCGGCGCAGATAGCCGTCGGTGCGGGCGAAGACCGGGGCCTCGTTCCAGGCCTGCAGGCGACCGGGCAGCACCAGTTCGCCGCTCTCGCCGCCGCCGGGCTGGATGATGTTGACCGTGGTGACGGCGCTGGCCTGGCTGGTCTTCTTCAGGTCTTGGCTGGCCATCAGCCGCGAGGTCGCGCCGGCCGCCAGGATCAGGACGAAGCCGGCGGCGCCGATGAGGGCCAGGCGACGCAGACGCTTGGGGTCGGTCTTCGGAAACGTGGACTCAGACATGGGCGACGCCTTCGGGGGAGGCGGCTTCCGCGTGGGGGCGGCGGCCGTGGACGATGGAGAAGATGGTGGGGACGAACAGCAGGGACGCGCAGGTGGCGAAGATCAAGCCGCCGATCACGGCGCGGCCCAGCGGGGCGTTCTGCTCGGCGCCTTCGCCCAGGGCCAGGGCCATGGGCGCCATGCCGATGATCATGGCCAGGGCCGTCATCAGCACGGGGCGGAAGCGGGTGACCCCGGCCTCGAACGCGGCCTGCACGGCGTCGCCGGTGGCGTCCAGCCGCTCGCGGGCGAAGCTGACCACCAGGATCGAGTTGGCCGTGGCCACGCCCATGCACATGATCGCGCCGGTCAGGGCCGGGACGGACAGCGGCGTCTCGGTGGCGAACAGCATCCAGGCGATGCCGGCCAGGGCGGCGGGCAGGGCCGAGATGATCACGAACGGGTCCAGCCAGGACTGGAAGTTGATGACGATCAACAGATAGATCATCACGACCGCGCCTAGCAGACCCCAGCCCATGCCGGAGAAGGCGGTGTTCATGGTCTGGTATTGGCCGCGCAGGGTCACCTTGATCTTGGCCGGTTTGTCCTTCTCCAGCTTTTTCAGGACCTTCTGGATGTCGGCGGCCACGCCGCCCAGGTCGCGGCCTTGGGTGGCGGCATAGACATTGACCATCGGCTGGATGTTGTACTGCGAGATCACGGCGGCGGTGGAGCCGCGGCTCAGCGTGCCCAGGCCGCCCAGCACCTGCGGCGCCTGGTTCGGGGCGCGGGCGCCGGTGACCGGGATCGACGACAGCTTGTCGAAGCTGTCCAGCATGTACTCGGGCGTCTGGGCCACGACGGGGTAGGAGACCCCGTTCTGCGGGTTCAGCCAGAACACCGGCGCGGTCTGTTGGCTGCCGGCCACGGCGCCGGCCAGGCTGGCGGTGACGTCGCGCTCGTCCAGGCCCAGGGCGTGGATCCGCGTGCGGTCGGCGTCGAAGCGCAGTTCGGGGGAAGCGGCCGGCTGCTGGATACGAACGTCGGCGATGCCCTTCACCCCGCGAATGGCCCGCAGGATCTTCTGGGCGTAGGCCTGGTTGCCGGCCGCGTCGCCGCCCGACACCTGGATGTCGATCGGGGCCGGGCTGCCGAAGTTGAGGATCTGGCTGGTCACGTCGGCGGGCAGGAACGAGAAGGTCGCGCTCGGGAAGGCCTTGGGCAGCTCTTCGCGCAGCGTCTTGACGTAGTCCTCGGTCGGGTGATGGCCCTTCTTCAGGCTGATCAGGATGTCGCCGTCCTGCGGGCCGATGGTGCCCGAGGCGTTGTAGGCGGTGTTGATGCCGCTGGTGGACAGACCGATGTTGTCGACCATCGTCTCGACCTCGCCCGCCGGGATCACCGTGCGGATGTGGCGCTGGATGCGGTCGAACAGGGCCGCCGACTCCTCGATCCGCGTGCCGACCGGCGCGCGGACATGCAGGGCGATCGAGCCGGAATCCACGGCCGGGAAGAAGTTCTGGCCCAGGAACGGGATCAGCAGCAGGCTCAGCAAAGCAAAGCCCAGGAACCCGGCGACGAATACGCCACGCGCGTCCAGCGCGAACCCCAGCAGGCCCGCATAGGCGTCGCGCACCTTGGAGAAGGCCCGCTCGAAGCCGCGCTGGAAGCGGACCAGGCGGTTGCTCGACGGGGCCTCCTCGTCATGCGGGACGTGCGGCTTGAGGAGATAGGCCGCCATGGTCGGGACCAGGGTCCGCGACAGCAGGAACGAGGCGATCATCGCGAAGACCACCGACAGCGCCATCGGCACGAACAGGAAGCCCGACACGCCCGGCAGGAAGAACATCGGCACGAAGACGATGCAGATGCAGAGCAGGGACACGAACGCCGGGGTCACGATCTGGGCCGCGCCGTCCAGGATCGCCGTCTTGACGTCCTTGCCGTGCTCCAGGTGCCAGTTGATGTTCTCGATGGTGACGGTGGCGTCGTCGACCAGGATGCCGACGGCAAGGGCCAGGCCGCCCAGCGTCATGACGTTCAGGGTCTGGCCGAACGCCGCCAGGGCCGCGATGGCCGCCAGCACCGCCAGCGGGATCGAGACGGCGATGATCACCGTCGAGCGCCAGCTGCCCAGGAACAGCAGGATCATCAGCGAGGTCAGCACGGCGGCCAGGGCGCCTTCGTGCACCACGCCCTCGACGGCGGCCTTCACGAAGGTCGACTGGTCGTTCAGCGGGGTGACGGTCAGCTCCGGCGGCAGCTGCGCCTTCAGTTCGGGCAGGGCGCCCTTGACCCCGTCGACGATGGCGATGGTCGAGGTGGCGCCCGACTTCAGCACCGTCATCAGCACCGAGCGCTGGCCGTCGACGTGGACGACGTTCTGCTGCGGGGCCGAGCCATCGCGGACGTGGGCGACGTCGCCGATGCGGATGGTGGCGCCGTTGACCGTCTTGATCGGCAAGGCGTTCAACTCGTCGACCGTGCCGGGGGCGTTGTTCAGGCGCAGGCTGTACTGGAACTCGCCGATCTTGACGAAGCCGGCCGGGGTGATCTGGGTCTGGGCCGCGATGGCCGCGCCGACGTCGGATGCCGACAGGCCCTTGGACAGCAGGGCCTGTGGGTCGATGTCGACCTGGATCTGGCGGGTCTTGCCGCCGAACGGGAACGGCACGGCCGCGCCGGGCACAGTGACGAGCCGTGTACGGATGAAATTGACGCCGTAGTCGAACAGTTGCTGCTCGGACAGGCCCTGGCCGGCCAGGGCCAGCTGCACGATCGGCACGGTCGAGGCGTTGTAGTTGAGGACGAGCGGCGGGGTGATCCCCGGCGGCATCTGGCGCAGCACGGTCTGCGAGATGGCGGTGATCTGGGCGTTGGCCAAACGCACGTCGGCGCCCGGCTGGAAGTAGATCTTCACCACCCCGATGCCTTGCAGCGAGGTCGCCTCGATGTGGTCGATGTCGTTGACCGTGGTGGTCAGGGTCCGCTGGTAGGGCGTCAGGATCCGTCCCGACATGTCGGCCGGCGATAGGCCGTTATAAGTCCAGGCAACCGCGACGACGGGCACGCGGATGTTGGGGAAAATGTCGGTCGGCGTCCGCAGGATCGCCAGCACGCCGACGATCAGGATCATCGCGGCCATCACGACGAAGGTGTAGGGACGCGCCAAAGCCGTCCGCACAAGCGAGATCATACTGAATTCCGTCGTTGCGGCGGGGGAGGTTGGCCATGGTCTAGCAAGGCCAAGGGGTCCGCAGCCTGACGGCTACCTGACAAGACGGTCAGGTAGGGGCGAGATTGACGGGCAAGGCCTTATCCGGCCTTGCCATCAGGCCGTCCTAGAGGGTCTTGCCCGCGCGATCGATCAGGTCGCGCAGGAGGTCGTTGTAGGTCTCGAAAGCGGCGACCTCGGCTTCGGGCGCTTTGCCGGCCTCGTCATATTCGCGCAGACGCAAGGCCGCCTGCGCCGCCGGATCGTCTAGGAAGGTTTCGATCTCGCCGGGGCTCATCGGGCCGCCTTGCAGGGCCAGGCTTTGCAGCGAGGCCGGGCTGAGGCGCTCGTGATAGACGGGGTCGACCGCCACGCGGTAGCGCTTGGCCGCCACGTGCAGGCGGACCGGCTCGGTGACTTCGGGGCCGAAGGCGCGCGCCAGGTAGCCGGCGCTGATCTGTTCGTGGCGCGTGTCGATGCCCAGGGCGGCGGCGTGTTCTCCGATCTTCTGCATCATGTGGCCGACGTCGTGCAGCAGGGCGGCGGCGATCAGTTCGGGCGGCGCGCCGTCCTGCTTGGCGTGGTGCGCGGTCTGGATCGCGTGCTCCATCTGGGTGACGTCCTCGCCGTAGCGCAGGCCGCCCAGGCGGGTGAAGAGGTCGGTCAGTTCGGCCACGAAAGCATCGGCCGCAGGGCGAGAGGTCATCGAGTATCCGTGGGCTTTAGAGACGCATGCGGCCGATGCCGGGATCGGTGCGGCTGGCGCGGCCGGTTTCCAGGTGGCCGGCCAGTCGCTGGGTGAACGAGGGGGCGTCGGCCAGGGTCAGGGTCAGGTCGTACCAGTGGTCGCTGCCGCGCAGGTCCCAGACCGAGCGCGCCACGCGCTTGGGCGTCAGCATGACGGTCTGGCGGGCTTCCCCCTCGGCCAGCGGATAGTCTTCGGCCATGTGCAGCGTCGCCAGGCCCTGGCCAGACAGGCTGACGACCAGGCGCGAGCGGACGTCGGCGGCGACCGTCACGATCGGCTGGGTCTTGGACGTATCGCCCGCGAAGCGACGGTAGAAGCCGTTGGGGCCATGGACGGTCAGGTCGTAGGGGCCCGGCGCGCGGCCGGCCTTGTTCCAGTGCCCGGCGGCGTATTTCTGGCCGGCCGCCAGGGTGAAGCGCCAGGGCGCGTCGCGGTCGGTGTTGTCGAACACCTGGAACACCGCGCCGGCGCGACCGGCATTGACCAGGTCGATCCACAGCGCGCCGTCCTTGATCCGGGCGTCGGCCGACAGGGCGTAGGGCAGGGGGCGTGCGCCGCGTTGCGGGCCGTCCTGGGCCGAGGGGCCTTGCGTCGCCGGGATCTTCAGGCTCGGCGCGGCCTTGGAGCGCGCCACGCGTTGCATGTAGTCGGCGGTCGCCGGCAGGGTCAGCGCGGTCCAGTCTTGGTTGGGCGTGGCGAAGTCGAAGGCCGAGGTCAGGTCGCCGCAGACGGCGCGGCGCCAGTCGCTGATGTTCTCCTCGCGCACCCCAAAGCGCTTCTCCAGGAACTTCAGGGTCGAGGTGTGGTCGAACACCTCCGAGCAGACGAAGCCGCCCCGGCTCCACGGCGAGACGACGATGGCCGGCACGCGTATCCCTAAGCCCAGGGCGTGCGTGCCTTTGTTGGCTCCCTCGGCGTCAGGGCCATAGGTCTTGGTCTCGCCGGCCACCGACACCGAGCTCCAGCCCTGTTCGGGGTTAAGCGGCGGCATGGGCGGCTGCATGTGGTCGTAGAAGCCGCCGGCCTCGTCGTAGTTGACGATGAAGACAGTCTTGGCGAACACCTCGGGGTGATCGACCAGGGCCTTGATCAGCTCGGCGCAGACATGCTCGCCCTTCGACGGCTCGGCCGAGGGATGCTCCGACAGGTCGGCGGCGGTGACGATCCACGACACCTGCGGCAGGCGGTCGGCGGCGACGTCGGCGCGGAAGGCTTCGACCAACTGCACGCCGTCGGAGCGCTTGCGGTCGGGGTCGGCCTTGCCTTCGCCGACCCACGAGCGGCCGCGCGTATAGAGCTCGGAGTCTTTGGCGCAGGGGCGGAAATTCTTGAACACCGACAGGATGTTGTCGCCGAAATTGTCGTATTCCTGGTAGACCTTCCAGCTGATCCCGGCCGCCTGCAGGCGCTCGGCATAGGTCGTCCAGTCGTGCGGCCCGTTGGCCATGACCTTGTCTTCGGCCATGTCGGCGCTGGGCGTCTCGTCCTCGCCGTAGTTGCTCATTTCCGGATCGCCGCCGACCTTGCCGCCGCCATTACAGCCGGTCCACAGGTGCAGGCGGTTCGGATAGGTCTGGGTCAGGGTCGAACAGTGATAGGCGTCGCAGACCGTGAAGGCGCTGGCCAGGGCGTGGTAAAACGGCAGGTCCGAGGCCTTGTAATAGACCATCCGCTTGTGCAGCTCGCCGGTGTGGCCCCATTGGTCGTAGCGGCCGCCGTTGACGATGGTGATCGCCGCTTGGTGGCCTTGGTCGGCGCCATCGACCGTGTAGGCGTTGGTGACGGAAGCGTCGCCGTGGAACGGGGCGACGAAGCCGTCAGGATGTTCCTTGGAAGGCTGGCGCCAGACCGAGCCGCCGCCGGGCAGGCGTTGCGGGCGCGGATCGCCCAGGCCGCGCACGCCGTTCAGCGCGCCGAAATAGTGGTCGAACGACCGGTTCTCCTGCATGAAGATCACGACGTGCTCGACGTCCATGATCGTGCCGGTGCGGTGGCGCGCCGGGATCGCCATGGCCTTGGCCACGGTGGCCGGCAGCAGGCCGGCGGCGGCGCTGGCCGTGGCGGCGGCGCGCAGGAAAGAGCGGCGGTCGGTCGGCATCGGCCCAACTCCCAGTGACGTTATTTTGGTATAGACCAGTGTTGAGCGGGTGTCGGCGAAACTTTCGTGACACCGCCAGAGGGGTCAGGCGGGGGCGTTGCGCGCCCGATCCCTTTCCTTGACCCTGGAGGAGCGCCCTCCCATCCTCGCGCGGAGGCGGGATTCGACCGCTGGCCAGGTCGCCCAATGCAGCAGCCCGACAGTCTTCAGTATCTCGGCGTGCGTGACGATATCGCCGCGCGCATCGCCGGCGGCGCGTTCAAGCCGGGGGAGCGACTGCCGTCCGAACGCCAGCTGCAGGCCGGCGGCGGGGTGGCCCGGGGCACCGTCCGTGAGGCTCTGTTCCAGCTCGAGGCCGAGGGGGTCATCTACCGCAAGGACCGCAGCGGCTGGTACGTCTCGCCGCCGCCGGTGGTCTATGACCCGACGCGCTGGGAAGGCTTCATGTCTTACGTCGAGGCGCAAGGGCGTCGCCCCGAGACCGAGACGCTGAGCAAGACCGAGATCGTCGCCGACGACATGCTGGCCCAGATCTTCTCGCGGCCGGTTGGGGCGCCGATGTACTGGATCCGCCGCAGGCGCCTGATCGACGGTCGGGCCGTGCTGATCGAGAGCATCATCGTCGACGCCGCCCGCGCGCCGGGCCTGATCGACCACGATTTGAACGGCTCGCTGACCAGCGTGCTGAAGTCGGTCTACGGCATCGGCGTCGCGCGCAACAAGGTCGACATGCGGCCCTGCGCCCTGACCCGCGACGAGGCCGAGGCCTTGCGGGTCAAGTCGGGCCTGCCGGGTCTGAGCCTGGTGCGGACCTGCTACGACGCCCAAGGCGAGGTAGTCGAGTTCGACCGTGAATACTGGCGCCATGACGCCCTGACGGTCAGCGTCGACATCCGCGTCCGCTAGAGTCCGGCGAGGCTGTTCGCACCGTCACCAAGGTGTCGCGCAGTTGGTATAGACCAGAATGCTCCATCAAGGGGCATTCCCATGACGACTGGTCCTCGGCGCTGGCTGGAGCGGGCCCACCCGCTGGCTTTCACCCTGTTCGCGGGGCTGGCCGGCTTCTGCGCCTATTTCTCGATGTACGCCTTCCGCAAGCCGTTCGCGGCGGCGACCTTCGGGGCGGTCGAGGGCTGGAACTTCGCGGTCGACTACAAGATCGCCCTGGTCCTGGCCCAGGTCGCCGGCTACGCCCTGTCGAAGATGATCGGGGTCAAGGTGATCTCTGAGATCGCGCCCCGTCATCGCGGCGCGGCCATCCTGGGACTGATCGGCGTCTCGTGGCTGGCGCTGCTGGCCTTCGCCGTGATCCCCGCGCCCTGGAACGTGGCGGCGCTGTTCCTGAACGGCCTGCCGCTGGGCATGATCTGGGGCCTGGTGTTCGGCTTCATGGAAGGCCGCCGCACGTCCGAGGTGTTGGGCGCGATCCTCTGCGCCAGCTTCATCCTGTCGTCGGGCGTGGTGAAGTCGGTCGGCAAATGGCTGATGGTCGATATCCACGTCTCGCCGTTCTGGATGCCGGCCGCCACCGGCGCGATCTTCATGCCGCTGCTGGCCGTCTCGGTCTGGGCCCTGGTGCAGATGCCGCCGCCGAGCGCCGCCGACGAGGCCGCCCGCGTGCGCCGCCAGCCGATGGACCTGGCCCAGCGCCGCGCCTTCCTGGCCGCCTACGCGCCAGGGCTGCTGATGCTGGTGCTGTCCTACGTGCTGCTGACCGCTCTGCGCGACTTCCGCGACAACTTCGCCGCCGAGATCTGGACGGCCATGGGCTTTGGCGAGGCTTCGGGCGTGTTCACCGCTAGCGAGCTGCCGGTCGCCGTCGTCTCGCTGGTCGTGATGGGCGCGGTGATGCTGGTGCGCGACAACCTGCGGGCCCTGCTGGTCATGCACGGCGTGATCCTGGCCGGCTTCCTGGTGCTGGGCGGTTCGACCCTGGCTTTCCAGGCCCACCTGCTGACGCCGCTGACCTGGATGATCCTGACGGGCGCGGGCCTCTACATGGCCTACACGCCGTTCAACGCCATGCTGTTCGACCGGATGATCGCCTTCAGCGGCCGGGTCGGCACGGCGGGCTTCCTGATCTACGTGGCCGACGCCTCGGGCTATCTGGGCAGCGTGGCCCTGCTGGTCTGGCGCAACTTCGCCATGGTCGACCTCGACTGGCTGGGCTTCTTCGTCAACAGCATCTACGCGACCAGCGCCGTCGGCGCGGTCTGCACGGTGCTGGCTGGCGTCTACTTCCTGCGTCAACGACCCAAGGCGGCGAGCCGATCGGGCGCGGCGCCGTTCCCGGCCGCCGCTCAAGCGGTCGAGCCCTGACCTTGGAGCGGTCCTTCGATCTCGCCGTGGTCGGGGCCGGCATTGTGGGCCTGGCCCACGCCCTGGCCGCCGCCCGCCTGGGCAAGCGCGTGGTCGTCATCGATCGCGACGCCCAGGCCAACGGCGCCTCGGTGCGCAATTTCGGCTTCGTGACGGTCACGGGCCAGGAACGCGGCGAGGTCTGGCGGCGGGCGCGGCGATCGGCGCGGGTCTGGGATGAGATCGCTGGCCCCGCCGGGATCGAGGTGCTGCAGCGCGGCCTGACCATGGTCGCCCGCCGGCCCGAAGCCCGCGACGTGCTGCAGGCCTTCCTCGAGACCGAGATGGCCGAGGGCTGCGCCTGGCGTGACGCGACGGATCTGGCCGACCGACTGCCGGGGCAGGGCCAGGTGCTGGGCGCGCTGACCAGTTCGGTCGATATGCGGGTGGAGTCCCGCACCGCCATCCCGCGCCTGGCCGCCTGGCTGGCCGCCGCCCATGGCGTGAGTTTCCTGCGCGGCGTGGCCGTGCACAGCGTCGAGACCGGGCGGCTGGAGACCTCGGCTGGAGTGGTGCGGGCCGAGACCATCGTGGTCTGCCCCGGCGACGACCTCGTCACCCTGTTTCCCGACCGTTTCGCCCGCGCCGAGGTGACGCGCTGCAAGCTGCAGATGCTGCGCCTGGCCGCGCCGGGCTGGCGGCTGCCGGGGCCGGTGATGTCCGACCTGGGCCTGGTTCGTTACCTCGGCTACGCGGCCCTGCCGGAGGCGGGCGCCTTGCGCGCGCGTCTGGAGACGGAGCAGGGCGCCCACCTGGAGCACGGCGTCCACCTGATCGTGGCCCAGAGCGCCGACGGCTCGCTGGTGGTCGGCGACAGTCACCACTACGCCGCCACGCCCGACCCGTTCTCCCGCGAGGACGTCGACGCCCTGATCCTGGACGAGTTCGCCCAGGTATTCGGCCAGGCCGCGCCGCCGGTGCTGGAGCGCTGGACCGGCACCTACGCTTCGGCCCACGGTCACAGCCTGGTCGAGGCGCCGCTGCCGCGCGTGCGCCTGGTCGTGGTGACCGGCGGCACGGGGGCCTCCACCGCCTTCGGCCTGGCCGAGGAAGTGATCGCCGGCCTCTATGATCTTCCCCGCCAAGGAGCCGCCGCATGAGCAACAGCCCCATCCAGGCCGTGGTCTTCGACTGGGCCGGCACCATGATCGATTTCGGCTGCCGCGCCCCGGTCAAGGCGCTGCGCGAGGTCTTCGCCGAAGCCGGCATCGAGATCACCGAGGCCGAGGCGCGGGCCGATATGGGCAAGGCCAAGCGCGACCACGTGCGGGCCCTGCTGGCCATGCCGCGCATTGCGGGCCTGTGGGAGGCGCGCCATGGCGGCGCCGTGACCGAGACCGATGTCGACCGCCTGCACGACGCCGTCGAGCCGAAGATGCGCGCCGCCGCCCGCGACTGCGCCCAGCTGATCCCCGGCGCGGCCAAGCTGGTCGCCGGCCTGCGGGCACGCGGCGTGAAGATCGGCTCTTCCACCGGCTACACGCGGCCGATGATGGCCGACATCCTGCCGCTGGCGGAAAGCCAAGGCTACGCGCCCGACGTCGTGGTCTGCGCCGGCGAGACCGCGGCGGGACGACCTTCGCCGCTGATGATGTGGAAGGCCCTGGTCGAATTGGGCGCCTGGCCGGCCCGGGCCTGCGTCAAGGTTGACGACGCCGTGGTCGGCATCGGCGAGGGGCTGGAGGTCGGCGCCTGGACGGTGGGGCTGTCGGCTTCGGGCAATGGCGTCGGCCTGGAGCAGGCGGCTCTGGCCATCCTGCCTGCCGCCGAGCGCGCCGCCCGGATCGAGGCGGCCGCCCAGGCGCTGCGCGAGGCTGGCGCTCACTATGTCGTCGACAGCGTGGCCGAGTTGGGTCCGGTGCTGGCCCAGATCGAGGCGCGGATCCAGCAGGGCGAGCGACCCTGACTTAAGTCAGTTTGGTATAGTCCAAAGCGTATCAGATTTTAGCCAACACGCCACTCGGCCCGCTATGTGCGCGCCGGGGTCGCGCACCCATACCTGCAGGGATTATTGCGAAGGGCCGTTGTGTGACGAAATTCCTTTCGTCCCGGGCGCCAACTGTCACGCTGGTGTCGCCGCAAGCTGCTCTAAGCCTTCTGGTCCATACCAGTTGGAGAGCAGGGGATCTCTCATGCCAAAGCAATATTCCGTTCTGGCCACGCGCCCGAACTTCAAGAGGCTTTTGCTGGCCACCGTCGCGGCGCTGGTCGCCGGCGCCAGCCCGCGGCTTGCGCTCGCACAGCAGGCCGCCGCCAGTGACGCCGTCGACGAGGTGGTCGTCACCGGCTACCGCAAGTCGCTAGCCGACGCGCGCACCATCAAGCGTGACTCGGTGATCCAGAAGGACGCGATCGTCGCCGAAGACATGGCGAAGTTCCCGGAACTGAACCTGGCCGAGTCGCTGCAGCGCCTGCCGGGCGTGCAGATCAACCGCGAAGCCGGCGAGGGCCGACGCATCTCGCTGCGGGGCCTGGGTCCCGACTTCGCCCGCGTCCAGCTGAACGGCATGGAAGTGCTGGGCAATGTCGACTCGGCGCAGGACAGCCGCGGCCAGCGCTCGCGCGACCGCGCCTTCGACTTCAACATCTTCGCGTCGGAACTGTTCTCGAAGGTCGAGGTCGAGAAGACCTACCAGGCGGCCCAGAACGAAGGCGGCATGGCCGGCACGGTCGGCCTGTTCACCGGCAAGCCTTTCGACTACGCGCCCGGCGCCAAGGGCGCGATCTCGGTCAAGGCCGGTACCAACCAGTACACCAAGGACACCCAGCCGCGCGTCGCCGGCCTGTTCAGCTACAATTGGGACAACAAGTTCGGCGCGCTGGTCTCGGTCGCTTACGCCAAGCGCCGCACCACCGAGCAGGGCCACAACACCTATAACTACGACCAGCCCGACGCCGCCAAGCTGGCCTCGATGGTCGCCGCCGGCCTGGACATCTCCAAGCTGACGGCCGCGCAGAAGACCAAGTTCCTGTCCGGCGACCTGATCTTCGCCGACGGCAACCGTCTGTCCTCGTGGGACGCCAAGATGGAGCGCCTGGGCATCACGACCGCGCTGCAATGGAAGCCGACGGACAATCTGCTGTTCACGCTGGACGCGCTGCACGGCCGGTTCACCACCCACCGCGACGAGCTGCACCTGGCCACCCGGCCGCTGAACTCCGACGGCTCGATCGCGTTCGACGCCCCGGCCGGCGGCGTGTGGCCGGCGGCCTTCCAGAAGGGCTCGGTGATCAACAACCTGGCCTGGGACGCCAACAACTACGTCACCATGACCGACGTCACCGGCACGACGTTCGGCAGCGAGCACCGTCGCTCGCTGAACAAGAACCGCTTCAACCAGATCGCCCTGACCGGCGAGTGGAACGCGTCCGAGCGCCTGACGATCGACGGCCACGCCGGCTACGAAAAGTCGACCTACAAGACGCCGTACGACGACAAGCTGTACATGCGCGCCAAGGGCAATCTGATCGCCAACTACGGCGCGGATGGCCAATCGGCTGACTTCCAGTATCCGGGCTGGAACCCCACCGACGCGTCCACCTACGCGATGGACTCGTTCTATTACCGCGGCTTCAACAACGAGTCGGAGCTGAAGGAAGGCGTGCTGAACGCCCGCTATGAGCTCAATGACGTCCTGACGCTGCGCGCCGGCGTCGCCTATCACCGCTTCGTGCAGGGCGGCCGCGACGTGTTCTATGACGACAACGTCAACGGCACCCGCTCGAAGATGCGCGGCACGGCGGTCGGCGACGTCACCTCGGTGTTCAAGAACAGCTTCGGTTCATGGCTGATCGGCGACTACGACAAGGCCTTCGCCAAGTACAAGGAATACCACCGCTTCGAGAAGAACACGGACGGCACGGGCGGCGCGCTGCAGGACATCGAGAACGTCTACACGACCACGGAAAAGACCGTGTCCGAGTACGTCCAGGTGGACTGGGACAGCGAGATCGGCGGCATGCGTTTCCGCGGCAATGCCGGCCTGCGCGGCTATCAGACCGACACCCACAGCACCGGCTGGATCCAAGGCGACAGCTACGCCTATCTGGGCACCACCGACGTCAGCGGCAGCTATGACGGCGTGTTGCCGGCCATGAACGCGGTGCTGGAGCTGACGCCGGAAGTGCTGGTGCGCTTCGCCGCCTCGAAGAACCTGAACCGTCCGGGCCTGGGCTCGATGGCGGCCGAGGGCAGCGCGTTCAAGGACGACAGCTCGGGCGAGATCACCGCCTCGCGCGGCAACCCGAACCTGAAGCCCTACAAGGACACCACGCTGGACGTGTCGGTCGAGTACTACTTCGGCAAGGTCGGCCTGCTGTCGGCCAGCGTGTTCCACAAGAGCATCGACAACTTCATCGGCTCGCTGACCCTGGAGAACGTGCCGTTCAGTCAGACCGGCGTTCCGTACACGACCATTCCGGGCGCGACGGCCAACACCATCGTCTCGGAATTCTCGATGCCCATCAACGTGGCGGGCAAGAAGAAGCTGACCGGCGTCGAGCTGGCCGCGCAGACCGAATTCTCGTTCCTGCCCGCGCCGTTCGACAAGCTGGGCGCGGTGGCCAACTACACCTATGTCGACGCCGACGACGCCCTGACGGGTATCTCGAAGACGAGCTACAACTTCACGCTCTATTACGAGACCGACAACTGGGGCCTGCGTGGCTCGATGAGCCACCGCGACCGCTGGTACTCGGGTCGTAGCGAAGACCCGATGAGCGCCAGCACGCGGGGCTTTGAAGGGTCCACCTATGTGGACGCCGCGGCCTTCTACAACATCACCGACAAGCTCCAGCTGTCGCTGGATGCGATCAACCTGACCAACCAGAAGGACACGCAGTTCTGGGGTCAGAACCGCTACCTCTACAACCAGACCCAAAGTGGCCGGACCTACATGATGGGTCTCAGCTACAAGTTCTGACATGAGCGCACGCTAGGTTGGGCGCCCGCTTCCTTTAAGGAGGCGGGCGCCTTTCCCGTGTTTCCGGACCCATGATCGTTTCCCACAAACACCGTTTCGTCTTCGCCGCGGTGCCCAAGACCGGCACCCACGCCGTGCGCCAGGCCCTGCGCGAGCACCTGAGCGACGACGACGTCGAGCAGGTCGGGTTGTTCGTCAACAAGCGCTTCCCCTGGGAGGACCTGGCGGCGATCCAGCACGGGCACCTGTCTCTGCGCCAGGTGCGGCCCTATCTCGGCGAGGAGGCGTTCGGCGGCTATTTCAAGTTCGCCTTCGTGCGCAATCCGTTCGATCGTTTCGTCTCGTACTGCGCCTTCATGCTGCGCGGCGGCGACGTGTTCGAGCGGCAGCCGCGGGACGCTATGCGCCACTTCCTGTTCGCGGCGCCGCCGGAGCAGCACATCCTGTTCCAGCCGCAGGCCTCGCTGCTGGTGGACGAGGATGGCCAGACCTTGCTGACCGACGCGGTCGGCCGCGTCGAGGACATGCAAGGGTCGTATGACGCGATCTGCGCGCGCCTGGGCTTTGCCTCGCGCCCGCTCGACCGCGTCAACGGCACGCGGCGCGGCGACTATCGCGACTACTATGACCAAGCCCTGATCGACGGCGTCGCGGCGCGCTACGCCCAGGATCTGGAGCTGTTCGGCTACGACTTCGAGGGGCCGCGATGAGCGCCGCCCCGGCCGCCAATCCGCGCAAGACCACGACCGTGCGCCCGCTGGGTCCGGTCGATATCGGCGCGCTGCGGACGGCCGTCCTGGCGATCCCCGAAGAGGTCTGGGCGGCCGAGAACGCCGGCAAGCCGAACAAGTTCGAAGCGCTGGACGCCACACGCCACATCGTCTTCCGCTTCATCGACGGCCCCCGCGACTGGCGCGCCTCGCACGATCGTCCGGCCTGGGCCCAGTGGCGCGGCCTGCTGGAGCCGGTGCTGGCGGAGGCCGTCGGCGACTATGGCTATGCGCGCGGGGTCTTTCCCAGGGTGATGCTGGCCAGGATGCCGGCGGGCGGGGTGATCCATCCGCATGTGGACGCCAACCCGGCGGCCAAATGGCCGCACAAGATCCACGTGCCGCTGACGACCAATCCCGGAGTGGTGTCCTTCTTTGGCGGGGCTGAGCACTGCTTCCCGGCTGGCGAGGCGGTGGAGGTCAACAACCTGGGTCCGCACTGGGTGCGCAATGACGGCGACACCGATCGCGTCCACTTGATCTTCGAATATTACGACGCCGACCAGCCGGACCCGGACTGGCTGGCGCCATTCCTGTCGGCGAGCGCGGCGCGATGAGCGAGCGCGACGCCCTGCTGCGGGAAGCCCAAGACCTGCGCGCCCGCCAGCGTCTGCCGGACGCCCTGACCACACTGGCGCGGCTGGAGGCGCTGCATCCCCGGTTCAGCCGGCTGCACCAAGAGCGCGGCCACTGCCAGATCCTGCTGCGCGACGGACCGGCGGCCATCGCGGCCCTGCACGAGGCCGTGCGCCTGAATCCGACCCTGCCGGCCAGCTGGGACATGCTGGAGCAGCTCTATCGGATGGCCGGGGACCCAGGCCAGGCGGCCGCGGCGGCGCGGCAACTGGCGATCCTGCAGCAGTTGCCACCGGCGATCGTGGCCGCCAACAGCCTGCTGGCCGACGGCGACCTGGAGCTGGCCGAAGACGTGCTGCGCGATTACCTGGACCAGGATCCGCACAATGTCGGCGCCTCGCGCCTGCTCGCGCGGATCCGCCAGGAGCGCGGCGATCTGGAGGAGGCCGAGGCGGTGCTGGCGGCTGTGGTCGAACGCGCTCCGGACTATCATCCCGCTCGCTTCGACTACGCCATGGTGCTGCTGCAACGGCAGAAGCCGCTCGCGGCCCGACAGGAAACCGAGCGCCTGCTCGAACACGATCCGGGCAACCGCGACTATCTCAAGCAGTACGGCGCGGCCTGTGTCGCCCTGGGCGACCACGAGCCGGTGATCGATCTTTACGCGCGGCTGCTGGACGGCCTGCCGCCGACCGGGCCGGAGGTCGCCGATCTGCGCCTGTGGCGGGCCAACGCCCTGAAGGTCACCGGGCGGCAGGCCGAGGCGGTCGCCGACTACCGCGCCTCGTTGGCGGCCCGGACGGACAACGGTGTGGCCTGGTTCAGCCTGGCCAATCTCAAGACCTATCGGTTCACCGACGACGAGGTCACGCGGATGCGCGCCCTGGAGGCTCGCAACGACCTGCAGGACATGGACCGCGTCTATCTGGGCTTCGCCTTGGGCAAGGCGCTGGAGGATCGGGGCGAGTACGACGCCTCATGGCGATCCTATGCCCGCGGTAACGCGGTGCGGCGAGGGCTGGGCCGCTGGCGTCCGGATGTCGCCGAGGCCTGCGTGACCCGGCTGAAGTCGGTGTTCACCGCCGAGGTCTTCGCCGAGCGCGCCGGTTGGGGCGTGGATGATCCAGCGCCAATCTTCGTGCTGGGCCTGCCACGCTCGGGCTCGACCCTGATCGAGCAGATCCTGGCTTCCCATTCGCAGGTCGAAGGGACCCAGGAACTGACCGAGATCGGCCGCTATGCCGGCGAACTGTGCGGCCGCGATCCGGACTGCGGCCTGCCGCTGGAGCCCGAGGCGCTGCTGGCCCTCACGGCCGGGCAGGCGAGGGCGCTGGGTGAACGTTTCCTGGCCGAGACGCAGGTCCATCGCCGTCTGGGCCGGCCATTCTTCATCGACAAGATGCCCAACAACTTCTGGCACGTGGGGCTGATCCATCTGATCCTGCCGCGCGCCACGATCATCGACGTACGCCGCGAGCCGATGGCCTGCGGCTTCTCCAATCTCAAGCAGCTGTTCGGCACGGCCAATCAGGAATTCACCTATGGCGCCGACGACATCGCACGCTACTACCGCGCCTATCTCGACCTGATGCGCCACTGGAATGCGGTGCTGCCGGGCAGGGTGCTGCGGGTCCAGTACGAGGACGTGGTCGAGGATCTGGACGGCGGCGTGCGGCGCATGCTGGCCCATGCCGGCCTGTCGTTCGAGCCGGCCTGCCTGGACTTTCACCAGACCCAGCGCAGCGTGCGCACGCCTAGCTCCGAACAGGTGCGGCAGCCCCTGGGCCGCGAGGGCCTGACCCAGTGGACGCTTTATGCGCCCTGGCTGGACGGCCTGCGGGACGCGCTGGGCGACGCCGTCACCGGCTACAGGAACTGACCGATGCGCCTGTCGCGCCCCTTCTTTCAATTGCCCGTTCTGTTCGACGTGTCTCGCCTGCAGGCCGAGGTCTCGGCCTTGCCCGACGCGGCCTGGGTCGCCCATCCGGACCAACTTCCGGGCAACAGCGCGGCGCGCCTGATCAGCGCCGGCGGGGCCGAGACCGACGCCGTCCACGGCCAGATGCTGCCGACGCCGTGGCTGGAGGCCATGCCCTATCTGCGACAGGTCCTGGCGGGCTTCGGCGTGGTGTGGAGTCGTTCGCGGCTGATGCGCCTGGCGCCCGGCGCGGGCGTGCCCGAGCATGCCGACATCAACTATCACTGGCACACACGGGTGCGGTTGCACATTCCGGTTTTTACGCAGGCCGAGGTGCGTTTCCACTGCGACGGCGAGGTCGTCCACATGGCCGCCGGCGAGGCCTGGATCTTCGACAATTGGCGTCGCCATCACGTCGAGAACAAGGCCAGCCAAGCCCGTATCCATCTTGTCGCCGACACCACCGGCACGGCGTCGTTCTGGCGGTTCGCCAGTGGCCCGACACCGCCTCGCGAGCAGTGGCGGACGGTCGGCTGGGAGGTGGGCGGCGACCACCGGCTGCTGACCGAGAACGATCAGCGCTCTCCGGTCATGCCAGCTGCGGAGGTACAGTGGCTGATCGACGACCTACGCGCGGAGCTGACGATCGCCGCCGACACCGCTGAGGCCAAGGCGCGCGCCGCGCGGTTCAGCCTGCTGCTGGAGAGCTTCGTATTCGACTGGCGTCAACTGTGCGCCTTGCACGGCGTCAGCGGGCAGGGGCGGCCAGAATTCCTGCGGCTAGCGGGGGCCGTACGCGCCGCGGCGACGCCGCTGGCCGAAGGGCTGGTCATGCGCACCAACGCCGTCAGCGCGCTGCTGGTGCTGGAAAAGCGGGTGTTGCAGCATCTGGTCGCGGAGTAGACGCAGGCGTTCCGTGACTAGGCGACGCGCCGGCGTGGCCGCAGAGCTTGGGCGACGGCGGCGAAGAGCTCGGCGATGTGTTCGCTGACCCAGCTGACGGGGTTTTCGCCGGGGCGCTTGCGGCTGGCGACCCAGATGGCGACGCAGGCGATCGCGAAGACGGCGGCCGGCAGGCCGATCGTCAGGGCCGCTGGAAGACCTGCGCTAGACGCCATGGCGTGGCCCAGGATCATCGAGGTCTCGAACAGGAACAGCAGGACGCCGCCGGCCGCCATCGCCGAGCTGGATCCGGCCCGCTTGGCGCTGAGACCGAACGGCACGGCCAGCAGCGGCAACAGGGGCAGGATCAGCGCGCGCGACGAGCGGCTGTAGAACTCGGCTAGAAGGGTCTGTCGGGGCAGGGCGGGCTGGGCCTTGCCGAAGCCCCGTTGCGCCAGCTCGATGAGCGTCAGTTCGCTGACCTCGTCGCCACGCACGCGAAACAACTTCTGCGACAGCGATAGCGGCAGATCGAAGGACACGCGCGAGAAGTTGGCGACATAGACGCGGGCGTCGCGTGTGGTGCTGATCTGCCGGCCGTCGTGCAGTTCCAGTGTGACGGTGGGATCGCCGGGCGCCTTGTGGACGATGGCCGAGACCGCCGTCACGACGTCCTCGCGCCCATCGGCCTCGACCGTACGGATGAAGATGCGTTCCAGACGACGTCCGCTGGCGTCGGCATAGTCGGCAGTCAGGAAGACGGGACCCGTGGAGAGCAGGGCCTTGGGGCGCACGTCGCCGTTCCATCCGGCCTTCTCCGCAGCGTGCAGCACGGCGTGGTAGGCGTATCGGCTGTAGGGCTGGATGAAGCCGAACAGCAGCACGCTGAACATCATCAGCACCAGGCCGAGACCGACGAACGGGGTGGCGAAGCGGCCCAGCGAGATGCCGGCGGCCAGCATGGCGTCGATCTCGGAGCTCTTGTTGAGGCCGTTCACGACCACGAACAGGCCGATGAAGAAGCCCCCCGGCAGGGTCAGGCCGACATAGTGCGGGACCAGGTTGACCAGCAGTTCGGTCAGGAACCGGAAGCCTTCCGTCGTCTGGGACAGTAGCTGGAATGAGCGCATGAGGCGCTCCATCAGGAATGCCACCATCGTGCTGATCAGCACCGCGCCCATCGGCGTCAGGGTGCGCTTCAGCAGGTATCGGTCGAGGATCGTCGGAAACATGGGGATACGCGGAATCTCAGAGCGCCGGCGCGCCGGCGACCTGCGGGACGCCGCGCCGGTGTTCCAGGACCCGAGGCGACGGTGCGGTCGCCCGCGCGCTCAAGGCCTCGGCATAGACCTCCACGACCTCGTCCAAGATCGTTGTCCAGCGATAGGCGGCGCTACGCTCCAGCGCCTTGGCGCTCAGATCTCGGCGCGTGTCGGGCTGAAGGATGAGCTCGGACAAAGCGTCGGCATAGGCGTGCGGCTGGTCGGCGCAGAGCCTGGCGTTGTAGCCATGCCGCAGCAGGGCGCGGGTGTTGGGCGCGTCGGCGCAGACCATGGCCAGACCGCTGGCCATGGCCTCAAGATTGACGTTGCCGAAGGTCTCGGTGGTGCTGGGATTGAGGAAGATGTCGCCGCTGGCCAGGGCCGTGGCCAGGGCCTCGCCGGACAGGAAGCCCGCAAACACGGCGTTCGGTAGTCGTTCCTGGAACCAGGCGCGAGCCGGGCCGTCGCCGATCACCAGCACTTGCGGCGCGTGGCCCGCCGCCTCGAGCCGTCCGACGGTCTCGGTGAAGGCGGCCAGGCCCTTTTCCATGACGATCCGTCCCAGGAACACGATGACCGGACGGTCGGGCGCGAAGCCTTGGCTGGCCCGCCAGGTCTCGCAGCGCCGTCCGGGGTGGAACAGGTCGGGGTCGACGCCGCGCGCCCAGGTCCGCACGCGGGCGGCCAGGTTCTGGGCCCGCAACTCGTCGCCGATGGCCTCGGTCGGGGCCATGACGTAGTCGCAGGCGCCGTAGAACTTCCAGAGCTGGCGGCGCACCAGAGACTGAAGGCAGCCCAGGCCGTAATAGTCGAGATAGGTGTCGAACAGCGTGTGCAGGCTGGCGACCACCGGGGTCTTCAGCTTGCGGCCGAGCCGCAGCGCCGCCGAGCCCAGAAGGTCGGGCGCCGATAGGTGGATGAGGTCTGGCTTGAAGGCTTCGACGTCGCGGCGCAGGAAGCCGGGCAGGCCTAGCGCCAGGCGGTAGTCGTTCCGGAAGGGGATTCTCACCGACGGCGCCGAGACCAGCTCGCCCGCCGGTTCGAAGGCGGGGTTCGGCCCGGTTGGCGAATAAACCCGCACCTGGGCGCCGACCGTGCCCTCCAGGTGGCGGACCAGTCGGTTCAACGACTTGTTGGCCCCGTCCAGGGTGTAGTTGTAGTTCCCCGAGAACAGGGCGATCCGCAACGGACGCGCGCCATCGGCATGGGCCGAGATCCTAAAGTCCATGGCAGTTGTTCCCCCGTGCGCCTTAGTCCCCCGACCACGACGCACTCCCAAAGCCGCATGTAGGGCTGTTACAGCAGGTGTCGCCGTCGGTTTTATGAAGGCGACCTACGCATCACCGTCACGGTACTGATTTAGCGATGGCGTCGGGGTTCCTGGGGGAAACACGCCGGATGCGGATCGTCGACGTCGCCGAGTTCTATTCGCCCACTGGCGGGGGCGTGCGGACCTATATCGACCGCAAGTTCGAGGCCGCCGCCCAGCTGGGCCACGACCTGTTCGTCATCGCGCCAGGCCCGGAGGACAGGGTCGAGCCGCGCGGCTCGGGCGCGCTGATCCAGGTTCGCTGCCCGAGCCTGCCATTCGACGCGAACTACCACATGTTTTGGGACGCGGCGCCCGTGCATCGCTGGCTTGATTCGCTGGCGCCGGACCTGGTCGAGGCTTCCTCGCCCTGGCGTGGGGCCTGGATCGTCGCGAGCTGGCAGGCGCCCGTCCCGAGGGCCATGTTCATGCATGCCGACCCGGTGGCGATCTATCCGCAGCGATGGCTAGCCCCGGTCGCCAGTCCCGAACGGATCGACCAGCTGTTCGAGTGGTTCTGGAGCTATCTCCGCGGACTGGCCGGACGCTTCTCCTCCGTCGTCGCCGGTGGGCTCTGGCTGGCCAAGCGATTCGAGCAGCACGGCGTGGCCTCGGTGGCGGGTATTCCGCTGGGCGTCGACCGGAGCTCGTTCTCGCCCGCGCTACGCGACGAGCGCCTGCGATCCGAACTGCTCGAGGCTTGTGGTTGTCCCGACGACGCCAAGCTGGCCCTGGCCGTGGGGCGCTTCCATCCCGAAAAACGCTGGCCGATGGTGATCGAGGCGGTGAGCCGGGCCAGCGCCGACGTGCCGATCGGCCTGGTCGTGGTCGGTGACGGCATCGACCGCGCCCGCGTCCTGCGCGCCGTCGCCGGCAAGCCCAACGTCCACCTGATCCCGCCGATCCGCGACCGGCCCCGACTGGCCGGGCTCCTGGCTAGCGCGGACGCCCTCGTGCACGGCTGCGACTCCGAGACCTTCGGCCTGTTGCCGGCCGAGGCCATGGCCAGCGGCCTACCTCTGGTGGGGCCGGATCGTGGAGGCTTCGCCGATCTCGCCAAACCCTCGACCTCGGAGATCTATCGCTCTGGCGACGTCGAGGCGGCGGCGGGCGCCATCCGTCGCCTGTTCGCGCGCGATCAGAGCGCGCTAAAGGCCGCGGCGATCGAGGCGGCAGCCAGCGTGCGTCACGATACCGACCACTTCGCGGACCTGTTCGAGCACTATCAGGCGGTGGCGGCGCGGGCTTTGCCTGTAGCCTCGCACTCGGCCTCGCATCCGCTTCTGCCGGTCGGCGCGGAAGCGTGACCGACGTGACGCAACCTGACGCCATGAAGGACAGGGCCTCTGTCTGGTGGAACCTGCTGGGCGTCGCTGTCTCGTTGGGACTGGTCGGCGCCGTCGTCTTGCAAATGGGCGACGCGACGTACGAGGTCCTGAAGACGATCGGCCAGCTGCCGCCCCTGGTCTGGCCGACCCTCGTGCTGCTCTACCTCGTCCAGCCGGTTTTCGACTACGCCATCTTCCGGCGGCTCTGGAATCTGCCCCTGGCTGGCGTCGAGGCGCTGCTGCGTAAGAACGTCATCAACGAGGTCGTCCTCGGCTACAGCGGCGAGGCGTTTCTCTATGTCTGGGCGCGGCGGGCTGCGGCCGCAGTGCCCGCGCCCTTCGCCGCCATCAAGGACGTCAACATCATCTCGGCGCTGCTGGGCAATCTGCTGACCCTGGTCCTGGCAGGCATCACCGCCACGCAGTTGCGCGACCTGGATTTCGGCCAGCGACTAGGGCCGGCCCTGTGGTCAGGGCTCATTCCGGTGGCGATCTCGATCGGCGTTCTGATCTTTGGACGCCGAGTGTTTTCGCTGCGCACGAGCGAACTGGTCTATGTCGCCGTGGTCTGCGGTCTGCGCCTGGCCGCCTGGTCCGTGCTCACGATCCTGGTTTGCGCCATGGCGCTGCCAGGCGTCGAGCTCAGCCTGTGGGTCGTTCTCCTGGCCCTTCGCTCGTTAGTGTCGCGCCTTCCGCTGATCACCAACAAGGATCTGGTGTTCGGAAACCTGATGCTGCTGCTGCTCGGCGCGCATTCCGCCGTCGCCGTGCTGCTGGCGGCGTTGGCGGTCATGACGCTGGGACTGCATCTGGCGGTCATTGTCGGTCTCGGCGCGCTCGATCTGGTTCGCGGTGTGCGGCGAGCGTCCGCGTCGCGGGGCGCTCCCTCTGGTCTCGCTGTCGACGGCGTGCGACCTCCTGGTTCATGAGGCTGCGACCTGCGGTCCTGACCTTCCTGAAGGCGCTCGAGGCGGCGGGGAGCGGGCGGGAACGTCAGTTCCGCGCCCGCTCGGGTCGTCACTTGGTCGTGTAGAGGCGGCGCAGCGTCGCCAGCTTGGCGCGGTCCAGGCCCAGTTCGTCGCGGAGGTAGCCCTCGGCTCCGCCGGCATGGCCGTCGATGACCTTGAAGGTCGCTTCGATATAGCTGCGGTCGACGCCCATGAACGCTTGAAGCACCCCCGGCGGCAGCCGTCGCCAGGCCTGGGATGCGGCGTCGTCCTGGGCGAGGCCCTTCCTCGGATCGAAGTAGCGGTTGCTGAGCAGGTAGTCCTCGATGACCGTCTCGCGCGGCACGTCCAGCGCGGTCAGGATCAGGGCCGCGGCGACGCCGGTGCGGTCCTTGCCAGCCGAGCAGTTGAACGCCAGGGGCGTGTCGCCGGCCAGGAGTTGCTCGAACATCCGGCGGTACTGGCTGTTGAAGCGCACCAGCGTATGCGGATACTGCGCGGTCATGACCGCGCGGGCCTGCTCGCCGGTCCAGCTGCTGGCGGCCTTGAAGTCAAAGCCCATGGCGTCCATCCGGTAGTCGTCAGCCAGGACGCGAGGCGTCTGTCCGGCGGGCCAGCGAACCGGCGCGGCTTGGCGCTCCTCGGTGCTGCGGAAGTCGCAGACCGTGCGAATGCCCAGCTTGGCCAGGTACAGGAAGTCGGCGTCGGTCAGGCCGTTCATCGCGCCTGAGCGATAGAGCACGCCCCATTTGACGGTGCGCCCGTCGCGGGTGGGATAGCCGCCGAGATCCCGGAAGTTCTGCCCGCCTTGCAGGGGCAGCACACGGTTGTGCGCGACCTGGGCAGCGGTCGGCGTCTGGGCGTGGAGCGTCCCGGCGACCGGCGCCAGGAGGGCGAGCGCGCCGAACGCGCTGGCGAGGATGAGTTTACGCATCTTGTCCTCTCTGGATCTTAGAAGCGCAGCGTGGCGTCGAGGCCGAAGGTGCGCGGGTCGTTGAAGACGCCGTAGTCGCCAATGACAGCCCAGGCGGCGTGGCTCTTCACGAACAGGTGCTGCTCGTTGAGCAGGTTGCGCGCCCACAGGGCCAGCTCCAGCTTGCCGTCGCGCGACAGGTCCAGGCCCGCCAGCGCCAGGCGGCCGTTCACCAGGAACGAGCTGTCGGTCAGCGTCGCCTCGCCGGCCATCGAACGGTAACCGTCGGCGATGTTGGCGTCGAGGTGCGCCTTGAGCATCGCCGCGCCACCGCCGACCGGCAGGCTGTAGTCGATCGAGACGCTGCCGGCGTTCTTGGGCGTGTTGGTGACGTAGACGATCGTCGGGATGCCCTTATTGAACGGATTGGGCGCGGCCGGCAGCTTGGCCTCGGTATAGGCGTAGCTGGCCGAGATCGTCAGGCCAGGCAGCGGCGCCAGCGAGCCGTCGATCTCGAAGCCCTTGATCGTGCCGCGACCCATGGCGTTGGTGGTTTCCACCGTGGTGCGATTGGTGGCCGCCTGCGGGGCCAGGAAGTCGATCTGGATGTCGGTGTAGCGGGTCGAATAGGCCGCCAGGTTCAGGCGGGCGCGCTTGTCCCAGAAGGTGGTCTTCAGGCCGCCTTCAAAGGTCGAGACGTTTTCAGGGCCGTACGAGCGGTAGGTCAGTGAGCGCGAATTGGCGCCGCCGGCGCGATAGGCCGTGCCCCACTTGCCGTAGACCTCGACGTCGCTGCTGGGATCGAAGGCCAGGATGACCTGCGGGTCGAAGTGGCTCTTGGAGAAGTCGAAATTGTAGGCCGTGTTGGCGCCGTTGACCTTGTAGAGCTGACCGCTCTTCTCGTCGTGGGTGTAGCGGCCGCCGGCCGTCAGGCGCACCTTGTCGTCGAGGATCGGCGGGGTCCAGGTCGCCTGGCCGAAGGCGGCGTAACTGTCGGCCGTCGCCGTGCTGGCGCGATCCGGGAAGACGGTGGCGGCGCCGGCCGCGAAGGTCGGGATCGGCGTGGCGACGGTGCCGTCGGCATTCCACTTCATCGTGCTCGGGGTCCAGGCGTCGTCGTCGCCAGCCTCGTGGTAATAGTAGAGTCCGCCGACGTACTGCAGGCGAGCGGCGTCGCCGACGAACTGCAGTTCCTGGCTGAACTGGTGCTGGCGCATCGAGGCCAGGCTGTAGCGGCCGAAGTTGGCGTTCGGCACGAACGGGCCGGCGTGGGCGCCGATGCCGTTGTCGTACTGGTTCTGGCGCAGGTGGCGCCAGGCGGTGATCGAGCGGATCTCGAGATCCTCGTTCGGGCGCCAGCTCATGTGCAGGCCATAGCCATAGGTCTCGCCCACGCTGGGCTGTTCCGGCAGGCCGATATCGGCGGTGTCGGCGCGCTCCGACTGGAGCTTGACCAGCGGCGCCAGGGCGGCGGAGGCGGGGTTCTTGGTGACGAGCTGAACATAGTAGGACGTCGAGGCGTCGTAGCTGTAGTCGGCGTCGAGCTGGGCGCTGAAGCTGGCGTTCGGCTCCCACAGCGCGCCGATGTGCGCGCCGCGACGGTCGAACTGGTTGAAGTCGTCCGCGCCCTGGAAGGGGTTCTTCACGGTCCCGTCGCGCTTGGCGATCAGGCCGTCGAACTTGACGCTGACATTGTTGACGGCCGGCAGGTTCAGGTGGGTTTCGGTCGAGTAGCCGCCCAGATTACGCACGCCGATCACCTGGCGCAGGTCGAAGTCGCCGGTCGGCTTGCGCGAGACGATGCTGACGGCGCCGCCCACCGAGTTGCGGCCGAACAGCGTGCCTTGCGGGCCCTTCAGTACTTCGACGCGCTCGATGTCCATCAGCGCCATGCCCAGGCCTTGGGCGCGGCCCAGATAGACGCCGTCGATATACATGCCGATGCCGGCGTCGCGGCTGGGCTGGTTCGGGTCGCCGCCGGTGATGCCGCGCACGCCGATGCTGAGCGCCGAGTTGCGGGTGAAGGTCGGGGTGATGCGCAGCGAGGGCACGGCGCCGTCCTTCAGGTCCAGCAGGCTCTCGACGTGACGGTTGGTCAGCGCCTGGGAGTCCATCACCGAAATGGCGATCGGCGTCTTCTGAACGTTTGTCTCACGCTTTTCGGCCGTGACGATGATCTCGCTCAGCTGGGCGTCCGCCGTCGCCGCCGGCGCATCGGCCGCTTCGGCGTGCGCCGCCATCGGGAAGAGCAGGCCGAGCGCGGCGCTCGCGAGCATTGCCGCTCGCAGTGTCGAAGTAGGTTGTTGCATGGTGGTCCCCTGACTTGGTCGACCGGCCATTTAGAGCGTTTGTATGTAACCTGTGTGACGCTTGTCTTGAGCGTGCGGATCGTCGAATATCGGCTCTGGTAAGGGAGTGCTGTATGCCGGCTGGGCGATCCGAACAGAGCGAAAAAGCGCACTTGTCTGCGCAAAAACTCGTGTCAGCGACGCTTTCGGCGTGGGAGCTGGAGGGTTCTGGCGGGATTTCGGGGCGTTCCCTGGCCGGATCGGCGGGGCTGCCGATGTCGGCCATCTACTATCACTTTGGCGATTTAGAGCGTTTGTTGGAAACCGCCCAGGCGGAAGCCCGGGCCGAGGCCGAGCGCTGGTGCGCCGCCCAGCTGGACGCGATCGGGACCGAGATCCGGGGCGCGGCGGCGCTGGGGCCGCTGCTGGCCGCTCTGGTGGACGACTGGTGCGAGACGCGGCGGATTCTGGCCTTCGCTCGACGCGAGGGGCAGCTGATGGCTCTGCGCGACGAGCGCCACATTGCCGCCTGCGCCAAGTGGGACGCCTTGTGGCTGGGCTTCTGGCAGGAGGTCTGCGACCGCCTGGGACTTTCTGACCTGGGGACCGCGACAGCCTGGGTGTTCGATGGTCTGTGCGGCCTGCATCTGCTGCGATGGCGCAGGCCGGTCGACCGGGCCGCGCTGACTGAGCTGTCCGACGGCTGGGCCTGCTGGGCGGCCGGCCGGACCGCGGGGGCAAGCGCCTGGTTCGATCGCGCCAAGCTTGACGCCGCCGCCCTGATCATGCCGTCACCGCCCGAAGACGACACTGCCAGCGCCATCGCTGCCGCGGCCGCGGTGACGGTCGCCAAGCGGGGCGTAACCGGCCTGACCCATCGCGCCGTGGCCGCCGAGGCCGGGCTGACCCTGGGCGTCGTCTCCTACAAGTTCAGGACCAGCGCTGACCTGCTGAAAGCAGCATTCGACGCCGTCTACCGCCGCGTCGTGCCGCCAGGCAGCCTGGACACGCCAGCGCCGTTCACGTCTCCCGACCGGTCGGCCTTCGGTGTTCCGCAACGCGCGGACCTGCTGGGCATGGAGGAGCTGTTGGTGGCGGCGGCGCGCGATCCGGATCTCCAGGCCTTCGCCGCCCAGCTGCACTACATGCGCGGCGGCTCGGCCGGACGCTTCATGCAGGATCTTCTGGGGCCGCACGTATCGATGGCCTCGATCGACAACGTGGTCGCCTCGGCCATGATGGGCGGTCGCGTTCGCGCCTATCTGTGCGGCGGCAGGGCGCATGATCCCGATCCGCCCCATGGCGACTTCGGCCCTCTGCTGAGCCGGTTCGCCCGCCGCTAGGCCGGGTCACATGGTCGTCATCGGCGCATTGGACAATGCGCCGACAAGGGGGCGACCGTGCGCGTCAAATCATCGGAGCGGTTGAGCCTGTTCGGGCTGGTCGTCTTTTCGTCGCCCATACTGATCATGCAGGCGATCGAGATCCCGTGGCGAACCTATCTGCCCAGTCTCTTCGCCACCAAGTTCGGCCTGTCGCTGGGGGCGGTGGGCGCGCTTCTGATGGCCATCCGGCTATTCGATGGCCTGGCCGAGCCGGTGATCGCCTGGGCCAGCGACCGGTTCCCGACGCGATGGGGCCTGCGCCGGCCCTGGATGGCGGCCGGCGCGCCGCTGATCATGCTGGGGGCTGCGGGTGTGTTCTTTGACTGGCCGTGGACGAACTTGGCCACCCTGGTTGCCGCCTGCCTCGTGCTCCACCTGGGCTATGTGATGCTGGTGACGCCGCATGGCGGCTGGGGTCTTGAGCTGGCGCGGGACGCCGACGAGCGGTTGCGGATCACCGCCGGCAAGCTCTGGTTCGCCGCGGCTGGGACCATCGCGATCCTGCTGTTGCCGTCCGCGCTGGAGCGGGGTTTCGGGACGGGGCTGGAGGGGCAGGTGGCCGCGCTGGGCGTTGCGCTACTGGTCCTTTGTCCTCTGATCGTCGTGATCGTGCTGCGCCTCATACCCGAGCCCGATCTCGCGCGCGGCGACGGCGCGAAACTGGCCAATCCGCTGACTTTGTTCGTCGAACTGATGCGCTTGCCGAGGATGCGGCAGGTGCTGCTGATGCATGCCCTGGCGGGCTTTGCACCGGCGGCGAGCGGCGCCGTTTTTCTGTTCTTCGTGGAGGGCGGGCTGGGCTTGCGGGGCTGGGGAAGCACGCTGCTTCTGCTGCAGACGGCGGTGATGCTGGTGACGACGCCGGTCTGGAGCAAGTTTGGCGCGCGCTTCGACCCCCGCGCATTGCTGGCGCTGAACTATGGCTGGCAGCTGATCACCGCGCCGCTGGTCTTGATCCTACCCGTCGGCATGCTGCCGGCGGCGATCGGTTTCCTGACGTTGCGCGGCCTGTCCGCCGGCCTGGATTTTCTGGTGTTGCGCGCGATGGTCGCCGAGATCGCGCACGACAGCGCCACGGCGGGCCTGCGTTGCGGCGCCAGCTGTCATTCGGTCTGCAACATCGCCATGAGGCTGGCCATGGGCGCGGGCGCTTGGTTTGCTCTGTCGCTCCTGTCCATGGCCGGCGGCGACGGGGCGGCGCTGAGCGCGAATGCGAGCACGGCTTTCCGTGTCGTCTTCGTCTTGCCATCCATCCTGGTCGGCGCTGTGGGCCTTGTCGTCCTGGCCCTGGGGCGTCCGCGAACGGCCCTGGGCGGCGCAGGGGCGCTGCAGCCTCTGTAATAAAACCGTCGCGCAGTCGTGGTCTTCGAGCCCCTTCGGCAAGAGGCGGGGGTTCTGTGCAGCTCAGTCGTGACGCGACCGTCGACTGGGTCGCTCTCAATATCCTTCAGCACGAAGGCTTCGTGCGCGCCTGGTTGACCCGGGTCACACGTCGCTCGGCCGAGGTCGACGACATTATCCAGGAAGCTTACTGCCAGATCAGCGAGCTGGACTCGGTCGCCCACATCCGCAGCGGCAGGGCCTACTTCCTGGCGACGGCGCGCTCGATCATGCTGCAGCGGCTGCGGCGCGAACGGGTGGTGCGGATCGAGAGCGTCACCGACATCGACGCCCTGCGGCTGGCCGACGACGAGCCGTCGCCCGAACAGGTGACCGGCGCGCGCCGCGAACTGGAGCGCGTGCTGGGCCTGATCGCCACACTGCCGCCGATCTGCCGCCAGGTGATAGAGCTGCGCCGGATCCACGGGTTCTCGCAGAAGGAGACGGCCCAGCGGTTGGGCGTTTCCGAGTCGGTGGTGGAGAACAATACGATCCGCGGCCTGCGCGTGATCCTCAAGGCCCTGGCCGAGGATGCAGGCGGGGTGTCGGCCGAGGCCCTGCCGCGCCGTTCACGGGAGAGCGCCCGTGTCTGAGGCGATCGACACCAAGGCGGCCGCCTGGGCCGTGCGTCTCGACGCGGGCGAGGACGCGGGCGAGCTGGATGCCGCCCAGCGCGCCGAGCTGGAGGCCTGGATGGCCGAGGATCGCCGCCATCGTGGCGCTCTGTTGCGGGCGCAGGCGGGGCTGCGGCTGATGGATCACGGCCAGGTGGTCAGCAAGATGCTGCCGCCGCCTCGGCGTGACGCCCACAAGGCCGCCCGGGTGCGTTCGCGCTGGGCCTGGGGTGTGGGTCTGTCCGCGGCAGCGGGGCTCGCGGCGGCCGCGGTGCTGTGGGGCGCGCCGGTCAGTGACTTCAAGACCGAGGTTGGCGAACAGCGGCGGGTGGCCCTGCAGGACGGCTCGGTGGCCATGATCAACACCGACAGCCGGCTGCGCGTGAAGCTGGGCGGCGCCGAGCGGCGTCTGGCTCTACGCCAGGGCGAAGCCTGGTTCCAGGTCGCCAAGGATCACGTCCATCCGTTCATCGTCGACGCCGGGCCAGTGCATGTGCGGGCGACCGGCACGGCCTTCTCGGTCCGGCGCTTGGCCGACGGGGCTCAGGTCGTGGTCACCGAGGGGCGGGTCGTGGCCTGGAGGGACGGGCAGGGCGAGGCGCCGGTGGCGATCTCGGCCGGGCAGTCGGCCTTCGTCGCCGACAGCGCCAAGCGGGTCATCTCGGCCAAAGCTGCCCGGCCCGACGACGTCCTGGCCTGGCGGCGCGGCGAGATCGTCTTCGACGGTGACACGGTCGCCTCGGCCGTCGCCGAGTTCAACCGCTACAACGAGCGCAAGATCGTGCTGGCGGATCCGGCGATCGGCGAGCGGACGGTCGTGGGCTACTTCCTGATCGACCAGCCGGAGAAGTTCGCCCTGGCGGCCTCGCGCATGACCGGCGGCGCGATGCGGGAAGATGGCGGCTCGATCGTCATCGAAAATTCACAATAAAACCAGGCCTGTTCCTGAAGGAATTCGCCGTCGCCAAGCATCTATCGCGCACAAGTCGACAAAAGGGGTGCGACAGTGCTTGGTCATCGCGGTAACAGCTTTATTCTATCCTTGGTTGCGTCGACCGCGATCGTGGTTCCATTAAGTGCGAAGGCCGAAGTTCGTCGCTTCGACATTCCGGCTCAACCGGCCTCCAGCAGCCTGCCGCAGTTCGCGCGCCAGGCCGGCTTTCAGGTCCTGGCCCCCGCGCCGCTGACCCAGGGCGTCCAGACCCAGGCCGTGTCGGGGGCGATGGAGCCGCGCGCGGCGCTGGACAAGCTGCTGGCCGGCACCGGCTTGCGGGTCGCCTCGCAGGACGGTGTCGTCGTGACGCTGGACGCCGGTGGGGCCCGATTTCCGACCGGACAGGGTGAAGAGGCCAGCGCCGTCGAAGCCCTCGTCGTCACCGGCACCGCGCTCCAGAACCAGGAAGCCATCGCCACCCGCCGCAATGCGCTGACCGTCGTCGACGCCCTCACGCAGGACGACACCGGCGACCTGGCCGACCAGTCGCTAGCCGAGGCGCTCAGCCGTGTTCCCGCCGTCAGCACCATGCAGGTGTTGTATGGCGAGCAGGAAAGCCAATACGTCGCCGTACGCGGCATCACGCCCGACCTGAACTACGTCTCGGTCGATGGCATCGGCATGATCTCGGTCGCCAACCAGGGCGCGGGTCAGCGCCGGGTGGACCTGGCCCTGATCCCCAGCCAGGCGGCCCGCACCACCGAGATCTACAAGACCTTCACCGCAGACCAGGACGCCGGCGCGATCGGCGGCGTGATCAACATCGTGCCCTACAGCGCCTATGGCCGGGGCAAGGACAAGTTCTACGTCGACACCTTCGTCAACTACGTCACCAACAACGACGTGCCCGGCGGCAACAGCCTGGGCGGCTACAAGGACTCGCCGTGGAGCGGCGGGATCAAGGCGCTGTGGAGCCACCGCCTGGGTCCGGACGAGACGTTCGGCCTGGTGCTCAGCGGCACCTACCAGCAGCGCTCGTACGACGACGTCAAACGCAACCCCAACGCCCGCACCTACTACACGGCGACGGGCGCGGCCACGACGCCCGACCAGCCCAACTGGAACGGCTTCGATCCCGCGCCCCAGGCGATGGTCGACTACGAGTTCACCAGCTTCATCAAGACCTTCGGCGGCTCGGCGACGTTCGAGTTCAAGCCGACGGACCGCTGGTACAGCTCGCTGATGGTCTACGACTACAAGCAGACCGAAGACCAGACGAACAACGTCTTTACCCTGCGGGCCTTCGCCAACCTGTCGAACCAGACCCAGCACACCGGCACGCTGAAGGTTCCGGATGTGCGCACGGCCTTCAACTACGACCGCTTCGAGAACGAGGCGCGGGGCGCCCTGTTCAAGACCCGCTACGACATCGACGAGCGGACCAATATCGAGCTGCGGGCCGGCTACAACACCAGCACCTTCTACGACCTGGAATGGGCCAACGCCTACCAGTCCAAGCCGACGAACCTGTCGATCAACTACGACATGTCCGAGCCGTCGGTGAAGTTCACGCTGGACGGCACGGACGGCCTGACCGATCCGGCCAAATATTCGCTGCTCACCGCCGGCGACACCCTGACCAAGGCCAAGGGTACGGCCACCGAGGTCAAGCTCGACTTCTCGCGGAACTTCGACTCCGACACCCTGGGCTTCGGCTACAAGGCCGGCGTCGGGTCGCGCCGCTTCGAGGTCAGCCGCAACCTGGACCAGACCGTCTACACGCCGGGCAAGTCGACCCTGGCCGGCTACGACTATTCGCCGACCGGCTATCGGCCGTGGCTGTGGAACTATCCGGTGGTGTGGGTCAACTACGCCAAGTTCCGTCAGGACATCCTGCCGACCCTGGCGACCAACGCCGCCTCGTCGGCCAGCGCCTCGCTGGCGTCGGACTATCGCTACGACGAGACGATTTCGTACGGCTATGTCTCGGCGCTATACGCCCTGTCGCACACCCGCTTCATCGGCGGCCTGCGCCTGGACGTGGCCGACTATTCGGCCGACGTGCCGGTGTCGGTGGGCGGCGTCTTCAAGCCGGGCACGACTCGGTACAAGGGCGACTACACGCACCTCTTGCCATCGTTCAACCTGGTGCACGACTTCAGCGACAACGTGCGCCTGAAGGCCGGCTATAGCCGCACCCTGGGCCGTCCCGCGCCCGAGGACATCGCCCAGGCCGAGACCCGCAATGACGTCAGCTTCACGATCTCGCGCGGCAATCCCGACCTGAAGCCGCGCCGGGCCGACAATTTCGACCTGACGCTGGAGGCCTATTTCAACGGCGCCAAGGGTCTGGCCAGCATCGGCGCCTTCGCCAAGTCGGTGAAGGACGACATCTATGCGCTGAAGGAAGAGGAGCTGATCGACGGCTTCCGCTACACGATCAGCACCCCGATGAACGCCAACAAGTCGACGCTGCGCGGCATCGAGGTCCAGTACATCAACAACGCCTTGCCGGGACTGCCCGGGCCGCTGAAGGACAAGGTCGGGGTCGCGCTGAACGCCACGCGCACCTGGGGCGACATGGACTACATCGTCGACGGCAAGGTGCTGCACATCGACCGTCTGCTGTACCAGCGCAACTGGATGGCCAACGCGGCGGTGTTCTACAAGCTGCCGCACGATGGCGAGGCCCGGGTCGGCTATAACTGGGGCGACGCCTATTACGACGGCATCGGCGCCAGCCCGTGGCTGAACCGCGGTCCCGAGGCGCGCGGCCAGATGGACGCCACGGTGCGCTACCGCATCGCCGGCGACTGGATCGTCAAGCTGCAGGCCAAGAACATCCTCAATGAGGACCTCTACCTGGGTTACGACGCGAACCTGAAGGAACGCCGGGCCGAGATGAAGAAGGGTCAGTCCTTCTTCCTCAACGTGATCTACCGCCCGTGAGCGCCGGCATGACCCTTCAACGCAGACGCCTGATCCAGGCCGGCGGCCTCGTGCTGTTGGCCGGCGCGGCCTCCGGCCCCGTCTGGTCGCAGAGCCTGGGCGCCTATCCGTTCACCCTGGGCGTGGCCTCGGGTGATCCCGCGCCCGACGGCTTCGTGATCTGGACACGGCTGGCGACCAAGCCGCTGGAGCTGGGCGGCGGCATGCCATCGCGCATCGTGCCGGTAGGCTGGGAGGTGGCCGAGGACGAGGGCTTCACGCGTATCGTCGCCACCGGCAAGGCGCCGGCGCGGCCGGAGCTGGGTCACTCGGTCCACGTCGAGGTCGAGGGCCTGAAACCCGGCGCGCGCTACTGGTACCGCTTTTCCGCCGCTGGCGAGACCAGCCGGGTGGGCACGGTGCGTACGACGCCGGCCGCCGGCGCCCGCGCCGACCGTCTGCGGCTTGGCGTGGCCGGGTGCCAGCACTACGAGGCAGGGCTGTTCACGGCCTACAAGCATCTGAGCCAGGAGCCGGATCTCGACGCCATCTTCCACTACGGCGACTACATCTACGAGGGCGCGGGCGGGAAGGGTTGTCCGGTCAGTAAGGATGCCGACAAGGGCCGGGTCTGCTTCCGCGAGCATGCGGGCGGTGAGATCTACTCGCTGGACGACTACCGCCGTCGCTACGCCCAGTACAAGACCGACCCGGACCTGCAGGCCGCCCACGCGGCCGCCGCCTTCCTGTCCTCGTACGACGACCATGAGGTCGACAACAACTGGGCCGGCGACGACGACCAGGGCGCCACTCCGCGCGAGATCTTCCGCCTGCGCCGGGCCGCGGCCATGCAGGCTTGGTACGAGAACATGCCGGTGCGCCGTTCGTCGTTCCCGGTCGCTGGCGCGGTGCGCATGCATCGCCGGATCGACTGGGGCGACCTGCTGCGTATCCAAGTTCTCGACACGCGCCAGTTCCGCAGCGGCCAGATCTGTGGGGCCAAGGCGCTGGAGCGTTGCCTGCCGCTGGACTCGACCCCGCGCCCGACCATCCTGGGCGAGGCCCAAGCGGCCTGGCTGGAGCAAGGGCTGGGCGGGGACCAGCGCTGGAACCTGCTGGCCCAGCAGGTGATGGTGATGCCGTTCTTGTATCCAGCCACGCGGGGCGCTGGTCGCACCAATCTCGACAGCTGGAGCGGGTACGCCGCCAGCCGCGAGCGCTTGGTCGCGGCGATCCAGGCCCGAAAGCTGACCAATGTCGTGATCGCCACCGGCGACGTGCACCAGCACCATGCCGGCGTCCTGCCGGCGCGCGAGGGGGCGTGGGACAGCCTGGCCGTGGCGACGGAGTTTGTCTCGAGCTCGATCAGTTCGGGTGGTGACGGCGTGGCATTGTCGGACGAGTGGAAAGGCGTGCCGGCCGACAACCCGCACTGCAAGCTGTTCGACGCCCGTCGCGGTTATCAGATCTTCGACATCGGTCGCGACGTGTGGCGCACCGACGTCAAGGTGGTTGATAGGGTGACGACGCCCGGCGGCGCATTGTCGACCGTGGCGCGGTTCGCGGTCGACCGCCGCCGGCCGGGCTTGTCGGTCAGCTAGTCGCAGCGAGCGCCTCGCGGCGCATCCGGCGATCCGGGTGAGCCAAGCCGCGAGGCGCCGAGGCGTCGAATATGCCACGAAGCGGGGCGCCGAGGGGCCGATAGCGGCCGGAGGGTCTGTCTGAGGATTGCCGAGGTCGGCGGCGCGACCAAAGCTCGACGAACCTGGGTTTGTCGCCTTCGAGGCCCCGTTGAAACAGAGCCGCGCCGAAATCGTCGCCTTTGTCGGCGGCCAGATCCTGCCGCACGAGGCGGACGTGCGCGCATGGCTGCGCCGGTCCGGCAGCGCGCCCGCCGACATCGACGACATCATCCAGGAGACCTATTGCCGCCTGGCCGCGCTGGACAGCGTCGCCCATATCGCCAGCGGTCGCGCCTACTTCTTCCGGACGTCGCGCAACATCGCGATCGAGAAAATCCGCCGCGCTCGCATTGTTCGTATCGATTGCGTCACGGAAATCGACGCGCTGAACGTCGTAGATGATGAGCCTTCTCCCGAACGGGTGGTCGCCGGCCGTCGCGAGCTGGGGCGGGTGCAGCAACTGATCGAGGGGCTTCCCGAGCGGTGTCGGCAGATCTTCACGCTTCGCCGGATCCACGGCCTGTCGCAGAAGGAGATCGCCGCGCGGCTGGGGGTGACCGAGAATGTCGTGGAGACACAATCGGCGCGGGGCTTGCGTTTAATCCTGCGGGCCTTATCGGAAGCTTCGACGCAAGATCAACCGGCAGTCGGCAAGGCCCATGAGCTCCATTCCGTCCGCAAGCGAGATTGACGACGAGGCGGCCGACTGGGCCGCCCGCGTCGACGCGCACGGGCTGGATGTCGAGCACGATCCCGAATTGCAGGCTTGGCTGAGGGGCGACGCGCGTCGCGCCGGCGCGTTCCTGCGCGCCCAGGCGGCGATCAGCTTCCTGGATCGGGGCAGGGCGCTGGCCAGCGTCACGCCGCCGGTCGAGACCATCGTGGCCGAGCGCCCCAACCGCCGCGCTCTACTGGCCGGACTGGGCGGCAGTGTGGCGGCGGCCCTGGCGGGCGGCGTCGGCTTCTGGAGCCTGCGGCCCCGGCGGCTGGACACGGCTCTGGGCGAGATCCGCCGCGTGCCGCTTGCCGACGGCTCGCTGGTGGCGATCAACACCAAGACCTCTCTCGATGTGGCGATGAAGGCCAAGTCGCGCCGGATCGTGCTCAAACAGGGCGAGGCCTGGTTCCAGGTCGCCAAGGATCCCAAGCGTCCCTTCGTCGTGGCGGCCGGCCAAGCGCGGATCCGCGCGGTCGGTACGGCCTTCTCCGTGCGACGCAGCGATGAGGTCGGGGCCGGCGTCGACGTCATGGTGACCGAAGGCGTGGTCGAGACCTGGGTCGAGGGCGACGAGAGCTCCCGGCGACGGGTCTCGGCGGGCAACCGGGTGATCCTGGCTAGCACGGGCTCGCCCGTCGTGGCGGAGACGCCGTCCGAGATCGAGCGCAGCCTGGCCTGGCGCAACGGCGAGATCGCCCTGGACGGCGAGAGCCTCGAGCAGGCCGCCAAGCTGTTCAACCGCTACAACAGCCGCCAGATCGTGATCGAGGATCCGGTCCTGGCGCGCGAACGGTTCGTCGGCCTGTTCCAGACCAACGAGCCCGAAAGTTTCGCAGCCGCGGTCGCCGCGACCCTGGGCGCGGTGGTGTCGGACGACGCACAAGCGATCAGGATCAGTCGCGCTCATAGTTCCTGAGCATATATTTCCGACGTTGATCATAACGGCATTGAATATTGCTCATTCGCTCTCGCGATATGAGTAAATCTGACTTCTCATGCATGTATATTGACTCAGTATAAGGTGGGTTCGTCCGCCTATCGTCCTCCGATTTCCAGATCGGGGGTGTTCATGAGATTTCAGAAACATCGATTTTCTACGGAAACAACTTCCATCGTCGCGTCTGGCCATGTCGGCGCGCATCCGAAACAGGCGCCCGAAGCTGCGGCTGGCGCAAAAGCAGGCGTGTTGAGCCGTGATCGGACCAAACACGCCGAGAACCCCCGGAAAAACGGCCCAGGCCCTTCGTGCTTTCAGGAGGCCGCGTTTGGCTGGCCTCGGAACGATGGGGGATTGTCGATGCGTGTGTGGACGAACCGTTCCGCCAGACGAGGCCTGTTGCTGTCGGCCTGCGCCGTTTGGGCGCTGAGCGCCGGCGCGGCCCTGGCCCAGACGACGTTCAAGATGGACGCCCAGCCGGCGCCGGAGGGGATCCGGCAGTTCGCGCGCCAGGCGGGCGTGCAGATCCTGGTCCAGTCGGACGCGGCCGAGGGCAAGCGCACCGCGCCGGTGCGCGGCTCGCTGCCGATCGATCGGGCGTTGCAGCAGCTGTTGGCCGGCACGGGCCTCAGCGTGGTCTCCAACGACGGCAAGACGATCATCCTGGCCCCGCCGCGCTCGGGCCTGATCCGCACGGGCTGGTCGAGCGCGGCCGCCGGGGTCACGCCGCCTGCGCCGGAACCGGCTCCACCCGAGCCGGATACGCCCAGCGTCATCGAGGAGGTCATCGTCACCGGCACCCGCTCGACCTCACGCACGGTCACCGAGAGCATGGCGCCGATCGACGTGATCTCGGCGGCCGAACTGACCAAGAGCGGCAAGCAATCGACCCGCGACCTGATCTCGACCCTGGTGCCGTCGGCCAACACCTCCAACAGCGGCGCGGGCGCCAGCTTCGCGATCAAGACGGTGTCGCTGCGTGGCCTCTCGGCCGACCAAACCCTGGTGCTGGTCAACGGCAAGCGCCGGCACAACACCGCCATCCTGTTCGTCAACGGCACCACCCAGAACGGCCAGTCTCCGCCCGATCTGGACCTCATCCCCTCGGCCTCGATCGAGCGGATCGAGGTGCTGCGTGACGGCGCCTCGGCCCAGTATGGCTCGGACGCGTTGGCCGGCGTCATCAACGTCATCCTGAAGAAGAGTCCCGAGGGCGGCTCGATGACCGCCCTCTACGGCAAGACGGCCGAGGGCGATGGCGAGACCGGCCAGTTCTCCGGCAATCTCGGCATGCAGCTAGGGCAGGAGGGCTACCTCAACCTGACCGCCGACATCCGCATCACCGACCCGACCGATCGAGGCGACAAGACCCTCAACACCACCCAGATGTACTTCCCGCTGAACGCTCTGGGCCAGCCCGTCCGGGTCGGCACGGCGGGCGCGACGCTGGATCCGCGCGAGGCGACCGCCAACCGCCACACCAGCCACCCGGGCTCACCGCAAGTGCAGCTGTTCTCGCTGGGCTACAGCGCCGGCTCGCCGCTGGGCGACAAGGTCGACCTCTATTCGTTCGGCACCTTCTCCAGCCGCAACACCGCCGCGTGGCTGACCTTCCGCAACCCGAACGCCGCCAACAACATCACGGCGATCTTCCCGGACGGCTACACGCCGCGCCTGTTTCTCAAGGACCGCGACTTTCAGGTCGCCTTCGGGGCCAAGGGGACCGAGTTCCTGGGCTTCAACTGGGACCTGTCGACGACCTTCAGCCGCGACGACGTCGACTACTACACCAGCTCGCTGAACGCCTCGCTGGGCCCGGCCAGTCCGACCTATTTCTACCTGGGCACGCTGAAGTTCCAGGAGTGGACCTCGAACCTGGATCTGACGCGCGAGGTCGACACCGGCGTCTTCGCCGACCCGCTGTTCGTGGCCCTGGGCGCGGAGTATCGCGACGACAAGTTCGAGATCGTGGCGGGCGAGCCGGCCTCGTACATCAACGGCGGCTATGTCGCGCCGGCTGGCAGCCCGCAGGCGGGCGTCGTGTTCGCGGGCGGCTCGCAGGGGGTGACGGGCTTCCCGCCGTTCTCGGCCGGCTCGTTCTCGCGTGACAACATCTCGGCCTATCTGAACGTCGAGCAGAAGGTGACCGACAAGCTGGAAGTCGCCCTGGCCGGCCGCTTCGAGCACTATTCGGACTTCGGCAACGCCAAGACCTTCAAGCTCTCCAGCCGCTACGCCATCCTGCCCAAGCTGGCGATCCGCGGCACGGCCAGCACCGGCTTCCGGGCGCCATCGCTGCAGCAGCAGCACTACGCCTCGTCCAGCACCATCGGCGTGATCGTGCCGCCGGCGACGACCACCCAGCTGTACCCGGTGCAACTGCTGCCGCCGGACAACCCGGCCGCCATCGCCCTGGGCGCCAAGCCGCTGCGTCCGGAGAAGTCGGTCAACTACTCGGTCGGCCTGGTGGCCCAGCCGATCTCGCGGATGAACGTCACCCTCGACGTCTACCAGATCAAGATCGACAACCGCATCCTGCAGAGCGGCACGCTGGGTCCCAACACGGCCGTCAGCACCGCCCTGGCCAGCCAGGGCCTGAACCCGCAGCAGGCGGCGTTCTACTACGGCAACTTCGCCGACACGAAGACGCAGGGCATCGACTTCGTGGTCGACTACCGCACCGACTTCGGTGACTTCGGCAATGTGCATTGGACCTTCTCGGCCAACCACACCAAGAACAAGTTCACCCGCGTCGTGCAGCCGCCGCCGGCCCTGGCGGCCGCCGGGATCGTCTATATCGACCGCGTGAAGATCGGCGACCTGACCGTCGGCACGCCCAAGGAGAAGTACATCCTGGGCGCGGACTGGACGCTCAAGAAGTTCAACACCAACCTGCGCCTGACCCGCTACGGCGAGGTCATCCAGCGCACCGCGCTGGCGGCCAATGACGAGACCGTCTCGCCAAAGCTGATTGTCGACCTCGACCTCAGCTACGCGGTCTCTGACAACGTCTCGGTCAGCGTCGGCGCCAACAATCTGCTGGACGCCTATCCCGACAGCGTTCGCGCCGCCAATCGGGGCACGCCCGCCTTCGCCTACTACAATCAGTACGCGCCGTACGGGATCAGCGGCGGCTTCTACTACGTCCGCATGGCGGCGAAGTTCTAGGGTTGGCCTGGCCGGTCCGGCAGCCCCCGGACCGGTCCTTTTTGCGAGTTCAAGATGACCAAGACCTCCAAGCGCGGCGTCAGCCGCCGGCGGCTGTTCTCGATCGGCGGCGGGGCCATCGCCGCCTCGGGCGTCGCGGCCCTGACGCCGCCCGGCGCCAAGGCGGCCGACCAGCCGCTGGCCTCCGACACTAAGATCGTCACGGCCACGGAAGGCACCAACATCTGCGCCACGGTCTCGCCGGACGGCAAGACCGTGGCCTTCGACGTCTACGCCATGCTGTGGCTGGTCCCGATCGCGGGCGGCCCGGCCAAGCGCCTGACCGATGAGATCTACGAGATCGCCCAGCCCGACTGGTCGCCGGACGGCAAGACCATCGCCTTCCAGTCCTATCGCGACGGCAACTTCCACGTCTGGACCATCGGTGCGTACGGGCAGGGGCTGAAGCAGCTGACCAAGGGCGCGTTCGACTGCCGCGAGCCGCGCTGGTCGCCGGACGGCAAGACCATCGCCTTCTCGTCCGACCGCGGCGGGCGCTATGGCGTCCACCTGCTGGACGTCGCCAGCGGCGCGATCACCGCCTTCAGCTCGGGACCGACCGATGAGTTCGAGCCGTCGTGGGCGCCGGACGGCAAGGCCATCACCTTCACGGTCGACAAGGTCCGCATCGACGTCCAGGCCTTGGACGGGACGCGCCGCACCGTGGCCCAGGTCAAGGCCTCGGCCGACCGCTTCAACGCTGCCTCGGTGGCGAGCCCGGCCTTCACGCCGGACGGCAAGGATGTGCTGTTCACGGCCATCGAGAGCGGCAAGGCCGAGCTGCGCGGCGCGGCCGGCGTCGTTGTTGGAGGCCAGGACGTGTTTCCGTTCCGCGTCTCCTGGCTGGCGGACGGCGCGTTCGTCCACACCGCCGATGGCAAGATCAAGCTGCGCAAGCCCGGCGGGACGGCGACGACGATCGCCTTCTCGGCCGCCGTGCCGGTGCTGACGCCGCGCTACACCAAGAAAAGCCGCGACTTCCTGTCGGCCAAGACCCGGCCCGTGGTCGGCATCGGCAGCCCGGCCCTGTCGCCGGACGGCCGCCAGGTCGTGTTCCGGGCGTTGAACGACCTCTACCTGCTCGACATCGGCGGCGGCCCGGCCAAGCCGCTGGTCAACGACGGCTTCAGCAAGGTCGATCCGGCCTGGTCGCCGGACGGCAAGACCCTGGCCTATTCGACCGACAAGGGCGGAACACTGGACATCTGGCTGCGTGACGTCGCTACCGGCGCCAGCAAGCAGCTCACGCACTTTGACGGCGCGGCGGTGTCCGGCGCCTGGTCGCGCGACGGCAAGTCGATCGCCTTCCTCAGCCAGAACGGTGGCCTGTTCGTCGCTGACGCCGTCACCGGCGAGACCCGCCGCCTCTACGGCGACCTGTGGGAACCGGGCAAGCCGACCTGGGGACCGGGCGACAAGACTATCGCCTACGCCGCCTTCAAGCCGTACTCGGCCCGCTTCCGCGAAGGGCTCAGCGAGATCCTGACCGTCGATCTGGCCAGCGGGAAGGGGACCTACGCGCCCATCGCGCCCGACCGCTCGCTGGGCACGCGCGGCGACGACGGGCCGGTGTGGTCGCCGGACGGCAAGAGCCTGGCCTATGTCTTCGCCAGCCGCCTGCACGTCTCGCCCGTGGACGAGACCGGCAAGCTGCTGGGCGCGCCCAAGCCCCTGAACGACGAGGTCACAGACGCCGTCAGCGTCAGCGGCGACGGCAAGAGCCTGATCTACATCAGCGCCGGCCAGCTGAAGCTGATCTCGGCGGCTGGCGGCAAGCCCAAGACCGTGCCGCACGGCCTGACCTGGGCCAATGTCCGGCCCAAGGGGCGGATGGTCGTCCGCGCCGCCAGCCTGTGGGACGGCAAGTCGCCGGAGTTGCGCAAGAACGTCGACGTCCTGATCTCCGACGGCCGCATCGCCGGCGTCGCGCCACGCGGCGAGGTCACCGCCGACGTCAAGGTGATCGACGCCCCGACCGGCACCGTGATGCCCGGTCTGATCGACATGCACACCCACCGCCAGATGCAGGGCTACGGCTATGGCGACCGGGAAGGGCGTCTCTGGCTGTCGTTGGGCGTCACGACCACCCGCTCGCCCGGCGGTCCGGCCTATCACACGGTCGAGGACCAGGAGGCGATCGAGGCCGGCAAGCGGATCGGCCCCCGCTACTACGCCACCGGCGAGGCGATCGACGGCTCGCGGATCTTCTACAACTTCATGCGGCCGGTCACCGAGCCGGGCCAGATGGCGCTGGAGATGCAGCGCGCGGAGGCGCTGTCCTACGATCTGATCAAGACCTATGTCCGCCTGTCGGGCGAGCGCCAGAAGGAGGTCATCGCCTGGGCCCACGCCAAGGGCCTGCCGCTGACCTCGCACTACCACTATCCGGCCCTGGGTCTGGGCATGGACGGCATGGAGCACCTGGGGGCGACCAGCCGCACGGGCTATTCCCGAACGGTCAGCGCGCTGGGCGCAACCTATCAGGACGTCAACGCCGCCTTCGTGGCCAGCAAGGCCGCGCGGACGCCGACCCTGTTCACCTCGACGGCGCTCTTGGGCGACGACCGCTCGCTGGTCGACGATCCTCGTATCAAGGCGCTGTATCCGCCGTGGGAATATGCCCGGCTACTGGAGCGCGCCAAGCAGATGGCGGCCGCGGATCGCACGGCGATGCTGGCCTCGCTGTCGCGCAACGTCGCCGAGGTGGCGCGCACCGTCCGCGCGGGCGGCCGCATCACCACCGGCACGGACTCGCCGATCGATTTCAACGCCGTCAGCCTGCACATGAACCTGCGGGCCATGGTCAAGTTCGGCATGACGCCGTTCGAGGCCCTGGTCACCGCCACCAGCGCCTCGGCCGAGTATCTGGACGAGCCGCTAGGATCGGTCGCGACCGGCAACTACGCCGATCTCGTCCTGGTCGACGGCGATCCGCTGGCCCGCATCGAGGACGCGGCGAAGGTCACCACAGTGATCAAGCACGGCGAGGTCTATTCGGTCGCCGACCTGATCGGCCCGTTCGCCAGCCACGCCCAGCACGCTGCGCTGGGCTCCAAGCGGCGCTTCGTCTGCGAGGCGTCGGCCGAGTACTGGTGGCACGAGCCCGACTTCCTGGCCCACGCCCGCGCCTCGTGTTGCGACGGCGACTGCGGCTTTGCACCGACCTTCAGTCAATTCGCCTAAGTTTCGGGGACGACCATGGGCATTTCGCGACGCAACTTCCTGGGCGCGGTCGGCAAGGCCGGCGGCTACGGGGCGCTCTACACCACCATGATGGGCATGGGCCTGCTGGCCGCGCCGCGCGCCTATGCCGGTCCGCCCAAGCTGCCGGCCGGCGGCGGAGCGGGCAAGTCGGTGGCCATCCTTGGCGCGGGCATCGCCGGCCTCGTGGCGGCCTATGAGTTGCGGAAGGCCGGCTATGCGGTGACCGTGCTGGAAGCCCGTGATCGTCCGGGCGGCCGCGCCTGGTCGGTGCGCAGCGGCTCCAAGATCGTCCAGATCGGGCGGCCCGATCAGACCGTCGACTGGGCGGCGGGCAAGCACGCCTATTTCAACGCCGGTCCCGCCCGCATCCCGCAGTGGCACCACGCCATCCTCGGCTACTGCCGGGACCTGAACGTGCCGCTGGAGGTGATGGTCAACGCCAACCGCTTCGCCAAGCTGGACTTCGGCGGCAAGGTGGTGACCGAGCATCAGGCGGTCAACGACACCCGCGGCGCCTTCACCGAGCTGCTGGCCAAGGCCGTCGACAAGGGCGCGCTGGATCAGGAACTGACCGGCGTCGATAAGCAGAAGCTGCTGGGCTACCTCTCGGCCTATGGCGACCTGGGCAAGGGCTACGCCTACAGCGGCTCGACCCGCGCGGGCTTCAGCGCCAGCCCCGGCGGCTACGCCCATCCGCCCAAGGCCGGCGAACCGCTGCGCATGGCCGACATGATGAGCTCGCGCTTCTGGGGGGCCAGTCTGATCTTCGAAGAGATCGTCGATATGCAGGCCACTATGCTGCAGCCCGTCGGCGGCATGGATCGCATCGCCTATGCCCTCTACGAGCAGGTCAAGCCGGTCGTGACGTTCGAGGCGGTGGTCAAGGCGCTGCGCAAGACGCCGAAAGGCGTGAAGATCGAATATGCCGAAGCCGGCGCCGCCAAGACGCTGGAGGCCGACTTCTGCATCTGCACCATCCCGCTGCCCGTGCTGGCCAAGATCCCCTCGGACTTCGCCCCGCGCGTGAAGCAGGCCATCGCGGCGGGCGAGTACCATCACGGCACCAAGGTCGCGTGGGAGAGCCGGCGGTTCTGGGAGCAGGACGACTTCCAGTTCGGCGGCCTGGGCTGGACAGACGAGGCCAACGAACTGGTCTGGTATCCCAGCGGCGGCATCGGCGAGAAGACGGGCATCCTGGTCGGGGCCTATTCGATCGGCTTCTCGGGTCCCGACGCCCCGCCAAAATACGCCGCCATGTCGTTCGACGAGCGTTTCGCGCTGTCGCGCCGGGTGATCGACAAGTTCCACCCCGGCCACGGCAGGGACCTGAACAAGCCTTTCACCGTCTCGTGGATGCAGACGCCCTATAGCGAAGGCGTCGCTGTGGGCTGGAAGGAAGAGCAGCGGACCACCGACTATGCCGAGCTCTGCAAGCCCGACGGCGCCTTCTACTTCGCTGGCGAGCACATGAGCTATATCAACGCCTGGCAGGAGGGCGCGGCGCTGTCGGCCCACGAGGCGATCAAGCTGATCCAGGCGCGGGTCTCGGCGGCCTGAGGCGCCATGCCTGCGGGTTCCGTCCGGAACCCGCAGGCTCTGGTCCTTAGAAGTCGGCCGAGATCGTGAACTGCACCGTCCGCGGCGGGGCCGGACGGAAGCTGGCCGGCGTGTTCACCGTCGTGCTGATCGTGCCCAGATAGTCCTTGTCGAACAGGTTATCGACATTGACCCGCGCCTTGACCTGGCTGAACGGCCCGGCCGCGAAGCCGTCGCCGATGTCGATATAGGCGTTGACGATGGTGTAGCCGCCGACCTTCTCGCTGTTGACGAAGTTGGTGAAGCGGCTCTCCAGGTGGCGGGCCGAGACATTGACCAGCAGGCCATCAAACGGCTCGACCGTCACCCCGGTCGTGAACACCCAGTCCGGGAAGTCCGGCACCTTCTTGCCGGCGATCGCCAAGGTGACGGGCGCGGCCGTGGTGCTGGCGCGGTAGTTCAGGACGTCGTCCTGGAACTTGGCGTCGTTGTACGAGACGTTGGCGTTGAAATAGGCCTTGCCGGCGAAGACTTCCGGTTTCCACTGGCCGCTGAACTCGACGCCCTTGGCCTTCACCGCCCCGACGTTCTGGAAGAAGGTCTCGGTCACGCCGCCGCCGCCCGGCACCAGGGACGCGAACGACTGCAGGCGGTTCTTGAACTCCGTCTGATAGGCCACGATCGAGGCGTTGAACGTGCGGTGATTGGCGCGGTAGCCGATCTCCCAGTTGGTCGAGGTCTCGGGCAGGGGCGCGGCGACCGTCGGGCTGGCGGCCGAGAAGATGTCGTCGGCGCCGCGCGGCAGGGCCATGTTCTCCGAGTACGAGGCAAACACCTGGTCGCGGCCGGTCAGGCTGTAGACCGCGCCGACCTGGGGCAGGAAGCTGTCCTTCCAGTTGGCCTTCAGGATGGGGTGGCGGCCGTTGATGTAGTCGGCCGGGTTACGATAGCCGGCGATCTTGTAGTCGATATCGGTGGCCTTGAAGCCCAGCTCGACCTTCAGCTTGGCCTCCAGCAGGGTCAGGGTGTCCTTCAGGAAGAACTGCTTGGTCTCGCGCAGCGACTTGTAGTCCCGCTGGGCATGGACCCGCTCGTTGAACAGCGGCGCGCCGTCGGGATGGCCGTTGGCGACGTTGTAGCGGTTCTGGGTGCGGTGATAGTCGTCGTTCTCCAGCCAGAGACCGGCCTCGATCTTGTTGAAGCCGACATGCCACGAGACCTTGCCGGTCACGCCCTGGCGCACGCCGTCGACGCCGGACAGGCCGTACTGGATGCCCTTGGGCGCGACGATGCCGGCCACCTTGCCGACCTCGGCGTCATAGCTGGCCTTCGAGGTCGCATAGGCCTCGGGCGAGACGCCGTAACCGCCCTTGTCCTCGTAGTAGGCGGTGGTGGTGAGGTCGAGATTGTCGGTGATCGGTGTATTCAGCGTCAGGCCGTACAGGTGGTCCTTCCGCTTGTTGACCGCGAACTTGTAGTACTGGGCGTAGTTGGCGTTCGAATAGGTCGGGCCGCCGGCGACCGCTGGCAGATTGGTCGCGGTCTGGGCCGTGCCGGCCGCGCCAGGGTTTGGAACGACGCCCAGATAGGCGAAGTAGCGGCCCGAGCGCCCGAACACATCGCCGGCCGTGCCGTTGTACTGGGCCAGGGTGATCGACGGGCTGTCATAGTCGAAATAGTCATTGTGGACGGTCTGGAAGCTGATGTCGCCGCCGTTGGGCAGGGCGTACTTCAGCTTGCCCTCGAAGTGCTTGCGGTCGATCGTGCCCGGGCCGCGCCACAGGTCGCCCTTGATCCACGAACCGCTGGCATAGCCTGAGAAGCCGCCATGTTCGCCGGTCTCAAGCCGCAGGAGCACGCGCCGCAGGTTGTCGCTGCCCAGGGTGCCACTGAACGCGCCGCCGGCGTCCTTCGAGGGGGCTTGGGTGAAGTAGTCGACGATCGGACCCAGCGAGGCGTAGCTGGGCAGGGCTACATCGCCGGCCCCGGCTGAGGCGGTCACCCGCAGCAGGTTCTCGTTGTCGACGTAGCGATAGATCGGGCTGCCGCCGAACTGGTCGCTGCGGCCCATCGGGATGTTGTCCAGCAGAAAGCCGATTTGCTGGAAGTTGAAGGCCCGCACCGAGACCGAGTTGCCGAACTCGTACATCCCCAGGGCGTCATTGGCCTGGACGTTGAAGCCGGGCAGGGACTCCAGCATCTTCAGGCCGGTGATGCCCGCCGGCGCCGACAGCAGCGCCTCGCGGGTGATCGAGACCGTGGCGGTGGCGTGGTCGGTGCCGATCGCGACACTGGCCTCGGACAGGCGCTTGCCGGTCACCACGACGGTGTCGACCTCGGCGACCTCTTGAGCGAGGGCGGGCGTGGCGCCGCCCAGCACGGTGGCGGCCAGCAGAAGCACACGCAGACGCGCGGCCGGGTACGGACGATTTCGAACGGTCATGATGATCCCCAATCACTTTAATGGGGATAGCGTTGCCGTTGTGTCGCGGTAGGTAAATTCAGAATTTCTCAGATCTGCAACATATATTGAAATAGTCGTCGTGCTGCGCACGAGCGTTCAATTTATGAACATTGAAAATGTATATTATGAGATTTGCGAAATGACTTGCGCAACACGCTCGTCGAGCGCGGCGATGATCTGAGAACTATTGTTCCTTCTCGCTGATTTGAGCGGGGCATATGAGCGACCGTCAAGTCTGTTCGCTCGCTTTGGCGTGACGGTCGTCAGAGTGCGAACGATCACGGCGCCTGGCGCGCGAACGGCGGGCGCCGTCTTGGCCTGAGGCGCACCGGCGCCGGGCGTGAAGTTTTGATGAAATCAACGGTCCGGCGCTGAGGCCCCTCGAAGACGCGTCGTTGTTGCCGTCGGGGGCGTGGGTCGAGCGAGCGCGTTCGGCTCTCCCCGTCGCAACAAAGACTCGGGGATATCGGCAATGATCGGAACGAACACGAACAGCGGCCGCGCGCGCCGCACGGCCTGGCTAATGACCAGCTGCGCCGCCATCGGCCTGTTCGCGGCGACGGGCGCCCAAGCCCGCCAGGCCGCCGAAAGCGCCCAGGTCGACGAAGTCGTCGTCACCGGCAGCTATCGCCGCAGCCTGGAAAAGGCCGTGGACATGAAGCGCGACGCGATCGGCTTCTCGGACTCGATCGTCGCCACCGACGTCGCCAACTTCCCCGAGCAGAACCTGGCCGAAGCGCTGCAGCGCATGCCGGGCGTCACCATCGAGCGCAACAAGGGCCTGGGCGGCCGCGTCAGCGTTCGGGGCCTGCCCAGCGAGTTCACCTTCGTCACCATCAACAATCTGGCCACGGCGTCGGGCAGCGGCGGTCGTGACGTCGAGTTCGACATGTTCGCCTCGGAGATCATCCAGCAGGTCACCGTCCAGAAGTCGCCGCGCGCCTCGGACGAAGAGGGCGGCATCGCCGGCTCGGTGAACATCTCGACGGCGCGTCCGTTCGACTACAGCGGCCGCAAGCTGGTGGCCTCGGCCGAGGGCGCCTACAACTCGATCTCGGAAAAGACCGATCCGAAGGTCTCGTTCCTGGCTTCGGACACTTGGGGCAACTGGGGTGGCCTGGTCTCGTTCTCGGCCGCGCGCCGTACGAACCGCACCGACTCCAACTCGGGCATCAACTTCCGCCCGATGTTCCGCTTCTCGGAAGCCGGCGGCGTTCGCGCCTCGCAGGCCGCCGCCGTGCTGGCCCGCGACGCTGGCGTGATCATCAAGAGCAACACCAACCGCGACGAAACCGGCCGCATCATCTTCCAGGACAAGGTCGGCGACCGCGCCTACCTGAACACCCAGGACCAATGGGGCGGCACCGCGTCGCTGCAGTATAAGCCGACCGCCAATTTCGACATCGCCTTCGACCTGATGGTCGGCGCGTTCGACGGTACGGAAGACCAGTATGACGCGGCGGCCTATTCGGCCTCGAGCCGCAGCACGCTGGAGACCATCCACGAGTACGACAAGGACACCCTGTCGCAGTACGGCATGGTCGTCCTGCGCGACGTCTCCTACACCGCGACCCAGCACGAGATGCTCAGCAAGGAGCAGATCAACAAGACCGACTACGTCCAGTTCGGCTCGGAGTTCAACTGGCACGGCGAGACCTGGAAGCTGCACGGCCTGGCCGGCTATTCGGGCGCCAAGAAGACCCTGGACTACTCGAACCTGAAGCACGTGGCCTACGCCCCGTCGCGCACCCGCTGGACGGAAAAGGGCGGCGAGACCGTCAAGAGCGCCAACCCGGCCTCGATCGACATGTACAACTCGCCGTCGAAGTACCTGTTCGAGGCCTATGAGACGACCCTGGAGAAGATCCAGGACGACAAGTACGCGGCCCAGGTGGACTACACCAAGGAGTTCGCCTTCAGCTTCTTCCCCGCGCTGAAGACGATCCAGATCGGCGCCCGCTACACCGACAAGTCCAAGGAACGTCAGTACGGCGCCCTGAACATCCAGGGCCCGAGCGCGGGCAGCACCGCCTGGCTCAACACCCGCACCATGGCCGACAGCCCGCTGACCCCGATCGGCGACCTGGTGCCGGGCGGCGACTACAGCATCCGCGACATCAACTGGAGCCAGATCTCCAACGAGTACGCGCGCAAGACCTTCCGCTACGCCGGCTTCAAGACGCCGTTCACGCCGGGTGACTACTATGAGGTGGCCGAGAAGGTCACGAGCCTGTACGCCATGGCCGACCTGGGCTTCGACGTCGGTCCCGTGCCGGTCGCGATCAATGGCGGCGTCCGCTATGTGGACACCTCGATCACCTCGTCGGGCTACCACCAGATCCAGAACCCGAACGGCTCGACCGGATTCACCCCCGCGCCGGTGTCCAGCGATGGCAGCTACAACAAACTGCTGCCCAGCGTGAACTTCACCGCCGAGCTGACCGACAGCATCATCCTGCGCGCCGCGGCGTCCAAGACCCTGATGCGTCCGGCCCTGACCGACCTGGCCTACAAGCGCACGGCCAACTTCAACTCGTTCCGCTTCACCGACGGCAATCCGGGCCTGAAGCCGACCTTCGCCGATCAGTGGGAAGTGGGCCTCGAAAAGTACCTGCCGCAAGGCGGCCTGCTGGCGGTCTCGTACTTCAACAAGAAGATCGAGGGCGTCGTTCGCCAGGCCCTGACGGGCACGGTCAAGAACGTCACCAAGTACAACGCCAACGGCACGATCGACGGCGTCTACGACTTCGACGTCTACCAGCCGATCAACGCCGAGGGCTCGTACAAGGTCGACGGCGTCGAGCTGGTCGCCATCGTGCCATTCGACCTGCTGTGGCAGCCGCTGAAGGGCTTCGGCGTCAACGCCAACTACACGATCCTGGACAGCTCGCTGAGCGGCCAGTCGCTGATCAAGGTCCCGACCCCGCCGGTGGGCCTGGCCGACAAGGCCTACAATGTCACGCTCTACTACGAGAACGACAAGTTCCAGGCCCGCGTGTCCTATAACTACAAGGGCAAGTACGTCGAAGGAATCGGCTACGAGATGTATCCGATCTGGCGTTCGGGCTATGGTCAGACGGACCTTTCGGTCAGCTACAATCTGAACGAACGCGTCCAGCTGAGCCTGGAAGGGATCAACGTCACGGACGAGGCCACCCGCGGCTACACGATGGATCCGTCCTTCCCGACGATGGACGAGAAGTCGGGTCGCCGCTTCAGTCTCGGCCTGCGGATGAACTTCTGAGCCCGCTTGACGCCATCACCGGTCGCGCTCCCCCCTTCGCCGGGGGGAGCGCTTCTGTGCGTTTATTCAAGGGGAGCGGCATGAGGGGGCTGCGGGCCGAACTCGTCACGTTCCTGCAGCGACGGGGACAGTCGCTCGAGGACGCCGAGGATATCGTCCAGGAGACGTTCGCGCGCTTCCACAGGGCAGGGCACGAGCTGGGCCAGGCCGACGGCCGCCCGCTGCTGTTCGCCATCGCCAAGAACCTGCTGAAGGATCACTGGAAGCAGGCCAATCGCGAGCGCGCCCGCACCCTGCAGCTCGACGCCGACGACACGACCTCGGCCTGGGAGAATGCGCCCAGCGAGGATCCGGCCGCCGATCGCCGCTCGATCGCCCGCCAGGACCTGGCCGGGATCGCCGCCGCCATCCGTGACCTGCCGCCGCGCTGCCGCGACGCCTTCCTGCTGCATCGCTTCGAGGATCTCAGCTATCGCCAGATCGCCGAGCGTCTGGGTGTTTCGGTCAGCATGGTGGAAAAGCACCTGGCCGAAGCGCTACGACGCTTGAAAGCGGCGCGGGAGACCTGAGGTGTTCCGCTCGCCGATCGTTGTGAAGATACGTCCCTCCGCCAGTAAGGCCCCCAACGCCAAGATGCTCGACCGTTTCGCCACCTTGTTTGAACGCCAGCCGCGCAGCGCGGAGGACTGGGTCGTGCGCCTGGGCCGTCCCGACGTCTCGCGCGCCACCCAGGCGTCGTTCGAGCGCTGGCTGTCGGCCGACCCGGCGAACTTGGCCGATTACCAGGCCGCCAAGGCCCTGCTGCGCGACACGCAAAGCCTGCGCGCCGAGTTGCTGGGCGAGCTGAACCTGATCCAGCCCGCGCCTCGCAAGCGCCGCGCCGCGCCCGGCTGGACGCCCGTGGCCCTGGCCGGTGGCCTGGTCGCCGCCGTGCTGGCAGTGGCGATCATGCCGACCCTGGTGACCCGCTTCCAGGATCCGCTGTCCGGCGCGGCGACCTACACGACCGCCGTCGGCGAGATCCGCGACGTGACCCTGGCCGACGGTTCGGTCGTCACGCTGGACACCGCCACCACGCTTCGCGCCAAGATCGACGGCCGCGTGCGCCGCCTGGCCTTGGATAAGGGCGCGGCCTATTTCGCCGTGGCCCACGACAAGACCCATCCGTTCCAAGTCGCCCTGGCCGACCGTCAGGTCGTCGTGACCGGCACCCATTTCGCCACGAGCCTCCGCGACGGCCGTGCCCGAGTGGAGTTGCTGGAGGGCTCGGTCGAGGTTCGCCAGCCCCGCGTCTCGACCGAGCCCGTCCGTCTCACGCCTGGCGACCAGGTCTCGTACCTCACTGGCGGCTCGGTCCGCCGTGAGGCCCGCATCGATCCGGCGACCGCCATCGCCTGGCGTCAGCGTCGCCTGGTCTTCCAGGATGCGGCGCTGTCCGAGGTGCTGGCCGAGCTGGGGCGCTACACCGACGCCAAGATCCGCCTGGCCGACCCGTCGCTGGGCCGCCAGCGCGTCACCGCCATGCTGCCGCTGGACGGTCGCGGCACGGTCGTCGACCGCGCCTCGCGGGTGCTGCCGGTGACGCTGACGCGAACGGCGTCGGGCGAGGTCACCGCCTCGGCGCGCTAGTTTCGCGCGACTGTCACGAAGCCGAGCTACCAGACCCCTCAGGCGCTTTCACCGCGTCGGGGGTTTTTCGTCAGTCGAATTATGTCGCTTCGCCGCGTGTCCGCTCTGTCGATCGCGGCGCTGGCCCTGGCCGCGCCGCTTTCGGCGCAGGCGACGACCCGTTTCGACATTCCCGCCCAGGATGCCCGCGCCGCCCTGATGGCGCTGTGTCTGAAGGCCGGCTGCGCTTTCGCTTTGTCCACCGAACCGGGCCGGGCCTATCGCGCCAATGCGGTGTCGGGGACCATGGCCTGGCCCGAGGCGATCAAGCGCCTGCTGGCCGGTACGGGCCTGCGTTACGAGCTCAGCGACCATGCCTCGGTGCGCGTCTGGGCTGAAGCGCCGACGGCGGCTCCGCCGCGCGCCGCGCCGCGCGCCGCGCCGCGTCCGGACGAGCCGGTCGGTCTGGATGAGGTCACCGTCACCGCCGCCTTCGTAGCCGGCATCGAGGACGCTCTGCTTCAGAAGCGCCGCGCCGACGCGATCATCGACGCCGTCTCGGCCGGCCGGATCGGCGAGCTGCCCGCCGCCAACCTCGCCGAGGCGCTGCAGCGCGTGCCCGGCGTCGCGATCGAGCGAGAGGTGGGGGAAGGGCAGTTTGTCAGCGTCCGGGGGCTAGGGCCGCTGTTCCAGTCGGTGACCCTGAACGGCGCGCCGGTGGCGTTCAACGAGAACATCCGCAACTCCACCCAGAGCGGCCGCCAGTTCCGGTTCCGCGCGCTTTCGGCGGACCTGCTCGCCGGGGCCGTGGTGGCCAAGTCAGCGACGGCGGATCTGGTCGACGGTGGCATCGGCTCCAACATCGACATCCGTACGGTGCGCGGGTTGGAGGGGCCGTCATATCTGTCGGTCCGCGCCGACGCGCACGCCGAGGTGCGGTCCGGCGCGGTCTCGCCGGACTTGGCGATTTCCGGCCGCTGGCGGCGCGCGGACGACCGCCTGGGCGTGGTGGCTGGCGTCTCCACCGAACGCCGCGAAGTGCAGTACGACCGCTTCCAGGTCTCGCGCTATCGCGACTTCGTCATTGCTGGTGCGTCGTTGACCCTCCCCGAGGATATCCGCACCACGGTCGAGCAGGAGCAACGCGCTCGCGCCACCGCTTTCGCCGGTGTCGAATGGCGGGTGGCGCCTTCTGTCACCCTCTATCTCGACGCCTTGGCCTCGCGCTTCAACAACGGCATCCGCGAAGACCGCGTCGTCTACGGGATCGGCGACTTCGCGGCCCAGGTCCTGGCGGCGGGCGACGCCAAGTTCGAGGGCCGCACCCTGGTCGGCGGCCGTATCGACGCGGGCCAGATCAGCAACAATCTGGAGGTCTCCGACCAGGTCCACGACAACGTCTCGGCCAGCCTGGCCATGAAGGCCGACGCCGGCGCCTGGACGCTGGAGCCGCGCCTCAGCCTCTCCAGCGCCCGCTCGAACCTCGATACGCCGCTCCAGCGGATCGGCGCGGTCAGTCCGCTGGGCGTGTCCTATGCCTTCGACCTGGGGCCCGACCTGATCGAAAGCCGCAAGGCGCCGCTGCTGTCGACGACGTTCGACCTGACGGATCCGAACAAGCTGACCTTCTCGCGCTACGGCGTCCGCGCCACCCATGTGGAGGACCATGACGCTACCGCCCTGATCGCCGCCGAACGACCGATCGACGGGGCCTTGGGGCCGTTGCAGCTGGATAGACTGCGTCTGGGCGGTCAGCTCACCGATCGCGGGCGGAACTTCCAGCGCCGCGATCGTGAGGCCGCGGCCCGGCCCGGGATGATCATCGATCCCGGATTCTTCGACATCGCCGCCCCCCGCGCCGCCTTCGACCGCTTGGTCACGTCGCGTCCGCCGGCCTGGACCGCTGCCGACTTCAACGCTTTCCGGAGTGGGTTCTACTTGCCGGGCGAGGCCGATAGCGTGGTCGTTGACGCCAAGGACCTGGTTCCCACGGGCGCGGACCTGCAAGGCTCCTACAAGGTCGGCGAGCGGATCCTGGCCGCCTACGGGCGCCTGGATTTCTCCACCGGCGTGATGGGGCGATCGGCCAGCGGCAATGTAGGTGTTCGGGTCGCGCAGACCCACACGGACGTGGCGGGATCGCTGCAGGGCGTTTCGGGGACGGGCTACATGGAGGTGAAGCCGGTTCGTTATGCCGGTTCTCACGCGGTCGTCCTGCCCAGCGCCAACCTGGCCATCGCTCTGGACGATGACTGGCGACTGCGTCTGGCGGCCTCGCGCAGCATCACGCGGCCGTCGTTGGCCGACCTGCGCTCGGCCACGGTGCCGGCCAGCAGCCTGGTCTCGATCCTCTACCAGCGGGGTCAGGCCGAGATCGACAATCCCTCGCCGGGGACGCTGTTCTCGGGCGTGGGTGGCAATCCGGAACTGAAGCCATACCTGGCGACCAACTATGACCTGTCGCTGGAGCGCGAGTTCGAGGGCTTCGGCGGCGTCAGCCTGGCGGTGTTCCACAAGTCGATCGACGACTTCATCGTCGTCTCGGCCCAGCCCGAGCGTCTGGCCTTCGCCACGCGCGCGGGGCCGCCGGTGGTGGCGACGGTGATGATGTCACGGCCGCGCAACGCCGGTCAGGCCCATGTCACCGGTCTGGAGGCCGCCTTCAGCCGACGCTTCGCCCACGGTTTCGGCGTCTGGAGCAGCGCCACCTGGGTCGACGCCGCCAGCCGCAACGACGCCGGCCAGCGGGGGCGGCTCAACGGCGTCTCGCGACTGTCCTACTCGATCAGCCCGTTCGTCGAGCGCGGCCGGCTGCACGCCCACCTGTCGTGGACCTGGCGTTCGCCGTTCGGCTCCGAGGCCGACATGCAGGGTGGCGGCGTGTCCAGCTTCGTGGTCGCCAGCGCCGGCTATCTGGACGCCGCTGGCTCCTACGATCTCAGCCCGCGCCTCTCGATCCATGTCGAGGCCAGCAACCTGACCGACACGGTCGAGGCGGCCTACGAGAACCAGCGTAGCCGTCCGCTGCAGATCGGCCGCTCGGGTCGTTCGTTCGGCCTAGGGCTGAGGATGCGGCTCTAGGGCGCGCAGGGCGCGGTTCCAGGCCACCAGGGGCGGACCCGAGACCAGGGCGCTGGCCGTCGCCGTGACGATGAAGATCGAGTGACTGCCGGCGTCGGCGATACTGTCGATGCGGCAGTGAGCGGTCGCCAGGCCGCCGCGATAGGCCGGCGGACCTTCTTCCAACCGCCAGCGCTCCGCCGCGAAACGCTCGCCGGCGCGGGAGGAGCTGGCGAACTTCATCGCCTCGTCCTCGTCGGTCGCGCCTAGCAGGGCGACGCCGCATTCGCCCGACGCCGCCAGCGCGTCATGGCTGGCAGCCTCCTTGCGGACGCAGAATAGGAAACGGGGCGGCTCGACCGACAGGCCAGTGATCGAACTGACCAGCAGGCCGCGTGGCGTTTCGCCGTCCCAGCACGAGATGATGGCGACGCCGCTCGCCAGGTGCGCCAGGACGTCCTTGAAGTCGGCCGAGACAGGCGGAGCGGCGTCGTAGGGCATGGATCAGCTCGCGGCCCGGGCCAGGCGCAGGTCGCGCTCAGCCACCTGCTGGCGGACTAGCGGGATCAGGTCGCGGCCATAGGCGATGGCGTCCTCCACCGGATCGAAGCCCCGGACCAGGAAGGTCGAGACCCCCAGGTCATAATAGTCCAGCAGGCTCTCGGCGACCTGCTCGGGCGTGCCGACCAGGCCCGTGGAGTTGCCTTGGGCGCCGGTGACGCCGGCGACGCCCGTCCACAGGCGCTTGTCCAGGCGCGAGCCTTGGGCGGCGGCGTCCAGCAGGCGCTGCGAGCCGGCGTTGGGCGGGCGGTGGCCAGTGGTGGGCAGGCCGGCGGCCTCCCGCAGGGCCTTGGCCTTGGCGACGATGTCGTCGGCGCGCTTCCAGGCGGCTTCCTCGGTGTCGGCGATCACGGGGCGCAGCGACAGCGAGAACTTCACCTGGCGGCCGTGCTTGGCGGCGGCGGCTCGGACTCGGGCGATGGTCTCGCGCACCTGGGCCTGGGTCTCGCCCCAAAGGGCGTAGATGTTGGCGTGCTTGCCGGCTACCGGAATGGCCGCGTCGGACGAGCCGCCGAAATAGATCGGGATGTGCGGCGCCTGCAGCGGCTTCACCGCGCCGAAGCCCTGGTCGACCTTGTAGTACTGGCCGGCATAGTCGAACGGCTTGTCGCCGGTCCATTCGGCCCGGACGATGTCGAGGTATTCGCTGGTGCGGGCGTAGCGCTCGTCCTTGGTCAGGTGATCGCCGTCCTTGGCCAACTCTTCGTCCGAGCCGCCGGTGATGATGTGGACCGCCACGCGCCCGCCGGTGAAGTGATCCAAGGTCGCCAGCTGGCGCGCGGCCAGGGTCGGCTGGGTGAAGCCCGGGCGGTGGGCGATCATGAAGTTCAGTGTCTTGGTCACCGAGGCGGCGTGGGCCACGACCAGCTGGCTTTCCGGACCGGTCGAGTGGAAGGCCACCAGGGCGCGATCGAAGCCGCCTTCCTCATGCACGCGGGCGGTCTTCTCGACGTACGAGACGTCGATGGCCGGGCCGGACGGCGGATGGATCTCGGACGCGTGCTGGGTGCCAATGAAACCGATGAATTCGACGCTCATGATGGACTCCTGATGTCAGGCGATGACGGGGGCGGCTTCCTTGCGGAGCGCGCGGACGACGGAGGCGCGGGCGAAGGCGCGGGCGGCCTTGGCGCTCCAGGCGGGATAGTTCGCGGTGTCGATCTGGCGACGCTCGGCCCAGCGCCAGATCACCAGGGCGTAGGCGTCGACGGCGCTGAAGCTCTCGCCCAGCAGCCACGGGCCAGGGCCTTGGGCCAGGCGCTCGATGTCGGTCAGGGTGCGGGCGAAGCGGGCCTCGCCGGGCGTGGCCAGGGCCGCCTTGACCGTCTCGTCGTCGGCATAGCGCTCGGGCCGGGCGATCTGGGCGAAGGCCACGTGCACGGTGCTGGCGAACCAGGCCATCACCTCATAGGCCTTGGCCAGTTTCAACGGATCGGCCAGCGGCAGCAGTTCGCTGTGCGGATAGCGGTGGGCCAGATAGGTCAGGATCGCCAGCACCTCGGTCACCGGCTGGCCGTCGACCACCAGGGTCGGCACGCGGCCGCGTGGATTGACCTTCAGATACTCGGGCTTGCGCTGGTCGCCGGCCGCCAGATCCAGGCGATGGGCGGCGTAGGGGAGGTCGATCTCCTCCAGCGCCACAAGCGGGGCCAGGGACGAGGAACCGGGCGCGAAATAAAGCTGCAAGGTCATCAGATCACGTAGAAGCCGTGGGTGGCGTCGCGAGCCAGCTGGTCGACCAGGCCGAACTCCCAGTCGAGATAGGCCTGCATGGCCTCGGCGGCGTTGTCGGTGCCCTCGTAGGGGCGCTTGTAGACGTCGGTCGGGGCGTTGGCGGCGCGGGTCAGGCCCGGCTCGACGGCGCGACCGGCGGCGATCCAGGCGTCCGTGCCGCCGGCCAACACGCGCACCGGGCGGTCGGTCAGCTCTTCCAGCTCCGACGCCGCCAGAGCCGCCAGGACGCCGTCGGGTGAGGTCAGGACGATGGCCTTGTCCTTGGGCAGGGCCGCCAGGGCTTCCGGCAGCTGGGCGCGGATGGCGAACCAGGCGCCGGGCACGTGGCCCTTGCGATGGCGCGGGCTGGGGGCGAGGTCGACGACGATCACGGCCTCGTCAGCGAGCGCCTGGACCAGATCGCGTGGCGACAGGGTCTCGGGCGTCGGCAGGACGGGTAGGCGCGGCGTCCAGGCGCCGGTCTCCAGCGCGCCGTCAAAGCCGTCCAGCACGTAGACCTCCCAGCCCAGCTGGGCCAGCCACGAGGCGGTCATGTCGGCGCGCGGACCCAGGTCGTCGGCCAGCACGATGCGGCCGCCGCGCACGGGCGCGAAGACGTCGGTCTCCTGCACCAGCTGACCGCCGGGCGCCGAGCGGAAGCCGGGCAGGTGGCCGGCCGCGAACTCTTCCGGCGTACGGACGTCGAAGCGGTAGAGGGTGCGATGCGTGTCCTGGGCCAGGTCGGCCAGGCCTTGGGCGTCCAGGCGGCGAACGCCCGCGCGGTAGGCGACGTCGCGGGCGCGGGCGCGGGCTTCTTCGAGGGTCTGTTCGCGCACCTCGGGGAACTTGCGGCTCTGACCGTGTTCCAGGCTCTGCTCCGCCAGCGTCCAGCCAATGGTGCCGTTGCGCAGGGCGAAGATCGGATTGGGCAGGCCGGCGTTCACCAGCGACTGGGCGCCGATCAGGCTGCGGGTGCGGCCGGCGCAGTTGACGATGATGGTGGTCGAGGGATCCGGCGCCAGCTCGCGGGCGCGCAGGACCAGCTCGGCGCCGGGCGTGCTGATGCCGCCCGGGATGCTCATCACCGCATATTCCTCGAACCGGCGGCTATCCAGGATCACCTGGTCGGCCTTGGCGTCGATGCGGGCCTGGACCTCTTGGGCGGGCAGGGACGGGGTGTGCCGTCGCGCCTCGACAAGCTCTCCGAAGGCCTTGCTGTAGGAATTGACGTCCTGGAACAGCTCGTAGCCCGCCGCCGTCCAACCGGCGAGACCGCCGTCCAGGGCGTGGACGTTCGTGTAGCCCAGCGCCGCCAGTCGCTCGCCAGCCGGCGCGACCAGGCCTTCGCCGTTGTCGTAGAGGACGACCCTAATGTCCTGACGCGGCACGCGATCCAGGATCTCGATCTCCAGTCGGGAAAGCGGCAGTTGCGAGGCGAACAGCGGGTGGGCCTTGGCGAACGGATCTTCCTCGCGCAGGTCCAGCAGGGCGATCTCGCGGCGGGCGATCAGGTCACGACGGACGTCTTCCGGGGTGACGACAGGCAGGCTCATTCAGCGGCTCCATAGGCCAGGGCGCTGGCGCGATCGAAAAGAAGGGGCGGCGGGACATCGGCGTAGCCGGAGACGAAGGCCTTCGGCTTGCCCTCGGCGTCGTAGGTCGAGCGCTTCACCGTCCCGATGTCGGCCCCATAGACATGGATGCTGATCGAGGTGCGGTCGTCGAAGGCGTTGGCCACGCGATGGATGTCGCCGACGGTCGGCGAGACGGCTTCGACCTGACCGGCCTCCAGGCGATGGACCTCGCCGGTGGCGGCTAGGATCTCGCCGCGTCGTGAATAGGCTTGCGACAGCTCGGCCCCGCGCAGCACGCCGACCAGGCCCCAGACGGTGTGGTCATGGACCGGCGTGGCCTGGCCCGGTCCCCAGACGAAGCTGACCACCGAGAAGCGGCCGGCCGGGTCTCGATGCAGCAGGTATTGCTGGTAGCGGGTCGGATCGGGCTGGCTCTGCGGCTCGGGCAGCCAGTCGTCGGCGGCGACCAGATGCGCTAGCAAGGCGCCGCCCTCGCGCAGGATCACGGCCTCGTCGCCGGTCTGGTCCAGCAGGTCGGAGAGGTCGGCGACGAAGTCCGAAAGGCGGTGGGGACGATGCTGGCTCATGGCCTAGAGCACGACCTCGCCGGTCGGGAAGGCGACCAGATGACCCTCAGAATGGGCCGGGGCGTCGACGCCCAGGTGGCCCAGCAGGCGACGACGGATGGCCTGGAAGCGGGCGTCCGGCGCGCGGGGGCGCTCCAGGTCGATGCGCTCCTCGGCGGCGATGCGGCCTTTGTCCAGCACCAGCACGCGGTCGGCCAGAGCGATGGCCTCGTCGACGTCATGGGTGACCAGCAGGACGGCCGGGGCGTGCTCGCGCCACAGGGCCAAAACGAGGTCGTGCATCTTCAGGCGGGTCAGGGCGTCCAGGGCCGCGAAGGGCTCGTCCAGCAGCAGCAGGCCGGGCTCACGGACCAGGGCGCGGGCCAGGGCGGTGCGCTGGGCTTCGCCGCCCGAGAGGGTGCCGGGCCACGCGTCGAGGCGATGGCCAAGGCCCACCTCCTTCAGCGCCGCCTCGGCGCGGGCCCGGACGTCATTGCCCGAGAGGCCGAGGGCGACATTGCGCCAGACCTTCTTCCACGGCAGCAGGCGGGCGTCCTGGAACACCACGGCTCGTGCGTCGGGCGTCTTCACGTCCTGGCCGGCGGCGGAGTCCAGCCCGGCCAGGGTGCGCAGCAGGGTGGTCTTGCCCGAGCCGCTGGCGCCCAGCAGGGCGACGAACTCACCGGGGGCGATCGACAGGTCCAGGCCGTCGATGACGGTGTTGTCGCCGAAGCGGCGGACGAAGTTCTTCAGCTGTACGGCAGGCTCCACGGCCTGGCTCGAGCGAGAGACGACGGGACGGCGCAGGCGCGGCTGAGGGGCGGCCATGATCATTGCTCCACGAGGCTGGGGCGCCACGCCAGCGCCTTGCGCTCCAGCGTGCGGACGAGGGCGTCGGCGCCGAGGCCGAGCAGGGCGTAGACGACCAGGCAGACGACGATGATATCGGTCCGCATGAAGTCGCGGGCGTTGTTGACCAGGTAGCCGAGGCCGGCCTGGGCGTTGATCTGCTCGGCGATCACCAGCACCAGCACCGAGATGCCCAGGGCGTAGCGCAGGCCGACGAAGAACGAGGGCAGGGCGCCGGGCAGGATCACCTCGCGCACCAGGCTCCAGCCCGTGAGGCCAAAGCTACGGGCGGCCTCGACCAGCTTGACGTCGACGCCCCGGATGCCGGCGAACAGGTTCAGGTACAGCGGGAAGGTCGCCGAGACGGTGATCAGCAGGATCTTCGGCGTCTCGCCGATACCGAACCAGACGATGAATAGCGGCGTCAGGGCCAGGACCGGGATGGTCCGCTTGATCTGCATCAGCGGGTCGACCAGTGTCTCGCCCCACCGCGACAGGCCCGAGATCAGGCCCAGGGCGGTCGCCAGGACCAGGGCGATGCCGAGACCCGCGCCGGCTCGGGCCAGCGAGACCAGCAGGTTCGTGGGCAGCTCGCCCGAGACGGTCAGCGACCAGAAGGTCTCTAGAACCGTCGACGGCGCAGCCAGCACCCGCGGCGGGATCACGCCGGCGCGTGCGCCCAGCTCCCACAAGACAAGCAACGCGACGGGAGAGAGCCAACGGGCGCGGGCCAGATCGGGCCAGCGCCACGGCCTAGCTTCAGAAATTCTGTAGGTCGTCGCCAGAGACACTGCGGTCCTCTCTCGTCGGAAACCGTTGCGACGCCAGCGCCGCGGGTCCACAGAGAAGGACGTTGAATTCCTACTTGATCAATAGACTTATCCTCACATAGCTTATTAGCAATTCTCAAGGGGCCGCCGATGGTGACCAACCTGCCGACCGAACTGCTGCGAAGCTTCGTGGCCATTGTCGACTCCGGTTCGATGCTGCGGGCGACCGAGCGGGTGTTCGTCACCCAGTCGGCGCTGAGCCTGCAGATGAAGCGTCTGGAGGAGACGGTGCTGACGCCGCTGTTCCATCGCGAGGGGCGTCGGCTGGTGCTGACCCCGGCGGGCCAGACCCTGTTGCCCAGGGCGCGAGAGATCCTGGCTCTGAATGACCGCGCCGTCGTCGCCTTGACCGGCGACGCCCTCGCCGGGCCGGCGCGGGTGGGCTTCGTCCAGGACTTCGCCGAGACCCTGCTGTCGGGCGTGCTGGCGCGCTTCGCCCAGCTCAATCCCGACACCCAGCTGCAGGTGCGGGTGGCGGGCTCGCCGGAGCTGCTGGGCCTGCTGGAAGCAGATCGCCTGGACACTGTGCTGTGCATGGGCGCGGCAGACGACACGCGGGCGGCCCGCGTGGTCCCGATGGTCTGGCACGGCGAGTCGGCCCTGGCCGAGAGCGAGGTGCTTCCGATCGCCATCCTGGAGTCGCCGTGCCGCTTCCGCGACGCGGCCCTGGCGGCGCTGGAACGCGACGGACGGCCTTACCGTGTGGCGCTGGAGACGCCCAGTCTGTCGGCCTTACGGGCCGCGGTGCAGGCCGGCCTGGCGGTGACCTGCCGGACCTCCCTGTTCCTGCCCGAACGCGCGCCGCTGGCCACCAATCGCCTGCCGTCGCTGCCCGAGGTGGCCTATGTCCAGCGGACCAACGACACGCCCCACGCCTCGATCGCCAAGCTGGCGCAGCTGATCCACACCGCCGCCCTGGAGCTCTGAAGTTATGCGTTTCGCAAATACCGCCTATTGCCATGCGAGATATATAAAACTCTGAATTTGTTCAGAGAAATACTCGTTCGATCCGTCGGGCGGTCGTGGCCATGTTGCGCTTCGACCGGCTCGGAGGCCGGATTCAGGAGGTTCCTATGAGCGACGTCCTCGACAAGATTGAACAGGTCGGCCTGAGCGTGACGCCGCTCAATCCCAGCATCGGCGCCGAGATCGGCGGGATCGATCTGCGTCAGCAGCTGAACCGCGAGCAGCGCGACACGCTGAGGGCGCTGCTGCTGCGTCACAAGGTGCTGTTCTTCCGAGACCAGGACATCAGCCGCGACCAGCAACTGGCCTTCGCGGCCAATTTCGGCGAGGTCTATGCCCATCCCATCGGCGGGGTCGAGACCCACCGCGCGGTGCAGCCGATCTCGGCCGAGGCGCTGAAGCAATACGACATCCGCGAGAACCACTGGCACACCGACACCAGCTGGCGGATCAATCCGTCGCTCGGCGCGGTGCTGAAGGCGGTGCACATTCCCGAGGTGGGCGGCGACACCATCTGGGCCGACGGTCACGCGATCTGGAAGGGTCTGCCGGAGGACCTGAAGGCCAGGATCGACGACCTCTATGTGGTGCACGACTACCAGGACGCCCTGGCCAAGGCTGGTCAGCGTTATCCGCTGGTGTCCCATCCGGCGGTCCGCACTCATCCGGAGACGGGCGAGGAGATCTTCTGGATCAACTACAGCCTCAAGCCGCGCTTCGTGGACCTGGCGCCCGAGGAGAGCAGGGCGCTGCTGGCCCGTCTGTATGATGAGGTCAAGCGCCCCGAGCACCACGCCCGCTTCCGCTGGCGCAAGAACTCCGTGGCCCTGTGGGACAACCGCGCCGGCCTGCACTACGCGGTCCGCGACTACGGCGATTTCCCGCGGGTGATGGAGCGCGTGCTGATCGGCAGCGACGACATTCCGTACCGCGAGCGCAAGCCCGCCTAAGCTTCCCGCGCGCCGAGGGCAGCGGCGCGCCTCTCTTCTTATCGATCAACAACGACGCTCGGCGACCCGCCGGGCGCGGGGGATAGACTTTTGCCTTTTTCCAAGACCCAGACGACTGCCCGACAGAATACTCTCCACGCCTCGCTGCTCGCCTGCGCCTCGGTGTTGGCCCTGAGTGGCGGCGCAGCCCACGCCGCTGACGCCAATGCCGTACCGGTAGTCGACGCTCCCGTGGCGGATACCGAAGGCGCGACGGCCGTCGACAGCGTCATCGTCACGGGCGTGCGCGGTGCGCGCCGCACCGTCGCCGACAGCCCCGCACCCGTCGATGTGATCAGCGGCGACCAGCTGCTGGCCACCGGCAAGGTCGGCCTGAAGGAAGTGCTCAACACCCTGATCCCGTCGTTCAACCTGCCGGGCATCAACGGCGGCGGCACCTCGTGGACGGTGCGCGCCATCACGCTGCGCGGCCTGAACGGCGATCAGGCTCTGTTCCTGGTCAACGGCAAGCGCCGCCACACGACCTCGCTGATCAACAACCTGGCCCGCGTGGGCCGGGGCGGCGTGCCGGTGGACCTGGATTTCATCCCGGCCTCGGCGATCGAACGCATCGAGGTGCTGCGCGACGGGGCCTCGGCCCAGTACGGCTCGGACGCCATCGCTGGCGTCGTTAACATCATCCTGAAGGACGACTACGAAGGCGGGTCGTTCAGCTACACCGGCGGCCAGAACTACCTGGGCGACGGCGACACCCGCGCCGCGACGATCAACTGGGGGCGACGCCTGGGCGACAACGGCGGCTTCTTGCACCTGGCCCTGAACTGGAAGAACAACGAGGCGGCCACCCGCGCCATCCCCTCGCGCGCCCAGTACATCTACCAGCCGACCGTCACGACCGTTGGCGGCGTCACCACGGTCACGCCTGATCCGCGCGACGCCACGGTCGACCGTTACTCTTGGGGGCTGAGCTACGGCCCCGGCGAGGAAGACATCCTGGCGGCGGCCTACAACGCCGAGCTGCCCTGGCGCGACCTGAAGCTCTATTCGTCGGGCACGCTGAGCCACCGGTCGTCGAAGAAGAACACCGGCAGCTTCCTGCCCAACCTCGCGCCGGTCGCCGGCGTCACGGCCGGCCGGCCGCTGAACCGCAACTCGCTGCCTGAGGTTTATCCCGACGGCTTCAATGCTTATCGCCGGATTTTCGAGTTGGACTTCCAGACCAGCTTCGGCGCGCGCGGCGAGACGGTCGGCTGGGCCTGGGACCTGTCGACGACCCTGGCCCAGGACCACGCCCAGCTGGACGGCCAGAACACCCTGAACGCCACGCTGGGTCCGAAGAGCCCGACCTATTTCCACCTGTCGACCCACGAGTTCCGGCAGTGGACCAACAACCTGGACTTCACGCGCGAGTTCGCCGGTTGGCTGAAGAATCCGCTGCAAGTCTCCTGGGGGCTTGAACATCGTTACGAGCGCTTCCTGATCGAGGCGGGTGACGAGGCCTCGTACATCGTCGGCGATTACGTGATCCCGGCCGGCCAGCCATTCGCCGGCCTGCGCCCGAACCCGGGCCTGGCGTCGTATGCCGGCACCGCGCCGGAGGACGCCGGCTCGATTCACCGCCACAGCGGCGCGGCCTATGTCGACGTCGGGACCGACGTCACCGATACCTGGTATGTCGGCCTGGCGGGCCGCTATGAGAAGTACGGCAAGGGCGTGGGCGATACCTTCAGCGGCAAGCTGACCACACGCTGGGAGTTCCTGCCGGGCTACGCCGTGCGGGCTACGGTCAGCAACGGCTTCCGCGCCCCGTCGCTGGGCCAAACCCTGTTCGCGACCTCAACCATCAACGGCAGCCTGTGCCCGGCCGCGCCGAACAACATCTTCCGCGGCGCGCCCTGCGTTCCGGGCGAGTACCTGACCTTCCCGACCAAGGTGCTGCGCACCGACAGCGCCGAGGCGAAAGCCCTGGGCGCCGAGACGCTTAAGCCGGAAACCTCGACCAACTACAGCTTCGGCGTCACCGCCGAGCCGTTCGCCGGCCTGCGCCTGACCCTGGACGCCTACGAAATCCAGATCGACGACCGCATCGTCGACACCAGCAATCTCGACCTGTCGGTGGCCCAGCTGTCGTCGCGCGCCGATCTGGCGCCGCTGCTGGCCCGCTTCCCCCAAGGACTTACAGCCACCTACTACACCAACGCGGTGTCGACCCGGACGACGGGCGTCGACTTCGTTGGCGAGTACGGCTTCAGCCTGGGCGACTTCGGCCGCCTGAACCTCAACGCCGCCTATGCCTTCAACAAGACCAAGATCACCAAGCTGAAGGCCACGCCGGCGGTCCTGAAGGCGGTCAATCCCAGCCTCGTGCTGTTCGATCGCCAGAAGATCGCCGACCTGACCATCGGCACCCCGCGCGAGAAGATCATTGTCGGCGCCCAGTGGGCGCTGGGCGACTGGACGGCTGGCCTGCGCAACACCCGCTATGGCCGCTACACCGAGGCCGGCACGTCGGCGAGCCTGGACCGCACCTTCAGTCCCAAGTGGATCACCGACCTGGATATCGCCTGGCAGGTCCGCGAGAGCACCAACATCGCCATCGGGGCCAACAACCTGTTCGACAAGCATCCCGACAAGATCGGGATCCTCAACGCCGACCAGGGCACCGGCCAATTCGGGACCTTCTCGCCCTTCGGCATCACCGGCGGCTACTACTACGCCCGCCTGACCCAGAGCTTCTGAGGGAGGGCGCGATGAACCGACGCCAGCTACTCGTCACCGGCTTCGCCTTCGCGGGCCTGGCCGCCTGTTCCAAGACCGGAGGCGGCCAGCCCGTCCTCAAGGTCGGCAGCCAGCGCGGCGGCACCAAGGCGGTGCTGATCGCGTCCGGCGCGCTCGAGGGGGTGCCTTACAAGATCGACTGGAGCGAGTTCCCGGCCGCTGCGCCGCTGCTCGAGGCCGTGAGCGCCGGGGCGGTCGATCTGGGCGAGGCCGGCGATGCGCCGTTCCTGTTCGCCTATGCGGGTGGGGCCAAGATCAAGGCCGTGCAGGCGGGCCGCAGCGGCGGCTCGTCGACCGCGATCCTGGTCTCCAAGGACTCGCCGATCCGCTCACCCGCCGACCTGCGCGGCAAGAAGATCGCCACGGGGCGCGGCTCGATCGGCCACTACCTGCTCTTGGTGGTGCTGGAGAAGGCGGGGCTGAAGCCTGCCGACGTCTCGATCGTCTATCTGAGCCCCGGCGACGCCAAGGCCGCCTTCACGGCCGGCTCGATCGACGCCTGGGTGACCTGGGGCTCTTACGTGGCTCTGGCCCGTCTGCACGACGCGGCGCGGATCCTGATCGACGGCGAAGGTCTGCTGGGCGGCTTCGGCTACGAGGCGGCCAGCGAAAAGGCGATCGCCGAGAAGCGGCCGCAGATCGAGGACTTCCTGAAGCGCCTCGCCAAGGCCCGGCGCTGGGCGGCGGACAATCCCGACGCCTTCGGCAAGGTGCTGGCCAAGGAGACCGGGCTCTCGGAAGAGGTCGCGCTCTACACCGTGCGGCAGTACCGCATCCGGCCGACCCCGCTGGGCCAGGAGTCCGTGAACGAAGCCAAGGCGGTGCTCGACCGCTTCCGCTCGGCGGGGGCGGTGAACACCGCTCGCGACCCGGCTGCGGCATTCGACGCCTCGTTCAACGGGGCGATCGCGTGAGCGAACCGCTGACCCTCTCGACCGACGTCCTGGTCATCGGTGGCGGCCTGGCCGGCGCCTGGGCGGCCATGGCGGCGGCGCGCGAGGGGGCGGACGTTGTGCTGGTCGACAAGGGCCGTTGCGGGACCAGCGGCGTCACCGCCACGGCGGGGCCGGGCCATTGGTGGGTCCCGCCGGAACGCCGTGAGGCGGCGGTGGCCGACCGCTTGAAGCGCTCATTGGGCCTGGGCGATCCGGATTGGATGCGTCGGATCCTGGACCTGACCTGGTCCAGCCTGCCGGCCCTGGCCGACCACTACGCCTTCTCGACCGACGACAAGGGCGAGGTGCAGTACCGGGGCCTGCGCGGGCCGGAATACATGCGGGCCATGCGCGCCTACGCTCTGGCGGCGGGCGCGAGGATCCTGGACCACCATCCGGCGCTGCAGCTTCTGCGGCATGGCGATGGCTCGATCGCCGGCGCGTCGGGGATCGCCCTGCGGGGTGAGCGGCCGTGGACGATCCGGGCGGGGGCCGTGGTGCTGGCCACGGGCGGCACGGCCTTCGCCTCGCGCCTGCTGGGCTCGGCGACCAACACCGGCGACGGCCTGCTGATGGGCGTCGAGGCTGGGGCCGACCTGTCGGGGATGGAGTTCACCAACTACTACACGCCGGCCTTGGCCGGCACGAACATGGCCCGGTCAATGGCCTACAGCTTCGCGCGCTGGTTCGACGCCGATGACCGTGAGCTGGACATCCCGAACGGCCCGGACGTTACCCCGCACCTGGCGCGGGCGCTGCTGAAGGGGCCGCTGTTCTGCCGGCTCGACCGCGTGCCGGACGACATCCGTCAAGTGATGCCTGAGGTACAGCCCAATTTCGTGCTGCCTTTCCAACGGCTTGGCATCGATACCTACAGCGAGCGCTTCGAGGTCACGCTGCATGCCGAGGGCACGGTGCGCGGCATCGGCGGTCTGCGGGTCGATGACGAGGACTGCCGGAGCGCGGTGCCTGGCCTCTATGTCGCCGGCGACGCCGCCAGTCGCGAGCTCGTCACCGGCGCGATCTCGGGCGGCGGCGCGGTCAATTCGTCCTGGGCGCTATCGTCGGGCCAGTGGGCCGGCGCGGCGGCGGCGAGGCGGGCGCGGTCGACCGGCGCGCGGCAGGAAGACCTGGCGATCGCCACGGGCCAAGCCGGCCTGACGCCTCGGCTCTCCGCGCGATCGTTCGACACCGCCGGCGCCGTCCAGGCGGTGCGCGAGGAGCTGAACGCCTACGATAAGAACATCTTCCGCCGAGGCGATGTCCTGGCCGCCTCGCTGGAGCGGCTGGACGAGGTCTGGCGCGAACTGGCCGATCACGGTCAGGCCGAGGGCCGCGCCGCCCTGCGCCTGCGCGAAGCCGCCGCACTGGTCGCCGCTGGCCGCTGGAGCAAGGCCGCCGCCCTGGCGCGTCGCGAGAGCCGGGGTATGCACCGCCGCGAAGATGCTCCGGGCTTGGATCCACGCCTGGCCAGCCGCCAGCGCGCTCAGGGCCTGACGCGGGTCTTTACACGCTTCGAGCCGACGCTCGCCCAGGCGGAGGTCGCCTGATGATCGAGGTCGTCATCGAGGAGCGCTGCGGCGGCTGTGGCGACTGCGTCGACGCCTGTCCCAGCGACGTGCTGCGGGTGGGCGAGGGCGGCAAGGTGGTGATCGCCGCCCAGGCCGACTGCCAGACCTGCCTGCTATGCGAGCTCTACTGCCCGACCGACGCCCTGTTCGTCTGGCCGGAGGTCGACCGCATCGCCGGGATCACCGCCGAGCAGGCCCTGGCCTCCGGTCAGTTGGGCGCGTTCCGCCGCGATCACGGCTGGGGCGAGCACGCCGCCACCCGCACCAACCAACACTGGCGGATGGGGGCGATCTTCGAGCGCGCCTACCGCATGCAAATCGAAGGGGAGAAAACCCGATGAGCAAGAGCCTGAAAGACCGTCTGGCCGACCTGCACGCCGAGCGCGTGCGCACCTGGGATCCGGCGGCGCTGAAGATCAACATCGACCAGCGGGCCACATTGGTCGAGACCGCCGACCCGTCGCAATGGGTCAAGGTCGGCGACCGCCTGGAGCCGTTCGTGCTGCAGGACGTCGAGGGCGGCGAACTGGCCCTGGAGGCGCTGTTGCAGCGCGGTCCGGCGGTGCTGGTGTTCTTCCGCTTCGCCGGCTGCCCGGCCTGCAACATCGCCCTGCCGTACTACGATGAGACCCTGGCGCCACGCCTGCGTGACCTGGGCGCGACCCTGGTGGCCGTCAGCCCTCAGGTGCCCGAGCGCCTGGGCGAGATCCGCAGCCGCCATAACCTGAGCTTCAAGGTCGCCTCGGACCTGAATAACGACCTCGGGCGCCGCCTGGGCATCCTCTACACGGCCGACGAGGCCAGCCAGGCCGCGCAGCGCGCCAAGGGTGGCTTCATCGGCGACACGACCGGCACGGGGACCTGGGAGCTGCCCCAGCCCGCCGTCGTCGTCATCGACCACGAGCGCGTCGTCCGCTTCGTCGACGTCAGCCCCGACTGGCTGGTCCGCACAGAGGCCGATCCGGTCCTGCAGGCCGTCCGCGACATCACCCTGGTTCCCGCCGAATAAGATCGGAGCGTTTTCCCATGACTGCACAACGCCAATTGAAGCTCGGCTTCATCCTGCACGGCGTCGGCCCCGGTTGGGGCGACTGGCGTCACCCGGACGCCCAGCCCAGCGCCAGCACCGACTTCCAGTTCTACAAGCGCCAGGCCCAAGTGGCCGAGGCGGGCAAGTTCGACTTCCTGTTCGTGGCCGACAGCGTCTACATCACCGAGAAGTCCAGCCCGCACTATCTGAACCGCTTCGAGCCGCTGACCATCCTGTCGGCCCTGGCGGGCGCGACCAACAATATCGGCCTCGTGGCCACCCTGACGGTCAGCTACAGCGAGCCGTTCAACGTCGCCCGCCAGTTCGCCTCGCTGGATCACATCAGCGGCGGCCGCGCCGGCTGGAACGTCGTCACCTCGTGGCTGGAAGGCAGCGCCGCCAACTATAGCCGCGAGAAGCACTACGCCCATGACGTCCGCTACCGCCTGGCCGGCGAGTACCTGGACGTGGTCCAGGGGCTGTGGGACTCGTGGGAGGACGACGCCCTGACCTTCGACAAGAAGGGCGGGCAATTCTTTGATCCCGCTAAGCTTCACGCCCTGAACCACAAGGGCGAGTTCTTCTCGGTGAAGGGGCCGCTGAACATCAGCCGCTCGCCGCAGGGGCAGCCGGTGATCTTCCAGGCCGGGGCCTCGGAGGACGGTAAGACCTTCGCCGCTCAGCGGGCCGACGCCATCTTCGTCTCGCACGAGGACGTCGACGCCGCCCAGGCCTACTACAAGGACATCAAGGCTCGCGCCGCCGGCTTCGGCCGTGATCCGGACCAACTGCACGTCCTGCCCGCCGCTCGTCCGGTGATCGGTCGCACCGCCGAGGAGGCCGAGGCGCTCTACAAGGAACTGACCGAGCTGGTGTCACTGGACAACGCCCTGTCGATGCTGGCCCGGCCGTTTAACGAGTACGACTTCAGCCAGCACGACCCGGACGGTCCGTTCCCGCTGGAGGCGGCCGAGTTCGGGGCCAATTCCAACCAGAGCGCGGTCACCCGCATCGTCGCGGCGGTGAAGGCCGACAACCTGACCCTGCGCGAGACGGCCCTGCGCTTCGCCACGCCGCGCGGCCATTTCGTCGGCGCGCCCGAGCAGGTCGCCGACAGCCTGCAACACTGGTTCGAGACGCGCGCCTCCGACGGCTTCGTGCTGTTCGAAAGCCTGCCAGGACAGTTGGAAGCCTTTGTCGAGCTGGTCGTGCCGATCCTCCAGGCGCGCGGGCTGTATCGCACCGATTACGAAGGGGCGACTTTCCGCGACAACCTGGGCCTGGACTTCCCGGTCAACCGCTACGTGGGGGCTTTGCAGGCGGCCGAGTAGGGAGGGGATATGGGGCCGTCCCGCCGACGGCCCCACCGCTCAAGGGATCTTCCGCATCTGCGCCAGACAGGCGCCGGCGACGGCCGCCATCGCGGCGGTTCGGTTCTGCACGGCCTGGGGTCCGGAGATCAGCAGCTTGTCCACCGACGGATTGGTGATGAACTCCGCCTCGATATAGGCGGCGCGGCAGGGCGTCTGGCGGCGGTCGTTGCCCAGGCTGATGTCGTTCAGCACGCCAAAGCCCGGCAGGTCGGGATTGCCCTGGTTGTCGGGCTTGACGCCACGATCCTTGGCGCCGGGATCGACGGCCTTGAGGGCGGTGAACAGCGCCTTCTGAACCGCGCCGGCGAACTCCATGTCCGCCGCCAGGTTGATGTTGTCGTTCTCCTCGGCCCGGTAGAACGTCTCCGTGCCCCTGATCGAGGCGGTCTTGGCGCCATTGAAGTGCAGGCACAGGAAGAGCTTGGCCTTGTGGTCGAAGGCCATGGCCGCGCGGGCCTTGCCCGTCACGTTGACGTCGGTGGTCCGGGTCAGCACCACCTGAACCGTCTCATTGCGCGCCGCGGCCTGGCGCAGCAGCTCGTCGCGCAGGATCAGCGCGAAATCCAGGGTCAGCTTCTTCTCTTTGACGTTGCTGGCCGAGATCGCGTTGTTGGCGCTGCTGCCTTCGACCTTCTTTTCTCCGCCATGGCCGGGGTCGATGACGATCACGCCGAGACTAGCGGCCGGTGTGACGGTGGGCTGGACCGCCTCGGTCTCAGCCTTCTGGACATCCGCCAGCAATTTCTCGGCCTCTGGAACCAGCGCCAGGACCGCGTCGGCATAGTCGGGGCGCGGCGTATAGATCGGGCCGATGAAGCGGATGAATTGTTCGGGCGTCGCCACATTGGCTTCCCAGCCGGAGTAGGGCGTTCGGTTCAGGAAGGCCCAGTAGCCGGCGATGAAGCTCTCGAGCGTGGCGAACTTGCAGTAGAAGTCCTCGCCGTCATGGGCGGCGTACTTCACCTTGGTGGCGTAGGGCGTCATCTCCTTGCGCCACTTCAGCCCGCCGAAATTGTAGTGATCGCGCGCCAGCGGCGAGCTGCCGCGACCGCTCTCCAGCGCCCATTGCGCCAGCGTCACCGCGCGCAGCTTGGGATAGCGGATGGCTTCGCCCAGATAGATCGTCGCCAGACGCCGGAACAGCTCATTGCTCATGTCACACCCTCCCCAGGAAAGTGTGACTATAGGTGACTATTTTGCAGTTTCGCTACCATAGGATGAATTTAGCGATTGTTGCGGGCGCTAGCCGCCGGCGGAACGTAGGCCCTGCACCAGCGATTGGGCCGCGATGGCGGCCTGGGTGCGGTTGTGGACGTTCAGTTTGCGCATCAGCGCGGTCATGTGCGCCTTGACCGTGGCCTCGGCGATGCCGAGGTCGAAGGCGATCTGCTTGTTCAGCAGGCCGGAATTGACGCCTTCCAGCACCTTCATCTGGGTCGGGGTCAGGCCGCCCAGCGCCGTCTTCAGATCCCGACCGGCAACGTCCGTCGTGCTCATCGTTGAATCCCTCTGTCTCGTCCCTGCGCACCGTCCTGCGGCGGTGTGCGCCCGTTTTCTTGTTCGCCGACTCTTACGTCGACCGATCCGGGTTATCTGACTCGACGTTAGCGCTATCTGTTGGACAAGTTCAAGTGATTTTGCCGATGTGAGCGTGAACATCGCAAAATGAACCAGAAGGCTATAAAACCTGTCATACAGGTTTTGGTGTTAGAGAGAGGCTGAGGCGGGGTGGCTTTGCCATACGTCTCGAATGGCCCGATGCTGCGCCTCGAAGTGGGAGACGTAAGGGATGAGCGAGGGCCGCCTGGCCGACCGGGCCTATACCGGCATCGTCGAGATGATCAACGGCGACGGGCTGGAGGTCGGCGACCGCCTGCCGTCGGAGGCGCGCCTGGCCGAGATCTTCGGCATGTCGCGCACCATCGTGCGCGAGGCGCTGGTCCGCCTGGCCGCCGACAGCATCACCGAGGCCCGTCGTGGGGCTGGCTCGTATGTGAAGAACCGGCCGTCCGACAAGCTGGGCGCCTACATGCCGCTGTCCGAGCTGCCGTCCACCATGGGCAGCTACGAGGTGCGGTTCGTGCTCGAGGCCGAGGCGGCGCGGCTGGCGGCCGTGCGGCGGTCGGCCGACGAGATGGACGCGATCGAGACGGCGTTGTCGAACCTGCGCGCGGCGCTGCTGTCCAGCGCGCCGGCCCATGCCGAGGACATGGAGTTGCATCGCCAGATCGTGCTGGCCACCGCCAATCCAGCCTTCCTGGTCGCCTTCGAGGCGCTGGAGGCCGATGTCGACAAGATCATGCGGGCGGGCGTCGACATCTCACGCTCGCGACCGCCCGAGGCGATCGCCGAGATGATGCGTGAGCACGAGATGATCGTGGAGGCGATCAAGGCGCAGGATGGCGACCAGGCGGCGCTGGCGATGCGCTGGCACCTGTCCAGAGGCCGCAAGCGGCTGATGCCCTAGGCGCGAGCCGCCAATGCGGGCTCGGTCAGCCAGGCCTGGGTGATCTCGCACAGCCGCTCGGGCGGCTCGGCGGCGTCCAGGGTGAAGACGCCTTCGTCGGCGCCCGGCCGTTCCAGGGTCGCAAGCTGGCTGTCCAACAGGCTGGCGGGCATGTAGTGGCCCGCGCGCTGGGTCAGGCGGCGCAGCAGCTCGTCATAACCGGCGTCAAGCAGCACGAAGCGGACGGGGACCGGAATGGCCTCGCGCAGGCGTTCGCGATAACGACGCCTTAGGGCCGAGCAGGCCGCCACCACCTGTCCGCCGGAGGTGAGGGCCTCGCCCATGGCCGCGCCAATCCGGTCCAGCCACGGCCAGCGGTCGTCATCGTTCAAGGCTTGGCCGGCGCGCATCTTGGCGACGGCGTTGGCGTCGTGGAACGTGTCGCCTTCCAGGAACGGGCAATCCAGCTGCCGGGCCAGTAGCGCGCCCAGGGTCGACTTGCCGCTGCCGCTCACGCCCATGGCGATGACGGCGAGACCGGCGGGACGTACGAGGCTGGATGGCGGCGGCAAACGACGTCCTTGGTCCGGCTGGGTTGGACTTCGCTTCTACCGACGCCTTTGCGGTGCGTAACTACGACCATGGTCGAGGTGGCAGCCGACGGCCGCAGCCGTATCACTTGCCGGAAGTAGATTGGCCGAAAGTAGATTTTGGGGAGTGGCATGAGAGCGCTTGTGTTGTCGTTGTTGCTGGCGGCCTCGAGCCCCATCATGGCGGAAGCCGCCACTGCTTCCAGTTCGGCTTGGCCGGCCACGCCGGACGATCCCCGGGCGGTGACGGTCAAGGCCGTCGGCGATGGCAAGGCCGACGACACCGACGCCATCCAGAAGGCCATCGACGCCGCCCGCGACAGCACCGGCCATGGCCTGGTCTTCCTGCCTTCGGGCCGTTATCGCCTGAGCCGCACCATCCTGATCCCGCCCGGCGTGCGCGTCTTCGGCGTCGGCAAGACCCGGCCAGTCCTTCTGCTGGGGGCGAACACGCCCGGCTTCCAGGAAGGCGTAGGCACGATGGTCTCGTTCACGGGCGGCGACCAGTATCAGGTCGGCGACATCCCCGTGCCGGTGCCCAGCGTCCGGCCGACGACCGCCAAGGTGCGCGACGCCAATTCCGGAACCTTCTATTCGTCGATGGCCAATATCGACATCGAGATCGGCGACGGCAATCCGGCCGCGGCGGGCGTGCGCTTCCGCATGGCCCAGCACGCCTTCCTGAAGCACATGAACTTCCGCCTGGGCTCGGCTTTCGCCGGCGTCTACCAGGCCGGCAACATCATGGAGGACGTCCACTTTCAGGGCGGCCGCTACGGCATCGTCACCGAGAAGACCTCGCCGGCCTGGCAGTTCACCCTGGTGGACTCCACCTTCGACGGCCAGCGCGACGCGGCGATCCGGGAGCACGAGGTCGACCTGACCCTGGTCAATGTGGCGATCAAGAACACGCCTGTCGGCATCGAAATCGACAAGGGCTACAGCGACAGCCTGTGGGGCAAGAACGTCCGCTTCGAGAACGTCTCCAAGGCCGGCGTCGTCATCTCGGCCGAGGACAATGTCTTCACCCAGGTCGGCTTCGACAACGCCGTGGCCGCCAACACCCCGGTGTTCGCCCGCTTCCGCGACAGCGGCAAGACGGTCGACGGCAAGGGCAAGGCTTATCGCGTGGGCTCGTTCACCTACGGCCTGACCCTGCCGGCCATGGGCCAGATGGGCGAGTACACGACCCTGTCGGACATCACGCCGCTGAAGGCCCTGCCGGCCGCCAATGCGCCCGCGCTGCGGTCGCTGCCGCCGATGGCCGATTGGACCAACGTCAAGACATTGGGCGTCAAGGGCGACGGCTCGTCCGACGACACCGCCGCCCTGCAGAAGGCGATCGACAGCCACAAGGTGCTGTACCTGCCGATCGGCTTCTACATGGTCAGCGACACGCTGAAACTGAAGCCCGATACGGTGCTGATCGGCTTGCATCCGGCCCTGACCCAACTGGTCATTCCGGACGGCAATCCCGGCCATGTCGGCGTCGGCGCGGTGAAGCCGATCCTGGAGACCCCGCGCGGCGGCGACAACATCGTCTCGGGGATCGGGCTCTTCACCGGCCGTATCAATCCGCGCGCCTCAGCGTTGCTGTGGCGGTCGGGCGAGAAGTCCCTGGTCACCGACGTCAAGATCATGGGCGGCGGCGGCACGCCTACCGCCGACGGCAAGCCGCTGGGCGCGGCCCAGGCCCGTAGCGGCGATCCGGTCGCCGACGGCCGCTGGGACGCGCAGTACCCCAGCATCTGGGTGACGGACGGCGGCGGTGGCACTTTCGCCAACGTGTGGAGCCCCAACACCTTCGCCTCGGCGGGTTTCTACATCAGCGACACCAAGACGCCGGGCCACATCTACGAGGTCTCGGTCGAGCACCACGTGCGCAACGAGTTCGTGCTCGACAACGTGGAGAACTGGGAGTTCCTGGCCCCGCAGACCGAGCAGGAGGTCGGCGACGGCCCCGACGCGGTGTCGCTGGAGATCCGCAACTCGAAGAACATCCTGTTCGCCAACTATCACGGCTACCGCGTCACGCGCTCGTACCACCCGGCCGAGACGGCGGTGAAGCTGTTCAACTCGACCGACATCCGCTTCCGCAACGTCCACATCAACGCCGAGAGCGGCGTGGCCCTGTGTGACAAGATCGGCTGCGGCACCTATCTGCGGGCCAGCAAGTATCCGTTCGAGAACGCCATCCAGGACAAGACCTCCAAGCTGGAGGTGCGCGAGCGCGAGTTCGCCGTGCTGGACGTCAAGGGCGACCAGCCCGCGCCGACGCCGGCCGATCCGAAGGTCAAGAAGCTGGAGACCGGCTTCTGGTCGATCTCGGGCGCGACGGTCGGTGCGGATGGTGCGCTGTACTTCGTCGAGAAGCGCTTCCAGCGCATTTACCGCTGGACGGCGGCCAAGGGCCTGGAGATCGTCCGCGACAGTTCGCTGGATCCCACCAACCTGGCGGTGGACGCCTCGGGCAAGCTGATGGTGGTGTCGTCGCTAGGCCCGCAAGGCGCGGTCTATTCGATCGATCCGAATGGTCCGCACGATGCGATGACCCTGATCGCGCCGACCGCCGTGGCCTCGCGCGGGAAGGGCAAGACGCTGCTGCCGGTCAACTGGTGGAACAATGGCGAGTTCCGCGACCAGTACGATCCGGCCAAGGGTGAGTTCACGACGCTGGCGCAGATGTTCGCCCGCGATGTCGGCGCGCCCAAGGCGCAGGAATATGTCTCGCCCGACGGCAGCGTGTCGCTTCCGGCCTTCCGGGTCTGGCAGCAAGGTCCGCCGGACCATGTCGGCTGGCGCTGGGCCGACAGCCTGCAGGCCAACGGCCTGATCGGTGGCGCGGTGGGTGAGCGCGTGTTCGTCACCAACGGCTCGGAGAACAAGACCTATAGCGGTCAGGTTGGTCCTGGCGGGACACTGACGAACCTGAAGGTCTTCGCCAATCGCGGCGGCGAGAGCGTCGCGGTCGACGGGCAAGGCCGGGTGTTCGTCGCCAACGGCCAGATCTTCCAGTACGGCGCCGACGGCCAACTGGTCGGTCGCATCGACGTGCCCGAGCGTCCGCTGCAGCTGATCTTCGGCGGCGAGGGCGGGAAAACACTGTTCGTCCTGACTCACCGTTCGCTCTACGCTGTCACGCCATAACAGTCGGGTTGGGGAGTCGAGTATGAAGCGTTGGCTGGTCGCCGCGAGCGTGGCGTCTATCGCGTTGGCCTGTGCGGCGGGAACGCCGGCTTGGGCTTCGATCTCGGCTTTCGCTACGGCTCCTGACGACCCCGCCGCCATCACAGCGAAGGCCAAGGGCGACGGCCGCGCCGATGACACCGCCGCGCTCCAGGCGGCAATCGACGCGGCGGCGGCCAAGCCGGGCGGCGGTCTCGTCTTCCTGCCATCGGGTCGCTATCGGATCAGCAAGACGTTGTTCCTGTGGCCAGGCGTGCGGCTGTTCGGCGTGGGCGCGACGCGGCCCGAGATCGTGCTGGGCGACGCGACGCCAGGCTTCCAGAAGGGCCTGGCCAACATGCTGATCTTCGCCGGGGCCAAGCCCGACCCGGCGCGGGCCTTCAAGCCGGCCTTTCCGCCGCCGGGCAGCGTGCCGTTCAACAAGGACATCGCCGACGCCAATCCCGGCACCTTCTACAGCGCGATCAGCAATGTCGATTTCACGATCGGCAAGGGCAATCCGGCCGCGACGGCGATCCGCTTCCATGCCGCCCAGCACGCCGTGCTCAGCCACATGACCTTCGACATCGGCTCGGGCCTGGCGGGCCTGTACCATGTCGCCAACGAGGCCGAGGACCTGCACTTCAAGGGCGGCCGCTACGGCATCCTGGCCGAGAAGCCGTCGGCGGCCTGGGGTTTCGTGCTGCTGGACTCGACCTTCGAAGGGCAGCGCGATGCGGCCATTCGCGAGCATGAAGCCGGCCTGACCCTGGTCAATGTGGCGATGAAGGACACGCCGGTCGGGGTCGAGATCGACCGCGGCTACGGCGACTGGCTATGGGGCAGGGACGTCCGTTTCGAGAACGTGTCCAAGGCCGGCGTCGTCATCTCCAACGAGCGCAACGTCTACACCCAGGTGGGTTTCGAGAACGCTTCGGCGATCAACACCCCGGTGTTCGCGCGCTTCCGCGACAGCGGCAAGACCACGGCGGGGAAGGGCAAGGCCTACCGCGTCGCCGCCTTCAATCACGGCCTGACCGTGCCGGGCCTGGGCCAGACGGGTGACTACAAGACGACGTTCGAGGCCGAGGCGGTCTCGGCGCTCAAACCCGTCCAGCCCGCGATCCGGGCGCTGCCGCCGACATCCGAATGGACCAACGTCCGCACGCTCGGCGCCAAGGGCGACAATACGACCGACGACACCGCCGCCATCCAGAAGGCGATCGACACGCACCGCGTGGTCTATTTCCCGACCGGCTTCTACCGCGTCACCGACACCTTGAAGCTCAAGCCCGACACCGTGCTGATCGGCCTGCACCCCAGCCTGACCCAGATCGTGCTGCCCCACGCCACGCCGGCCTTCCAGGGCGTCGGCGCGCCCAAGGCGCTGGTGCAGTCGGCAGACGGCGGCGACAACATCGTCTTCGGCCTGGGGCTCTATACCGACGGCGCCAGTCCGCGCGCCACGGCCCTGCTATGGACGGCCGGCGCGACCTCGATGGTCAATGACGTCAAGTTCCAGGGCGGCCACGGCACCAACCTCTTCGACGGCACGCGCTTCAGCCCGTACAACAACAACGCCACAGCGGACGCCGACGCGACCAAGCGCTGGGGCGGGCAGTATCCCAGCCTGTGGGTGACCAATGGCGGGGGCGGGACCTTCTCCAACATCTGGAGCCCCAGCACCTACGCCTATTCCGGCATCTACGTCTCCGACACCAAGACGCCCGGCCACGTTTACCAGGCCTCGGTCGAGCACCATCTGCGCACCGAAATCAGCCTGAACCGCGTCGCCAACTGGGAGTTCCTGGCTCCACAGACGGAAGAAGAGGCGGGTGAGGGCGAAGACACCGTCTCGCTGGAGATCCGCGACTCCAGCAACATCCTGCTGGCCAACTATCACGGCTATCGCGTCACCCGCACGCGCCGTCCGGCGCCGGCGGCGGTCAGGATCTACAACTCGCACGACATCCGCTTCCGCAACGTGGCGGTTAATGGCGAGAGCGGTTTCGGCACCTGCGACGACAACGGTTGCGGCACCTTCACCCGTCTGACCAAGTATCCGTACGAGAACGCCATCCAGGACATCACCAGCGGCCTGGAGGTGCGCGAGCGCCAGTTCGCGGTGCTGGACATCGGCGGGGCGCCCAAGCCGGTCACGCCGTCGGTGTTCCCGGCCGGCGCGACGATCGAGAAGCTTGGGGATGGCTTCTACTCGCTGGGCGGCGGCGCCGTGGACGCGGCCGGGACGCTGTACTTCACCGACCGTCGCAACCAGCGGATCTACAGCTGGTCGGACGACCGCAAGCTGTCGATCTTGCGCGACAACACGCTGGACCCGGTCAACCTGGCCGTCGACGCCTCGGGTAATTTGCTGGTGCTGTCGTCGGAGGGGCGCAACGCCTCGGTCTACAGCTTCAAGCCGGGCAGCCCGGACACCGAGGTCACGGTGATCGCCCCGACGTCGGCGGGTGAGGGCGCTAACGCGGCGACGGTGCTGCCGGCTAATTGGTGGAACAACGGCGAGTTCAAGGACCAGTTGAACCTCGACACCTACCAGTTCACCACCCTGGCCGAGCTGTTCGTCCGCGACATGGCGCTGCCCAAGGCCAAGGAATATGTCTCGCCCGACGGCAGCCTGGTCCTGCCCGCCTATCGGGTGTTCTCCAACGGACCGGCGGACTATCGCGGCCTGCGATTCTCGGACTCGCTGGACACCTACGGTTTGATCACCGCCAAGCCCGGCCAGCGGGTGTTCATTGCCAACAGTTCCGAGAACAAGACCTACAGCGGCCTTGTCGGACAAAAGGGCGCGATTACCGACCTGAAGGTCTTCGCCGAGCGGGGCGGGGAGAGCGTCGCTATCGACGCCGAGGGACGGGTCTATGTCGCCAACGGTCAGGTCTTCGTCTACGCGCCCGACGGCAAGCAGGTCGGACGCCTCGATATCCCCGAAAGGCCCCTGCAATTGCTGTTCGGCGGGACCGACAAGCGCACCCTGTATGTGCTGACTCACCACGCGCTCTACGCGGTGCGGAGCAAGTAGTCCCACAACAGGAGACCAGTCCCCAAAAGGCCTACGACCATGGTCGTATAGTTAGCGGTCCCATCGTCTGACAAATTCCCAGAAGGCCAATCAGATGGCCCAATGAAAAACTGGGAGGGATGCAGGATGAGTGCTGTCGGTAGCACGCGAGGGGGATCGTCCTTTTTGAGCGCTCTGCTCGCGACGAGCGCATTCGCGACAATTTTCACAGGCGGCGCGGCCTACGCGCAAGCCACCCCGGCTTCGGACGACAGCACCGTGACGGAGATCGTCGTCACGGGCACGCGGATCCGGTCCGAGGGCTTCACCGCCCCGACGCCGACCCAGATGCTGGGTCAGCAGGACCTGGAGCGGGCGGCCCAGCCGAACATCTTCACCGCCATCACCCAGCTGCCGTCGCTGCAGGGTTCGAGCGGCGCCACCACGGGCACCTTCAGCACCTCGAGCGGCCAGCAGGGCCTGAGCTCGTTCTCGCTGCGGGGCCTGGGCACCATCCGCACCCTGACCCTGCTGGACGGCCAGCGCGTCGTGCCGGCCAACGTCACGGGCGTTCCCGACATCAGCCTGTTCCCGCAGCTGCTGGTCGAGCGGGTCGACGTGGTGACCGGCGGCGCCTCGGCGTCCTATGGCTCTGACGCCGTCGGCGGCGTGGTCAACTTCATCACCAACAAGAAGTTCCAAGGCTTCAAGGCCAACGTCCTCACCGGCGTCACCACCTATGGCGACAACCACCAGTGGCTGGCCCAGGTCGCGGCCGGCAAGAACTTCCTGAACGACCGCCTGCACGTGCAGGTCAGCGGCGAATATGACTGGGAAGAGGGCGTCCCGGCGGGCGGCTTCGGCGAAGATGCGCCGGGCAGCCGCGACTGGTACACGACCGCCACCCTGGTCAATCGCGGCGTCACCAACGACGGCGCGCCGCAGTACCTCTATCGCGAGCACGCCCAAGCTTATCAGTACGCCAAGTATGGCTTGATCAGCACCGGACCGCTGCAAGGCACCGCCTTCGACCAGAGCGGCAACCCGTTCCAGTTCCAATACGGCGGTGGCGGCGTGCCGTCCAAACTGACCACCCCCACGACTGGAGCCCCCGTCTCCGGCTGCTACACGAACGGCGGCTTCTGCGTCGGCGGCGACCTGTCGGGAAATGTCGGCATCGGCACCTCGCTGCAGTCCCGCATCAAGCGGATGGGCACCTACGGCCGCATCGGCTACGACCTGGACGACAACAACGAGATCTACGCGACCCTGAACGTCGCCCGTGTGGAAAGCAGCAACCAGCCCAATCCGGGTGCGGCCACCACCGGCCTGACAATGTCGTGCGCGAACCCGTACCTGCCCGCGTCGATCGTGGCGGCCTGCGCCGCCAACAACATCACGAGCTTCAACTTCGGCACGAGCAACGCCCTGCTGCCGCGCAACATCTCGGTCCACCCGACGCGGACCCAGTATCGCGGCGTGATTGGCGCGAACGGCAAGTTCAACGCCCTGGGCAAGGACTGGCACTACGACGCCTATTACACCCACGGCCAGAACACGACGAACATCCACGTCAAAGACATCCTGCTGATGCCGCGCTATCGCGCAGCCGTCCAGGCCATCACGGTGGGCGGACAGATCGTTTGCGCCGACCCTATCGCCCGCGCCAATGGCTGCGTGCCGATCAACATCTTCGGCGGCAAGCCCCCCAGCGAAGCGGCCCTGGCCTACATCACGCCCAAGAATGGCCCGTACCAGCACTCGGTGCAGAAGCAGGACGTCGCCAGCATCAACTTCAGCGGCGAGGCGTTCTCGAACTGGGCCGGTCCGGTGTCGCTGGCGATCGGCGGCGAGTGGCGCAAGGAACAGTACCACGTCCAAGGCGACCCCTACGGCGATGGCAACACGGACTCGCCCAACACGGCCGACTATCCCAACGATCCGGTCCTGGTTGCGTCGGGCGCCAACTGGTTCGCGGGCAACTACCACTCAGGCCGTGGCAGCTACTCCGTGAAGGAAGCCTATGCCGAAGTGAACATCCCGCTGGTCAACTCGGACGCGGCGGGCAGGGCCAACCTGAACATGGCCGGTCGTTGGACCGACTACAGCACCTCGGGCACCGTCTACACTTGGAAGGTCGGGGCCACCTGGGACACGCCGATCGACGGCGTCCGCCTGCGGGCCGTCACGTCGCGTGACGTCCGCGCACCCAACCTGTCGGAACTGTTCGCCGCGCCGGTCACCACGACGCTGCCGAACTTCACCATTCCCTCGAACGGCACGCCGCCAGCTGGCCAGCCCTCCGGCGGTGCGGTGACGGCGTTCCAGAACGTGGTGGGGAACCCGGACCTGAAGCCGGAAATCGCCAAGAACGTGACCATCGGCGCGGTGCTGTCGAACCCGCAATGGCTGCCAGGCTTCAGCGTCTCGGTCGACTGGTACAACATCGTCCTCAACGGCGGCATCTCCAGCCTGGGCGCTCAGCAGATCGTGAACTTCTGCTATGCGGGCATGACCCAGTTCTGCGGCGCATTTAATCTCAACTCACCGAACGCCTTCATCAATTCCCAGACGTTCAACCTGGCTTCGATCAAGACCAGCGGCTTCGACATCGAGAGCAGCTATCGGTTCGAACTGCCCAGCGTGCCCGGCCGCTTCACGGTCCGGGGGCTGGCGACGAACACGCACAAGTTCGTCACCAACCCGGGCATCCCCGGCGCGGTCGCCGTCGACTCGGCCGGCCAGAACTCCGGCGCCACGCCGGACTGGAAGTTCCTGGCTATCCAGTCCTGGGACACCGACCGCTTTGCCTTCAGCGTCCAGGAGCGCTGGTTCAGCGATGGCCGGTTCGGCGGCACCACCACCGACTACATCGAGTGCAAGGCCGGCAGCTGCCCGGTCTCGACCGGCAGCAACCCGACCATCGACTACAATCACATGAAGGGCGCGACCTATGTCGACATCAGCGCCTCCTACAAGTTCGGCAATGGCCTGCAGCTCTACGGCAAGGTCGACAACCTGCTGAACCGCGATCCGACGCCGTCCCCGCAGACCAATACGGGCCTGGACGCCAACCCGGCGCTCTATGACCTGCTGGGCCGGTTCTACCACGTCGGCCTGCGGTACAGCTTCTAAGTCCCGGGCCGCCCGCCTCCACCTCCCCCTGGGCGGCCTCGCCCGGGCCCTAGCGGTCTCCCCGCAGTGGCCCGGGCGTCTTTCTTTGCGCTATGGCTCGTCCATGCGCGGGAGACTCACTGATATGACAGCGCCAGCGACCCGAAAGCCTCGCCTCTCGCGCGGCGCCACCATGGCCGACGTCGCCGACCGGGCGGGTGTGTCGCGCATGACGGTGTCGCGCGTCATCAACGAGGGCGCCAAGGTCCGGGAAGAAACCAGGCTGGCCGTGTTGGCCGCGATCCGCGACCTCAACTTCGAGCCCAACCTGGCCGCCCGCAACCTGGTGATGTCCGGCGAACTGCGGATCGGCGTGGTCTATTCCAATCCCAGCTCGGCCTTCATGAGCGACTTCCTGGTCGGCGTCTTCGAGGAAGCCACCAGCGCTGGCGCGCGCCTGATCCTGGTGCGCGGCGAGAACGGCCAGCCGCCGGCGCTCGAAGAGCTGCAACGGCTGGTCGGCGCGGGCGTCCACGGCGTGGTGCTGGCGCCGCCGCTGGGCGAGTCCGCCCTGGCGCTCGACATTCTGCACGCGGCGAACCTGCCGATCGCCGTGGTCGCGGCGGGCAAGCCGCCCAGCGACGCGATCAATGTTCGCATCGACGACCGCCAGGCCAGCCAGGCCATGGCCCAACACCTGCTGGACCTTGGCCACCGGCGGATCGGCTTCATCGCCGGCAATCCCGACCAGACCGCCAGCGCCGTGCGCCTGGAGGGCGCGCGCGCCGCGATCGCCAAGGTCGAGGGGGCCGAGCTGGTCGTGGCGTCGGGCGCCTTCAGCTACGACTCGGGCCTGCGCGCCGCGGAGTCGCTGTTGGACTCGGACCGGCCGCCGACCGCGATCTTCGCCAGCAACGACGACATGGCCGCTGCAGCGGTTTCGGTAGCGCACCGTCGGCATCTGGACGTGCCGCGCGACCTGACCGTGGTCGGGTTCGATGACACGACCGTCGCCACGACGCTGTGGCCGCCGCTCACCACCATCCGCCAGCCCGTGCGGCAGATGGCGGCCATCGCGCTGGATCGGCTGATCCGCGCCCTGCGATCCAACGACGAGACCGACGAGATTTTCGCCGACCACGTCCTGGAACATGTTCTGATCGAACGGGACTCGACGGCCCCGCCGCGCGAGGTCTAGCGGCGGGCCTGCTTCTGGTCCTCGTGGATGTCCAGCAGGGCATTCATCAGCTCGGCGTCCTCGCTGGACATCACGCCCAGCACCTCGGCCTCGTCGCAGCCTTCGGCGGCCAGATAGGCGTGGCCCATGCTGGAGTCGATATAGATCGACTGGCCCTGTTCGAGCACCACAGGGTCATAGAACTCGGTCGTGACGACGATCCGGCCCTTCAGCACGAAGATGTATTCCTCGCCCGCGTGGCTGACGAGGTCGCCGAACTGCTCGGCGCTCTTGGCGCGGATCTTGGTGATCACCGGGATCATCCGTTTCCCGCGCAGCTCGGTGTGCAGGTAGTAGTAGTCGTAGTTCGGGGTCTCGACGCGCACGGCGCGGTCGACATCGCCCAGGCTGCGTCGCGCGGTCACCGCTTGAGGCGGATTGGCGTCTTCTTCCGCGAATAGCTCCGACATCCGCATACCCAGCCGCTGTGAGAGCTGTTGCAGCTTGTCGTAGGTCAGGGTCAGGCGGTCGTGCTCGACCTTGGACAGGGTCGAGACGGGGATACCGCTCTTCTCGCTCATCTGTTTGAGCGTCCAGCCCTCACGATCTCTCAGTCCACGCAGCAGGGTTCCAAGCGTGTGGGCATTGGCAGGCACGCGCCACGACTCCTCGAGGCAGTTGACGAATTTTCCAATCAGGATAGCAATTGTCCTGATCAGGATTGTTGTCTCCCAATCTATCGGCTGAGCCGAGCGGGAGCAATCCGCCAAAGGTCGAGGGAGGGCGAGGGAATGAGGGCGATCAAAAGAGTGGCGGTCGTAGTGGCCGCGGTGCTAGCGGGGCTGGGTTCGACCCAGGCGCAGACGCGGCAGGAAACGGCCACGCCGCCGGTGGCCAAGGTCGCGCCGCCGCCGGCCGCCGCGCCGGCGATTCCGTCGGCCAGCGCGACGCTGACCAAGGCCGATGTCGATCTCTGGCTGGACGGCTACATGCCCTACGCTTTGCGGGTGGGCGACATTCCCGGCGCCGTGGTCACGGTGGTCAAGGACGGCCAGATCTTGACGACGCGCGGCTTCGGCTATGCCGATCGCGACAAGAAGACGTCGGTCGATCCCTACAAGACCCTGTTCCGGCCCGGCTCGATCTCGAAGCTGTTCACCTGGACGGCCGTGATGCAGCAGGTCGAGGCCGGCAAGATCGACCTGGACGCCGACATCAACCAGTACCTGGACTTCAAGATCCCGGCCTACAAGGGCAAGCCTGTCACCACGCGCCAGCTGATGACCCACACGGCCGGCTTCGAGGAAGTGGTCAAGGAGCTGATCTTCTACGGCAAGCCCGAGCCTGAGCTGGGCGCCTATCTGAAGAACCACGTGCCCAAGCGCATCTTCGAGGCGGGCGTGACGCCGGCCTATTCGAACTACGGCACGGCCCTGGCCGGCTACCTGGTCGAGCGCGTGTCGGGCGAGAAGTTCAACGACTATATCGACCGTCACGTCACGGGTCCGCTGAACATGCGGAACACTACGCTGCGGCAGCCGCTGCCCGCCAACCTGGCCGGCACGGACGCCATCGGCTACTCCAAGCCGGGCAAGCCCTCGAAGGGCTTCGAGATCGTCGGCCCGGCCCCGGCCGGCTCGGCCTCGTCCACCGGCGCGGACATGGGCCGCTTCATGATCGCCCACCTGCAGGGCGGCGAACTGGACGGCCAGCGCATTCTGTCGGCGGAAACGGCCCACACGATGCACTACAGCCCGCTGGACAAGGTGAACCCCAAATCGCTGATCGGGCCGCTGGATCGCATGGAGCTGGGTTTCTTCCAGACCTCGATCAACGGCCGCTACGTGATCGGCCACCTGGGCGACACCGAGGGTTTCCACTCCTCGCTGCACCTCTACATGAACGAGAACGTCGGCCTGTATTTGTCGGTGAACAGCGGCGGTCGCCAGGGCGCGGCGGGCACGCTGCGCACGGCCATCTTCCGTGACTTCTCCGACCGCTATCTGCCCTATGCCGGCGCGCCGGACGGCAAGGTCGACGCCAAGACGTCCGCCGAGCACGCCAAGGCCTTGGCCGGCCCCTGGCAGGTCAGCCGCCGCGCCGACGGCAGTTTCCTGTCGCTGTTCTACATGATGGGCCAGGCCAAGGTCGCCGTCGGTCCCAAGGGTGAGCTGATCGTCCCCAGCATCCTGGGCGCCAATGGTCGCCCTAAGGAATGGGTCGAGATCGCGCCCTACGTCTGGCGCGAGGTCGGCGGTCATGACCGCCTGGCCGCCCAGGTCGTTGACGGCAAGCCCGTCCGCTGGAGCTGGGATTTTGGCTCGCCGTTCATGGTCTTCGACCGCATCCCGGCCGGGCAGAACGGCGCGTGGCTGCTGCCGGCGCTGTTCGCCAGCATTGGCGTCCTGGCCCTGACCTTCCTGTACTGGCCGGTCGTCGCCCTGATCCGTCGCCGCTACAAGACCAAGGCGGATATCTCCGGCAAGGCGCTGACGGCTTCGCGGGCCGCACGCGGCGGCGCCGGTCTGCTGCTAGCCTTGATCGTGGGCTGGGGCGTGGGCGTGACGACGATGACGTCCAGCGCGGCCGCCATGACCGGCGGCATGGACGGGATCATGCTGCTGCTCCAGGGCCTGGGCTGGGTGGTGCTGCCGCTGGCCCTGGCGACCGCCGGCTGGAACGCCTGGCTGACCTGGACCGACGGCCGCAGCTGGGCGCGCAAGCTGTGGAGCGTGGTCCTGGTGCTGGCGACGCTGCTGCTGTTCTACGTCGCCCTGACCTTCCACCTGCTGGCCATGTCGGTGCACTACTGATGGGCCGGCTGACCCTAGACATCGCCAGCGAGACGCTGCGGCTGGCGCAACCCTTCCGGATCGCCAGGCACGTGTTCGACACGTCCGACATCATCGTCGTGACGCTGTCGACTGGCAGCGCGAAGGGGCGTGGCGAAGCGTCCGGGGTCTTCTTTCTGAAGGAGACCGTGGACAGCATGCGGGCTCAGCTCGAAGCGGTCCGCGAGGCCATCGAGGCCTGGCCGACCCGCGAGGCGCTGCGCTTCATCCTGCCGCCGGGCGGAGCCCGCAACGCCGTCGACTGCGCGCTGTGGGAGCTGGAGGCGGCGCTGACTGGGCAGCCGGTGTGGAAGCTGGCGGGGCTGGACGCCCCCCAGCCGCTGCGCACCACCTTCACCCTCGGCGCCGACACGCCTGAGACCATGGCCAAGGGCGCGATCGACTACGCCCAGGCGCGGTCGATCAAGATCAAGCTGACCGGCGATCTGGCGCTCGACCAGGACCGGGTGCGGGCCATCCGCGCCGCGCGTCCGGACGCCTGGCTGGGCGTCGACGGCAACCAGGGTTTCGTCCGCGCGGATCTGGACGGCCTGGTCGAGACGCTGGTCGAGCAGCGCGTGTCGCTCCTGGAGCAACCCCTGGCGCGCGGTCATGAGCACGAGTTGGAGGGTTTCGACAGTCCCATTCCGATCGCGGCCGACGAGAGCTGCGTGTCGCTGCCCGACGTGTCGGCGGCGGTGGGGCGCTTCCAGGTCATCAACATCAAGCTCGACAAGTGCGGCGGCCTGACCGAGGGCCTGCTGATGGCCGCCAAGGCGCGGCGGCTGGGTCTGGGGGTCATGGTCGGCACTATGGTCGGTACCAGCCTGGCCACCGGTCCGGGCTTCGTGCTGGGCCAGATCTGCGACCTGGTCGACCTGGACGGCCCGACCTTCCTGGCCAAGGACCGGCCGCCCGGCGCGGTCTACAAGGACGGCACGGTCTGGGCGGGCGAGGGCGTGTGGGGCGCTCCGGCCTCGGCGGCGGCCGCATGACCGACAAGGTTCTCGAGCCGTCGCCGTGGTTTGGTCAGCCGCGCGGCCTGACCGTCCTGTTCCTGACGAACATGTGGGAGCAGTTCTCCTACTTCGGCATGCGCGCGCTGCTGGTCTACTACATGACCAAGCAGCTCTTGATCGCCCAGGGCACGGCGTCCCTGATCTACGGGACCTATACGGCCTGCGCCTATTTCACGCCGATCGTCGGCGGGGTGATCGCCGATCGGCTGCTGGGCAAGCGGCGGGCCATCATCATCGGCGCCAGCGTCATGGCCGCCGGCCATTTCATGATGGGTTTCGAGAACCTGCTCTATGTCGCCCTAGCGACGATCGCGCTGGGTAACGGCCTGTTCCTGCCGACCCTGCCCAGCCAGATCAACGACCTCTATGCCGAGGGCGATCCCCGGCGGGGCTGGGCCTACAACGTCTACTATCTGGGCATCAATATCGGCGGCTTTCTCGCGCCCCTGCTGTGCGGGACGCTGGGCGAGGTGTTCGGCTGGCACGTCGGCTTCGCGGTGGCCGGCCTGGGCATGCTGGCGGGCCTGCTGATCTACCTTTGGGGACAGCGCTACCTGCCCGCCGAGCAGGGCAGGGTCGTCGCCGCGTCGGCGGCTCCGCGTGGGCGGATGGGCCTGCCGACCGTGCTGGTCCTGGCGGGCGTGGCGCTGTCGGTCACCGTCTTCCGCGGCGCCTACGAGCAGGCCGGCAACACCGTGGCTCTCTGGGCCGACGCGGGCGTGAACCGGGGGCTGGGCTCCTGGACCGTGCCGATGACCTGGTTCCAGTCGCTGAACCCGCTGCTGGTCATGGCCATGACGCCGATGCTGCTGGCGGGTTGGAAGAAACGCGCCGACCACGGCCGCGACACGTCGCCGGCTCAGCGCATGGCGACCGGGGCGCTGATCGTGGCCGGGGCCTATCTGCTGCTCTGCGCCGTCGACGCCTTCAGCGGCGGCGCGGCGCACTGGCTGTGGCTGGTGGTCTTCTTCGGGATCTACACCTTCGGCGAGCTGTTCATCCTGCCGACGGGCCTCGGTTTATTCGCGCGCCTGGCGCCGCCGGGATTCGGCGCGACCACCGTGGCGGCCTGGTACCTGACCATCTTCGCCGGCAGCCTCAGCGCCGGCCTGGTCGGGACGTTGTGGAGCAAGATGTCCCACACGGCCTATTTCGCGCTGCTGGCGGGCCTGGCCGTCACCGCCGCGATCCTCCTGCGTCTGATCGATCCGTGGGCGCGCCGCGCCGAGGCCGGCGAACCGTCCGCCTAGCCGCGCAATTGTCGTTGACAATTCTCTGATTGGGATAACAGTGTCCTGAATAGGATTAAATTTGCGTAATGGGCTGAGGTCGGAAACGGGGAACCCGGACGACCTCTCAAGCGCCGGCGGGAAGAGGGCGGCATCGCCCCGGGGGCCGTCCGGCGCACACAACAACGAGGGGACTAGAATGAAGCTCAAGCGTACGACCCTGCTCATCTCCAGCGCCGTCGGCGCGCTGCTGACCCACTCCGCCGCCATGGCGGCCGATGAGGCTCCGAAGGTCTCGACCGTCGAAGAGATCGTCGTCACCGCCCAGAAGCGCGAACAGACGCTGATCGACATTCCGCAAGCGATCTCGGTGGTGTCGGGGGACGCCCTGGAGATCCATGCGGCGACCAACTTCAGCGACTACCTCAAGCTCGTGCCCGGCCTGCAGCTGGTGCAAAGCACGCCCGGCCAGGGCCGCCTGGTCATGCGCGGCGTCAACACCGGCGGCGTCGCCTCGACCGTGGCCGTCTACATGGACGAGACCCCGTTCGGCTCGAGCAGCGCCCTGGTCAACGGCGCGGTGCTGGCCGGCGACTTCGACACTTTCGACGTCGCCCGCATCGAGGTGCTGCGCGGCCCGCAAGGCACGCTGTACGGCGCCAGCTCGATGGGCGGCCTGCTGAAGTTCGTGACCAATACGCCCGACACCAAGGGCTTCACGGCCCGCGCTCGCGGCGCGCTCGAGGACACCAAGGGTGGCGCGATGTCGTATCGCACCACGGCGATGGTCAACATCCCGCTGGGCGAGACTGTGGCCCTGCGCGCCTCGGGCTTCTACCGCAAGGATGGCGGCTTCATCGACTCGATCGGCACCAGCGGTTCGGACGTCGAGAAGGACATCAACGACGCCAAGGTCTATGGCGGCCGCGCCTCGCTGCTGTTCAAGCCGACCGACAAATTCGACCTGCGCCTGACCGCCGTGCTGCAGGACATCAAGGCCGACGCCCCGACCGTGGTCGAGAGCGATCCCAACACCCTGAAGACCAAGTACGGCCGACCGACCTTGTCGCAGTTCGTGCCGGCGTTCTCGGACGTCGACTACCGCGTCTACAACGGCGTGGTGAACTACGACCTGGGCTTTGCGACCTTCACCTCGTCCAGCAGCTTCAGCAAGCTGAACCAAACCAAGCGCGACGACGCCACTTTCAATCTCAGTGGCCTGATCAAGTCGGCGTTGGGTTTCACCAACGAGCTCTACCTGGCCCAGAACACCAACAACCGGAAATACACCCAGGAAGTCCGCCTGGCCTCGAACCCCGGCGCCAAGTTCGACTGGATGGTCGGCGGCTATTTCACCGACGAGAAGGGCCTGATCCACCAGGAATATATCGCCGTCACGCCGGGCACTCTGACCCAGCTGACCGGCATCCCGCTATTGGCCAATCTGGATCTGAGCTCGCGGTACAAGGAATATGCCGGCTTCGCCAACGCCACCGTGCATCTGAGCGACCGGATCGACGTCGATGTCGGCGGCCGCTACAGCCACAACAAGCAGAGCGCCAGCCAGGCGGCCAAGGGCGTGCTGGCCGGCGGCACGCCGATCGCCAGCAACCTGACCTCGTCGGACAACGTCTTCACCTATTCGCTGGCCCCGAAGTTCAAGCTGGACGATCGCCGCTCGATCTACGCCCGCGTCGCCAAGGGCTATCGTCCCGGCGGTCCGAACGTGATCCCGCCCAGCGCCCCGGCCGGCACGCCGGCCAGCTTCGATCCGGACACCGTCACCAGCTACGAGGCCGGCTTCAAGGGCGAGACCGCCGATCATCGCCTCAGCCTGGACGTCGCCGCCTTCCATATCGACTGGAAGGGCATCCAGCTGCTGACCGTGGTGAACAACTTCGGCATCAACGCCAATGGCGCGGACGCCAAGAGCGACGGCGTCGAGTTCAACGCCACGGCGCGCTTGACCAACGGTCTTACCGTGTCGGCCAACGGCGCCTATACCGACACCAAGCTGTCGGGCGACACCAGCGCCCTGGTCGGCGGCAAGAAGGGCGACCAGCTGCCGTTCACGCCGAAGATCAGCCTGGGCTTCAACGGCGACTACAGCTGGTCGATCGGCGAGAACCAGGCCTATGTCGGCGCCTCGCTGCGGGTCATGGGTAAGCAGAGCGGCACGTTCGATGCGACCTATCGCACCGCCAATGGCAAGCAGCGCGAAGTCCCGTCCTACGAGGTGGTCGACTTCCGGGCGGGGATGAGCTTCGGCAAGGTCGACCTGGAAGCCTACGTCAAGAACGCCTTCGACGCCGACGGCAAGGTCTCGAGTTCGGCGATCACGGCCAGCGGCCTGCCGGTCTATCCGACGGGTGCGATGGGTACGGGCGTGATCCGGCCGCGCACCATCGGCGTCAGCCTGACGGCCGGCTTCTGATCGCATGAGCGCCATCGCCAGAGCCACGCGTGATGAAGTCCGGGAGGAGGTCGGCGGCCTGCCGTCGCCCTACCTCCTGTTCCTCGGCGACACCGTCGAGCCGGGCTACGCCAAGACCGCTTTCGGCCTGCGTGACTGGGTCGGCGAGCGCTGTGTCGGCGAGTTCGTCCTGCCCGGCGGACGCGTCAGCACCGGCCTGCCGGCCCTGGCCCCCGCGCAAGCGGCGGCCGAGGGCGCGCGGGGCCTGGTGATCGGTGTCGCCAATGCTGGCGGGATCATCCCGTCGGCCTGGATCGCCGGCCTGGTCGAGGCGCTGGAGGCCGGACTGGACATCGTTTCGGGCATGCACGCCAAGCTCGGCGACATCCCGGAGCTTAAGGCCGCCGCCGAGCGGACCGGACGCCGGCTGATCGACGTCCGCACCCCGCCGCCGGGCATCCCCGTCGGCTCGGGCAAGCCGCGCTCGGGCCGCCGGATCCTGACCGTCGGCACCGACTGCGCTCTGGGCAAGAAGTACGCGGCCCTGGCCATCAGCCGGGGGCTGAAGGGCAGGGGGCTGGACGTCGATTTCCGCGCCACCGGCCAGACCGGCATCATGATCGCCGGCTCCGGCATGCCGATCGACGCCGTGGTCTCCGACTTCATCGCCGGGGCCGCGGAGATGCTGAGCCCGGCCGCGCCGGCCAGCCATATCGACGTGATCGAGGGGCAGGGCTCGTTGCTGCACCCGGCCTATGGCGCGGTGTCGCTGGGCCTACTGCAAGGCAGCCAGCCGGACGCCTTCGTAGTCTGCCACGAGCCGGGGCGGACCGAGATCCTCGGCCATGCGGGTCACGCCGTCCCGTCGATCGAAGCGGTGATCGACGCGACCATCGCCCTGGGACGGGTGACCAGTCCAAACATCCGCTGCGCCGGGATCAGCCTCAACACCGGCAAGCTGTCGGCCGAGGCTGCCCAGGCAGAGATCGAGGCGGTCGCCGCGCGACTAGGTCTGCCGACTGCTGATCCGCTACGGGGCGGCGCCGCGTTCGAACGCCTGCTGGACTCCTGCCTCCTATGAGTGGCCAGGCGTCAGGCTGGTTCAGCCGCTGGCTGCTGCCGGGCCTGGCCTTCAAGGCCGCCGTCATCGGCGGTGGCTATGCCACGGGCCGCGAGATCGCCGAGTTCTTCCTGCCCGCCGGCCCATGGGGCGGCTTGGCCGGCCTGACCCTGGCGACGCTGATCTGGAGCGGCATGTGCGTTCTGACCTTCCTGTTTGCGCGAGCGAGCGGGGCGCGGGACTATCGCAGCTTCTTCCAGGCGCTGCTGGGCAAGGGCTGGATCGCCTTCGAGTTGGCCTACGCCTTCTTCGTCATCATCGTGCTGGCCGTGTTCGGCGCGGCGGCGGGCGAGATCGGCCACGCGGTGTTCGGCGCGCCGAAGTGGGCTGGGATGCTGGCGCTGCTCGTGGGCGTCACCGCCTTCGCGGCGTTCGGCAACAAGGTCGTCGAGCAGCTGTTCGCCTGGGTCTCGATCCTGCTTTACGGCGTGTACGGCCTGTTCCTGATCCTGGCCCTGACGACTTTTGGCCACGATATCGCCGCCGCGTTCTCGGTTCCAATCCCGTTCGGGACGGACGCATTGGTCGGCGGCGGGACCTATGCCGGCTACAACATCATCGGGGCGGTGATCATCCTGCCGGTGACCCGCCACCTGCTCAGCGATCGTGACGCCGTCACTGCCGGCCTGATCGCCGGGCCGCTGGCCATGATCCCGGCCTTCGTCTTCTTCGTCTGCATGTGCGCCTATGCGCCCGAGGTCAGCGGGGCGGCCCTGCCGTCCGACGTGCTGCTGGCCAAGCTGAACCTGCCGATCTTCCGCCTGCTGTTCCAGGTGATGGTGTTCGCGGCCCTGCTGGAGAGCGGTACGGGCGCGGTGCACGCCATCAACGAGCGTGTGGCCGGCGCCTTTCAAGCCCGGATGGGGCGGGCCTTCGGCGTCCGCGCTCGCGCGCTCTGCGCCCTGGCTCTGCTCGTCTTCTGCATGGTCCTGGCCGAGCGGGTCGGGCTGGTCCGCCTGATCGCCGGCGGCTACCGGCTGCTCGCCTACGCCCTGATCGCGCTCTACGTCATTCCGCTGGCGACCCTGGGCCTTGTCCGCCTCGCCCGGCGTCCCGCCTTCCAACCGGAGGTCTCATGATCAGCCTCATCCTCGCGGCCGCGCTCGCGGCCGGTCCCATCGTCCAGCCGCCCAAGGGCTTCGACGCCCATGTCGAGGCGCTGCGCCAGAAGGTCGGCGCGCCGGGCCTGTCGATCGCCATCGTCGACGAAGGCCAGACCGTGCTGGCCAAGGGTTATGGCGTCCGCAAAATCGGCAGCCCCGAGAAGGTCGACGCCGACACCCTGTTCATGACCGGCTCGACTGGCAAGGCGGTCACCGTGGCGGCCCTGGCCACCCTGGTCGACGCCGGTAAGCTGTCCTGGGACGACAAGGTCACCGACCGCCTGCCAGGCTTCCAGATGTACGACCCGTGGGTGACGCGCGAGCTCACCGTGCGCGACCTGCTGGTCCATCGCAGCGGCCTGGGGCTGGGGCAGGGCGACCTGCTGTTCGTGCCGCGCAGCAACATCCCGCGCGCCGAGGCCGTGCGTCGCCTGCGCTATCTCAAACCCGCGACGAGTTTCCGCAGCGGCTACGCCTACGACAACGTCCTCTACATGGTGGCCGGCCAGCTGATCGAGGCGGTCACCGGCCAGACCTGGGAGGACTATGTCCGCGAGCACGTCTTCGCCGCCGCGGGCATGACCAGTTCGACCACCGATGGTCGTCGTTTCCAGATCGCCAACCGCGCCCAGCCACACGCCCGCATGAACGGCGGCTTGCGCGGGGCGGGCGACCAGGAGGTGCTGGACGAGCGCGACGAGCTGTCGACCAGCGCCGCCCCGGCCGGCGGCATGGCCGTCAGCGCCAACGACATGGCCAAGTGGCTGAAGCTGCAGCTGGCCCATGGCGCTCTGCCGGGCGGCAAGCGCCTGTTCAGCGAGGCCCAGTCCAAGGCCATGTGGCAGCCGACGGTGATCCAGCCGCTGGACAAGGTCCCGCCGGGCTTCGAGGTCACCAAGCCGACCTTCCAGGCCTACGCCCTGGGCTGGGAGATCCAGGATTATCGCGGGACCCAGATCGTCTGGCATGGCGGCGCGGTGTTCGGCTTCAAGACCGTGGTCGTGCTGATCCCCGACCGCAATGTCGGCTTCTCGATCGAGCTGAACAGCGAGGACGGCGAGCTGCCGCGCGGCCTGATGTACGAGCTGTTGGACCACTATCTGGGCCTCAAGCCCGAGCCGTGGACCGAGCGCTACATCACCTACAAGAAGCAGCTGGTCGGCGGGGCGTTGAAGGCCTTGGGCGGCGCCCAGGCCAAGCCGGCCGGCGTCGGGCCTTCGTTGCCGGTCGCCAAGTATGCCGGGACCTACAGCGATCCCTGGTACGGCGACATCGCGGTAACCCAAGGCGACGGCGGCCTGCGTATCGATTTCAAGTCGACGCCGCGCATGGCCGGCAAGCTGGAGCACTGGCAGTACGACACCTTCGTCACCCGCTTCGACGACAAGGCGTTGGAGCCGGCCTATGTCACCTTCGGCCTCAATGCCGATGGCGGCGTGGAGCGGGTGACCATGAAGGCGGCCTCGCCGATCGCCGATTTCAGCTGGGACTATCACGACCTGCTGTTCACGCCGAAGCGCGGCGACTAGGCGGCGCAAGTGAACCAGATCAGACCCGGACCGCCGCATCTTTCGCGCCAGGCGCCGGCCCCGCGCGTCGGGCTGGAGGCGGACCTGGAAATCCTGGCCCAGCTGGAGGGCAAACCGCTGCCGACGGTGGCTGAACTGGCCCAGATGTTCGACGTCTCGCAGACCACGGCGCACCGGATCATCACGCGCTTCAAGCAGAGCGGACTGCTCAAGCTGGTTGACCGGGTGCGGCTGCCGGGCGACGTCTGCCACTGCATCGCCGATCTGCGCACGCGACTGCTGGAGGTGCGCGACCTCGACCAGTTCGAGGCCCGTCTGCGCGATGACCCGGCCGTCTCGGCTGCCGCCGCCGTCACCGGTAAGCACAGCTATCGTGTCACGGCCCTGCATCGCGGCGTGGCCGAGGCGAACCTGTGGTTCAAGGCCCTGCTGAACGAGCCGGCCGTCATCGACGGCGCTCTGACCTTCTTCCGCCCGATCATCGATCGCCAGCACTACGCCCGCGCTTTGCTCGGCGACTAAGCCCAGCCTTCACGCCACGACGGGCATGTCCTTCAGCAGCTTGTCCAGCGTGACCGGATACTCGCGCACCCGCACGCCGGTGGCGTTGTAGATGGCGTTGGCCACCGCCGCGCCGACGCCGCAGATGCCCAGCTCGCCCACGCCCTTGGCCTTCATCGGCGAGGACATCGGGTCGGTCTCGTCCAGGAAGATCACCTCCTGGTGCGGGATGTCGGCATGGACCGGCACCTCGTAGCCGGCCAGGTCGTGATTGACGAAGAAGCCCAGCCGCTTGTCGACGACCAGCTCCTCCATCAGCGCCGCGCCGGCGCCCATGGTCATGGCCCCGATCACCTGGCTGCGGGCGGCCTTGGGGTTGAGGATCCGCCCGGCGGCGCAGACGGCCAGCATGCGGCGGATGCGGATCTCGCAGGTGGCGACGTCGACCCCGACCTCGACGAAGTGGCCGCCGAAGGTCGACTGCTGGTGGGTCTTGGTCAGGTCGCCATATTCCATGGCGTCCTCGACGACGATCGGCGCGTCGGCGGCGGCCTGGGCCAGCGGCAGGCTCTGGTTGCCGAGCTTCACCCGGCCATCCGAGAACTCGGCGGTCGCCGGATCCAGGCCCAGCTTGGTCGCGACGGCTTCGCGCAGTTTCACGCAGGCCGCATAGACGCCGGCCGTCGAGCTGTTGGCACCCCATTGGCCGCCCGAGCCGGCCGACACGGGGAACGAAGAGTCACCCAGTTTCACGGTCACCTGATGCAGCGGCACGCCCATCATCTCGGCGGCGGTCTGGGCGATGATCGTGTAGCTGCCGGTGCCGATGTCGGTCATGTCGGTCTCGACCACGATCTGGCCGGTGGTCTCCAGCCGCACGCGGGCGGCCGACTTCATGACCAGGTTGTTGCGGAAGGCCGCCGCCACGCCCATGCCGACGAGCCAGCGGCCGTCGCGGACCTGGCCGGGACGCGCGCTGCGCTTGGCCCAGCCGAACTTGTCGGCGCCGGTGCGCAGGCACTCGACCAGCTTGCGCTGCGAGAACGGCCGGCCGGGCTTTTCCGGGTCGACCTGGGTGTCATTGATGACGCGCAGCTCGATCGGGTCGATGCCCAGCTTCTCGGCCAGTTCGTCGATCGCCACCTCCAGCGCCATCAGGCCCGGGGCCTCGCCTGGCGCGCGCATGGCGTTGCCTTCTGGCAGGTCCAGCACGGCCAGCTTCATCTTCATCATGCGGTTGGCGCCGGCATACAGGAGGCGGGTCTGCTGGGTGGCGGTCTCGGGGCCTCCCTCGGGCAGGTCTCCGGACCAGCTTTCGTGGCCGATGGCGGTCAACTTGCCGTCGGCCGTCGCGCCCAGGCGGATGCGCTGGATCGTCGCCGGGCGGTGCGGGGTGTTGTTGAACATCAAGGGCCGCTGGAGGGCGATCTTGACCGGCCGGCCCGCCGCCTTGGCGCCCAGCGCGGCCAGTATCACGTCGGCGCGGATGAACAGCTTGCCGCCGAAACCGCCGCCGATATAGGGCGAGACCAGTCGGACATTGTCCTTGGGAATGCCAAGAGTCTTGGCCACGTCGCCCCGGCTCCAGGCGACCATCTGGTTGGCGGTCCAGACCGTCAGCTTGTCGCCTTTCCAGGTCGCGATGGTGGCGTGCGGCTCCATCATGGCGTGGGCGTGGTCGGGCGTCGTGTAGGTCTCGTCCAGCTTGACCGGCGCGGCGGCGAAGGCCGTGTCGAAGTCGCCGACGGCGGTATCGGGATTGCTCTTGCCGACCGGCGGCGCGCCGTCCTTGGCCGAGGCCAGGTCGAAGGTCCCCTTGGCGCGCTCGTAGTCCACCTTGATCAGGGCAGCGGCGGCGCGAGCCTGCTCGAAGGTCTCGGCGACCACGACCGCGACGGCCTGGTGGTAGTGCTGGATGTCGGGGCCGCCCAGCAGCTTGGCGGTGTTGAAGTCACCCTTGCCCAACTTTCCGGCCGTCTGGGCGGTGACCACGGTCACGACGCCCGGCGCGGCCTTGGCGCGGCTGACGTCCATGGACTTGATGCTGCCCTTGGCGATCGCCGAGCCCAGGATGTAGCCGTAGGCGACGTTCTCCAGCGCGTCGTGCCGCTCATAGGCATAGGGCGCCATGCCTGTGGTCTTCAGCGGGCCGTCGATGCGGTCGGTCGGCTTGCCGACCACCTTCAGCTGGTCGATCGGATTGGTCGTGGCGGGGGTGTCGAACTTCATGGCTGTTAGGCTTTCGCTTCGGCGATCGCCGCGCCCAGGGCGCGCTCGGCCAGGGTCAGCTTGAAGGCGTTCTGGGAGGTGGTTTTGGCACCGGCCAGCAGGAGTTCGGACACCGACTTGATGCCCTGCGGCAGAGCGCTCTCGGCCGCCTCGATCCGCCAGGGCTTGTGCGCCACACCGCCCAGGGCCACGCGGCCCGTGCCATCCTTGTGCAGGATGGTCGCCACCGAGACGAGGGCGAAGGCGTAGGACGCCCGATCGCGGACCTTGTGATAGGCGTGCGTCCCCCCGACCGGCTTGGGCAGGGTGACGGCGGTGATCAGCTCGCCCGGCGTCAGCGCGGTTTCGACGTGCGGCGTGTTGCCAGGCAGGCGATGGAAGTCCGCGATCGGGATCGTCCGGGTGGCACCATCCGGCTTTACGGTCTCGACCGAGGCGTCCAGCAGCCGCATGGCCACGGCCATGTCGCTGGGATGGGTGGCGATGCAGGCCTCGCTGGTTCCCAACACCGCGTGAGAACGGGTGAAGCCGCCGATCGCCGAACAGCCCGCGCCGGGCGTGCGCTTATTGCAGGGCATGTTGGTGTCGTAGAAGTACGGGCACCGGGTCCGCTGGAGCAGGTTGCCGGCCGTGGTGGCCTTGTTGCGCAGCTGGCCCGAGGCGCCGGCCAACAAGGCGCGCGAGAGGACGCCATAGTCCTTGCGCACGCGCTTGTCGGCCGCCAGGTCGGTGTTTCGCACCAAGGCGCCGATGCGCAGGCCGCCGTCCTTGGTCGCCTCGATCTTGTCCAGCTTCAGGCCGTTGACGTCGATCAGCCGGCGGGGCGTCTCGATCTCCAGCTTCATCAGGTCCAGCAGATTGGTGCCGCCGGCGATGAAGCGGGCGGTCGGGTCCTTGGCGACGGCCGCGGCGGCCTGTGCCGGGGTGCGAGCGCGTTCGTAAGCGAAGGCTTTCATGCCAGGCCTCCCGCGACGTCGGCGATGGCTTCGACGATGTTGGAATAGGCCCCGCAGCGACAGATATTGCCGCTCATCCGTTCACGGAGTTCCGCCTCTGTGACCTTAGGGGCGTCGGTCAGGTCGGCCGTGACGTGGCTGGGGACGCCGGCCTTGATCTCGTCCAGCACCGCCTTGGCCGAGCAGATCTGGCCCGGCGTGCAGTAGCCGCACTGGTAGCCGTCGTGCTTGATGAAGGCCGCCTGCAGCGGGTGCAGCTTGTCGGGCGTGCCCAGGCCTTCGATCGTGGTGATCTCGTCGCCCTCGTGCATCACCGCCAGGCTCAGGCAGGCATTGATCCGCCGTCCGTCGACCATGACCGTGCAGGCACCGCACTGGCCGTGGTCGCAGCCCTTCTTGGTGCCGGTCAGCCGCAGGTGCTCGCGCAGGGCGTCCAGCAGGGTGGTGCGGGTGTCCAGGTTCAGCGACCGCTTCTGGCCGTTCACCTTGAAGGTCACCTGGTGCAGGCTGGGCGCGTCCGGCGTCGCGGCGCTGGCCGCGGCGGGCGCGCCGGCGATGGCGGCCGAGGCCGCACCGGCGGCCATCAGGTCGCGCCTCGAGAGGCTGAGGTCTTCGATGTCGGCCATTTCATTCTCCGATCCTCCGCGGACGCCGCGACTATAAGCGGCGGGAACGGCGGGTAGTTGCCGCGCAAAGGCAGGGCGCAGGCTATCGGACCATCGAGGGGACGATTAGTCCGTTTTGCTCCACATGCTGATGAATTGGATTCATCAATCGCGCGTTCCGTCACTCTAACGCAAATTGGCATGACCGATATCTAAAATTGGCCTGTCCAAATCCCGTTCGCGCCGCCATGGTGCCCCCAATAATGACGGAGGGGCGGATGACCGGGCAGGGCGCGGGACTTTCACGCAGGGGGATGCTGGGCGTCTCGACGGCGGCGGCGCTGGCGCCGGCCGTGGCGAGGGCCGCCATGCGAGCCGACCTCCAGCCCTATGAGCGCCTGCTGAAGACCTGGTGCGACGGGCTGCTGGCTTACCAGGTGACGGGCTTGGCCGGGGAGGGCGCCAATGGCGGTTTCCTATGTCCGGGCTGCGGCATGGTCCACGGACGCGTCGCCGACACGGTCTATCCGTTGTTGCGCATGGCGCGGACCAGCGGTGATGTCCGTTATATCCGCGCCGCCAAGGCGGCTCAGACCTGGAGCGAGCACAATGTCAGCCGGCCCGACGGCAGCTGGGTCAACGACGTCTTCCTGAACGACTGGAAGGGCATCACCGTCTTCCGCGCCATCGCCCTGTCGGAGACGCTGCTGCACCACGGCGACCTGCTGGACGCGGCGACGCGCGAGGCCTGGCGGGCGCGACTGGCCAAGGCCTTCGACTTCCTCGACGGCTTCATGAAGATCGACACCGGCAACATCAACTATCCGATCTCGACGGCCTACGCCTTCTCGCTGGGCGCCGAGGCGCTGGGGCGAGACGCCTATGTCGCCAAGGCCCGCGACTTTGCTCAGGCCAGCCTCGACTTCTTCACGCCGAACGGCCTGCTGTTCGGCGAGGGTCATCCCCAGCGCGGTCGCACCCCCAAGGGACGGCCGCCGGTCGACCTAGGCTACAATGTCGAGGAGTCGTTGCCGGCCCTGGCCATGTATGGCCTGCGTGTTGGCGACCAGGCGCTGCTGGATCAGGTCGTGACCAGCCTACGCGCTCATATGGAGTTCATGCTGCCCGACGGCGGCTGGGATAACAGCTGGGGCACGCGGAACTTCAAGTGGACCTGGTGGGGCAGCCGCACCAGTGACGGGTGCCATCCGGCCTATCGCCTGCTGGCCGATCGTGATCCGCGTTTCGCCGAGGTCTCGGCGCGCAACCTGGCCCTGATGGCGGCCTGCACGCACGATGGCCTGCTGTACGGCGGTCCGCACTATCGCGCCGCCGGCTATCGGCCGTGCATCCACCACACCTTCAGCCACGCCAAGGCGCTGGCGGCGGTGCTGGACCTTGCCGAGCCGATCGCGTCTTCGCCACGCGCCGAGCTGCCGCGAGACAAGCCTTATGGCCTGAAGCCATTCCCTGAGATCGGGACGCACCTCGCCTCGCTCGGCCCCTGGCGAGCGACCTTCACCGACTACGACTTCGACTACCTGGCCCCGGCTGGCGGCGGTCACGCCTCGGGCGGCGCGATCTCGTTGCTGCATCACCAGGTGCTGGGCCCGGTGCTGGCGGCCAGCATGACGCGCTACAAGGCCGTCGAGATCAGCAACCAGCAGGTCCCGATCGACGCCGCGCACCAGCCGCTGACCCTGCGGATCGAGGTGGTCCAGGGCAAGGACGTCTTCACTAGCATCGCCGATTTGGCCGCGACGCTGGAAACCGTCGAGCGGGACGGCGCGGTCGTCGCCACGGCGTCCGGTCGCTTGAAGACGCCCGAGGGGCGCGAGCTGGAGCCGCCGGTCGCTTTCACCGTGGCCTATAGGGTGACGCCGCGCGGGTTGGAGCTGAGCGCGAAGGTTTCCGGCCTGGGTGATCGCGCCGCGCATCTCGTCGCGCCGGTCGTGGCGAGCAAGGATGAGTTCGCCACGCGCCGAGACGCTCGTTCAGTCGCCATCGCCAAGTCCCGTGGCATGATCGAGGTGTCCAGTCCGGACGCCGACCTGACCGGCGACGTTGCGGCGCGGATCTTCAATCTCGTGCCTGGTCTGCAAGCCGTGCTGCTTTCGATCAAGCTGCGGGACGGGCAAGTCGCTAGCCTGGCGATCAGCGCCGCTTGACGCGCCCGCTCGGGGCGGTAGAGCCGGCGCCAAGCTTCACCAGAGCGCGGACGCCATGCACGACTTTCCCGACGACATCTTCACCGAACCGGAGGACGTGGATCCGGACACCCTGGCCAATCTGGGTCCGCTGCGCCGCCTGGCCGGCGTCTGGGAGGGGATGAAGGGCGTCGACCTCAACCCCAAGGCCGATGGCCCCGAGCGCCGCGAGTTCCTCGAGCGCATCGAGATGCAGCCGATCGATCCGCAGGCCAACGGCCCGCAGCTGCTGTACGGCCTGCGCTACCACGTCCACATCGTCGCCTCGGACGAGGACACCACCTTCCACGACCAGGTCGGCTACTGGCTGTGGGAACCCGCCACGGGCCTGATCATGCAGACCTTGGCCCTTCCGCGCGGGCAGACCGCTCTGGCCGCCGGCCGCGCCGCCGAGGACGGCTCCGGCCTGGTCGTTCGCGCCGAGCGCGGCAGCCCCGGCTACGGCATCAGCTCGACCGACTTCCTGGAATGGGCGTTCCGGACCGATTCCTACGAGCTGGACGTGCGCTTCGAGGACGACGGTGGCTGGTCCTACACCTCGACCACCATGCTGCAGGTGCGGGGCAGGGCGGCGCCGTTCCGGCACGTCGACCGCAACACCCTGCACAAGGTCGCCGAGCCCCGCCCCAATCCGTCGGCGCGGATCGCCGCCGGCCAGGCCAGCCTGGTCGAAGCTCACGGCTTCGTCTCGATCGCGCCGCCGGAAAGCGTGGACTAAAAACCCCCGAGACCCGGCAGCGGATCACCCCCGCTGCCGGGAAATCGCGACCGTGAAAAACCCGCTTGTACGATAAATTCGCCTCGGTTAATTAAAGCATATTAAATAAAAGATTCCGGGGACGGTGAGGCGACGCACGTCGAACTCACCGCAAACGGCGGTCCGCTCGGTCAACCGGCTTGGCGGCAGTTTTCAGGGGTGGAAACGTGAAGGCAATCAACAGGAAAAGTGTGCTCTTGGCGTCGGTCGCGGCCGTCGCCTGGTCTGGCGTGCTGGTCGCATCGGCCCAGGCCCAGACAACTACGGCTGGCGGGGACAGCGCTGTCGATCAGGTGACCGAAGTCGTGGTCGTCGGCCAGCGCAAGGCGATCCAGTCGGCCCAGGACCTGAAGAAGAATTCCGAGGAAATCGTCGACTCGATCACCGCCGTCGATATCGGCGGCCTGCCGGACCGTTCGGTGACGGAGGCGCTGCAGCGCGTGCCGGGCGTGACCATCGGCCGGACCAATCAGCCGCGCGACGTTGACCGCCTGAACGCCGAGGGCTCGGGCATCCAGATCCGCGGCCTGACCTGGGTGCGCTCGGAACTGAACGGGCGCGACATGTTCTCGGCGCGTGGCGGCCGGGCCATCTCGTGGGAAGACGTGACGCCCGAGCTGTTCGCCGGCGTCGACGTCTACAAGAACCCGTCGGCCGACATCGTCGAAGGCGGCTTGGGCGGCACGGTGAACCTGCGCACGCGCATGCCGTTCGACCAGGCCGGCCGGCAGATGGCCTTCTCGGCCGACTACACGCGCGGCGACCTGCGCAAGGAAGGCACGCCGTCGGGCAGCTTCCTGCTCAGCGACCGCTTCGACACCAATCTGGGCGAGTTCGGCATGCTGGTCAGCATGTCCAGCTCCAAGCTGAAGACCGCCGTCAACTCGATCGCGGTCGACCCGTACAACGCCCACGGTCTGGGCGTGAAATCCTCGTACGACGGCGGCGCGACCTTTAACTTCAATGGCGACAATGCGATCGCTGGCCAGGGCAAGGCCCGCGTCTTCGTGCCGGTCGGCGTACAATATCGCAACAACGAGCAGGACCGGAACCGCAACGGCTTCTACGGCGCCTTCCAGTGGCGGCCGAACGACAATCTGGAACTCTATACGACCCTGTTCCGCACCGAGGCCAAGCAGACCTTCCAGGACCGCTTCGCCCAGACCTCGGCCTGCTGCTCGGCGACCAACAACCAGTCGTTCGTGGTCGGTCCGGCGACGGGGACCGCGTTCACCTTCGACTCTGACGGCAACTTCCTGAAGGGCCAGCTGGTCGACGGCGGCGGCGGCGGCAACGGCGTGGCCAACTCGTTCCTGCTGAACCTGGGCACCCGCTATGGCGTCGTGAAGGACAACACCAACGACGTCTCGGCCGGCTTCAAGTGGAGCAACGACCACTGGCAGGTCACCGGCGACCTGCAATACGTCTATTCGCATCGGGGCAGCACCGACCTGACGGTCTACAACACCGTCACCCTGGCGGGCGGCTTTGGCCTGGATCTGACCGGCGAGCTGCCGAAGATCACCATGAGCAACGTCACCAGCACCCCGTCGGCGTTCAACCTGTACGCCGCGATGGACCACATCGACGACAACGACGCTCGGGAATATTCGGGCAAGTTCGACGCGACCTATTCGTTCGACGACGACAAGTTCCTCAAGGACATCAAGCTGGGCGTGCGGGCGACCTCACGCGACGCCAACTCGCGCGACACGGCCTACAACTGGAACCTGATCTCGGCGCCCTGGGCGACGCGCGTGACCGCGACGGCCGACAAGTACACCCAGCACCAGGACAAGGTCAGCTTCGACAACTTCTTCAAGGGCGACCTCTCGGTCCCCGGCCTGATCATGCCGTCGTTCGACTTGGCCAAGAGCCCGACGGCGCTCTACGCCTATCTGAAGAACACCATCTGGAACGGCCCGATCCCCGGCGGCGGCCCGGCCTATAACGACGGCGAGTACGGCTACTACCCGCGCGGCGGGCCCAACGGCACGATCCCGACCTGGTCGCCAGCGGGGGGAAGCTACAGCCCGTTCACCCAAGGCACCCTGATGAGCTACATGCCCATCTGGGCCGCGCCGACCGGCAGCATCAGCTACTGGCAGCCGCTGGGCGACGTGAACACCAGCTTCACCAACTCGGGCGGCCGCGGCGTCAATCGCCAGTGGGAAGACACCACCGCGATCTACGGCAAGGTCCGCTTCGGAACCGACCTGCCGTTCTCGTGGGGCGACCAGGGCATGAGCTGGGACGGCAACTTCGGCCTGCGCGTCGTCCGGACCAAGACCGACGCCAACGGCTTCGGCACGATCAACCTGATCGACCAAGGCCAGCGGCGCTTCGCCTCGTCCACGGCCTCGACCAAGATCACCTATGCCGACGGCCGGGCCTTCACCACGACCGGCGGCACGGATTACACCGACGTCCTGCCCAGCCTGAACCTGCGCCTGAAGGCCCGGGACAATGTGTTCGTGCGCTTCGCGGCGTCCAAGAACATCGTCCGGCCCGACTTCAACCAGCTGGACCCATCGATGTCGGTGTCGGGCACGCTGCAATCACGCCCCGCCACGGTGGCGGACGGCCTCATCAACGCGCAGACCGGCGTCGCCTACACCCAGGCCGAGTTGACTGCCGCGGCGGCCGGCGGCTCGGCGGTCCAGTACCACACGGACGTGGCCTTCGGTTACTTCGGGGGCAATCCGAACCTCAAGCCGATGCGGGCCAATTCGTTCGACCTTTCGGGCGAGTGGTACTTCCGCGGTGGCATGCTGGCGGTCGGCGCCTTCAAGAAGGACGTCTACGACTACATCCAGTCCACGCCGACCCTGCTGAACATCGCGACGTCGAACGGCAGCACCGTGCAGGCCATCGGCACCGTGCCCCAGAACATGGGCCACGGCAAAATCTACGGCATGGAGTTCCAGTACCAGCAGTACTACGACTTCCTGCCTGGCGCGCTGGGCGGACTGGGCACGGAATTCAACGCCACGATCCTGGACAGCAAGGGCACGCAGAACGTGTCCAGCAGCACCACGGACGCTTCGCAGATCAACGCCTCGAAGCTGGACCTGCCGCTGGAGCAGCTGTCGCGCTACACCTACAACGCCACGCTGCTCTACAGTAAGTACGGCATCGACGCCCGCCTGGCCTACAACTGGCGCTCGCGTTACCTGATGAGCGCCTCGGCCTCGAACCTGATGGTGCCGGTCTATGCCAAGGCTTACGGCCAGCTGGACGGCTCGGTGACCTACGGCCTGACCCCGCAGGTCAAGGTCGGCCTGCAGGTCGTGAACCTCCTGAACTCGCGCTACGATCTGGAGATGGATCAGCGCGACAGCTGGTACCTGGGCACGCAGGGGAACTTCTCGAAGTCCCTGGTCCGCACCCATAGCTGGACCGTCAGCGACCGCCGTGTTTCGTTCATCGTGCGCGGGACCTTCTAGGCCCCCTGTAACCCCGCCGGCGTCTCGCCGGCGGGGGTCTTTTGGATGAGCGAAGGCGGCATGGAAAACGCGGGAAAGATCTCACACCTGGTCATCGTCGGCGGGGGCACGGCCGGCTGGATGTCGGCGGCGTTCTTCTCGAAGGTCTTCACGCCGCAGCAGATGAAGATCACCCTGGTCGAGTCCGCCGACATCGGCACGGTCGGTGTGGGCGAGGCGACGATCCCGCCGATCACCTTCTTCAACCAGGTGGTGGGCGTCGACGAGCGGCGGATGCTGACGGCGACGCAAGGCACGTACAAGCTAGGCATCGAGTTCGTCGGCTGGGGCGATCCCGGCGACGCCTACATGCATCCGTTCGGCAACTACGGCCCGCCGATGGACGGGGTGTCGTTTCACGCCTTCTGGCTGCGGGCCCGCAAGCTGGGCTACCAGGCCGACCTGTCCGAGTTCTCGCTGAGCTGCGTGGCCGCCAAGGCCGGCAAGTTCGATTGGCGCGTGGAGGATCCGCGCGACCCGCGCGCGGCCATGGCTCACGCCTATCATTTCGACGCCTCGCTCTACGCCAAGCTGCTGCGCGAGGTGGCCGAGGGGCGCGGCGTCAAGCGTGTCGAGCGCACGATCAAGGGCGTGACCCTCGACTCGCTGGACGGAACGATCGCCTTGCTGACGCTGGATGACGGCGAGACCCTGGCGGGCGACTTCTTCGTCGACTGCTCGGGCTTCCGAGGCCTGCTGATCGGCGACGCCCTGGGCGTGCCCTACGAGGACTGGTCGGAATTCCTGCCCGCTAACCGCGCCGTGGCCGTGCCGACGGCGCGCTACGAGGATCCGATCCCCTATACCCGCGCCACCGCCGATACGGCCGGCTGGCGCTGGCGCATCCCGCTGCAGCACCGCACCGGCAACGGCTATGTCTATGTCAGCGATCACATCAGCGACGACCAGGCGGCCGACGACCTGCTGGCGGCCCTGGCGGCCGAGCATCCGGGCAACAAGGTGCTGGCCGATCCGCGCTTCCTGCGGTTCACCACCGGCCGGCGCAAGCGGTCAAGGGTCAAGAACTGCGCGGCGATCGGCCTGTCCAGCGGCTTCCTGGAGCCCCTGGAGTCGACCTCGATCCACCTGATCCAGCACGGCCTGATCAAGCTGGCTGGCAGCTTCCCGCTGGCCAAGATCGATGCGCCGGTCGCCGATCTCTACAGCCAGATGATGGGCGAGGAGATGGAGCAGATCCGCGACTTCCTGATCTACCACTACCACGCCAACCGCCGCGTCGGTCAGCCGCTGTGGGACCGCATGCGGCACATGACCATCCCGGACTCGCTGAAGCTGAAGATGGAACTATTCCGCAGCCGAGGGGCGACGATCTTCCCCAACCAGACGATCTTCCAGGAGCCGAACTGGCTGGCGATCATGGTCGGGCAGGGCGGCATGCCGGACGGCCACGACCCTCTGGCCGACCTGATGGACGAACGTCTGATGGCCGAGCGGCTGCAGCACGTCCGGATGGCCTGCCGCCGGGCCGCCGAGCAGATGCCGACCCACGCCAGCATTCTGGAGCGCGTGTCCGCGCCCGATCCGATGAAAGGAACCGTTGATGCCTAGGCCATCCCAGCGTCTGATCGCCTTGCTGGCGGCCGCCGCGCTGATCCTGCCGACCGCTGTTTTCGCGGCCGACAAGGACCCGCCGCCGCGCGTCGCCAACGGCCTGGCCCAGACGCCGCCGATGGGCTGGAACAGCTGGAACAAGTTCGCCTGCAACATCGACGAGGCCACCGTGCGCCGCGTCGCCGACGCCATGGCTGGCAACGGCATGAAGGACGCCGGCTATCAGTACGTGGTGATCGACGACTGCTGGCACGGGCCGCGCGATGCGAACGGCTTCATCACCTATGACGCCAAGCGCTTTCCCGGCGGGATCAAGGCGCTGGCCGACTACGTGCATTCGAAGGGGCTGAAGTTCGGCATCTATTCCGATGCGGGCCGGCAGACCTGCGGCGGTCGCCCGGGCAGCCAGGGGCATGAGTACCAGGACGCCAAGACCTATGCGTCGTGGGGCGTCGACTATCTGAAGTACGACTGGTGCGCGACGGGCACGCGCAACGCCGAGGAAGCCTATACCCTGATGGCCGACGCCCTGCGCGAGACCGGCCGCGACATCGTCTTTTCCATGTGCGAGTGGGGCACGGCCAAGCCGTGGCTGTGGGCTAGCGCCGTCGGCAATCTGTGGCGCACCACCGGCGACATCACCGACAAGTGGGACGGCAAGCACGACTATTCGCTGGGCGTGCTGCGTATCGTCGACCTGAACGAGCCGCTCTATCCATTCGCCGGTCCCGGCCACTGGAACGATCCCGACATGCTGGAGGTCGGCAATGGCGGCCTGACCACGACCGAATACCGCTCGCACTTCAGCCTGTGGGCCTTGATGGCCGCGCCGCTGATCGCCGGCAACGACGTCGCCAACATGGACAAGGACACGCGCGACATCCTGCTGAACAAGGAGGTCATCGCGGTGAACCAGGACCGCCTGGGCGCGCAGGGCCGCAGGGTGCGCGACGACGGCGACCTGGAGGTCTGGTCCAAGCCGCTGGCCGATGGCAGCCGGGCGGTGATCCTGTTCAACCGAGGCGAAGCGGCCAAGCCGATCGCGGTCGACTGGACCGAGTTGGGTTATCCGGCGACGCTGAAGGCCCAGGTGCGCGATCTGTGGGCCGGCAAGGACCTGGGCGCCGTGAAGGGCCGGTTTGTCGCCACCGCACCGTCGCACGGCGTGGTGATGGTTCGCATCACGCCTTAGCGCGTCCGTCTTTCCTGTTTCTCCAACCAACGCTGACGCGGGGGCAGAGCCCCTTCGCGCGCTATCGAGGCTTTCCAGTGATCCAGATTGGTGTCGATTTCGGCGGGACCAAGATCGAGGCCGCCGCCCTGGCGCCCGACGGAGAGGTCATGGCCCGACTGCGGACGCCGACGCCCGCAACCTACGACGCCGCCTTGGCCGCTGTCCGGGATCTGGTGGAACGTATCGAGGCGCAGACGGGCCAACCCGGCTCGGTCGGCGTCGGCGCGCCGGGCTCGATTTCGCCGCGCACCGGTATGATGCGCAACGCCAACGCCGTGTATCTGAATGGCCGCCGCTTTCGCGAGGACCTGTCCCAGGCGCTGGCGCGGCCGGTGCGTCTGGCCAACGACGCCAACTGCCTGGCCCTGTCGGAAGCCGCCGACGGCGCAGCGGCCGGGGCGCGGGTGACCTTCGCCATCATCCTGGGCACTGGCTGCGGTGGCGGTCTGGTGGTCGACGGCCGTCTGGTCGAGGGCGGCGACGGCGTGGCCGGGGAGTGGGGCCACATTCCATTGCCATGGCCTAGCGTCGACGAAGCGCCTGGACCCGATTGCTGGTGCGGCCAGAAGGGATGCCTGGAGACCTGGGTGTCCGGCACCGGCCTGCAGCGCGACTTCAAGGCCCGCACGGGTCGTGACCTGGACGGCGCGACCATCGTCGCCGACGCCTTGGCCGGCGAGCCGGAAGCCGCCGCCGCCTTCGATCGGCTGGTCGATCGCCTTGGTCGGGCCATGGCCGTGATCTGCAACATCGTTGACCCCGACGTCTTCGTCTTGGGCGGCGGTCTGTCGAACGTCGAGGCGCTCTATGCGCGACTGCCCAGTGTGATCGGCGCCCGCATCTTTTCCGATGGCTTTTCGGCCAAGATCGCGCCGGCGCGCTGGGGTGACAGTTCGGGCGTGCGGGGCGCGGCGCGTCTGTGGTCGCCGGGGGAAGCGGGCTAGGCTTGGGCGGTGTTCCGCAGCACCGAACGCACCGGCAGGTAGCGCGCCATGATCGGCAGGATGGCCGCGCCCAGGGCCGGCGCATCGGCGGCGAGCGCCGCGTGGCGCACCGGGGCCATGGCCAGCGCGAGGTTCCGGGCGGCCAGCTTGTCGTTTACAGCCTGGGCCAAGCGGTCAATCAGCGAGCCGGGCAGGCGGCCGCCGATGAACACGGCTTGCGGGTCGATCAGGCAGCTGATGGCGACCAGCGGATCGCACAGCCGCTCGGCCGCGATGTTCAACCATGCATCAATCCGTGCGCGGCCTTCCGGCGGCAGGTCCGCGAGCTGCGCGGGGTCGGTCGGCGCCAGGTCGCCCAGCGCCTCGTTCAACGACGACAGCGAGACGAAGTCCTCCAGCGTCGCCGAGCCTGTGGCGTTCACCGGCAGGAAACCCAGCTCGCCGCTGCGGCCATGCGCGCCGCGGAAATATTCGCCGTCGACGACCAGGCCGCCGCCCAGACCCGAACTGACCAGCATGTAGAAGAAGCTGGGATTGCGCATGCCATGGCCGAAGTGCAGCTCGCCCAGGGCGGCCGCGGCGGCGTCGTTCTCGACCATGATCGGCCAGTCATGACCGGGCGAGAGCAGGGCGCGCAGATCGACCGTGTTCCAGGCTTCGTAGTCCGCCGGCCGGTGGGGCAGATCACCCTTGGCCAGATCGTCAGGCACGGCCACGCCGACGCCGATGATCCGGTCGGCCTGAATGCCCTTCAGCTTACGGAACGCCTTGCGGTGCTGCTCGAAGAACGCGGCCACCTGCTCGGGGCTGGCGAAGGCGATCTCGCGTGAGGCGCGGGCGCGGACCTTGCCGGCCAGGTCCAGCAGCACGATCGTGATGTGGTCGCGGTCGATATTGAGGCCGATCGAGTAGCAGCCGTCCGGATTGATCGTGAAGGTCATGGCCGGCTGGCCACGCGCGCCATGCAGCTTGCCAGCCTCGATGACCAGGCCTTCCTCGAGCAGACGGTTGGTGATGTTGGTGATCGCCGGGACCGTCAGGCCCGTATAGGTGGCGACTTCCTGTTTGGTCTTGGCCAGGCCGATGCGGATCGATTGCAGGGCGACGCGCTGATTGTAGTCGCCGGCCCGCTCGATATTGGTGCCGGACAGGCTGGCCCGGTCGTCGTGCGGCTTGCGGGAACGCCGGCTGTGCGCCTCGGACATGGTCGCGCTGTCTCTCCTGGGATTGGAAGCGATACCATCCGCGTGGCCATTAAGAAAACTGGTTTTATTATTTCAAGGGCAAGGCCAAGCGCCGTCAGGGTTTCGTCATCGGGCGGATCATTTTTGGAGATGATTAACCGTGAAGCTTGGCCGTTCCTTAGGGCTTCGGCGCGATAACCATCCCCATCAGATCCAAGCGTTGCTCGCACAGGGAATGGGGCCAATGAAACTCTCGATCGCACTCGCCGCCGGCGTCGCCGCCAGCTTCTTCGTCGCTCAGGCCGCTTCGGCCGCTGGCGGTTTCGAAGACCAGATGGGCCGCTGCCTGCAGCAGTTCGCCAACACCCGCGACGCCGCCCAGGTCATGCTCGAGTGCAACGCCGCTGACGGCAAGCTGTCGGACTGCAAGGTCGTCGACAACAGCGCCGGTGGTAAGGGCTTCGACAAGGCCGCCATGTGCATCGCTGAAAAGCTGCCGATGGGCGCCAAGACCGGCACCGTGAAGGTTCCGTTCCGCTTCCCGGGCGGCGCGTAAGACTTAACCGTCCATACGGTACGAGCAATCGCCTCCGCTGGTTCGCCCAGCGGAGGCGTTGTTGTTTCTGGGCGCGGGCGCCTATGCTGCCGCTCTCGATAGGGAGCGGGAACGAAAATGAAGCGTAGCAGCGTTCTGGCGTTCGCCATGGTCGGCGGCCTGGCGGCCGTGTCTTTGGCCGTGGCCCAGACCAAGCCGGAAGAGACCGAGGTCTGGAAGCCGCCGGTCCCGGTGGTGGCGCCGGCTCAGGACGCAGGCGGCGCGCCGGCCGACGCGATCGTCCTGTTCGACGGCAAGAACCTCGACCAATGGGTCTCGGCCCTGGACAAGTCGCCGGCCGGCTGGACGGTTGAAGGCGGAGTGTTCACCGTCAACAAGGCGCGCGGCAATATCGAGACCAAGCGGTCGTTCCGCGACTACCAGCTGCACCTGGAATGGCGCGTCCCGGCCAACATTACCGGCTCAGGGCAAGCGCGGGGCAACAGCGGCGTCTTCCTGGCGTCCACCGGCCCGCGCGACCAGGGCTACGAGGTGCAGATCCTCGACAGCTACGGCAACGCCACCTACGTCAACGGCCAGGCCGCCAGCGTCTACAAGCAGCATCCGCCCCTGGCCAATGCCAGCCGCAAGCCCGGCGAGTGGCAGACCTACGACATCATCTGGCATCCGCCGACCTTCGGCGCCGAAGGAGCGCTGTCCAGGCCGGCGACGGTCACGGTGCTGCACAATGGCGTGTTGGTGCAGGACAACGCCGTGCTGGCCGGTGAGACGGTCTATATCGGCAAGCCGACTTACAAGCTGCACGGGGCCGCCCCGATCAAGCTGCAGGCGCATGGCGATCCCAGCGAGCCGATCAGCTTCCGCAACATCTGGGTTCGCGAGCTGCCGACGCCGCTAGGCTGACGGCGGCGCGGTGCTGGAGCGCACCACCAGCTGATGGGGCAGGGTGACGTTCTGCAGGGTGCTGGTCCGGTCGGCCAGGATGTCCAGCAAGAGGCGCACCACCTCGTGGCCGATCTGCTCCTTGGGCTGGCGCACCGTGGTCAGCTGTGGGTGCAGGTATTGGGCGAAGCGGATGTCGTCGAAGCCGACCAGCGACACGTCTTCGGGGCACCGCAGGCCGCGCTGGCGGATCGCCTCCAGCGCGCCCATGGCCATCTCGTCGCTGAAGCAGAAGATCGCCGTCGGCCTGCCGGGTTCGTCCAGCAGTTCGCCGGCCTGGCGCACGCCCGACTCGATCGAGAAGTCGCCGATGGCGATGCGCAGGGCGCTGGCGCGACCATGACGCTGGGCGGCAGCCAAGACGCCGTTCAGGCGGTCGCTGCTGATCGGACTGGCCAGCGGGCCGGTCACCGCGCCGACGCGAGTGTGGCCGAGTTCATAGAGGTACTCGACGGCCTCGGCGGCGGCGCGCTCATTGTCGATATGGGCGCTGGAGACGGCCAGGCCTGGGCGGAACTCGCAACCGTTGACGATCGGGGTCTTGGGCCCCTTGGCGGCGACCATTTCGGCCAGCACGTCGGGCAGGCGGTGACCCAGAAAGATCAGGCCGTCGGCCTCCTTGCGGCGGAACATGGCCGCGTACTGCTCCTCGCGCGCCTCCTCGTGACGGGTGTCGCCCAGCAGCACCGAATAGCCGGCGGCCAGGGCGGCTTCCTCGACGCCCCGGATCACCTGCGAGAAGAATGGGTTGGAGATGTCCGGCACGGTGACCAGGATCTTTTCGGTGCGCAGGGTGCGCAGGCTCTTGGCCGCGAAATTGGGCTCGTAGCCCAGGCGGTTGACCGCCTCCATCACCTTGTTGCGCGTGGTCTCCAGCACCAGTTCGGGTGCGCTGAACACCCTCGAAACGGTGGCTGTAGAGACGCCCGCGTCGCGGGCAACGTCTTGAATGGTCGCCATTGGCCGGACACTGGCGACTAGCCGACAGCTTGGCAAGCAGGCGGACCCCTGTTATCGATGATTTCGATTACATCGGAGCGGAGGCCGTCCAAAACGGACGAAACCAACCGCCCAAAACTGGTCGGGGAGGGCCAGGTCCATGAACACGAGCTTCCGGCTCTTCGTGATGATGGTGCTGCAGCTGGCGATCTGGGGCGCCTGGGCGCCGAAGATCTTCCCCTACATGGGCATGCTGGGTTTCGAGCCCTGGCAGCAGTCGCTGGTCGGCAGCTCTTGGGGCGTGGCCGCCCTGGTCGGCATCTTCTTTTCCAACCAGTTCGCCGATCGCAACTTCGCGGCCGAGCGGTTCCTGGCCGTCAGCCACCTGATCGGCGGCCTGGCCCTGGTCGGCACGGCCTTCGCCACCGACTTCTGGCCGTTCTTCGCCTGCTATCTGGTGTTCAGCCTTGTCTATGTGCCGACCCTGTCGGTGACCAACTCGATCGCCTTCGCCAATCTGAAGGATCCGGCCGCCGGCTTCGGCGCGGTGCGGATGGGCGGGACGGTCGGTTGGGTGCTGGTCAGCTGGCCGTTCGTTTTCCTGCTGGGCGCTCAAGCCTCGGTCGAGCAGGTGCGCTGGATCTTCCTGGTCGCGGCGATCGTCTCGTTCGCCTTCGCCGGCTATGCCCTGACTCTGCCGCACACGCCGGCCCGCAAGGATGCGCCGGGCATCGACAAGCTGGCCTGGCGCCGCGCCTTCAAGCTCTTGGCCGCGCCGTTCGTGCTGGTGCTGTTCATCGTCACCTTCATCGATAGCGTCATTCACAACGGCTATTTCGTGATGGCCGACGCCTTCCTGACCAACCGGGTCGGCATCGCCGGCAACCTGTCGATGGTCGTGCTGAGCCTGGGCCAGGTGGCCGAGATCCTGACCATGTTCGTGCTGGGCCGCGTGCTGGTCCGTCTGGGCTGGAAGGTCACGATGATTGTCGGCGTGCTGGGTCACGCCGCGCGTTTCGCGGTCTTCGCCTTCTTCGCCGACAGCATCCCGGTGATCGTCGCCGTCCAGCTGCTGCACGGCATCTGCTACGCCTTCTTCTTCGCCACCGTGTACATCTTCGTTGACGCGGTGTTCCCCAAGGACGTCCGCTCCAGCGCCCAGGGCCTGTTCAACCTGCTGATCCTGGGCATCGGCAATGTGGTGGCCAGCTTCCTGTTCCCCGAACTGGTCAGCAAGCTGAGCGCAGGAGGGGCCGTGGACTACACCACCCTGTTCCTGGTCCCGACCGGCATGGCCCTGGCCGCCGTCTGCCTGCTGGCGGTGTTCTTCCGCCCGCCGTCGCACGGTCCGGTCGCCGAGACCGATGACGTTCCCGCCACCGCCTCTGCGGCTCAAGTCTAAGGAAAGCCCCGTGAACCAACACCTTTCTCGACGTGGCCTTCTGGGCGCTGGCGCGGCTCTGATGGGCGCGACCCTGGCCGGCTCGGCCAGCGCGGCGTCGGCGCCGTTCTTCCAGCGCCACAAGCAGCCTGTCGGCATCCAGCTCTACAGCCTGGGTCCGGACCTGGCCAAGGAGCTGGACGCCCAGCTCGCCACGGTATCCAAGATCGGCTTCAAATCGGTCGAGCTGGCCGGCTATCTGGGCCGCACGCCGGCCGAGCTGCGCGCGGCCTTCGACAAGGCAGGCCTGGTCTGCCCCAGCGCTCACATCTCGCCCAAGGGCCCCAACGGCTTCAGTGGCGACCTGAACAAGCTGGCCGACGAGCTGCACGTGATCGGGGTGAAGTCGGCGATCATGCCGATCCTCTACATCCCCGATCGCCTGGGCAACGACCTGCGCGCGGCCGGCGTCCAGATGACCGCCGACGATTGGAAGTGGAACGCCGACTTCCTCAACGAGAAGGCGGCCGTGCTGAAGAAGGCCGGCATCATCAGCGGCTATCACAACCACAATTTCGAGTTCGCCCCGCTGGGTGACACGACCGGCATGGAGATCCTGCTGAAGGGCACGGATCCGAACCTGGTCACCTTCGAGATGGATGTGGGCTGGGTCACGGCCGCCGGCCACGATCCGCTGGCCCTGCTGAAGGCCCATCCGGGTCGCTTCACCCAGATGCACGTCAAGGACGTCAAGGCGACGACCAAGACCAATTTCGAGCTGAAGCAGGACCCGACCGAGGTCGGCAGCGGCATGATCGACTGGAAGACGCTGCTGCCCGCCGCCTACGCCGCCGGCATCCGCGGCTTCTATTACGAGCAGGAGCCGCCGTTCGCCCATCCGCGCCTGGAGTCGGCCAAGATCAGCTACGACTATCTGGCTAAGGTCGTCGCCTAATGGCTTTGCGGATGGCCATGGTCGGTGGCGGTCCGGGCTCGTTCATCGGGCCCGTGCACCGCATGGCCGCCGAGCTGGACGGGCATATCCGGCTGGTCGCCGGGGTGTTCAGCCGCGACGCGGCCAAGAACGCCCAGGCGGCCGCCGCCTGGGGCGTCGCGCCCGATCGGGTCTATCCGGACCATCACGCGATGATCGCCGCCGAGCGGGCGCGTGAGGACGGCGTCCAGCTGGTCTCAGTGGTGACGCCCAACCACCTGCACTTCGACGTTTCGGCCGCCGCGCTGAAGGGCGGGCTGCACGTGATCAGCGACAAGCCCGCCACTCTGAACCTCGCTGAGGCCCAGGAGCTTGCCAGCATCGTCGCGGCGTCGGGCAAGCTCTATGGCCTGACCTACACCTACACCGGCTATCCGATGGTCCGCGAGGCGCGCGAGATCGTGGCGCGCGGCGACCTGGGCGCTGTGCGCAAGGTGGTGGTCGAGTACTCGCAAGGCTGGCTGTCCAAGCCGCTGGAACTGGACGAGGCCAACAAGCAGGCCAGCTGGCGCGGCGATCCCAAGCAATCGGGCGTCGGCGGCTGTATCGGCGACATCGGTGTCCACGCCTTCAACATCGCCGAGTTCGTCACCGGTCACCGCGTCGAGCGCCTGTGCGCCGACGTCTCGACCGTCGTGCCGGGGCGCAGCCTGGACGATGACTGCAACGTGCTGCTGCGTTTCGCCGGCGGCGCGCGCGGGGTGCTGATCGCCTCGCAGATCTCGGCCGGCGCCCGCAACGGCCTGACGCTCAGCGTCTATGGCGAGAAGGGCGGCCTGACCTGGTCGCACGAGGATCCCAACGTGCTGACGATCGACTGGCTGGACGGTCCCAGCCAGGTGCTGCACGCCGGTTCGGGCTATTTGGGCGCGGGCGCTCGCGCCGTGACGCGCCTGCCGACGGGCCATCCTGAGGGCTTCATCGAGGCATTCGCCAACATCTATCGCGACTTCGCCGACGCCATTGAAGGGCAGGGCGGGGCGCTCGTGCCCGACATCGGCGAGGGCGTGCGCGGCATGGCCTTCGTCGAGCGCGCCGTGGCCGCCAGCCGCGACGACGCCGGCTGGGTGTCGCTTCAAGGAGACGGGCGATGAAGACGCTCAAGGGACCGGCCATCTTCCTGGCCCAATTCATCGGCAGCGAGCCGCCGTTCGACAAGCTGGAGACCATGGCCAAATGGGTCGCCGACCTCGGCTATCTCGGCGTGCAGATGCCGACGGGCGGGGCGGACTCGTTCTTCGATCTGGCCTTGGCCGCTGAGAGCCAGACCTATTGCGACGACATCGCGGGCCTGCTGGCCGAGTACGGGCTGGAAATCACCGAACTCTCGACCCACCTGCAGGGCCAGCTGGTCGCCGTGCACCCGGCCTATGACGAGCTGTTCGACGGCTTCGCGCCGCCCGAGCTGCGCGGCAAGCCCAAGGCGCGTCAGGAGTGGGCGGTCGGGCAGGTGAAGGCCGCCGCCGTCGCCAGCCGTCGCCTGGGCCTGAAGGCTCACGCCACCTTCTCGGGCTCCCTGGCCTGGCCCTATGTCTATCCGTGGCCGCAACGGCCTGCGGGCCTGATCGAGGAGGCCTTCGCCGAGCTCGGCCGGCGCTGGAAGCCGATCCTGGACGTCTTCGAAGAGAACGGCGTCGACGCGGCCTACGAGATCCATCCCGGCGAGGACCTGCACGACGGCGCGACCTTCGAGCGGTTCCTGGATGAAGTCGGCGGCCACCCGCGCGCCAACATCCTGTTCGATCCCAGCCACTTCGTCCTGCAGCAGCTGGACTACCTCGGCTACATCGACCGCTACCACGAGCGCATCAAGGCGTTCCACGTCAAGGACGCCGAGTTCCGGCCCACGGCCCAGTCGGGCGTCTATGGCGGCTACCAGGGCTGGGCCGAGCGGCCGGGCCGGTTCCGGTCGCTGGGCGACGGCCAGGTGGACTTCAAGGCGATCTTCTCCAAGCTGGCCCAGTACGACTTCGACGGCTGGGCGGTGCTGGAGTGGGAGTGCGCGCTGAAGCATCCCGAACAGGGCGCCCGCGAAGGCGCGCCGTTCATTCGCGACCACATCATCCAGGTCACGGACAAGGCCTTCGACGACTTCGCTGGCAGCGCGCCAGACGCCGGTCGCAATCGCCGGCTATTGGGTCTGTAAGGCCGCCGCCAAATTCTGACGGAGAGTTTCCTCGATGAAGTTCAAGCTTATGCTCGCCGCCATCCTGATGGGCATGGCGACCAGCGCCGCCGCGCAGGTCTCGGGCCAGCAGGTGTTCGAGCAGAAGTGCACGATGTGTCACTCGCTGCAGCCCGCGCCGGGCAAGATGGGGCCGCCCCTGGCCGGTGTCGTCGGTCGCAAGGCCGCGACCGCGCCGGGCTTCGCCTACAGCAACGCCCTGAAGGCCTCGAACATCACCTGGACCGCCGACCAAATGGACGCCTTCATCAAGGCCCCAGGTAAGACCGTGCCGGGCACCAAGATGCTGCTGGGCGAGGCGGACGCCGCCAAGCGCGCCGCCGTCATCCAGTACCTGACCTCGGTGAAGAAGTAGCCGGTTCTGACGGCGCCTAGCGGGCCGTCAGCTCCTGGATCTGAATGTCCTTGAACTCGATCGGGTGGCCCTCGCTCTGCAGCGCGATGTAGCCCTCGGTCACCGGCTGGGCGCCGCGCGCGAGGATGTAGGGCTTGGCCCCGCCGGCGACGGTGTCATCCGGATCCAGGGTCACGCCGGCGTAGTGGTGCACCGCCACGCCGTTGATCTTCTGGGTGATTTCGCCATTGGGCAGGACTTCAAGCTCGGCCTGGACCCAGGTGCCGTTCGGGATGGTCGGGGCGTTCTTGGAGATCGTGCAATGCTCCTTCACCTTCGTCCCGTCGATGGTGATGGTCAGGCCGGGCGTGCAGACCGAGCCGGTGGAGCGAGGCGCATCGCCGTCCTTGCCCAGCAGCTGGAACTCGACCGAGACCGGGAACGGCTGCTCGACGGTCATGCTCTCGGGGCTCTGGCTCAGGAACATGATGCCGCTGTTGCTGCGCGCCCAGGCCGGGGTGTCGGCCAGACCGCCCTCGGTCAGGAAGCGGTAGGTCAGCTTCAGGCGATAGGCCTTGAACGGGGTCTTGTAGAACAGGTGCCCGAACTGGCCGTCCAGCGTGTCGTACTTGGCGTACGAGACCCGGATCGCGCCGTGGTCGACCACGAAGGTGTCACGATAGTTCTCGCCGGCCGGATGCTTGGCGACCTTGGGCGTCCAGCCGTTCAGGGTCATGCCGTCGAACAGCGGCCGCCAGGGGCCGGCCTTCACGTCTTCGGCGTGCGCCACACCCGCGCCAAGCGCCAGCAGCAGGGCCAGCGCCCCGCCGGTCGATCTGATCATCCTTGTCCTCCCAGACGCTCGCCCATTTTTGACATGAAATGCCGAGCTTTCTTGCAATGTAACCCATTTCATGGAAGCCTCCAGGCAAGAATGAAGGGTTCGCCGAGGTCGGGGCGTCGCGTTGCTTAAAGCTTCCGGCGTGGTCCATCGAGCGGCCGCAAAGGGAGCGAACATGGCCAATGTGAGCGGCCGCGCGAAGCGCAAGAACACCTACGATGCGATTGTTGTTGGTAGCGGTATCACTGGGGGCATCGCCGCCAAGGAGCTGACTCAGAAGGGCCTGAAGGTCCTGGTTCTCGAGCGGGGCCGCATGGTCAAGCACCTCGAGGACTATCCGACCGCCGTCCTCGATCCTTGGCAGACCCAGTACCCGCAAGGGCAGCTGCCGGAAGCCGAGCTGGAGGCGCACTATCAGGTGCAGCGCCGCACCAACTACACGATGACGGAGTACACCCGGCACTTCTTCGTCAAGGACGACGAGCACCCCTATACCGAAGAGAACCGCTTCGACTGGATCCGCGGCTATCACGTCGGCGGCCGGTCGCTGACCTGGGGGCGGCAGAGCTATCGCCACAGCCAGCTGGACTTCGAGGGCAACGCCCGCGACGGGATCGCTGTCGACTGGCCGATCCGTTACGAGGACCTCGCGCCCTGGTACGAGCACGTCGAGCGCTTCATCGGCGTCTCGGGGCAGCACGAAGGCCTGAGCCACTTCCCCGACGGCCACTACCAGCCGCCGATGGAGATGAACTGCGTCGAGAAGGCCTTCAAAGCCAAGTCCGAGGCGCGCTTCCCCGAGCGCCGGATCAGCATGGGCCGCACCGCCCACCTGACCGATCCGACCGAGGAACAGCTTAGCCTTGGCCGCACCAAGTGCCAGTACCGCAACATGTGCATCCGCGGGTGCCCGTTCGGCGGCTACTACAGCTCCAACTCCGGCGGCCTGGTGGCGGCCGAGCGCACCGGCAACCTGGTGATCCGCCCGAACTCGATCGTCACTGAGATCGTCTATGACCCGAAGGCCGGCAAGGCGTCGGGCGTGCGCATCCTGGACGCCGAAACCAAGAAGGACGAGGAGTTCCACGCCGACGTCATCTTCATCTGCGCCTCGGCCTTCAACTCGGCCTGGATCCTGATGAACTCGACCAGCTCGCGGTTCGAGAACGGGTTCGGCAACGCCAGCGACCAGCTGGGCCGCAACGTCATGGATCACCACCTGGGCGTCGGCGCCACCGGCGAGGCGCCCGAGTTCGCCGACATGTACTATTCGGGTCGCCGGCCCAACGGCATCTACGTGCCGCGCTTCCGCAACCTGGGCGACGAGGCGACCAAGCGCAGCGACTACCTGCGGGGCTTTGGCTATCAGGGCGGCGCGGCGCGTTCGACCTGGGATCGCGACCTGGGCAACCGCGCCAAGGGCGCCAAGGGGTTCGGCGCGGCGCGCAAGGCCGCGCTGACCCAGCCCGGGCCCTGGACCATGGGCCTGGGCGGCTTCGGCGAGATCCTGCCCTATGCCGACAACCGCATCACCCTGAATCGCGACAAGACGGATGCGTTCGGCCTGCCGACCCTGTCGATCAACGTGACCATGCGTGAGAACGAGATGGCCATGCGGCGCGACATGCAGAACGCGGCGGCCGAGATGCTGGAGGTCGCCGGCTTCAAGAACGTGAAGGGCCATGACGGCGGCTTCTCGCCTGGCCTGGGCATCCACGAGATGGGCACCGCGCGCATGGGCCGTGATCCCAAGACCTCGGTGCTGAACGCCCACAACCAGGTGCACGAGTGCACGAACGTCTACGTCACCGACGGGGCGGCGATGACCTCGGCCTCGTGCGTGAACCCGTCCCTGACCTACATGGCCCTGACGGCCCGCGCCGCCGACCATGCGGTGAACGCTCGCAAGCGGGGAGACATCTGATGCTGAACCGACGTGATGCGATGCGCGGCCTGGCCTTGGCGGTCGGCGTCGCCTCGACGGGCTGGGCGCAGCGCGCCCTGGCCGCCGCCTCGCCGGCGCCGGCGCTGAGCTGGACGCCTAAGGCCCTGACGGTGGATCAGGCCCGGCTGCTGGATGTGGTGGCCGAGCTGATCATCCCGGCCACGGACACCCCTGGTGCTCGCGCCGCCGGCGTTCCGCAGTTCATCGACCGCGCCGTGGGCGACTATTACACCAAGGATCAGGTCGGGCAGCTGCTGGACGGCCTGGCGCGCATGGACGCCGACGCACGCACAGCCCATGGCGATGTCTTCATCGCCCTGACGCCGGAGCAGCAGGTGGCGCTGCTGACGGCCTACGACCAGGAGTCCGGCATCGCGCGTGGCCAAGGCCAGTCGCATTTCTTCCCGGCGTTGGAGGACATGGTGACGGTCGGCTACTTCACGTCCGAAGTCGGCGCGACCGAGGCGCTGAAGTACGATCCCGTGCCCGGCGCCTATCACGGCTGCGTGCCGATGGCCGAGATCGGCAAGGCCTGGGCGACGCGCTAGCTCAGCCCAGGTCGTTCAGCTCGGCGACGAAGTCATAGGCGTCGCCGCGATAGTACGAGTGCGAGACCTCGACTGGTCGGCCGTCGCGCAGGAAACCGCGGCGCTCGACCAGCAGGCCGGCGTCCTTGGGCTTCACGTGCAGCAGTTCGGCGTGCTCGGGCGTGATCAGCACGCCGCGCAGCCGCTGCAGCGCGCGCGTGGGGCGGTGGCCGGTGGCCGCCATCGCTTCGTACAGCGACGCGCCGACGATCTCGATCGAGGGCAGGGCGAAGGCCGCGATGGTGGTGTATTCGATGGCCATCGGCGCCCCGTCGGCGCAGCGCACCCGGTGGAAACGATAGACCGGCGCGCCGGGCGACAGGCCCAGGGTCAGCGACTCCTCGGGCGTCACCGCGCCTTCCATGCGGGCGATCCACTCGCTGTGTGGCGTGCGGCCACGCGAGATCATGTCCTCGGTGAAGCAGGTCAGTTTCGAGAAGTTCTTCTCGACGCGCGCGGCGACGAAGGTGCCCGCGCCCTGGCGGCGGGTCAGCAGGCCCTCGCTGACCAGGCCGTCCAGCGCCTTGCGGACGGTGATGCGCGAGATGTTGAAGTCCCCGGCCAGATCGCGTTCAGGCGGCAGCGCGTCATCGGGCGCCAGGACCTTGTCCTGAATAGCCTCGCGCAGGGCCTTCTGCAACTGCTTGTAGAGCGGCGCTGAGTCCCCCTGGCCCAAGGGGCCGATCTGGGTGGCCAGCGACATGACAAGCGCTCCTCAATGCGACTCGCTTCGAGGGTGAAGCGCGAATAGGTCGGATCAAAAAGATACCAATTTAGATCCTATTTCAACCGACCTTATCGGCGACGAAATGACGAGTTCTACGAAAATCTTGCGTAAACAAGATGATCTGCACGGTTTGGCTTCAGGTGGTGTCTTATTGGTATTAATTTGGTCTCTGAAATGTGACGCTAGGTCAGCGCCGCCAGTACGGTTCCGGCCACGGCGGCCGCCTGGCCACGGATGTCCGGCACGGCCGTGATCTCCCACGAGGTCCCGCGCGTGGCGGGGCCGACGGCCAACAGGGTCGGCGAAGCTTCACCGGAGACGTCGCGCACGCGGTAGTCGTCATCGACGTCGAAGCCCAGGCGCAGCGCGTCGGGCCGGGCCAGGCCGCGCTTGACCAGATCCTTGATCAGCGGATCGGTCGAGGTCAGCACGTCGCCGGTCGGGCCCGTGCAGTTGATCACAGTCGCCGCGCGGAAGACGTAGCCGGTCCGCTCGCCGCGTCCGCGCCAACGGCACAGGGCGAAGCCGTCGGCCTCAAGGCGCAGGCTGCGGATCTTGCCGGCGGCCAGGGTCAGCTGGCCCGTGGCGCGCATGGCCCCGATATGGCGCGCGACCAGTGGCGCCAGGCGGTGGCGGTGGATGTCCCAGAAGGGCCGGGCGTGGCGCAGGAAGGCTTGCTTCTGCTGGGCCGACCAGCCGCGCCACAGGCTCTGGGTCGCGGGGCGGGTGGCGTCGATGGCCGTGCGCCAGCCATGCTCGGCCGCCGCCGTCCGCAACCAGCCGAAGGCTTCCAGCGGCGAAAGGTCGTTGGCGGGCGGCAAGGGCAGGGACAGCGGCGGCGCGCCGTCATGCTCCAGCGGCGCCAGGCCGCGCCGCGACAGGGCCAGCATCGGCCGGCCGGGCTGGGCCTGGTTCAGGGACAGGGCGACGTCGACCATGGTTAGGCCCGTACCGATCAGTAGCACCGGTCCCGACGGCAAGTCGGCGGCGTTCCAGCGCCAGGGATCGGCGACATAGGCGTCGGAGGCGGCGAAGGCTTCGTCGATGCCCGGCGGCCTGGCGGGCGGCGGATTGCCCAGGGCCAGCACGACCGCGTGGGCGGTGACCGCATTGCCCATGGCGCAGGTCAGCCGCCAGCCGTCGCCGCCGGGCTCGATGCCGATCACGGCGTCCGGAACCACCACCAGCCGCCCGGCGCCGGCGGGGCCTTCGGCAACCTCGGCCACCTGGCCCTGGAGGTAACGACCATAATCGGCGCGGGTGGCGAAGTCGGCGGGGCCGAGGCCGAAGCGCTCCTTGCGAATCCACTCGACGAAGTGACCCGGTCGGTCGGGCCAGGCGCTCATATTGCCGGCGCGGACGTTCAGGCGATGGCCGGGATTGTGCGTGGCATAGGCCGCGCCCAGGCCCACGGGCGTGCGACGCTCGAACAGGATGACCTTGGCGTCCGCCGAGCGTCTCAGGATGTTGAGGGCGGTCATCACGCCGCTGAACCCCGCGCCGACCACGGCGATGACAGGCGCTGGCTTGGGGGGCATGCGGATACTCTACGGCGTCGGTGGGGATTTCTCGACGATCCGCCCCAATCTGGCAAGGTCCCACGAAAAAGGGGAGCGCCTCGCGACGCTCCCCTCCGTCATTTGTGCAGATGGTCTACTTCTGGACGGTCAGCCTGAAGACCATGGTGTTGCTGTACTTCTGGCCCGGATCCAGGCGGACCGGCGCGAACTGTGGCTTGTTTGGCGCGTCGGGGAAGTGCTGCGGCTCCAGCGCGATGCCGTCGCCCTGGCGATAGATCTTGCCGCTCTTGCCGATGGTCGTGCCGTCGATGAAGTTGCCGGCATAGAACTGGATGCCCGGCTGGTCGGTCAGGATTTCCAGAACGCGACCGCTCTTGGGATCGGCCAGCCGACCGCCAAGACGCAGTGCGCCGCCAGCCTTGCCGTTCAGGACGTAGTTATGGTCGTAGCCGCGGCCCGCGACGATCTGCGGGTCGCTGGCGTCGCGGATACGGTCGCCGACGGCCGTGGGCTTACGGAAGTCGAAGACCGTGCCGGCCACCGGCGTGGTCTGGCCGGTCGGGATCAGCTCGGCGTCGACCGGCGTGTAGCCGTCGGCCGGGATGGTCAGGACGTTGCCCATCGCGCCTTCCGCCGCGCCTTCGCCGGCGACATTGAACAGGGCGTGGTTGGTCATGTTGACGATGGTCGGCTTGTCGGTCGTGGCGCCGTAGGTGATCGTCAGGTTGTTCTGCTCATCCAGGGCATAGGTCGCCGTGGCGGTCAGGGTTCCGGGATAGCCTTCCTCGCCGTCGGCGCTGACATAGCCGAAGGTCACCGAGGCCGTCGGACCGGACTTGGCGTCCAGCACCTTCCAGACCACCTTGTCGAAGCCCTTCACGCCGCCGTGCAGCGCCGCGACCTTGTTGTTGTTCAGAGCCAGCTGGTAGGTCTTGCCGTCCAGGGTGAAGCGGCCCTTGCCGATACGGTTGGCGAAGCGGCCAACCGAGGCGCCGAAATAGCTGGCGTTCTTCTCGTAGGTCGCGGCGTCGCCAAAGCCCAAGGCGATGTCGGCCTTCTTGCCCGTGCGGTCGGGGCCGATCAGCGACTGCAGGGTCGCGCCGTAGGTGATGATCGTGGCGCTGACGCCCTTGGCGTTGGTCAGCGTGATGGCCTCGACCGCCTCGCCGGATGCGAGGGCGCCGAACGGTTTGCGCGACAACTCGGCGGCATTGGCCGAGATCGCAACGAGGGCGAGTGCGCTACCTAGCGCGATGGTCTTCAGCTTCATGTTTCTCTCCCTTTGTCGTTCTTGATTATTCGATGAAGGCCGCCGCCGCGACCCGCTCGCTGAGCAGGAAGGCGTCGGCCACATGCCTTAGCGGACTGACATCCACGTCGCTGGCGCCATCGGCGATCAGCCTGGCGAAGGCGTCGTACAGGCCCGGATATTCGCGGTCCGGACCTTCCTGCAGCAGTTGGCCGTCGATGTAGAGCTTGGCGCCGCCGTGGGTCAGTTTCAGCTGGCCGTCGTCGGTGTCGACCTCGATGTCCCAGCTTTGCGGACCGGTTTGCAGGAAGTCGAGCTCGGCGCGGATCGGGGCGCCGGCCGCGTCGCGGAAGTCCAGCTCGGCCTGGATCGGTGACTGGCAGTTCTCGGGCACGTGCAGCACGCCCTTCGACAGGAAGAACGGACGCGGCAGGATGGCCGTGACGATCGACAGGGCGTTGATGGCCGGGTCGAAGACGCCCAGGCCGCCGGCCTGCCAGATCCAGTCCTGGCCGGGGTGCCAGACGCGGACGTCTTCCTTCCAGTTGATGCGCACGGCCTTGACCGAACGCTCGGCCAGCCATTGGCGGGCGGGCTCGACGCCGACGGCGTAGCGCGAGTGCCAGGTGGTCTGCAGGGTCAGGCTCCGCTCGACGGCGGCCTGGCGCAGGTCCTCGACCTCGCTCAGCGTCGCGCCAGGCGGCTTCTCCAGCATCACGTGCTTGCCGGCCGCCAGGGCCAGGTGGGCCAGGGCGTGGCGCGGCTGGGGCGGGGTGCACAGCGCCACCGCGTCCACCGCCACGTCGCTGGCCAGCAGGTCGGCCAGGTCGGTGAAGTGCGCGACCCCATCCAGCTCGGCATTGCGGCTGACGATAGCGGCCAGCGTAAAGCGCGGATCGGCGGCGATCGACGGCAGGTGCTGGTCGCGAGCGATCTTGCCCAGGCCGACCAGGGCCAGACGAATAGGCGTCGTCGTCACAGCGACTTCACCACGACCGGCCGGGCTTGCGCCTGGGCCAGCGGGTTGCGCACCGGATAGCGGAACGGCGCGGCCTCGATCTCGAACACGTCGCCGACCTGGGTCTGGAAACCTTCCGAGAAGGAGAGGGTGGCCGTGCCGAAGAAGTGGACGTGGAGATCACCCGGGCGACGGAAGATGTCGTACTTGAAGTGATGGTGTTCCAGGTTGGCGATCGTGTGGGACATGTTCGCCTCGCCTGACAGGAACGGTTTTTCCCAGACGGCCTGGCCGTCGCGGACGATGCGGCTGGCGCCGCGCACGTCGGCGGGCAGCTCGCCGGTCAGCAGTTCCGGACCCAGGGCCGCGTTGCGCAGCTTGGAGTGGGCCAGCCACAGATAGTTGCCGCGCTCGATCACGTGGTCCGAGAACTCATTGGCCAGGCAGAAGCCCAGGCGGTGCGGCGTGCCGTCAGGACCGATCAGATAGACGCCGGCGATCTCGGGTTCCTCGCCGCCGTCCTTGGCGAAGCTGGGCGAGGTGAGAGGCTGGCCCGGACCGATCAGCTGCGTGCCGTCGCCCTTGTAGAACCATTCCGGCTGCACGCCTTCCTGGCCGGCCGCAGGTTTGCCGCCCTCGACGCCCATCAGGAACATCCGCATGGAGTCGGTCAGCTGCTCGCCAGCCTGGGCGGCCTTGTGCATCTTGTCGCGACCTTCGGCCGAGCCGAGGTGGGTCAGGCCTGTGCCGGTCATGGCCAGGTGGGCGGGATCGGGATGGTCGATCGGCGCCAGCACGCGGCCTTCGGCCAGGGCGGCGGGGATGTCGATCTCCTCACCCAAGGCGCGGGCCTGGGCCGCTTCGGCCAGGGTAGCGTCGACCTTCAGGGCGACCTGGGCCAGGTCATAGAGGGTGTCGGCGACCTCGACTTTGCGGGCGCGGCCCGAGTCGTCGACGGCGGCCAGCTGCCTCGTACCGCCCGAGGTCTTCAATTGCACGAACCGGAACACCACGGCGACGACCCTCTGAAGCTTTCTAATAGTCCGACAAATATCGTGGCGGCGCGCGCTGTCAAACGACGTTTCGTACGACTAGGCCCAAGAAATTCGCCGACGGCGCGTTCCGTAGGGAAACTTTGAAGTCCAATTCGTCGTACATTTGGGCCGAGGCGTGGCTCCGGCGCGCCTTGGTCACCCAGGCGAATTCGCTTGTTCTCCGACAATTGGTCTCGCTAGAGTCGCCGGCAGGGCGCACACAGCGACCCGGGATCTGCGCAACGGGAGCGAAATACGCGTGTCGAAGGCCAAGGAAGCGGGCGTTGGCGGTGACGGCGAACGCGAAGAAGGCTTCTCGGGCCGGATCCACGGGTCGATCGCGCGGGCGCTGGGGATCGCCATCGTGTCGGGCAAGCACCAGCCCGGCGACGTCCTGAACAACGAGATCGACGCGTCCGAGCAGTTGCAGGTCTCGCGCAGCGCCTATCGCGAAGCCATCCGCATCCTGGCCGCCAAGGGGCTGGTCGAGAGCCGTCCCAAGACCGGCACTCGCGTCAGCGCCCGCACGCGCTGGAGCCTGCTGGACCCCGAGGTCCTGGCCTGGTTCTTCGAATCGGAGCCCAGCGAGGCTTTCCTGCAGGAACTGTACGAACTGCGGATGATCGTCGAGCCGGCCGCCGCGGCCCTGGCCGCCGAGCGCCGCGATGACGCCCAACTGGAGCGCATGCGCGCCGCCCTGGTGGCCATGCAGCACCACACCCTGGCCACTGAAGCCGGCCAGGCCGCAGACCGCGACTTCCACGACACCGTGCTGAGCGCCGCCAACAATGCGCCGCTGTTCACCCTCTCCAGCAGCATCGGCGCGGCCGTGCGCTGGACGACCATCTTCAAGCAGCGCGACCGCGAGCTGGCGCGCGATCCGATGCCCGAGCACTGGAAAGTGTTCGACGCCATCGCCGCCGGCCGCGCCGACCAGGCCCGCCAGGCGATGGAGAAGCTGGTCAGCCTGGCCCTGGACGATACGCGCGGGGCGATCGAGCGCCGTCCGGGGCGCTAGGCGCCAATCATCGGACAAGGACCTGCCGCGAAATCCGAAGTTGCGTCGGCTCTTGTGACGCACTCGCAATGCCGCTCGCCCTGATTGACGCTCCATACCGCACGGTATAGTCAGACAAATACGATCTAGCGGGGCCGTGAACCGGTGAGCGCGCGATTCTCGCGCCGGGTTTACAAGTTCGTCGGTGTCCCGCTGCCCCGTCGACAAGGCGCTTCGCCTTCAAGGATTGTCATGAGCGTTCCTCCCGTTTCGCCCCGCGCCCTCCGCTCGCGCGCCTGGTTCGACAATCCCGACAATATCGACATGACCGCGCTCTATCTGGAGCGTTACCTGAACTTCGGCCTGTCGCTGGAGGAGCTGCAGTCGGGCAAGCCGATCATCGGCATCGCCCAGACCGGCTCGGACCTGTCACCCTGCAACCGCCATCACCTGGTGCTGGCCGAACGCGTGCGGGAAGGCATCCGCAGCGCCGGCGGCATCGTGCTGGAATTCCCGGTCCATCCGATCCAGGAGACCGGCAAGCGCCCGACGGCGGGCCTGGACCGCAACCTGTCGTACCTGGGCCTGGTGGAGCTGCTGTACGGCTATCCGCTGGACGGCGTGGTGCTGACGATCGGCTGCGACAAGACCACGCCCGCCTGCCTGATGGCGGCGGCGACGGTGAACATTCCCGCTATCGCCCTGTCGGTCGGCCCGATGCTGAACGGCTGGCACAAGGGCCAGCGCACGGGCTCGGGCACCATCGTCTGGAAGGCCCGCGAGATGCTGGCGGCCGGCGAGATCGACAATGCCGGCTTCATCAAGCTGGTGGCCAGCTCGGCCCCGTCGACCGGCTACTGCAACACCATGGGCACAGCCACGACCATGAACTCGCTGACCGAGGCCCTTGGCATGTCGCTGCCCGGCTCGGCGGCGATCCCGGCTCCGTATCGCGACCGGCAGGAGAATGCCTACCGCACCGGCCTGCGCATCGTCGACATGGTGCATGAGGATCTAAAGCCCTCGGACATCCTGAGCCGCGAGGCGTTCCTGAACGCCATCGTCGTCAACTCGGCCATCGGCGGCTCGACCAACGCCCCGATCCACCTGAACGCCCTGGCCCGTCACGTCGGCGTCGAGCTCAGCATCGACGACTGGCAGCAGACCGGCGAGGAGGTGCCGCTGCTGGTCAACCTGCAGCCGGCCGGTGAGTATCTGGGCGAGGACTACTACCGCGCCGGCGGCGTGCCGGCTGTGTTCGGCCAGTTGATCGAGCAGGGTCTGATCCGCGAGGAGGCCCGCTGCGTTTCCGGCCAGAGCATCGGCGAGCAGTATCGCGGCGCCGAAATCGAGGACGAGAACGTCATCCGTCCGTTCTCGCGCCCGTTGGTCGAGCGCGCCGGCTTCGCGGTCATGCGCGGCAACCTGTTCAACTCGGCGATCATGAAGACCAGCGTGATCAGCCAGGAATTCCGCGACCGCTATCTGTCGAACCCCGATGATCCGGATGCCTTTGAGGGCGACGCCATCGTGTTCGACGGACCCGAGGACTATCACCACCGGATCGACGATCCGTCGGTCGGCATCACTGCCAACTCGATCCTGTTCATGCGTGGCGCCGGTCCGATCGGCTATCCGGGCGCGGCCGAGGTCGTGAACATGCGGGCCCCCAACTACCTGATCAAGCAGGGCATTCACCAGCTGCCGTGCATCGGCGACGGTCGTCAGTCGGGCACTTCGGGCTCGCCGTCGATCCTGAACGCTTCGCCCGAAGCGGCGGCGGGTGGCGGCCTGGCCCTACTGAAGAGCGGCGACAAGGTGCGCTTCGATCTGCGCAAGTCGCGGGTGGACGTGCTGGTCTCGCCCAGCGAGATCGTCGAACGCCGCAAGGCCCTCGAGGCGGCCGGCGGCTTTGCCTATCCGGAAAGCCAGACGCCGTGGCAGGAGATGCAACGCGCCGTCGTCGGCCAGATGGACACCGGCGCCGTGCTCGAACCGGCTGTGAAGTACCAACGCATCGCCCAGACCAAGGGCTTGCCGCGCGATAATCACTAGCTAGCGCGGAAGATCCTGGCCTCGAACACCGCCGCCCACTGGTTGGCGGCCATCTCGAACGTTACCGTGATCTTGCTCTTTCCGTCCGTCAGAGCCTGGGGCAGGGCGTAGGTCTTCACGTTCAGCGTCGCGGTGCGATCGCCCGACAGCGCCTCGCGCGCCACCTCCTGGCCCTCGACCAGGATCCGGAAGGCCTTGTTCCGCGCCGCGCCGTCATAGGTCACCTGCAGGGTCAGCGGGCCAGGCGCGGTGGCCATCTGGAACGCGATCGAGCCCTTGTTGAGGATCCGGCTGCGGACCGTCAGGTTGCCGGTGTCCTGGGTGCCGGGGCTGGCCTTCAGGGCGTGGTCGACCTCGGGCTGTTGCTCGCCGAAGCGGATGGTGTCGACGGTGCGCTCGCGGATGTCGGCGCGGACCTTGGCCTCGGCGACCAGACGCGGCTCGGCCTGCGCCCACTGCGCTGGCGTCAGGCGGCGAAAATAGACGGCCGTGCGGTTGTGGTGCTGCTCGAAGTAGGGGCGCAGAGCCAGGTTCTGTGGCCGGCTGTGATCGGCCAGCGAGAACCGTTGCGGGCCGCTAGCCGGCATCAGGGCAGCGGTCCCGACCACAACAGGATCGAAACTGTCCCACGGCTGCTCTGACGAGCCCAGATCGGCGGCCAGGACCAGCGGGCCGTTCAGGAAGGCGATCAGGTCCGGATCGTCGGGCATGGCCTCCGTCCGCACCGACATCGGCATAGTCAGTGTGACCTTGTCGCCGGCGCGTAGAGTGAGATCGATATAGCCGTTCTTCGGCGCAACCCGCTGGGCGCGGCCGTTGACGGCGACCGACGGCGTCTCGCACCAGTTCGGGACCCGCAGGGACACCGGCGTCGGCGTCTTGGCCTTCGCCAGCGTCAGGGTGACCTGGTCGCTGTACGGAAACTCGGTGTCGATCTCGAGCTTCACGCCCTTCTCGGCCCAGTCCAGCGTCGACGGATAGTACAGGTTGACCCGCACCCGCTCGCCGTCGCGCCAGAAGATGCTGTCGCCGAGTTTGGAATAGTTCTCCATGCCCGTGCCGACGCAGCACCAGAACGAGTCCGTCGGCGTCGAGTGGCCCCGCGCATAGCCCGAGGCCAGCGGCGAGAAGTAGGTGAACATCCCGGTGTCCGGATCCTGCTGCGACAGGATGTGGTTCAGGTGGGCGCGTTCGTAGAAATCGAAGTATCGGCTCTCGCCCGTCCAGGCGTGCAGATGCCGCGACAGCTTCAGCATGTTGTAGCTGTTGCAGCACTCGCAGGTCTGCTGGCCCAGGCGCGTCGACAGCTGGCGCGGCTTGCCCAGGTGCTCGAACTCGGAATTGCCGCCGATCACGTAGCTGTGGTCGTGGACGACCGTCTCCCAGAAGAACATCGCCGCCCTGGCCGCATCGGCGTCGCCGCCGGTCTCGTAGAGCCGGGCCTCGCCGATCAGCTTGGGGATCTGGGTGTTGGCGTGCTTGCCGGCCAGGTCGTCGCGGCCGGCGATCAGGGGATCGATGATGTCGGTGTGCTGGACGCGGCGGGCCAGATCCAGCCAACGTTGCTGGCCGGTGCAGGCGTGCAGTTCGGCGAAGCTCTTGACGATGCCGCCATGCTCGACGCGCAGCACGGTCTGGACCTGCGTGGCGTCCAGCGCCTCGAACATCCGGCCTAGATAGTCGCCGAGGCCGATGGCGACGGTCAGGGCTTTGGGATCGCCGCAGTACAGGTGGGCGTCCAGGGCCCCGGCCAGCACCTTATGATAGGTGTAGATCGGCACCCAGCCGCCGTTCAGGCCGCCGGCGGTGTCGATTTTGCCGGCGCGGATCTCTTCGTAGACGACCTTGCCATCGACCGCCTTGCCGCCGCGCTCGACCGTCGTGCCGCCGGTGTAGCCGTCACCGTTCGCGGCCTGGCACACGGCCAGCTCCTCGACGATGTAGGCCGCGCGCTGCTTGAAGGCCGGATCGCCGGTCTGGGCCCACATCAGCGACACCGCCGACAGGTAGTGGCCCAGGCTGTGGCCAGCGATGCCGGCCGCCTCCCAGCCGCCATAGACCGCGCCCTTTGGCGGAAGGCCCGCGCCGGCGCGGAAGTTGTGCAGCAGGCGATCGGGCTCTAGCGACAGGAGATAGCGCTGGTTGGTCTCCATCGCGGTGCGGAAGCGCGAGGGTTTCAGTCGCACCTGTGACAGCGGAAATGGCTCCAGCCGCGTCTTGGCGGGGCTTGCGAAAGCGGGCGAGGCCAGGACCGCCGCGCCCAGCGCGGCGCCCGTCTTCAGGGCTGTGCGGCGCGACGGTCCGGTCATGAGCGCGCTCCCTATTCGACGTGCTGGTCGGGCAGGGCGTTGGTCGCCTTAGAGCCCCACAGCGCATAGAACAGCACGTAGATCTCGCAGGCCGCCGTCAGCAGGAACGAGGTCTGCAGGCCGAAGGTGTCGGCCAGCCAGCCCTGCACGATGACCAGCGCGCCGCCGGCGATGGCCATGATCAGCAGGCCCGAGCCTTCCTCGGTCAGCGGGCCCAGGCCCTTGATGCCCAGGGTGAAGATGGTCGGGAACATGATCGAGTGGAAGAAGCCCACCGCGATCAGCGACCACATGGCCACCGGGCCGTGGGCGAAGGTGGTGATCACCATCACGATAAAAGCCCCGATCGAGAAGGCGGCCAGCACGTGCTCGGCGGCGAAGCGGCGCATCAGCACGCTGCCCAGGAACCGACCGACCATCATGCCGCCCCACAGGATGGCCAGGTAGCGCGAGGCCTCCTCGTGGGTGATGTTGGCGATAGTGGGCTGCGAAACGAAGTTGATGAACAGGTTGGCCACCCCGATCTCTGCGATCAGGTAGATGAAGATGGCCGGCACGCCGAAGACCAGGTTGCGGTGTGACCACAACGACAGCTTCTTGCGCTCCTCGCGCGACGAACGCTGGGTGGCCTGGCCGATGGCCGGCAACTTCACGCGGCCCATGACCACGGCCAGCAGGATCAGCGCGATGGTCACCAGCACATAGGGCAGGATCACCGACTGCGCGTCGGCGTAACGTTCGGCCTGGGTGAGGACGACGTCGGTCCCGGCCGTGCCGCTCTTGGAGCGTCCCAGGATCAGATAGCCGGCGAACAGCGGCGCCAGGGTGGTGCCCAGCGAGTTGAAGGCCTGCACTAGGTTCAGCCGCGCCGAGCCGGTCTCAGGCGGTCCGATGACGGCGACATAAGGATTGGCCGCCACCTGCAGCAGGGTGATGCCGCTGGCGATCACGAACAGGGCGGTCAGCACCAGGCCGTACGACGCCAGCATCGCCGCCGGGACCATCATCGCCGCCCCGACCGCCATACCTAGCAGGCCGACGACGATGGCCTTCTGGTAGCCGATCCGCTCGATCAGCTTGGCCGACGGGATCGAGGCCACGAAATAGGCGATGAACCACACGGACTCGATCAGGGTCGTGCGGGTGTAGTCCAGCACAAACACGCTGCGCAGGTGCGGCAGCAGCGTGTTGTTGATGACCGTGATGAAGCCCCACATGAAGAACAGGCTGGCCAGCAGGCTCAGGGCCGAGCCGTAGCGTTGCTGCGGGGCGTCGGCGCTGGCCGTGGGCGGCGCGCTTTGCGGAATGGCGGGCATGGTTTCCTCTCCGTCGATGCGGGCTACGGCGGCTGGCGGCCGCTCTCGATCTATTGTCCGAGTATAGTCTCGCCGCCAAGCCGTCAACGCGCGAGCTTTAGTGTGTCCCATAAGCTGGGATCACCGGAAGCGACGCGGGTTATTGTAGGACAAAAATAAGCCTGCTACCAAAACGGCCAACGACTTTCAGGGGCGGCTTACAGCCCCGGCAGGAGGGAACCCCTATGGCGAAGGCCAAGATATTCCTGGGCGCGGCGATCGCGGCCCTGACGATGGCGGTGAGTGCGCAGGCCGCCGAACTGACGGCTTCGGCGACCTTGAAGGCCGACCAGCCGGGCGCGCCGATCTCGCGCTACATCTACGGCCAGTTCTCCGAACACCTGGGCGCGGGCATCTATGACGGCGTCTGGGTCGGGACCAATTCCAAGATCCCCAACGTCCGCGGCATCCGCACCGATGTCGTCACGGCGCTGAAGGACATCCATGTGCCGGTGATCCGCTGGCCGGGCGGCTGCTTCGCCGACGAGTATCGCTGGCGCGACGGCATCGGCCCGCGCGACAAGCGGCCCTCGCGCAAGAACAACTGGTGGGGTGGTTCGCCCGAGACCAACGCCTTCGGCACCCACGAATTCATGGACTTCGCCGAGCAGGTCGGCGCCGATCCATACGTCTCGATCAATGTCGGCTCGTCCAATCCGACCGAGATGCGCGAGTGGATCGAGTACATGATCTCGCCGGGCCAGGACACGCTGGCCCAGGAGCGCCGCGCCAACGGCCGCGACAAGCCGTTCAAGGTGCCCTTCATCGGCATCGGCAACGAGAGCTGGGGCTGCGGCGGCGAGATGACGCCGGAGTACTACGCCAACGAATACCGGCGCTTCTCGGCGTTCTTCCACAAGAACGACGACAATCCGGCCGTCCGGGTCGGCTCGGGCGCCAACTCGTTCGACGTCAACTGGACCGACGTCGTCACCAAGATCGCCGGCAAGCGGATGGATGCGATCTCGCTCCACTACTACACGATCCCGACCGGCGACTGGAAAACCAAGGGCGCGGCCACCGGCTTCGACAAGGCCGCCTGGGGCAAGACCATGGCCCAGACCCTGCGCATGGACGACCTGATCCAGAAGCACATGGCGGTCATGGACAAGAACGATCCGGCCAAGCGGATCGGCCTCTATGTCGACGAGTGGGGCACCTGGTACGACGTCGAGGCCGGCACCAATCCGGGCCATCTCTACCAGCTGAACACCCTGCGCGACGGCGTGCTGGCGGCGGCGAACTTCAACATCTTCCACCGCTATACCGAGCGCGTGAAGATGACCAACATCGCCCAGACCATCAACGTTCTGCAGGCGATGATCCTGACCCAGGGCGACAAGATCGTCCTGACCCCGACCTACTATGCCTACAAGATGTACGTGCCCTTCCAGGACTCGACGGCCATCCCGCTGGACGTGACCGCGCCCGAGATCGACGTGGCCGGCAGCAAGATCCCGGCCTTCAACGCCTCGGCCGCCAAGGGCAAGGACGGCAAGACCTATATCGCCATCGCCAACATGGCGCCGGACGACAGCCTGAAGCTCTCGGTGGCCCTTGGCGCGCTGAAGGCCAAGGCCGTGTCGGGCCTGGTGCTGACCGCCGACAAGATGGACGCCATGAACGCCTTCGGCGCCAAGCCCACTGTGGCGCCGGTCGCGTTCAAGGGCGCGAAACTGTCGGGCGACAAGCTGACGCTGGATATCCCGTCCAAGTCGGTTGTGGTCGTCGCTGTCGAATAGCCGCTTGCGGGAGCGCCGTCGCCGACGGCGCTCCCGTGATTTCATATTTGACCATCTAGTTCATATATGATGTCCATTGCTCCAGGCGCTCGACCAAAAGAGGCGCCGGAGGAAACATCCATGTCTCAAGGCTCGAGCCCGCGTACGGGCTGGGCGCCGTTGGTGCTGATCGTCGCCCTGTTCTTCTTGTGGGGCGTCGCCAACAACCTCAACGACGTCCTGATTCCCCACCTGAAGAAGGCCTTCTTCCTGACCGACCTGCAGTCGGGTCTGGTGCAGTCGGCGTTCTATCTGGGCTACTTCTTCCTGGCCCTGCCGGCCGGTCTCTTGATGCGCCGCTATGGCTACAAGGCCGCGGTGATCGTGGGGCTGGTGCTGTTCGGGGCTGGGGCCTTGCTGTTCTGGCCGGCCGCCGAGCTGCGCCGCTACGAGTTCTTCCTCAGCGCCCTGTTCGTCATCGCCTCGGGCCTGGCGTTCCTGGAGACCTCGGCCAATCCGCTGATCACGGTGCTAGGCGACCCGGCCAAGGCCGAGCAGCGCCTGAACCTGGCTCAGGCCTTCAATCCGCTGGGCGCGATCACCGCCGTGGTCGTCGGGCGTCAGTTCATTCTCTCGGGCGTGGAGCCGACCAAGGCCGAATTCGCGGCCATGACCCCGGCCCAGCTGTCGGCGTTCCAAGCGGTCGAGGCCAAGTCCACCCAGCTTCCGTACCTGATCATCGCCGGCGTCGTGATCCTGTGGGTGGTGCTGGTGGCGATCACCAAGTTCCCGCCCCAGGCCAGCCGCCCGACTGAAGCGGACCAGCATGACGAGCGCGTCGACAAGCCGATCCTGGGCCTGTTTGCGCGCCCGCGCTTCCTGTTTGGCGTGGCGGCCCAGTTCTTCTATGTCGGCGCCCAGGTGGGCGTGTGGAGCTACATGATCCGCTACGCCCAGGACCAGGTGCCGGGCATGGGCGAGAAGACCGCCGCAGCCTATCTGTCCTGGTCGCTGGTCGGCTTCATGGCCGGGCGCTTCGCCGGCACGGCGCTGATGAGCAAGGTCGATCCCTCGCGCCTGATGGCGGTGTTCGCGGCGGCCAACGTCGGCCTGACCCTGGTCGCCGTCGCCATCGGCGGACATCTGGGCCTGCTGGCGCTGGCTTCGACCAGCTTCTTCATGTCGATCATGTTCCCAACCATCTTCGCCAGCTCGATCAAGGGGCTGGGGCCGCTGACCAAGACCGGCTCGTCCTTCCTGGTGATGAGCATCATCGGCGGGGCGGTCCTGACGGCGGTGATGGGGGCGATCTCGGACGCCAGCGCTATCCACTTCGCGATCCTGGTGCCGTGCGTCTGCTTCGCGGTTGTTGGTCTCTTCGGCCTGACCGCCAAGCGCCGTGAGGTCTCCGCGCACGACGCCGTGCTGGCCGGAGGTCACTGAGGATGATGGATGTGCTGGTCTGCGCCGCGCCGGGTGAGCTCAAGCTCGAGCAACGGCCCGCGCCGACGCCCGGTCCTGACGAGGTGCTGCTGCGCGTGCGCCGGGTCGGGATCTGCGGCACCGACATGCACATCTATCGCGGCACGCAGCCTTATCTCAGCTATCCGCGCGTCATGGGCCATGAGCTCTCTGGCGAGGTGGTCTCGGCGCCGGACGGCAGTGACCTCGCGCAAGGCGACCACGCCTATGTCATGCCCTACCTGTCGTGCGGGACGTGCGCGGCCTGCGCCAAGGGCAAGCTCAACTGCTGCATGAACATCCGCGTGCTGGGCGTGCACATGGATGGCGGGCTTTGCGAGTACCTGGCCGTGCCGGCCGGCTTCGTGCGCAAGGTCGAGGGCGTCTCCCTGGACGAGGCCGCCATGGTCGAGTTCCTGGCCATCGGCGCCCACGCCGTTCGCCGCGCCCGGATCGAGCCGGGCCAATCGGTGCTGGTGGTCGGGGCGGGGCCGATCGGCATCGCCGCGACCCTGTTCGCCAAGCTGGCCGGCGCGAACGTTACGGTGCTGGACGCGCGGGCTGATCGGCTGGTGTTCTGCCATCAGCATCTCGGCGCCGACCGCGTGGTGGGTCTCTCGGATGACACGCCGGCGCTGCTGTCCGAGATGACCGGCGGCGTCTTCTTCGACGTGGTGTTCGACGCGACCGGCAGCGCCGCGGCCATGCAGCAGGGCTTTGCCTATGTCGGCCACGGCGGGACCTATGTGCTGATCTCGGTCGTCGCGGCCGACATCACCTTCTCGGACCCCGAGTTCCACAAGCGCGAGATGTCGCTGTTGGCCAGCCGCAACGCCACGCTGGAGGACTTCGATCACGTACTGGCCGCGATCCGTGCGGGGCAGGTGCCGACGAAACAACTCAATACACACAGTGCTTTGCTGAAAGATCTTCCAGCAGCCTTGCCGGGCTGGATGGAGCCCTCGGCCGGCGTCATCAAGGCCATCGTCGCGTGCTGATCGACGCTCACTGCCATGTTTGGCGCATTGGCGAGAATGACCACGAATGGCCGACGCCGGACCTGCCGGCGATCCATCGCGACTTTAGTCTCAGAGATCTGAAGCAAGTTTCTAATTTTAATGATCTTTCTGGCGTCGTGCTCGTGCAATCGCAGCCGAGTGAACGCGACACGGTATGGCTGCTGAGCCTGGCTGCCGCAGACCCGCTGGCGTTGGGCGTTGTCGGCTGGACCGACCTGGCCGCATCTGATGCGCCAGAGCGGATCGCGGCCCTGGCGCGAGACCCGTGGCTGATGGGGTTGCGGCCGATGCTGCAGGACCTGGCCAGCGATTGGATTCTCGACCCGAAGCTGGCGCCCGCCATCGAGGCGATGATCGCGGCGGACCTGTCCTTCGACGCCCTGGTCAAGCCGCGCCACCTGCCGGCCATGCTGGACCTAGTCCGTCGCTGGCCGGAGCTGCGCGTCGTCATCGATCACGGCGCCAAGCCCGAGATCGTGGCAGGGCGCCTGGATCCCTGGCGCGAGCAGATGGCGGCGCTCGCCGAGCAACCCGGCGTCCATTGTAAGCTCTCAGGCCTGCTGACCGAAGCCGGCGACACACCGACCGCCGAGGTCGTCGCGCCCTTTGCCGCCCACCTGATCGAGGTCTTCGGACCCGACCGCCTGATGTGGGGCAGCGACTGGCCGGTGCTGAACCTGGCCGGCGACTATCCGTCCTGGCGCGCCATGTGCGAGGCCTGGGTTCCGCCGGAGCACCAAGCAGCGCTATTCGGCGAGACGGCGCGGCGATTCTATCGCTTATAGGAAGACATGTCCGACGTGCCCGCCAAGAAGCGAGAATACCGCGCGCCCGCCCTGGAGAAGGGCCTCGACGTGCTGGAACTGCTGGCCGCCCATCGCGGCGGCCTGACCCTGGCCCAGATCTCCAACGCCCTGGACCGCTCGTCCAGCGAGCTGTTTCGGATGGTCCAGGTGTTGGAGGCGCGCGGCTATGTCGGTCGCGCCGCCGACGAGGATGGCCTCGTCCTGACCAACAAGCTGTTCGCCCTGGGCATGACCCGCGCCCCGGCCAAGGATCTGCTGGAGGCCGCCCTGCCGGTCATGCGCGCGGTCGCCCAGAAGGTCGGCCAGTCGTGCCACCTGGCCGTGGCCAGCGGCGACCAGATGGTCGTCGTCGCCCGCATCGAGGCGCCGGGCGACCAGGGGTTCTCGGTCCGGGTCGGCTATCGCCGCCCGATCGTGGAGGCGACCTCGGGCCTGGTGCTCTACGCCTTCCAGCCGGACGGCATCCGCGCGCGCTGGGACGAGACGCTGAAGGGTGGGACCTCGGCCGCGACCTGGAAGGCCTTCCAGGCCAGCGCCGCCCAGGCTCGCAGCGACGGCCATGTCCGCGCCGACAGCTATGTCACCAAGGCCGTGGTCGACCTGTCGGTGCCCATCCATGGCCCGGACGGCGTGGCGGCGGCCCTGACCTGTCCTTATGTCGATACGCCGTCCGCCGTCCCCATGGCCGACACTGTCGCGGCCCTGCAGAAGGCCGCCGCCGAGATCACCAGCGAGATCCGGCCGACGGCCTAGGTGGGCGAGGTTTTCGGGCGGCCGTCGATTGACTTGCCGCGCCCGGAATGGAATTTTATCAGCAAGATCGATTTTATAAATAAACGGGATGGAAGCGCAGATGATGGACGACGCACAGCGGTCGGAAACCTTGGCGCGCCTGCCGCGCCTGGGGTTCGGCGGCGCGGCCGTCGGCAATCTTTACGCGCCCGTCTCGGACGCTGACGCGCATGCGGTGATCGACACCGCGCTGGCCGCCGGCATCGGCTATTTCGACACTGCCCCGCACTACGGCTTCGGCCTCAGCGAGACGCGCCTGGGCGAGGTTCTGGGCGGCCGAGATGTGATGATCTCGACCAAGGTCGGCCGTCGCCTTGAGCCGATCCAGACCGCCGAGCGCGAGCGCCACGGCTTCGTCGACGCCGCGCCGTTCGAGCCGGTGTTCGACTACACCCGCGACGGCGTCCTGCGGTCCTTCGAGGACAGCTTGCGCCGCCTGAAGCGCGACCGGGTCGATGTCCTGCTGGCCCACGACCTAGGTCGCGCAACCCATGGCGACGCCCATGCCCGCCATATGCGCGACTTCCTCGAAGGCGGCTACCAGGCCATGCGCGAGTTGAAGGACAGCGGCGTGGTCGGCGCGATCGGCCTGGGCGTCAACGAGCAGGCGGTCTGCGAGGAGATCCTGGACCACGCCGATGTCGACGTCTTCCTGCTGGCCGGCCGCTACACGCTGCTGGAGCAGACGGCGCTGGAGCACTTCCTACCGCGCTGTGTCTCGCGCGGCGTCGGCGTCATCGTCGGCGGTCCGTTCAACTCCGGCGCCTTGGTCGAGACCGGCGGGACGCTGCACTACAACTACGAGGCCGCGCCCCACGAGATCGTCGAGCGGGTAGAGCGCCTGCGCCGGGTCTGCGCCGCGCACGGCGTGCCGCTGGCCGCGGCGGCGCTGCAGTTCCCGCTGGCCCATCCGGCGGTGCTGAGCGTCATTCCAGGCATGTCGACGCCGGATCAGGTCGTCGACGCAACACGCTGGCTGGACATGACTATTCCGGACGCGCTCTGGTCCGATCTGAGAGGCGAGGGCTTGATCCGCACCGACGCCCCTGCCACGCGAGCCGCCGCATGAAGCCGATCCTGCTGCATCCCGACGACAACGTCCTGGTGCTGGCCGAACCGATCCAGGCGGGCCAGACGATCGAGATCGATGGTGCCGAACTGGTCGCGCCAGGTGACGTCGCGGTCGGCCACAAGATCGCCCGCCGCGCGCTGGTCGCTGGCGAGAAGATCCTGAAGTACGGCGCGCCGATCGGCTCGATGACCGCCGCAGCGGCGGCAGGCGAGCACGTCCACATGCACAACATGAAGAGCGACTACATCGCCAGCCATACTCGGCTGGCCACGGGTGAAAGCTGATGAGCATCCAGGGCTACCTGCGCGCCGACGGCCGCAAGGGCATCCGCAACGTCGTGGCCGTGGCCTATCTGGTCGAGTGCGCCCACCACGTCGCACGGACCATCGTCACCAAGAGCGACCACCCTGACGTCCACCTGATCGGCTTTCCGGGTTGCTATCCAAACGCTTACGCCCTGAAGGTCATGCAGGCGATTGGCACGCACCCCAACATCGGCGGCGTGCTGCTGATCTCGCTGGGCTGCGAGAGCTTCAACCGCGAGGCCCTGCGCGCGGCCATCGTCGCCAGCGGCCGCCCCGTGGAGACCCTGGTCATCCAGGAGAGCGGCGGCACCGCCGAGACCATCCGCAAGGGCGTCGAGGCCGTGGCGCGCCTGAAGGCGGTCGCTGACCAGACGTCGCGCGTTCCGATGGATGTCTCCGAGCTGGTCATCGGCACCATCTGCGGCGGTTCGGACGGCACCAGCGGCATCACCGCCAACCCCGCCGTTGGCCGGGCCTTCGACCGTCTGGGCGCGGCCGGGGCGGGCTGCGTGTTCGAGGAGACAGGCGAGTTGGTCGGCTGCGAGAAGATCATGGCCGACCGGGCCATCACCCCCGAGTTGGGCGCCGAACTGGAAGCCAGCGTCCGCAAGGCCGAGGCCTACTATACGGTCATGGGCTACGGCAGCTTCGCACCCGGCAACGCCGAAGGCGGCCTGACGACCCAGGAAGAAAAGTCGATGGGGGCCTATTCCAAGTCGGGCTCGGCCCCGATCGTCGGCATCCTCAAGCCCGGCGACCTGCCGCCCTCAGGCGGGCTCTACTTGCTGGACGTAGTGCCCGACGGCGAGGTGCGGTTCGGTTTTCCCAACATCTCCGACAATGCCGAGATCGTCGAACTGATCGCCTGCGGGGCCCACCTGACCCTGTTCACCACCGGGCGCGGCTCGGTCGTCGGCTCGGCCGTTTCGCCGGTGATCAAGGTCTGCGCCAACCCCGAGACCTACCGCAAGCTGACGGGCGACATGGATGTCGACGCCGGCCGGATCATGGAAGGTCGGGGCACGCTGGACGAGGTCGGCGACGAGATCTTCGACCTGGTTCTGGCCGTGGCCGGCGGCGAGCGGACGGCGTCCGAGGCGCTGGGCCACCAGGAATTCATCCTCACCTACAAGGCCTTCGACCCGATCGGTCCGGCCTGCCTGCCGCTGCGGCGCGCGAGTTAAGGGGCGTATCATGGGACGACTGACCGGAAAGACCGCGCTGGTAACGGCGGCGGCGCAGGGCATCGGCAAGGCCAGCGCCGAGCTGTTCGCCCGCGAAGGCGCACGGGTGATCGCGACAGATCTCAACGAAGAGCTTCTGGCCAAGGTCGAGGGCTGTGAAGGCCGCCGCCTGGACGTGCTGGACCTGGACGCCATCAACGCCCTGGCCGCCGAGCTGGGCGCGATCGACGTGCTGTTCAACTGCGCTGGCTATGTCCATGCCGGTACGATCCTGGACTGCGACGAGAAGGCCTGGGCGTTCTCGAACGACATCAACGTCACGGCCCAGTACCGCACCATCCGCGCCTTCCTGCCGGCCATGTTGGCGGCGGGCAAGGGCTCGATCGTCAACATGGCCTCGGTGGCCAGCTCGATCAAAGGCGTGCCCAACCGCTTTGCCTACGGGGCCACCAAAGCGGCTGTGATCGGCCTGACCAAGGCCGTGGCGGCCGACTTCGTGGGGCAGGGCGTGCGTTGCAACGCCATCTGCCCGGGCACGGTCGACACGCCGTCTCTGAACCAGCGCCTGGCAGACACCGGCGACTACGAAGCCGCCCACAAGGCCTTCACCGCCCGCCAGCCCATGGGCCGCCTCGGCAAGGCCGAGGAGCTTGCGCAACTGGCCCTGTACCTGGCCAGCGACGAGTCGAGTTTTACCACCGGCCAGATCCACATCATCGACGGCGGCTGGATCAACTGACATGCGCCAGTGCCTGGCCCTCGACCTCAAGGACGACCTGGCGCTGATCGAACGTTACGAGGCCTGGCATGCGCCAGGCGCCGTGCCGGCCGCCGTGATCGCCTCGATCCGCGCGGCCGATATCCGCGACATGCAGATCTGGCGGCTGGGAGCGCGCCTCTTCATGATCATGGAGACCGGCCCGGCCTTCTCGGCGCAGGCCAAGGCCACCGCCGACATGGCGTCGGAAGACGTCCAGGCCTGGGAGCGCCTGATGTGGGAATTCCAGCAGCCAGTGCCCGGCGCGCCCGACGGCGAGAAGTGGCTGGCGATGCGCCAGATCTTCGCCCTGGCCGACCAGCGCTAGCGGTATCGGTAGCGTAGCCCCAGCCGGAAATCCCGGCCCGTGCGGTGCTGGTAGTTGGGGATGCGGCTGCGGTCGATGAACTGGCGGGCGACCGCGTCGGTCAGGTTGGCCAGGTCGGCCGCCAAGGTCAGCTGTGGCGAGATCTTGTAGCGCACTGAGATGTCGACCGTGGTCAGGGCGTCGAAGCCCTCGGCGTCACCACCGGTCACGGCCGGAACCGCGCCCAGGTAACGACCGCGGTGGCTGACACCGGCCCGCGCGTCCAGGCGGCGGCCGTCATAGTTCAGCGCCAGATTGCCCACGAAGCGCGGCCCGCCCAGCGAGTCCTGGATCGTCTCCATCGCGCCGTTCGGCATCCGGTAGAGCACCTTGGAGCGCGTATAGGCCAGTGAGCCCTGCAGCCGCCAACGGGCCAGGGGCGAGCCCGGCGCGCCCAGCGGCGTCATGCCGGAGATCTCGATCCCGCTCAGTCGGCCCTTGCCGGTATTGGCGGGGCGCACGAACTGCCAGATCGGCAGGGCGGGATCGCATCCGGGCGTGCTGCCACACGCCTCGGCCGCGACGCTGTCGGGCAGGCCGTAGGGGTTGGTCGAGAACGGCGCCGGCGGGCTGTAGGTCTGCTGGATGATCGAGGCGATCGCCTTGTGATAGGCCGAAACCGTCACCGCGCCGCCGTTCGGCGCGTACCATTCCGCGCCCAGGTCGAAGGTCGTGGCGCGGGTGGGTGTCAGGTTCGGATCGCCGGCCGAGACGCTCTTGAGGCTGGGCGTCGAGATGGTGAAGCCGGGGCGCAGACTGCGCAGGTCCGGACGCACCATGACCCGCGCCGCGCCCATCCGCACGGTCAGGTCGTCGGCCGGCTCCCAGACAAGGTTGGCCGACGGCAGCAGGTCGACATAGCTGCGCTTGGCGCGGACCGGCTTCAACGTTCCGTCGGCCTGGACCTGCGAACCGCGGGCGTCCTGCGCGGTCCGCGCCAGGCGCAGGCCGACATCGCCCCACAGTCGGCCATCGTTCTGGCGGGGGCGCGAGAGCAGGACGTAGGCGGCGTCGTCGCGCTCGCCGATCGCGTAGTTGGTGGCCGCGGCGGGTTCGGGCCCCAGGTGGAAGGCGTCGCAGCCGGCCTGGGCGCAGGCCTGGCGCAGCAGAGCCAGGCCCCGGAAGATGTCCGGCGCCAGCCACTGGCTGGGCGGGTTCACCGCGCCGAACGAGGCGCCAGCGCCGACCATGCGCGCATAGTCACCGATCGGCACGCCTGCCAAGGCGGCCGGGATCAGGCCGTTCAGATTGGCGGTCGTGCCATCGGATCGCGACAGGCTGACGGCCTGTGTCCGGTAATCCTTGTGCAGCACGCCCGCGCGCCATTCCAAGCCGCGCGCCACGCCTTTCAGGTCCAGGCCCGCGGTCTTGTAGCTGTTGTCGACCCAGTTGGGATCGTCGCGGACCTCCGACAGCGTCCAGGCCGAGGGTTTGTCCAACACCGCGTCCCCGTAGCCGATGTACGGGCGCGAGGCGTCGCGGAAGTCGTAGACGAAGCCGTCCACGCCGTACTGGTCCATGTGCAGGGTGTTCTGCACGGGGTTGCTGAAGTCCGAGCGCGAAAAGCCCAGCAGCGCTGTGGCCTCGATCCCATAGGCCAGCTGGTGGGTCGCCAACAAGGTGGCCTGGCGGAAGATGGTGTCGAGCTCGTCGTAGCGGGACTCGGACTTCACATCGACGCCATCGAAGACGCCGGCCAGCAGGACGTCGGGGCCCTTGCCGGTGCGGATCACCGGATCGATCGCGGTCACCGCGTTCAGCCCACAGATCGGCGCTGCTGTCGGGCCGCAGGGGCCGGCGGTGCGGAAGGTGAAGCTTTCCAGCAGATATTCGTGCCGCCGGGCGCGCAGGCTGGCGTACAGCAGGTCCAGTGAGACGCGGGTGCGATCCGAGGGGCGCCAGTCCAGGGCGCCGGTCAGGCCCAGGCGCGACTGGTCGGCGGTCATCAGCTCCAGGCGCGGAATGCGGGCGTGTAGGGCGGCGTTGACCTGATCCAGGCTGGCGCTGCCTCGCGTTCCGCCGAAGCCGGGATACAGCGCATCGCCCGTCTGCCAGCCGCCGGCCGTGGTCCCGGCGTCGACGGCGTAGCGGCGCGAATAGGCGGCCGAGACCAGCACGCCCAGCCGGTCGTCGGCGAGGCGTCGCGACACCACGATCGAGCCGCGCGGGGCCAGGCGGTCGGCGCGGCTGTTCCAGCTCTGCTCGCCGTACAGCAAGACGCTCTTGTCACGCAGGTCGAAGGCCGAGCGGGTGCGGATGTCGACCGTGGCCCCCAGCGAGCCTTCGTCGACATCGGCGGTGGCGGTCTTCTGCACCTTGATCTGCCGGAAGAGGTCGGCGGCGAAGACGTTGTAGTCGAACGCCCGGCCGCGATTGGTGCCGCCGCCGACATTGGCGCCGCCGAAGGTCGCCAGGGTCTCCATGCCGTTGATGCGCACGCGGGTGAAGCGGCTGGCCGTGCCACGCAGGGCGATCTGACGGGTCTCACCGCCGTCGCTGACCGCCGCCGCGCCAGGCAGCTCCCGCAGGGCGTCGCCCAGGCTGATCGCGCCGGAGCGGGCGATCTCGTCCTCGGTCAGGATGTCGACGGGCGAGGGCGTACGGCGCTTGAGGTAGGCCGGCAGGTCGGCATTGGCGATGGCCGTGACGCTGACCGGCGCGACCTCGGCGGGCGGCTCATCATCGAACCGGTGCGGAACGGATGGGAGCGGGAGAGGGCGCTTGGTCGGTCGGATGGCCTGTGGCGCGGCGATGATCGTGACTACCCCGTCGGCGCCGATCACGAAGGTCAGTCGCGATCCTACCAGCAGGGTCGAGAGGGCCGTGGGCAGCGACAGGTTTCCGTGGAGGGCTGGCGCCTGTCGGCCGGCGACGAGGGCGGCCGGGGCCAGGACGACGACGCCGGTGCGCTCGGACACCGCCAGCAGGGCGCGGGCCAGGGGCTGGGCGGGTTGGTCGAAGGCATAGGTGGTCGGACTAGGCGCGGCCAGGGCCGGAACGGCGGCCAGGAGCGCGGCCAGAGCCGTCGCCAGTCCAAGCGTCTGGGGCGTTCTCATAGGGTGCGCGCAAGCGCGTGGGCGGCCCGATTACGCCAAACCACACACTCAACGATTCGACGCTTCGGCCGCTCCGCCCCGGACACCGCCACTCCCCGATTGTTCTCGGTATCCTTGTTGCCGGCGACGATGCGGGGGATCGTCGCGCCGATCAATGGCTTGTCGGACAATTGCGGCCAATCCCGAACTTTTTTGTGCGGATCGGCGGGCATGAAACGTTGTTGAAATCTAGTTTCGCGAGGGCAAGGAAAGTTCCGATATTTCTACAAGTTACCGGTAACTTTCCGCTTTTTCCAGTTCTCTGGGCATGCTTATCTCCATGACACCGGTGACAGAGATCCGGTGAGAACGGCCCCTGGATGGCCGCCAGTTGGGGAGGGAATGATGACTACGCCACAGCGCGCGCCGCGCCGTTCGGCCATCCGCGATTCCCTCTCCGCCCATCCCGAAATCACCGCCTCCAGCGTCCCGGGCCGACAGCGTTTTGTCGGCCGGACCTAGGCGTTCGAGACCACCTCCTCCCGAGGTGCCAACTGGGGCGGCGTCGGTCCCCGACGCCGCTCATCTTCTTCGGAGTAATCCATGCGTTTGAAGGCCCTGGCACTGGCCGCCGCCCTGGCGCTGACGCCGCTGGCTGTCCAGGCCCAGGCGGTTGATGTCACGCCGCCGAAGTTCCGGGCCATCAAGATCGTGCTGGTCGGGGACTCCACCAGCGCCGTGCAAGGTGGCTGGGGCCCCAGCTTCTGCGGCTGGCATGTCACGTCCTTCGCCGCCTGCATCAACCTGGCGCGCGGCGGCCGTTCCAGCGGCAATTACCGCGCCGAGGGCTCGTGGGCGCTGGCCATGGACGAGATCAAGTCGGGCGGCTTCACCGACACCTATGTGCTGATCCAGTTCGGCCACAACGACCAGCCGGGCAAGCCGGGCCGCTCGACGGACCTGGCGACCGAGTTCCCGGTCAACATGAAGCGCTACGTGGATGAGGTGCGGGCGGCGGGCGGCAAGCCGATCCTGGTCACGCCGCTGACCCGTCGCTCGTTCAAGGACGGCAAGCTGCTGGATGACCTGGGTCCCTGGGCCGACGCGGTCCGCAAGGTCGCGGCCGAAACGGGCACGCCGGTGGTGGATCTGCACGCCCGTAGCCAGGCCGCTGTCCAGGCCATGGGACCGGTCGAGGCCATGAAGTTCGCCCAGCGTCCGCCCTCAACCGAGGTGCTTGAGGCGGCGACCAAGACCGGCACGACCATCGCCGCCAGCACAGGCGTTCCGGTCGCTCCGGGCGCGCCGTCCGTTGCCCAGAACAACGCCACGGTCGAGCCAATGGGCCAAGCCAAGCTGTCGTTCGACTACACCCACCTGGGCGTCGTGGGCGCTGACTATTTCTCGGCTATCGTCACCGACGAGCTGTCGAAATCCGTGCCGGCCCTGCGCCGCTACCTGATCCAGTAGGCCTTCGATGACCCTGACCCGCCGCTCTACGCTCGCCGTCCTGGGCGCCGCCTCGGCCCTGACCGCCGCGCCGGCGCGGGCCCAGGCCAAGGCGGGACCGCTGCGCCTGTGGTACCGCCAGCCCGCCAAGGAATGGGTCGAGGCCCTGCCGGTCGGTTCGGGCAAGCTGGGGGCGATGATCTTCGGCGGCGTGGCGGCCGAGCGGTTGCAGTTGAACGAAGACACCCTGTGGGCCGGCGGTCCGTATGAGCCGATCAATCCGGAGGCCAACAGCGCGTTGCCGGAGATCCGCAAGCTCATCAACGCCGGCGAATACGCCAAGGCCACCGAACTGGCCGACGCCAAGTTCATGGGCCTGCCCAAGCGCCAGATGTCGTACCAGACGATCGGCGACCTGAAGCTGGACTTCCCAGGGCTGGGCGAGGCTGGGAGCGACTATGTCCGCGACCTGGATATCGATGGCGCGATCGCTACGACCAGCTTCACGGTCGGCGGCGTGCGCTATGTCCGCGAGGTGATCGGCAGCGCGCCGGATGGCGTGATCGCTGTGCGCCTGACGGCCAGCAAGAAGGGCGCGATCAGCGTCGACCTGTCCTTCGCCAGCCCGCTTAAGTCCAAGCCGGTCTCGTCGGTCGAGGGCGCACAGCTGGTCCTGGCCGGGATCAACGAACCCTCGCAGGGCATCGACGCCAAGCTGAAGTTCGAGTGCCGCGTCGATGTCCGCGTCAAGGGCGGCAAGGTCAGCGGGCAGGGCGGTGTGCTGTCGGTCAAGGGCGCCGACGAGGTGCTGCTGCTGATCGCGGCCGCTACCAGCTATCGCCGCTATGACGACGTGTCGGGCGATCCGGCGGCGCTGAACAAGGCGACGCTCTCCAAGCTGGCGACCAAGCCGTGGGCCAAGATGCTGGCCGAGCACCAGGCCGATCACCGGGGCCTGTTCCGCCGCGTTGGCGTCGACTTCGGCCGCACCCGCGCCGACCTGCTGCCGACCGATGAGCGCATCAAGCAGTCGCCGACCACCGACGATCCGTCGCTGGCGGCGCTGTACTACCAGTACGGCCGCTACCTGCTGATCGCCTGCTCGCGCCCGGGCAGCCAGCCGGCCAACCTTCAGGGCATCTGGAACGACAAGACGTTCGCGCCCTGGGGCGGCAAATATACGATCAACATCAACACCGAGATGAACTACTGGCCGGCCGAGCCGACCAGCCTGCCGGAGCTGGTCGAGCCGCTGATCGCGCTGGTGAAGGACATCTCGGAGACCGGCGCCCGGATGGCCAAGGCCATGTACGGCGCACGCGGCTGGGTCACCCACCACAACACCGACCTCTGGCGCGCCACCGCGCCGATCGACGGCGCCAAGTTCGGCGTCTGGCCGACCGGCGGCGCCTGGCTGTGCAAGCACGTCTACGACCACTACGACTACAATCGCGACAAGGCTTATCTCGAGCGGGTCTATCCGCTGATGAAGGGCTCGGCGCGGTTCTTCCTCGACACCCTGGTGGTCGATCCCAAGTTCGGGGTTCTGGTCACCAACCCGTCGATCTCGCCGGAGAACAACCACGGCCATGGCTCGTCGATCGTGGCCGGCCCGACCATGGACCAGGCCATCGTCCGCGACCTGTTCGACAACTGCCTGAAGGCCGAAGCCATCCTGGGCGCGGACGAGGCCTTCGTCGCCGAGCTGAAGGCGGCGCGTGACAAGCTGGCCCCGTATAAGATCGGCAAGGACGGCCAGCTGCAGGAGTGGCAGGAGGACTGGGACGCCGACGCCAGCGACATCCACCACCGCCACGTCTCGCACCTGTACGGCCTGTTCCCGTCGGACCAGATCTCGGTCGACACCACGCCGAAGCTGGCAGCGGCGGCCAAGACGACCCTGGTGACACGTGGAGACCTCTCGACCGGCTGGGCCATCGCCTGGCGCCTGAACCTGTGGTCGCGGCTGGGCGAGGGCGACCATGCCCACAGCATCCTGAAGCTGCTGCTGGGTCCCGAGCGGACCTATCCGAACATGTTCGACGCCCACCCGCCGTTCCAGATCGACGGCAATTTCGGCGGGACTTCGGGCATGACCGAGATGGTCCTGCAAAGCCGCAACGACTGCATCTACCTGCTGCCGGCCCTGCCGTCGGCCTGGCCGACCGGCCATATGACGGGCCTGCGGGCGCGCGGCGCGGTCGGCGTCGATGTCCGCTGGGCTGGCGGCAAGCTCTCCGAGGCGGTGCTGACGGCCAAGGCCGATGGCGAGCATGCCGTGGTCCATTCCGGCTCGACCCTGAAGGTCGCGCTCAAAAAGGGCCAGAGCGCTCGCCTCGTGGTGCGCAACGGCGCCCTGGTGCGCGCATGATCGGCAAGCGTCTGTTCCTGGGCCTGCTGCTGGCCACAGCCCTCAGCAACGGCGCCTTCGCCGAGACCCTGCGGGTCGGCCCCAAGGCCACCTATAAGACCCTGACCGCCGCCGTGGACGCTCTGCCGGCCGATGGCGGTACGATCGAGCTTCAGCCCGGCGAGTACCGGGAGAAGGTGACGATCGCCAAGCCGAACGTCCGCCTGGTCGGCAAGGGCGCCAAGCCGCAGGACGTGGTCATCGTCTGGAGCGACGGCGCCCGCACCGCTGGCGGCACCTTCAAGTCGTTCACGATGAACGTCACGGGCGACGGCTTCCGAGCCAAGAACCTGACGATCCAGAACGACTACCACCTGAAGGACCCGCAGCCCTCTCAGGCCGTGGCCCTGGCCATCACCGCCGACCGCGCCGTGCTGGAGAAGGTGCGTCTGCTCGGCGCCCAGGACACGCTGTACGCCGCGTCCAAGAAGGACAAGCCCAGCCGGCAGTACTTCAAGGACTGCTATGTCGAGGGCCATGTCGACTTCATCTTCGGCGACGCCAAGGCGTTCTTCGACCGCTGCCACATCCACGGCATCGCCCACCAGAGCGTGATGATCACGGCGCAGAGCAAGGTCAGGCCCGACCAGGACAGCGCCTATGTCTTCGACCGCACCCTGATCACCGCCGACAAGGACGCCACGGGCATCTTCTTCGGTCGCGCCTGGCGGCCGCTGGCCACGGTGATCTTCATGCGCTCGCGCATCGAGGCCCCGCTGGATCCCGCCGGCTGGCGCGAGTGGACGCCGGGCAAGACCGACACGCTGAACACGGCCTATTTCGCCGAGTACGCCTCGACCGGCCCGGGGGCCAGCCCCAAGACCCGCGAGCCGCGCACCCATCAGCTGACCGACGCCCAGGCCAAGGCCTGGGATCGTCGTAAATTCCTGGCCGGCTCTGACGGCTGGAACCCCTAAGCACGAGTATCCCATGCGTCTCGACCGCCGCAGCTTCCTGACCACCAGCCTGGGCGTCGCCGCCGCTACGGGCTTGACTCCAACGACTGGCTTCGCCGCTGAACCGACCCTGGCCATCCCCGACGATGGCTGGCGGCTCTGGATCGACCAGGGCGCGGCCTGGAAGGACGACGTCATCCACCTGCCGGGGACGTTCGAGCTAGCCAAGCTGCCGGTGAACCCGCCGACCGGCGGCTGGGGCGCCCTGGCTTCGGGCGAGGCGATCAGCGTCACCCTGCCGACCACGGTCGAGCAGCATTTCTGGGGCGCGTTCGGCACGCGGCCCTATGGCGCCGACGAATATCGCTACGCCGAGGACGACGACGTTCCGAAGTACGGCGCCTATAAGGGTGTGTCGTGGTGGAGCCGGACCATCGATATCCCGGCCTCGGCCAAGGGCCAGCGGGTGTTCCTGAACATCCGCGGCGCGCGCATGCGGACCGAGGTGTTCCTGAACGAGCAGCTGGTCGGCTATTCGATCATGTCGGAGCTGCCGATCCACTGCGATCTCAGCGACGCCATGAAGCCCGGCGAGGCCAACCGCCTGTCGATCCGCATCACCAATCCGGGCGGCCGTTTCGACTGGCGCGACTCCACGACCATGATGTGGGGCAAGCTGAAGTTCTTCGCCTCGCACGGCTTTGGCGGCATCGATCGCGGCCTGACCCTGAGCGTCCACCCGCGCGCGGCGCGGATCGACGACGCCTGGGTGCTGAACACGCCGAACGCCCGTCAGGTCACCGGCTTCATGGAGGTCGTGCTCGACAAGCCGCTGCCCAAGGCCGGCCTGGACAAGCTGAAGACCAAGGCCGCCGTCGAGCTTACCGACGATAGGGGCGCGCCGGTCGCGGCCGCCGTCACGGTCGAGGCTGTCGAGGCGCTCGACGAGCACCGCCTGCGGGTCCGCTTCACGGTCTCTGCGCCCAGCGCCCAGATCTGGGATCTGAAGGCCCCCGTCCTGCACCGCCTGCGCTTCCGCTGGACCGAGGCCAAGAGCGCGGTCGACACGCGCGAAGTGCGGTTCGGCTTCCGCTGGTTCGGCGTCGACGGCGTCGGGACCGACGCGCTGCTGCGCCTGAACGGCCGCCGCGTGCGGCTCTATTCGGCGATCTCGTGGGGCTATTGGGGCTTCAACGGTCTGTGGCCGACGCCCGAGCTGGCCAAGCGCGAGGTCACCTCGGCCCATGCCCTGGGCCTGAACGCGCTGCACTTCCACCGCAATGTCGGCAAGCCCGAGGTGTTCGACGCGATGGACGAGATGGGCCTGCTGCGGGTCATGGAGCCCGGCGGCGGCCGCCACGCCATCGGCCGCGACCTGAAGCCTGGCGAGAAGCTGTCGGAGGCCGACACCTTCAGCCGCGACTTCCTGCTCGAGAAGTGCAAGGCCATGGTCCGCGCGTTCCGCTCGCGGCCGTCGCTGGTGCAGTACACCCTGCAGAACGAGATCGGCGCGAACCTGGCCAATCCCGACGTGCAGATCGTGCTGAAGGCCATGCACGACCTGGATCCCAGCCGGGCGGTCGTGCTGAACGACGGCTTCGTCAAGCGCGGCGCGGCCCAGGCGATGTACCTGCCGTACAACGACCACTACTACCGCTCGGACGTCGAGGAGTGGGGCGGCTGGTGGGTCGAGCACCAGGGCGCCGGCGACCAGTGGTATGACCGCTTCTACAAGTCCAAGAACGACTACATCCACATGCAGAAGGGCAAGCCCTTCATCGTCGAGTTCGGCGAGATGCAGGGCTGCGCCACGGCCGACAACCACGAGGCCATGGTCGTCGAGATCCTGGCCAAGGGCGGCAAGAGCTACGACCTGCAGGATCACAAGGACATCGTCGCGGCGACCAACAGCTATATCGAGCGCTGGGGCTTCAAGTCGGCGTTCCCGACGTCCGAGAAGCTGTGGCTGTCGGTGGGCCGCAAGGTCTACGAGTCCTGGCGCAACTACCTTGAGAACATCCGCCTGGGCGAGACGGTCGACGTTGCGGCGATCTCGGGCTGGGAGACCACCTCGATCGAGAACCACTCGGGCATCGTCGACGCCTTGCGCGGCTTCAAGGCCGATCCGACGCTGATGAGCCAGGCCCTGCGGCCGGTCATGGCGATCGCCAAGCCCCGCGCCCTGGCCTACGCGGCCGGCGAGACCGCCGAGCTGGACATCTGGTTCTTCAACGACAGCGGCCAGGCCGCGACCGGTGAGGTCGTGCTGAGCCTGGCAGGCGAAGGCGGCGCGGTCCAGGAGCTGGGTCGCTGGCCGGTCCCGGCCCAGACGCCGGACCAGTTGAGCTACCTGCTGGCCGAGAGCTTCCATACGCCGGCCCTGACCCGCGCCGGGATGAACACCCTGCGCGTGGCGTTCGGCGACGTGGTCTCTGATCGTGAGATCTGGGTGACGGCCGCCGCGGTCAAGCCCGCCAAGCCGATCAAGCTGGGCGTCTCGGGCATCGCCAAGAGCCTGCGTGAGCAGCTCACGGCCTTGCCGAACGTCGCGGTCGAGGACTTCAAGCCGGGCGTGCGTTACGCCGGCATCGTCGCCTCGGGTCTGAAGACCGACGAGATCATCCGCCGCCAGGTGGGCGAGCAGACCGGCCTCGAGGCTCAGCCCAAGAAGGGCGAGAAGCCGGTCGTGGTCCTGGGCGAACTGCCGCCCGAGGTGCTGGCCGCCGCCAAGGCTGGCACGCCGCTGTTGGCCATGGTCCAGGAAGACGGCCTGGCCGACGGCGTCGCCAAGCAGCTGCAGAGCCTGGGCCTGTTCAGCTATGCCGGTCAGGTCGGCGGGCTGCGCGCGCCGTGGATGGGCAACTGGAACTTCGTTCGCGCGCACGCGACCTTCGCCGGCATCCCGTCAGACATGGCCATGAGCGTGCTGCATCAGGTCGAGGGCCAACCGTCGAACGGCCTCGTCATCGATGGCGACGGTATCGAGGTGATCGCCGCCTATAGCCGCGACCATGATCGCAAGAACGGCGCGGCCAGCTTCACCGTCCGCAAGGACAAGGCCCGCGTGCTGGTCCATCGCCTGCCGGACATGGTCAAGCCGCTGCAACAGCGGTGGCTGGCCAATGCGGTCAACTGGCTGGCGACCGGCGCTTAAGAACAAGTATAGAGGGAGGGGTTTCGATGTTCACCCGACGCGATACGCTGCTGGCCGCCGCCCTGGCGGCGACGCCCGGCCTGGTCATGGCCGCGCCCCGCAAGGCGCCGTTCGAACGCCTGGGCTGGGCGGGCAAGACGCCCGGCGGCGACGGCGGCAAGGTCATCCGGGTCAAGACGCTGGCCGGCGGCGGTCCGGGCTCGCTGCGGGAGGCCATCGCCGCCAAGGGGCCGCGCACGATCGTCTTCGATGTCGGCGGGGTGATCGACCTGGCGCGTCACAGCATCAAGGTCACCGAGCCCTTCCTGACCATCGCCGGCGAGACCGCGCCGTCGCCGGGCATCACCCTGATCAAGGGCAGCCTGGCCATCGAGAGCCACGACGTCATCGTCCGCCACATCCGCGTGCGGGCCGGTCGCGACGGCGAGGCCAGCAAGAGCGGCTGGGAAGTCGACGGCATCACCTGCTGGAAGGCCTATGACGTCATCGTCGACCATTGCTCGACCAGTTGGGCCACCGACGAGAACCTGTCGGCCTCGGGCCCGCGCTTCACCGGCGGCGAGGACCCGGCCAAGTGGCGTGACGGCACCTCGCACCGCATCACCTTCAGCAACAACATCGTCGCCGAGGGCCTGTCGAACGCCAGCCACGTCAAGGGCGAGCACTCCAAGGGCAGCCTGATCCACGACAACGCCTATGACGTGCTGATCGCCCGCAACCTCTATGCCCACAACCGCGAGCGCAACCAGCTGTTCAAGGGTGGGGTCGAGGCCGTGACGGTCAACAACTTCATCTACGACCCGGGCACCCGCTGCATGCACTACGCCCTGAACGCCAGTGAGTGGGTCGGCCATCAATGGCGCGTCGGCCAGCTGGCGATCGCCGGCAATGTCGTGAAGGGCGGCGCCTCGACCCGGCCGGATCTGCCGTTCCTGATCGTCGAGGGGCAGGGGGACCTGGAACTCTACGCCTTCGACAACCCGGCCCACTATGCCGACGGCACCGAGATGCCGCCGGTACGGATCCTCAACACCGACCCGTTCCCCAAGATCAAGCACCTGACCAAGCCGCCGTTCTGGCCGGAGGGGCTGAAGCTGCTGCCCTCCAGCCAGGTCGAGGCGTACGTGCTGGCCAATGCCGGCGCGCGGCCCTGGGACCGCGACGCCGTCGATCGCCGGATCATCCGCGAGGTGAAGGCCGGGACGGGCAAGGTGATCGACGACGAGCAGGAGGTCGGCGGCTATCCCAAGGCCTAGGCCGGGACCTTGTCGAGGAAACCCGTCACCACGCTGAGACGACCGTTCTGGACGACGCCAAAGTCGGTGCCCTCGACCAGGCTCTGGCCGTCCGGGCCCAGGGTCCACGAGAAACGGACCTTGTCGCCGTAGCCGTCCGGCGTACCTGCCAGGGCGAAGCGGAAGCCGGGGAACTGCTGGTGGACGCCGGCGATCAGGGCGTCGATCTGGGCGCGGCCTTGGCCGGCCATCATCGGATCGACGTAGCGGGCGTCTTCGGTCCAGAGAGCGGCGATCAGGTCGGCGCGGCGTTCGGCGTCGGTCTCGTTCCAGCTGTCGACATAAAGTTGGGCGATCTGGGCGGCGTCGGTCATGGCGGGTCTCCGTCTTGCAAAGCGCCTGGCGTCTCCAGGCCCGCTCTTGATGCCCTCGCCAGAGAGGCTGCGCGATTACGCGGGAGGTAAAGGCGACGCCGCGACGTCTCGCCCGGATGGCGCGCGGGCGCGGTTCCGGCTAAGACGCGCGCCATGCTGCGTATTTCGGAATTGAAGCTGCCGCTCGGCCACGCGCCGGAGGCCATGGCGCCGGCCATTGTCGAGCGTCTCGGGATCGCGTCCGAGGACCTGATCAGCCACGTCGTCGCCCGCCGGGCCCACGACGCGCGCCGCAAAGCGGCGATCCTGATGATCTATTCGGTCGATGTGGAACTGCGCGACGAGGCGGCCGTGCTGGAGCGCTTCAAGGGCGACCATCACGTCCGTGTCAGGCCCGACACCGACTACAAGTTCGTGGTCAAGGCGCCGGCGGGTTTCGACGGCCCGCGCCCGGTCGTCATTGGCGCCGGCCCTTGCGGCCTGTTCGCCGGCCTGATCCTGGCCCAAATGGGCCTCAAGCCGATCATCGTCGACCGCGGCAAGGTCGTGCGCGAGCGGACCAAGGACACCTGGGGCCTGTGGCGCAAGAGCGAGCTGAACCCGGAGTCCAACGTCCAGTTCGGCGAGGGCGGGGCGGGGACCTTCTCGGACGGCAAGCTCTACAGCCAGATCAAGGATCCGCGCTTCCTGGGCCGCAAGGTGCTGGAGGAGTTCGTCGCGGCCGGCGCGCCCGAAGAGATCCTGACCGAGGCCCATCCGCACATCGGCACCTTCCGCCTGGTGCACATGGTCGAGCAGATGCGCGCGCTGATCGAGAGCCTGGGCGGCGAATATCGCTGGCAGCACCGGGTCGAGGACTTCGACATCGAGGTCGCTGAGGACGGTTCGCGCCGGCTGAAGGGTCTGCACATCACCGGGCAGGATTACCTGCCGACCTCGCATGTGGTCATGGCCTTGGGCCACAGCGCCCGCGACACCTTCGAAGTCCTGTACGAGCGCGGCGTCCACATCGAGGCCAAGCCGTTCTCGATCGGCGTGCGCATCGAGCACCCGCAGTCGTGGATGGACAAGGCGCGCTTCGGAACCTGCGCCGGCCATCCCGACCTGGGCGCGGCCGACTACAGCCTGTCGCACCACTGCGCCAACGGCCGCACGGTCTATAGCTTCTGCATGTGCCCGGGCGGCACGGTGGTGGCGGCGACGTCCGAGCCGGGCCGCGTCGTCACCAACGGCATGAGCCAGTATTCGCGCAACGAGCGGAACGCCAACTCCGGCTTCGTGGTGGGCATCGATCCCGAGCGCGACTATCCGGGCCATCCGCTGGCCGGCATCGAGTTCCAGCGCAAGTGGGAGAGCCTGGCCTATGTGGCGGGCGGCTCGACCTACCAGGCGCCGGGCCAGAAGGTCGGCGACTTCATGGCCGGCAAGCCCTCGACCGAGCTGGGCGAGGTTCAGCCGTCCTACAAGCCGGGCGTGACCCTGACGGACCTGTCGGCCTGCCTGCCGGACTTCGTGATCGAGGCCATGCGTGAGGCGCTGCCGGTCTTCGGCCGCCAGATCGCCGGCTATGACCATCCCGACGTCCTGCTGACCGGCGTCGAGACCCGGACCTCGTCGCCGATCCGGATCACGCGCGGCAAGGACTTCCAGAGCCTCAACACCGCCGGCCTGTTCCCGGCCGGCGAGGGCGCGGGCTATGCCGGCGGTATCCTTTCGGCGGCGGTGGACGGCATCAAGGTCGCTGAGGCCGTGGCGCAAGCCTACATCGCCGAGGGCCTGCTGACAGGATCGGGCGCCGAAGCCTGATCTAAGCAGGGCCATGAACACGGTCCTCGAACTCCGCCAGTACAAGATCGTCCCCGGCCGCCGCGACGACATGATCGACGTGTTCGAGCGCTGGTTCTTCGAGAGCCAGGAAGAACTGGGTATGCGCCTGGTTGGCCAGTTCCGTGACCAGGACGATCCGAACCGCTTCACCTGGATCCGCAGCTTCGCGGACATGGAAGCGCGTGAGCGCGGGCTGAACGCCTTCTATTTCGGCCCGGTCTGGCAGGCGCATCGCGACGAGGCCAATCCGCTGCTGCTGGACAACGACAACGTCCTGCTGCTCAAACCCCTGACGCCGGAGCTGGCTTTCGCCGACATGGAGCGTCGGGAGACGCCGGAGCCGGGGGGCTTAGTCGTGGCGACCATCTTCTATCTCTGGAAGGATTCGGCCGAGGGCTTTGGCCAGCTGTTCGCCGAGCGCGCGGCGATGGCGGGTGCGTCGACGCTGGGCGTCTATGTGCCCGAGACAAGCGAAAACACCTTCCCGCGCTTGCCGGTGCGGCAGCACGAGAAGGTGCTCGTGTGGTTCTCGAGGGCCGAGGACCGGGCCTGGCTGGAGGCCGATCCCGACATCGCGGACGCCCTGGAGCGCCCGGCCCAGGTTCTGCGCCTGGACCCGACGCCCCGGTCGCGCCTGCGTTAGGCGACTTCCGTCACCTGTTCCAGCGTCGGGTAGTCCGTGTAGCCTTCAGCGCCGGGGGCGTAGAAGGTGGCCGGGACCGGCGCGTTCAGCGGGGCGTTCTTCTGCAGGCGCTCCACCAGGTCCGGGTTGGCGATATAGGCCTTGCCGAACATGACGGCGTCGGCCTTGCCGGCGTCGATCGCGGCATTGGCCGTCGCGAGGTCGAACTTCTCGTTGGCGAAATAGACGCCCCCGAAGGCGGCCTTCAGCGCCGGGCCCAGGCTGTCGGCGGCTTCATGCTCGCGGGTCGAGATGAAGGCGATCTTGCGCTCGCCCAGGGCCTTGGCGACATAGCCGAAGGTGGCCGGCAGGTCGCTGTCGCTGATGCCGTGGCTGTCAGCGCGCGGCGCCAGGTGCACGCCGACGCGGCCGGCGCCGAACACCGAGACCACGGCGTCGGTGACTTCCAGCAGCAGGCGGGCGCGGTTCTCGATCGGACCGCCGTACTGGTCGGTGCGCTGGTTGGAGCCGTCCTGCAGGAATTGGTCGAGCAGGTAGCCATTGGCGCCATGGATCTGCACGCCGTCGAAGCCGGCGTCCTTGGCGTTCTGGGCGCCTTGGCGGAAGGCCTCGACCACGCCGGCGACTTCCTCGGTGGTGAGGGCGCGCGGGGTCGGGTAGGGGCGCTCGGGACGCAGCAGGCTGACATGGCCGCTGGCCGCGATGGCGCTGGGGCCGACCGGCAGTTCACCGTTCAGGTGCTCAGGGTCCGAAATCCGGCCGACGTGCCAGATCTGCATGAAGATGCGGCCGCCCTTGTCGTGCACGGCCTTGGTCACTTGCTTCCAGGCCTGGACCTGGTCCTGGGACCAGATGCCCGGGACGCCGGCATAACCGACGCCTTGCGGCGTGACCGGCACGCCTTCGGTGATCAGCAGGCCCGCCGAGGCGCGCTGGCCGTAATATTCGGCCATCAGGGCGTTGGGGGTGTGGGTCGAACCGGCCCGCAGGCGGGTCAGCGGCGCCATGACGACGCGGTTGGGAAGGGTCAGGTCGCCGACGCGCAGCGGGTCGAACAGGTTAGTCATCGCAGTATCCGTGAAAACGGGCGCCAACCCTCCGTCGGCGTCTGCGCAGCTATTTGGGGGCGGCGCGGCCTATCGCAACCGAAACAGGTTCTATTTCGTCTGAAAGCGACCCCGCCAAAAACTGAAAAACTTAATCTGAAAATCTAAACCGGCTTCAGCTCTTGCAGCATGGTCGGGATCAGCTCGGAGACGGTCGGGTGGATGTGCACCGCCCGCGAGATCACCGTGTAGGGCGCCTTGGCGTACATCAGGTCGATCATGCCGTGGATGGCTTCGTCGCCGTTCAGGCCCAGGATCGCGGCGCCCAGGATCTCCTTGGTCTCGGCGTCGACCACCACTTTCATGAAGCCTTGGGTTTCGCCTTTTTCGACGGCGCGGCCGACGCGGGTCATCGGTCGCTGGCCGATCAGCAGTTTGCGGCCGCTCGCCTTGGCCTCGGCCTCGGTTATGCCCACGCGGCCCAGCGGCGGATCGACGAACAGGCCGTAGCAGCTGATGCGGTCGCTGACCTTGCGAGGATCATTGTCCAAGAGGTTGGCGGCGATGATCTCGAAGTCGTTATAGGCCGTGTGGGTGAAGGCGCCCTTGCCGTTGCAGTCGCCCATGGCCCAGACGCCGGGGACATTGGTGCGCAGCTGGTCATCGACGACGACGTAGCCGCGCTTGTCGATCTCGATCCCGGCCTTGTCCAAGCCCAGGTCGTCGGTATTGGGCTTGCGGCCCACGGCCAGCAGCACGTGGGTGCCGGTGACCTGCGGCGCGCCGGCCTCGCAGGTGACGTGGACGCAGACGCCGTCCTCGTGTGGGGCGAAGCTGATGCATTCCGAGTTAAGGCGGAAGGTGACGCCCTCGGCCTCCAGGATCTCGCGGATCGTGTCGGAGACTTCCGGATCCTCGCGGCCAATCAGGCGCGGGCCCATCTCGACCACCGTCACCTGGCTGCCGAAGCGGCGGAACATCTGGGCGAACTCCAGCCCGATATAGCTGCCGCCGACGATCACCAGGTGCTCGGGCAGCGTCTCCAGCTGCATCATGCCGACATTGGTCAGATAGGTGATGTCGTCCACACCCGGCATGTCCGGCACGTTGGCGCGGCCGCCGACGTTCAGGAAGATCTTCGGCGCGGTCAGCAAGTCGTCGCCGACGCGGACGGTGTCGGCGCTCTCGAAGCGGGCGTGGCCCTGGATCACAGTGATGCCGGGCATGCCGCGCAGCCATTTCTCGACATTGCCGCGGGCGTTCTTGACCACCGTCTGCTGGCGGTCCTTGACCCGCTTCATGTCGATACCGACCGGGCCGTTCAGCACGACTCCGTAGTCGTCCGCCCGGCGCGCCAGGTGGGCGGCGTAGGCGCTGGCGACCAGGGTCTTGGTCGGCATGCAGCCAGTGTTGACGCAGGTGCCGCCGAAGTCCTTGCGCTCGATCAGCGCCACCGTCTGGCCGGCGGCGGTCAGGCGGCCGGCCAGGGGCGGACCGGCCTGGCCCGCGCCGATGATGATGGCGTCGAACGCGCGCGGACTGCTCATCGGGCCAGGGCCACGATCAGCAGGCCGCCGACGACAGCGATGGCGTCCTCGATGAAGGCGGCCGGGGCGTCCTTGCCGAACTTGGCGGCCAGGCGACCGCGCACCTCGGCGCCGCCCAGGGTGCCGAGCACCGCGCCAACAGCGCCGATGACCGCGCCGCGCAGCCAGTGGCCGCTGGGCATCATCAGGGCCGCGCCGCTGAAGGCGCCGGTCAGGATGCGCGTGCCGAACTGGTGCGGGACCTTGCGGCTGGGAGTCTTGGGATTCTGGTCGGCGACCAGCTCCAGCACGGCCAGCACGGTGAACACGCCCACGGCGATCCAGCCGCCCAGCCAGGCCAGCGGAAAGCCCGCCAGGGCCAGCCAGCCGAGTTTGGCGCCCCAGGCGACGGCGGCCGGCGCGGTCATGGCGCGAAGGCCGGCGATCACGCCGATCAGAAGGGCGAACACATAGAGGGTCATCAAAGGCTCCGCTTGGTCTACGCGCCGATCTGGCGCGTTCGCGCAAGGCAACGCAAGGTCGATTGACGGTCTTGCACGTTCTCGTCGCATTGGTGCGACGCCCAAGGAATAATCGTCGGCGCCCGCTTTCTGAGCGGATGTCGATGCGGACGCCCCTGACGGGGGAAAGTTCCCCCGCGCGGCCCGGCGCCGCTTAGGACCAAGGCGATGCGGGTGCTTGTCATTGATCCAGATACCGCGCGCGCCGCCCTGGTGGCCGAGGGGCTGGAGGGCGTGCAGCCGCTCGAGGTGCGCCGCTCGGCCGTCTATGACGAGGCTGAGGTCATGGCCTTCGCGCCGGACGTGGTGGTGATCGCCGCCGAGAGCCCCGATCGCGACACGCTCGACAGCCTCAAGGACTATGGCCACGGGCGGCCGGTAGTGATGTTCGTCGACCGTTCCGAGCCGGGACTGGCCGAGCAGGCTGTGCGCGCCGGCGTGGCGGCCTATGTCGTCGACGGCCTGGCGGCCAATCGCGTGCGCTCGATCCTGGACGTGGCCATGAGCCGCTTCGCCCTGACCCAGCAGCTGCGCGGCGACCTGGCCAAGGCCAAGGCCGACCTGGAATCCCGCAAGACCGTCGAGCGCGCCAAGGGCCTCTTGATGAAGGAGCGCGGCCTGGACGAGGACGGCGCCTACCGCCTGCTGCGCAAGCTGGCCATGGACCGGGGCAAGCCGATCGGCTCGGTCGCTGCCGACCTCCTGGCCTTCGCCGGGGTGCTGAAGGGCGACGCCTCGTGAGCGGGCTCTCCGAGCTGAAGCTGGGCTTCATCCCGCTGACCGACTGCGCGCCGCTGGTCGCCGCCCAGGCGCTGGGCTTCTTCGAGGAAGAGGGACTGGCCGTCGAGCTGGTCCGGGAGGCCTCGTGGGCGACGATCCGCGACAAGGTCGCCGTCGGCGCTTTGGACGGCGCTCACATGCTGGCCCCGATGGCCCTGGCGGCGGACGGCGAGGTGCTGGCCCCGCTGGCGCTGAACCAGAATGGTAGCGCGGTGACGGTCTCGACGGCGCTGGCCGCCACGGTCGGCGCCGCGGGCGAAGGTCTGGCCGAGGTGGTCGCCGCGCGGCGGGCCGGCGGGCAGGGGCTCCTAACCTTCGCCGTGGTCTTCCCGCAGTCGATGCACAACTACCTGCTGCGCGACTGGCTGGTTAAGGGCGGCGTCGATCCGGACCACGACGTCCGCATCGTGGTCATCCCGCCGCCACGCATGGTCGAGCAGATGCGGGCCGGCGCGGTGGACGGCTTCTGTGTCGGCGCCCCCTGGAACGCGGTGGCCGAGGCCGAGGGGTTGGGCCGCATCCTGGTCACGGCCTCGCAGCTGTGGGCCGGCGGGCCGGACAAGGTGCTGGGCGTGAGGTCAGAGCTGGCCCTGCATCGCCCGGACGAACTGCGCGCCGGCCTGCGGGCGGTGATCCGCGGCGCGGCCTGGGCCGATGATCCCGCCAACCGTGAGGACCTGATCGCCATCCTGGCCCACCCGGATCGCGTCGACGCGCCGCCGGCCGCCATCGTCCGCGCCCTGGAGCACGAGATCGTCTTCCACCGGGACGGCGCGGGCCTGCCGCGTCGCGAGCACGGCCTGTGGATGGCGTCGCGGATGGTCCGCCTGGGCCAGCTTGAGCCCGGCGCGGACCTCGAAGCGCTGGTCGACCGCGTCTACCAGCCCGAGCTCTATCGCGCCGTGGCGCTGACGCTGGACTTGGTTCCTGCCTGATCTGCACAAGTCTCGGGCGCCGCTGACGCCTGTTTGCTGAGCGATCGTGCGCCGCACACGTCATTGGCGCCGCAACGCGGCATTGCCGATGACATCCCGCGAATAACGGGTCTCACATAGGCTCAAGGCCAACGAACAACGGCGTTCGCGGCTGCCAGAGGACCGCTCGGATGCGGTCAGCCACCCGGAGCGATGACGCTCCGCTCTCGCAGACACGCAACCCGTCGAGGCCGACAATGATCTCCCGCGACTTCCTGAAGGCCGGCCATGCGCCGACCCTGTTCGCAGCGTTCCTGTACTTCGATCTCAGCTTCATGGTCTGGGTGATCCTGGGCCCGCTGGGCGTGGCCATCGCCAAGGACTTCCACCTGGATCCGGCCCAGAAGGGCCTGATGGTCGCCATCCCGGTCCTGGCCGGCGCGGTGCTGCGCCTGGTCAATGGCGTGCTGGTCGATCGCATCGGTCCCAAGAAGACAGGCATGATCGGCCAGATGATCGTGTTGACGGGTCTGGTCCTGGCCTGGGCGGTCGGCATCCATAACTACCATCAGGTGCTGGTGCTGGGCATCATCCTTGGTGTCGCCGGCGCCTCGTTCGCCGTCGCCCTGCCGCTGGCCTCGCACTGGTATCCGCAGGAGCATCAGGGCTTGGCCTTGGGCATCGCGGGCGCGGGCAACTCCGGCACGGCCCTGGCGGCCCTGTTCGCCCCGGCCCTGGCCAAGGCGTTCGGCTGGCAGACCGTGATCGGCCTGGCCGCCATCCCGCTGGCCGTCGCCTTCGTCGTCTACATGCTGCTGGCCAAGGACGCCCCCGAGCAGCCCGCGCCCAAGAAGCTGGCCGAGTATCTCGACGTCCTGAAGGTCCCGGACGCCTGGTGGCTGATGCTGCTGTACGGCGTGACCTTCGGCGGCTTCGTCGGCCTGGCCTCGTCGCTGACCATGTACTTCAACAGCGAGTACGGCCTGGATCCGGTCGTGGCTGGCTTCTTCACCGCCGCCTGCGTCTTCTCCGGCTCGTTCATCCGCCCGGTCGGTGGGGCCCTGGCCGACAAGTTCGGCGGCGTGCGCACCTTGAGCTTCGTCTACATCCTGGCCGCCCTGGGCCTGGCCACCGCCAGCTTCCAGCTGCCGACCGCCTGGTTCGCCCTGGCCGCCCTGATGTTCTCGATGCTGGCCCTGGGCGCGGGCAATGGCGCGGTGTTCCAGCTGGCCCCGCAGCGGTTCCGCCGCGAGATCGGCGTCATGACCGGCTTGATCGGCATGACTGGTGGCATCGGCGGCTTCTACCTGGCCTCGACCTTGGGCATGGCCAAGAAGATGACCGGTTCCTACCAGTCCGGCTTCCTGGGTTTCGCCCTGCTGGCCCTGTTCGCCTTCGGCGCCCTGTTCAGCCTCAAGGCCCGCTGGCGCGCCATCTGGCCGACCCTGCACGGCGACGCCGCCAGCGTCCGCGTCTGATCCTTCCTCAAAGAACGAGATAGCCATGACCAAGCAACGTCTGGTCGTCATCGGCAACGGCATGGCCGGCTGCCGGGCGGTCGAGGAAGTGCTCAAGCGCGACCCGAGCCGCTACGACGTCACCATCTTCGGCGCCGAGCCGCGGGTGAACTACAACCGCATCATGCTGTCGCCGGTGCTGGCGGGCGAGAAGAGCTTCGCCGACATCGTCATCAACGACGAGGCCTGGTACCGCGACAACGCCATCACCCTGCACGCCGGACGCGCCGTCACGGCGGTCGACCTGGAGGGCCGCAAGGTGGTCGCCGAGGGCGGTCTGGAGGTCGCTTACGACAAGCTGATCCTGGCCACCGGCTCGGATCCGTTCCGCCTGCCACTGCCGGGTTCGGACCTGAAGGGCGTGGTCACTTTCCGCGACCTGGACGACGTCGAGGCGATGGTCGAGGCCTCCGGCAAGCCTAGCGCCCGCGCCGTGGTTATCGGCGGTGGCCTGCTGGGCCTGGAAGCCGCCTACGGCCTGGCCCGTCGCGGCATGGGGGCCACGGTCGTCCACCTGATGGACGTGCTGATGGAGCGCCAGCTGGACGAAAGCGCCGGCTACCTGCTGCGCGAGGCCCTGGCCGAACGCGGCGTCGAGACGGTGCTGGGCGCGCACTCCGAAGAGATCGTCGGCCAGGACGGCAAGGTCGCCGGCCTGAAGCTGAAGGACGGCCGTGTCCTGCCGTGCGATCTGCTGGTCATGGCGGTCGGCATCCGGCCGAACTCGACTTTGGCCAAGGCTTCGGGCCTGCAGGTCAATCGCGGCATCGTCGTCGACGACGTCATGCGCACCTCGGACCCGGCCGTGTTCTCGGTCGGCGAATGCGTCGAGCACCGCGGCAACTGCTACGGCCTGGTCGCGCCCATCTGGGACATGTGCCGGGCGCTGGCCGAAGAGCTGACGGACGGCGAGGGCGGTTATCAGGGCTCGGTGCTATCGACCCGCCTGAAGGTCTCGGGCGTTGACGTCTTCTCGGCCGGCAAGTTCGCCGGCGGCGACGGCTGCGAGGACATCGTGTTCCGCGACGCCGCGCGCGGCGTCTACAAGCGCGTGGTCATCGAGGACGGCAAGGTCGCGGGCGCGGTGCTGTTCGGCGACGCGGCCGACGGTGGCTGGTACTTCGACCTGATGCGGGCGGGGACCGAGGTCGCCGACATCCGCGAGACCCTGATCTTCGGGCAAGCGATCACGGAGGGCCTGTCTGGCCTGGACCCTAGCGCGGCCGTTGCGGCCATGCCCGACACGCAGGAAATCTGCGGCTGCAACGGCGTTTGCAAGGGTGCGATCACCGGCGCCATCGCGGCCCAGGGCCTGACCACGCTGGACGACGTCCGCGCGGTGACCAAGGCCTCGGCCTCGTGCGGGTCGTGCACGCCGCTGGTGGAGCAGGTCATTCGCCTGACCCTGGGCGACGGCTTCAAGGCCCAGACCGGGCCGAAGCCGATGTGCAAGTGCACGCACCATCCGCACGGCGACGTGCGCAAAGCGATCGTCGAGCTGGAACTCAAGTCGATGCCGGCCCTGTTCCAGGCCATGGAATGGACCACGCCCGACGGCTGCGCCTCGTGCCGTCCGGCCCTGAACTACTACCTGCTGTGCGCCTGGCCGGGCGAGTACGCCGACGACAGCCAGTCGCGCTACATCAACGAGCGGGTCCACGCCAACATCCAGAAGGACGGGACCTATTCGGTGGTGCCGCGCATGTGGGGCGGCATGACGACGCCCGACGAGCTGCGGGCCATCGCCGACGTCGCTGACAAGTACGCCATCCCAGCCGTGAAGGTGACCGGCGGCCAGCGCATCGACCTGCTGGGCGTCAAGAAGGACGACCTGCCGGCGGTGTGGGCCGACCTCAACGCGGCTGGCATGGTCAGTGGCCACGCCTACGCGAAGGGCCTGCGCACGGTAAAGACCTGCGTCGGCAGCGACTGGTGCCGGTTCGGCACTCAGGACTCCACCGGCCTGGGGATCAAGCTTGAGAAGTTCATGTGGGGCTCGTGGGCCCCGGCCAAGGTCAAGCTGGCCGTGTCGGGCTGTCCCCGCAACTGCGCGGAATCGACCTGCAAGGACATCGGCGTGATCTGCGTCGACAGCGGCTACGAGATCCACGTCGGCGGCGCGGCCGGCCTGCACATCCAGGGCACGCAGTTGCTGACTCGCGTCCCGACCGAGGACGAGGCGATCCAGGTCATCTCGGCCGTCATGCAGATGTACCGCGAGGGCGGCTGGTACCTGGAGCGGATCTACAAGTGGATGGCCCGCATCGGGCTGGACACGATCCGCGCCCAGACCGTGGACGATCTCGACAACCGCGCGGCGCTGTTCGCCCGCTTCGTGGTCTCGCAGGAAACCGCCCAGATCGATCCGTGGGCCGCGCGCGCCTCGGGTCGCGTGGCGGCCGGCGAGTTCAAGCCCATGGCGACCCTTCCCCTGGAGATGGCGGCCGAATGACCCTGCAAGCTCACATCGATCCCGATTGGCGTGACGTCGGCGCCGTGACCGACATCCCCGAGCGCGGCGCGCGACGGGTGGCCACGGCCCAGGGCGACGTCGCCGTGTTCCGCACCGGCGACGGTCAGGTCTTCGCCCTGGTCGACCGCTGTCCGCACAAGCACGGCCCTCTGAGCCAAGGCATCGTCCACGGCCACGGCGTGACCTGTCCGCTGCACAGCTGGGTCATCGACCTGGCGACAGGTCACCCGACCGGGGCCGACGCCGGCAAGGGCTGCACGCCCGTGGTGCCGGTGCTGGTCAAGGACGGCCGTATCCTGCTGGCCCAACCGGCGATGGCTGACTGATGGCCGACGGCTCCGCCTCGCTCCCCACGATCAAGACCACCTGTGCCTATTGCGGCGTCGGTTGCGGCGTCGCGGGCATGGTGGGCGAGGGCCGTTCGGTGTCGATCGCCGGCGACGCGGTCCACCCGGCCAATCTCGGTCGCCTGTGCTCGAAGGGCTCGGCGCTGGGCGCGACGGTCGGACTGGAGGGGCGACTGCTGGAGCCGACGATCAACGGCAAGGTCGCGTCCTGGGCCGAGGCCACCGCCCTGGTGGCCAAGCGCTTCAAGGACACGATCGCCCGCCACGGCCGTGACAGCGTGGCCTTCTATGTCTCGGGCCAGTTGCTGACCGAGGACTACTACGTCGCCAACAAGCTGATGAAGGGCTTCATCGGCTCGGGCAATATCGACACCAACAGCCGCCTCTGCATGGCCTCGGCGGTCGCCGCTCACAAGCAGGCGTTCGGCGCCGATCTGGTGCCCGGCTGCTATGAAGACCTCGACCTCGCCGATCTGGTGGTGTTTAGCGGCCACAACGCCGCCTGGACCCATCCGGTGCTGTTCCGCCGCATGGAGGCGGCCAAGGCGCGGGGCCAGAAGCACGTGGTCATCGACCCGCGCCGCACCGACACCGCCGAGGGCGCCGACCTGCACTTGGCGATCGCGCCGCAGAGCGACGTGCGCCTGTGGAGCGGCCTGCTGGCCGACCTGATCCGGCGCGGCGCGATCGATCGCGAATACATCGCCCAGCATGTGAACAATTTCGACCAAGTGGTCGCCGCGCTTCTGGAAATGGACCAGTCGGTCAGCGCCGTCGCCGCCGACTGCGGCGTGCCGGTCGAGGCGGTGCAGGACTTCTACGATCTGTTCGCGCAGCACGAACGGACGGTCAGCCTGTTCTCGATGGGGGCCAACCAGTCGGCCCAGGGCGTGGCCAAGGGCCTGGCGATCATCAACGCCCACCTGGCCACCGGCCGGATCGGCAAGCCGGGCGCTTGCCCGTTTTCGATCACCGGCCAGCCCAACGCGATGGGCGGCCGCGAGACCGGCGGCATGGCCAACACCCTGGCCGGTCACATGGACTTCGCGCCGGAGGATCGCGACCGCGTCGCCCGCTTCTGGGGCGCGCCCGACACCGTCCGCGCGCCGGGCCTGAAGGCCATCGAGATGTTCGAGGCGGTCCGCGATGGCCGGATCAAGGCGATCTGGGTGATGGCCACCAACCCCGCCGTCAGCCTGCCCGACAGCGGCGCGATCCGCGACGCGCTGGCCAAGTGCCCGTTCGTGGTGGTCTCCGACTGCGTCGAGACCGACACCACGGCCTTCGCCAACGTCAAGCTGCCGGCCCTGGGCTGGGGCGAGAAGGACGGCACGGTCACCAATTCCGAGCGCCGCATCTCGCGCCAGCGGACCCTGTTCCCGGCGCCGGGCAATGCGCGGGCCGACTGGAAGATCATGGCCGATGTCGCCACAGCCATGGGCTTTGACGGCTTCGGCTGGGCCAGCAACGCCGGTGTGTTCCGCGAATGGGCGCGCCTGACGGCCTATGAGAACGAAGGTCGCCTGCTGAATATCTCCGGACTTTCGACTTTGACGCCAGAGGCTTATGGCGAACTCCTGCCGATCCAGTGGCCGGTGAAGGCCGACGGCAAAGGCACGCCCCGCCTGTTTGTTGACGGGCGTTTCCAGACCCCCGACGGCCGCGCCCGCATGGTCCCGACCCGGCCGCGCGGTCCGGCCGAGGCCGTCAGCGGCGCCTTCCCGATGTCGCTGAACACCGGCCGCATCCGCGACCAGTGGCACACCATGACCCGCACGGGCTTGGCCCCGGACCTGTGCCGCCACGCGCCGGAGCCCTATGTCGAGATCCATCCCGAGGACGCCCAGGCCCGGGGACTGAAGGACGGCGCCCTGGCGCGGGTGATCACCGGGCGTGGCGAGGCCGTCGCCGTGGCCAAGGTCACCGACCGCCAGCGGCGCGGCGGCCTGTTCATGCCGATGCACTGGACCGACGCCTTCGCCCCGTCGGGTCGCGCCAACGCCCTGGTCGCGCCGAACATCGACCCGACCTCGGGCCAACCCGAGTTCAAGCACACCCCCGCCCGGATCAGCGCCTATCGCGAGACCTGGACGGGCTTCTTTCTCACCCGGTCCAGCCTCGCGTCCCCCGGTGGGCTGGACCTCGTCTGGCGGCGTATCCCCCACGACGCCTGCCAGCAGCACGAGTTCGCCGGCCGGGGCGACGCCGCAGAGCGCGACGCTCTCCGCAAGGTCCTGTCCAAGGGCCTGGCCGGCGAACTCGTCACCTATGAGGACGCCGCGACCGGCGCCCGCCGTCAGGCCTGGATCGACGATGGCCGCCTGGTCGCCGTCCTGTTCATGACCACCTCCGGCCGCCTGCCGGCGCGCGACTGGCTGGCTGAACTGTTCGCGCAGGATGACCTGACCGCCGAGGCCCGTTCGACCCTGCTGTTCGGCCGTCCGCCCGGCGCGGCGGCCGACAAGGGCCCGATGGTCTGCGCCTGCCTGAAGGTCGGGGCCAAGGCGGTCGACGCCGCCATCGCCGCCGGCGCCAGAACGCCGGACGCCGTCGGCAAGGCGACGGGCGCGGGGACCAATTGCGGGTCCTGCCGTCCGGAAATCGCTCGCATGATCAAAACCCTGGCCACGACTTCTAAGGAACCCGCCCATGTCGGTTGAGAACACGCTCGGCAAGGTCCTGCTGGTCGGCGCGGGGCCGGGTCCCGTGGACCTGATGACCGTCCGCGCCGTCCGTGCGGTCGAGAGCGCCGGCGCGCTGCTCTACGACGCCCTGTGCTCGGAAGAGGCCATCGCCCTGGCGCCGCCCGGCTGTGTACGCATCCAGACCGGCAAACGGGCCGGCAAGCCCAGCATGAAGCAGGACGAGATCAACCGCTTGATGCTGCGTCTGGCGCGTAAGGGGCTGAAGGTTGTTCGGCTAAAAGGCGGAGATCCCTCGATTTTTGGTCGTGTCGGTGAGGAGGCGGCCTTCCTAAACGGCTTTGGCGTCGAGACCGAGGTCGTGCCCGGCGTCACCGCCGCCTGCGCCGCCGCCGCCCAGTTCGGTTTCCCGCTGACCCACCGTGGCGAAGCGCGCCGCGTGGTCTTCACCACCGCGCGGCTGGAGGCCGGCAAGCTGTCGGGCGACTGGAGCGCGGCGGCCGATCCCGAGGCGACCCTGGCGGTCTATATGGGCGGCGACGTGGCCGGGGACCTGGCGCAGCGGATGATCCAGGCGGGCCGTCCGGCCGACACCCCCGCCGTCGCCGTCGAGAAGGCCGGTGGCGCCGACGCGCGGCTCTACACTGGCACGTTGGCGACCCTGGCTGAACGGATCGCCGAGGCCGGCGACGGGCCGCTGCTGATCGTGGTCGGCGAGGTCGCGGCGCAGGCCCATGCCGTTGCCGAGATCGTCGAGCAATCGCGTCTCACGGCCTGATACTGACAGTAGGGTGGCAGCAGGCCCTCGCTAGAACGGCGTTCAACAAACGACGCCAATCGAGAGGGACGACCCATGCTGAAAACCTACACCGGCGGCTGCCACTGCGGCGCGGTCCGTTACGAGGCTAAGATCGACCTGGCGGCCGGCACGGGCCGCTGCAACTGCTCGATCTGCGCCAAGACCCGCTCGTGGGGCGTGTTGATGAAGCCGAACGCCTTCCGCCTGCTGGCGGGCGAAGACAAGCTGGGCGCCTATCAGTTCGGCACGATGAGCGGGGACCACCGCTTCTGCATGACCTGCGGCGTGCGGGTGTATGGCGAGGCCAATGTCGAGCAACTGGGCGGCGAGGTCGTCTCGGTCCAGGTGGCGACGCTGGACGCCGAGCCCGAGGAACTGGCCGCCGCGCCCATCAACTACGGCAATGGTCGCGACAATCTCTGGTGGGAGCAGCCCAGCGCGGCGGAAATGCGCTACCTCTAGGGCCATCATGACCAGCCTTCGCTACCGCGCCCGGATCGACATCAACGGCATCAACCCGTTCGTGCCGGTCGATCCTGAGCAGGCCCGGAGCCTGCGCGAAGGCTGGCGCAAGCCGATGCCGGTGCTCGTCCAGATCAATGGCGCACCGGACGAGCCGTGGCGGATCAACATGATGCCGCGCGGCGATGGCGGGTTCTTCCTCTATCTGCACGGCATCGTCCGCGAGGCCGCCGCCGGGGTCGAGGTGGGCGACGAGGTCGAGGTGTCGGTGGCCTTCGACGAAGCCTATCGCGGCGGCCCGGCCCATCCGATGCCGGAGGCCTTCGAGCAGGGCCTGGCGCGCGACCCGGCGAGCGCCGAGGCCTGGGCGGCGCTGCCGCCCAGCCTGCAGAAGGAGATCCTGCGCCGCTTCGACAGCGTGAAGTCCGACGCCGCCAGGACCCGCAACATCCAGGACGCTTTGACCGCATTGGGCGGCGCCGAGGTTCGCTTCATGGCCCGCGCCTGGAAGGACGGCGCTGTCGTCTAGACCAGCTTCTCTAAGCCGCGCTCCAGGTCGGCCTTCAGGTCGTCGACGTTTTCCAGACCGATGTGGAAGCGCAGCAGCGGACCTTCCAGGTTCACCGGCACGCTACGGTTTTTGAGCTGCGGATCGCAATGGATGGCCAGGCTCTCATAGCCGCCCCACGAGAAGCCCAGGCCAAACAGCTTCAGCTCGTCCAGGAAGGCGTGGACGGCGCGCTGGCTGGCGGGCTTGAGCACCACGCCGAACAGCCCGCAGGCGCCGGTGAAGTCGCGCTTCCAGACGGCGTGGCCGGGATCGCCGGGCAGGGCGGGATGCAACACCCTCGACACCTCGGGCCGGCCCTGCAGCCAGCGGGCGATGTCGAGGCCGCTTTCCTGGTGGCGCGGCAGGCGCGTAGCCAGGGTCCGCAGGCCGCGCAGCATGGTGTAGGCGTCGTCGGGCGATACCGACCAGCCGATGTCCCACATGGCGTTGCCCAGCTCGTTGCCGATATCGACGTCCATGGTCGTGGCCGAGCCCATGAAGCAGTCCGAGTGGCCGCCGACATACTTCGTCAGGGCCTGGACGCTGATCGTCACGCCATGCGCCAGCGGCTTGAAGTAGAAGCCCGCCGCCCAGGTGTTGTCGATCAGGGTGATGATCCCCCGGTCGTTGGCCGCCTTGGCGATGGTCGGGATGTCCTGCATCTCGAAGGTCAGGGAGCCGGGCGCTTCCAGCAGGATCATCCGGGTCTTTGGCGTGACCAGCGCCATCAGGCCGTCGGCGTCCAGCGCCGGGTCGTGGTAGGTGGTCGCGACGCCAAAGCGGGTCAGGACGCGGTCGCAGAATCGGCGCGTGGGCTTGTAGGCGCTGTCGACCACCAGGATCTCGTCGCCGGCCTTCAGCACGGCCAGCATGGCCCCGGTGATCGCCGCCAGCCCCGACGGGTACAGCGTCACGTCGGGTGAGCCCTCCAGCTCGGCCAGGGCGCGTTGCAGAGCGGCGGGCGAGGACAGGCCGGTGATGCCGTAGGTGATCTGGTCGTCGTCATACAGCGACGCGGCATTGGGCAGCAGCACCGTCGAACCGCGCTGGATCGGCGGATTGACCACACGCGCCAGACTGGTGGGCTCGGAGCCTGTACGGATCAGACGGGTTTCTTCATCCATGGCGGGACTCTTCGGCGACGCGGCGTAATCGTTGTGGTTTAAGGCCCCGCGCGCGCGGTTCAAGGAGCGATCGGTGTCTGTGCGGTTCGGCTTGGTGATTTTGGTTGTGCTAGCTCTGGCTGGCTGCGAACGGCCCGCGTCCAAATCAGAGACCAAGCCGGTCGAGGCCGCGCTTCCGATCAAGCCCGCCGCGCCCAGCAAGACCCTGAAGGCCATCAAGGCGCGCGGCGAGTTGCGCTGCGGCGTGAACCCCGCGCTGCCGGGCTTCGCCTTCCAGGACAATGGCGGGCGCTGGCGCGGCTTCAATGTCGACTTCTGCCGCGCCCTGGCCGCCGCGGTGCTGGGCAAGCCCGACAAGGTGACCTTCGTACCGCTGGGCAATGAGGAGCGGATCGCCGCCCTGCGCTCGGGCAAGGTCGACGTCCTGTGGCGCAACACCTCGTGGACCTTCTCGCGCGACGCCGGCGACCAGCTGGACATGGCGGCGATCTCTTATTTCGACGGCCAGGGTTTCCTGGTGCGTCGCAGCCTGAACCTGACCAGCGCCGTAGAGCTCAACACCGCCAAGATCTGCGTCCAGGGCGCCGCCACCTCGTCCCAGAACCTGGAGGACTTCTTCCGCTCGCGCGGCATCGCCTACACGGCCATGGTGTTCGACAGCGAGGAGCAGGCGCGGGCGGCCTACCAGGCCGACAAGTGCGACGCCTTCACCGCCGACATCTCGGCCTTGGCGGCGACGCGGACGCTGATGGACGACCCTGGCGCCCACGTGATCCTGCCCGACGCCATCTCCAAGGAACCGCTGGGCCCGCTGGTGCGCCAGGACGACCCGGCCTGGACCGACATCGTCCGCTGGACCCTCTACGCCCTGGTCCTGGCCGAGGAGCACGGGGTGACCAAGGCCAACGTCAAGGACATGAAGACCGGCGCCGATCCCGAGGCGCGACGACTGCTGGGCGAAGGCGCGTATGGCGCCAAGCTGGGCCTCGACGCCGACTGGGCCGCGCGCGCCATCACGGCCGGCGGCAACTACGGCGAGATCTTCGATCGTGATGTGGGGCAGGGTTCGGCGCTGAAGCTGGACCGGGGCCTGAACGCGCTTTGGAATGCGTCCAAGCCCGGCCTGCTTTACGCGCCACCGATGCGCTAGGTCGCGGGGCCGGTGGCCACGGGCACATCGGCCAGACCGCCCCATTCCGTCCACGAGCCGTCATAGACCGCCGAGCGCGGCTTGCCGAGGCGCGCCAGGGCCAGGGCCACGACCGAGGCGGTGATGCCCGAGCCGCAGGTCGAGACGATCGGCTTGTCGATATCGACGCCGGCCTGTTCGAACACCGTCTTCAACTGGTCGGCGGGCAGCATGGTCGCGTCGGAACCCAGCAGAGCCGACAGCGGGATGTTGCGGGCGCCGGGCATGTGGCCACCGCGCAGGCCGGCGCGGGGCTCGGGATCGCGGCCCTCGAAGCGGCCGGCGGCGCGAGCGTCGATGATCTGTTCCTTGCCGGTCTCGACGATGCCGCGCATCTGGTCGACCGAGCGGTAGATGTCGGCCTGGTAGCGCGGCGTGAAATGGCGCTCTTGCGGCGAGGCCGGGCCGTCTTCGACCGGGCGACCCTCGGCGATCCACTTGGGCAGGCCGCCGTCCAGCACCACCACGTCCTCGTGGCCCATGGCGCGGAAGTGCCACCAGGCGCGGGCGGCCGGCAGGATGCCGATGCTGTCATAGACAACGATGCGCGAGCCGTCGCCCAGACCCAGCTTCTTGACGCGCGAGGAGAACTTGGCCGCCGTCGGGATCATGTGCGGCAGGTCGCTCGTCTCGTCCGAGATGTCCTCGATGTCGAAGAACACCGCGCCGGGGATGTGGACCTTCAGGAACTCCGCGCCCGGATCGCGCTGGGCCGCCGGCATGTGCCACGAGGCGTCGACCACGCGCACGTCCGGGGCGTCGAGATGCTCGGCCAGCCAGGCGGTGGAAACCAGCGGATCGGACGGGATGGCCATGAGGGACGCCTTTCAGATTCGAACTGGGTCGCAGCCTACATCCAAGGCGGGACGGGGAGGCCCTTTTCCGCCAGGAATTCGCGGTTGAACAGCTTGGACTGATACCGCGAGCCGTGGTCGCACAGGATGGTCACGATGGTGTGGCCGGGACCCAGTTCCTTGGCCAGCTTGATGGCGCCGGCGACGTTGATGCCGGTGGAGCCGCCCATGCACAGGCCCTCGTGCTGCACCAGGTCGAAGATCACCTCCAGCATCTCGGTGTCGTCGACGCGGAACGGATAGTCGATGATCAGGTCCTCGAGATTGGCGGTGACCCGACCCTGGCCGATGCCCTCGCTGATCGAGGTCCCTTCGGACTTCAGCTCGCCGTCCTTGTACCAGCTGTAAAGGGCCGCGCCGTACGGGTCGGCCAGGCCGATCTTCACGCCGGGCTTGCGCTCGCGCAGGGCCTGGGCGACCCCGGCCAGGGTGCCGCCCGAGCCGACCGCGCAGATGAAGCCGTCGACCTTGCCGCCGGTCTGCTCGAAGATTTCCGGGCCAGTGGTCTGGTAGTGGGCCTCGCGGTTGGCGACATTGTCGAACTGGTTGGCCCACACGGCGCCAAGTTCTTCAGCCAAGCGCCCGGAATAACGGACATAATTGTCGGGATTGGAGTAGGGGACGGCGTTCACCTCGACCAGCTCGGCGCCCAGCAGGCGGATGGCGTCCTTCTTCTCCTGGCTCTGGGTGCGCGGGATGACGATCGTCGTTTTGTAGCCCAGGGCCGAGGCGACCATGGCCAGGCCGATGCCGGTATTGCCGGCCGTACCCTCGACGATGCGGCCGCCGGGCTTGAGTAGGCCCTTGGCCTCGGCGTCGCGGATGATGCTCAGCGCCGCGCGGTCCTTGACCGACTGACCGGGGTTCATGAACTCGGCCTTGCCCAGGATCTCACAGCCCGTGGCCTCGCTGGCGCGGTTCAGGCGGATCAGCGGGGTGTTTCCAATAGCGTCTAGAACGCTGGGCAGGGCGGTCATGGTCGGCCTTCGAGAGGAGCTTTCGGATGGCTGGTAGATCGTGCGGCGGCCCGCCCGCGCAACCCCAATTTTCCTGAAGGCGGTTTAGCCGTGTCCACAAACCTTGAGCTTGGCCATGGGCTTGGCCAACTATCCACAAGGCATTACCGGAAATACTGAGCTTCAAGGCTAGGTGTTACCCGCGACTGAGACCCAACTGGATCACATTCGTTCGCTCGGTCCGGAAGCCGGCTTCGCAATAGCTCAGATAGAACCGCCACAGCCGGCGGAAACGCTCGTCGAAGCCGTCCTTGCGGATCTCGCTCCAGGCGGCCTCGAAACTGCGCGCCCATTCGGCCAAAGTGTCGGCATAATTCTGGCCGAAGCGCTTGAGATCGCTCCATTCCAGGCCCGCGCGCTCGGTCTCTTCTTTGAGGCGCGCTTCGCTGGGCAGCATGCCGCCCGGGAAGATGTAGCGCTGGATGAAGTCGGTGCGTCCGCGGTAGTGGGTGAAGAGCTCGTCGCGGATGGTGATGATCTGCAGGCCGGCGCGGCCGCCGGGTTTCAGCACGTCGTGGACCTTGCCGAAATAGGCCGGCCAATAGGCCTCGCCGACCGCCTCGAACATCTCGATCGAGGCCACGGCGTCGAACTGGCCGCTGACGTCGCGATAGTCGACGAGCCGGATATCGGCCTTTTCCGAAAGACCCTGTTCGAACAAACGCTTGCGCGCGAAATCGTACTGGGCTTGCGAGATGGTGATGCCGGTGACCTTGGCGTCGACCTCCTTGGCCGCGAACTCGGCGAAGCCGCCCCAGCCGCAGCCGATTTCCAGCACGTGCTTGCCGGGTGAAAGATCGATGGTCCGGGCGAGGGCGGCGTATTTGGCGGTCTGGGCCTCGCGCAGCGGCTGATCCGGGCGCTCGTAGAGGGCCGACGAGTAGGTCATGCTGGGATCGAGCCAACGCGAATAGAAGGCGTTACCCAGATCGTAGTGGGCGTGGATGTTCTTGCGCGAGCCGTCTCGGCTGTTGCGATGAAGAAGGTGGTAGAGAAAGTTGACGACCCGCATGGCCGGGTTGCCGTCCACCAGCGCTGACAGCTTGTCGAAGTTCAGCGAGAACGCCTCGAGCACGGCCGACAGGTCGGGGGTGTCCCACTCGCCGGCCATGAAGCCCTCGGCGAACCCGATGTCGCCGGACGAGAAGGCGCGGCGGACAAAGTTGTAGTCGTGGATCCGGATCGTCGCGGCCGGGCCCGGCTGCCCTCCCGAGATGGTCAGGGGCGCGCCGGTGGGCAGGACGAACGTGATCGAACCGGTTTCCCAGTTGCCGACCGCCACCCGAAGGGCGGTGCGGAAGGCGGCCGGGGCGGCCTTCAGGTCGGGATGGTTCCAGAGCACAGTATCCAAGGCGGGGCCTCGCATCCGGTGACGCGTTTATTAACGCTGTTAACCACCTGATCGTAAAGGCCCGGCACAGCTAGAGGCTCCGATAGGCCTCCATCGCGCGTTCGCGCGCCGCGCCGTGCTCTACGATCGGCTTGCCATAGAGACGTTTGGCGTCGGCCGGCAGATGCAAGGCCCACTCCCACGGCTTGTGGATAACTTCATCGGGAACGTTCGTCAGTTCCGGCACCCAGCGGCGCACATAGACGCCGCGCGGGTCGAACTTCTCGCCCTGGGCGATGGGATTGAAGATGCGGAAATAGGGCGAGGCGTCGGCGCCACTGCCGGCCACCCACTGCCAATTGCCGACATTGTTGGGTAGGTCGGCGTCGACCAACGTGTCCCAGAACCAGGCCTCGCCCTCGCGCCAGTCGACCAGCAGGTGCTTGATCAGGAACGAGGCCACGATCATGCGCACGCGGTTGTGCATGAAGCCGGTGGCCCACAGTTCACGCATGCCAGCGTCGACGATCGGGTAGCCGGTCTCGCCCTTGGTCCAGGCTTCGAAGGCGGCGTGGTCCTTGGCCCACGGAAAGCCGTCGAACTCGGGTTTGAAGTTGCGAGTCAGGAGCTCCGGCCAATGGAACAGGATCGAGTGGTTGAACTCGCGCCAGCCGACCTCGGAGAGGAACTTTTCGACCTCGCCGGCCGGCGCGTCGCCATGCTCGGCGGCGTTGCGGGCGGCCAGCCAGACCTGGCGCGGGCCGATCTCACCGAAATGCAGGTGGGGCGACAGGCCCGACGTGGCTTCGACGCCGGGGATGTCGCGCTTCTCGCCGTAGCCGTCGACGGGCCCCGATAGGAAGTCGTCCAGCCGCTCCAGCGCGCCGGCCTCACCGGGCGTCCAGAGGTCGAAACCTTTGGACCAGTTAGGCTTGGTCGGATGCAGGTTCCAGCCGGACAGGCTTTCGGTACGCGGGAAATGCTCCGGTGATTTCAGCGACTTCGGCGCGGGGTCTACGACGACGTGGGTCAGGTGCTCGCGGGCGGCGCGCCAATAGGGGGTGAAGACCTTGTAGGGCTGCTTGGAGCCGTTCTGGACCGTCCAGGGCTCGTTCAGCAGGCCGGCGTTGAAACTCTGACAATCGACGCCGGCGTCCTTCAGGTCGGCCTTGATCTGGGTGTCGCGGTCGATGCTGGCCTTGTCGTAGAGCCGGTTCCACAGCACGCAGGTCGCGCCGGTGTGTTCGATGATGTCATCCAGCACCTGCGCGGCGACGCCTTTGCGCAGGATGATCTTATTGCCAAGCGTCTCAAGGCTTTCGCCCAGGCTCTTCAGCGACTTGTCCAGCCACCACAGCGAGGCCGCGCCCATCGGACGGATGCCTGGCGTCTCATCAAGGATGTAGAGACAGATCACCGGCCGGCCGCTGTCGGCGGCATGGCGCAGGGCGGGATTGTCAGCTATGCGCAGGTCGTTGCGGAACCAGACGATGATGGCCTTGCTGTCGTCACTGTTCTTCCGCACTTGCACCGTCCTGCCCGAAGGGTCACCTCTTGGGCGCCCGAAGTCCTAATACGCCGGAATACTCGCCTTGGATCAGCCGCAAGCCGTCGCCCCGAATGCCGTTGTCGAGATCAAGACTCCGACCGGCGCGCCCGTCCGCATCGGCAACGGCGAGAAGCTGTCGATCATCGCTGGCCCCTGCCAGATGGAAAGCCGCCAGCACGCGCTGGAAACGGCGCATGCGCTGAAGGAGATGGCCGACCGCCTGGGCGTCGGGCTGATCTACAAGACCTCGTACGACAAGGCCAACCGCACCTCGGCCAATGCGCAGCGCGGCATCGGCCTGCATGACAGCCTGCCGATCTTCCAGGAGATCCGCGAGGTCACCGGCCTGCCGACCCTGACCGACGTTCACGAGACCAGCCACTGCCCGATCGTGGCCGAGGCGGTCGACGTCATCCAGATCCCGGCCTTCCTGTGCCGCCAGACCGACCTGTTGCTGGCGGCCGCCGCGACGGGCCGGGCAATCAATATCAAGAAGGGTCAGTTCCTGGCCCCGTGGGACATGAAGAACGTCATCGCCAAGGTGACCGGCGCGGGCAATCCCAACGTTATGGCCTGCGAGCGCGGCGCCTCGTTCGGCTACAACACCCTGGTCAGCGACATGCGGTCCTTGCCGATCATGAAGGAGATCGGCTGCCCGGTCGTCTTCGACGCGACCCACAGCGTCCAGCAACCGGGCGGGCAGGGCACGTCCTCGGGCGGCCAGCGCGAGTTCGTGCCGGTCCTGGCTCGCGCGGCCGTGGCCGTGGGCGTGGCCTGCGTCTTCATCGAGACTCACCCCGACCCCGACCATGCCCCGTCGGACGGCCCCAACATGGTGCCGATGAGCCAGTTCGAGGCCCTGGTCGGCAACCTGCTGAAGTACGACGCCCTGACCAAGGCGGCCTAAGGCATGAGCCGACGCATCGTTCTCGTCACCGGCGGCGCGGGCTTCATCGGCAGCAACGTCGTCGCCCGGCTCTGCGAGGATCCGGCCCTGGACGTCGTGGTCTGCGACCGCCTGCGCGATGCGGCCAGCGGCAAGTGGCGCAACATCGCCAAGCACCCGATCGCCGATTTCGTCGCCCCCGAGCATCTGTTCGACTGGCTGGCCAAGCGCGGCGCCGAGGTCGAGCTGATCGTCCACATGGGCGCGGTGTCCTCGACCACCGAGCAGGACGCCGACAAGATCGTGCAGTCCAACTTCGTGCTGTCTCGCGATCTGTGGGACTGGTGCGTCCAGCACGGCAAGCGCCTGATCTATGCCTCGTCGGCGGCGACCTATGGCGACGGGACCTTGGGCTTCGAAGGCAAGGACGATCTGGACAGTCTCCAGGCCCTGCGCCCGCTGAACGCCTATGGCTGGTCCAAGGCCCTATTCGACATCTATGCGGTGCGCGAGGCCCATCGCGGCCGCGCGCCCGTGCAGTGGGCGGGCCTGAAGTTCTTCAACGTCTATGGCCCCAACGAGGACCACAAGGGCGGCATGAAGTCGGTCGTGGCCCAGATCTGGCCGCGCGTCGCCGCCGGCGAAGGCGTGAAGCTCTTCAAGTCGCACCATCCCGACTACGAGGACGGCGGCCAGCTGCGTGACTTCGTCTATGTGCGTGACGTGGTCGACGTGATCGCCTGGCTCTCCAAGAGCCCGGCCGTGAACGGCGTCTTCAACCTGGGCTCGGGCCACGCGCGCTCGTTCCGAGACCTGGCCGTGGCGACCTTCGAGGCGGTGAACCGCGAGCCGGACATCACCTATATCGACATGCCCGAGGTGCTGCGCGGCAAGTACCAGTACTACACCCAGGCCGACATGAGCCGCCTGCGGGCCGCCGGCTACAACGCGCCGATGACCTCGCTGGAGGACGGCGTGGCGGACTACGTGGCCGGCTACCTCAACACCGAGGATCCTTTCCGCTGACGTCAGGGCACGGTTGCCGCTCACGGCAGCCGGCGTAGGCTGACCTCTGAGATCGGGCGCAAAGCCCGGCGTCAGGGAGTTGGTCATGGCCGGAATCGCCGCCTGGGGCGCCTATGCGCCGCGTCTGCGCTTGAGCCGCAAGGCTGTGACCGAGGCCAACGCCTGGGTCGCGCCGAACCTGAAGGCCAAGGGCAAGGGCGAACGGTCGATGGCCAATTGGGACGAGGACGCCCTGACCATGGCGGTCGAGGCGGCCCGCGACGCCCTGGGTCCGGGCGATGACCGCGCTCGCATCGACAGCCTCTACTTCGCCTCGACCACCGCGCCGTTCGCCGACCGGCTGAACGCGGGCATCGTCTCGGCGGCCCTGACGCTGGAGAAGTCGATCGCCGCCAGCGACGTCACTGGCTCGCAACGCTGCGGCCTGACGGCGCTGGGCCAGGCGCTGGCGGCCGGCGGAACCTCGCTGGTGGCCGTCGGCGAGCACCGCAAGGCCCGCGCGGTCTCGGCCCAGGAGCTGGACTTCGGCGATGGCGCGGCTGCGTTCGTGGTCACTGACGATCCCGGCGCGGCCGAGCTGTTGGGACGCGGCAGCGTCACCGACGACTTCGTCGATCACTTCCGCGGCGACGACGGCGGCTTCGACTACTACTGGGAGGAGCGCTGGATCCGCGACGAGGGCATCGTCAAGCTCGTCCCGCCGGCGATCCGCAAGGCGCTCGAGGTCGCCGGTCTAAGCGCTTCTGACGTCGACCATTTCTGCTTCCCGTCGACCTTCGCCGGCATGGCCGCGACTCTGGCCAAGTCGGTCGGGATCACGCCCGAGGCCGTGCGCGACAACCTCGCCGCCGTCATGGGGGAAGCCGGCTGCGCGCACGGGCCGATCATGCTGGCCCACGCGCTGGAGGAGGCCAAGGCTGGCGAAGTCATCCTGGTCGCCCAGTTCGGCCAGGGCGCCGAGGCCCTGGTCTTCCGCGCCACCGGCGCCGGCCAACGTCCCGCGCGCGGCGTCACGGGATCCCTGGCCGACCGCCAGGAAGAGACCAACTATCTGAAGTTCCTGACCTTCAACGGCCTGGTCGAGTGGGACAAGGGCATGCGGGCCGAGAAGGACAACAAGACGGCCCTGACCACCCTCTACCGCAACGAGGACATGATCCTGGGCCTGGTCGGCGGCCGTTGCCGCGAGACCGGCGTCGTGCAGTTCCCGCGCACCCGCATATCGGTCGCGCCGAACAACCCCGCCGTCGACACCCAGGAGCCGTATCGCTTCGCCGAGCGCCGCGCGTCGGTGCTCAGCTACTCGGCCGACTACCTGACCTTCTCGATGGCCCCGCCAAACCACTACGGCATGATCGTCTTCGAGGGCGGCGGGCGGATCATGATGGACATCACCGACGTCGCGCCGGGTGACGTCGAGACCGGCCTGCCGGTGCGGATGGTGTTCCGCATCAAGGAGGTCGACGAGAAGCGCGGCTTCGTTCGCTATTTCTGGAAGGCCACGCCCGACCGGGCCGCTGCCTCCACCCAAACCGCTCAAGCCGCCGAATAAGGGAGACCGTCATGCCTCAGGGTATCCGGGACAAGGTCGCCATCCTCGGGATGGGCTGCAGCAAGTTCGGCGAGCGCTGGGACGCCGGCCCCGATGACCTGATGGTCGAGGCCTATCTGGAGGCGATGCAGGACGCGGGCATCGATCAGACCCAGCTGGACGCGGCTTGGTTCTCCACGCACATCGACGAGATCGGCACGGGCAAGGGCGGCACGCCGCTGTCGATCGCCCTGCGCCTGCCCAATATCGCCGTCACCCGGGTCGAGAACTTCTGCGCCTCGGGCTCGGAAGCCTTTCGGGGCGCGGTGTATGCCGTGGCGGCGGGCGCGGCCGACATCGCCCTGGCGGTCGGGGTCGAGAAGCTGAAGGACACCGGCTACGGCGGCCTGCCGGTCGCCAATCCCGGCACGCTCAATCCGCAGGTCATGCCGAACGGCTCGGCCCCCGGCAACTTCGCCCAGCTGGCCAGCGCCTATCGCGCCAAGCACGGCGTCTCCAAGGACGACCTAAAGCGCGCCATCGCCCACGTCTCGGTCAAGAGCCACGCCAACGGCGCCAAGAACCCCAAGGCCCACCTGCGCAAGCCGATCACCGCCGAACAGGCCCTGGCTGCGCCGATGATCGCCGAGCCTTTGGGCCTTTTCGACTGCTGCGGCGTCTCGGACGGCGCAGCGGCGGCGATCGTCACCACGCCCGAGATCGCCCGCAGTCTGGGCAAGCACGACCTGGTCACGGTGAAGGCCCTGCAACTGTCGGTCTCAAACGGTTACGAGAGCCAGTACAACGGCTGGGACGGCAGCCACTTCCACACCGCCCGCATCGCCGCCGGCAAGGCCTACAAGGAGGCCGGCATCGAGCGACCGCGCGAGCAGATCTCGATGATGGAGGTGCATGACTGCTTCTCGATCACCGAGCTGGTGACGATGGAGGACCTGTTTATCTCGCCCGAGGGACAGGGCTGGCGCGACGTGCTGGACGGCTTCTACGACGCCGACGGCGGGGTGCCGTGCCAGATCGACGGTGGCCTGAAGTGCTTCGGCCATCCGATCGGCGCCTCGGGCCTGCGGATGCTGTACGAGATGTACCTGCAGCTGCAAGGCCGCGCGGGCGAGCGGCAGCTGGCCAATCCCGTCTTCGGCATGACCCACAATCTGGGCGGTGCGCCGGCCAGCAATGTCTGTTCGGTGGCCATCATCGGCCAGGAAGGCGCCTAGCGGAAAAGAGGCTTAAAGCCGCTCGACGCTTGGTGTAACCCAGAGGCATGGGCGGTACGGTCAAAGGCTTCAAGCGCTGGATCTTCGGGGGGCTGGCGCTGTTCGTCGCGCTGTTCGTCGCGGCCGCCTTCATCTTCCGCTACGACATCCTCAGCAACGCCCTGGACCCCAAGGTCCCGTTCCTGACCTATCATCCGCCGCCAGCGCCGGACTACGGCAAGCGCGACTCCTGGGCGCTGCTGCCACGCGAAGTCGCGGCGCCGGCCGACCAATCCGTCGACGTCTTCTTCGTCCACCCGACCACCTTCGACGGCGGCCGCGACTGGAACGGCGGCATCGACCAGCCCAAGGCCCAGCGGTTCCTGTCGCGGGTGGTGCTCCCCAACTATGCCGGGCCGTTCCATCGCGTGGGCCGGGTCTTCGCGCCGCGCTATCGCCAGGCCAGCCTCTACACCTACCTGACCCTGCGCGATGACGCCCGCGAGGCGCGGCGCTTCGCCTATGGCGACGTCCTGCAGGCGTTTCGCGCCTATCGTGTCCGTTATGGCCAGGATCGACCGTTCCTCATCGTCGGAGTGGAGCAGGGCGGCTCACTGGCCGCGCGCCTGCTGCGCGAAGAGATCGCCGCCAAGCCGGAACTACGCAGTCGACTGGTCGCGGCCTATCTGATCGAGACCGCCGTGCCGGCCGATGAGTACGCGCCGGACGCCCCGTTGCCGGCCTGCGAGCGCAAGGGCGAGACCGACTGCGTGGCCGCCTGGATCTCGGCCCCCGAGGGCGACTTCCAGCGCGTGCAGGAGCTGATCGGCCGCTCGCTGATCTGGGACCGTTCGGACCAATTGGTGAATCTCGAAGGCCGTGCGCCGCTATGCTTCAATCCGCTGCTGGGCGGTGTTTCGCTGGAGAAGGCCCCGGCGCGGCTGAACCTGGGCGCGACCAACGCCACCGGGCTGGACTGGGGCGCCCGGCCGGCCTTCCTGCAGCGTCAGGTCTCGGCCCGCTGCGAGAACGGCGTGCTGCGCACCAGCAAGCCGAAATCCAGCTCGCTGCGCGACAGCGGCTCGTGGGCCGACCGTCGCAAGGTCGACGCCTACAACCTGTTCTATGCCGACCTCGAAGCCGACGCGCTGGCGCGAGCGGCGGCGATGATCGGCAAGCCGCTAGCCGTCGAGCAGGGCCGCTAGGCCGCCATAGGTCGGCTGGTCGATGGCGATCTGACCGATCGCCGTAGTGCGCAGGTGGGCCAGCAGGGCCGGATCCAGCGGATCGATCGCGCCGTCTCTCAGGGCTTCGCAGAGCTTGGCGTTCAGAGCCGCGTAGTCACCAGTCTCGCCCATCAGTTTCGTGAGCCGCTCGACCGCCTCTGCCTCCAGTCGCGCGCCGTGCTCGGCCTCGCGGGCCAAGGTGGCGCGGGCGTTGTCGGTCACGCGGGCCAGGAAGGCCTGGCGGGCGTTGCCGGGAATGGAGGGTTCGGCCTCGAAGGCGGCGATGGCCTCGTTCAGTTCGGCGGCGGTCGGGTGGGAGATCATGCTGTCTCCATCAGCTTGACCAGGTCGATCTCGGTCTCGCTGGTCCGCCGGCCGATCATGGCGCGTTCGATCGAGCGGTCCTGACCCGTGGCGAAGCTGGAATACATCATCAGGCACATGACGCCCCACTTCAGCGAGCCCAGGGCCTGCCAGAAGCGGACGCGGTCCAGGCTGATGCCGCCGCCATAACCGTCCAGCAGCTCGGCATAGTCGCCAAAGCCGCCGACGGGCTTTCGCCATTCGCCGAAGCGCCAGGAATTGACGCAGATCCAGCCCAGGTCCTCTGCCGGGTCGCCCAGATGGGCCAGCTCCCAGTCCAGCACCCCGACCAGGCCGTCTTCGGGATGGATCATCAGATTGCCGTTCCGAAAGTCGCCGTGGACCAGCACCGGCCGTTCGAGCGGCGGCGGGGCGATGGCCTCTAGCCAGCGGAAGGCGGCCTCCAGGATCGGTCGCCGGGCGCCCAACTGGCGATAGATGGCCTCGTATCGCTCAAGCTCGCCCCGCGCGTCGGAGGTCGCCAGCTCTGGCAAGCCCTCGGTCGGGACGGCGTGGATGCGCGCCAGCACCTCGCCACAGCGTCGGGCGAGGCCTGGGCGCACACCCGCAAAGACCTCGTCGCGCACGATCCGCCGGCCCAGGGTCTCGCCCTGCAGCCGACGCATGACATAGGCCTCGCCCAAGCCGTCGTCGGGATCGCAGACATGGACCACGCTGGGCGTCGGGGCTCCGGCGGCATCCGTCGCCCGGATCAAGGCGGCCTCGGAGGCCAGGGCAAGAGCGGTTTCGCGCATGGCAGCGCCGTCTGGCCGTCGGCGCAGGATCAGCGGCGTCCCATCGTCGAGGTCGAAGGCCCAGGTCTCCAGGCTCGCGCCGCCCGAAAGCCGGCGGGCGTTCACGGCGCCGGTCGCGGTCGGCGACAGGCGCGAAGCGAGGCGGTCGAGGGCGGAGGCGACGTCCATGGAACGAGCTTCCAGCTTTCACCTTACGTCAGGCAAGGGCCTCGCGACTTTACGGCGAGCCCGGCGCGCCTTACGCACTGGGGCTCAACTCTGCTTAGGACCTCCCATGCCTTCCGGCCTTGCCGCGCTGCTCGATGACGTCGCGGCCATCACCAAGATCGCCGCAGCCTCGCTGGACGACGTCGGGGCCGCCGCCGGCAAGGCGGGGACCAAGGCCGTGGGCGTGGTGGTCGACGACGCGGCGGTGACGCCGGGCTACGCCATGGGCTTCACGCCCGACCGCGAGCTGCCGATCGTCTGGAAGATCGCGATGGGCAGCTTGCGCAACAAGCTGCTGTTCCTGCTGCCGGGCGCGCTTCTGTTGTCGGCCTTCGCGCCCTGGGCCGTGACCCCGATCCTGATGGTCGGCGGCGCCTATCTGGCCTTCGAGGCCACCGAAAAGATCCTGGAGGCCTTCACCGCCGAAGCCGAGGGCGAGGCGATCGAGGAGCTGGCGCTGAGCGGTCCCGAGCTCGAGAAGGAAAAGGTCAACGGCGCCATCCGCACCGACCTGATCCTGTCGGGCGAGATCATGGCCATCGCCCTGGCCGAGGTCGCGCACCTGAACTTAGGCATGCAGGCGGCGGCCCTGGCCATCGTCGGCGTCCTGCTGACCGTCGTGGTCTATGGCGCCGTGGCCCTGATCGTGAAGATGGACGACATCGGCCTGCACATGTCGCGTCGCGACAACAAAGGCGCGCAGGCCTTCGGTCGTGGCCTGGTCAAGGCCATGCCGGTGACCATGGAGGCCCTGACCGTGATCGGCACGGCGGCCATGCTGTGGGTCGGCGGCGGCATCATCGTCCACGGCCTGGAGCACTTCCACCTGACGCCGATCCCGCACTGGGTCGAGGGCTTCTCGCACTGGGCGCACGGCGTCCCGGGCATCGGCGCGGTGACCGGCTGGCTGGCCTTCGCCCTGGGGTCGGCCGTGGTCGGCCTGGTGGTCGGCGGCGTGCTGGCCGGTCTGATGCACCTCTGGCATCACCGCAAGGGCGCTGCGGCGCACTAACCCGCTTCGTTCAGCGGCGAAGCCGGCTTCCAGTCGAACAGTTCCTGCATCGTCCGCAGGGCCTGGCCGCGCGGTGACGTGAGGTCCGGATCTCTCGCCAGGATCAGCCGCGCGTCGTCGGCCGCCACGGCGATCAGGTCGCGGTGCGCCACCGGATCGGCCAGGCGGTAAGCGGGGAAGCCGCTCTGCTTGAGGCCTAGCGGGTCGCCGCCGCCGCGTAGTTCCAGGTCCTTCTCGGCGATCTCGAAGCCGTCGTCGCTGCGGCGCAGGATGTCGAGGCGCTGCTGGGCCACTTCCGAGAGCGGCGGATCGTAGAGCAGGACACACGAGCTTTCCCGCGTGCCCCGGCCGACGCGGCCGCGCAACTGGTGCAGCTGGGCCAGGCCGAAGCGATCGGCGTGCTCGATGACCATGATGCTGGCGTTGGGGACATTGACCCCGACCTCGACCACCGTGGTGGCGACCAGCACGCTGACTTCGCCGTCGACGAAGCGCTGCATGACCGCGTCCTTCTCGGCCGGCGGCATCTGGCCATGGACCAGGCCGACGCCGGGTAGGTGCTTGGCAAGGTCAGCGGCACGGTCTTCGGCGGCGCGCAGGTCGACCTTGTCGGACTCCGAGACCAGCGGGCAGATCCAGAAGGCCTGGGCCCCGCTGGCGATGGCGCTGCGCAGACGATCGACGATCTCGGGCACGCGCGGGGTGGGCGCGGCGCGGGTGGCGACGGGCGTGCGGCCGGGCGGCTTCTCGTCGATCCGCGAGACGTCGAGGTCGCCGAAGACGGTGAGTTCCAGGGTGCGCGGGATCGGCGTGGCGGACATGGCCAGCAGGTGGACGCCTTCGCCCTTGTCCTGCAGGCGACGACGCTCGTTGACGCCGAAACGGTGCTGTTCGTCGATGATGGTCAGGGCCAGGCGGTCGAAGACCACGTCGTCCTGGAACAGGGCGTGCGTGCCGACGGCGACCTGGTGGCGACCGTCCGCCAGGGCCAACAGCTTGGCCGAACGGCCGGCGCCCTTGTCACGGCCGGTCAGCAGCACCGGAGACAGGCCCAGGGCCTGGAGCGGCGCGGCGATGGTCTCGAAGTGCTGGCGGGCCAGGATCTCGGTCGGGGCCATCAGGGCCGACTGGAAGCCGGCGCTGGCGGCGTCGGCCATGGCCAGCATGGCCACCACGGTCTTGCCCGAGCCGACGTCGCCTTGCAGCAGCCGGCTCATCCGCTCGCCGGAGGCGAGGTCGCCGCGAATCTCCGAGAGGCTGCGGATCTGGGCGCCGGTCAGCTTGAAGGGCAGGGCCTTCTCGGCGGCGTCCGACAGCGGGCCAGAGGGAATGACCGGGCCTGGCGTCGCGCGTCGCGAGGCCTTGCGCTGGGCCAGGGCCAGCTGGTGGGCCAGCAGTTCGTCATAGGCCAGGCGCCGGCGCGGCCGGGCCAGGGGCGAGATATCGGCCTCGCTGGCCGGGGCGTGCATCGCGGCCAGGGCCTCGCGCCAGCCTGGCAGCTTCTCGCGCTCGCGCCAGGCGGGGTCCTGCCATTCGGGAAGCTCGGGCGTGCGCGCCAGGGCCTCGAGGGCGAACTTGCGGAAGGTGCGCGAGGGCAGGCCGTGGGTGGCGGGGTAGACGGTCTCGATCTGCGGGATCTCGCCGGCCCGCTCCTCGTCGACGATATAGTCGGGGTGAGCCATCTGCAGTTCGGAAGCGTAGCCGTTGGGCCGCTCGACCTTGCCGCTGACCGCGCGGCGGGCGCCCTTGGGGTGCTGGCGCTCCAGATGCGGGCCCTGGCCCTTGAACCAGATCAGCGTGAGAAAGCCCGTGCCGTCCCAGGCCCGTATCTTCCAGGGCTGACTGGGGCGCTGCGACGGGAAATGGGCGTCGATCGTGACGACGAAGGTCTGGACCTGATCCTCGACGGCCTGGTCGACCGTGGTCACCGTCCGCCGGATCAGGCCCGTCGGCGCGGTGAACAGCACGTCCCGCGTGATCGATCCCGCCAGCTTTTCGAGCAGCGGCGCGACACGAGGGCCCACGCCCTTGAGCGTGGACACCGAGGTGAAGAGAGGAAAGAGAATCTCCGGGCGCATTTGACGGGACCTTAGCCGCGTCCGCGCCCGGACAGCAGACCTTAGTCCGCTTTATTCATGATCGGCTGCAGGGCGATCACGATGTCGGAATACTCGTCGGCTCGCGAGGCGCCGGAGACGTTCAGACGCGTGTACAGCCAGGTCGCGCCGTGACGCGAATAGGCCTCGGACCAGCGACCCTTGGAGTCGATCAGGTTGTTGGCCTCGCCCGCATAGATCACGGTCCCCTTGGAATCCACATAGACATAGTTGCCGGCGATCGTGGTGTTGGGATCACCATTCTCAGCCAGCTTATAGCGGTAGACCGCGCCCGAGGCGCCCTTGAGTTCGATATAAGGCTTCACGCTGTCCTCGCCATAAAAGCCACCCGGCGTAGGGCTTTGGATTCAAATGTTTAGAGCGCGTGTGAGCAGCGAGGCCGCCTACGCATTCGCCTTACGCGCTAGCAGGACGTGCAGCGCGCCGTGGGCCAAATTATGGCTGGAGCACACCCGACCTGGCTAGGAACCGACGGGTCCGTTCCTCGCGCGGAGCGGCGAGAAGCTGACGTGATGGTCCTTGCTCCACGATGACGCCGCCGTCCATGAAAATCGTGCGGTCGGCCACATCTCGCGCGAAATCCATCTGGTGAGTGACGATCACCATGGTGCGTTTTTCGGCGGCCAAGTCGCGGATCACGGCCAGCACCTCGCCGACCAGCTCGGGGTCGAGGGCCGAGGTCGGTTCGTCGAACAGGATGACTTCCGGGTCCATGGCCAGGGCGCGCGCGATCGCGCAGCGCTGCTGCTGGCCGCCCGACAGCGCCGCGGGATAGGCGTCGGCGCGGCCCGACAGGCCGACCTTTTCCAGCAGGGCCAGGCCCTTGGCGCGCGCCTGGGCGGGATCGGCCTTGCGGACCACGATCGGCCCTTCGATCACGTTCTCCAGCGCGGTCTTGTGCGGGAAGAGGTTGAAGTTCTGGAAGACGAAGCCGACTCGGCCGTTCAGCGCCTTGGCCAGCGGAACCTTGCCGCCTTGCGTCACGCCCGCGATGGTCAGGTCGCCGGCGTTGAGGGGCTCCAGGCCCGCCAGGCAGCGCAACAGTGTGCTCTTGCCCGAGCCGCTGGGCCCGATGACGGCTACAACCTCGCCGGGGCTCACGGTCAGGTCGACGCCGGCCAGGACGGGGGTGTCGCCGTAGCTCTTCTTCAGGCCCTTAGCCTCGATCGCGCTCATCGGCGGCCCTCCGAGGCGCGGCGCTCGAGGCGCGCCTGCACGGCTGCCAGGATCGTGGACATGATCCAGTAGATGGCCGCCGCGGCCAGGTACATGGTGAAGATCTCGTAGGTCCGTGCGGTGATCAGTTGGGCCTGGCGGAACAGCTCGGGCACCTGGATCGTGGCGGCCAGGGAGGTGTCCTTGACCAGGCCGATGAAGCTGTTGGACAGCGGCGCCACGGCGGTGCGGGCCGCCTGGGGCAGGATCACCCGGCGCAGGGTCTGGCCGCGGCTCATGCCCAGCACGCTGGCGGCCTCCCACTGGCCCTTGTCGACGGCGGCGATGGCGCTGCGCAGGATTTCGGAAGCGTAGGCGGCGACGTTCAGCGAGAAGCCGATGCCGGCGGCGACCAGCGGCGGCATCTCCAGCCCGAACTGCGGCAGGCCGTAATAGATCAGGAACAGCTGGACCAGGAGCGGCGTGCCCCGGAAGGCCGAGACATAGACGCCAGCCGGCCAGCGCAACAGCGGCGAGCGCGACAGCCGCATCAGGGCCAAGCCAAAGCCCAGCACGACGCCGACGCCCATGCCGATGACGCTGAGCAGCACCGTGTAGCCGGCGCCCTTGGCCAGCAACGGCGCCGACTGGCGCAGAAGGTCGAGACCCGTCTCCATGAGGAACCTAGTGCGTCACGTCCTGGCCGAACCACTGCTGCGAGATGGCGGCCAGCTTGCCGTCGGCGCGCAGGGCGTTGATCGCCTGGTCGATCACGACCTTCAGGCCCGGATCCTTCTTCATCGCCACGCCCGCGCCCTGGGCCGCGAACGGCGGGCCCGAGGCGACGAATTCCGGCGAGGTCTTGATGAAGTCGGCGGCGACCAGGCGATCGTTCAGCACCGCGTCGGTGCGGCCCGCCCGCAGGTCCTGGTACTTGGTGGGATCGTCGTCATAGGTGCGCACGTCGGCGGTCGGCACGTTGGCGCGGATCCACTGCTCGTAGTTGGTGCCCAAGCCCACGCCGACCTTCTTGCCGGCCAGGTCCTCGGGCTTGTCCAGGCCCGGCTTGTCCTTGAGCTTGATGATCTGGATGCCCGACACCGTGTAGGGCTCGGAGAAGTCGTACTTGGCCTGCCGGTCGGGGGTGATGGTGATCTGGTTGATCACCACGTCGACGCGGCCCGATTCCAATGCGCCCAGCAGGCCGGCGAACGGTGCGGGGCTGAACTCGGCCTTCAGGCCCAGCTGGGCGGCCAGGGCCTTGGCGAAATCGACCTCGAATCCGGCCAGCTGGCCAGCCTTGTCCTGGAAGTTGAACGGCGGATAGGTGCCTTCCAGGCCAACGCGCAGCACGCCGGAGGCCTTGATGCGGTCCCAGCTGCTGCCGGCGGCTTCCGGCTTCTTGCCGCAGGCGGCCAGGAGGGCAAGGCCGAGACCGGCGACGACGGCGCGGCGGGCAGGGAATCGCATCGGACGACCTTCAGACGAAACAATCCCGCGCAGTTCTATACGCGCGAGCGCGGTTCGCCATCCCTGAACGTCGCCCTGTCGGCCGCCTACGGAGCATGAGCACGATTTAAGCTGCGCCGAGCGCGGACTTGGGGCTAGCTCATCAGCTCAATCTCCGGGGGAGGGGACCCATGGCTCAATCTTTCGATCCGGCGGCCGCGACGGCCGCCTATCTGGCGCAGCTGCCGCCTGACGCGCACGTCAAGGCGCAGCACTACACCCAGGGCGGCCACTGGCTGCTGCTGTGGGGCTTCGTCGTCTCAGTGCTGGTCGCCTGGATCATCATCCGCACGGGCGTGCTGACCCGGCTGCAGCAGGGCGTCGAGAAGAAGAAGGCGCGGCCGTTCCTGGCCAGCCTGGTCGTGGCGTCGGTCTATGTCGCCGTCAGCTGGGTGCTGGAGCTGCCCTGGTCGGTCTATGCCGATTGGTGGCGGCAGAAGCAGTACGGTCTGACCAGCCAGGCGTTCGGCGGGTGGCTGGGCGAGAACCTGATGGCGACCGCGATCTCGATCGTCTTCACGGCGCTGTTCCTGGCGCTGCTGTACCTGCTGATCCGCAAGGCGCGCCGCCTGTGGTGGCTGTGGGCCGGCGGACTGACGGCGGGCTTCATCATCTTCGGCATGCTGATCGCGCCGATCTATATCGAGCCGCTGTTCAACAAGTACACGCCCGCGCCGCCCGGACCGGTCCGCGACGAGGTGGTGGCCATGGCCAAGCAGGTCGGCATCCCGCACGACAAGATCTTCGTCTATGACGGCTCCAGGCAGTCTAACGCCTATACCGCCAACGTCTCGGGCCTGGGCGGCTCGGCGCGGGTGGCGATGAGCGACGTGATGTTCAAGAAGGGCGCGGACATCGCCGAGGTGCGCGGTGTCGTGGGCCACGAGATGGGTCACTACGCCCACCAGCACAGCCTGTGGATCACCGGCATTTTCGCCGTGCTGGCGATCGTCGCCTTCTTCATCGCTGACCGGGTGTTCCCGTGGTTCGCCACGGTCCTCAACGCCAAGGGCGTGACCGGCATCGCCGACCCGGCCGGCCTGCCGGTGCTGGCGGTGATCATGGCGGTGCTGGGCCTGCTGGGCGGGCCGATCACCAACACCCTGGTCCGAGAGGTCGAGAGCGACGCCGACCGCTACAGCCTGGTCCACTTCAACGAGCCCGACGGCCTGGCCAAGGCCCTGGTCAAGACCATCGAGTACCGCGCCGCCACGCCGTCCAAGCTCGAAGAGGTGCTGTTCTACGACCACCCGGCGGTGAGTGTGCGGGTGCGCCGGGCCCTGGACTGGAAGGCGGCGCATCCGAAGGGATAGGCGCGAAAAAGCCCCGCGCTTTCGGGCGCGGGGCTCGCTTTCGTTCTGGCCCGGAGCGCCTAGCGCTTGCGCACAAACACCGTACCGGCCGAGTAACCCGCCCCGAAGCTACAGATCAGGCCCGTCTCGCCGGCCGCGAAGTCGTCATTGGCGGTGTGGAAGGCGATGATCGAGCCGGCCGAGCTGGTGTTGGCGTACTCGTCCAGGATGATGACGTTCTCACCCGGCGCCGGATCGCGACCCAGCACCTTGCGGCCGATCATCTCGTTCATGTTGATGTTGGCCTGATGGAGCCACAGGCGCTTCAGGCCCGTCGGGTCGATGCCCAAATCGCCGGCGTGCTCGACGATCATCTCGCTGACCATCGGCACCACCTCGCGGAACACCTTGCGACCTTCCTGGACGAACAGCTTGTCGCGCGCGCCTTCGCCTTCCGGGGCGGCGCGGTTCAGGAAGCCGAAGTTGTTGCGGATGTTGTTGGAGAACTGGGTCTTCAGGCGCGTGCCCAGGATCTCCCAGCCGCCTTCGGCCTGCGAAGCGTCCTCGACGATCACGGCCGTGGCCACGTCGCCGAAGATGAAGTGGCTGTCGCGATCCTTGAAGTTCAGGTGGCCCGAGCAGATCTCGGGATTGACCATCAGCACGGCCTTGGCGCTGCCGGTCGTCACGAAGTCGGCGGCGGTCTTGATGCCGAAGGTGGCCGACGAGCACGCGACGTTCATGTCGAAGGCGAAGCCCTCGATGCCCAGGGCCTGCTGGATCTCGATCGCCATGGCCGGGTAAGGGCGCTGCATGTTCGAGGCGGCGCAGATCACCGCGCCGATCTCGGAGACGGGCTTGCCCCAGCGTTCGATCGCCTGCTTGGCGGCCTCGACGGCCATCTCGGCCAGGATCGAGAGTTCGTCGTTGCTGCGCTCGGGGATGATCGGGCGCATCAGGTCGGGATCGATGATGCCGTCCTTGTTCATGACGAAGCGCGACTTGATGCCCGAGGCCTTCTCGATGAACTCGGGCGAGGACGGAGCCAGGGCGACCACGTCGCCAGCCGCGATGGCCTCGGCATTGGCGGTGTTGAAGCGCTCGACAAAGCTGTTGAAGGCCTCGACCAGCTCGGTGTTGGAAATGCTGTGGGGCGGGGTGAACAGCCCCGTGGCGGCGATGACGGCTTGCGGCAAGACGGCGGTCCCGATGATACGCGCGAGCCTCGTCCACTGAGAGCGGGCCCGCGTTCTGACGCTTGTTTGAACCCGTAGATAACACGGAAGCCGACGCCGTCATCCCCCGTGACTTTTCGGCAACGACACGCAACAGCCTCAAACCGGACCGTGAACCGCCCCATGCCCGCCGCGTTATCCGCCTAGCCCTAGGCTGGCTGAGGGAGCTGAAGACTACGAGTAGAATTGGAGTACAAGAATGAAGACTCTCATCGCCACTACCCTGATCGCCGGTTCGGTTCTCGCGGTCCCGTTCGTTGCACAAGCCCAGAATTCGACCGAGGTCTATGGTTCGGTGAACTATGGTCAAACTCGGACGCGCGGCGCCGACACCGGCGCTATTCAAGGGCGCGTAGGCGCCAAGTTTACGCCTAATTTTGGCGTCGAGGCCGAGGTGGCCGGCGGCGTCGACGGCGACAAGACCTACACGCCCGGCGGTCCGGCCAATGTGAAGATGGAACACCAGGCCGCCGCCTATGCCGTCGGCTTCCTGCCGGTGACCCCCAATCTCGATCTGATCGGTCGCGTCGGCTACGGCACGACCAAGTTCGAGACCAAGAATCCGGCCGCCACGGAATTCGACGGCAGCCGCGACAGCTGGAACTACGGCGTGGGCGCCGAGTACAAGCTGGACGACAAGAACGGCATCCGCGCCGACTACACCAAGTCGGAATATACCAAGAGCGATCTCAGCTCGAACACGATGTCGGTGGGTTACGTCCGCCGCTTCTGACGCGGTCCCTTAAGACCTGACAGCGGCGCGCCTCGCGAGGGGCGCGCCGTTTTCGCGCCTTGACGACAGCCCCGCGCCCGGCAATCTAAACGGCAATAAGTTACGGGGGGATGCGTCGGTCTTGGACAAGGCGCTGTTGATTCAGTTGGGCGGCTCGATCACGGCCGTCGCTTTGCTTGTGGCGTTCGCGGCGTGGCTGGGGGTGGCGAGGGCGACCCCGCCGCTCGACGCTGAGTCGGCCAAGGCGCTGCTGGATCTGGAATTCCCCGATCACAAACCGGACGCCGTCTGGATCGCCGCCGACGGCGCCGCTCTGATCGCCCGCGAGGGCGCTCTGGCGCTGGTGCTGTACCGGCGCGGCGACGGCTATGTCGCCCGCGACCTGCCGTGGAGCGCGGTCGCCGCCCTGAAGCCGACCAACGGCCGGCTGACCCTGCGCCTGTCCGACGCCCGTCCCGTGTTCGCCGTCAATGACGACGCCTGGCCGCCGAAAGAGCTCGCCTGATGCTGAAAGCCGCCTTCGATCCCGTCCAGCTGGCCATCCCGTTCTTCGTGCTGGCCATCGTGCTGGAGATCCTGCTGGGGCGCTTTGGCAAGGCCAAGGCCAACTACGAGACGCGCGATACGGCGATGTCGCTGTCGATGGGGTTCGGCAGCACCGTCGCCGGCCTGCTGTTCGGCGGGGTGATCTTCGCCTTGACGGTCTGGGTCTGGAACCACCGGATCTTCACGATCCCGATGACCGCGATCTGGGCGTGGGTCGTACTGTTCCTGCTGGAGGACCTGACCTACTACTGGTTCCACCGCCTGGCGCACGAGCGCCGTGTCTGGTGGGCCAGTCACGTCAACCACCACACCTCGACCCACTACAACCTGTCGACCGCCCTGCGGCAGACCTGGACCGGCGGCGTCGCCGGCACCTGGCTTTTGTGGCTGCCGCTGACCTTCCTGGGCTTCCCGCCGGCCATGGTGGCGATCCAGAAGGGGATCAGCCTTGTCTACCAGTTCTGGATCCACACCGAGGCGATCAAACGCATGCCGCGCTGGTTCGAGGCGGTGTTCAACACGCCCTCGCATCACCGGGTGCACCACGCTCGCAACGCCCGTTATCTGGACGCCAACTACGCCGGCATCCTGATCATCTGGGACAAGATGTTCGGCACCTTCATCCCCGAGGTCGACGAGGAGCCCTGCCGCTACGGCACGGTCAAGAACCTGGGCAATTTCAACATCCTGCACAATGTCTTCCACGAGTGGATCGGCATCGCCAAGGACGTGGCCGCCTCGCCGCGTCACGCTCTGGGCTACATCTTCGGTCCGCCCGGCTGGAGCCATGACGGTTCGCGCGACACCTCCCACACGCTGAAGGCCAAGTGGCGAGCGCGGATCGAGGCAGGCGAGGGCGCGCCGCCGCAATAAAGCCTCGCTGTGGCGCGCTGATCCTGGGTTGAGTGGCGTCTCCCCGAAAGCTCGCACGGAGCGTTCCAATGCCTCGGTTCCTGGGTCTGCTGCTGGCGACCCTGATCGTCTTTGCGTCCCCGCCGGCGCAGGCGGAGATCCGCGACTTCACGATCGCCTCCAAGGCCTTCGACGGCAATAAGATCGGCGTCAGCGGCCAGCGGCGCGTGCGGGTCTATCTGCCGAAGGGTTACGAGACCTCAGGCCGGCGCTACCCGGTCGTCTACTACCTGCATAACCTGTTCGAGGACGAGAAGGTCGCCTTCGACCGCGACGGCTTCGGGCGGTTGCTGGACAGAGCCGCCGCGCCGATGATCGTGGTCGCCGCCGACTTCAGCACGCCGCTGGGCAGCTCGATCTACACCAGCTCGCCCATCACCGGCCGCTGGGACGACTTCCTGGCCGTCGAGCTGGTCGGATGGACCGACAAGACGTTCCGCACCCTGGCGCGGCGCGACAGCCGAGGCCTGGCCGGCGACCGCATGGGCGGTTACGGCGCGATGGCCATGGGCATGCGGCACGCCGACGTGTTTGGCGCGGTCTATGCCCTGCATCCTGTTGGCGCGGGTGTTGGCCTGCAGCCGATGTCGTCACGGCCAAACCTCGAACTGCTGCAGAACGCCAAGTCCCTGGACGATCTCAAGGTCGACGGCTTCTCGCAGCTCTTCACCGCCATCTATCAGGCGCACCTGCCCAATCCCGACAAGCCGCCGCTGTATGTCGATCTGCCGGCGCGCAAGGTAGACGGCAAGGTGGTGGTCGACGCCAAGGTGACGGCGCGCCTGATCGACAGCTTCGCGCTGGATCACCAGGTGCTGCGCCACGCCGACGCCCTGAAGACCCTGCGCGGTCTGAAGTTCGACTGGGGGCGTAACGATCCCAATCCCGACCACGTGATCTCCGCCCAGGCCCTGTCGCGCATGCTGACCGAACTGGGCGTGCCGCATGAGGCCGAGGAGTATGTCGGCGGCTGGGGCGATCGGACCTGGGGCGAGACGGGCCGCGTCTCTACCGCCATGCTGCCGTTCTTCGCCCGGACCCTGGTCGTCGACTAGCGGACCGTCAGGTCGACCGTGATCTGCCGCACGACGCCGTCGGGCGAGGAGCCTTGCAGCACCAGCCGGTCGTGGCCCGCATAGCCGGCGGCGGCGGTGTAGTAGGCCTGATGGCCCGGCACCTTGCGGGTGTTGCAGGCCGAGCGCGGATTAGCGGGCGGGAAGGCGGCGAAGTACGGCTCGTCCTTGATGGTCGCCACGCCGTGGGCCGGCTGTTCCAGCACGGTCAGGGTGGCGCCGGGCTGATGCTCCGAACAGTCCGGATCGATGGCGGTGTTGGCCCAGACGCGGATCGGCGTGGCGCCGATCGCGGCCTTCTCGATACGCACCTTCTGGTAGCCCGAGGCTTTGGCGGCGGGCTTCACCGTCACCTCATAGCGGCGGGTCTGGGCGACGGCGGCCGTCGCAACGGCGGCGCCGAGGCACGCCAGGACAAGCAGTTTGGATCGCACGACCGGTCTCCAGCGGTGAGCACGACCAAAAGCTGCGCCGCCTTTGTTGCGGGTCTATTGCGGTTGTATTGCGGTCATTCGCAGACGTCCGACCACTTCTGCTCGAGGGCGTCGGTGCCGTCGACCTCCTCGATCGTCAGGCCGCCTTCCGAGAAGACGTAGCGCTCCTCGCCGTCGAACGAGTCGTCCTTCTCGACGATGTCGACGCGGCCACAGACCGATGGGACCTCGCCGTCCCAGTGGACGAAGGTCTTGCCGAAATTCAGCTGGGCGTCGGGGAAGCGGTTCTCCAGGGCGATCTTGGCGCCGGCGATCTGCAGCGGATCGTCCTTGTTGTCCGCCGTTTCCTCGCTGTCGGCGTCGCGCAGAACGTAGCCGGTCAGGCCCACGCCGACCGCGCCCAGTACGACGGCCGCCACAGCGCCCGCGACGATCATGAGTTTCCGGTTCGCCATCTTGAGGCGAGCTTAGGGCGAACCTCGCCCCTCTATCAATCCCGCAGCAGCGGCAGCGACAGGCCCGTCGCCTGGCGGGTGGCCAGCATCTCGCGGCGGAAGCGGAACAGCTCGGCCGGCCGGCCGCCGGTCTCGGCGTCCAGGCGGCCCAGGCCCTCGACCAGCTCCTCGCGCTCGACCACCCGACGGAAGTTCTGCTTGTGCAGCGGGACGCCGGCAATGGCCTCGACCGTGCGCTGCAGGGTCGAGAGCGTGAACTCCTCGGGCGTCAGCTCGAACACCACCGGGCGGTACTTGATCTTGCCGCGCAGGCGCGACAGGCCCGTGGCCAGGATCCGCCGGTGGTCCGAGATCATCGGCTCGCCCAGCGCCGCCGACAGGGCGGCGGGCTCGGCCGGGTCGTGGCCGTCGGCGCGGGCCCGGTCGCGGGCGGCCTCGGGCGCCAGGCCGGCCTCGTAGAGCAGCTCGTAGCGCTCCAGCACCCGTTCCTCGTTCCAGGGGGCGCCGTCCAGGGCGAAGGCCAGGCGCGCGCGCGACCACTTGGCGGCGTCGTCGCCAGCCCAGCGTTTCAGCGCGGGCGCGATCGCCTCGTCCAGCAATTCTGGGCGGCCGCCGCGCCAGTCTTCCCAGGGGAAGAACCGCGTCCACGGCGCCCAGGCGGTGTCGGGCGCGTCGGTGTCGATCGCCTTGGGCGTCAGGCCCAGATAGCCGACCGAGACCACGCGCGCCGCGCCGGCCCCGACCTCGGCGCGCGGGGCGTCACGGCCCTTGTCGCCGAAAGTGTAGAGCTGCTCGACATAGCCCGGCTGGAACCGGGTCTGGGCGGTCACGAAGGCGCGCAGGCCCAGCTCGAAGGTACGGTGCGCCTCGGGATCGAACGGGCCGAACGGCAGGCCCGACAACGAAGAGGCGACATCGGTGATCGCATCGTGCGGTCGCACGGTCAGGACGACGGCCTCGCCGTCGCGGATCGCGACGACCACCGCCGACAGGCCGATGACGACCGAACTGGTCATTCGGTCTCGAACGCCGCGCTTGGGGACGACTCGAAGCCCGCCGCCTTCGACAGCACGTGGAAGCGCTGGACGTAGCGGGCCTGGGCCTCGAACGGCGGCTGTGGCGTGATCTTCAGGTCGTAGCCGGCCGGCGGCGCGCCGAAGATCGACAGCGATTCCGCGTGCTCGAAGCCCGCCAGCTGCGTGGCCTCGAAGAAGGCGCAGGCGCGGTCGGCCTGCTTGATCAGTTTCTTGATCGGGGCGGGAGTCTTCACCGGCAGTCCGAAGCGGATGTGGATGGCGTCTTCCAGCCTAGCCTCGAAATCCTTGTAGCTCACCCCCAGCGCCGCCTTGAACGGGCTGATCATGTCGCCGATCACATATTCGCTGGCGTCGTGCAGCAGGGCGGCCAGGCGCCAGCGCGGCTCCAGGTCGGGCTTGATGTGCGCGGCGATCTCCTCGACCACCAGGCTGTGCTGGGCCACCGAGAAACCGTGGTCGCCGACCGTCTGGCCGTTCCAGCGCGCGACGCGGGCCAGGCCATGGGCGATGTCCTCGATCTCGATGTCCATCGGCGACGGATCGAGCAAGTCGAGCCGCCGTCCGGAGAGCATTCTTTGCCACGCGCGGGGCGGTGCGCCCCTATGCAGCCCTTTGGCCACGAGATCGTTCCTTACGGTGAAGGTGGTTGACTGGCCCATGGATTGAGAAAGATCAATGTGGCCGTCGCCGTCATCTGTGGAAATGCCCTTGAAGGGAGTTCGATCATGAGTTGGGCGAGAATTATGGTTCCGCTGGCCGGAACCCCGAACGACAAGGGTGTCCTGACCTCCGCCGCGGCCCTGGCCGGGGCCTTCCAGGCCGAACTGGCTTGCGTGCACGCGCCCGCCGACATGGCCGACCTGATGCCCTGGATGGGTGAGGGGTTCATGGGCGGGGTGCAGGTCACCGCGCTGGAAAGCCTAAAGGAAGCCGCCCAGGAAGGCGCTAGGGCCTGCGGCAAGCTGGCGGCCGAGACCGGCTATTCGCGCACCCGTGTGATCAGCCTGGATTCGCCGGTCTGGGCGGGCCTGGCCATGGAAGGCCGCCTGTCGGACGTCATCGTGTTCGACGACGCCTCGGCGCGCGGGAAGGGGCCTTTGGCTGAGTCCTTCCAGCAACTGGTCGCCGACGAGCAGCGTCCGACCCTGGTCGCGCGTCCGGGCTTCCAGGTCAACGGCACTGCCCTGGTGGCCTGGGACGGCGGCAAGGAAGCCAGCCGCGCCATGCGCACGGCCCTGCCGCTGCTGCAGAAGGCCGGGTCGGTGATCGTGGCCGGCGCGCCGGGCGCCTCTTCGCGGGCCTTCGAGCTGGACCGCCTGGTCGAGTTCCTGGCCGCGCGCGGCGTTCGCGCCACCGTGAAGACCCTGGACGGCAACGGCGACGCCGCCGGCCTGCTGCTGGGCGCGGCCAAGGAGACTGGGGCGAACCTGCTAGTCGCCGGCGCGTTCGGTCACCCCAGGCTGCAGGAATTCATCTTCGGCGGCACGACCCGCACGCTGCTCAACAGCGACGGTCCCTCGCTGTTCCTGTCGCACTAAGGCCCTGAAACTCAAAGAAGAAGGGAGACTCTCAATGTCTCTGTCCCGCATCGTCATGCGCCTTGCGCGCAATCCGGGCACCGAGTTCGCCGGCGGCGACGACCATCGCGGCTACGCCCTGACCGCGCCGCTGACCGAGGACGGCCATATCGACGAGGGCGCTTACGCCAAGGTGAAGGGGTCGTGCAGCGTGCGCCGCTTCGCGCCCGACGAGGATGCGGTAGATGGTCGCCTGAACAAGCGCGGGACGCGCTGGTTCTTCGACTATGACGACGAGGATGTCGCCGACGACGAACCGCTGCATCGCCTGGGCGAGCACCGCTTCGCCCTGGGCGAATACGTGACCGTCACCGACGAGGACGGTCGGCCGCTGACCTACAAGGTGATGCAGGTCGAGCCGGTCACGCAGTAAGGCTCGCTAGCCCCCCACGTTGTGGCGGACCAGGGCCTTCATGTCGCGGAAGATGTCGTGATCGTCGGTGTCGCGGGTCTTGGCCTTGACGACGGCGACGGCCAGCGGGCCGCCCTTGGGGCCCCGCGCTTCGTAGCCGGCCAGGCGATAACCCTTCGGGGCCTTGTCGTTGGCCAGGATTAGGGTCGAGCGGACGATGTCGCCCTTTTTCTTGGTGCGGATCTCGGCGCCGTGGTCGTCGGCCTTGATGGTGACGTCGCCCTCGTGCTCGTCATTGGCCGAGACATTGACCGCGCCGTGCGCGTCGTCGCCGCGGATGTTGACGTTCTTATTGACCTTCACCTCGGCCGCGCCGCCGTCGCTGTTGATGGTCAGGTGACCGATGCGGATGTCGGCGCCGTCGTCGCTGGCGTTGATCTTCACGCCGGGCAGGTTGATGGACGTGCGGTTCTTGCCGGTCTTGCCCTTGCCCTCGACGGGTTTCGGCGCGGCCGGTGGGGTCGGCATGATTTCTTTCAGCTCGCCTTCGATCGGGGCCAGGGCCGCCTCGGCGTCGCCGCCGTTCAGCCGCACCAGCCGCAGATCGACCGTGGCCTCACCGGAATGATAGCTGCAGGACTGACCGTCGGCGGCGACGCTGACGCGCTTCAACTCGCCTTGGCGTTCGGGACAGTCGAGTTTGTCGATGACGTGGACCGGTTCGCGGCGACCTGGGCGGCGCTCGGATTGGCCTTGGTCCGACGGGGTGCGGTGGCAAGCGGTGAGCGCGCTCGCACCGACGCTGATCATCAGCGCCGCGGCCAGCCATTTCGAATAACGCATGGGTATCCTTAAGGCCTTCCCTCGATGCGCGGGAAGGTGGGCGCACGCCTAGCGCGCGTCCAGTGAAATCAAGTTAACGACCAAATGGTCGCGGACGCCTATTGTCCAGGACGCGCGCCCGAACCCTCGCGACGGGCCAGGAAGGCCAGACGCTCGAACAGGTGCACGTCCTGTTCGTTCTTCAGCAGGGCACCGTGCAGGGGCGGAATCAGCTTGGTCGGGTCCTTCTCGCGCAGGACCTGATCGTCGATGTCCTCGACCAGCAGAAGCTTCAGCCAGTCCAGCAGCTCGGACGTCGAGGGTTTCTTCTTCAGGCCGGGCACCTTGCGCATGTCGTAGAAGATGCGCAGCGCCTCGGCGACCAGCTTCTGCTTGATGCCGGGGAAGTGGACGTCGACGATGGCCTGCATCGTCGCTTCCTCGGGGAAGCGGATGTAGTGGAAGAAGCAGCGGCGCAGGAAGGCGTCCGGCAGTTCCTTCTCGTTGTTCGAGGTGATGATGATGATCGGCCGGACCTTGGCCTTGATCGTCTCATTGGTCTCGTAGACGTAGAACTCGTTGCGATCGAGTTCCTGCAGCAGGTCGTTGGGGAACTCGATGTCGGCCTTGTCGATCTCGTCGATCAGCAGCACCGGGCGCTGTTCGCTCTCGAACGCCTCCCAGAGCTTGCCCTTCTTGATGTAGTTCTTGACGTCCTTGACGCGCTCGTCGCCCAGCTGGCTGTCGCGCAGGCGGGTGACGGCGTCGTACTCGTACAGGCCTTGCTGGGCCTTGGTCGTCGACTTGATGTGCCAGGTGATCAGCGGCGCGCCCATCGCCTTGGCGACTTCGTAGGCCAGCACCGTCTTGCCGGTGCCGGGCTCGCCCTTGATCAGCAGGGGACGCTCCAGGGCCACGGCGGCGTTCACCGCGACCTTCAGGTCGTCGGTCGCCACGTAGTCGGAAGTGCCTTCGAAGCGCTGGCTCATGAGTCGGATCCGGTTCGAACAGTTGTTCAAATGAACGAACCAAACTACCGGCGTCTCCGCGCTTGGCAAGTCTGACGATGGGGAAGGGCGGGCTCAGGCTGCCCGGGATGGGGTCGCCTGAATATCGAAACCCTTGTCGCGCAGGCGTTGGGCCATGGCCTCGCGGCGCGTGGCCCAGTCGGAGGCCAGGAGGCCCAGGCCCACGACGTCGACCTCGTGGCCGTTCTTCATCACGTGCTCGCGAAACAGGGCCTCGCGCTGGAAACCGTACAGCTCGTGCAGACGCCAGACCCCCTCGTTGGAGATCAGCACCTCGCACCACAGCTTGTTCAAGGCGAGCTCGCTGAACACGTGCTCGATCACCGCGAACTCGACGAACGAGCCGACGCCCAGGCCCCGCACGCTCGGGCTGGCCAGGTAGTAGGCCCAGGCGCAGCGGCGGTGGGTCATGTCGATGTCGGCCAGGTTGGCCAAGCCGACAGGCTCGCCGTTCGCCTCGATGATCCAGTAGCGGCGGCGCGCATCGTGGCGCACGACGTCGAACCAATGATCGTGCTCGTCGGGACCGATCTTGTGGTCGGAATACATGTAGGCCGCGACCTCGGCGCTGTTGCGCCAGGCCAGCAGCCGCTCGCGGTCGTCCTCGCGCACGTCGCGCAACCGCACTTCCGTCTTACGCATCGCCGTCGTCCCGTTCCGGCGGGCGCACACATAGCCGCCGGGTCAGGACGTGCAGCTACGCCGTGAATCGGCGCGGAAATGCGGACGATCCGTGTCGGAGCGGCAACAAAGCCGCGGCCGACCGCAACTATCTGGCGACGAACTCGCCCAGGGCTTCAGCCATGTTCGCCATGGCCTCTTCCCAATGGCCGTACTGCTGCGTGACGAAGCAGCGCACGCTCGGATACCAGGGGTAATAGTCGGTGCCCAGGCGCGTCCACGAGGCCGCGCCGGTCAGCATGAAGCTGGGCGTCCCGACCGCGCCGGCCAGGTTCATGGTGGCGTTCGAATAGCCGACCACGAGGTCGACCGCGGCGCACAGGGCCGTGACGTCGTCCAGGTCCTTCTTCAGGTCGATGCCCGGCGGCTGCCAGATCTCGATGCCGAAGGCTTCCTTGGCGAAGGCGATCTCCGCCTCGCAGTCGCCGTACTGCAGATTGACGAAGGTGACGCCCGGCGTCTTCAGCACCGGCTCCCATTTTTCGAACGCCGAGAACTGACGGGCGCGCTCAGATGTGAGGTTGGCGCTCTTCCACAGCATGCCGACCTTGGGCGCAGAGCCCAGTTTCTCAAGCTCGGCCTTCCAGTGGGCGCCGCGCTCGGGATCGGGGGTCAGGAAGGCGCGGCGATCCGGGAAGGCGTCGACCGTGGGGCGCAGGCTGGGCAGGAAGTCGCCCATCGCGGCCCAGTAGTCGAATTGGCTGTAGTCGGTGATTTCCGGGAAGGTGCGCCAGATGCGGCCTTCGTAGGACACCGTCCTGTGCCGGGTGACTTCGATATCGGGATACGAGCGCTGGAACAGCGGGATCAGGCGGGGCTCGACCGCCAGGGTCAGCTTGCCCTCAGGGCCCAGCAGCGCCCGGGTGTCGGCCAGCAGGTTGGCCAGCATGACCTCGTCGCCCAGGCCTTGCTCGGCGCTGAGCAGCAGGTGCTTGCCCGTCAGGTCCTGGCCGGACCAGCGCATCCCGGCGACATAGAACTGCGGCGCGTCGGTCAGTTCGCGCGAGAAGCGGGCCTCATAGGCCTTCCAGCCTTCGTCCATGCGACCCAAGGCCAGCAGCAGGGTGGAATAGGCGAACTCCATGATCGCGTGATCGTGCGGCGTGCTGGGGCGCTTCATCGCCTCTTCGCAGTCGGCCAGAGCGCCCTCGACGTCGCCCATGTCCGATTTGGCGAAGGCGCGGTTGTGTAAGGCCTTGCTGTACGTGGGCTCCATGCGCAGCGCTTCGTCGAAGAACACGATCGAACCGGTGGCGTCGCCCGTGTTGCACAGCACCGTGCCCAGGGTGTTCCAGAGCGCGGGGCTCTCGGGATGCGTGGCGATCGCGTCCTTCAGCACTTCGATCGCCTCGCTCTCGCGATTCAGCTCGCGCAGCGCCGAAGCCAGGTTGTTGGCGGCCTCAAGGTCGTTTGGGCGGGACAGGCGGAAGTGGGCGAAGAAGCCGACCGCAAGTTCGGGCATGCCGATTCGCAGGGCCAGGCGGCCCAGGTCTCCGGCGACCGAGCCGTGGTCGGTCAGCAAGGCCAGCGCCGCTTCGTACGCGCGCAGGGAAGAGGCGTAGTCGCCCTTCTTTTCACGCGCGATGGCCAGGACGTGCCAGGCCAGGCCCAGCCGGTTGTCGGCATCCAGCAGCTTCAGGGCCAGCTTGTCGGCTTTGTCGAACTCCTGCTTGTGCACCGCCTGGATGGCGCGGTTCAGAAGCTTGCTGTTCTCGGCGTTCTTGACGTCCTGGGTGGCGCGCTTAAGGCGCTCCAGGGCGTCGCTGGACGCCGAATCGCCCATGGCGGTGCTCATCTGCCCCGCGTAAATCGGCCCGGCGCCGACCGCCTCGGCCTGGGCGAGGCCGCTGGCGGACATTTCGAGAGCGCGTTTGCGGGACATCGTTGAAACCTTACGCTTGGTGTTAACCATGTTTTGAGGCGCTATGCTTAATCGAGTCCTAAGCTGCGTCTCACGGTCGCAAGGGCGATCATGGGGCGGCAAGACAGCGTTAACACGTGCGCGGCTAGCTTTCCGCTCGAACCCGTCGACATCGGCGGATCCGGGCGAAGCGGCGTCAACAAAGGAGCGGCCTTAGTGCCTTTGAAGCTGTCGCTGAAGCCCGGCGAAAAATTCGTTCTCAACGGCGCCGTGGTCCAGAATGGGGATCGGCGCGGGGTTCTGGTTCTCCAGAACAAGGCCTCCGTCCTTCGCGAGAAGGACATCTTACAGCCGGATCAGGTCACGACGCCCGCGCGTCGGATCTATTTCCCGGTGATGATGATGTACCTGGAGGAGGGGAACGCCGAGAAGTTTTATGAGGAATTCGCCACTCGCCTTAACGATTTTATGGGTGTTGTGCGTAATCCTACGGTCCTTCAGGACTGCATCGCCATTTCGAAGCACGTGATGGCGCGTGAGTACTACAAGGCTCTGATGTTGAGCCGTAAGTTGATTGAATACGAAGACGAGAGGTTGGGGCATGTCTCTTCGGGCGTATCAGCAGGCGGCGACGCGGGCTGAGAATCCCCGTGAAATGGAGTACCGCCTGTTCGGGCAGGTGACGCGCGCCCTCATGGACGCGTCGCAAGCCCCGACGGACGACTTCGCCACGCGGATCGACGCATTGGATTGGAATCGCAAGGTCTGGTCGGCCTTGGCGACCGACTGCGCCTTGCCCGAAAACCAGCTGCCGATGCAGCTGCGCGCCAGCATCATTTCGCTCAGCCTGTGGGTTGGCCGTCACTCCAGCGCCGTGATGCGCAAGGAGGAAGAGTTCGAGCCACTGATCGAGATCAACCGCATGATCATGCAGGGCCTGTCGGGACGCGCCGACGCCGCCTGATTCTTCGGTTTTCGCAAGACTGAACGTCTTGCCTACCAGCTCCGGAAAAACCTGCCGCCCGGCGAATGTTGCATTCGCCGGGCGGTTTCGTTTTGGCCCTGGCTGATTCAATAATTCCAATAAAATCAATATTTTACGCGATGGCGCCGAACGCGGTTCGGTTGGCCCGCCGCTTGCGATGGTTCACGCGGGCAAAACGCCCGCCCGGCAATACGCCGGACAAATCCCACCAAAACGGTAGGTATCAAATGCTGAATTCGATCAACACGAATCCGGGCGCGATGATCGCGCTCCAAAACCTGAACTCGACCAACACGGAGCTCGCCACCACCCAGAGCCGTATCAACACCGGCAAGAAGGTCGGAAGCGCTAAGGACAACGGCGCGATCTGGTCGATGGCCAAAATGCAGACCGCGAGCTCGAGCTCGTTGAATGCCGTGAAAGACTCGCTCTCTCGCGGTCAGTCGACGATCGACGTTGCTCTCGCGGCCGGCGACACCATCACCGATCTGATCTCGAAGATGAAGGAAAAGGTTCTCGCCGCTTCCGACACTTCGCTGAACACCGCTTCGTTCAACGCCCTGAACGCCGACTTCGTCTCGCTCCGCAACCAGATCCAAAAGGCTGCGGAAAATTCGAAGTTCAACGGCGTCAGCCTGGCTGACGGCACGACCACCCAGCTGGCCTTCCTGGCCAATTCGGACGGCGGCACCTTCACGGTCTCCGCCCAAGATTTGAGCCTGACGGGCCTTGGTCTGACGTCCGCTGCGACGACCTTCACGAACGCCGCTGAGGCCAAGTCGCTGATCGCGACCCTGACCTCTGCGTTGCAGACGGCAACGAACAAACTGTCTTCCCTGGGCACTGCCTCGACCGGTCTGGATACTCACCTGACCTTCGTGGGCAAGCTGCAGGACAGCCTGGACGCCGGCGTGGGCAACCTCGTCGACGCTGACCTGGCCAAGGAAAGCGCGAAGCTGCAGTCGCTGCAAACCAAGCAACAGCTGGGTGTGCAGGCTCTCTCGATCGCTAACCAAACGCCGCAGTCGATCCTGTCGCTGTTCAAGGGGTGAGCCCGATACGCCGGGCGGCCGTCAAAAGCCGCCCGGCGCCTCTTTCCTGCTGGGTGCGCATTATGTGCCCGGCAACAATTGCCTATGTCGAAAGCCCCCCCGGCAAAAATTGCCGGGGGGCTTCGTCGTTAATGGACCTATAACGCAGTAATTTCAGTGATTTAGCGAGATTGTCGCAGCTCGGCAGAATTGGCCCGGCAATTGCTACAGACCTTTTCGAGCAAAACGCTCCCGGCAGCCAAAATGGCGTCGGATACCTTGAAAAGGATCTACTCGTATGCCGCTGAACAGCATCAATACGAACGCGGGCGCCATGATCGCCCTGCAAAACCTGAACACCACCAACAACGAGCTTCAGGTTACCCAACAGCGCATCAACACCGGCAAGAAGGTCGGTAGCGCTAAGGACAACGGCGCCATCTGGGCCATGTCCAAGAACCAGTCGGCCACGGCCTCGTCGCTGAACGCCGTCAAGGACTCGCTGCAACGCGGTCAATCCACCATCGACGTGGCGCTCGCCGCCGGTGACACGATCACCGACTTGCTCGGCAAGATGAAGGAAAAGGCTCTGGCCGCTTCCGACACCTCGCTGAACACCGCCTCGTTCAACGCCCTGAACGCTGACTTCGTCTCGCTGCGCGACCAGATCTCGAAGGCCGCCTCGAACGCCAAGTTCAACGGCATCAGCATCGCTGACGGCAGCACCAACAGCCTGACCTTCCTGGCCAACACCGACGGCTCGGGCTTCACGGTGAAGGCGCAGTCCCTGACCCTGGCTGGTCTGGGCCTGGCGACCACGACCCCGGCCTTCGCCACGGCCAGCGCGGCCAAGGCGATGATCGCCAGCATCGACACGGCCATCGGCACCGCCACCAACAAGCTGGCGACGCTGGGTACGTCTTCGACGGGCCTGGACACCCACCTGACCTTCGTCGGCAAGCTGCAAGACAGCCTGGACGCCGGCGTCGGCAACCTGGTGGACGCCGACCTGGCCAAGGAAAGCGCCAAGCTGCAGTCGCTGCAAACCAAGCAACAACTCGGCGTGCAGGCGCTGTCGATCGCGAACCAGTCGTCGTCGTCGATCCTGAGCCTGTTCCGCTAACGAACGGGAGGAGGCGGGTCCTGGTGGCCCGCCTCCGACTTTCGTTCCGCTTTCGTCAAAAGCGTATTTCCAGAACCAAAGAGGAGGGGCCGGCTCAAAACGTCGGCAAATAGAAAATGGAACCAAAAGCCGCATTGTCGGCCATCCGAGACTTCATCGCTCCCGTTTCTCCCGCCAACGCCCCGGACCCGTCCGAGGGCGCGAACGTCGTTTCGGGGCAAGCTCAGACGGCCGCGCCGCAACAGGTCCACGAGGCCGAGAAGGCTGAAAAGGCCAAGGTCGTCGATGATGGTCCGCAGCCGGGCGACCTGCGTCTGGTGATCGAACAGGACGATGACTCGGGCGACTACATCTACAAGACGGTCGATCGTCGTACGGGCGAGACGCTGAATCAGTATCCGCGCGAGCAGATCCTGAAGCTGCGTGACGAGGTCCACTACGCGTCGGGCGACGTCTTCGACGGCCAGGCCTGAGGGCGAACTAGATCGGGAGAGAAGGGGAGGTGCGACCGCGGGCCACACCGGTAAACAGACATGGTTTATAAGCGTTAACCATAATCTTACCTTCTGACCCCAACTTGGGCGGCGAGTAGATCGCTCGCCGAATCGCGCGCGGTCGCAACCAACGGCAAAAGCCAGTCGGAGGCCGCGCATGACGCTGAGCGTCAACACGAACCAGCCCGCGCTGATCGCGCTGCAGAATCTGAATCGCACCAACGATCAGATGCAGTCGGTGCAGACCCGCATCAATACGGGCGAGTCGATCTCGACCGCCAAGGACAACGCGGCCATCTGGTCGATCGCCCAGGAACAGCGCGCCGACATGAGCGCGCTGGGCGCGGTCAAGATGAGCCTGGACCGCGCGACCTCGATCGCGGACGTGGCCCTGGCCGCCGGCGAGTCCGTTTCCGACCTCCTGAAGCTGATGCGCGAGAAGGTGGTGGCCGCCAAGGACACCTCGCTGACCTCGACCTCGCTACAGTCGCTGAACGCCGACTTCCAGGGTCTGCTGAAGAACCTGCAGCAGGTGATCAGCAGCGCCGTGTTCGACGGCGCCAACCTGCTGGACGGCAGCCAGGCGGCCGACATGACCTTCCTGGCCGACGCCGACGCGGCCCAGGCCATTACGCTGAGCCTGCAGAACCTGACGATGGGCGGCGGGATCAATACCCTCGACCCTACCGACAACATCCTGAGCTCGGCCAACGCCACCTCGGTCCTGACGCGCCTCGATTCGACGATGAGCGCGATCAACCAGGCCGTCGGCAACATCGGCACCCAGTCCAAGCAGATCGACGCCCACAACAGCTTCGTCTCGCGCCTGACCGACGTGCTGGAAACCGGCGTGGGCAACCTGGTCGACGCCGACCTGGCCAAGGAAAGCGCCCGCTTGCAGGCCCTGCAGGTCAAGCAACAGCTTGGCGCTCAGGCCCTGTCGATCGCCAACGGCGCGCCGCAGATCATCCTGTCGCTGTTCAAGGGCGGCTAACGCTAGGTCGATGCGCGTGGCCGGGCTAAGCTTCCGCAGGGTTTGCTTGGGATTCGGCGACGCGCATGATCGAGCTGCGAGACTTGCGGGACGAGGACGAGGCGGTTCTCTTTCAATGGCGTTCCGAGCCCGAGGTCGACCGCTGGATGTCGGACGCCGACCTGCCCAGCCGGGAGGCGCACGCCGTCTGGTTCCAGGCGCTGCGCGCCGATTCCGACATGCGGGGCTGGATGATCACGCGCGCCGGCGCGCCCATGGGCCTGCTCACCCTGACCGGCCTCAACAGCCATCATCGCCGCGCCAGCTGGAACTGGTTCCTGGGCTCGGCCGAGGCGCGGGGCAGGGGCGTTGGTCGCGCAGCCCAGGTGCTGGGTCTGGACCGCGCCTTTGGCGAGCTCTCCCTGCACAAGGTGTTCGCCGAGGTGATGGCCGACAACGACGCGGCCCTGAAGGCTCAGTCGGCCGCCGGTTTCCGTCGCGAAGGCTATCTGCGTGGGCATGTCCTGAAGGACGGCCAGCCACGCGACGTGGTGCTGCTGGGCATCCTGGCCGACGAGTGGCGCGAGCTGCGCGAAGACGCCCGCCGGGCCTTGTCGGACGCCAACCTTATCGCGGCTTAACCCAAGGTCTTAACGAGTCGTCAGCGAACCTCTGGCACAGGTACCAGCGGGGGATTTTGCGTCCCGCACAGGATTGGCCGTGATCTCGTTCGATTCGAACATTCTGCTCAGCTACTATCAGGCCCGCGCGGGCGTGACGGGTGCTGCCGCGTCTGCGCCGACGACGAGCTCCTCCGGCACGAAGGCCGTGGTGCCCAAGGCGCCGTGGCTGTCCGACGCCGCGCCGGCCAGTGAACTGGTCCGCTCCGCGCTGAACGGCCGCAAGCTGGTCGACGAGGGCGCCAACACCTCGGCGCTGAAGGGCGTCAGCCCTGACTACAAGAAGCTGTTCGCCACCTATCAGGCCCTGAACACCCTGTCGGCCCTGTCGACCCGCGCGGGTGAGAAAGGCGTCACCGATGGCGAGCTGACCAAGCTGCAGTCGACCCTGACCAAGGGCCTGGGCGAGATCAGCAGCTATGTGCAGAATCTTTCGCTGGATCAGCTGCGCCTGACGACAGGCCAGGTGATGACCAGTGACAAGTCGACCGTGGGCGTGCCCAAGGCGACCTATTCCTATACGACCGACACCCTCTACAGCGGCCAGGTGGACGACGAGGTGCCCAAGTTCCAGGGCGATGTGTCGTTCGGCGTCGCCGTGAAAAGCTTCGGCGTCACCACCAACGTGACCATGGACCTGTCCGAAATGGGCTCCAAGCCCCGGACCATGTCCAACGTCGTCAGCTACATGAACGACAAGCTGAAGGCGGCCGGTTTCAACACCAGTTTCTCGGTGCAGCGCACGACGGGCCAGGAGCGCACCGTCCAGGTCAATGGCAAGCCCGTGACCCTGCCGGCGACCGGCGACAACTTCGCCCTGAAGGTCAATGGCGACTCCGTCGAGCAACTGACCTTCAGCGCCCCGACCACGGCGCCGGCGGTCTATGTCACGACCAAGGCCGGCAATCCCGATCCTGACAAGAACGCGCTGACCGACGACGGGGTCTATGAAACGACCCTGACCAAGTACAGCGCCGCCGGGACCAATGGCGGCGCCAATGCCGGCGCGCCGGGCGGCAAGGTCTTCACGGAAACCCTGCAGGGCACGATCAATACCGTTCGCAAGTCGGTGACCGGGGCCGACGGCTCGATCTACATGCTGGCCGACGTCGATACGGCGGTCGACGGCAAGACCGACCTCAACGGCCAGGTCATCAAGGGCGAGAGCGACGTCGCGCTGCTGAAGTACGACAGCGCCGGACACCTGCTGTACGCCCGGACCCTGGGCGCGACTGACGAGGCCAACGGTCTGTCCCTGGCCGTCGCCGACGACGGCAGTGTCGCCGTGGCCGGCTCGGTCAGCGGCCGCTTGGCCGGCGCGGTCAACGGCCCGATCAACAACGGCGACTCATCGACCACCACCGACAGCTTCGTCACCCGCTACGACGCCAAGGGCGACGAGCAGTGGACGGTGCGCCGCGGCGGCCTGCAGGAAGACGAGGCCACGGCCCTGGCCTTCGGGTCGGACGGCGTTCTCTATGTCGGCGGTCGTTCGAAGTCGGATCTGCCAGGCGCGGTCGGCACGGATCCCAGCGGCGGCTACGACGCCTATCTGTCGGCCTTCGCCACGGACGCCCAGGGCCAGCCCAAGGCGCTGTTCACCCAGAAGTTCGGCACGGCCGAGAACGACAGCGTCTCGGACATCGTCGTCAACGGCTCGCAGGTCATCGTCGGCTCGAAAGAGAACGGCTCGGCCAAGTTGCGCAGCTTCGACGTGTCGGCCAATGTCGTGACCGAAAACGTCACCAAGCTGGACCAATACGGCGCTTATCAGAGCGTGCCGGTCACCTACACCAAGACCGCCACCCTCACGGCCGGCGCCACCCGCGACCTGGGCACGCTGAAGGGCGGCGACCTGGTCGGGCTGAAGATTGACGGCGGCCAGCTCTATGTCGGTGGCTCCACGGCCAATGGCGCGATGTCGATCGGCGGTGCGAACTCGGCGTCAGGCGGCCTGGACGCCTTCGTCGGCCGGGTCTCGCTGGACCTGTCCGACACCGGCTCCGACGCCATGACCTACTATGGCGGGGCGGGCGACGACACGGTCACCGGCTTCGACGTCAAGAACGGCACGGCCTGGGTGGTCGGCTCGGCCGGCGCCAATCTGGACGGCCAGGCGACGGTCGGCAGCAAGGACGGCTATGTCGCCCAGCTGAACGTCAGCACGGGCGCGGTTGACTGGAGCCAGCGTCTGACCGGCAAGGACGGCTACGCGACCCCAACCTCAGTCTCGGCCTCGGTGTCGGGCGCTTCCAGCCTGGACCTGTTCGGCCTGCCCGCTGGTAAGATGGACTTCAGCCAATCCGACCGCATCGTCTCGGCGACGGCGGCGCGGGCCGGTGACACCTTCCAGATCCGCACCCGCGAGCGCGGGACCCTGAGCACGATCAAGATCGAGGCCAACGACACGCTCGAGACCCTGGCAGACAAGGTCAAGAAGGCCTCGGGCTACCGCGCCAAGGTCGAGGTCGTGTCCAGCGGCAACAGCCGCGTGCTCAAGATCAGCCCGGCCTCGAACACCTCGACCATCGAGGTCGTGGCCGGCAAGGGCGGCACCGACGTGCTGACCTCGCTGGGCCTGGCCGGCGGTGTCGTGCGCGCCACCAAGACCGACGACGGCAAGACCGTCTCGGCCGACGGCAGCGGCCCGATGTACGGCCTGCAGCTGCCACCTGAACTGGACCTGACGACCGAGGCGGGCCGCAAGAACCTCAATACGGTCATCCAGCGGGCCATGTCCTCGATCCGCACCGCCTATCGCGAGGTCTCCGACGCGGCGATGGGGGTCAAGAGCGATAGCGGCACGGGCGCGGGCAAGTCCGGCGGCACGGTGCCGGCCTATCTGACCGCCCAGATCTCGAACTATCAGGCGGCCCTGAACCGCCTGACCGGCGGCGGCTAACCCTTTTTCCGAGGTCGCCGAGCTTGAAAGCGTCATCGACGCGTCGTAGCCAGTGGCCATGGACTTTCTGAAAGATCGACGGATCATCATCGGCGGCGGCGCGACGCTCGCGCTGCTGGCTGGTCTGGGCATCGCCGTGGCCCTGATGTCGGGCCACGACAAGAAACCCGCCGAGGAGCCGCCGGCCTCGCGCGCCGGCCTGATCGTCGAGACCGGACGCGACGACGACGCCAAGCTGGACCCGGCGCGCCCGCTGCGGTGCTTCGTGGGCGGCAGCTTCGTCGGCGAGATCACCCTGGCCGAGTGCGCCAAGAAGAACGGCGTGGCCACCGGCGCGCTGGACGTCGGCGTGGACGAGACCGGGGCCCTGGCCGCGGCCGACCAAGCCGGCACCGTCCTGACCCCGCTGCCGCCGACCCCGACCGTGACCGCGCCCGCCGCGACCACGCCGTCGAACCCGTCGACGCCTTCGACGCCCGCCAGCGCCTCCAACAACACCCCTCTGGCCGCCTGCTGGCGTTACGCCGGCAACGAGTGGCGACGCCTGCCGGGCGACATCACCCTGAACGCCTGCGCCCAGCAGCTGTTCGGCGGCCGCTGCGAGCGTTCGGGCGGCGCCACCTATGGCCGCTGGGGCGAGGAAACCCTCCGCCTGGTGCCGGGCCGCGTCGAGATCTCGTCGGACAACCGCAGCTTCCACACCGCCTTCGATCAGGGCCCGAACTGCTCTATCCCGAACGGCTGATTGGTTTTATAAGTGTAATCCATGAAGCACGCCGTCCTCGCCACCGCCGCCGTCCTGGCCGTCTCCGCCCTCGGGCTCTCGGCCTGCGAGAAGCAGACCAAGGCGCCGTTCGAGACGGGCGTCTGCTTCCAGGTGGCGACCAACAAGGACGGCACGCTGCGCTACAACCCCTTGGCCCGCAACGTGGCCCAGATGGAGCTGTGCGCCGCCGAGCTTGAGGGCGCGCGCATGCGCTTTGTCCGCCTGGGTCAGTCCAACAGCCAGAGCATGGTCGGCGCCTATCAGGGGTCCTTCATCTTCCTCGAGAAGGAAGGGATCTATGTGGGCCAGACCTATGAAGGCCCGCGCTTCATGTCGCTGGTCCGCACGGGCGACGGCCGCCTGGCCGTGCCGGGCGCTATCCGCCGCGAGCCCGCCCAGTAGCGCTTCGACGGAAGAGGGCGGGGCGGTTCGTCAGTCCACAGCCCTCTTGCTCGTCCACAAGAACGTTCCGGGAACAAAACTTGCATCCCGCTTAAGCGCTCGTTAACGTCCGCCCTCAGATTCCGGCGCAAGGGTCGCTGGGCGAGAACAAGGGCGAGCGATGGCTGGCAGCGTCAACAAGGTCATTCTGGTGGGCAATCTGGGGGCCGATCCCGAGATCCGCAGCCTGGGTTCGGGCGACCGCGTCGCTAACCTCCGTATCGCCACCTCGGAAACCTGGCGCGACCGCAACAGCGGCGAGCGCAAGGAAAAGACCGAATGGCACCGCGTCGTGATCTTCAACGACAACCTGGTGAAGGTCGCCGAGCAATACCTGCGCAAGGGGTCGACCGTCTACATCGAGGGCGCCATCCAGACCCGCAAGTGGACCGACAACACCGGCGCCGAGAAGTACTCGACCGAGATCGTGCTGCAGAAGTTCCGTGGCGAACTGACCATGCTGGGCGGTCGCGGCGATAGCGCCGGCGCCTCGTCGGGCGGCGGTGACGAATACGGCGGCGGCTATTCGGGCGGCGGCGGCGGCAACTTCGGTGGCGGCGGCGGTCAGCGCAGCCAGCCCAGCGGCCCGCGCGAGAGCTTCTCGGCCGACCTGGACGACGAGATCCCGTTCTAGGAAAACGATCATTTCACCGGGTGTGCGGATCGTCACAGTTCGATCCGCGCCTCGGCCTTAGACAAGACCGGTCTGCTTCTTGTGGGAGTCGGACCGGTGGGGACAGTGGAGAGCCCGGACGGCGGCCTCGAGCCAATGACGGAGAGCCCTCCACGGGGGCGAACGGCGAGCGGACCTCAGATGGTCCCTCGCCGTTTTCTTATTGGTTCACTTCACGACAAAGCGGACCAGGCCGTAGCTTTCGTCCTTGGCCGTCGCAACGCCAGAGGTTTGACCAAAGGTGGCTTCAAACCAGATCTTTCCCGTGACCTTCTGGGCGTAGGCGATCGCGTAGCGTTCGAACTTGTCGGTTGCTAAGCCAGCCTCTTCATAGTCGCGTTTGTTCCAGGCGGCCGACGCCGAAATGGACCATGTATTGTCAGCATTCTTTTTGCTGAGGACGACGCCGAACTGGCTGACCTTGGCCGATTTCGTCGCGCTCGCCACCGTTACCTTGTCGTCGCTGCTGTAGTGGGCGAAGGCGGTCAGGTTGCCGGGCGGGGACAGGCATTTGCCGTCCCTGTGGGTCTCGATCTCGCTGGCCTCCAAGGCCATGGTCTCGGTGGACTCCTTCGATTTCGATCGGCAGTCCTTATAGGCTCCCAGGGGCAGGCGGAACGCGGCCCACGCCTTGCCGCCGGTACTCTTCATGTTTGACAGGCTGTAGGTGTCGGACGCCCATCCCGTACCGCCGGCCACTTGCAGGCTGACCGTGTTTTCAGCCGCCAGCTTCGCGCGCTTGAAGCAGCGGGCGACCCTGGCCTTGTATTTCGTTTCTGCCGCTTGAGAAGCGGACAGGCTCTCGACTTGCTGGTTCTTCCAGGCCGTGATGACGTCTCTGAGCAAGGGGGGCAGGGCCATTTGAACGCTTGAGATGCTGTCGGCGGTCTGAAGCGCTGCAGGAGGCGGCGTCGAGCCTAGGGCAGTGATCGCGATCACCTTGGCCTCGGCGACCTTCGCCGGATCGGTGTTGAGAGCCGCGATAAGCGTGTTCCGGATGTGGCTAACTTCCTGCCCGCTGTCCTTAAGGCAGGTTAGATGCGCATCATTGAAGCGCGGATCCGCTTTATCGAGCAGTTCGGTGGATAGGCCGACCGCGGCGCCCAGCCCTTTGGACGCGTCGGTTACGACGGGGGCGCCTGCGGCGCTGAAAACCGTTCGCGCTGCGGTGCGCGTGAACCAACTCGTGTCCTTCTGGTAGTTGTCTGGAGTTAGGTAAAGGCCCGCTCCAGAGACCCAATAGGGACGAAGCGCTACGGCGAAGCCGGGTTTTTCGCCCGTGAGAATGACTTCCTTGCTGAGGTCGGGGCCGAAGGGCGCGGAGAAGCTGAGCTCCGGAGTGTTCTCGACCATGCCCAGCGCCGGCGCCGCCGGTACGGCGGTATCGTACTCGTATAGCTTTGCGTTTTTGATGTCCCCGTAGCTCTGGAGCTTGAGCTCCTTTTGGTCCTCAGCTGCGGCTACGCCCGCAAACAAGGCGAAGCTAGTGCTGGCAAGGATCAGGAAATGACGGGCCATTTTCTACGCCTCCAGGAAGAGGTCGATGGATTCGTCGGGCATCTCCACGACGGTGTCCTGAGCCGGTTGGCCTTGCGGATCGGCGCCGATGGCCGTCAGCGGGGTTCCATCAAGGGTGACGACGACCCGTACAGGTTCTTCCTGGCTCGTGACTGGATTTGTCGCCCGCGCCGCTAGCGAGAAGTGAAATATTGGTGGCGCCCCCGCACTGCTTGGAGGGAGGGGGGCTGAGCCCGGATCGGCCGGCTTGAGCGCTGGGCCGTCCTGAACTTGGAATGTCCACGAATGGGCGTCGCCCGGATCCGGTTCAATGGTTGCGGTGTTTGCTCCTGGACCGAACAAGAGAAGATCGCAGCCAGGTTGTGACGCGTTAGCGCCGAAGGTGGAGATCTTGAGCACACCGGGTTGGATCGCGCCGAGATAGCTCGGCGCCAGCATTTTGGTCGTCATAACAGCCCCCTCTGTTAACCACAGAGAACGCTGATATTCTAAATTGCGCAACCATCAGGTGTTCTGATTTTGGGTTCCTGTTCAGATTGTTTGCAGGTCCTGAGGTAACAACGCCTCCGGATCCGCCCACCGATACCGCACCACCTCCACCTCGCGGCCGCCCGGGACCTCCTCGCGATACCGCGCCGCCTCGACGCCGCCCTTGCGGATGTAGAAGCCCAGCGCTGCCTCATTGGGCGCATAGACCTCCAGGTGCAGCGGCGCGCCGCCGTGGCTCTCGATCAGCCACCGCGCGACCTCGGCCAGCAGGGCGCCGCCCAGGCCGCCGCCCTTGCGCTCGGGTGCGACGTGCAGGTTGTCGAGCAGGCAGCCGACCTGCGGGTTCAGCCGGAACGAGGCATAGGCCAGGCCGACCGTCGTCTCGCCGTCCATCGCCGCCAGGATCAGGTCCTTGGCCGGGTCGAAATCGTCGAACCGCGCTCGCCACGTCGCTCGCGAGACCTCGAACAGTTCGTGGTCCAGGAAGGCGTCGCCATAGAGGCCGCGATAGGCGATCTGGCGGCTGCGGGTGTGCAGGTCGGCGATCGCATCCGCGTCGTTTCGGGGCGTTTCAGAAGCGTGGCCGAGTCGGACGATGTGCGGATCCATGCACACATGGAAGCTTTTCGCGGTGCGAAGACAACCCGCCCCAATCGTCCGGTTTCGGCCCAAGTCGCGGCTTTGCGGCGCGGATGTTCGAAATCTGGCCAGGCCTATCGACCGGACAACGTTGTCATTGGAATTATTTGCCGAATTCTATTGTTATCGCTTGGAACGCGAAGCGCCAGTGGACGCGTTCTTGGACGAAGTGCTACTGAAACGCCCGGATATTGCACTGCGGGATCACGACATAGCAGTGCTGTTCCAGGGCGAGACGACCTCCAAAGAGAGGCGCGGCCTTCTTCACTATCGCAGGGTGAGAACAAATGCCGGTTGAGACGTTGACCAAGGCCCGTTGGGTGTACGCTTTCGGTGGAGGCGGCGCTGACGGCGACGCCTCGATGAAGAACCTGCTCGGGGGCAAGGGGGCCAATCTCGCGGAGATGTCGGCCCTGGGCCTGCCGGTGCCGCCGGGCTTCACGATCACCACCGAGGCCTGCGTCCACTACTATTCCAACGACAAGCAGTACCCGGCCGAGCTGGCCGACCAGGTCAAGGCTGGCCTGGCCAAGATCGAAGAGATCACCGGCAAGAACTTCGGCGACGTGGCCAACCCGCTGCTGGTCTCGGTGCGCTCGGGCGCCCGGGCCTCGATGCCAGGCATGATGGACACGGTGCTGAACCTGGGCCTCAACGACGAGACCGTCGAGGGCCTGGCCAAGCTGTCGGGCGACCGCCGCTTTGCCTATGACAGCTATCGCCGCTTCATCCAGATGTACTCGAACGTCGTGCTCAATCTGGAGCACCACATGTTCGAGGAGATCCTGGACGACCACAAGGATCGCCTGGACGTCCAGGTCGACACCGGCCTGACCGCCGACGACTGGGCCGACGTGATCAAGGACTACAAGAACGCCGTCCGCGACCAGCTGGGCAAGCCGTTCCCGCAGGACGCCCAGGAACAGCTGTGGGGCGCCGTCGGCGCCGTGTTCGCCAGCTGGATGAACGACCGCGCCAAGTTCTATCGCCGCATGCACGACATCCCCGAGAGTTGGGGCACGGCCGTGAACATCCAGTCGATGGTGTTCGGCAATATGGGCGACACCTCGGCGACCGGCGTGGCCTTCACCCGCAACCCGTCGAACGGCGACAACCGCCTGTACGGCGAGTTCCTGATCAACGCCCAGGGCGAGGACGTGGTGGCGGGCATCCGCACGCCGCAGTCGCTGACCAAGGCCGCCCGCGAAGAGATGGGCGACGTCGCCCCCTCGATGGAAGAGGCGATGCCGGAGGTGTTCGCCCAGTTCAAGTCGGTGGTGGAGACGCTGGAGCGTCACTATCGCGACATGCAGGACATCGAGTTCACGGTCGAGCGCGGCACGCTCTACATGCTGCAGACCCGCAACGGTAAGCGCACCGCCAAGGCCGCGCTGAAGACGGCGGTCGACATGGCCGCCGAGGGCGTCATCAGCAAGGAAGAGGCCGTCGGCCGCGTCGAGCCGGCCTCGCTGGACCAACTGCTGCACCCGACCATCGATCCCACCGCCCATCGCGACGTGATCACCACGGGCCTGCCGGCCTCGCCCGGCGCGGCGACCGGCAAGATCGTGTTCGACAGCGACGCCGCCGAAAAGGCCAACGCCGCCGGCGAAAGCGTCATCCTGGTGCGCGAAGAGACTTCGCCGGAAGACATCCACGGCATGCACGCCGCGCGCGGCATCATCACGGCTCGGGGCGGCATGACCAGCCACGCCGCCGTCGTGGCGCGCGGCATGGGCCGTCCTTGCGTCTCGGGCGCCGGCGACGTGTCGATCTTCGCCAAGGAAGGCCTGTTCCGCGTCCGTGGGCGTGAGTTCAAGGCCGGCGAGATCATCACCATCGACGGCTCGACCGGCGAGATCCTGGCGGGTTCGCCCAAGATGATCGAGCCCGAGCTGACCGGCGACTTCGCCACCCTGATGGGCTGGGCCGACGAGGTGCGCCGCCTGAAGGTGCGGGCCAACGCCGAGACGCCGCTGGACGCCAAGACCGCCCGCCAGTTCGGCGCGGAAGGCATCGGCCTGTGCCGCACCGAGCACATGTTCTTCGACGACACCCGGATCGCCGCCGTGCGCGAGATGATCCTGGCCGACGACGAGAAGGGCCGCCGCACGGCTCTCGCCAAGATCGCGCCGTTCCAGAAAGCCGACTTCGTCGAGCTGTTCACGATCATGGAAGGCCTACCGGTCACGATCCGCCTGCTGGATCCGCCGCTGCACGAGTTCCTGCCGCACACCGAGGAAGACGTCGAAGCCGTGGCCCAGGCCACCGGTCTGGACGCCGCCAAGCTGCTGCGCCGCGCCAAGGAACTGCACGAGACCAACCCGATGCTGGGCCACCGCGGCTGCCGCCTGGGCGTCTCGTATCCCGAGATCTACGAGATGCAGGTCCGGGCCATCCTGGAAGCCGCTTGCGAGATCGCCAAGTCGGGCAAGGCTGCTCCGGTCCCCGAGATCATGCACCCGCTGGTCGCCAAGGGCGAGGAGATGAAGTACCTGCGCGACCTGACCGACCGCGTCGCCAAGGCGGTGCTGGAAGAGCAGGGCGTGGACCTGAAATATACCGTCGGCACCATGATCGAGCTGCCCCGCGCCGCTCTGCGCGCCGCCGATCTGGCCGCCAATGCCGAGTTCTTCAGCTTCGGCACTAACGACCTGACCCAGACGACGTTCGGCATCAGCCGTGACGACGCCGGCAAGTTCCTGGGCGCCTATATCGACAAGGGCATCTTCGAAAAGGACCCCTTCGTCAGCCTCGACCAGGACGGCGTCGGCGACCTGATCCGCATCGCCGCCGAACGTGGCCGCGCGGCCCGTCCGGACGTCAAGCTGGGCATCTGCGGCGAACACGGCGGTGATCCGGCCTCGATCGGTTTCTGCGAGAAGGTCGGCCTCGACTACGTGTCGTGCTCGCCCTATCGCGTGCCGATCGCCAGGTTGGCGGCGGCGCAAGCCGCCTTGGCCAACAAGGGCTAACTCAGTGCGTGGTCCTCGTCCTTCGACAAGCTCAGGATGAGGACCATAGCTGAGGCCTTTCAGTCGATAACCTCATCCTGAGCCTGTCGAAGGACGAGGTTATCGCCCCCACGCTGGACACCGTCTAACCCAGCCCCTATCCCCGGAACACATCTCGGGGGAAGTTCATGGCCTATCTGCGCTGGCGCCGGTTCACGGAACTGATGTCCCTGGACCGTCCGTGGCTGGGCGAGCTGTTCATGCGTAAGCGGAACAAGCCGATCGTCGCCGCGCCGGTCGAGAAGTGGGACGCCGAGTACCAGGACGGCGTCTATGACCGCCTGAACCGCTCGGACCAGCGCCATCATCATCGCCTGCTGGCCGCCGTGATCGCCGACCGCTGGCCCAATCCGCGCGTGCTGGAGATCGGGGCGGGCGAGGGGGTGTTCTACGAGGCCCTGCGCGCCCACCGGCCGGCGCGTTATGTCGGCGTCGACTTCTCCAAGCCCGCCATCGATCGCGGCGAGACCCGCCTGGCGCCCGAAATCGCCATCGGCGAGGTCAAGATGCTGCTGGGCGACGGCCGCACGTTCGAGACCGACGAGACCTTCGACGTCGTGGTGTTCTCGGAATGCATCGAGCACCTGGGCGAGGTCGAGGACCTGGTCGCTCACTACGCCCCGAACCTGAAGCCCGGCGGCGCGGTCGGCCTGACCATGTGGCTGGCGCTCAAGCCCCTGCGGCTGTGGCATCGCCTGAAAGCCATGGGCGAGGTGCTGGACGAGGCGGTGATCAACACCCCGTGGGGCGGCGGCTGGCTGATCGCGCTGGTGCGGCCCAAGGCCGACTGATCGGTTGGATTATCCAATTTCCGATTTTGGCTAGACCAATTTTCGGCGCGCGCTATATCCGGGAGCAAGAGACTTCTGGAGGAAGCACGATGCTGGCGATCCTGGCTTTTGTGGCGGGCGTTTCGTCCGAGCCGCTGACGCTTCCGACCGCGATCGACCTGGCCAAGGCCGCGATCGACGCCTGCGCCGCCAAGGGCGCGCACGTCTCGGCCGCCGTGGTCGACGCCAAGGGTAACCCGCTGGTCGTCCTGCGCGATGAGCAAAGCCCCAAGCCCCCGATCGCCGCGCCGCGCAAGGCCAATGCCGCTGTGGTCTTCGACCAGCCTGGCAGCGTCATGGAGCCGCGCGAGAAGACCGACCCCGACTTCGCCGCCAAGATCAAGGCCGACCCCGACCACCTGAACCCTCACGCCGGCTCGTTGCCGCTGCATGTCGGGGCGACCGTCGTTGGCGGGCTGGCAATCGCCGACACCACGCACGAGGGCGCGGATGCCTGCGCTCGCGCCGCCCTGGCCAAGTTCCCGCAATTCCACTGAGGCGTTTCCGATGATGAAGACCCTGGTCCTCGCTTCCGTCCTGGCCCTGTCGATGGGAGCTGCCCAAGCTCAGGAACATGCCCCGGCCACGCCGCTGGCCAAGCCCGACGCCGAGGGCCAGAAACCTCGCGCGGCCGTCACCCTGGCTCCGTACCGCTTCAATGACATCCTGTGGGAGAACGACCGCACGGCTCACCGGATCTACAGCCGCGACCTGGAGAAGGCCGAGCCCCCGTCGACCTCGGGCATCGACGCCTGGGGCAAGAGCGAGCGCTGGCCCTATATGGACCGCCAGCTGCGCACCGGCGACCAGCACGCCAACCATGGCGAGGGCCTGGACTTCTACGACGTCGGCACCGGCCGTGGCGCGGGCGGCTTGGGGATCTGGCAGGACAACAAGCTGTGGACCTCACGCAATTGGTCCAGTTGGAAGGTCATCAAGAACGGGCCGGACGTGGCCTCGTTCAGCGTCGACTACGCCCCGTGGCCGGTCGACGTCGATCGCAAGGTCTGGGAGACGCGGACCTTCACCCTGCCGCTGGGCACCAACTTCACGCGGATGGTCTCGACCATCAGCTCCGACAAGCCGGGCCCGCTGGTGGTGGGCATCGGCATCACCAAGCGTAAGCGCGCCAGCGGCACGGGCGTGTTCAAGAAGGACCTGGCCCCGGGCCGGGTGACGTTCTGGGAGCCGGCCGATCCGGAAAAGGGCTCGATGGCCATCGCCCTGATGGTGGATCCCGCCTCGGTCGTCGAGGTGCGCCAGGACTTCGACAACTACCTCGTCCTGATCAAGGTCGAGGCCGGCAAGCCGTTCGTCTACTATATGGGCGCGGCCTGGGATAAGGGCCTGGACTTCCATACGCCGGCCGAGTGGGACGCCTACGTCACCGCCCAGAAGCCGGACTTCGACCCCAAGCACTAAACGAAATCCGCCCCGAGGCTGGGAGGGAAAGCCTCGGGGCGGTTCGTGGTCGTCCGCCTTGGGGGAGGGCGCGGACGACCTGGCTACGGCTGTGGGGGATCAGCCGTGCAGCTTGAGGGCGGTCTCAGCGATCTTGCGGCCTTGATAGCGGGCGCCGACCAGCTCGTTTTCGCTGGGCTGACGCGAGCCGTCGCCGCCGGCGATGGTGGTGGCGCCGTAGGGGCTGCCGCCGGTGACTTCATCCAGGGTCATCTGACCGGCATGACCGTAGTCCATGCCGACGATCACCATGCCGAAGTGCAGCAGGTTGGTGATGATCGAGAACAGCGTGGTCTCCTGGCCGCCGTGCTGGGTGGCGGTCGAGGTGAAGGCCCCGCCGACCTTGCCGTGCAGCGCGCCGCGGGCCCACAGGCCGCCAGCCTGGTCGAGGAACGCGGCCATCTGCGAGCTCATGCGGCCAAAGCGCGTGCCGGTGCCAACGATGATGGCGTCATAGTCGGCCAGGTCCGCGATGGCGGCGACCGGAGCTTCTTGATCCAGCTTGAAGTGGGCGTTCTTGGCGACTTCGAGCGGCGCGGTTTCCGGCACGCGCTTAATGTCGACCGTCGCGCCGGCTTCGCGGGCGCCTTCGGCCACGGCCTTGGCCATGGTCTCGATGTGGCCGTACGACGAGTAGTAGAGGACGAGAACCTTGGCCATGGCGGCCTCCTTGGAGCGAATGTCGGTGGGTTAAGTCGGCGCGAGGATTTCAGTTTCCTCGCGCCTTCTCTTGAACGGAACGGTCGCGCTTAGGCGGCGTCGACCAGAACCAGTTCGGCGTCTTCCAAGGCCGTGATGGTGATCACGTCCTCGTTCTTGATGCCGGCGCCGTCACGGGCGTTCAGCTTGACGCCGTTGACTTCGACGACCCCGACGGCCGGGACCAGGTAACCGCTGCGGTCCTTGCCCAGAGCGTAGGTCGTGCTCTCACCGGCCTTCAGCGTCGCGCCCAGAACACGGGCGTCGGTGCGGATCGGCAGGGCGTCGGTGTCGTCGGCGAAGCCCGAAGCCAGGGTCACGAACTTGCCCGAGCGGTCGCCCTTGGGGAACGGCTTGGCGCCCCACGAAGGAGCCGCGCCGAAGGTCTTGGGCTCGATCCAGATCTGGAAGATCCGGGTCGTTTCCGGCTCGAGGTTATACTCCGAGTGGCGGATGCCCGTGCCCGCGCTCATCACCTGGACGTCGCCGGCCTCGGTGCGGCCCTTGTTGCCCAGGTTGTCCTGGTGGGTGATCGCGCCGTCGCGGACATAGGTGATGATTTCCATGTCGCTGTGCGGGTGCGGCGGGAAGCCGGTGTTCGGGGCGATTTCGTCGTCGTTCCAGACCCGCAGCGCACCCCAGTTCATGTTGCTGGGATCGTAGTAGCTGGCGAACGAGAAGTGGTGCTTGGCATTCAGCCAACCGTGGTCGGCGCCGCCAAGATTATCGAACGGCTTGTGGACGATCATGGCTCTAAACCTTTCTGTACCCTCTGGAGTGCGCCGCGTCGGCGCGTCCTGTTGAGGAGAAGATAGGCTTCTGTGCAGGATCCGAAATGGAAACTGTTGAAACTCATTGTTTCCAAAACTAAGCTATTGCCATGTCCAAGCTTCCCGACCTCGAAGGCCTCGCCGTATTCGCCAAGGTGGTGGAGCTGCGCTCGTTCGCCGCCGCCGCCGATGACCTGGCCATGTCCAAGGCCACCGTTTCCAAGGCCGTCACCCGGCTGGAAGAGCGCCTGGGCGCGCGCCTCTTCAACCGCACCTCGCGGCGCCTGGCTCTGACCGACGCCGGCCAGTCCCTGGTCGAGCGCGCGACCCGTGTCCTGGCTGAAGCTCAACAGGCCGAGGAGGAAGCGTCCAACCAATCCTCGGCCCCGCGTGGGCTGGTGCGGATGGCCGTGCCAATGTCGCTGGGCATCACCAGCCTGGCGCCGGTGCTGCCGGGCTTTTTTGAGCAGTATCCGGACGTCTCGATCGACCTGCACCTGTCGGACGCCACCATCGACCTGGTCGGCATGGGCTTCGACCTGGCCTTGCGCGTCGCCTCCTTGCCGGACAGTTCACTGGTCGCCCGTCGCCTGCGGGCGGTGAAGCGACACGTCGTGGCCTCGCCTGGCTATTGGGACCAGCATGGCCGCCCGAGCCATCCGGCCAGCCTGGCCGAGCATCGCGGCCTGACCTATGGCCACCAGTCCGCGCCCGAGACCTGGCGTTTCCAGAAGGGCGCCGAGGAGGCTTCGGTGCGGCCCCGGTCGGTGATCCGCGCCAACAACGGCGACGTGTTGGTCCCGTCCCTGATCGCCGGCGTCGGCGTGGCGGTGCTGCCGGACTTCATCGTCGGCGCGGCCGTCGCCGATGGCCGCCTGGAGGAAGTGCTGGTCGACTGGGTCGCCGCGCCGATCGCCCTGCACCTGGTCATGCCGCCCGGCGGACCGCGGCCGACGCGGGTCGAGGCCCTGGCCAACTATCTGGCCAAGGCGCTGGGCCGCTAGCGAACCCGCTTGAACGTCAGGCTCTGATCTGGCGGGCCGGGTACGCCGTCGACATCCTGCTCGACCTTGAGCGTGTCGGTGTCCGCCAGCCAGACCTTCATCGACTGCTTGCGGCCGGTCTTGTTGCTGGTGACGGCGCTGATGCCGCGCGGGCCGTCGCGGTGGACGCTGATCATAACGATCTGGGTGTTGACCACGGCCTTGGTCGGCGTGCCGTCCAGCGGCGCGTCGGCGAACTGGATGGCGGCCAAGCCCTCGGCGTCTTCCTCGATCAGGGTCCAGGCCAGGCTCTTGCCGTCGTCCTTGGTGACGTCGACCTCGGCGGCCAGCGGCGCGGGACCGGTCAGGGCCTCGTTGAAGGTCGAGGCCTTGAGGTCGATCGTCCAGCGCCCGGCCGCGCCCAAGGGGCCGTTCTGGGCGAAGGCCGGCGTCGCCATCAGGGCGGCGACAACAAAGAAGGGAAGGGCGGTGCGGGTCATGAAACGCCTCCGTACGGGACCGCCATCAGACGCCCGCCAAGCCTTGGCCGTCTAGAAGCTTTCTTACAGGCTTTCCACCTGGGCCGGCGTGAAGGCTCCAACCTGCATCGGCGTCATGGCCGCCAGGTTGGTGGTCGACAGATAGTCCAGCTGGTTGATGGTCAGGCCGGGGATCTGGGCCGGTAGGATGTAGCCGATCTGGGTCGTGGTCAGGCCGGCGATCACGGAGGTCGACAGCGAGCCCAGCTGGGTGGCGGTCAGGCCCTGGACCTGGGTGGCGTTGAACTGACCGAAGGCGGCCGAGGACAGGCTGCGCAACTGGAAGGCCGAGAAGCCCTTCATCGCCGAGGGCGACAACGCGCCGATCTGCTCGAACGCCATGGCCCCCAGGTTCGTCACCGAGAACGCCACGATCTGCGACGCGGTGAGGGCCGAGACCTGGGTCGTGGTGAACTCGCCGATGTCGGTCGTCGAAAGCGCGCCCAGCTGGGTGGGGCTGAGGCCGGCGACCTGGCTGCTGCTCAGCGCCTGGAAGGCCGTGACGTCCATCCCGGCGATGCGGCTGGCCGCCAGGCCGCCGATCTGGGTTCCCGAAAGCGCATAGACCTGCGAGGTCGAGAACTCGGCGTAGTCGGCGTCCGTCAGCCCGCCCATCTGGGTGGCGGTCAGCCCGGCCAGCTGGGTCGAGGTCAGGGCCGAGACCTGGTCCTGGCTCAGGCTGTTGAAGTTGCTCGTCGACAGCGCCCCCATCTGAGTGGCGGTCAGGGTGGCGATCTGGCCCGTGGCGAACTTGCCGAAGTCGTACTCCGACATGCCGGCGATCTGGGTGGTCGTGATCGCGGCCTGCTGGCTGGCGGTCAGGGCTTGGACCTGGTCATTGTCCAGGCTGTTGAAGCTGGTCGTGCTCAGGGCCGCGAACTGGGTGGGGCTGAGCGCCGCCACCTGGGTATGCGTGAAGCGCAGGAAGTCGTCATGCGACAGCGCGGCGATCTGGGTCGTGGTCACGCTGGCCAGCTGGGTGGCGCTGAAGCTCTGGACCCGATCCCAGCTGATGGCGCTGAAAGCCGTCGTCGACAGGCCGGCGATCTGGCTGGGGCGCAGTTGCTGGATCTGCTCGGCGGTGAACTCGCCCATGTCGGCGGCCGTCAGGGCGCCCACCTGGGTGGCTGTCAGGGCCGACAGCTGGGTCCCGGTCAGCGCCTGCACCTGATCCCAGCCCAGGCTGTTGAAGCTGGACGTGCTCAGCGCCGCCAGCTGCGAGGTGGTCAGCACCTTCATCTGGGTGGGCGAGAGGGCCGACAGGCCGGTCTGGCCTAGCCCGCTGATCTGGGTGGGGCTGAGGCCGCTGAGCTGCGTCGAGGCCAGGTTCTGGATCTGCACGTCGCGGAAGGCGTTCAGCTGCGTCGGCGTCAGGGCCGCCATCTGCGTGGTCTTCAGCAGCGCGATCTGCGAGGTCGCCAGCTCGGCGATCTTGGTCTCGGACAGGCCGCTGATCTGGGTCGTGCTCAGCGCCGCGACTTGCGTGGTGTTCAGGGCCTCGATCTGGCCCTGGCGCAGGGTGTTCAACTGGTCGTTGGTCAGGGCGGCCACCTGGGTCGCCGCGAACAGCTTCACCTGGTCGGGCGTGAACAGGCCCAGCGTCGTCTCCGACAGGCTGCGGATCCGCGTGGTGTTCAGCGAGGCCACCTGGGTGGAGGTCAGGCCTTCGACCTGGAACTGGCTGAGGCTGTTCAGCAGGTCGGTGGTCAGGGCGGCGAACTGGCTGGCGGCGAAGCCGCTGACCTGGTCGGCCGAGAACTCGGCCAGGTCGCTGTCGCGCAGCTGGCTGATCTGGGTGGTGGTGATCGCCGCCAGCTGGGCCTGGTCCAAACGGCCGATCTGGAACGCCGACAGCCCGCCGAAGCCTTCGGCGCTGAGGCCGGCCAGCTGGGTGGCGCTGAAGCTCTCGACCAGACCGTCGGAGAAGGCGGCGGTCTGGGTCGCGCTGAGTCCCCCCAGGCGTGTCGGCGTCAGCAGGTTGAGCTTGGTGTCCAGATTGGCGATCTGGGTTGGCGAAAGCGCCTGCAGCTGGGTCGCCGTCATGCCGCTGACCTGGGTGGCGTTCAGCGAGGCGATACGCGTGCCTTCGAACGACTGGACCAGATCGCTGGAAAGCCCTGACAGCTGGGTAGAGGTCAGGGCCTCGAATTGTTCGCGCGACAGCTCGCCCAGGTCGGTGGCGTCGAACGCGGCCAGCTGAGTAGCGGTCAGCTTCGACGTCTGCGTCAGGTTCAGGTTCGAGACCTGCACCGCGTCCAAATTCTTGAAATGGGTGGCGTCCAGTCCGCCGACCTGGGTGGCGGTCAGCACCTGCAGCCGCTCGGTGTCCAGCTTGGCCAACTGGGTCGAGGTCAAGGCGTTCAGCTGATTGCCGCTGAAGGCCGCCAGCTGCTCGGCGTCGAAGATCAGGGTCTGGGAGAAGGCGGGGATCTGGGTGGCCGTCAGGCCCTTCACCGCCGTGTTCGAGATCGCCGAGACCTGGGTGGCGCTCAGCGCGCCGACCGAGTCCTGCGACAGGGCGCCGACCTGGGTTCCGCTCAGCGTCTCCAGCTTGGTGGCCGACAGGGTCTGGATCGTCGTGACCGACAGCGCGGCCATCTGGGCGGCGGAGAGGTACGAAATCGGCACTGGATCCGTTGCCCCACAAGGTCGCGACGCGAATCGATCGCGTTAACCATACGGGAAAGCCGCCAGCACGACCATGCGGCGAACTGGCTGCTTTCTAGCTCGCCCGCATCGTCCAGAGATCGAGGTCCGCCTCGCGGCCGATCAGCGCCAGTCCCGAGGCGATGGACTCGAATTCGCCGCCGCTCTCGATCTTCTCGGCGCCGAAGCGACGCAGGAAGATTTCGCGCACGGCCGGCACGAACGAGCTGCCACCGGTCAGGAAGACGCGGTCGACGCCGGCCTCGGTCAGCTCGGCGCGCTGCAGGGCCTCGCCGACCGCGGTTTCAATGGCGGTCAGTTCCGGGGCGATCCAGCCCTCGAAGTCGGTCCGCTGGACTTGCTTCTCGATCTCCACCGAACCGGCGGCGAAGTGGAAGGTGGCTTCCGTCTGGGCCGACAGCGCCTCCTTCAGCGCCGAGACCGACTTGTAGAGGGCGTAGCCGTGGTTGCCGTCTAGCACCTCGATCAGGGCGGCGATCTTCTCGGGCTCCAGGGCCGTGCGCTCCAGGGCGCGGATGTCGCGCATGTCCTTGGAGGCGCGCAGCAAGGCCAACTGATCCCAGCGGGCGAAGGCGGCGTAGTAGCGCTGGGGGATCGGCAAGGCGTTGGAGAACGACTTGTACTCCGAGCCCTTGCCCAGCTCCGGCGAGACCAGCTGATCGATGATCCGGTAGTCGAACGCGTCGCCGGCGATGCCGACGCCCGAGCGCGACAGCGGCGTCGAGCGCAGCGTGCCGTCGGCGTCACGCTCGAACCGCACCAACGAAAAGTCGGACGTGCCGCCGCCGAAGTCGGCCACCAGCACGGTGGCGTCCTGCTTCAGCTGTCGTGCGAAGAAGAACGCCGCGCCGACCGGCTCGTAGGCGTAGCGGATGTCCTCGAAGCCCAGGCGCTTGAAGGCTTCTTCGTAACGGGTCAGGGCCAGGGTCTCGTTCGGCGAACTGCCGGCGAAGGTCACCGGGCGGCCGACGATGATACGCGGGGGCAGGGCGTCCAGCTGGGCGCCGGCGTGCTCCTTCAGGCGCAGCAGGAAGGCGGCCAGCAGGTCCTCGAACAGGTAGCGCTTGTTCAGGATGCGCGTCTCGGTGAAGGCCTGCGAGGCGGCGAAGGTCTTGAACGACTGGATGAACCGCGTTTCCAGCGGATCTTCCAGATAGGACTCGATGGCCCACGGGCCGGCCTCGACCACGCGCTCGTTGGCCGCGCCGCCGACGCCTTGCACGCTGTGGAAGCTGAGCGCCGAGCGGAAAGCGAACAGGTCGCGGTTGTCGATCGAGAAGCGGACCAGGCGCGCATTGTCGTCGCCGTGCGTCAGCGAGACGACGGTATTGGTGGTGCCGAAGTCGACGCCAATGGTCGGCGCAAGCGGTGCCGTCATGGGATGGCTCGATGTGGTCGGAACGGGGAGGGGCGTGCGTCGTAGCGCCTCCCCGAAGAAGGTCAAGCGTGATGACCCGTTTAAGCGCTCATTTACGGTCGGCGCCCGATGGTCAGGCCAATTGAACGGTGCTGTCGATTCGGCTGACACCGGTGTCGCCGGAAGCGCGAAAACTCATCGGACGCAGTGTTGGGGCGTCCAGTGTATTTGGGGGAACGCTGTGAAGCTCGACGATCTGAAGGTCTCTTCGAAGGTTCTGCTGCCGGCCCTGGTGCTGGCTGTCGCCACCGTGGCCTGCGCCGGCCTGGGCGTGTGGCAGCAGAAGCGCGCCGACGCGGCGACCGAAGTGCTGGTCAAGCACCGCTCGCCGGCCGAGGTGCAGTCGGCCCGTTTCCTGCGCCGGATCAGCATGATGGGCTACGCGGCCCACCGCACGGCGACCTATGAAGGTCTCTCCGAGCAGGCCGCCTCCGCTTCCAAGGAGCTGGACAAGGTCTATGCCGAGGGCGCGGAAAGTCTCGACAAGATCACCGCCGCCGATCCCAAGACGGCCGACTATACGGCTGGCATGAAGACCAAGCTGGACGCGGCCTATGCCGACGCCCGCTCGGCCGCCGACCTGGCTTTGAAGAACGACGACGCCGGCGCGGTCAGCGGCCTGGCCAAGGTCGATCCGGCCATCGACGCCATGGCCAAGGAAGGCAAGGCCTGGGGCGACGTCTATAACAAGGAGACGGCGGCCATGGTCGCCAGCGCCAGCAAGTCGGCCGCCGCCGGCTCGTGGCTGACCCTGCTGTTCGGCCTGGGCGCGGCCGCCTGCGGCATGGGCTTCGCGCTCTATATCGGCTCGGTGAAGATCTCGCGCCCGGTGCGCTCGCTGTCGCGTAGCATGACCGACCTGGCCGCCGGCCAGCTGAACGTCGAGGTGGTTGGCGCCGGTCGCAAGGACGAGGTCGGGCTGATGGCCCGCGCCGTCCAAGTGTTCAAGGACAACGCCGTGGCCCTGCGCTCGTCGGAAGCCGAGCAGGCCCGGATCTCAGCCGCCAGCGAGAGCGAGCGGACCCGCAATGAGCAAGCCTCGTCGGCCGCCGCCCGTGAGCAGGCCTTCGTCATGGACAGCCTGGCCGCCGCCCTGTCGCGCCTGTCGAACGGCGACTTGACCGTGCGTATCAACGACGCCTTCCCGGCGGGCTACGAAGCCATTCGCAACGACTTCAACGGCGCTATCGTCCAACTGGACGAGGCCATGAGCGGCATTGTCGGCGTGGTCGGCGCGGTCGGTTCCAGCGCCGACGAGATCGCCGCCGCCGCCGACAACACCGCCCGCCGCAGCGAGCAGCAGGCCGCCAGCCTGGAAGAGACCGCCGCGGCCCTCGACGAGATCACCGCCACCGTCCGTCGCGCCTCGCAGGGCGCCGGCGAGGCCAGCCGCGTGGTCACCTCGACCCGTTCGGACGCCGAGAAGTCCGGCAATGTCGTGCGCGGCGCCGTGGCGGCCATGACCGGCATCGAGCAGTCCTCGGCCAAGATCGGCAACATCGTCGGCGTGATCGACGAGATCGCCTTCCAGACCAACCTGTTGGCCCTGAACGCGGGCGTCGAAGCCGCGCGCGCCGGCGAAAGCGGCAAGGGCTTCGCGGTCGTCGCCCAGGAAGTCCGGGCCCTGGCCCAGCGCTCGGCCGAGGCGGCCAAGGAGATCAAGGGCCTGATCAGCGCCTCGACCGCGCAGGTCGACGAAGGCGTGCGCCTGGTCGGCCAGACCGGCGAGGCCCTGGACGGCATCGTGCTGAAGGTCGGCGAGATCGACGCCCTGGTGTCGGAACTGGCCGGCTCGGCCCAGGAACAGGCCCGCGGCCTCAACGAGGTCAACACCGCCGTCAACCAGATGGACCAGGGCGTGCAGCAGAACGCCGCCATGGTCGAGCAGGCTACCGCTGTCAGCCACTCGCTGAAGAACGACATCGGCGGGCTGGTGCAGATGGTCGGCCGCTTCAAGGTCAGCCAAGCGGCCCAACGCCCGCAGGCCGCCTCGCGTCCGGGCTATCGCCGCGCGGGTTGATTGACTCCGCCGCCTCGCTCCGGTCGAAGGGACCGGAGTTGAGGTAGGTGATCTTGGAAAATTTCGACGTCTTGGTGATCGGCGCGGGCGCGGCCGGCATGATGTGCGCCATCGAGGCCGGCAAGCGCGGGCGCTCGGTGCTGGTGATCGACCACGCCAAGGCCCCCGGCGAGAAGATCCGCATCAGCGGCGGCGGCCGGTGCAACTTCACCAACACCGGCGCGTCGATCCATAACTTCCTATCGGCCAACCCGAAGTTCGCGCTGTCGGCCCTGCGCCGTTATCGGCCCAAGGACTTCATCGCCCTGGTCGAGCGGTACGGCATCGCCTACCACGAGAAGACCCTCGGCCAGCTGTTCTGCGACGGCTCGGCCATGCAGATCATCACCATGCTGCTGACCGAGATGAAGACCGCCGGCGTCGAGCTGCGGCTGGAGACCGGTGTGGAGAAGGTCGCCAAGACCGAGGCCGGCTTCGAGGTCTCGCTGTCATCCGGCAAGGTCCAGTGCGCCTCGCTCGTGGTGGCCAGCGGCGGCAAGTCGATCCCGAAGATGGGCGCGACGGGCCTGGGCTACGACATCGCCAAGCAGTTCGGGCTCAACATCATCGAGACCCGGCCGGCGCTCGTCCCGCTGACCTTCGAGGCCGGCATGCTGGCGCGCCTGACGCCGCTGTCGGGCGTGGCCTTGGACGCCGTGGTCGCCCACGGCAAGACCAAGTTCCGCGAAGGCATGCTGTTCACCCACCGGGGCCTGTCGGGCCCCTCGATCCTGCAGATCTCGTCCTACTGGCGCGAGGGCGACGAGATCCGGGTCGACATGGCCCCCGGCGTCGACGCCCTGGCGGCGCTGAAGGCCGCCCGCACGGCCACGCCGCGCCAGGCCGTGGCGACGGTGCTGTCGACCCTGCTGCCCAAGCGTGTCGCGCAGCTGATCGCGGACGAGGTCGCGCCGGGCAAGGGCAACATCGCCGACTGCTCGGACAAGGTGCTGGTTCCGCTGGCCGCCGCGGTCAACGCCTGGACCTTCAAGCCCGTGGGCTCGGAAGGCTATCGCACGGCGGAAGTGACGCTGGGCGGGGTCGACACCGACGCCCTGGACTCACGCAGCCTGGAGGCCAAGGCCGTGCCGGGGCTCTATTTCATCGGCGAGGTGGTCGACGTCACCGGCTGGCTGGGCGGCTATAACTTCCAGTGGGCCTGGGCGTCCGGCTGGTCGGCGGGGCAAGAGGCCTAAGAAAAAAAGCCCCTCCGGTGAGGGAGGGGCTCTTCGTCATCTACTTCTTCTTGAACGGCTTACCGGCCGGCTTGCCGCCGGGCTTGGCGTCGAAGCTCTTGGCCTTGAAGGGCTTGGGACCCTTGAACGGCTTGCCGGGACCGGCGTCGTCGCGCTTGCCGGCATAGGGCTTCGAATAGGGCTTGGGACCAGCGGCGTTGTCGGCGAAGGCCTTCTTGAAAGGCTTCTTCGGACCGTCGCCATCGGCGCGCGGCGCACGCGGCTTGAACTCGCGCGGCGCGTCGGCGCCGGCCTCGTGGCGCGGCTTGAAGGCGCGCTTGGGAGCGCCTTCGGAGTCCTGCGGCGAGTACGGACGCGGGGCCTCATCACGCGGCTTGAAGTCACGCGGCGCGTCGTTGTCACGCGGGGCGCGACGCGGCTTGTAGTCGGCCTTGGGCTCTTCGCCACTGCCGTAAGGCTTGGCGTTGCTGACACCGTCGTCGCCGTAGCTGGACGGACGCGGCGTGTGATCGCGCGAGCCCGGCGCATTGGCGCGGGGGCTGTAGGGACGATCTTCACGCGGCGGGCGCGGCTTGAACTCGCGCGGACCATCGTTGTCGCCGCGCGGCGGACGCGGGGTGAATTCACGACGCGGACCGGCTTCACGAGCGGCCGGGGCCGCCGTCGGGGTGATCGTGACGTCTTCGCGCACCGTCTGCTGGACCGCCGCGCCGAACTTCACGGCCGCTTCGGCCGAGATCTCGAACTTGGTGTCGTAGTCGAAGATCCGGATCGACCCGATGTCCTTCTTGGTGATGTGGCCCAGGCGGCAGATCAGCGGGATCAGCCACTTGGGGTCGGCGTTGTTGCGGCGACCGGTGTTGAGGCGGAACCACTCCGAACCGTCCATGCTGACGCGTTCCGGACGATCGCCAAAGTCGCGATCGCCACCGAATTCACGAGGTTCACGCGGCTCGCGGCTGCGCGGCCCCGGATCGGCGCCGTGGCGCGGGTCGTCATAGATTTCTTCCGGAGCCGGCAGCTTGGCGCGGCGGGCGCGGATCAGGGCCGAGGCCAGCTCTTCCGGCGTGCGCTTTTCCAGCATGGCGGCGACCAGGCCGGCGTCATCCTCGTTGGCGGCTTCCGAGAAGATCGGATCGTCCAGCAAGCGCTCGGTGTCTTTGACGCGGATCTCGTCGGCCGTCGGGGCGCCGCCCCACTGGCCTTCGACGCCGGCGGCCATCAGCAGCTGCTCGGCCTTGCGACGACGGGTGTAGGGGACGACCAGGGCGCTGACGCCCTTCTTGCCCGCACGGCCCGTGCGGCCCGAGCGGTGCAGCAGGGTGGCTTTGTTGACCGGCAGTTCGGCGTGGATGACCAGGCCGAGGTCGGGCAGGTCGAGACCGCGCGCGGCGACGTCGGTGGCGACGCAGACGCGGGCGTGGCCGTCGCGCAGGGCCTGCAGGGCGTCGGCGCGTTCGCGTTGCGACAGCTCGCCCGACAGGCCGACGACGGCGAAGCCGCGCTCGCGCAGCTTGGAGTGCAGCGAGCGGACGCTTTCACGGGTGTTGGCGAACACCAGCGCGCCGGGGCTTTCGAAATAGCGCAGCAGATTGACGACCGCGTGCTCGACCTCGTTCGGCGCGACGCGGACGGCGCGGTATTCGATGTCGCGGTGCGGTTCGTTGCGGCCGATCGTGTCGATGCGGATGGCGTCGTTCTGGTAGCTCTTGGCCAGCTGCACGATCTCGCGCGCCAGGGTGGCCGAGAACAGCAGGGTGCGGCGCTCGGCCGGGGCAGCGTCGAGGATGAATTCCAGGTCCTCGCGGAAGCCCATGTCGAGCATCTCGTCGGCCTCGTCGAGGACGGCGACCTTCAGCTCCGACAGGTCCAGGTGACCGCGCTCGATGTGGTCGCGCAGGCGGCCCGGGGTGCCGACGACGATGTGGGCGCCGTAGTTCAGGGCGCGCTGCTCGCGGCGAGCGTCCATGCCGCCGACGCAGTTGACCACCACGGCCTTGGCCTCGGCGTACAGCCAGGTCAGCTCACGATTGACCTGGATGGCCAGTTCGCGGGTCGGGGCGATGACCAGGCACAGCGGCGCGGCGGCGCGGCCGAAGATCTCTTCCTTACCCAGCAAGGTGGGGGCGGCGGCTAGGCCGAAAGCGACGGTCTTGCCCGAGCCGGTCTGGGCGCTGACCAGCAGGTCGCGGCCTTCGGCGTCGGCTTCCAGCACGGCGGCCTGGACGGGGGTGGGCTCGAGATAACCTTGAGCGGCAAGAGCCCGCTCAAGAGCGGGGTGGGAGGCGGGGAAGGGCATTTCGGTCCAGTTCATTTGCGGCCGCGCACACAAAAACGCGCGGCTCGCGCCAATGACCAAATCGGGCCCCTGAAGCCTGTAACGCTTCCCTCGGACCGCTTATTGGTCGAATTCCAACGAAAATAGCCCCCTCCGCGACGGAAGGGGGCTCACGAGAAGCCTTATGCGCTTGTTGCAGTGCAAAAGGCAAGCGCAATGACGGATTTGTTTCAGTTCACCGTCGCCAGCGCCTGGTCGATCGCCTGGACGATCCGTTCCGGGGTCTCGGCGCCGACCACGGCGACCTTGCCGGCGAAGATGGCGAACGGCACGCCGGTCACGCCGCCCTGGACGGCCATGGCGTGTTCGCGGGCCACGGCCTCCTTGTCGGCGCCTTCGGAGAGCAGTTGCAGCACCACCGTCCGCTCCATGCCCGCGGCCTCGGCGATGTCGGCCAGCACGATCGGATCGCCGATGTCGAGGCCTCGCTCGAAATAGGCCTTGAACAGAGCCTCGACGACCAGGTCCTGCACGCCGGCCGTCAGGGCCCAGCGGATCAGGCGATGGGCGGCGTTGGTGTTGGGCGACAGGGCGATGGCCTCGAAGTTGAAGGCGATGCCTTCCTCGGCGCCGCCCTCGACCAGGGCCGCGTGCACGGCCTTCAGCTTGTCGGGGTCCTTGAACTTGTTGGCCATGTAGGCCTTGCGGTCGACGCCTTCCTCGGGAAGCGTCGGGTCCAGCTGATAGGGCCGCCAGATCAGCTGGGCCTCGACATCGGGACGCAGGGCCACGGCCGACTTCAGGCGTCGCCAGCCCAGATAGCACCAGGGGCAGACCACGTCGGCGACGACGTCGATGAGCAGTTGCTGGGCCATGGCGCACTCCTACGAACGATGTCCGCTACAGGACGTGTTCCATATAGGGGCTGCCGTTACGGCGCCCAAGCTCTAGCTGGCGTCGCGCTTCAGGGCGCTGGCGGCGGCGCGTTCCAGGGCCTTGACCGCGCCTTCGCCGCGCTGGACCTCGGCCACGCCGATATCGAACTCGCAGACGAACGGCGGACGGTCCTCGCCGGCGTCGAAGGCGGTGCAGCCGATCACGGCGGCGATCCGCTCGGCGGCGGCGCGGGCGGCGTTCTGGTTGGTCGCCGGCAGGGCCAGGGCGAAGACTTCGGTGGCCAGGCGGGCGGGCGTGTCCTCGACGCGGACCAGGCGGCCGACCATTGAGCCAATCTGCGGGATGGCGCGGTCCAGCCAGCCGTTCTGGCGGGCCCAGACGGTGTCGGGCTTGTCGGCGACGCGCAGCACGCAGATCGACAGCGGCCGGGCGCGGTCGGCGGCGGCCTTGGCCAGGCGCGCCAGGTGGGCGGCGAACAGGTCGCGGGTGAAGAGGCCGGTGGCGGCGTCCATCAGGCCCGAGCTGCGGGCCTTCTCCAGCGCGCCGCGGATCGACTCGCCGCGGCGGAAGCTGCGGGCCAGCTCCATCACCCGCATGGCGGTCTCGGTCTCGGGCGTCTCGGGCGAGGCCACGTCGGACACGCCGCGATGGAAGGCCTCGGACATGGTCACATAGCTCTCGGCCTTCAGGTACAGCAGGGCCGGGATGTGGAAGAGGCGGGTGTTGCGGCGCATGCCGGCCGCGATCGACAGGGCTTCCTGCTGGCTGTCGCCGGCCCACAGGACCACCGAGTCAAACGCCCGCTCGTGCAGGTAATCGAAGGCCGTATAGGCGGTGAAGGCGCCGACCACCTCGGCGCCGCTGCTCTGCAGGGCGTTGGCCAGGGCCAGAAACTGCGGGGCCGGCTCGCCGACGGCCAGGATGCGGAAGGGAACTTCCGAGTTCTCGGGCAGGTCCAGGCGACGGCCGCGTTCGCCAAAGGTCTCGAGGCGCAGCTCGAACTCTTCCTCGGCGATTGCGGTGCGCACCAGGCTCTCCAGGCGCAGGGCGGCCTGGGACGGATGCAGCGGCGGCGACAGGGTCAGGTCGAAGGCCTGGTTGCGATAGTCGCCGTCGGGATCGCCGATGGCGATGACCGGCAGGCGGCGCGGGGCGACGGCGGCTTTCAGGCGACGGGCCAGCGTCTGGGTCTCGGGACCGGCGCTGGCCAGGTCGACGATGACCGCCTCGATCGGCAGGTCGCCCAGGGCGGCCAGGGCGGCATAAGGACCGCGAGCGGTGATCGTGCGCCAGCCCAACCGGTCCAGCCCTTCGGCCAGCGGTCCGGCGCGAACATCGTCGCGCGCCACGATCAGGATCCGGGCGTCAACCGCCAAACCAGCCTCCGGCCAAACGCTCGCATGCCCGGTCACCACACGACCGCCGAGATTCGACGCTGCAACATAGCAGAGGCTTTGTGCGGTCAAAGGTACGGAACGCCGCAGGCGGGGGATGAATCCGTAAGGGCTTGCCTGACCGAACGTCAGGGTCGTTCTAGTGCTCGCAACCGGCCGCGTTCGAAGTGCCGAAAGGGAGAAGATCATGGGCCAGGGGCCGCTTTCGGGGCTGAAGATCGTCGAGTTCGCCGGCATCGGTCCGGGACCGTTCTGCGGCATGCTGCTGTCGGACCTGGGCGCGGACGTCGTGCGCATCGACCGCAAGGGCCAGGGCAGGGGTTCCCCGGCCGACGTGACGGCCCGGGGCCGGCGCTCGGTGGCGCTGGACCTGAAGCACCCCGAAGCGATCAAGACCTGCCTGAAGCTGCTGGAACAGGCCGATGGCCTGATCGAAGGCTTCCGGCCGGGGGTCATGGAGCGGCTGGGCCTGGGGCCGGACGTCGCCTTGGCGCGCAATCCCAAGCTGGTCTACGGCCGCATGACCGGCTGGGGCCAGACGGGGCCCTACGCCAAGGCCGCCGGCCACGACATGAACTACATCGCCATCACCGGGGCGTTGGACGCCATCGGGACCAGCGACAAGCCCGTGCCGCCGCTGAACCTGGTCGGGGATTTCGGGGGCGGGGCGCTTTATCTGGCCTTTGGCCTGTTGGCCGGGGTGATCCATGCGCGCTCCACCGGCCAGGGCCAGGTGATCGACTGCGCCATGAGTGACGGCGCGGCCTCGCTGATGGCCATGTTCTACGGCTTCAAGGCCGGCGGCATGTGGAACGAGGGGCGGCGAACCAACCTGCTGGATGGCGGGGCGCACTTCTACGACACCTACGAGTGCGCCGACGGCAAGTGGATCTCGATCGGCTCGATCGAGCCGCAGTTCTATCTGCTGCTGCTGGAGAAGACCGGCATCACCGACCCGCAGTTCCAGCACCAGATGAGCCGCGAGGAGTGGCCGGAGCTGCGCCAGAAGCTGGCGGCCGTGATCAAGCAGAAGAACCGCGACGACTGGTGCGCGATCATGGACGCCACCGACGTCTGCTTCGCCCCAGTCCTGACCATGGACGAGGCGCCCAAGCACGCCCACAACGCCGCCCGCGAAACCTTCGTCGAGGTGGCCGGGGTCATGCAGCCCGCGCCCGCGCCGCGCTTCTCGGTCACGCCGGGCGTCATCCAGGGACCGCCGCCCAAGATCGGCGCGAACAACGACGACGCCCTGGCCGACTGGGGTTTCTCGGCCGAGGCGATCACCGACTTGAAGGAAAATGGCGCCCTCTGAGACCTGACGGGTTCGTTCAGATTGGGTTCAGGCGGCGGGTCATAACTTGCGGGTGTCGACCGGTCGCTGCGCCATCCGTCCCTCGATGTGGCGATCGGTTCACAGGACTATCCTGCGGAGACGCGTCGCTTTTCCCAAGCGGCGCGTCTTTGACTCTGGGACCTCGCATCGCCATGGTCCGCCGGATGCAAGACCCGCAGCATCATATTCGCTGGCGCGACCTCGACCTCGATCCGATCCATTGGGCCCGCGAAATCCTGCGTGTGCTGGGGCTGGCTTTGTCGCGCCTGTGGGGCCGCGATGTCATGCTGTACGTGGGCGGCGTCTCGTTTTTCGCCCTGCTGGCGGTGTTCCCGGGCCTGGCGATTCTGATCGGCCTGTACAGCTTCTTCCTGACGCCCGTCAGCGCCGCGCATCAGGCCAACCGGTTGGCCGAACTGATTCCCTCCGGCGCGCGCTCGATGTTCCAGGACGAGTTCTCACGCCTGGCCCATGCGCCCGGCCAGACCATTTCCCTGCAGAGCGCCGTCGTGCTGATCGTCGGCGCCTATGCCGCCCATCGCGGCTTCAAGGCGCTACTGGCGGGGCTGTCGTTCATCCACGACGAAGAAGACCAGCGCGGCTTCGTCGGCTTCAACCTGATGGCGCTGTTCGTGCTGATCGCGGCGTTTGGCCTGTTGTTCGTGATGTCGGGCATTTTTCTGACGTTGCGCCTGTTAGGCACGGCCCTGGACCTGCGGCCGCTGGCCGGCGTGTCGTGGATCCAGTCGGAATGGACCTGGGCCAGCTTCGGCATCGTGGTCGGCATGAGCCTGGTCTATCGCTACGCCATGTCGCGCGAGGCGGTCGGCTGGCGGGCCTCGATCTCGGGCGGCGTCGCGGCGGCGGCCCTGTGCGTGTTCATGTCCTGGGCCAGCGCCTTCTACGTCGAGAAGATCGTCCACCTGGGCGCGACCTACGGCTCGATCTCGGCCGTGATCATCTTCCTGATCTGGCTGTCGTGGAGCGTGAACGCGATCTTCTTCGGCGGAGCCTTGGCCACCGAGGTCGAGATCGCGCTGGATGAGCGGCCGCGAGCCCTGTTGGAAGGCCCGCGGGCGATCCCGCTTAAGGCGCCTTCCGAATACGAAAACGGATGACGCCGCCGTCCTGGTCGGCGATGTCCAGCACCTGAGCGCCGATCTGACCGGCGAAGTGCGGCACGTCGATCCGGGCCATCGGGTCGGTGGCCAGCAGAACCAGCTCAGCGCCCGGCGCAGCGGCCTCGTGGGCCTTGCGCAGCTTCAGGGTCGGAACGGGGCAGTGATGGCCGCGCGCGTCGACCAGGATGGGCTCAGACATCGAACACGCCTTCGGCCTCGGCGGCCGGCAGGATGCGATACTGGCCCGGTTCCAGGTCGGCGGGCAGGACAAGGCCCCCGATCCGCTCGCGGTGCAGCGTGACCACGTGATTGCCGACGGCCGCGAACATGCGGCGCACCTGGTGATAACGACCTTCGGTGATCGTCAGCCGGGCGGTCTTGGCGTCGACGACGTCCAGCTGGGCCGGCAGAAGCGGCTTTTCCTCGCCATCCAGCATCAGCGTTCCGGCGGCGAAGATCTCGCCCTCCGTACCGGCCAGCGGCCGATCCAGGGTCGCCAGATACGTCTTGGGCACATGGCGCTTGGGCGAGATCACCCGATGCAGGAAGTCGCCGTCGTCGGTGATCAGGATCAGGCCGCTGGTGTCCTTGTCGAGCCGGCCGACGGTCGACAGCCCCGGATCCCGGATCTGCCAGCGACGGGGCAGCAGGTCATAGATCTTCTGGCCGTCTTCCTTGTGCGAGCAGGTTACGCCCAGCGGCTTGTGCATCAGCAGCACCAACGGCGCCGGCGGATCGATGGCGACGCCGCGGATCGTCATACGCTCGGGAAGCGTGGCGTCGACGGCGATGCGAGCGCCGGCGTCCTTCAGGACCTTGCCGTCCAGGACGACCTTGCCGGCGGCGACCAGGGCCTGGACGTCCTTGCGGCTGCCATAGCCCAGATTGGCCAGCAGTCGGTCCAGCCGGGCCATCAACGCCTTAGCCATTACTTGCGGGCCTCGAAGACCTTGTACCCGGCGCCTTCTCCGACCAGGCGGACCTTGGCGAAGCTCTCGCCCAGGATCGCTTCGTACGGCAGGTGGCGGTTGGCGACGATCCACAAGGTCCCGCCCTTGCGCAGCGCGGCGGCAGCCGAAGTGATGAAGGCCTGGCCCAGCGTCTTGTCCTCGCCGCCGCCCTCGTGGAACGGCGGGTTGCTGACGATGAAGTCCAGGTCCTTCAGCTCGATCTGGCGCACGTCGCCCCAGACGAACTGGGCGCGCGGATCGGTGACGTTGCGCTTGGAGACCTCGACGGCCCGATGGTCCAGCTCGACCAGGGTCAGCTTGGTCACCTTGGGCGAGGCCAGGACGTTCAGCGCCAGGATGCCGATGCCCGACCCGAAGTCGGCGCCGACGCCGGCGAACGGCGGCAGGACCTGGAGCAGGGCGTTGGTGCCGGCGTCCAGGCGATCCCAGCTGAACACCCCGGGCTGAGTCCACAGACCGTCGTCGCTGATCCGGCGCGGCGCGCCCGAGGCCAGCGCTTCCTTCAGGCCGGTGATCTCGGCCGGGCGGACGACCAGGCAGATGCGGTTGTGACGTCGGGCGCTCTCGCCGACCTCGCAGCCCAGGGCCTGGAGTTCCTTCTTCAGGCGCAGGCCACCACGATCCTTGGGGGCGAAGGCGGTCAGGCGGCCGCCGGGCGCCAGAATTCGCAACGCTTGGGCGAGGACAAATCGTCGCTCCACCGCGCCGGCAGGGGCGCGGACGGTCACGGCGGTAAAGGATTCGTCCGCGACCGAGGCCAGATCCGTCGACCCGACGATGAACGGCGACAGCTGAACGGCGTCCGGCGCGGACGGCGCCAGGTCGTGATCGGCCTGGCCATAGAGCGCGGTGGAGATCGCCGACATGCTTGTCCTGAAAGGGTTTTTTGAGATTTAGAGGTCTGGCGGGCAGGGTGGGATTCGAACCCACGGTAGACTTTCACCTACGGCGGTTTTCAAGACCGCTGCCTTAAACCACTCGGCCACCTGCCCGGAGCAGGCGGCTATATCAGCGCGATCCGCCCTTAACCAGACTTCAAAACAAACGAGTGACGATGTGGGCTCGGAAGGGGTGTGGACCCGTCTGGACACTTGAGCGGAATGAACCAGCGTATCCAACAGGCTTGGCGGACCTTGCGCACTCTCGGCCTCATGGCCGTAGCGGCGGCGAGCCTGGCGGCCTGCGCGACGCCCAAGTACGAGACCGGCAAGTCCGGTTTCACGGCCACGGCCCGCAACGACACCACGCGAGGCTCGGCGCCGCGCGCGGGCTCGACGGTGGGCAAGGACGGCAAGGCGCTGCGGGGCACCGAGAAGCCCTATCAGATCAACGGGATCTGGTACTATCCGAAGGCCGATCCGGACTACAACGTCGTGGGCGTCGGCTCGTGGTACGGCGATCAGTTCCACAACCGCCGCACCGCCAACGGCGAACTCTTCGACATGAACATCCCGTCGGCGGCCCATAAGACTCTGCCGCTGCCCAGCCTGGTCGAGGTGACCAACCTGGACACCGGCCAGAAGATGATCGTTCGGGTCAACGACCGCGGGCCGTTCGTCGGCGATCGTGTCATCGACCTGTCCAAGGCCGCCGCCCAGCAGCTGGGTTACTATCGCCAGGGCGTGGCCCGCGTGCGGGTGAAATATGTCGGCCCGGCGTCCAAGAGCGTCTTCGATCCGCAGCGTCAGTACGCCCGAACCTCGACACCGCCGCCGGCCCCGGTGCGAACCGGTCCGCGCAGCTTCGACGACATCAAGGAACCGCCGCAGCGGGTCCAGGTCCTGCCGTCACGCGCCGAGCCGGACTGGGCCCAGACCAGCGCCCCGATCATGCAGTCGGCTCCGCAGATCAATCCCCCAGATCGCGTCTATGCCGCGGCCAAGTCGGCCTATCGCGTGCAGGCCGGCTCGTTCTCCAGCCGTGAGAACGCTGAAAAGGCCGTGCGCCAGCTCTCGGGGACCGGACAGGCCGCGATCGACACCATCGAGCGGGCCAACGGCACGCTCTATCGCGTCACCGTGACCGCCGGCCAGGACGAGGGCTCGGCCTGGAGCCTGCGCGATCGCGTGGAGTCGCTGGGCTATCAGGGCGCGACCGTTCTTCGGCCCTAGACACAGCTCGGAAACCGGTCGAATGAGGCCGGGTGACCCAGGGTTCTTTCATCAGTTTCGAAGGCGGGGAGGGGGCTGGAAAGTCCACCCAGATCCGCCGCCTGGCCGAGCGGCTGCAAGCGGCCGGCCATGACGTCGTCGTCACTCGCGAACCGGGCGGCAGCCCCGGCGCCGAGGCCATTCGCGAGCTGCTGGTCAACGGCGCGGCCGACCGCTGGTCGCCGGTCACCGAGACTCTTCTGATGTACGCCGCTCGCCGCGACCACGTGGAGCGGGTGATCCGCCCGGCGCTGGCGCAGGGCAAGGTCGTGCTATGCGATCGTTTCGCCGATTCCACCCGGGCCTACCAAGGCGCGGGCGGCGACGCGCCGGCCAGCCTGATTGCCTCGCTGGAAGAGCATGTGCTGAACGGCACGGTCCCAGTGCTGACCCTGATCCTGGACCTGCCGGCCGAGGTTGGCCTGCAACGCGCCGAGGCGCGGGGCGGCGCCGCTCGCTTCGAGTCCAAGGGCATCGAGTTTCACCAGCGCCTGCGCGCCGGCTATCTGGAGATCGCTCGCCAGGAGCCTGAGCGCTGCGTCGTCATCAACGCCGACGCCACGCTTGACGATGTCGCCGCCGCCATCGCCGAGGCGGTCGCCCAGCGACTGGATCTTTAGGCGATGCCGGCCCATCCCCGCGACGTCTACCAGCTGGACGGCCAGTCGGCCGCCGAGGCCGCGTTCCTCGACGCCCTGGATCGCGGCCGGCTGCACCATGCCTGGCTGTTGACCGGTCCCGAGGGCGTCGGCAAGGCGACCCTGGCCTACCGCATGGCGCGCCGTCTGCTGGGCGCGCGGCCCGAGCCCGGCCTGGGCCTACTGGGCGCGGCGCCGTCCGACGTGGTCAGCCGCCAGGTCGCCGCCCGCTCGCACCCCGACCTGATGGTGCTGGAGCGCCTGACCGACGACGGCAAGGCGCGCAAGTCGATCCCGGTCGACGAAGCGCGGCAACTGCCGGAGTTCTTCTCGACGACGCCGGCCATCTCGCCCTATCGCGTGGCGATCATCGACGCCGCCGACGACCTGAACGTCAACGCCGCCAACGCAGTGCTCAAGACGCTGGAGGAGCCGCCAGCGCGCGGGGTGATCCTGCTGATCAGCCATGCGCCGGGCAAGCTGCTGCCGACCATCCGCTCGCGCTGTCGCCGCCTGGCCGTGCCGGCTCCGGGCGTTCCGGCCGCCGCCGAGATGGTCGAGCGCATGGCCGACGTTTCCGGCCGTGACGCCGAACGCCTGGCCCGCATGGCCCACGGCGCGCCGGGCAAGGCCCTGCAACTGGCCGCCGCCAAGGCCATCGAGATGGACGACGCGGCCAACGACATCCTGCGGACCCTGCCCAAGATCGACGAAGGCGCGCTGCTGGCCATGGCCGACACCTTCCGAGGCGCGGAGGGCATGGCGCGCTTCGAGCTCTTGATGGATCGCCTGGCCGATCAGGTGCGGATCTTCGCCACCCAGGTGGCCGCCGACGGCAAGCAATCGCCCGGCCTGGACCGTTGGGCGGCGGCCTGGGAGCGGCTGTCCAACGTCTCCGGCGAGGTCGAAGCGGTGAACCTGGATCGCGCCGACGCCTTCTGGAGCGTCATCTCGGACTTGCGCGCGGCGGCCAAGACGGCGATTTGAGCGGCATGCTCATCGACAGCCATGTGAATCTGCACGCGCCCCAGTTCGCCGAGGACAAGGACGCCGTCATCGCCCGCGCCCGAGAGGCCGGCATCGCCCTGATGGTCACCATCTGTGACAAGGTCTCGTCCTTCGAGGCCGTGCACGCCATCGCCATGGCCGAGCCGGATATCTGGTGCACGGTCGGCACCCACCCGCACGAGTCCAAGGAAGACCCGGAGCTGACCGCCGCCCGCCTGGTCGAGCTGGCCCAGCGTCCGCGCGTCATCGGCATCGGCGAATGCGGCCTGGACTTCCACTACGATCTGTCGCCGCGCGACGTGCAGGCGGCCGTGTTCCGCCAGCACTGTGTCGCCGCGCGCGAGAGCGGCCTGCCGCTGGTGCTCCACACCCGTGAGGCCGACGAGGTCATGGGGCAGATCCTCGAGGAGGAGCACGCGGCCGGAGCCTTCAAGATCCTGATGCACTGCTACACCAGCGGGGCCGAGCTGGCCGCGCGAGCCGCCGCCTTGGGCGCCTGGTTCTCGGTCTCGGGCATCGCGACCTTCAAGCAGGCCGAGGACGTGCGGGCGGTGATCCGCGACATGCCGGCCGACCGGATCATCGTCGAGACCGACTGCCCGTACCTGGCCCCCGTGCCGATGCGCGGCCGCCGTAACGAGCCGTCATATCTGCCCCATATCTACGACAAGCTGGCCGAGATTCGCGGCTGGAGCCGGGCCGACACCGAACAGCGGACCGAGGACGCCTTCTTCAACCTGTTTGACCGGATCCCTCGTCCATGACCGGACCGCTGGAGTTCACGATCCTGGGCTCCGGCTCGTCCGGCGGTGTTCCGCGCGCCGACGGCAATTGGGGCGATTGTGATCCGGCAGAGCCCAAGAACCACCGTTCGCGCTGCTCGATGCTCGTCCGGCGGCTAGGGCAGGGGCCTCAGCACGAGACCACCGTCGTCGTCGACACCTCGCCGGACCTGCGCCTGCAGACCGCCCACGCCGGCGTGAAGCGGGTCGATGCGGCGCTGTTCACCCACGATCACGCTGACCAGGCCCACGGCATCGACGACCTGCGGCCATTCTTTCTCAATCAGCGCCAGCGCATCCCGACCTGGATGGACCAGGCCACGCACGACGGCCTGCTGACCCGTTTCGAGTACATCTTCAAGACGCGCGGCGGCTATCCGGCGATCCTGGAGCCGCGCCTCATTCCGCCGCTGGGCGAGGACTTCCAGATCGACGGTCCCAGCGGCTTGATCCCGGTCCACACCTTCGACGTCGACCATGGCGAGATCCGCGCCGTCGGCTACCGTTTCGGCGGTGTGGCCTATACGCCGGACGTGCGGGCGATCCCCGACGGCAGCTGGGCGGACCTGGCCGATCTGGACGTCTGGATCGTCGACGCGCTGCGCTGGACGCCGCATCCGACCCACGCCCACGTGGAATTGGCGCTGGAATGGATCGCCAAGGCCAAGCCGCGCCGGGCCATCCTGACCAACCTGCACATCGACCTGGACTACAACGCCCTGACGGCCCGACTACCGCCCGGCGTCGAGGCGGCCTATGATGGCCTGCGCTTTACGCTTTAGGTCGAGTGAGCGACGGAAAGTCGCCGGCCGATCGTCATGACAAGGAGCCTGCAAGAGAGGTGAATGTTCGCCTTGATCGCAAGTTCGCCCAAGTTTGTCTAAAACTTGGCTTTACGTAACAGCGTTGAAATAAGCTCGTCCAACAACACCGTCATAGGGACGCGGTAGAGTCACTTTCCCGTGCGTCACTGACAGACCTCACATGGCTGAAACCGTCACCATTTCCCGAGAAGTCTTCCAGCGTCTGCGATCGCGGCTGCCCGCCGTGACGCGCGAGCACCTGTTCGACTGCTACGCGATCAGCGAGACGACCTGGACCAAGCTGCGCGACGGCAAGCCGGTGAAGCGCTCCACGCTGGACCGGATCATGATCAAGCTGGCCAAGCTGGACGCGCGCGTCGCCGCTTAAGCCAGGGTTGGCCATAGCCAACCCTAATTCTTAGCTTCGGAGCGCTTCTGGGCGAAACCGCTCACACTTTCGCCGGCGCGCTCCGCCCGATCTTTATGCCGCCCTTATGTGGCGGCTCAGCTTCGACATAGAGCCCTTACGCTCCAAAATGGTCTGTGGCCTCCAACACCAAAGGAGGCCGTTATGGCTGATCTTCTCTATGGGGCGCTGGCCTTGGGCCTGTTCGCCCTGTTCGGCGCATTCGTCGCCGCGCTGAGGCGCGTGTGACCATGCTCGTGAACCTGCTGTGGGCGGCCGGGGCCATCGTGGTCGCCGGCTACATGGTCGCCGCGATGATGCGACCCGACAAGTTCTGACGGATTTCCTCAAATGAACTGGCAAGGATGGGCGGAAATCGCCCTGACCCTGAGCCTGGCGGTCGCCATCGGCTGGCCGCTGGGCGTTTTCATGTCGCGCGTCTGGAATGGCGAGCGGACGTTCCTCGACCCGGTGATGCGTCCCGTAGAGGCCCTTTTCTACACCGCCTGTGGCGTTGACCCGAAGAAGAGCCAGAGCTGGCATGCCTATGCCCTGGCGCTGCTGGCCTTCAACCTGGTCGGCTTCGCCATCACCTACGCCGTCCTGCGCTTGCAGGGCGTGCTGCCGATGAACCCGCAGGGCTTTCCTGGCCTGTCGGGCCACCTGTCGTTCAACACGGCGATCAGCTTCGTCACCAACACTAACTGGCAGAGCTATGCGGGCGAGACGACCATGTCGACGCTCAGCCAGATGGTCGTGCTGACCGTGCAGAACTTCGTCTCGGCCGCCACCGGCGCGACCGTGGCCGCGGCCTTGGCCCGCGCCTTCCTGGCCAATCGTGGCGAGGGCGTCGGCAACTTCTGGGCCGACCTGATCCGCACCACGCTCTATGTGCTGCTGCCGCTGTCCTTCGTGGTGGCCGTGCTGCTGGTCGCCTTGGGGATCCCTCAGGCCCTGTCGGCCGGCGTCACCGCCCACACCCTTGAAGGCGCCGATCAGAAGATCTCGCTCTATGCCGTGGCCTCTCAGGAAGCCATCAAGATGCTGGGCATCAACGGCGGCGGCGTCTTCAACGCCAACTCGGCGCACCCGTTCGAGAACCCCACGCCGCTGACCAACCTGATCACGGCGATCTCGATAAACGTGCTGGGCTGGGCCGCCTTCTTCGCCTTTGGCCGCATGGTCATGGCCAAGAAGGACGTCCGCGCCCTGGTGATGGCGGCCTTCGTGCTGCTGTTCGCCGGCGCGGCGGGCATCTACGCCACCGAAACCCAACCGTCGCCCGCTCAGGTCGCGGCCAAGGTCGACACGACGGTCAATATGGAAGGCAAGGAGGTCCGCTTCGGCGCGCCCGCCACCGCCGCCTGGGCCGCCGCCACGACCGGCGCCTCGAACGGCTCGGTCAACGGCATGCACTCCAGCCTGATGCCCCTGGGCGGCGGCATCGCGATGTTCCTGATGCAGCTGGGCGAGATCCTGCCGGGCGGCATCGGCTCGGGCATCGCCATCATGGTCGTCATGGCCCTGCTGTCGGTGTTCGTCGCCGGCCTGATGGTCGGCCGCACGCCGGAGTACCTCGGCAAGAAGATCGAGGCCCGCGAGATCCAGTTCTCGATCCTGGCCGTGATCGTCATCCCGCTGTCGATGCTGGGCTTCTCGGCGCTGGCCGCCGTGCTGCCCGAGGCGCTGAAGGGCCTGATGCACGCCGGGCCGCACGGCCTGTCGGAGATCCTCTACGCCTACGTCTCCGGCACCGCCAACAACGGCTCGGCCTTCGCCGGCCTGACCGCCAACGCGCCCTGGTGGAACGTCACCTTGGCTCTCGCGATGGCCATGGGCCGCTTCCTGCCCATCGTGGTCGTGCTGGCCATCGCCGGCGCCCTGGCCGCCAAGCCCAAGCTCGCCCCGACCGCCGGCACCCTGCCGACTGACGGCGGCCTGTTCGTCGGCCTCCTGGTCGGGGTGATCCTGATCCTGGGCGGCCTGCAATTCTTCCCCGCGATGGCGCTGGGACCGATCGTCGAGCACTTCCAAGCGCTCGGCGCGGTCGCGGCCCTTCGCTGAACGGTGACATCATGAGCGCCATCAATATGCATTCCTCGGTCGACGGCCGTCGCAAGGCTCCGGCCTTGGCCGGCGGTCTTTCCGGCCCTGTCCTGGCCCGCGCGGCCAAGGACAGCTTCCTCAAGCTCGATCCGCGCAAGCTGACGGGCAATCCGGTGATCTTCGCCACCTGGATCGTGGCTCTGCTGTCGACCGTCTCGGCGGTCGCGGCAGTGGCCAACCACCAGGCGGCGGGCTTCGCCATCCAGGTCTCGATCTGGCTGTGGGCCACGGTGCTGTTCGCCAACCTGGCCGAAAGCGTCGCCGAAGGGCGCGGCAAGGCGGCGGCGGACAGCCTGCGCGCCACCCGCGTGACCACCAAGGCCAAGCTGATCGTCGACGACAAGACCGGGACCTATGTCCCGACTCCGGCCCACAAGCTGGGCGTCGGCGAGGTGATCCTGGTCGAGGCCGGCGACGTCATCCCGACCGATGGCGAGATCATCGAGGGCATGGCCAGCGTCAACGAGGCGGCCATCACCGGCGAAAGCGCCCCGGTGATCCGCGAGAGCGGCGGCGACCGCTCGGCCGTCACCGGCGGCACCACGATCGTCTCCGACTGGCTGAAGATCCGCGTCACGGCCGAGGCGGGCAACACCTTCCTCGACCGCATGATCGCCATGGTCGAGGGCGCGGACCGTCGCAAGACGCCGAACGAGATCGCCCTGGCCGTACTGCTGGCGGGCCTGACCCTGATCTTCCTGATCGCGGTCGTGACCCTGCTGGGCCTGGGCAAGTTCTCGGGCGTGGTGCTGGATCCGCTGGTGCTGGGCGCGCTGTTCATCACGCTCATTCCGACGACCATCGGCGGCCTCCTGTCGGCCGTCGGCATCGCCGGCATGGACCGCCTGCTGAAGGTCAACGTCCTGGCCACGTCTGGCCGCGCCGTGGAAGCCGCCGGCGACGTCGACACCCTGCTGCTGGACAAGACCGGCACCATCACCTTCGGCAACCGCATGGCTACCGAAGTGATCCCGGCCCCCGGCGTGCGTCCTGAAGCGGCCATGCGCGCCGCCCTGATGGCCTCGCTGGCCGACGAGACCCCGGAAGGCCGCTCGATCATCGAACTGGCCCGCAACCAGGGTCTGGTCGTCGAGGCTCCGGCCGGCGCCACGGCGATCCCGTTCACGGCTCAGACCCGCCAATCGGGCCTGGACCATGACGGCCGGAGCTGGCGCAAGGGCGCGGTGGACGCCGTCTATCGCTCGTTGGCGCTGGAACCCAAAAGCGTCGCGGTCGAGCTGACCGGCGCCGTGGACCGTATCGCCCGTTCGGGCGGCACGCCGCTGGCGGTCAGCGAGGACGGCGTCCTGGTCGGCGTCATTCACCTGAAGGACGTGGTCAAGCCGGGCGTGAAGGAACGCTTCGCCGACCTGCGCCGCATGGGCCTGCGCACGGTGATGATCACCGGCGACAACCCGGTGACCGCCGCGGCCATCGCCTCGGAAGCCGGCGTCGACGACTTCCTGGCCGAAGCGACTCCCGAGGACAAGCTGCGCTTGATCCGGGAAGAGCAGGGCAAGGGCCGCCTGGTGGCCATGTGCGGCGACGGCGCCAACGACGCGCCCGCGCTGGCCCAAGCCGATGTCGGCGTGGCCATGCAGACCGGCGCCCAGGCCGCTCGCGAGGCCGGCAACATGGTCGACCTCGACAGCGACCCGACCAAGGTCATCGAGATCGTCGAGGTCGGTAAGCAGATGCTGATCACCCGCGGCGCCCTGACGACTTTCTCGATCGCCAACGACGTGGCCAAGTACTTCGCCATCATCCCGGCGATGTTCGTGGTCTCACTGCCGGCCCTGGGCGCGCTGAACGTCATGCACCTGCACAGCCCGCAGAGCGCGATCCTGTCGGCGGTGATCTTCAACGCCCTGGTGATCGTCGCCCTGATCCCGCTGGCCCTGAAGGGCGTGAAGTACCGCGCCATCGGCGCCGGCAAGCTCCTGTCGCGCAACCTGACGCTCTACGGCATCGGCGGCCTGCTGGCGCCGTTCGTGGGCATCAAGCTGATCGACATGATCGTCTCGGCCCTGGGGCTGGCCTGATGCTCCGCCCGATCGCCAAGGATTTCGCCTTCGGCGCCGTGGCGATCGGGCTCGTCTTCCTGGCGGCCTATTCCGCCGAACTCTTCCTCTGAAAGACCTCCAATGATTTCCCGCATTTTCGCCGCCGTCTCGATTTTGGCCCTGTCGGCTGGTGTTGCTCAGGCCCAGGACGGGCCCAAGCTGAGCTACAACCTCGGCGTCGCCTCAGACTATGTGTTCCGCGGCGTCTCGCAAACCCAGGAGGACCCGCAGCTGTTCGGCGGCGTCGACCTGACCGCCGGCAAGTTCTACGCCGGGACCTGGGCCTCGAACGTCGACTTCGGCGACAAGACCGACGCCGAGGTCGATCTCTATGCCGGCTACAAGCCGACCGTCGGCGCCGTCTCGCTGGACCTCGGCGTGATCTATTACGGCTATCTGGGCGCGCCGAAGGGCGCCGACTACGGCAATGTCGAGTTCAAGGCCGCGGGCTCGGTTCCCGCCGGCAAGGGCGCCCTGGGCGCGGCGGTGTTCTACAGCCCCGACAGCTTCGGCGCCGCCGATGAGGCCGTCTATTACGAGCTAAACGGCAGTTATCCGATCGCCGCCAAATGGTCGGTCTCGGGCGCCGTCGGCCGCCAAACCTATGAAGGCTCGGGCGACTACACGACCTGGAACGTCGGCGCGGCCTACGCCCTGACCGACAAGCTGTCGCTCGACCTGCGCTACCACGACACCGACGAACACGGCTTCGGCAAGGTCTATGGCGCGCGCGCCGTGGCGTCGCTGAAGGCCGTGTTCTAGAAGGGAGTTCAGAGCCATGCTTTCACATCTTCGTCCCGCTCTGGTCTCGATGGGCCTGTTCACCGCGCTGCTGGGCGTGGCCTATCCGCTGGCCGTCACCGGCGTCGCCCAGGCGGCGTTCCCGGCCCAGGCCGGCGGCAGCCTGGTCCGCGACGACGCCGGCAAGGTCGTCGGCTCGGCCCTGATCGGCCAGGTCTTCGCCAAGCCGGAATACTTCCACGGCCGTCCGTCGGCCGCCGGTAACGGCTATGACGCCAGCGCCTCCAGCGGCTCGAACATGGGTCCGCTGAACGAGAAGCTGATCGAGCGCGAGAAGACCGACGCCGCCAGCCTGCGCGCCGAGAACCCCGGCGTGGCCATCCCGGCCGACGCCGTGACGACCTCGGGCTCGGGCCTGGATCCGGACATCTCGCCGGCCAACGCCCGCTTCCAGGCGCCGCGTATCGCCAAGGCGCGCGGCGTGGCCGAGAAGGCCGTGTTGGCCACGATCGACCAGCATATCGACCAGCCGCTGCTCGGCTTCATCGGCCAGCCGCGCGTCAATGTGCTGGCGCTGAACCGAGCGCTGGACGCTCGTTTCCCGAAAGGCGGATAGTTGCCGGCCGACGAACCGAACCGTCCCGACCCAGAGGCGCTCCTGGCCGCCGCCAACAAGGCGCGCCGGGGGCGCCTCAAGGTGTTTCTGGGCATGGCCCCGGGGGTGGGCAAGACCTACGAGATGCTGCGCGCCGCCCGCCGCCGAAAGGCCGAGGGCGTCGACGTCCTGATCGGCGTGGTCGAGACCCACGGCCGCCGCGAGACCGAGAGCCTGCTGCGCGGCATGGAAGTCCTGCCCCGCAAGCCGATCGAGCATCGCGGCCGCGTCCAGATGGAGTTCGACATCGACACGGCGCTTGAGCGCAAGCCCAAGATCCTGCTGGTCGACGAATACGCCCACTCCAACGCCATCGGTTCGCGCCATCCCAAGCGGTGGCAAGACGTCGAGGAGTTGCTGGCCGCCGGCGTCGACGTCTGGACCACCCTGAATGTCCAGCATCTGGAGAGCCTGGTCGACGTCGTCCAGCGCATCACCGGCGTCCGCCAGCGCGAGACCGTGCCCGACAGTGCGCTCTCCCGCGCCGACGCCATCGAGCTGGTCGACATCACGCCCGAAGAGCTGCGCGAACGGATGGCGGCCGGCAAGGTCTATGTTCCCGAGACCGCGCGGCTGGCCTCGGAGAACTTCTTCAAGGTCGAGAACCTGACGGCCCTGCGTGAGCTGGCCCTGCGCCGCGCGGCCCAGACCGTCGACGACCAGCTGGTCGCCGCCATGCGCGAGAAGGGCGTCGAAGGGCCTTGGGCGGCGGGTGAGCGGATCCTGGTCCTGGTCAGCGGCGACGCCATGGCCGGGGCCCTGGTCCGCGCGGGCCGGCGGCTGTCGGACATGATGATGGACGCGCCGTGGATCGTCGCCCACGTCGAGCGCACCGATCGTCCGGCGGCGGGCGAGGGAAGCGCGGCGCGCCTGCGCGAGGCCTATCGCCTGGCCGAGCAGTTGGGCGGGACGACCGTGGCCCTGACCGGCGGCGACATCGTCGCGACCGTGATGGCCTATGCTCGCCGCAGCAACGTCACCCAGATCGTCATCGGCAAGTCGGTGGAGAGCCGCTGGCGCGAGATCCTCGGTCGCTCCCTGGCCGCAGCCCTGCTGCGCGAGGCGCGGGGCGTGGCGGTGCACGTCGTCACCGAGGCCGCTCACGAACGCGAGCCCAAGCCGGCGCGACCGCTCAGCCTGGGGCGCTGGCAAGGCTACGCCGTCGGGGCGCTGTTCGTAGCGGCCGCGACCCTGACCGCCTGGGGCCTGGACGTCGCCTTCGACCGCGTCGATCTGGGGATGATCTTCTTGGCCGCCGTGCTGGCCGCCGGGGTGCTGCATGGCCTGAGGCCGGCCCTGGCGGCGGCGACCGTGGCGTTCTTCGTCTACAACTACCTGTTCCTGGCGCCGCGCTACAGTCTGGCGATCGGCGCGCCGACGGACTTCATCACACTGGTGGTGTTCTGGGCCGTGGCCTTGGCGTCCGGCGGCCTGGCCGGCCGGGTTCGCGACCAGGCCCTGGGCTCGCAGCGCCGCGCCGCCGCTGTCGCCACCTTGCTGGCCGCCAGCCGGACGTTGTCGGCCGCCACCGGCCGCGACGCGGTCGCCCGCGCACTCGCCGAGCAGGTCGCGGCGGCCGCCGGCGGGCGCTCGCTGGTCCTGCTGCCCCAGGGCGACGAGATCGCCCCGGTCGCCGGCTCGCCCAGCCTGGAGCCGCTGGACGCCGCCCAGATGGCCGCCGCGCGTTGGGCGTGGGAGAAGGGCGAGGCGGCCGGCTTCGGCACTGGCACCTTGCCGCAGGCACGCTGGACCTTCTGGCCGCTGGAGGGCGTGCGCGCCCGCACCGGCGTGGCCGGGGTCGAGGCCGGCGCCGCGCCGCCCGGCTCGGACCACGAGCGGCTGGTCCTGGCGCTGCTGGAGCAGGGCGCCGTGGCCCTGGAGCGTTCGCAGCTGGCCACCGAGGCGCTGGAGACCGAGACCTTGCGCCGCGCTGACCGCTTCCGCTCGGCCCTGATGAACTCGGTCAGCCATGACCTGCGCACGCCGCTGTCGACGGTGCTGGGCGCCTCGACGACGCTGCTGGACTACGGCGACAAGATGCAGAAGGCTGTGCGCGAGGATCTGCTGCTCAGCATCCGCGAGGAGGCTGAACGCCTCAGCCGCTACGTCGCCAACCTGCTGGACATGACCCGGCTGGAAGGCGGCGGCTTGAAGCTGCGCAGCGACTGGACCGACGTCCGCGACGTGCTGAACGCCGCCGCCGAGCGGGTCACCCGACGCCTGGGCGAACGGACGCTGACCCGCGACTACCCAACGACCCTGACCCTGGTCCAGGCTGACGTCAGCCTTCTCGAGCAAGTCGTTGTCAACATTCTGGAAAACGCCATCACCTACAGCGGCGACGGCAGCCGGATCGAGCTGGCGGTCTATGAGGATCGCGGCAATGTCGTGATCAGCGTCGAGGACGAGGGCAGGGGCGTTCCGCCGGCCGAGCTGGAGCGGATCTTCGACAAGTTCCGCCGCATGGAAGAACCCAGCGATCGCCACCAGGGCGCCGGTTTGGGCCTGGCCATCGCCAAGGGTTTCATCGACGCCATGGGCGGCCGCATCGCCGCGGCCAGCCCGATCCACGATGGGCGCGGCACGCGCATGCTGATCAGCCTGCCCAAGGCGATCGCCACGCCGCGTGATCTGCTATGAGCGTCTCCATGAGCGCCGGACGCCACCGCATCCTCGTCATCGACGACGAGCCGCAGATCCATCGTTTCCTGGGCCCGGCCCTGGACGCCGCCGGCTACGAGCCGTTGCGCGCCGACAGCGGCCAGGAGGGCCTGCGCGGCATCGCCCTGTGGTCGCCCGACGCCGTGGTGCTGGACCTGGGTTTGCCCGACATGGACGGCAAGGACGTGCTGGAGAAGGCGCGCGCCTTCTATGACGGCCCCATCCTGATCCTGTCGGCCCGCGATCGCGAGATCGAGAAGATCCAGGCGCTGGATCGCGGGGCCAACGACTATGTCGAAAAGCCTTTCGGCGTCGGCGAGTTGCTGGCCCGCCTTCGCGCCGCCCTGCGCCAGACCGGACGCGCCCAGGCGCCCAGCGGTCCCATCCGCGCTGGCGAGATCGAGATCGACCTGGAGAAGCGCCGCGTCACCCGCGCCGGCGAGGCGGTGAAGCTGTCGCCGCGTGAATACGATGTCCTGACCCGCCTGGCCCTGGGCCACGGCAAGGTGCTGACGCACAAGGAGCTGCTGACGGCGGTCTGGGGTCCGGCGCACGTCCAGGACACCCAGTACCTGCGGGTCTTCATCGGCCAACTTCGGCAGAAGCTGGAGGCCGATCCGGCCACGCCCAGGATGCTGCAGACCGAGCCCGGCATCGGCTATCGTTTCGTCGGTGACGACGAGGCTTAAGGCGTCCAGCCCAGGCGGCGGCTGACGACCGTCGCGGCGTCGGCGACCTGGCGTCCGGCGGCGTCCATCTGGTCGGCGGACATGTATTGCTGGGCGCTGGAGAGGCTGAGCGCGGCGATCACCTCGCCGCTGGCGTCGCGAACGGGCGCGGCCACGCAGCAGATGCGCTCGCCGTCCTCGCCGATGTGGCGGGCGAAACCTTCGGCGATCAGGGCGTCCTGGCTCTCGGCCGGGAAACTGGCGCGCCAAATGGCCGACGACGCGTCCATCAGCAAGGCTCGCCCCAGAGCCGTGGCGTCGACACGGTTGCGATCGCCCAGCTGGTGACGAACGGCCAGCAGGCGGCGGCTGGGCGCTCGGCCGACATAGACGATGTGGTCGCCGTCGCGGATGGCCAGGTTCGTCGCGTCACCGGTCTCGAGACTCAGTGCGTCCAGCGTCGGCTGAGCAATGGCGATCAGATCCGCGCTCTCGTGCGCCATGGCGCCCAGGGTCAGGATGCGGGGGCCAAGCTGATAGCCCTTGCGCGGGTCGTGTCGCAGCAGCCCACGATCGACCAGGGCCGAGGCTAGGCGGTACGCCGTGCTGCGGGTCAGGCCCAGGCGCGTGGTGATGTCGACCAGGCTGATCGGACCCGTGCTGACGGCGTCCAGGATATCCAGCGCCCGCATCAGCGAGCGGCTGACATCCGTCCGTTCGCCCAAGGGAAGCGACGGAGAGAGGGGGATCGACGGTGACAGGGTCATCTTGATGATCTTGCGCGGACGGACGCTCGCCTTCCCGGGCTGGGGAGGGCGAGCGTCCTTACCCACTAGAACTTGGCGCGCACCCCGAAGAAGAAGCGCGAACCGAAGGTCTCGTTGCCGATCCGGCGGACGGCGTTGTTGTTCTCGATCCGGACCTCGTCGGTCAGGTTCACGCCTTCGACGAAGAAAGTGATGTGCTCATTGAGGTTGTAGCTGGCCGAGGCGTCCAGCGAGCCATAGGCCTCGTTGAACTCCGGCAGGCTGCCGCGGCCGACGGCCGTGATCAGCCAGGCGTCACGCCAGTTGTACGAGGCGCGGGCGCTGAACTTCTCGTTCTCGTAGTAGAGCGAGACGTTGTAGCTCTTCCGCGACAGGCCCGGGAACGGCAGGATCTCGCCGGTCAGCAGGTTGGTGCCCTTGAAGCCCTCGTCCTTCTGGTAGGTGTAGTTGGCCAGGACCCCGAAGCCCTTGAAGGGCGCGGGCAGGAAGTCGAACGAATATTGGCCGCCGATTTCCAGGCCGTTGATGTTGACCTGGTCCGTGCCGTTGACCGGACGGGTGATGTTGTAGGTCGTGCCGTCGATGGTTTCCGGCGCGGCCTGGTTGATGATGAACGACGAGATCTCCTTCCGGAAATAGGTCGCCGAGATGAAGCTGTCGCGGGTGAAGTACCACTCCAGGCCCGCGTCATAGGCGGTGGCTTCGAACGGCTGCAGGTCCGGGTTGCCGCGCGAGCCCGTCAGGCCGACGACGTCGATGCTGCGGCGCAGGGCCAGCTGGCTGGGCGCGGCGCGGGCCATCACCTTGCTGGCGGCGGCGCGACCGATCAGCGTGTTGGGGATGAACTCGAAGCGCAGGTTCAGCGACGGCAGGGTCTTGGTGTAGCCGCCCTCCTGCGAGCCCTTGACGAAGTTGACCGGAGCGCCGCCGCCGGGGCCGGTGGTGCGGTTGTAGCCGGTCGAGACCGTCTTGGTGTCGACCACGCGCACGCCCAGGGTGCCGCTGATCGGCACCGGCAGGCTGCTGAAGTCGAAGGCGGCCTGGACATAGGCGCTCTTGGTCTTTTCCTCGACCGACCAGGTGTCGAGGAAGGCCTGGAAGCTGCCCGAGCCACCGGCCTTCTCGGCGGTGTTCGGGTTCGGGTTGACGCCATAGACGTCGTTCTGCAGGCCCGCCGCCGCGAGGGTGGCGTTGTAGGTGGCCAGGGTGTTGTCGTTCCAGTAGCGGACGCCGCCGTCGTAACCCAGGTCGCCGGTCTTGAAGAACGGGATGCTGTTGGTCACCGAGTTGGTGTTGACGATGCCCTCGATGGTCGCGCACGAGGTCGCCACCGCGACGGCCGCGGCGCTGCTGGTGTCGGCGCGGCAGTTCAGGCGCGTGGTGCGCTGGTACAGGATCTGGTCGGTCTTGAACTGACGAGCCTGCACGCCGCCCTTGATCTGGGTCAGCCACGAGTCCGTCGGCTTGTAGGTGACGTTGAACTGTTCGGCGGTCTCTTCGGAGGTGTTGTTACGTGGGTTGAACACCGCGTCCAGGCGGTTGACGCCCTGGCCCGTGGTGACGTCCAGGCCCGGGAACGAGAAGTTCGGGGCGCGCTGGCTGCCGGTGTAGTCGATGATCGCGCGCGGCACGCCGAAGACGGTGGCGGTCGAGTTGATCTCGTTGTTCTGGACCTCGGCGTTGGAGTAGTCGAGGCGGGCGTCGAACACCCAGTTGTCCAGCTTCCACTCACCGCCCAGGGCCGTGGTGTACTGGGTGCGGGTCAGGTCGCCCAGGATGTTGCGATAGGCCAGGTCCATCGGGAAGGCGGCGCTGCTGGTCAGCTCGATGTGGTTGACCGTGTTGTCGCTGCCCAGCGTCGTCTTGCTGTAGTCGATCAGGCCGCCCGAGGCGCCCAGCTGCAGGAGCGTGCTGTTCACCTTCTCGGTGGCCGTGGCGTAGGTGCCGTCCAGATAGGCCTTGAAGTTGTCGTTCGGACGCCATTCCAGGACGCCGTTCAGCGCCTTCCGCTTGGTGACGCGGCGGTCGATGATCAGGCGGGGGATTTCCGGCACCCAGTCCAGCGTGCCGTCATTGTTGACGTCGGTGCTGCGCCCGGGCGTCGCGCCCGCGCCGGTGGCCGTGGCCGCACGGCGAATCCAGCCCGTGGTGCGGGCGTTGTTGCTGTTGAGGTGACGGTTCTCCCAGGTGCCCGACAGCAGCACGCCCAGGGTGTCGTTCAGGAAGGTCTTGGCGCCGATCAGCGCGAATTTCGGATCGTATTCTTTGGCCAGGTTCGAATAGACGCCCTGGATCGAGCCAGCGACGAAGGGCTCCTTGCTGTCGAACGGACGGCGGGTGATCACCCGCACGGTGCCGCCGATGCCGCCTTCGGCCATGTCGGCGGTCGGCGACTTGACGACGTCCAGGCGCGAGACGAACTCGACGGGGATGTCGCGGAAGTCGACGGCGCGGTCGCTGCCGCCCACGGTCAGGGACAGGGCCGACGAGCCGTTGATCTCGACGCGGTTCAGGCCCGGATCGGCGCCGCGGATGCTGACGCCGCGGCCTTCGCCGTCCTGGCGGCTGATCTGCACGCCGGTCACCCGTTGCAGGGCTTCGGACAGGTTCTTGTCGGGGAAGTCGCCGATGTCCTCGGCCGAGATGGTGTCGACCACCTGCAGCGAGTTGCGCTTTACGTCCATGGCGCTGCGCAGGCTGGCGCGGATGCCGGTGACGACGATCTCGTCGACGACGTCAGCAGATTGGGCGGGGGCAGGGGCTGTTTGGGCGGCGGCAGCGCCGGCGACCGAGGACAGCAGGACAGTTGCGACCGCAAGGCGCGAGGCGCCCGACCGCCATTGCGTACGCAGAGACGTCTTCATGGTTTTCCTCTCCATTGTGCGAACCCACCGTTGCTCAGCACCCCTGAGGTCGGCAGTCTCATATTTTGGTATTCTATCCCGAATATGGGGAAGATACCGTCATTTCTCTGTTCGTGTCGAGAGGGGCGCAGTGTTTCAGCGCCGAAACCGCGTCGGCGGCCGGGGCTGCATGAACCATGCGGAGACCCGTGGAACCGGGCTCCAGTTCAAATAGAAATTTCCCCGTGGTCCCCTACGATGCCCAAGCTGTGCTGAGTTTTAGGGACGCCATCGATGTCGGCTGGAAATCTCGCGGAACCGAATCTGCAACGCCGTCGACTTATGTTTTCGGCGGCGGCTCTGGCGTTGATTCCGGGCCTGCCGGCGATGGCGGCGACGGACGAAGCGGCCCGACTCACCACGATTTTCGATGCGCTGCATGCCGAGGGTTTGGCGCGGTCGCCCGAGCGGATCGTCAGCCTGGGCCTGGATCGCCAGCCGCAGTACGCCGGCGCCAAGTCGCAGCTGTCGGACCGCTCTTTGGCCGCCGCAGATCGGGCGCGGGCCGATCTGGCGAATGACGTACGGCGGCTGAAGTCGATCGATCGCGCCAAGCTCTCGGGTGCGGCCCGCAACGCCTACGACACCGTGCTGTTCGACCGGGAGGTCTCGCTGGAGGGCGCCAAGCGCTTTGCCTATGGCGCGGTCGGTGATCCCAACCCGTACGTGATCTCGCAGAATGCCGGCGTCTATCGCGGCGTGCCCGAGGGCTTGAGCAACGCTCAGATCGAGACGGCCGACGACGCCGAGGCGTGGCTGTCGCGCTTGAACGCCTTCGGGACGGCGCTGGACCAGGACACTGAGCGTTTCCGCCACGACGCAGGCCTGGGCGTGCTGCCGCCCGACTTCCTGTTCGACAAGACCATCGCCAGCCTCGCGGCCCTGGCGGCCGAGGACCCGAACACCTCGCCCCTGGCCGCCGGCCTCGCCAAGAAGACCGCAGACAAGGGTTTGAGCGGCGACTGGAGCACCCGCGCCAAGGCGGTGCTGGCCCAGACCGTTCAGCCCGCCCTCAATCGCCAGCTTGAGGCGCTGAAAGCCGCCCGTCCCAAGGCCGTGCACGAGGCTGGCGTTCGCCGCCTGCCGGATGGCGGCGCCTATTACGACTGGGCGATCCTCTCCAACACCACGGCCCGGATCACCGCCGACGAGGTCCACCGCCTGGGCCTGGCCCAGATGGAAGAGGCCACCGCCCGCGCCGACGAACTGCTGAAGAGCCAGGGCCTGACCCAAGGCGCGGTCGGCGCCCGCATCGGCGCCCTGAATGTCGATCCGCGCTTCCTCTACCCGGAAACCGACGAGGGCAGGGCGCGGCTGATGGAGCGGGTCAAGGGCCTGATCGCGGCGATGGACGCCCAGATGCCGCGCATGTTCGGCCGCTTCCCAAAGCGAGCCGTGCAGGTGCGGGCCACGCCCGCCGCGCAAGAGGCCGGCGCGCCCGGCGCCTATTACTCGGCCGGATCCGCTGATGGCGCTCGGCCGGGCTACTACAACATCAACATGCGGCTGGTCGGCGCCAGCCCGGACTGGCAGCTGCCGACCATCACCTTCCACGAGGCCAATCCGGGCCATCACCACCAGATCTCGATCGCGCGGGAGTCCGCCGGCGACGTCCACCCGATCCTGCGCGACATGGGCTTCACGGCCTACAGCGAGGGCTGGGCGCTCTATGCCGAGCAGCTGGGCGACGAGCTGGGCCTCTATGCCGACGATCCGTTCGGCAAGGTCGGCTACTACCGCTCGATGATGTTCCGGGCCGCGCGCCTGGTGGTCGACAGCGGCATCCACGCCAAGGGCTGGTCGCGCGAGCAGGCCATCGCCTATCTGGTCGACAATGTCGGCATGAGCCAGCGCGGCATGACCAGCGAGGTCGATCGTTATTGCAGCTGGCCGGGCCAGGCCTGCGCCTACAAGATCGGCCACGCCAAGTGGACAACCCTGCGCGAACGCACCCGCAAGGCGCTGGGCGACCGCTTCGACATCAAGGCCTTCCACGACGCGACCCTGGCCGCCGGCGCCATGCCGCTGGACGTGCTGGACCGGTTCGTCGCCGACTGGGCCAAGGCTCAGAAGGCTTAGCGCCCCCGGCGACGCGGCGCCCGGAGTATCAGGCCGGGCAGGTCATCGCCGAACAGCGGCTTGATGTTCATCATCTCGACGGCGTCGATCTTGGGCCGCTGACGCAGGTCGCGCGCCCACTGGGCCGCCTCGCGCCAGTCGTGGTGATAGGTCGACAGCCGGTAGTCGAAGTCGCCGATGACCCTCTGGGCGCCGGCCACGCACGCATCGGCGATCAGGTCGTTCTCGAAGGCCTCGATGTCGGCGGGCGTGGCGTCGACCAGGCGCACCCAGGTCGTCGACTGCTGGTCCACGCCGCGCGCGACCGGGTCGTGCAGGGTCACCAGCTGGGCGATGCCCAGCGAGCGCAGGATCGACAGGCGCTGGGACATCACGAAGCGGCTGATGTTCAGATCACGCATGATCTGCTCGATCGAGCCCTTGGTGGCGAGGGCGGCCTGGTAGAGCTCGCGCATATGCGGCTGGGACGAGCGCTCGAGGGCGTCGACCTGATTGCTCTTCACGGGTTTTGCTAGCGCCATCGTGTTCGTCGCGGCGTCCATCCGCGCTCCCTGATGAGCGCAAATTTAGCCGTGATGGGGCGGCATTTTAATTCGTATGCACCGCTGCCTGGCTTCTAGATGAATAGTCTATCCAGGCGCGACGATTGATATGCTTAAGCCTGCCGGATGGCATGCAGGGCCAGTCGCAGGCGCTCGAGGTTACGGTCCAGCGTCGCCGGATCCGATCCGAAACCCAGGCGAATGTGACCCGACAGCCCGAAGAACTCACCCGGCGCCACCAGCAGGCCGTGGCGGATCCACAGTCGCTTGGCCAGGGCCAGGGTGTCTTCGACGCCTACCACCTTGGGGAAGGCCATGCAGCCGAACTCGGGCAGCTGACCCTCCAGCAGGCCTTCGGCGACCATCGCCTGCAGGCAGCGCTCGGCGACGGGCCGGGTCGCGGCCAGGACGCGTTTCCAGTGCAGGTCGAAGACGTCGGGCGCCTCCAGCACGTGGGCCGCCACGGTGTGGGCCAGCTTGGACACGCCGATGTCGCCCTCGGGCGAGCGGGCCCGGATACGGGCGATCAGGTCGGGCGCGGCGCAGATCCAGCCGAACTTCAGGGCGAACAGGCCAAAGACCTTTGTCAGGCTGGACACCGTCACCAGGTTCGGCGCCAGGGTCGCAGCGGCGCGCTCGACGGCGGGCCGGGCGAAATCGGCATAGACCTCGTCGACGATCACCTGGGCCCCAACCGTCGCGGCCAGGGCGGCGATCCGCTGCAAGTCGGCGGCCGGCGTCAGTGCGCCGGAGGGATTATGCAGGCTGGTCAGGACGATGGCGCGGGTGTCGGAGCGGATCTTGGCGGCCAGGTCGACCAGGTCGACGGCGAAGTCCGGCGCCGAGCGCTGGAAGGTCTCGACCCGCGCGCGGCGCTCGTCGGCGACCTGGGCCAGCAGGTCGAAGCCGGGGCTCTCGATCAGGACATGGTCGCCGTCCTTGACCAGGGCTTTCAGCACCAGATCGAGCGCGCTGGTGGCGCCGGTCGTCGTCAGGATCTGGTCCTCGTCGACGCCATAGCGCCGGGCCAGGGCCTGGATGGCGAAGCGATTGCCGCCCGCGAACACACTCACATACCGCGGCGACACCGACAGCGAGAAGGCGTCGCGGACGACGTCGACCAGCTCGGGCAGGGGCTCGCGGATGGTGCTCTCGAACAGCGCCGCGATCCTGGGATCGGCCGCGCGCAGGCGCATGCCCTCGCGCACCCAGTCCGCATAGGTCGTGGCCGAGAACAGGCGATCGGCCTGGGCGCGACGGGCGTCGGTCTCGGAGGGAGTGCTGGCGTCCAAGGTGGCGATCTGAGGTTACGCTATGAAGAGATCTCCCAGCCTAGGCCGACCGACCGGAATTTCTTTGCGACCTGATCGGCCGCCGGCGGCAAATTCGTCGCCCCTATGCGCCGCGTGACTGCGCCGTGAATAACTTATGTCAGGCGCTTTGGAGGCGTCCGCGCGATTGCAAAGATATTGTGGCGTTCGGCGACTAGTCTGAACGGGTCGAGGGAGATCCAAGTCTTATGAAAACCGCTGCCGCCCGCGCGCTCGCCGTCACGCTCCTGCTGGGTTCGCCAGCCCTGGCCTTCGCCGCCGACGCGGCCAAGCCGCCGGCCACCGCGTCGGCCCTGCAGGTCGCGGTTTCCAAGCACACCGGCGTCTTTAATGGCCAGAAGGTGGCCTACACCGCCACGGTCGCCGAATATCTGGTGGACGGCGCCGACGGCAAGCCGGGCGCCAAGATCGTCACCATCGCCTATGCCCGCGACGTCAAGGACGCCGCCAAGCGACCGGTGATGTTCGTCTACAATGGCGGCCCCGGCGCCTCATCCTCGCCGCTGCACTTCGCGGCCCTGGGCCCGATGCGCAAGGTCGCCGCCGATGCGCCCAAGGACGGGCCGCAGATCCGCGACAATCCCTTCAGCCCGCTGGACGCCTTCGACCTGGTGTTCATCGACCCGGTCGGCACCGGCTTCAGCCGGCCGTTCCCGGACACCGATCCCAAGGCCTTCTATTCGCGCGCCGGCGACGCCCAGGCGGTCGGCTCGGCCATCAAGCAGTGGCTCAAGGCCAACAAGCGCGAGGCCTCGCCCCGCTACATGACCGGCGAGAGCTACGGCACCACCCGCGCGGCGATGATCCTGAAGGTCGTGCCCGACCTGAAGTTCGACGGCGTGGCGCTGGTCGCCCTGGTCGGCGACACCGCCGGCCGCGAGATGCCCTATGTGGCGGCCCTGCCGACCATGGCCGCCGGCGCCTGGTATCACAACCGGGTCGACCGCAAGGGCCGCACGGTCCAGCAGACCTTCGACGAGGCCCTGGCCTTCGCGCGCGGCGACTACGTCACCGCCCTGATCCAGGGCGCGAGCCTGCCGGCCGCCGAGCGCCGCCGCGTGGCAGAGCGCATGTCGCAGCTGATCGGCCTGCCGGCGGACCTGATCGAGTCCAAGAACCTGCGCCTGACCAAGAACGACTTCATGTTCAACCTGCTGAAGGATCAGACCCTGCGGACGGGCCTGCTGGATGTGCGGGTCACCGCGCCGCTGGAGCCCGGCCAGGACGGGGCGATCGACGATCCGGCCCTGGGCGTCGTGCCCAAGCGCGCCCCGGGCGCCCCCGCCGGACCGCCGCCGTCGCCGGCCGCCATCGGGGTGATCCCCAACGCGGTGCTGGGCGGCTACATCAAGGACAATCTGAAGTTCAAGACCGACGAGCCGTACTACGCCCTGAACTTCAAGGTGAACGCGGCCTGGAACTTCGACGACCGCAAGGACGTCAATCCGGCCATCGCCGCGGCGATGACGGCCGATCCGAGCCTGCGGCTGTTCTGGGCGGGCGGCGTCTATGACCTGACGACGCCGGCCTATGCGGCGCGCTACACCCTGGACCAGGTCGGCATCCCGTCGGACCGGCTGACGGCGATCTATTTCGACGGCCCGCACGGCGTCTATGACGGCGACGACAACCTTGCCAAGTTCACCGCCGCCCTGAAGGCCTTCGTGGCGGCGGGCCGGTAGACCTGCCGCCAAGCCTCGCCGATCAGGTCGGCGAGGCGGGCAGGGCGCTCAGCAGACGATCGATGTCGTTGGCGTCGTTGAAGGCCGCCAGCGACACCCGGAAGCGATTGGCCGAGACGGTGATCGTCACATTGGCCTTCTTCAGTGGCTCGCTCAGCTTGGCGCGGGCGTCCTTCAGCGCGAAGGCGACCAGCTGGGTGCGATTGCCCAACGGCGTCAGCGGCTCGTAGCCGCGTCGGCGCAGCTCGGTCTGGACCGTGTCGGCCAGCGGTTGGCGATGGGCCTGCAGGCGCTCGACGCCCACGGCCTTGATCCACGGCAGCGAATAGGAGAGGTGGACGATCCCCGTCCACGAGGTGGTGCCCATGGCGAAGCGGCCGTGGGCGGTGTTGCCCGCCGTGATGTCGGCCACGGTCGCGCCCGGCGGGTCGTACGGATAGACGTGCGGCTGGAAGCCGGTGACCTGCTCGTAGCCCCACCAGGGGCGCGGGATCTTCTCCTGGATCTCCTTGCGGACATACAGGAAGCCCAAGCCAAAATCGCCCATCAGCCACTTGTAGGAAGAGCAGGCGGCGAAATCGACGCCGCTGGCCCGTAGGTCCACCGGCACGACGCCGGCGGCGTGGACGATGTCGGCATAGACATAGGCGCCGTGAGCGTGGGCCAAGTCGCAGACGGCCTTCAGGTCGTGCTCGAAGCCGTTGACCGTTGAAACCAGGCTGATCGAGACCAGCTTGGTCTTGTCGTTGATGGCCGCGGCCATCTCGGCCATGTCGATGCGGCCGTCCTTGGTCATGCGCAGGGTGACGACGTCGACCCCGGCCTTGCCCAGTTCGCCATAGGTGTAGAACGAGCCGAAGAAGTGCAGGGCGTCGGTGACGATGCGGCCGCCGGCGCGGGGGAAGTCCAGCGCCTTCAGCACCAGGTTCTCGCCCATGGTGGTGGACTGGATGATGCACAGCTCGTCGGGCGTGGCGCCGACCAGTTCAGCGAAGGTCTGGACGACCGTGCGTTCCTTGCGGCTGACGCTGTAGTCGGGCAGCGAGCCGTCGCGGGTCTTGTAGCGCAGGTACTCTTCCAGCGCGGCCTTGGCGCCCAGCGGCATCGGGTGGGTCGAGCCGGCGTCCAGATAGGTCATCGGCATCTTGGCGAAGGCGCTCTTGGCCGGCAGGGCGATGGTCTCGGCCGGCGCGGTCGGGGCCTGGCCCGTGGCCTGTGCAGCCTTGGCCAGGCCGGGCGAGAGGGCGGCGGCCGCGACCAGGGCGCGTCGGGTGAAGCTCACGGGCGTCTCCTTGAACAGAGCTCGACGCTAGCCGAGGCCGGCGGAATAGTCCGTTCGTTATGGTCCGTCGTCTGAGCGGCGGTTGAATAGACTATCTCACGCCGCCAGCGGGGACGCATCGCTCATGCGCGTCAGCGGAACCCGCGCACCACCAGCGGGACGGCCGTTGTGCTCTTGGTCTCGGTCAGGGTGACGATCGAGCGGACATCGACCACGCCGGGCAGCTTCAGCAGCACTTGGAAGATGAAGTCCTGGTACCACTTCACGTCGGGGGCCAGGATCTTGACCATGCAGTCCATCTCGCCAAACACGGTCCAGCACTCCAGGATCTCCGGGGTGTTGCGGATGGCGCGGTGGAATTTCTCGCGATCCTCGTCGTTCAGGGTGGTCATCTTCACCTGGGCGAAGATCTGCATCGCGAAGCCCAGCTTCTCGTGGTCGACGATGGCCACCACCGACTTGATGTAGCCTTCCTCGCGCAGGCGCTGGATCCGCCGCCAGCAGGGCGACTGGGACAGGCCGACGCGTTCGGCCAGCTCGGATGACGACAGGGACGCGTCGCGCTGCATGACCTCGAGAATCTTCAGGTCGATGGCGTCGGGCGTGAACGACATAGGCTATCCTCCGCTTTCTTTGTTTTTGCATCATGCATGTGCTGGTCGCGCCAGATGTGCAAGTCCTAGCCGCTGGAAGGCGCATGGCAGGCGCCTAATGACTGAGCCTCGGTGCCTGTTCGCCAGGCGCTTTGCGGGCGAATGGATCACATCGTTCGCTGGGTGAAGGCCGCATGGCCTATGCGTCTCGGGCAATCCAGCGCATGAAAACACAAAGATCAGTCGGACCGGCGGCGATATAATGCGCGCCGGGAGAGAGGCGACGAAGCATGGGCAAGGCAACGGGATTGGTCGTCTTCGACGCGGCGGCGGTGCACGAGCGCCTGACCGTCGGCGCGGCGATCCCCGTGGTCCGCGAGGCCATGATCGCCCTGTCCAGCGACCGTGTCCGCCAGCTCTTGCGCAGCTTCATCGCCGTGGGCGAGGGCAAGACCTTCGCGATCATGCCGGCGGCCCTGCTGGACGCCGAGGTGTTCGGGGCCAAGCTGGTCTCGGTGTTCGCCGACGGCCAGGGGCGCAAGGCGCATGAGGGCGTGGTGGTGCTGTTCGACGGCTTCGACGGCGCGCCGGTCTGCGTGGCCGATGCGGGGGAGGTGACGGCGATCCGCACCGCCGCCGCCAGCGCCGTGGCGAGCGACGCCCTGGCGCGGCCGGACGCCCAACGACTGGCGATCCTTGGCACAGGCCGACAGGCCGCCGCTCACATCGAAGCGATCGGTAAGGTTCGTGACCTGAAATCCGTGACCGTCTGGGGCCGTGATCCGGAACGCACGCGCGCCTTCGCCGCCGAGCACTCGGTCGAGGCCGCGCCGGACGTGGAGAGCGCCGTCGCGGACGCCGACATCGTCTGCACGGTGTCGACCGCTGTCGATCCCATCCTGAACGGCGCGTGGATCGCCCCTGGGACCCACGTCAACGTCGTCGGTTCCAGCGGCCCTATGGCGGCCGAGATCGATGCGGAACTGGTGCGCGCCAGCCGCTTCGTCGTCGATCACCGCGAGCACGTGCTGGTCCACGGCGGCGAGTTCCTGCGCGCCAAGGCGCAAGGTCTGGTTGGCGACGATCACATCGCCGGCGAGATCGGCGAGGTGCTGGCCGGCCGCGTCGAAGGACGCCAGTCGGCCGACCAGATCACCGTCTACAAGTCGCTAGGCCACGCCGCTCAGGATCTGGCGGTCGCGGCCTGGCTCTACCGCACCCGCTAGGCGGGCGCGCCGCCCTGGACGAAGGCGCGGATGTCGTCGGTGAAGGCCGTCAGGCTGGGCAGGTTCGAATAGGCCATGTGCCCGCCGACATACTGCCGCTGATAGACTCGATCGCGCGGGAAGCCGTTGCTGGACACCAGGTAGCGGGCCGGACCGATCGTGGTGGTCAGGTCGTAGAGGCCGGTGCCGACCATCAGGCGGAACTTCGGATTGGCGGCGAACGCCTTCCGCAGCTGGGCGGGGTAGTCGTAGTCCTGGAAGGGACCCGCGCCACCGCCGGTCGAGTTGTAGTTCCAGGCCCCGGCGCCGGGCGCGCTGTCGCGGTACTCGCTCCAGGTGACGCCCAGGCTCTTGAGGTGCTCGACCACCATCGCCGGGATCGCCGAGGTGACCGCCAGGGCCGGATCGCCGGCGCGGGCGCCGGGGGCGGGCAGGGGAGCGGTGTAACGGGCGTCATAGGTCCCGGTCATCAGGCCCTTGTCCTTGAGCAGCTCGCGGGCGAAGGCGACCTTGGTGATCGTCAGGTCGTGGGTCAGGTAGTAGTCGGCGCTGATGCCGCTCAGGGCCTGAAGCTTGTCGGCCACGCGGCGTTGCTCGGCGCCCGGCAGGTAGCTGCCTTGGGCCAGGGCCACCAGATAGTCGCTCATCGCCCAGGCCTGGACCTTGTCGATGAAGGCGGCCGGCGACAGACCGCCGGTGTCGACCTTGCCGTGATAGGCCGCGATCGAGGCCATCTGCGACAGGTTGGTGGCGTACGAGATGATGTTGCGGGCGCGCTGGCTGGTCTCGATCATGTTGGCCGCCTGGCCGAACAGGAAGACGCCTTCCAGCGGCATGACGCCCGACAGCTTGCCGGCCATCACGGTCGCGCGGATCGTGCCGTAGCTTTCGCCCAGCACGTACTTCGGCGAGGCCTCGCGGCCGTTGGCCTTGCTCCAGGCCACAACCAGGTCGGCGATCGACAGGGCATCGCCTTCGACGCTGTAGAAGCGCTCCTTCGAACCCGCCGGGCCGATGCGCGAGAAGCCGGTTTCGGCCGGGTCGACGAACACCAGGTCGGCGACGTCCAGGACGGTGAGTTCGTTGTCGACCAGCTGCGGCGGCGGCTGGGGCGCGGTGATGTCCTGGGCGATGACCACGCGGCGCGGGCCCAGGGCCGCCATGTGCAGGGTCGCCGACGAGCTGCTGGGACCGCCGTTGAACACGAACAGCACGGGCCGCTTGGCGTCGGTCTTGGTCGCGACGTACGCGGTCGTCACCAGGGTAAGCGTTATCGCGCCCTTGTCGTCGGTCAGCACCGTCTCGCCGACCGTGGCGACGTAGTCGACCGTCTTGCCGTTGAAGGCTCCGCGACGCTTGGCGACGAACGGACCGCCGGTGCGGGCGGCGTCCTGCGCTTGGGCCGGAACGCCGGCCGCCAGGGCGCCGGCGCCGAGGACAGCGCCCGTCAGCAGGGCGCGCTTGGTCAAGGAAGTCATGGCGTTCCGGGTCTCCAGCTCGATGACATGAGCCTAGCCGTGCGATGTCGGATTATCTTTGCATTGTGATGTCGGCGAACCGCCGCCCGTGTCGAACCTATGCAAGCCCTGCGGATCATGCAGATGGATGATGCGCGGATAGGCTCGTGCGCGCCTGACGTTTGCGCGCCGAAGCCTGGACCGGTTCATCGCGACCTCGGGCAATAAATATCCAAAACCGCGGCCAAGCCCGACTAAGTCCTCCGTGGGCGGCGCGGAGCGCAGCAAGTTCGAATAGTTGATGCGAGGGCCTGCCCCTATGCTGACGACCTGAAATTTTCGGAGCGTCCAAGACCTCATGACAGGCCCCGCATCCGCCCCTTCGCCGGCCTTGAAGCACGGCGTCGGCCTGCTCGATCTGGTCATGCTGGGCGCGGGCACCGCCATCGGCGCGGCGATCTTCTCGGTGCTGGGCCCGGCCAGCCAGGTCGGCGGCGCCGGCATCTTGATCGCGGCGGGCCTGGCGGCGATCCCGATGATCGTCTTCGCGCTGGTCTATGCCTACATGGCCTCGGCCCTGCCCAAAACCGCCGCGTCCTACGAGTGGCAGCGCCTGCTGACAAAGCCCTGGATCGCCTTCGCCGTGGTGTGGATGCGGATCCTGAGCAACGCGGTCGTGATGATCGTACTGGGTCGGGTGTTGGTCAGCTACCTGTCGATGGTGATCGAGGTCCCGGCCGCGCCGACCATGCTGGGCCTGTTCGCCCTGATCTTCGCGCTGAACTTCGTCGGGGTGAAGGTCGCGGCCAAGGCGCAGACGGCGATGATGCTGCTGCTGCTGGCGGTGTTCGCGATCTTCGTGGCGTCCGGCGCCCACGGCTTGAAACCACACCTGTTCGTCGAAGCCGTAGCCGGCGGCTGGACCCCGATCCTGGCGGCGCTGCCGCTGATGATCCAGCTGTTCTTAGGGATTGAGACCGCCACCGAGGTCGGCGAGGAGGTGCGCGATCCCAAGCGCACCGTGCCGCTGGGCCTGGCCTTGGCCCTGGCCCTGACCGTGGTCGTCTATGTCTCCATCGCCTTCACGGCGCTGAGCCTGGCCGGTGTCGACACCCTCGCGTCGAGCAAGGCGCCGCTGCTGGCCGCCGCCGAGGTGTCGCTGGGCGGTTGGGCCAAGCCCCTGATCGTCGGCGCCGCGCTGCTGGCCCTGACCAAGTCGATGAACGCCATCTTCCTGGTCTTCACCCGCTTCCTGTACGCCATGGGTCGTTCGGGCGTGCTGCCCGCAAAGCTGGGCGAGGTGCATCCGCGCTTCGGCACGCCGCACTGGGCGACGATCACCGCCTTCGCCCTGACGGCGGCCTGCGTGCTGCTACCGTCCAGCCTGCTGTTCCTGCTGCTGGCCATCAACATCCCGACGATGATGAAGTACGCCGCCTCGTGTCTGGCCGCCTACAACATGGCGACCAAACATCCGGAATTGCACGCCGAGGCGCGACTGCGTTTCAGCAAGCGCGCGGTGCAGATCCTGGCCGTGGTTGGCCTGCTGGTCGCCGTGGCGATCGCCGCCCTGGGCCTTGGGACCGACTGGCGGCCCTATGTGCTGCTGGGCGGCTGGTTGGCGGTCGGCATGATCTACTATGCCGTGACGCTGGGCCGCCGCGCTGGCCAAGAGGCCTCGGCATGAAGATGGAGATCGGCCGTCCGCTCGGCGTCGCCCGCCGCGCCGACTTCGCGCCCATGTCCAGGATCCACCTGGACGCGGCCTATATGCACCCGATGAGCCTGGGCGCACGCCAGGCCCTGGACCGCTACGCCGAGTACCGCATGGGCTCGTCGTCCGGCGAAGGCCATGACGACGGCGCGATCCGCGAGCAGGTCCAGCGCATGTTCGCCACCCTGATCGGCGCCAAGCCGGCCGAGATCGCCTTCGTGCCCAGCACCATGGCCGGCGAGAACGCCGTGCTGTCGGCCCTGGGCCTCAGCGGCGGGAAGGGCAGGGTGGTCACCGACGCCCTGCATTTCACCGGCTCGCTCTATCTCTATGAACGCCTAGCCGAGCATGGCTTGGACGTCGAGGTGGTGCCCGCCCGCGACGGCCGCATTGAACTCTCGGACCTGGCGGCGGCGCTGGAGAAGCCCACGGACCTGGTCGCCCTATCGTCGGTGTCTAACTACAACGGCTTCCGCCACGACCTGGAGGCCGTCTGCGAACTGGCCCATGCGCGCGGCGCGCTGGTCTATGCCGACATCATCCAGGCGGCCGGCGCCGTGCCCTTCGACGTGAAGGCGTCCGGCGTCGATTTCTGCGCCTGCGCCACCTACAAGTGGCTGATGGGCGATTTCGGCGTGGGCTTCCTCTACGCCCGCGGCGACCGCCTGGATCGGCTGGACCCAACCGCCTTCGGCTATCGCCAGGTCAGCGAGATGATCGCCCAACCCATGGCCGATCCGCCCGTGCTGTGGCGCGCCCGGCCCGACGCTACCGGCGCCTTCGGCATGGGGACCATGGCCAGCGGCGCGGTGGCTCAACTGCACCATTCGCTGGACGACCTGCTGCGCATCGGCGTCGAGGCGCTGGCGCGCCATCGCGAGACCCTGCTGACGCCGCTGCGTGAGCGCCTGGTCGCCAAGGGCTGCCGGATCCTGACGCCGCATGAGACGGGTTCGCCGCTGCTGGCCTTCGTGCCGCCCGGCCTCGACACGGTCGGGGCGCGGCTGGAGGCGGCGGGGATCTTCGCGTCGGTCTATGAGGACCGGGTGCGGGTGGCCCCGACCTTGTTCAACGATCTCGACGACATCGGCGCCCTGGTCGCGGCTCTGTTCGCCTAGGCGTCAAAAACACATCCGGGGGAGGACTGAAAGATGCGCCATTTCATGATGATGGGCGTTGCGGCGCTGGCGTTGAGCGCCGGCATGGCCCATGCGGCCGAGCAGGGGCCTCCGCCCAAGCTGTCCGTACGCCTGACCCCGCACGCGCTGGGCGGGCCGCAGAGCTACATGGCCGTGCAGGAGACGCTCCAAGCGCCCGGCCTGGCGGCTGGCGACACCCTGGTGCACCTGCCGATCCGGCTGGTCGGGATTCCCGGCTCGCAACTGCTGGGCGCTGGCCTGACCGCGCGTGACGCCTCGGGCCCGATTGCCCTGACCCAGGTCGACGAGCCGCCGACACCGCAGGGCGGCTATCGCGGCTGGAAGGTCTCGCGCGCCACGGTCGGCGACGTCGTGGTCGAGTACCAGGCCGCGCCGCGCCAGATCACCGCCGCCACCAACAACGGTCCGCTGTTCGACCTGCGCGAGGAAAGCGGCGGCTTCGCCGCGGCCGGCGTGACCTTCATGGCCGTGCCGCCCGGCAACAAGCCCTATCGCATCACCCTGGACTGGGATCTCTCCGCCGCGCCCAAGGGGTCGCGCGGGGTGTCGTCGCTGGGCGAAGGCCATGTCGAGACCATGGGACCGTCCGAGCGCCTGGCCTTCTCGTTCTACGCGGCCGGCCCGCTGCAAGGCATCGGCGGCGGCAAGAGCGACTTTGGCCTGTTCTGGCTGAGCCCACCGCCGTTTTCGGCCGAGACCCTGGGCCAGCGCATCCAGACCCTGCACGGCGCCATGGCCAAGTTCTTCGGCGACAAGAACGGCGTCTATCGCGTCTTCATGCGCCAGAACCCCTATGCCGGCACCGGCGGCACGGCGCTGCCGCAGTCGTTCATGTTCGGCTACCGCCCTAGCGACAAGCCGACGATCGAGGCGCTGCAGAGCCTGCTGTCGCACGAGATGGCCCACAACTGGCCGTCCATGCAGGGCGAGCACGGCGCCACGGCCTGGTACAGCGAAGGCACGGCCGAGTTCTACTCGATGATGCTGTCCTACCGCTCGGGCGTGCTGTCGCTGGACGACTTCGCCAAGTCGCTGAACGACAAGACGACGGCCTACTACACCAATCCCTATCTGCGCCTGAGCAACACCGAGGCGGCCAAGATCTTCTGGAGCGATCCGACCGCCCAGACCGTGCCGTACGGCCGGGGCGTGATCTATTTGATCGATGTCGACGCCAAGATCCGCGCCCGCTCGAACGGCCAGCGCAGCCTGGATGACATCGTCAAGGAGCTCTATCGCCGCGAGAGCACCGACCAGCCCTACACGATCGAGGCCTGGCTGGACCTGGTCGGCAAGGAGATCGGCGCCGACGAGGCCAAGGCCGGCTACGACGCCATGGCCCGGGGCGATATCCTGAAGCCGGGCGATCGCTTCAAGGGCTGTCTGACGCCGACCGCCAAGACCTACAAGGTCTTCGAGTTGGGCTTCGACCGCGCCTCGTTCAGCAGCGAGGGGCGGCTCGTGAAAGGCCTGAAGGCCGGCACGACCGCCGACCAGGCCGGCATCCGCGACGGCGACCAGATCGTCACCGAGGACGGCATGCTGCAGGCGCGGGCCGACGAGACCAAGGCCCTGACCCTGACGCTCAAGCGCGATGGCGTGACCCGCACGCTGACCTATACGCCGCGCGGCGCCTCGGTCGACGGCGTGACCTGGGCCAAGACTCCCGGCGCGACCACGCAAGCCTGCCGCTTCTAGGTCCTCGACATAGACGATGCGAGGAGGCCGCCAGGCTCGCATAATCCATGTATGTCGATGACGCGACGGTTCGAAGAACGAAAAGATAAACTGTCCCCCTTGGCCTAGCTTTCATCTGTGGCGACGACCTGGCGGGCTGGAAACAGACCCGCCGGGCGATCCAGCCAGCGCAGCTTGGGGAAGCGCGCGTTGTGAAACCAAGATTGGGGGTACCATGCGAAAGTCTTCGATCCGCGGCCGTCTGCTCGCCACGACCATCATCGGCGGCGCGGCTCTGGCCGGCGGCTTCACGCCCGTCCGGGTCCACGCCCAAGAAGCGGCCGAGATGGTCACCGAGGTCGTCGTCACCGGCTCGCGCATCCGTCGCGCCGAGACGACCACGCCGGCCCCGGTCACGGTGATCGGCCAGGAAGCCATCGTCGAGCGCGGCTATGTCCAGGCCGGTGAAGCCCTGAACCAGATCTCGTCGGTCGCTCCGACCTACGGGCAAGCTTCGGGCAGCGGCGCGGCCGCCGGCTCGGGCCAGCAGTTCCCCAACCTGTTCAACATGGGCGCGGGTCGCACCCTGACCCTGATCAACGGTCGCCGCACGGTGACCTCGTCCAGCGGCCTGGGCGACCGGGTCGTCGACACCAGCATCATCCCGGTCGGCCTGATCGAGCGCGTGGACGTGGTCCAGGCCGGCGGCGCGGCCGTCTACGGCTCGGACGCCATCGCCGGCGTGGTCAACTATGTCCTCAAGCGCAATTTCGAAGGCGTCGAGCTGGACGCCCAGTACGGCATCTCCTCGCGCAGCGACAACAAGAAGCCGGCTCTGCGCGCCACCCTGGGCAAGAACTACGCTGACGGCCGCGGCAACGTCGCCGTGAATCTGGAATGGTCGAAGACCGATCCGCTGTTCGACCGCGATCGCCCGCTGACCAACCTGGGCCGCGTGACCTACACCAACCCGGCCAACACCAGCCAGACCGACGGCATCCCGGCGCTGGCCCCGGCGCTGAACGCCACCTTCTACTCGTACACCAACAACGGCGTGGTCTTCACGACGCCGGCGCCGGTGCCGACCTTCATCCTGCGCTCTGGCGGCGCGACCCAGCAGTTCAACGCAGCCGGCACCGGCCTGCAGAACTACAATCTCGGGACCTTCCTGCAGGTGCCGTTCGCCAGCGGCGGCGACGGCTTCCCGTACCAGGACCTGGCGACGCTGCGCACCGGCGTCGAACGCAAGAACGCCAACGCCATCTACCACTACGACTTCAGCGACCACCTGAAGGTGTCGGGCGAGTTCCTGTACTCCAACACCGTCGGCCGCGACCCGTACGGCACGATCGCCAGCAACACGGTGCTGAACACCCCCGCCAGCGGCGCGGGCTACATCACCTTCTTCGCGACCAACCCGTATCTCAGCACCGAAGCCGTGAATTCGCTGAAGGCGGCCAGCCCGTCGTTCGGCGCCGGCGCGCCGCTGTTCCTGTCCAAGTCGTGGTCGGACCTGCTGCCGACCCGCGAGACCCGCTACAACACCGACACCTACCGCGCCCTGCTGTCGCTGGAAGGCGACTTCAACCGCGCCGACCGTGACTTCTACTGGACCCTGTCGGCCAGCCATGGCGGCACCAAGGGCTCGCAGTCGGGCTGGGGCGTGAAGACCGCCGCCTTCAACAAGGCGATCAATGCGGTCAAGAACAGCGCCGGCAACATCGTCTGCGCCGTCAACGCCAACGCCAGCACCGCCGATGACGACCTGGCCTGTGCCCCGCTGAACATCTTCGGCTCGGGCAATGTCAGCAAGGAAGCGCGCGCCTACGTCACCACGCCGTCGGGCCAGGACTTCCGCAACACCCAGGACGACGTCCTGGCCACCCTGGGCGGCGACCTGTTCCAACTGCCGGCCGGCGTCGCCAAGTTCAGCGTCGCCTACGAGTACCGCGCCGAGTGGGCCCGCTTCAAACCGTTCGAGGGCAACCAACTGGGCCAGGTCGGCTCGGGCGCCATCAGCAAGGCGACCTCGGGCAAGTACCACACCAGCGAAGTGTCGGGCGAAGTCCTGGTGCCGATCCTGGGCGGCGACTTCAGCTTCCCCGGCGCCAAGCGCCTGGAGTTCGACGGTTCGTACCGCATCGTCGACCACTCGATCACCGGCACCGAGAAGGTCTGGGGCGCGGGCCTGCAGTGGGAAGTCTTCGACGGCTTCAGCCTGCGCGGTTCGCGTAGCCGCAACTTCCGCGCGCCGACCCTGGACCAGCTGTTCGCGCCGCAACAGACGACCCTGGGCTCGATCACCCAGGACCCCTGCGACAGCGACCGCATCAACGCCGGTCCGTCGCCGGCCACCCGCCGCGCCAACTGCCAGGCCCTGTTCGCCGCCAATCCGGGTTACGGCCCGCTGGCGACCTTCCAGGACCCGTCGGAGAACTTCAACAACGCGCTGATCACCACCGGCGGCAATATCGACCTGAAGAACGAGGTCTCGGACACCACGACCATCGGTCTGGTGTTCCAGCCCAGCTTCATTCCGGGCCTGACCCTGATCGCCGACCGCGTGAAGATCGACCTGACCAACGGCCTGTCGGGCTTCACCCCGATGGACTTCCTGGCCACCTGCTACGACGCGACTTCGCCGTCGAAGGAGGTTTGCGGCACCTTCACCCGTGACGCCAGCGGCTATGTCACCACGGCCATCTCGACGACCTACAACGCTGGCCGCATCAGCTATCGCGGCGAGGTCTACAACATCAACTACCGCCTGCCGCTGAGCCGCCTGTTCCCGGACCACGACTACGGCACGCTGGAGCTGGGCCTCGAGGCGACCCACAACACCCGCTACGAGACCTCGGTGACCGGTTCGGACCTGTCGCGCACCGACGGCACCATCGTGCTGCCCGACTGGCGCGGTCGCTTCGACATGCGCTACTCGCGCGGTCCGCTGAAGCTGTACTACTCGGTCGACTACATGCCCTCGGCCCTGACCGCCTGGGGCGCGACGATCGAGACCACGCCGACCCCGACGGTCGCGGCGAACATCCGCCACAACATCTCGGGCGCCTATGACTTCGGCAAGTACACCGTGCGCGCCGGCGTCACCGACCTGACCGACGAAATGACGTCCTATCCCAACCGGGCCTATGGCGACATCATCGGCCGTCAGTTCTTCCTGGGCCTGAACGCGCGGTTCTAGCGACCATAGGGCCTCCGTCTCGGCGGAGGCCCGTCTGCTTCCAGTAGGAGGGCGAACGTCTTGCGTATCATCGACGGTTCGCAGGTGCGCCAGCATCTGACCTACGAGCGCTGCATCCCGCTGGTGCGCGAGGCGATGATCCGCTTCTCGGCCGGCCGGACCCAGCAGCTGCTGCGCTCCATCCTGGACCTGGGCGAAGGCCGCATGTTCGGCGTCATGCCGGGCGGGATGGGCGAGGGCGGGGTGTTCGGCGCCAAGCTGGTCAGCGTCTTTCCGCCCGACAGTTCGGCGGAGCACCGCTCGCACCAAGGCGTGGTCGTCCTGTTCGACGGCAAGACCGGCGCGCCGGTCTGCGTGGCCGACGCCGGCGAGATCACCGCCATTCGCACGGCCTGCGCCAGCGCCGTGGCCACCGACGCTCTGGCCTGGCCGGACGCCGAGGTCATGGCCGTGTTGGGCACGGGCGAGCAGGCCCTGCATCACGCCCGCGCCATCGCCCACGTCCGGGCGCTGAAGGCCATCCGCATCTGGGGCCGCTCGACCGAGCGCGCCAAGGCTCTGGCCAACCAGATCGCCGAGGAAACGGGCGTGGCGACCATCACCTGCCAGGGCGCCGAAGAGGCCGTCAGCGGGGCCGAGATCATCTGCACCGTGACCAGCGCCCGCGAGCCCGTCCTGCTGGGCCGCTGGGTCAGTCCCGGCGCCCACGTCAACGTGGTCGGCTCCAGCTATGCCGGCCCGGTCGAGGTCGACAACGACTTGGTCGTCGCCGCGCGCTTCATCGCCGACAGCCGGGAAGGGGTCCTCAAGCAGGGCGCCGAATTCCTGGCCGCCAAGGCCGCCGGCCTGGTCGACGACGACCACGTGGTCGGCGAGATCGGCCAGGTGCTGGCCGGCGACCTGCCGGGCCGGCAGAGGGCCGATCAGATCACCGTCTACAAGTCGCTGGGCCATGTCGTGCAGGACCTGGCCGCGGCGAGCCTCCTTCACGACCTGCCCTGAGTTCGGAGCCGGACATGGCCAAGACGAACCTTCTCCTGCTGGGCCTGGCCAGCGCATGCCTGATGAGCTCGGCCGCCGTGGCGGCGCCGCCTGATTGGGTCGCGACCCGCCACACCATGCCGCTGGGCGGCAAGACCCTGGCCTATGAGGCCGAGGTCGGCCGCGTGCCGATCCGCGACGCCGAGACCGGCGACGTTCACGGCTATATGGGCTTCATCGCCTATCGCGTGCCCACCACCGGGAAGCCGCGTCCGGTGACCTTCGTCTGGAACGGCGGTCCGGGCGCCAACTCGGCCACGCTGCATTTCGAGATGGTAGGACCCAAGCGCGGGGAGGGGGCTTCCCTCGTCGACAACCAGGAAACCTGGCTGGCCGACACCGACCTCGTCTTCGTCGACCCGATCGGCACCGGCTTCAGCCGCCCGACTCGCTCTGAGTACCGCAAGGAATTCTACGGCACCGTCGGCGACGTCGCTTCGGTCACCGAGTTCATCCGCGCCTGGCGCCTGCTGAGCGGCGCCGAGGCCGCGCCGATCTATCTGGCCGGCGAAAGCTGGGGCGCGGGCAGGGCGGGCAGCGTCGGCTACAGCCTGATCAAGCGCGGCATCCCGGTGAAGGGTCTTGTCCTGATTTCCGGCGGCTCGGGCCTGAAGGCCGAGCGACGCGATCCCAGCGTCAGCGCCGCCATGCGGGTCACGGACCTCGCCGCCACGGCGCTCTATCACGGCAAGCTGTCGCCCAGCCTGGGCAAGGACCGCGCGGCCGTCCTGGCGCGCGTCGAGGCCTGGGGCCGCGAGACCTACGCGCCGGCGCTCGCCAAGATCAACGAGCTGTCGGACGCCGACCGCGAGCGGATCGCCGGCGAGCTGGCCGGCTATATCGGTCTCAAGCCCGAGCAGATCGACCGTAAAACCCTGGTCGTCACGCCGCGTCAGTACCGCGAAAATCTGCTCAAGCCCGACGGCAAGCCGTTGAATATCTTCGATATGCGACTGACCCAGTCGCCGAACGAAGACTTCGACAAGGCCGTGCCGCGCTATATCCGCCACGACCTGGGCTATCACACCGACCTGCCGTATGTCGGCAATGAGCGGCTGGACGAGGCCTATTCGCCGACCGGCAAGTTCGGCGGCGGGCCGGGCGCGGAGTGGAACTACGCCACCGCCGAGGCCACGCCCGAGGTCGTCGCGGCGGCGATAAAGGTCGCCCAAACCACGGGCGGCGGCCCGCCGGTGATCGGCCCGCCACTGCCCTCGACGGCCGAGGCTGTCGGCCTGGACGCCAAGCTGAAGGTGATGGTCGTGGCCGGACGCTACGACTCCCTCAACAGCTGCACCGAGAACGACGAGACCGCCCGCCAGCTGCCGGCGCCGCTGAAGGCCGCCTTCAGCTTCAAGTGCTACGACGGCGGTCACATGTTCTATCGCGACCAGCCCTCGCGCCTGGCCTTCACCCGCGACTTCCGCGCCCTGCTGCAAGCCCGCTGAGAGCTTCCGACATGAAAACCGCGCTTCTCGCCGGCGTCCTGGCCGGCGCCATGGCCTTCGCCAGCCTCTCCTCAGCCGCGCCGATCGCGCCGCACGAGGACAAGACCGTCACTACCCGCCACCAGATGACGGCCGGGGGCAGGGCGCTAACCTATACGGCTCGCGCCGGCCTGCTGCCGATCTATGTCAACGACACCGGCGAGCTGATGGCATCGGTGTTTTTCATCGCCTACAGCGTCCCGACCCCGGTCGGCGCGCCGCCGCGCCCGGTGACCTTCCTGTGGAACGGCGGGCCGGGCTCCAATTCGGCCCAGCTGCAGTTCATGGGCGTCGGCCCCAAGCGTCCGACGACGGCCGCGACCTATCCGGACTACGGCCCCAACACCGAGACGCCGCTGATCGACAATCCCGACAGCTGGCTGGCGACCAGCGACCTGGTGTTCATCGATCCGGTCGGCACCGGCTTCAGCCGCGCCACCAGCAAGGATTTCCGCGACGTGCTCTACAGCTCGCGCGGCGACTCCGAGGCCGTGGCCGAGGCGATCCGGGTCTATCTGACCCGCTACGACGGCTGGCAGCAGCCGCTCTATATCGGCGGCGAGAGCTACGGGACCACGCGCGCCATGCTGGTGGCCGAAGCGCTGGAAAAGCGCCGCACGCGGCTATCGGGCGTCATCCTGATGTCGGGCGACTACGCCGTCGGCCAGAAGGTGTCGCCGGCCTTGGCTCAAGCCCTGTCGATCACCGAGTTCACGGCCATCGCGCACTACCACAAGCGCCTGCCGGCAGATCTCCAGACGCTGTCCAGCACCGAGGCCGAGAAGCAGGCCGAAGCCTGGGTGAGGGCGGTTTACGCGCCGGCGCTGGAAAAGCGTGATGCTCTGAGTGCGGACGAACGCGCCGCCGTTTTGGCGGGGCTGCAACGCTTCACGGGCGTCGATAGCCAGTTCGTCGACGCCAAGACGCTGCGCCTGGACAGCGGCGTCTTCTTTGACCGACTGCTGGCCGACAAGGGCTTCGAACTGGGCCGCTACGACGGTCGCATCACGCTGAAATCACGCCCCGAAGGCACGCCGTGGCTGCCGACCGGCGACCCCAGCCTGCAGCGCATGGCCGACCTGATGAACGGCACGTCGCGGGTCTATAACGGCTATATCCGCCACGACCTGGGTTTCGAGAGCGACCTGGCTTATCGCGGCCCGTTCGGCGGCGCCTTCCATCCCGAACCGCTGGACGTCGATGCCCGCAGTGGCGTGGCCGCCGACTGGATGACACGCATGTTCAAGATGGACCGCAGCGACCAGCCCGAGCCGCCGTTGGCGCGCGCCATGCGGATCAATCCCAAGCTCCGGGTCTGGAACGTGCGCGGAATGTATGACGCCTCATGCGCGGCCATGAACGAAGCCGTGGCCCAGTCGCCGGCGGATCTGCGTCCGCGTGTTTCGGCGACGTGCCTGGTTGGCGGCCACATGTTCTATTCGGACCGCGACACGCGACAGGTGTTCAAGCGCCAGTTCGACAGCTTCGTCGCGGGCAAATAGAACCAGCGCCGCTATCGTTTCGGAGCGTCCATTATTTCCGATAATATATCTTAGACGATAAATGGATCAGCGTTTCCCTCTGCCGTTATTCCGCCCCGTTATGTCGCTGACTTACCGCCCGACTAAGTTCGCGCCACAACGCAATCGGGAGAAATGGCATGGCTCGATCGGCAGCGGTTCTTCTCGTCGGCGCGGTCCTGACGATCGCGGCGCCGGCGCGCGCCCAGGACATGGTCAATGTCTATCTGATGGACGGCGGCGCGTTTAACAACGCGCTGAACGCCAGCACCATCGTCTCGCGGACCAAGGCGCTGCTTGGCGATCAAGCCAAGTCGCCGGCCAGCGCGCCGCCGCGTTCCGCGCTGGTTTCCGGCAAGAGCCTGCGGTTCGTATCGACGCCTGGCGCCACCGCGATCCCGGCCATGGCGTCTACGTATCCCGCTTCAAAACGAACTGAGGTTACGTCGGTTTTTCAACAGCTTCTGGGAAAGTTTGGTGGGATCGAGCGCCTGTTCGGCCAGCCCGATCACGACCTGCCGACCGCCCTATCGCTGTATGTCGCCACCAGCTACGAGGCCGTCACGGGCACGCAGGTGACGCCGCAACAGGCCCGGCCGCTGATCGCCCAGATGCGCGGCCTGCTCCAGGGCGAGCCCGGTGTCGCCGGCGCGTCCGACGCCGAGAAGCAGAAGCTCTACGAGCAACTGGCCGTCACGGGCATGTTCACCTCGGTGGCGACGATGGAGCTGAAACAGAAACCCAATCCCGTCGCCAGCGACCGGCTGAAGGCCACTGCCCGCGCCAATCTGACCCAGCTGGGCCTGGATCCCGACCGGATTCGCTTCGGCGAGAACGGCCTGTCAGCGCGGTGAGCTGACGGACTGGCGGTGCATCAGCGTCAGCTCGATCGGCTCCTGCGGCCAGTTCAGGCGCTTGCCGTTGATCATCTCCAGCAGACGCTCGGTGGCGGCCTGGGCCATGTCGACCAGCGGACGGCGGATCGTGGTCAGTGCGGGCGTGATGATCGAGGCGATGTCGCTGTCGTCGAAGCCGACGACCGACAGCTGATCCGGAATGGCCAGGCCGCGCTCGCGGGCGGTCTTGACGACGGCGGCGGCCATAATGTCGTTGGCGGCGAAGATCGCTGTCGGCGGCTGGTCCAGCGCCAGCAACGCCTCGGCGGCTGCGAGGCCGCTCTCGAAGCCGTAGTCGCCCTTGCGCAGATAAGGCTCGGGCATGGCGCCGCCGATGCCTTCCAGGAAGCCGGCCTTGCGCTCCTGGGCCGAGCGGAAATGCGGCGGCCCCTCGATCATGGCGATGCGCTGGTGACCTAGCGACTTGAGATGCTGGCCAAGCGCCCTACTGGCGCCCCGCTCGTTGCTGACCAGCATGCACGGATATTCAGGCATCGAGACCGAAGCGATGCCGACCGACGGCACGCCCAGGCGGGTCAGGCGCTCGGGAATGGCGGCGATCTCGGACGCCGGCGGCAGGACGATCAGCCCATCCACCCGTGAGCGACGCACGAAGGTCTCGACGTCGGCCGCGACATCGGGATTACCCGACCGCACCGGCCGCACGACCAGCTCGTAGCCGTGCGAGGAACAGGCCTCGACGATGCCCCGCTGCAACGGACCGATGACGTGGGCGTTGGGGTCGTCCTGCACCATGGCGATCAGGAACGACCGGCCTGAAGCCAGCGCCCGCGCCCGGGTGCTGGGCGCGTAGCCTAGGCGTTCGATGGTCTCGAGCACCCGCTTGCGGGTCTCGTCGCCGACATTCGGCGACTCGTTCAGGACGCGGGAAACGGTTCGAATCGAGACCTCGGCCGCGATGGCCACGTCGTCGATCGTCACCGACAAAGCAGCGCCAAAGTCCCCTACCCCCACGCGAGTCTCCCTGTTCCCATCATGTGGATATAACGGCATTTGTCTGAGTGCTAGCGATAGCAGATAGTGTGCCAGCGCTGGCAGATTTGATGATACCTACAGCGCCGATCATCCGCGGAAATGCCTCGCCATGCTCGTGACCAGCGAAACCAAGACCGAAAAGGTCAGCCAGACCCTGTTGCGCGCGCTGGATATCCTGGACGCCGCGCGTGGCGGTCCGGTGGCGCTGACCGAGCTGGAACGCAAGCTGGGCCTGACCCGCAGCACGGCGCACCGCCTGGCCTCGGCCCTGGTCGATCGCCGCCTGCTGACCCACGACCCGCGCAAGGGCTACCGCCTGGGCCCGAAGCTGATGGACCTGGGTTTCCAGGCCAAGGAGGCGACCAGCCTGGCCGTCGTCTCCCAGCCGTTCCTGGACGGTCTGGCCCAGCAGATGGACGACGCCACCAACCTGGCGGTCCGTGACGGCGATGACGTCGTCTATATCGCCCGCTCGCCTAGCCGCCGTCGCGTGGCCGTGCGCCACCAGGTCGGCGACCGCAACCGCGTCAGCAACACGGCTCTGGGTCGCGCTTTGATGCTAGACGCCTCGGAAGAGGCCTGGGCGACCTATTTTTCGGATGAGGATCAGCACCTCGCCCGGGACCAGGGGCTGGGTCGCCACTTCGACGAGGCCGGCGATTGCATCCGCTGCGTCGCCGCCCCGATCCGCGACGCCAGCGGCGCCATCGTCGCGGCCATGAGCCTGTCCAGCATTCCGCAATATATGGACGAAGAGCGGATGGAGCAGGCCAGCCAGGGCGTCATCGCCGCCGCCAACGCCATCAGCCGCCGGCTGGGCTGGGGCTGGGAGACCTGAGCGGCCTCCCAGCTTAGATCACCAGGTGAAGGTGCCGGCCGCGCGGGCCGGCAGGGTCGCCTTGAAGGTCTGCTTGCCTTCGGTGATCGCGAAGTCGGCCGGCGCTTGTCCGACGTTCAGCACGATCAGCACCCGGCCGCCGTCCTTGTTCTGGAACGCCACGCTGCGCAGGTCGCCGACCTTGGCCGGAGAACCGATCCGCGTCGCGCCCGGCTTCACGAACCGGCTGGCGTGACCGAAGGCGTAATACTCCTGGGTCCGCGTGATCGCGCCGGTCTGGCTGTCGATCGTCACGAACGGCCGGCAGTCCTTGCAGCCGCCAGCGTGCGGGCCGAATTGCTCGTCCAGGGCGAGGTTCCACATCAGGACGCCGCGTGAGCCGCCGCGCACCGAGCCGATGATCAGGTTCTCGACCATCCAGGCGAAGCTGTCGTCGAACTTCGGCGCCCACTCCCCGCCCGAGCACTCGGTCAGGAAGACGTCCTTGTCCGGATTGGCGTCGGTCACCGGCTGCTGGGCCGAGACGTCGCCCGCGTAGCAGTGCCAGGCCACGCCCGCCAGGAACGCGCGGGCCTTGGGATCGGCCAGCACGGTCGTCGGCTGCTGCGGCTGATCCCAGTTGTGGTCCCAGTCGAGGACCTTGGTGGTGATCTTGTCCCGCTTGAACACCGGGGCCAGATTCTCGCCGAAGAACCTGGCGCGGTCCTTGGCGTTCCACCGCATACCCGGATAGCTGTCGGGCTCGAAGTCCGGCTCGTTTTGGATGCTCAGATAGTCGGTCGGCACGCCGACCTTGCGGGCTTCCTGGATGTAGCGGGTGAAGAAGTCGGCATAGACCGGATAAGCCTCCGCCTTCAGCTGGCCCTGGACCAGCGAGCCGTTGGTCTTCATCCAGGCCGGGGCGCTCCACGGCGAGGCCATGACCTTGAGGTCGGGATTGATCTTCAGCGCCGCGCGGACGGTTGGGAAGACGAACTCCTGCGGCCGCTTCAGCGAGAAGTGCTGGAGCTTTGGATCAGCCGCCCCGCCCGGCGCATCGTCCAGGCTGTAGTGGTCCAGCGAGAAGTCCGAGGCGCCGATGGTGATGCGAGTGAAGCTGAAGCCCAGGCCGCCCTCCCCTCGCCCGTACAGCTCCTTCAGGAGTTTTTCGCGCGCGTCTGGGGTCAGCTTGTTCTGGATCAGCCAGGCCGACGAGTCCGTGATCGCGCCGCCGAAGCCGACGATCGACTGATGGCGCTCCTTGGTGTCGACGGCGATGACCGGCAGGCCGGCCACGACGCCGGCCGCCACCCCGCCTGAAGGCGCTTGAGCGGCCAGCAGTTGGCTCTTGTCGCCCGTGGTGACCCAGCTCTGCAGCTTGGGTGCGGCGACGGCCGGAGCCGCCGCGACAAGCGCGGCGGTGGCGAGGAGAGCGACCCGGATCACGGCTTGCGCGTCCAGGCCTTGAGGTTGGCCGTGCCGGTCAGGGCCATGTCGCCGGCGTGACCGCCGACGTACAGCGGATAAGCCCCGGCCGGGATCGTCCAGCCCGGCTTGGCGACGTCGTAGTCAGCCAACAGGCGCGGTTCGACGGTCAGGGTGATCCGCTTGGTCTCGCCCGGCGCCAGGTCGACCTTCTCGAAGCCCGCCAGGCGGACCATCGACTTGCGCTTGCCGGCTGTCACGTAGAGCTGCGGCGTGTCGGCGCCGGCCACCTTGCCGGTGTTGGTGACGTCGAAGCTGACCTTCAGGCCCGCCGCGTCCTCGACCTTGAGGTTCTTGTAGCCGAACGAGGTGTACGACAGGCCGTAGCCGAACGGATACAGCGGCTGGCGCTTCTCCTGGACGTACCAGCGGTAACCGACGGCGGCGCCTTCCGGATACTTCACCGCGAAGCCCTTGATGCCGTCGACCTTCTGGCCGGCGCGGCGGGCGTCGTCGATGGCGGCCTGCTCGGCGAAGCCCGGCGCGCTGGCGCGGGGCGCCTGGTCGGCGGTCTTCGGGAAGGTCATGGCCAGGCGACCCGACGGGTTCACGTCGCCGAACAACAGGCGCGCGATGGCTTGGCCGCCGCGCTGGCCGGGATACCAGGCCTGCAGCACCGCGCCGACGCGGTCCAGCCACGGCATGGTCACCGGGCCGCCGGTCTCGAGCACGACGATGGAGTTCTTATTGGCCGCCGCGACCGCATCGATCAGGGCGTCCTGGTTCTCGGGCAGGACGATCGACGGCGCGTCCTGGGCTTCGGTCTGCCAGTGCCAGGCGAAGACGATGGCGACGTCGGCGTCCTTGGCGGCGGCTGCGGCGGCGGCCGGATCCTTGCCGTCGACATAGATCACCTGCGCGCCCGGCGCGGCGGCCTTGATGGCTTCCAGCGGGGACGAAGCGTGCCAGGTGACGCGGACGAACGAGGCGGCCTCGCCGCCGTTCAGCGGGATCTCGATCGGCGCGCCACCGACCGAACGCACCTGCGACGAGCCGCCGCCCGAGATCACGCCGACATCGGCATGGGCGCCGATCAGCACGATCTTCTTGGCCGTCTTGGCCAGCGGCAGCAGGTTGGCGTTGTTCTTCAGCAGCACCGAACCGCGCTCGGCCACGGCCTGGGCGACCTTGGCGTGGGCGTCGTAGTCGATCGGCTGGGCGGTCGTCGGGATCGGATTGTCCATCAGGCCCGAGGTGATCACCCCGTGCAGGATGCGGCGGACCATGTCGTCGACGCGAGCCTGGCTGACCTCGCCCTTGGTGATCGCGGCCTTGAGGTCGTCGCCGAAGAAGATCTGGGTGTCCAGCTCCTGGCCCGACTGCTGGTCCAGGCCCGCCAGCGCGGCCTTGACCGTGCTGTGCACCGCGCCCCAGTCGGACATCACAAAGCCCGGATAGTTCCAGTCGCGCTTGAGCACCTTGTTCAGCAGGAAGTCGTTCTGGCAGGCCCAGTCGCCATTGACCTTGTTGTAGGCGCACATGACCGAGGCCGGATTGCTCTTCTCGATCGCGATCTGGAAGGCCAGCAGGTCGCTTTCCCGCAGGTCGGCCTCGCCGATCTGGGCGTCCATCACATGGCGGCCGGTCTCCTGGGCGTTCAGGGCGAAGTGCTTGATCGTCGAGACGATGTGGTTGGACTGCACGCCCTTGATCTGCTCGCCGGCCATCTCGCCGGCCAGCAGCGGGTCCTCACCCAGATATTCGAAGTTACGGCCCGCCCACGGGTCGCGGGTCAGGTTGACGCCGCCGGCCAGCAGCACGTTGAAGGTCTTGGCGCGGGCTTCGGCGCCGATCATCGCGCCGCCGGCATAGGCCAGCTTGGGCTCGAAGGTCGAGGCCAGGGCCAGGCCCGACGGTAGGGCCGTGGCGACGTCGCCCTTGCGTTGCTCGACCTGGTTGGCCACGCCCAGGCTGGCGTCGCTTTCACGCAGGGTCGGGATCTTCAGGCGCGGCACGCCCGGCACGTAGCCGGCCGAAGGGATCATGTCGGCCGGCGCCGGCTTGGTGTTCGGCGGGAACAGGCCGTGCAGGTATCTGATTTTTTCATCAAGCGTCATCTGCTTGACGAGCGCGTCGGCGCGAGCCCAGGCCGGGTCGTTGGCGCGCGGGGCCAGCGGAGCGCTGTCCTTGGTCGGCATGGTCTGGGCCAGGGCGCCCGACATCGGAGTCAGGGCGAGCAACGCCACGGCGGCAGTGGTCCGGCACAGGATCCGCAATCCCGACAAGGACTGGGCGGATGAAGGCTGGGCAGCGGTCGTCATGGCGTTACTCCGTGTGAACATCAGGCTGTTGGAACAAGAGGTGGCGTGGCCAGCGGCGGCGCCTGGCACGTGCGGGCCACGAACTCGGCGTGGCTGGGCATTACGTTCAGGCACTTGCCGATGACCGCTTCGATGTTGCCGAGGTGCTTGGCGATGGCCTCGTCCGAATGGACGCGGACCAGCGGGTCGTAGCTGCGCGGGATCACGCCCTGGCCCAGGAACACCTGGATCCAGCTCTCCTCGGTGAAGAGCTCGTCGTCCTCGCGGAACACCCGGCCGTTTGCGCGGAACAGGTCCATCTTCCGCTGCAAGGTCGCGGGGACCTCCATGTCGCGGCAGTAGCGCCAGAACGGCGTGTCGTCGCGCACGGTGGCCTTGTAGTGCAGGATGATGAAGTCGCGGATGCGCTCGTATTCGAAGTCGCTCTGGCGATTGAACTCGTCGACATTGGCCTGGTCGAAGCCGCCGTCAGGCAGCAGGCGCACCAGGCGGATCACCGCCGACTGGATCAGATGCAGGCTGGTCGACTCCAGGGGCTCCATGAAGCCGCTGGCCAGGCCCACCGACACGCAGTTCTTGTTCCAGATCTTCTTGCGCTTGCCCGTCGTGAACCGCAACCGCATCGGGTTGGCGCGCTGGGCGCCGTCCAGATTGGCCAGCAGGACACGCTCGGCCTCGTCGTCGTCGATGTACTGGCTGGAATAGACATGGCCGTTGCCGGTGCGGTGCTGCAACGGGATGCGCCACTGCCAGCCGGAGTCATGGGCGGTCGAGCGGGTATAGGGCGTGAAGTGCTCCGAGCGCTCGGTCGGCACGGCGATGGCCCGGTCGGCCGGCAGCCAGTGCGTCCAGTCGTCGTAGCCGGTCTTCAGGGCCTGCTCGATGATCAGCCCCCGGAAGCCCGAGCAGTCGATGAAGAAGTCGGCGGCGATCACCGCGCCGTCGTCCATGGTCACCGACTGGACGAAACCGTCCTCGGGCCGCAGCGTGACGTCGACGATCTTGCCCTCGCGCCGCTGGACGCCGCGCGCCTGGGCATAGGTCGACAGGTGCTTGGCGTAGAGGCCCGCGTCGAAGTGGAAGGCGTGGGCGATGTGGCCGATCGGCGAGTCCGCCATGTCGGCCCGGGCGCGCATGAACTTGTCCTGCAGCGCCATGGCGTTGTTGATCGACAGGTCGTTGAAGTCGCCGGCTTGGCCCAGCTCGCGCATGCGCAGCCAGTACTGGTGCACCCGCAGCCAGCCCAGGTCCTGCCCCAGCACGCCAAAGCCGTGCAGGTAGCTCTCGCCCTTGCGGTACCAGTTGCGGAACTCGATCCCGAGCTTGAAGGACCCTTGCGTCTTGCGCAGGAAGTCGTCCTCGTCGATGCCCAGAAGTTCGTTGAATTTCTTGATGGCGGGGATGGTCGCCTCCCCGACCCCGACCGTGCCGATCTGCTCGGACTCGATCAGGACGATCTCATAGAGACCCTGGAACAGCCGCGAACACAGCGCCGCCGTCATCCATCCGGCGGACCCGCCGCCGGCGATCAAAATCTTCTTGAGCGGTTGCAACCACCCGCCTCCCGTTAAGTCGAAGGTCGGGGCCGCCGAAGCGACCCCGCCTCCGTTGGTTCTTGCCTGGCGAGCCCTGGCCGCGGGGGAGCGCGGCCAGGCTCAGCCTCCTGCTTAGAACCGATAGTTGACGCCGAACAGGATCTGCCGGCCGTACTTTTCGTAGGTCTCCGGCAGCGCGCCGCCGTTGCTGGTCTTGGTGCCGGTGCTGTCCAGACCCAGGCGGGTGCGGTACGGCGAGTCCGTCAGGTTGTTGACCTGCAGCAGGATGCCCAGGTTCTCCAGCGGACCGTCCTGGAAGGTGTAGCCGACCTGGGCGTCCACCTGCTTGTCCGCCAGGATCTCGGTGTAGCCGCGGGTGGCGAACAGCTGCACCACTTCGCCCTTGAAGGCCGAGCGGTAGCGCTGGCTGATCCGCGCCTGGAAGCCGCCGCGCTCGTAGTAGCCCGTGATGTTGTACACGCGCTTGGATAGGCCCGGGATGCGGACCGGCGAGGTGCTGGTGGTCGGGTTCAGGTTCGACTTGGTCAGCGACAGGCTGCCCTGCACGCCCAGGCCCTTCAGCAGGCTGGCGAACTGGCCGAAGTCCATCGCGCCGCTGAACTCCAGACCGCGCAGATTGCCGCCGTTGCCGTTGGCGGGCAGCGTGATCTGGCCGATCGGGTTGACGTTGGTGCCCGCCGGGATGCTGGCGCCGACCGGGATCGGAATGCCCGTGAAGTCGAACGTGCCGGTCTGCTGATAGATGTAAGTGTTCAGCTTCTTGTAGAAGCCGGCTACCGACACATAGGTCGCGGGGCTGATGTACCACTCGTAGGCCAGGTCGGCGGCGTCGGCCTTCCACGGGCGCAGGTGCGGGTTGCCGCCCGAAGCCGACCATGGATTGACGGTCGTGCCCGGACCGCAGGGCTGGCTGGAGCAGACCAGCGCATTGAAGCCCGGCGTGACGTTGGCGCGCATCTCGTCCATGCGCGGACGGGCCATGGTCTTGGACAGGGCCGCGCGGAGGCGGTGGCCGCCGCCCAGGTCGTAGATCAGGTTCAGGCTGGGCAGGACGTCGGTGTAGCTGTCCTTGGCGTTGATCTTGGTCGGAACGATCGGCTGGCCGGCCGTGGTGCCATTGATCACCACGCCGCTGGACGACTGCTCCTGGCGGACCACCTGGACGCCGACATTGCCGCGCAGGTCGCCAGCCGCGAAGGTGGCGCGGGCGAAGGCGGTCGTGACCTTCTCGTTGATGTCCCAGTTCTTGTCGTAGAAGTTGGCGTCCAGGATCGGGGCCCAGTTGTAGTACTTGCGCCAGGCGTCGCCGATCTTGACGCTGAGCACGCCGCCGAAGCCGGCGAAGCCCAGTTGGGTCGGATCGACCAGGTCGGCCCCGTCCACATAGACCTGCTGGCGACCGTTCTTGAGGAACAGGTCGTTGTCCGAGACGGTCTTGCCCTTGTCGCGCTCGGTGTAGTTCACGCCGCCCGACAGCTGGGTGATGAAGCCGTCCATCTCGTGCTCGAGACGGATGTCGACGGCGGTGACGTCTTCCTTGACGTGCGGGAAGCGGATCGAGCCGTCGTGGCCCCAGCCACCCCACGGGGCGCGGTCGCCCAGGGTGACGCGGCTGGCGTCGTCGTAGCTCAGGCCTTCGTTGTACTGCGAGAAGCCATCAGTGGAGACGCCGAAGCGGATGCCGTCATAGGTGCGGCCCACATCGCCCGTCGCCGGGGTGACGCCGCCAATGCCGCGGCCGTAACCCGCGTACGTCTCCATGACCTGTTCTTTCCGCTTGTTGGACGAATAGGACAGGTCGGCGACCACCTTGGTCTTCTCACCGAGCTGGTACTCGGTGTTCCAGCCGGCCGAGAACAGCTGGTCCATGCGGGTGTTGTAGTCGTTGCGAAGTTGCAGGACCGCGTTGCGGATCACGCCGCTGGTCGCGAACTTCGAGCCGCCGACATCGGCGGTCGTGACGTCCGAGAAGGTCACGCCGTCGGCGAACGGGTTCGAGAACCACTGGGCGCCGCGCACGACCTCCTTCTGCTTGAAGGTCGAGTAGTACAGGTCCAGCGTCGAGTGGATCTTGTCGTTGGGCTGGTACTCGAAGATGCCGATCCAGGCGTCGCGCTTGTTGTTGCGCGAGGTGGCGAAGATCTCCTGGCCGTTCAGCATCAGCGCGCCATCGGCGCTGTCGGGGCTGGTGGAGTCCGCTGGGAAGCCCTCGTAGCCATAGGCCTTGTAGTGTTTCACCTGAGACGGCGAATCCAGGTGGGCGTAGCCCAGGGCCACGCCGAACGTGCCGTCGGCGAACTGGTTGATGTAGCTGGCGCTGTAGCGGCCGCCCCAGTTGCTGGCGTCGTCATTCAGCTTCTTGCCGGCGGTCTTCTCGCCGCGGATGTTCACCGCGAGGGCGCGCTTGCCGTAGGCCAGCGGACGCACGACGCGCAGGTCGGCGGTGCCCGACAGGCCCATGCCCGAGACCTGGCCGTCCGGCGACTTGTAGATCACGACGCTGTTGAGCAGTTCCGACGGATACTGGTCGAACTCGACCGCGCGGTTGTCGCCCGAGCTGGCCTGCTGGCGGCCGTTCAGCAGCGTGGTGGTGAAGTCGGGAGCCAGGCCCCGGATCGAGATGACCTGGGCGCGGCCGTTGACGCGCTGGGCGGCCAGACCCGGCAGGCGGGCGATCGATTCCGCGATCGAGACATCCGGCAGCTTGCCGATGTCTTCGGCCGAGACGGCCTCGACGATCGAGGTCTCGTTCTTCTTGATGTTGATCGAGTTCTGGATCGAGGCCCGGATGCCGGTCACCACGATCGCGTCGACGGTCTCGTCGTCCTTCTGCGCCGGCGTCTGCGCCCAAGCCGTACCGGCCAGCGCCAGCGTGATCGCGGCGGCCGAGGCAGTAACGTAGAATTTCTGGACGGACGGACGCGCGCCGCCCTGAGTGCGGTTTCGCATAAGCTCTCCCCTCTGGACCCGCCCCTGCGCGGGCGAGCTATCGTTTTTGTTGTACGGCTGAACCTTGGCCGTGGAAGCGCTTCCATGGAAGCGCTTCCAATTGCCGGCAACACGACAACGTTGTCAAGATGGAAACAAACCCAACTTCAGGGAGCTTAGGCCAAGCCTGTCGTCTGGCGTGACACGACCGCGTGTTCCAACTGCTGGAAGATCGGTTCGGGGGAGGAATTCACCCCATTCAGGCGTGAAACCAGAAGTTCCACAGCCCTCTGGCCCAGCACCTTCACGGGCTGGTGGACCGTGGTCAGAGGCGGCCAGACAATGGCCGCGACGGGGGCGTCATCGAAGCCCGTGATCGACAGGTCGGCCGGGATGCTCAGGCCTCGGGCGTGGGCGGCCGACAGCACGCCGGCGGCCATGTCGTCATTGGCGCAGACCAGCGCCGTGGGCTTTAGCGGGTGGTCCAGCAGCTGCGGCGCCAGGTGAGTCCCCGAGCGGAAGGTGAAGTCGCCGCGCAGGACCACGCAGTCGCCCTCCCCCAGTCCCTGCTCTTCCAAAGCGCGCCAGAAGCCCTTCAGGCGGCGATCGGCTGACAAGTGGCCCTCCAGGCCGGCGATGAAGCCGAATCGGCGATGGCCCAGGCGCAGCAGTTCGCGGGTGACGTCGTAGCCGCCGGCCTCGTCGTCGACGCCGACGCCGTCGGTCGTGCCCCTGCCCGGCCCGCCCGGCGAGACGGTGACGACCTTGCACCCTTGCGCCAGCACGGCCTCGATCAGCCCCACGTCGTCGCTGTAGGGCGGCGACAGAATCAGGCCCTCGCAGCGCTGGGTGGTGATCAGGTCCAGCACGCGCTTGCGGTAATCGGGAGTCTGGTCCGGCACGTTCTGGACCAGCACCTGGTAGCCCAACGCAAGGCAGGCCCGCAGCGCGCCCAGTTCCAGGGCGGACTCGTAGTACGAGTTCGGATCGTTCTCCGGGTCCGAGGCGAACACGAAGGCCAGCAGTCGGGTGGCTCCGCCCGCCAGGCTGCGCGCCTGCGGATTGACCTTGTAGTCCAGCTGCTCGACCGCCTGCATGACGCGGGCGCGGACCTCGTCGCGGACATTGGGGCCGCCGTTGAGCACCCGAGACACCGTCACGCGCGCCACGCCCGATACGCGGGCGACGTCGTCGATGGTCGGTCTCTTGCTCGTCAAAACGCACTCCCCACGAAGGGCCGGAAGATGATCAGGAAAACCGCGCAAGACAAGCGATGTCCCGGCAGGTCCGACCAGTTCGTCATATTGGCATGACCAATAATTGACAAGCTTACAAATTGGTCAGATATCTTGCCGCAACACTCGCGCTGTAAGGCGGGTGACAAGCTTATGGGGAGATCGCCTTGAAGACCGCCTGGTTCGCCGCCTGCGCCTTGACCATCGTCGCGCCCGCGGCCCACGCCGCCGACTACGCCCTGCTGGGCCCGTCCTTCGGCAAGGGCGCGATCGCCCCCGCCCTGCCCGAGCAAGTGATCTCGCGCGCCACCGCCAATCTGGACCGCCCGCCCGGCGCCATCCCGCACGCCCACACCGAAGGCACCCTGCCCGGCAAGGGCATCCGCGAGATCAGCATCAAGGCCCGCGAGGACCAGCCGATCGTGCTGAACTTCGCCATCGCCTACCGCCTGACCGGCGATCGCAAGTTCCTGGACGCGACCGCCCGCTATCTCGAGAACTGGGCCGACATCTACCAGATCTCGTTCAACCCGATCGACGAGACGGGCTTCGACACGCTGCTGATGGCCACCGACCTGACGGAGAGCGACCTCCCCGCCCCCATCCGCGCCAAGGTCGACGCCTTCTGGCGCAAGATGGCGGTCGGCTATCTGGACGCCATGGACGCCGGCCCCAAGAACGCCGAGACCAACTGGCAGAGCCACCGCATCAAGCTGGCCACCATGGCCGCCTTCCAGACCGGCGACGCCAAGGTCATCGACCGCGCCCGCAAGGCCTATCAGAAACAGGTCGGCGTCAACCTCAACGCCGACGGCTCAACGTTCGACTTCCACGAGCGCGACGCCTTGCACTACGTCACCTACAACCTCGACCCGCTGCTGATGGCCGTGCTGTCGGCCAAGGCCCACGGCCAGGACTGGTACAGCTGGAAGAGCTCGGCCGGCGCCAGCCTGCCCCACTCGCTGGACTGGCTGACGGCCTTCGCCACCGGCGAAAAGGTCCACATCGAGTTCGCCAACTCCAAGATCCAGTTCGACCGCGACCGCGCCGGCGCCGGTCAGAAGGAATACGCTCCGCACCCGTGGGACGTGGGCAATGGCGTTTCGACCTACACCCTGGCCAGCCTGGCCGATCCCAAGTTCCTGACCCTGCGCGACGACCTGGTGAAGAAGACCAATCGCCGTCCGCCGGTCTGGGCCGAGATCCTGCGCGCTTCGCAAGTCCCGGCCCGCTAAGGGTTTGGTTGACCCGGCCTCCCCCGTCTGCCCCAATCGGCGGGGGAGAATTCGATGACTCGCAAGAACCGTATCCTGATCGGCGCCGGCGGCGTTGTGGCCGTGCTGCTGATCGCGTTGTATTTCGCTTCGCCGATCCTGGCGCTGCACAGCCTGACCGCCGCCGCCAAGGCCGGCGACAAGGTCGCGCTGGCGCAGAAGGTCGACTTCCCCGCCGTGCGCGAGAGCCTGAAGGCTCAGCTCAAGACGGCCATGACCCGCAAGTTCGAGGAAGACCCCGAACTGCGCGACAATCCGTTCGCCGCCTTCGGCCAATTGCTGATGGCGAGCGTGGTCGACAAGGCCGTCGACTCCTTCGCCACGCCCGAGGCCATCGCCAACATGGTGGCCACCAACGAGCCGCCCAAGACCGTCTCGACCGCGCCCGGCGGCCCGGTCCTCGAGCCGGCCAAGCCGAAGGCCAAGTCCGAGACCAAGGTCGGCTACCACTATGAAGGCTTCGACCACTTCCGGGTCAGCTATGCCGATGTGCGGGGCGGCGAGCGACTAGAGCTGGTGCTGAAGCGCCATGGGATCTTCGGCTGGCGACTGGTGCGGATCGACCTGCCAGGCTTGGCCAAGGGCTAGAGCCGCCAGTCGATCACGGTCCCTTCGAAGGCGTCGACGCCGCGTCCGATCCCGGCGATCGCGCGGCTCATGGCGCCGTCGCGCTGCAAGATCGTGTCGGCCAGGGCAACCATCAGGGCGTTCGGAGTCGCTTCCGGGCACAAGGCTCTTAGCTGGGCGGCCAGCACCTGCTCATCACCGCCGCGCGCGCAGGCCAGAATGTAGGCCGCCGCCGTCGAGCGGCTGACGCCAGCGAAGCAGTGGATCAGCAGCGTGGGTGTCGCCGCCAAGCCCAAGATCGTCTCGATCATCGCCGCCGAGGGCGCGACCAACCCTTCACGGTCCTCGGCGATGTCGTTGAACCGCAACAGGGTTCGAGGCCGCGCCACAGCCGGCGCCTCGGCGTCCGGCGAAATCAGCGACAGCACATGATCGGCCTCACCGGCCAGGCGCTCGACCGCCGAGATCGGACCGACCAGCAGCCTCACAGCAGCGCCGCCGCGCCCAGCAGGAAGCCGACCTCGAACAGTTGCTCGACCGCGCCCAGCACATCGCCCGTGTGACCGCCGATCAGCCGTTTGGCCAGCAGGGCCATGGCGATCGCCAGGACGGCGCCGCCCGCGATGCCGAGCAACGCAGCGCACATGGGCAGGAATACCAGCGGCCAGGCGGCAATCAGCAGAGCGACCAGCACCTCTATTGTCTTCACGCCCTGCGGCACAGGCTTCCACTTGCCCGCCTCGCCGCTCGGCGCATACGGCGTGACACGCATGACCACCACGGCGACGGCTCGTCCCAGGCCGTGAGCGGCCAACAGGATCAAGGCCGCCATCGGCGTCGAGGCCAACACGGTCGCCTTCAGGCCTAGCACCAGGACCAGGGCGCAGACGCCATAGGTCCCGACGCGGCTGTCCTTCATGATCTCCAGTCGCCGCGCCGGCGTCTGGCCACCGCCCAGGCCGTCGGCGGTGTCGGCCAGGCCGTCCTCATGGAAGGCGCCGGTGACCAGGAGCCCGACCGCTATCGCGAGTACAGCGGCCACGCCGCCGCCCCACACGCGCTCACCGACCAGCAGCACCAGAGCGCTGACCGCCCCGACGCCCTGTCCGACCAGCGGGAAATAGCGCGCCGAGCGGGTGATCCATTCGGGCTCGAAGGTCTTCAGGTTCGGCACGGGCACGCGGGTCAGGAACTGGATCGCGCAGACCAGCAGCCGAACCTGATGCCGCGCCCAGTCCATGCTCAGATCCGCCCGTTCAGCACGTCGTCCAGACTGGCGACGTCGCTCAGCAGCCGCGAGGCCGCGCGGACGATCGGTAGCGCCAGCAGGGCGCCGGTGCCCTCGCCCAGGCGCAGGCCCAGGTCCAGCAGCGGCTCGACCTCCAGGGCTTCGAGCATCAAACGATGCCCCTGCTCGGCCGAGCGATGGCAGAAGATGCAGTAGTCCTTCGCCGCCGGATCCAGTCGGATCGCCGCCAGCGCCGCCGCCGAACCGATGAAGCCGTCCACCAGCACCGGAATCCGCACCGAGGCGGCGCCGATGATCGCGCCGGCCATCATGACGATCTCCAGCCCACCGAACTGGGCCAGCACCTCGCGGGGCTCGGTCGCGTCCGAACGCGCGGCTGCCCGCTCCAGCACCGACAGCTTGCGCGCCAGGCCATCGTCGTCGTGACCCGCGCCGCGCCCCACGCATTCGGCCAAGGGCGCCGGCGCCAGGCGATGCATGATCAGCGCGGCCGAGGCGGTGTTGCCGATGCCCATCTCGCCCAGCGCCAGGATCTGGAAGCCCTCGGCCACGGCGTCGCGAGCGATCCGCGCGCCGCGCTCCAGGGCGGTGGCGACTTCGGCCTCGGTCAGGGCGGGCTCGGCAGCCGCGTTGCGGGTCCCGCGTCGAACCTTCTCAGCCAGCAGGTTCGGATGCGTCGGCAGGTCGCCATCCACCCCGGCGTCCACCACCCGCAGCTCGGCCCCGATCGCCGCCGCGAAGGCGTTGGCGCTGGCCTTGCCGGCCAGGAAGGTGGCGACCATCGCCTGGGTGACGGCCGACGGATAGGAAGACACGCCCTCGGCCGTCAGGCCGTGATCGCCGGCGAACACCAGCAGCAGCGCCTTGTCGAAGGCCGACGGCGTCTCGGCGATCAGGCCCAGTTGGACCGCCAGGTCCTCGACCCGGCCCAGCGCGCCCAGCGGCTTGGCCTTGCCATCGATCGTCGCGCGCAGGGCGGCGGCGCGACCGTGGTCGACGGCGGTTACAGCGGGAAGCATCATACTCAGAACTCCAGGCCGGCCAGGGCCGCGAGGGCGGGAATGTCGAAGCTCTGCTCGAGCATGGCGGCGATCTCATCCAGCGCCTGATCGACGCGGAGCGCTTGATCCAGGCCGTCGGACGCCGCGCCCAGCTCGGCGAGCAACGCGGCCCGCGCTTCGGCCCGGTCGAACAGCCCGTGGACGTAGCAACCCCGCACCCGGCCATTGGCCGAGACGGCGCCGTCGGTGACGCCGTCCTCGAAGGTCAGCATCGGCGAGACCGCGCCGGTCGTGCGGCCGACATGCATCTCGTAGCCTTCAAACAGTGCGCCGCCCGACAGGCGCCCGGTCACGGGCCGCAGGGTCTTGTCGCCGGTCATCACGGTCTCGACGTCGAGCAAGCCAAGGCCCTCGGCGCTTTCCGGCGCCCCTTCGATCCCGTCGGGGTCCGAGATCCGTCGGCCCAGCATCTGGTAGCCGCCGCAAACGCCCAGCACCCGACCACCACGCCGGACGTGGGCGGCCAGGTCGATGTCCCAGCCTTGGGCGCGCAGGAAGGCCAGGTCCGCGAGCGTGGCCTTGGTCCCCGGCAGGATGACGAGGTCCGCATCACCTGGCAGTGGCGTTCCCGGCGGGACGAAGGCGAACTCGACCTCGGGCTCGGCGCGCAGGGCGTCGAACTCGTCGAAATTGGCGATCCGCGACAGCATCGGCACGACGATCCGCACCTTGCGGCCGTCGGCGGCCACGGCGCGATCTAGGACGACAGCGTCCTCGGCCGGCAGGCGTCGCGCGGCCGCCAGCCACGGCGCCATTCCCAGATCCGGCCAGCCGGTGCGGCGGACGATCTCGGCGCGGCCGTCCTGGAATAGGCTGGGATCGCCGCGGAACTTGTTGATCAGGAAGCCTCGGATCATCGCCCGATCGGCCTCGTCCAGCACCGCATGGGCGCCGACCAGGGCGGCGATGACGTGGCCACGATCGATGTCGCCGACCAGCACCACCGGCACGTCGGCGGCGATCGCGAAGCCCATATTGGCGATGTCGTTGGCGCGCAGGTTGATCTCGGCCGGACTGCCAGCGCCCTCGACGATCACGAGATCGCTTTCGGCTTCCAGCGTGCGGAAGCTCTCGATCACCGTGCCCAGCAGCGCGGCCTTGCGCTCCTGGTAGCCGCGCGCCTTCCAGGTACCGGCCATCTGACCGCGCACGACCAGCTGGGCGCCGATGTCGCTCTGGGGCTTCAGCAGCACCGGGTTCATGTCGACGGTCGGCGGGGTGCGGCAGGCGATGGCCTGCAGGGCCTGGGCGCGGCCGATCTCGCCGCCATCGGCGGTGACGGCGGCGTTGTTGGACATGTTTTGCGGCTTGAATGGCCGGACCGTCAGGCCGCGATTGGCGAACAGCCGGCACAGGCCCGCGACCAGCACCGACTTGCCGACGTCGGACCCGCAGCCCTGGATCATCAATGCGGCCATACGAATCCTCCGACCGCCAGCATCAACCAGAGGATCGCGCAGGCGACCAGATAGACCTTGAGCGCGCGCCTAACATCGGCCGCCTCGGGCGCCCTGCCCTCGCCCAGCATCGGACGCTGCGACAGCGCGCCGTCGTACCAGGCCGGCCCGCCCAGTCGCACGCCCAGCGCGCCAGCCATGGCCGCTTCGGGCCAGCCGGCATTGGGCGAGGCATGCTTGCCGGCGTCGCGCAGCATCACCTTCCAGCCGCCGCATCCGGCAATGGCCACGAGGACGCCGGCCAGGCGCGCGGGGATCAGGTTCAACAGGTCGTCGAACCGGGCCGAGGCCCAGCCGAACGAGCGCCAACGCGGCTCGCGGTGGCCGATCATGCTGTCGGCGGTGTTGACCGCCTTGTAGACAAACAGGCCCGGCAGGCCGCCGATCACGAACCAGAACAGCGGCGCGACCACGCCGTCGCAGAAGCTCTCGGCCAGGCTTTCGATGGCGGCGGCGGCGATGTCGCTCTCGTCCAGGCGCGCGACGTCACGGCCGACGATCATGCCGACGGCGGCGCGGGCGGCCGTCAGATCCCCGGCGGCCAGGGGCTTGGCCACGACATGGACATGGTCCCACAGATTTCGTTGGGCCAGCCCCAGCCAGCCGACCGCGATCACGGCCCACGGACCACCAAGGCGGGTGATCAAAAGGCCCGCGCCGGCGCTGACCGCGACGATGGCCAGCAGGGTCACGACGCCCAGCACACGCCGCAACGGCTCGCCGAACGAGACCTGGTTCAGCATCCGCTCCAGATGTCCGATCAGGGCCCCGATCCAGACCACGGGATGCGGGAACCGCCGATGCAGGGCGTCGGGATAGCCGATGATGGCCTCCACGCCCGCCGCGGCAAGGACGATCCAGGGTATTGGCCAGGGGCTAGCCGGCACGACCCAGCACTTCGATCAGCGGCCCGGCCTCGCCAGCGTGGCGGCGGACGACGACGCCGTAGACCTTCGACAGCAGCTCGGGCGTCAGGGCGGCCTCGGGCGCAGCGTCGGCGACCAGCCTGCCTTCATCCAGCACCAGCACTCGGTCGGCGAAGCGCGCGGCCAGATTCAGATCGTGCAGGGTCACGATCACGCCCTTGCCCTGGTCGTGGGCCAGACGGCGGAACAGCGACAGCGCGTCCAGGGCGTGGCCGGGGTCCAGGCCGGTCAGCGGCTCGTCGGCCAGCAGCCAGTCGGTCTCGCCGGCCAGACCTCGGGCGATCAGGGCGCGGGCCCGCTCGCCGCCGGACATTCGAGTGACAGCGCGGTCGGCGAAGGCCTCCAGATGGGCGGCCTTGATGGCGGCCTCGATCGCGACCTGGTCCTCGCCACTGGGACCGAAGGCGCCCAGGTGCGGCGTGCGGCCCAGGCCGACGAAAGTCCGGACATCGACGTCCCAGGCGATCTCGGGCGTCTGGGCCAGGAAGGCGATGCGGCGCGCGCGCTGGCGGCCGTTCATCGCGGCGATCGCGGCGCCGTCCAGCAAGGCCGCGCCGGAATCGGGTTTCAGCAGGCCCGCCAAGCAGGTCAGCAGGGTCGACTTGCCCGCGCCATTGGGGCCGACGATGGCGATGACGCCGCCCGGCTCGAAGTCGGCGGTGATGCCGGCCAGGACCTGCCGGTCGCCGAAACGGACGGTGATGTCTTGCGCTTGCAGGCTCATGCCATCCTCCGTCGCATCGAGATCAGCATGGCCAGGAAGAACGGCCCGCCCAGGGCGGCCATGGCGACGCTGAGCTTCACCTCGCTGGCCGCGGGGGTCATGCGCACGAGGATGTCGGCCGCCAGGGTCAGGACCGCGCCGCCCACGAACGACGGCAGCAGCACGGCGCTGGGCTTGGAGCCCAGCAGCGGCCGCAGCAGGTGCGGGGTGATCAGGCCGATAAAGCTGATGACACCGGTCACCGCGACGCTGGCGCCGACCGCGATCGCCACGCCGACGGCCATCAGCAGGCGCGTGCGGCCCAGCTCGACGCCCAACGACCGTGCGCCCTGCTCGCCCAGGGTCAGGGCGTCCAGCGAGCGGCCCAGCATCAGCAGAAGCAGGCTGCCCAGCACGACGCCTGGCGCGGCCAGCTTGACCTCCTCGACGCTGCGATCGGCCAACGAGCCCATGATCCAGTTGACGATCTCGTTCACCGCCCAGGGGTTGGGCGCCAGGTTCAGGGCCAGGGCGATCATGGCCCCGCAGACCGTCTGGATGACGAAGCCGGCCAACAGGAAGGTGACGATGCTTGAGCTGATCCCGGACAGGCTCAGCAGGATGGCGACGCCGATCCCGGCTCCGACCATCGCGGCCAGCGGCAGGATCCAGTTGGCCTCGCCCGCCGCGCCCAGATAGAGCGTCAGCACCGCGCCCAGCGCCGCTGAGGTCGAGACCCCCAGCGCGGCCGGGTCGGCCAGCGGGTTGCGGGTGTAGCCCTGCAGCGCCGCGCCGGAGAGCCCCAGGGCCCCGCCGACCAGGATCGCCAGGATGGTGCGCGGCAGGCGCAGGCCAAAGACGATGGCCCAACGCGGGTCCTCGCCGTGCGAGAGCCAGGCGCTCCACGGTGTCCACACGCGTCCGGCGCACAGACTGGCGACGAACAGCACGGCCAGCAGCGCCAGCAGGACGCCGCAGACGAGCCAGGGAGATCTGGCCAAATGGGGTTTAGAGGTCATGCGCCCTCCTTCAGCGCCTGGGCGCGGGCTTTGGCCATGGCGGCGGCGGTCTCGATCAGCACCGGGCCGCCGCAGTACAGAAGCTTCTCGGGCAGGCGCACCTGGCGCATCCGCCCGGAAATGGATTTCAACGCTGGATGGGTCATGACCCGGTCGGCCCAGCTGCGCGCGCCGGGCGCGGGCTCGCCGACCAGCAGCACCTGCGGCGGATCGGCCAGCAGGCGCTCCAGCGCGACATTGCCCCAGGTCTTGAGGCCAAAGCGCCGGGCGACATTGTCGAAGCCGGCATGCTCCATCATCTCGTCGACCAGGGTGCCGGGCCCGGCCGCGAAGCCGTTGGGCTGGTAGATCAGGGCGCTCAGCCGTCGCGCACCGGACGCGGGCGTCGCGGCCGCGATGGCGGCGTTGATCCGGCCGATCAGGGCCTCGCCACGGCCGGCATGGCCGATCATCCGCGCCAGCTTGCGGACCTGGCCCCGGCTCTCGTCGATCGACTTGGGCACCTTGAAGCGCTGCACCGGCACGTCCAGGCGCTTGAGGGCGTTGCGGGTCGCCAGGGCCGAGTGCTGGCTGGCCAGGACGAGATCGGGTCGCAGGGCGATGACCTCCTCGGCGCTCTCCCAGGTGTAGGGCAGCGTCTTGGCCTGGGCCGCGACGGTGGAGCTGTGCTCCTCGCGGGCATAGTGGCTGAGCGCTGTGATCTGGCTGCGATCGGCCAGATGGACCAGCATGGCGTCCAGGCAGCTGTTCAGCGACACGATCCGCCGAGGCGGCGGCGCCGCGCCCGCCGTCAGCGCCAGGGCGCCGGCTACGATCTCACGCCGGTTCATAGCTGAAGCGCCTTCTGGAAGCGCTTGAAATCGTTGATCGAAGGCAGGCCGATGCGAAGTCGGTCGGGCTGATCCGCGAACGGCCTCGTCAGCACGCCACGCTCGCAGAGCCGTGTGAACATCGCATGCGCGTCCGGGACCTCGACCCAGCGGAAGAGATCGCAGCCGCCGACGACCGTGAAGCCGGCTTCGACTACCGCCGCGTCGACTTTGGCCGCCTGCGTCGCCAGCCAGATCCGCGTCGTCTCGCGCCAGGCCTCGTCGGCATAGGCGCCCTGCCCCAGCGCGATCGCGTCGGCGCTGACCGGCCAGTCGCCGAGCAGCAGGCGAAATTCTCGCGAGAAGATCTTGTTTCCAATCAGGAAACCAAGTCGCGCACCCGGCAAGCCGTAGAACTTGCCAAACGAGCGCAGGGTGATCAGCCGATCGATCTCGAGATCGGCCACGCTGAGCTCGGGCGTGACCTCGACGAAGGATTCGTCGACCACGGTCCAGCGGCCTTGATCCGAACGCTCAGCCGCCAGGGCGGCCAGAGCCTCGCGGTCGATGCGACGGCCGTCGGGATTGTTCGGATTGACCAGCACCAGCACGTCGGCGTGGAGCGTTCTGGGGTCATCCAGCGACACGAGCCGGTTCGGGCTGAAGGAAGCCCAGGCCTCGACGTGGCCGCCATAGATCGGGCCCAGCAGCGCCACCGCCCCGCTCCCGATCAGGCCCGGCAGCAGGCGCAGAGCCGCCTCCGCGCCGGAAACGGCCGCCACGCGTCCGGGGTCGCTGACGCCGAACGCGCGAGCCGCGACGGCCTCCAGCTGGGCCAGGTCCTCCGGATCCGGCAACCGCCGCAGGTCGCCCTCCGAGGCGCGAGGCCCCGACCACGGCTGCGGATTGATACCGGTCGAAAGATCCAGCCAGGGCTGAGGCGCGTGCGGGTGGGCGGCCGTCGCCTCGCGGAGACGGCCGCCGTGCCGAAAGGCGCCGAGGGCTGAAATCGACGCCACTCCAGCAGCCTTAGAAGCGCGCGCGCAGGCCGACGAACGCCCCGCGGCCCGGCGTCCCGTAGTTCAGGATGGTCTGGTAGTCCTTGTCGAAGGCGTTCTCGACACGACCGAAGACCTCATAGGTGTCGTTGATCGTGTAGGCCGCCCGCAGGTCGACCAGGGTGTAGCCCTTCACGACCTGGGTGTTGGTGTCGTTGTTGAAGGTCTTGCCCACGTAACGCGCCGCCACCGTGGTGGTCAGGCCCACCGGCCAGCGGTAGCCGACCGACAGGTTGCCCATGTTCTTGGGGCGACGGGTCAGCTGCTTGCCCTTGCTGGCGCCGCTGTCGGACTCGGCCTCGGTATAGGTGTAGTTGGCCGTGACGGTCAGGCCGTCGACCGGCTTGACCTCGCCGATCAGCTCGACGCCCTGAGCCTTGGTCTTCTGGACGTTGTTGTAATAGCCAAAGCGCGAGACGCCGTTGACGGCGCACAGCGGGTCGGGCGCGCCGGTGCACGAGAAGAAGCGGATCTCGTTGTCGGCCTCACGCTGGAACCAAGTGGCCGAGGCGCGAGCCTTGCCGCCGAAGAAGCGCTGCTCGATGCCGGCGTCCCAGCTGTCGAACTCTTCGGGCGACAGGGTCAGGTTGCCGTATTCGCTGTACAGTTCGTAGAGGCCCGGGGCGCGGAAGCCCTGGCCGAAGCTGGCGCGCAGGACCGTGTTGCCCTGGTTCAGCGCCCAGGCGGCCGAGGCCTGGCCCAGGGTGTGCGAACCATAGGTGTCGTGGTCCTCGTAGCGGACGCCGGCGGTCAGGGTCAGGCCCTGGACGACCTCGGCCTGCACCTGGCCATAGACGCTGTCGACGCCGACGCGGCCGGTGCGGAACGGCGGGTTGGCGGCCGTGGCCGACGGCGAGCGGGTGCGCATGCGCGACTTCTCGTGCTCGGCGCCGAAGGTGGCGGTCACCGCCTCGGAGAAGGCGAACACGCCCTGGTACTCGATGCGCTTGTTCTTGCCGGCGGCGTCGAAGGTCAGCGGCACGGCCGGGCGGGCCGGGTTGATGTTTTCGCGGTCGGTGTCGGTGTAGGCGTAGCCCAGGCGGTTGTTCCAGCGACCGTCCAGCAGGGCGAAGTTCAGGCCGCTATAGACGACCAGTTCCTCGGTGCGGGCGAACTCGGGGCTGTCGCCGTTGAAGGCGTCGAAGTCGTTCTTACCCTTCGAATAGACCGAGCGGACCTCGGCCGAGACGTTTTCGCTGAACCGGTAGCGCAGGCGGCCCGACAGGCCCTTGTTGACGTAGCCGTCGGTTTCCTTGCCGGCCTTCCACGACGAGACGCCGTCGGTCGAGTAGTAGCCGCCGGCCACGCGCCAGACGACCTTATCGCCCGCGCCGCCGATTCCGGCGCGCAGGTAGCCCGTCTGACGGGCGCCGCCCTCGACATCGACCGAGCTCTGGAACGGCTGGGTCGGGTCGGCGGTGACGATGTTGACCACGCCGCCGATGGCCTGGCTGCCCCACAGGGTCGATTGAGCGCCGCGCAGCACTTCGACGCGCGAGATGTCGCCGACCAGCAGGTTGCCGCTGTTGAAGCCGCCTTGCGTCGAGGACGGGTCGTTCAGCTTGACGCCGTCGATCAGCACCACGGTGTGCTGGGTCTCGGCGCCGCGGATGTTCAGGCTGGTGGTCGTGCCCGGACCGCCGTTGCGGGTGAAGCTGACGCCCGGCTGCTGGGCCAGCAGCTCGGTGACCGAGATCGCCTGGCTGGCCTCGATGGCGCCTTGGGTCAGGACGGTGACCGACGCGCCGATCTTCTCGATCGGGGTGGCGGTGCGGGTGGCGGTGACGACCAGTTCGGCGACGCCGTTGGCGCCGACATTGCCCGCGACGTCGGCTTCGGGAGCCTTCTGGTCTTCGGCCGAAGCGGCGCCGGCGATCAGGATCGTGGCGAGAGCGGTGGAGCTGAGAAACGCTCGGATCATTTTTATCTTCCCCTGTTGAAACGATCCACGCGCCAGCCAACGCACCCGCAAACACGCGTACGCTGGACCGTCGCGCGGTCCTTGACTGTCGTTTCTCGGGAGATCCCGTTCGTTCGGCGCACCCCGGCCGAGCGATGAACGACTGCGCCGGGCAGGTCTCCTGGCTCGCGGGTCGTCGCTCTTGGCGTCGCCTTCCCAGGGTCCGAAGACCCCAGTGGCATGTGACGCTAGAACTCGCCGCTTACAGTTGCGGGGGCAGCCGAGGTCTTGAACCTCGTTCCCTTTTAATCCTCTTTCGAGGAGCCTGACGCGCGGCCAGCCCTATATGCTGCGCCGCAAACGGTCAATGTGGAGCTCTTATGACATCGACCCTGGTGCTGGGCGGGGCCCGTTCCGGCAAGAGCGCGTTCGCCCAGAAAGCGGCCGAAAGCGCTGCTTCAGCTGGGCGTCCCGTGATGATCGCCACCGGCCAGGCCTTCGACGACGAGATGGCCCAGCGCATCGCGCGCCACCAGGCCGACAGGGGCGAATCGTGGACGACGGTCGAGGCGCCGTTGGCGCTGGCCGAAACAATCGCCGCCCTCCCAGCCGACGCCGTGGCCGTGGCCGACTGCCTGACCCTGTGGCTGTCGAACCTGATGCTGGCCGAGCACGACGTCGAGGCCGCCGCCGACGAACTGGTCACAGCGGTCACCGCCTGCCCTGCCCGGCTCTGGCTGGTCAGCAACGAGGTTGGCCTCGGCATCGTGCCCGAGACGCCGTTGGGCCGCCGGTTCCGCGACGAGGCCGGACGCCTGCATCAGCGGTTGGCCCAGGTCGCCGACGCGGTCTATTTCGTGGCGGCAGGTTTGCCGCTGCGGATGAAACCGCAGGGCTGAAACGAGAAGGAAACGTCAGTGACCGACCAGCCGATCAAGGGCCCCGCGTCCTACTTCCCCTCCATCGAGAAGACGTATGGCCAGCCGATCTCCGCCTGGAAGGAGAAGGTCCGCGCCCGCTATCCGGCCAAGCACATGGAACTGGTGGCCATGCTCAAGGACGAGCACCAGATGGGCCACGGCCACGCCAACGCCATCGTCGCTCACACCCTGGCCGAAGACGGCCTGAAGTAGGAGGGTCTCCCATGCCGTCCTTCGATCGCCGCGTCGTGCTGTCAGGTGCGCTCGCCACCGCCGTGGGGACCTCCGCCACGGCCGCTGAAACCTCAAGCGCCCCGATGATCCACCACGTCTTCTTCTGGCTGAAGAACCCCGGCTCCAAGCCCGACCGCGACGCCTTGATCGCCGGCCTGAACACCCTGCGGGGCATCGAGGTCATCCAGCAGCTGCACATCGGGATCCCGGCCTCGACCGAGAAGCGCGACGTCGTCGACAACAGCTACGACGTCTCGGAGCTGATGCTCTTCAAGAGCGTCGCCGACCAGAAGCTCTACCAGGACCACCCGCTGCACCTGAAGTTCGTGAAGGACTGCTCGCACCTGTGGAGCAAGGTTGTCGTCTACGACTCCATCGCGGCTTAGATCCTCCCCCCAGCGGGGGAGGTGGCGCGAAGCGCCGGAGGGGGTAGTTGTCCTGGCCCGGCCTCTTCCCCCTCTGTCGGCTGCGCCGACACCTCCCCCGCTAGGGGGAGGGTCTATGAGCGTTCGGCCGCCTCTATCCTCGGAATTCGCGAGATCGACTTCAGCAAAATCAATCGCTTGTCGATTTTACACGCCTCCGAATGATCCGCGCTCAGAACCCCTCGACAATGATCCCACCTCGTCGCGAGGAAAGGGCGCATGGCCAGCGACCGATTGCGGCGGCGGGGTGTGGTCGAGCGGTGAAGGTCCGAGGGGGATACTCGGACGGTCCGGGGACCTGGTTCGCTGACCAGGCCCGCCCGCCGTCGGCGTGGTCGAAGGTAAAGGGGTGTGTCTTAGCCATTTTTGGCTCGCCTTCTTCGATCTCTGGAACTTGCCGGAAACGGCGGGGTCCGGGTCCCGGTAAGGCCTGAACAGGGCCACCTGACGGGACGCTGGCGGATAACGATCGCGCGGAGCGTCCTGGCTTCGTCGAAACGGTATTCATTTTTCACACTCCGGACGCTGTCCGGCGCTCCGCATCCCTTTCCACACCTTCAGCGGCTTGCCGCATGAGGCCGCGAAGCCGTGCGACTGCACGAAGAGGCTGGCGCTCGACGACCATTGCCCGCACACTCATTCAAACGGTCGTTCAGCGACCTTCAGTGTCCGAGCGCGACCAACAGCGCGGGGGAAGGAGTAACGGCATGACCGACCGACTTTCGAACGGGTCGATGGCCCGGTTCGCGGCGCCCGCGGTGCCGATAGCCGCGATGGGCCTGCCGCTCGTGGTGTACCTGCCCGAGTACTACATCAACTCCCTGGGCCTCCCCATGGCGACGGTGGGCGCGGCCTTCCTGATCGTCAAATTGCTGGACATGCTGCTGGACCCGGTGCTGGGCGGCATGATGGACCGCACGCGTAGCCGCTGGGGCCGTTTCCGCCCCTGGCTGGCCGCTGGCACGCCGGTGATCGCCATCGGCACCTTCGCCCTGTTCATGGCTCAGCCCGGCGTCGGCCCCATCTATTTGTGGTTCTGGCTGAGCGTTCTGTACGTCGGCTACTCGATGGTGGTGCTGTCGCAGACCGCCTGGGGCGCCGTCCTGTCCTCCGACTACCAGCAGCGCTCGCGCGTCTATGGCTGGTGGCAGGGCGCCAATGTCGTCGGCATGATCCTGGTGCTGTGCCTGCCGCCGATCGTGACCGGCGTGTTCAAGGGCGACCACCTGGACAGCATCAGCGCCATGGGCTGGTTCATCGTCCTGCTGGCGCCGCTCACCGTCCTATTGGCCGTCACGACCGTGCGCGAGCCCGCGCCGCCGCCGCGTCATGGCGACACCGGGCTGAAGCAGTACTTGAAGCTCCTTGGACGTCCGTCGGTTCAGCGCCTGCTGATGGCCGACCTGCTGATGGGCCTGGCGCCGGGCATCACCGGCACGCTGTTCCTGTTCTTCTTCGAGCGCATGAAGAACTTCGACAAGACCCAGGCCGGCGTGCTGCTGCTTATCTATTTCATCGCCGCCCTGGCCGGCGCGCCGCTGTGGCCGGCCCTGGCCAAGCGGATCGGCAAGCACCGCTCTCTGCTGGTCGCTTCGCTGCTGTACGCGGTCGTGCAGCTGGCGGTCGTGGTCACGCCCGCTGGCAATGTCGTGATCGGCATGCTGGTGCTGGTCCTGGCCGGGCTGCCCTACTCGGCCGCGCCGCTGCTGGTGCGGGCCATGATGGCCGATATCGGCGACGAGGAACGGCTGGAGAGCGGCGTCGACAAGACCGGCCTGCTCTACGCCATCGTCACCGGCACCATTAAGCTGGGCTACGCCCTGGCCGTCGGGGTGTTCATCATCCTGGGCGCGATGGGCTTCGATCCGAAGGTCTCGACGCCCACGGGTGACGCGGCCCTGATCGGACTCTACGCTTTTGCGCCGGCGTTCCTGGGACTGGTGGTCGCGGCGATCATGTTGCGCTATCCGCTGGATGCGGACCGTCTCGCCGAGATTCAGCGCCAGCTCGCGGCGCGGGATGCGGCGCAGGGGGACGCCAAGCCCGTAGCCGAGCCGGAACCGCATGTCCTCCCCGACCAAGTCCCCGCCCCTCGCCCCGCCGAGTGAAGATCAACATCCGATCTCCCGTCTCGTGGAGATCATGGCCAAGCTGCGCGATCCGAACGGCGGCTGCCCCTGGGATCTGGAGCAAACCTTCGCGACGATCGCGCCCTACACGGTCGAAGAGGCCTATGAGGTCGCCGACGCCATCGAGCGCAATGACCTGCCGGAGCTGAAGGAAGAGCTGGGCGACCTCTTGCTGCAGGTGGTCTTCCACTCGCGGATGGCCGAGGAGCAAGGCGCGTTCGACCTCAAGGACGTCGCCGCGGCCATCAATGACAAGATGATCCGCCGTCATCCGCATGTGTTCGGCGACCACGCCTATGAAGATCTGTCGGCCCAGGTCGCGGGCTGGGAACAGCTGAAGGCCGAAGAGCGCAAGGCCAAGGCGAAGACCGGCGTGCTGGACGACGTGCCGGCCGGCCTGCCCGCCCTGACCCGCGCCGTGAAGCTGACCAAGCGCGCCGCTCGCGTCGGTTTCGACTGGCCGGACGCGGCGCACGTACTCGACAAGCTGCGCGAAGAAACCGAGGAGATCGCGGTCGAAATCGCGGCCGGCGATATGGCCAAGGCCCGAGAGGAACTCGGCGACATCCTGTTCGTCTGCGCCAACCTGGCTCGCAAGCTGGACGTCGATCCCGAGGACGCCCTGCGCGCCACCAACGCCAAGTTCACCCGCCGCTTCGCCTTCGTCGAGGCGGGGCTGGCCGAGCGTGGCAAGACGCCCGACCAATCCGACCTCGCGGAGATGGACGCCCTGTGGAACGACGCCAAGGCGGCCGAGAAGGCCAAGGGATGAGGATCCAGGCGCTAGCCATTGCAGCAAGCGCCTGGCTGGCCCTGAGCGGCGGCGCGGCCTTCGCTGGCTGCGATGGCCTGGTCGATGTCGGCGGCTACAGCCTGTGGGCTAAGACGCAAGGGTCAGGCCCGGTCACCGTCGTCTTCGAAGCCGGTGGCGGCGCCACGTCGGCGGCCTGGACCGAGGTCGAGCCGCAGATCCGGACGCTGGGCGTCACGACCCTGGTCTACGACCGCTCGGGCCTGGGTCAGAGCCAGCTGGCGCCGACGGCCTATTCGATCGAGCAGGAGACCAAGGCCCTGGCGGCCGTGCTGGCCCGCTGCGGCGTCGCCGGTCCGCGCATCCTGGTCGGCCACTCCTATGGCGGCTACATCGTCGAGCGGCTGGCGGCGCGCGATCCCAAGGTGAAGGGGCTGGTGCTGGTCGACGCCAACCTGCCTCGCCTGATCGACGTGGCCTGGGCGGGCCGGATCCAGGCTCGCTACAGGCCGCAGTACGATGAGCTGAAAGCCAAGGCGCCGGACCTGGCCAAAGCCTTGATCCCGATGATGGAGGCCTATGCCGACACCGCCAGCGCCATGCAGGACGTGACGCTGCCCGCGACCTTGCCGGTCGTCGACATCGTCGCCGAGACCTCGTGGAACGAGACCCCGGCCGAAGGCGAGGCGATGCGGACGGCCCACAAGGCGTTCGTCGCGGAGTCGCCCAAGCGGCGGACGGTGCTGGCGACCGGCAGCGGCCACAACGTCATGCAGGATCGCCCCGACGTGGTGGTCGAGGCGATCAAGGACGCGCTGCTGCAGGCGAACTAGTCGGCCTCGCCCACGACAGCGCCGGGGAACTGGCGCTCGAACCGGCCCAGGGCTTGGCTGTCCAGCCGCGTGACGATCGTGACGTCGCCGTCCGGACCATCGTATCGGCTCAAGACCCGGCCGTTGCGGTAGATCCAGGCGATGGCCTGGCCGTCCTGGGCCTTCAGCTGCACCTCGACCGGCGGCGAGTCGTCGATCAGGCCACTGATCCGGCGCAGCAGGGCTTCGCAGCCCTCGCCCGTCACGGCCGAGACCGCCGAGGCGTTCTTGCGACGGGCATGGCCTTCGACGACCTCGCGGTCGTCTTCGGGCAGCAGGTCGATCTTGTTCCAGACCTCGACGACGGTCTTGCCCTCGTCGAACGTCACGCCCAGTTCGCCCAGCACCGTCTCGACGTCACGGGCCTGGGCCTCGCTGTCGGGATTGGCCACGTCACGGACGTGCAGCACCACATCGGCCTCCTGCACCTCCTCGAGGGTGGCGCGGAACGCTTCGACCAGCTCGTGCGGAAGGTCGGAGATGAAGCCGACGGTGTCGGACATGATCGCCGGCCGCCCGTCGGGCAGCTTCACGGTGCGAAGCGTCGGGTCCAGGGTCGCGAACAGCATGTCCTTGGCCAGGACCTCCGCCTCGGTCAGGCGGTTGAACAGCGTGGACTTGCCGGCGTTGGTGTAGCCGACCAGAGCGACCGTCGGGTACGGCACCTTCTTGCGGGCGCTGCGATGCAGGGTCCGCGTGCGACGCACCTCGTCGAGCTCTTTCTTGAGCTTGATGATGTTGTCGCGGATCAGGCGGCGATCGAGTTCGATCTGGGTTTCGCCGGGGCCGCCGGTCGAGCCGGTGCCGCCCCGCTGGCGTTCCAGGTGGGTCCAGGTGCGGACGAGGCGCGAGCGCTCGTATTCGAGCCTGGCCAGCTCGACCTGCAGACGGCCCTCACGGGTCCGGGCCCGCCGGGCGAAGATCTCGAGGATCAGGCCCGTGCGGTCCACGACCTTGACCTTCAGCGCCTTCTCGAGATTGCGCTGCTGGATGGGCGTGAGCTGATCGTCGAAGACGGCGACGTCGATGTGCTCGACCTCGCAGATCGCCGCGAACTCCTCGATCTTGCCCTTACCGAACAAGGTCGCGGGCGTGACGGCGCGCAGAGGCGCGATCACCGTCTCGACGACGTCGAGATCAAGCGCGACCGCGAGGCCGACGGCTTCCTCGAGCCGGGCATTGGGATCCCGGGCCTCGAGGGCCGCCTGGCCGCGCAGCTGCCGCGCTGGATGGATGACAAGCGCCTTCAGGATCGGCGCGGCGTGGTCAATCGACCGGGAAGTAGACTTGGACAAATGTCTCTAAATTCAGTCGTCGGAATCGGCGCTGGGCTCATAGAGCTGCACAGGCTGAGCCGGCATGATGGTGGAGATGGCGTGCTTGTAGACCAGTTGCGACTGGCCATCGCGACGCAGGAGGACGCAGAAGTTGTCGAACCAGCTGACCACGCCTTGCAGCTTGACGCCATTGACGAGGAAGATGGTGAGCGGCGTCTTCGACTTGCGCACGCTGTTCAGGAAGGTGTCCTGAAGATTCTGTTTCTTTTCGGCGGACATTCGGGGGTTCCCCTCTCATTGTTCTCGGAGGGCAACACGCCCCCCACACAAACAAGACCATGCTAGATGATTTTTCGCCGAAAGCGACAAGCCCTCAGTGAAAATTTCCACGTGGTCGCGCTACCGTAAGCCGCCCTTGTCGAATATTGCTCCGACTTCAGACGGCTTTTTGACGCGCTCGTTCAATATAGAGACGCCGTAGCCGCGTCGCCACCTCACCGGGCTTTCCGTCGCTCAGTTTCACCCCGTCCACCTGAACGATCGGCGTCAGAAGTGACCCCGCCCCGGTGATGAAGGCCTCCTTGGCGGCCTGGGCCTCGGCGATCGTGAAGGGCTTCTCGCTCATCGGGATGCCGCTTTCGCGGATCACCTCCAGCAGGGTCGAGCGGGTGACGCCGCGCAGGATGTTGGCGTTGGTGTCGCGGGTCCGCAGCACGCCGTCGCCATCGACGATCCAGGCGTTGGACGAAGCGCCTTCGGTGACCAGCCCCATGTCGTCGACGAACCAGGCCTCGATGGCGCCGCGCTCGCGAGCCGCCTGCTTGGCTAGCGCATTTGGCAAAAGGCCGATCGACTTGATGTCGCAACGGCCCCAGCGGTTCTCCGGCACGGAGATGATCGACGCGCCGGCCAAGGCCTTCTTGTCGGCGGCCGCGCGATCGACCGACTTGGCGGTGATCACGACGGCCGGCGGCACGGCCGGGTTCGGGAAGGCGTGGTCGCGCTTGGCGACGCCGCGGGTGACCTGCAGGTAGCAGAGGCCTTCCTTGACCTTGTTGCGACGCACGGCTTCCCGCAGCACCAGCAGCAGCGACGCCTCGCTCATCGGGTGAGCGATGCGCAATTCGTCCAGGCTGCGCCACAGGCGGGCGAAGTGCCCCTCGGCGTCGGCCAACTTGCCGTCGAACACGGCCCAGACCTCGTAAACGCCGTCGGCCAGTTGATAGCCGCGATCCTCGATATGCACGGCGGCCTCGCCGTGACGCACGAAGCGGCCGTTCACATAGGCGAAACGCGACATCTACTCTTCCTCTTCCGCCCGGGCTCCGGCCACGCCCAGGGACTTGAGCTTCCTATGCAGCGCCGAGCGCTCCATGCCGATGAAATTGGCCGTGCGCGAGATGTTGCCGCCGAACCGCAGGATCTGGGCGTTCAGGTACTCACGCTCGAACAGCTCGCGCGCCTCGCGCAGCGGCAGGGCGATGATCCGCTCGGCCCCGATCGCGCCCGCATTGCCGGCGCTGGGCTGGTCATTGCCCGACAGCATCTCGGCCGTGATCAGCTCACCCGGTTCGCCCGAGGCCAGGATCAGCATGCGCTCAACGTTGTTGCGCAGCTGGCGGACATTGCCCGGCCACGTTTGAACCTGAAGGGTGGCCAGCGCGTCCTCGCCCAGCTTGCGGCGCTGAAGGCCGGTGGCTTCGCTGATCTTCTCGACGAAGAAGTTGATCAGCTCGGGGATGTCCTCGCGGCGCTCGGCCAGACCCGGCACGCGCACCGGCACCACGTTCAGGCGGTGGAACAGGTCCTCGCGGAAGCGCCCGCTGGTGATCTCGTCACGCAGGTCGCGAGAGCTGGACGAGATGACCCGCACGTCGACCTGGACGTCGTTGTCGCCGCCGACCCGACGGAAGCGCTGCTCGACCAGCACCCGAAGGATGCGGCCCTGCGTCTCGCGCGGCATGTCGGCGACTTCGTCGAGGTAGAGGGTGCCGCCGTGGGCGCGTTCGAACACGCCGATCTTGCGCGGACGACCGCCCTCGCCTTCCTCGCCGAACAGCTCGACGTCCAGGCGCTCGGGGGCCATGCCGGCGGCGCTGACCGCGACGAACTCCTGCTTGGTGCGGGTGCTGGCGCCGTGGATCAGGCGCGCCACCAGCTCCTTGCCCGCGCCGGGCGGGCCCGAGACCAGCACGCGACTATTGGCCGGGGCGACCTTCAGGATCAGCTGGCGCAGGGCCTGGGCCGGCGCCGATTTGCCGATCAGGCTGTCGGGGGCCAGGGTTTGGGCGCGCAGCCGGCGGTTCTCGCGGCGCAGACCCGCCGCTTCCAGCGCCCGCTCGACGATCAGCAGCAGCCGGTCGGACTTGAAGGGCTTCTCCAGGAACTCGTAGGCGCCGCGCTTGATGGCGCTGACGGCGGTCTCGATATTGCCGTGGCCCGAGATCATGATCACTGGCAGGTCGGGATCCAGTTGCTTGACCATGTCCAGCAGCTCCAGGCCGTCCATGCCGCCGCCCTGCATCCAGATATCCAGGACCAGCAAGGCGGGCTTGCGCGCCCGGATGGCGGCCAGGGCCTGGTCGGAATCGGCGGCCGTGCGGACCGCATAACCTTCATCCTCCAGGATGCCGGCCACCAGTTCGCGGATGTCGGCCTCGTCATCCACCACAAGAACATCGGCGCTCATATCATCTCCTCAACGCCACTTTGAGCAGTGGCGTGCAGTCGTACGGTCGTCGGAAACTTCAGGATCACGCGGGCTCCGGGGAGCGCGCGGGCGTCGGTGAGGGCCAGGCTGCCGCCATGGTCCTCCATGATCCGCTTGACGATGGCCAGGCCAAGGCCCGTGCCCTTCTCGCGGGTGGTCACATAGGGTTCGGTCAGGCGATCGCGGTCCTTGGCGGGCAAGCCGACGCCGTTGTCCTCGATCGTCACGCACAGGTCGTCGGCGTCCGAGGTCAGGATCGCGGTGATCCGGCCCGGCAGCTCGGGCTCCAGCGCCCGCCGACCGCCGACCGCCTCGCCAGCGTTCTTCAGGATGTTGGTCAGGGCCTGGCCGATCATCCGCTGGTCGCAGGTGACCCAGACGTCGCCCTCGCCCGGCTCTTCCAGCTTCACCTCGATCTCGGCGTCCTGGAAGCGCTGGGCGAACACCGCCTGACGCAGCATCTCGGTCAGGTTGGCCGGCTCGAAGCGCGGCGCGGGCATCCGGGCGAAGGCCGAGAACTCATCGACCATCCGGCCGATGTCACCGACCTGGCGGATGATCGTCTCGGTACAGCGGTCGAAGGTCTCCAGGTCGCTGGCGATCTCCTTGCGATACTTGCGGCGCAGGCGCTCGGCCGACAGCTGGATCGGGGTCAGCGGGTTCTTGATCTCGTGGGCGATGCGGCGCGCCACGTCCTTCCAGGCGGCGTTGCGCTGGGCGGCCATCAGGCGGGTGATGTCGTCGAAGGTCAGGACCAGCCCCTCGGCCACGTGACCGGCGGCGCGGACCCGCAGGCGGCGGGTCTCGCCCTCGCGCATGATGTCGACCTCGACGTCGGTGTCGGGGCGGCTCTCCTGAAGCGCCTCCATCACCGTTTCGAACTCGGGAGCCAGCTCGACCAGATCCACGCCCAAGGCGTTGTCCGACAGGCCCAGCAGCGTCACCGCCCGGCGATTGACGGCCGAGACCTTGCCGCGCTCGTCCAGGCTGACGACACCGGCGCTGACGCCCGACAGCACCGTCTCGATGAACTGACGCCGGCTCTCGGCGTCCAGGCTGGCGGCTTTCAGCGCCGCCTGCTGCAACTGCAGCTCGCTGGTCATCATGTTGAAGGCGTTGGACAGCGCCCGGATCTCTTCGGGACCGGTATCGGACTCCACGCGGGCGTCCAGGTCGCCGCCGGACACACGTCCGGCCGCCTCGACCAGCCCGGCGACCGGACCCGCGATCGAGTTGGCCGCGGCGATGCCGACCCAGATGGCGGCCACCAGCACTAGCAGCGCCGTTTCCAGATAGCTGAGCCCGAAGATCGCCTGGATCCGGCCGCGGCTACGCTCGGCGTCGCGGTAGGCGACCAGGGCGTCCTGGGTCTCGATCAGGTGGGTCAGGATGCCCTTCTCGATCGGCCGCACCACATAGAGGTAGGCGTCGGGAAAGGCGTTCAGCTTGTACAGCGCCCTGAAAAGGTCGCCCGACACGAAGCGCTGGGCAGTGACCTCGCCGTTGTCGGTGGCCGCGAAGCTCGAGGGCGGCGGCGCCAGGAAGGGCAGCGTCTCGCCGATCTCGGCCCGCGCCAGGATGCGGCCGTCGCGGTCCAGCACGTAGGCGGCGGCAAAACCGGCATCCTTGGTCTGCTCGGCCAGATAGTGACCGAAGGCGACGGGCTGCTGGCCCAGGGCCGGCGCGGCGCGGTTCACCTCGGCGGCCATCGGGCCGATGTGCTCTGAGATGTAGCGGGTCTGCTGCTCGACGTACGAGTTGGCGACCTTGGCCGAGTTGCCGACCACGGTCTGGACCCGCTGGCTGAACCAGCCGTCCACGCCCCGATTGACCAGCACGCCGAAGAACAGCGCCACGATCACCGCCGGGGCCACGGCCGCCAGCGAGAACAGGCCGACGAAACGCAGGTGCAGACGGGCGCCGGCGTCGCTGGCCCGGGCGTCGATCAGGTCATAGAGGCGCAGGCCCACCACGGTGGCCACGCCCAGGATCAGCACCAGGTTGAAGCTCAGCACCACCAGGATGACGGTGGAGGCCGTGCTGATCGAATCGGTCTTGGGCGGCGACGAAGCCAGGGCGACGCCGGCGACGGTGAGGATCACCGCCAGCGCATAGCCCCCGCCGATCAGGTAGCGCGACCGCAGAATCTCTCGCCACCAGGCCCGGCTGAACCGGGTTGGCGGGGTCTCCGATCCCGTCGCGTAAGCCACTGAAGACATCGCCGGGGAGTTTAGGAGCGTGTGTCCTAAATTCAACAGCTATGTGCTGATAAAGCTTCAGCGTTCAGGGTTAGCGACGACCCCGAGTCATTTCGACGCCCAGATCCTGGATCTTCTTGCGCAGGGTGTTGCGGTTCAGGCCCAGGATCTCGGCCGCCCGCACCTGATTGCCCCGCGTCGCCGACAGGGTCAGCTGGATCAGCGGACGCTCGACCTCCTGCAACACGCGGTCGTACAGGCCGGCCGGCGGCACGCCGTCGGGCTGGTCGGCGAAGTGCGAGGCCAGGTGACGCTCGACCAGGGTGGCCAAGGTCACCGGCCCCTCTTCCGAACGCACCGCCGGGGTGTGGTCCTGCAGCTCGCGATCGACGATGCGGGCGGTGATCAACTCCTCGGCATAGAGGGCGCACATCCGGCGCATCAGGTTCTCGAGCTCGCGGACGTTGCCCGGCCACGGGTGCGTCTTCAGGCGATCCAGAGCGCTCTGGTCGATGGTCTTGGCGGGCAGGCCTTCGCGGGCGGCGCGCAGCAGGAAGGTGCGGGCCAGGTCCGGAATGTCCTCGGCGCGATCGCGCAGCGGCGGCAGGCGCACCGGGGCGACGTTCAGGCGGAAGAACAGGTCTTCACGGAACAGGCCCTGCTGGATCAGGCCGCGCAGGTCACGATTGGTGGCGGCGATGATCCGCACGTTCGGACGACGGCCGGTCTTGGGATTGATCACCGGCTCGGTGCCGTCGATCACGCGCAGCAGACGGGTCTGGGCGTCCAGCGGCATGTCGCCGATCTCGTCCAGGAACAGGGTGCCGCCGTCGGCCTCGACCAGGCGGCCGTTGTCGCCGTCGCCGCGCCCGAACAGCTCGACCTCGACCCGCTCGCGCGGCACCGCGGCCAGGTTCAGCACCACGAACTTGCCGTCGCGGCGGCGACCCAGCTCGTGCAGAGCGCGGGCGACCAGCTCCTTGCCGGTGCCGCTCTCGCCCAGGATCAGGACGGTCAGGTCGGCGCCCACCAGGCGGGCGATGGTGCGATAGACCTCCTGCATCGGCGCCGAGCGGCCGATCAGCGGCAGGCGCTCGTCACGCATGGCGCGGGCCTGAGCCTTGGAGGCCTCGGTATCGGCCGGACGCGACAAAGCGCGGCGGGCGGCGGCGGTCACGTCGTCCAGGTCGAAAGGCTTGGAAACATATTCGAACGCGCCCGCGTCGGCGGCATTGACCGCCGTCAGCAGGGTGTTCTGGGCGCTCATCACGATGATCGGCAGCTTGGGCCGCTCCTTGCGGATGCGCGGCAGCACGTCGAACACGTTCTCGTCGGGCATCATCACGTCGGTGACGACCAGGTCGCCCTCGCCGTCCGTGACCCACTTCAAGAGCGTGGTGGCGTTGCCCGTGGCGCGGACCTGATAGCCCAGGCGGGTGAAGGCCTGGCTGAGCACCAGACGCACCGAGCTGTCGTCGTCGGCGATCAGGATCTTCTTGCTCGCGGCGTTCATGCTCAGGCGTCTCCGGAAAGGGTATCGGGGGCAACCGGCAGCAGCACGCGGAACACGGTGCGACCGGGCTCGGATTCGAAGTCGATCAGGCCGCCGTGGGCGGTGACCAGCTTGGTGACCAGGGCCAGGCCCAGGCCGGTGCCATTGGCCTTGGTGGTGACGAACGGCTGGAACAGGTGGTCGCGCAGGCTGGCCGGCACGCCGGGGCCGTTGTCGATCACCTTGACCTCGATCGGCGCGCCGCTGGCCGACTTGCCGTCGGCCCCGCGCACCCGGACGCCGGGACGCCAGGCCGTCTGAATCGAGATCTGCCCCCGGTCGTCGCCACGCATATGGGCGGCCTCGGCGGCGTTCTTGGTCAGGTTCAGGAAGATCTGGATCAGGTGATCCTCGTCGCCCCAGACCGACGGCAGCGAAGGATCGTAGCTTTCCTTCATCTGCAGGCCGTCGGCGACGCCGTTGGCGGTCAGGGCCCGGACGCGGTCCAGCACCTGGTGGATATTGACCGGCTCACGCGGGGTCGGGACCTCGTCGGAGAAGGCTTCCATGCGGTCGACCAGGCGGCGGATGCGATCGGTCTCGTCGACGATCAGCTGGGCCAACGGCTGGTCGACGGCGCTGGCGCCGGTCTTCAGCAGCTGCGCCGCGCCGCGGATGCCGGCCAGCGGGTTCTTGATCTCGTGGGCCAGCATCTTGCCCAGGCCCACAACCGAACGCAGGCCGGCAGCGTCGGCGGCCTTGTCGACACCCAGCACGCCCTTGACGTGCAGGGTCAGCAGCACCGAGCCGTCGCCCAACGGCGCAGCCGCCCCATCGGCCTCGAACGGCGGCTGGCCGAACAGATTGACCTCGACGCCGTGCTCGCGCACCAGCGCGCCTTCGAAGATCGCCCGGTCCAGCAGCGAGACCAGCACCGAGCCCGGCGGCAGGGCGGCGCGGAAACGACCGCGCGCCAGCAGCGACAGGCCGTGGCCGAACAGGGCCTCGGCGGCCTCGTTGACCGCCACGAGCCCGCCCTCGCGGTCGACCACCAGGGCCGGCTCGGGGCTGAGGTCGAAGGCGGCGGCCTTCAAGGCTTCTGGAGTAACCCCTCCCAGGACGCGGGCGCGGTCGGTCATGCGGCTAATCTCCCACCCGCCAGCCACAGGTCGCGCAAGGCGGCCTCCACGGCGGCGGGATCCTCAAGTCGGCACAGGGTTGCGCGAGCGGCCCGTCGCGCTTCGGCCGTTTCGGGCCAGGGCGCGGCTTCGATGTACGAGGCCAGGTGCTTGCGGAACATCTTCAGGCCCAGCGGCTCGCCATAGAAGTCGAGACTGCGGCGGAAATGGGTGAGCGCGATGGCCAGGCGTTCCTCGGCTTGCGGCTCTGCAAAGCCCCGACCTTCGAGCGCGGCCTCGATGGCGCTGGCGATCCAGGGACGGCCATAGACGCCCCGGCCGATCATCACGCCGTCGGCGCCGGATTGTTCCAGGGCTATGCGGGCGGTCTCGCCATCGATGATGTCGCCATTGACCAGCACCGGCACCGAAACGGCCTGCTTCACCGCCGCAACGGCGGTCCAGTCGGCGACGCCCTTGTAGAACTGGCTGCGCGTGCGGCCGTGCACCGTGATCGCCTTGGCGCCAGCCGCCACGGCGCGGCGCGCGATGTCGGGGGCGTTGCGCAGATTGTCGTCCCAGCCCAGCCGCATCTTGACGGTGACGGGAATATCGACGGCCTCGACCGCCGCGCTGACCAGGGCTTCGGCCAGGTCAGGCTCGCGCATGATGGCCGAGCCCGATTGCTGGCCGGCGGACACTTCCTTGGCGGGGCACCCGAAGTTCAGATCGACGATCTGGGCGCCGGCGTCGGCGGCCATGCGTGCGCCCTTGGCCATCAGGTCCGGATCGCGCCCGACCAGTTGGACCACCATCAGCGGCAGCCCCTCGCCCACCGCCGCGCGACGCACGACATCGGGCCGCCCTCGCGCGAACTCGGCGCAAGCCACCATTTCCGTCGCCACATATGGCGCGCCGAGCGCCGTGGCCGTTTCTCTGAAGGGCAGGTCCGAGACCCCGGTCATGGGCGCAATCCACACCCGACCGGGGACCTCGATCCCGCCGACCTCGAGCTTGTTGCTCATTTTGTGATCATCCCCGTAGCTTCCTTTTTAGGCACATTGTGCGGCGCAGTAAAGCCCAATCGGCTGGACAATGACGGTGGCGTGACTAAACAGCCGCCATGACCTTTTCCGCCGTGATCGTCGCCGCCGGCTCGGGAACCCGCGCCGGACCCGGCCAGGCCAAGCAGTGGCGGCTTGTAGCCGGAAAGCCGGTCCTACGCTGGTCCGTCGAAGCGTTCCTGGGCGCAGGCGTCTCGGACATCGTCATCGTAACGACCGAAGACGGCGAAAAGGCGCTGTCCGAGGTGCTGGCCGGCCTGCCCGGCTGGCGCGCTGCACGCGGCGGCGCGACTCGGGCCGAGTCGGTTCAAGCGGGCCTGGCCGCCCTCGCCCATCGCCCTGGCGACGAGCCTGTCCTGATCCATGACGCCGCCCGCCCCTTCCTGACCGGCGCGACCATCGAAGGCGTGCTAAAGGCGCTCGAGACCGCCGACGCCGTCCTGCCCGCCCTGCCCGTCGCCGACACCCTCAAGCGCGCCGAACCTGGCCAGAACCCGACGACCACGTCGCGTGAGCACCTTTGGCGCGCCCAGACCCCCCAGGCCGCGCGCCGCGACACGCTGTTAGCCGCCTATGCCGCCTGGTCCGAAGGCGAGCCGACCGACGACGCCCAGGTGGTAGAAGCCGCCGGCGGCCGCGTGGCCATTGCGCCCGGCGATCCGCTTCTGTTGAAACTCACCTATCCCGAGGACTTCGCCATGGCCGAACGGCTCGCCGGCGCCGCGCGCATCACCCGAGTCGGCCAAGGCTTCGACGCCCACCGCTGGGGTCCCGGCGAAGAGGTCTGGCTGTGCGGCGTGGCCATCAAGCACGACGAGACCCTGATCGGCCATTCGGACGCCGACGCTGGCCTGCACGCCCTGACCGACGCCATCCTGGGCGCCATCGGCGAAGGCGACATCGGTGACCACTTCCCGCCGACTGACGACAAGTGGAAGGGCGCGTCCTCGGACCTCTTCCTCAAGCACGCCGCCGAACTTGTGACCGCCAAAGGCGGCTCGATCGTCAATGTCGACGTGACCCTGATCTGCGAGCGGCCCAAGATCAAACCGCACCGCCTGGCGATGCGCGAGCGACTGGCCGAGATCCTGAGCCTTCCGCTCGACCGGGTCAGCGTCAAGGCGACCACGACCGAGAAGATGGGCTTCACGGGTCGCGGCGAAGGTCTGGCCGCTTCGGCGGTCGTGGCGGTCGAGACCCCGGCCTGAACAGGCTAAGGTAGGGCGAATCCGGAGAGCCGCATGTTTCCGCTGGAAATCCAGACCCTGGCCCGACTGCTGATCGACGAGGCGCGCAGCAAGTCGCTGCGCCTGGTCGCGGCCGAGAGCTGCACCGGCGGCCTGGTGGCCGGCGCGATCTGCTCGATCTCCGGCGCCTCCGACGTCTTCGAACGTGGTTTCGTCACCTACACCAACCGCGCCAAGTCCGAGATGCTGGGCGTGCCGGGCGACCTGATCGCCGACCACGGCGCCGTCTCCGAGCCGGTAGCGCGGATGATGGCCGAGGGCGCGCTGGAAGCCAGCAACGGCCATGTCGCGGTCGCCATCACCGGCATCGCCGGCCCCGGCGGCGGCACGCCGATGAAGCCGGTCGGCACCGTCCACTTCGCCGTCGCCCGCGCCAACCGCTCGGTCGTCCACCGGCACGAACGCTTCGACGGCGAGACCCGCGAGGCGGTGCAGCTGGCGGCGGTGCAAACCGCCCTGGAAATGCTCCGCGAGGCGGTGGCTTAAGTGCCCGAGACCGCGCCCAGCGACTGGAGACGCTTCGCCGGCGTCGGTCTTTCGCAGAAGGCGCTGAAGGCCGCGGCCGCCCGCAAGACCGAGATCCGCCACGCCATCCGCGTCTCGGCCGCCGTCGGCGCGGCCTTCGCCCTGGCGACCCTGCTGCGGCTGCCGCAAGGCTACTGGGCCGTATTCACCGCCGTGATCGTGGTACAGTCGAGCCTAGGTGCGACCATCACCGCCTCGCTTGAGCGCTTCATGGGCACGGTGGTCGGCGCCCTGGCCGGCGCTGGCGCCGCCTATTGCCACGCCCGCTGGCCGGAGTTTGGCGGGATCATCCTGTGCGTGACCGTGGCCCTACTCGCGTTCCTGGCCTCGATGCGGCCCGCGCTGAAGGTGGCGCCGGTCACCGCCGTGATCATGTTGATCGGTACGACGACGCACATGGACCCGCTGCTCGCCGCCGGCTGGCGGGTGGCCGAGATTACGGTCGGCAGCGTCGTCGGCATCGCCGCCACCCTGCTGATCTTCCCGGCCCGCGCCCACGCCTCCGTGGTCAGCAGCGTGCAGAAGATCGCCGGGCTACAGGCCCATATTCTCGACAGCCACGTCCTGACCCTGCGCGGGACACCTGGCCCCACCGACTACCTGAAGGCCCAGGACGATCTGCGCGCGGCGCTAGCCAAGCTGCAGACCGGCATGACCGAGGCCGACCGCGAGAACGCCAGCAAGCTCAGCGAGCGCTCCGTCTCCGAAGCCATCCCCCGCACGCTCTGGCGCCTGCGCAACGATACGGTGATGGTCGGCCGCACCTTGCACGAGCCCCTGCCCGCCGAAGGCCTGGCCCCGGCCGCCGCCGACATGCTGGAGGCCAGCGCCAAGTTCCTGCGCGCCACCGCCGACCTGCTGGCCGGCGGCCCGCGTCCGGATCGCGTGGCCTTCGCCGAGGTCCACCAGACCTTCCAGACCTGTGTCGAGGGGCTGCGCAAACAGGGCCTGACCCGCGAACTGGAATTCGATGACGCCGCGCGGGTGTTCGGCCTGGTATTCGCGATCGAGAACCTGTTCGGCAACCTCGGCGACTTCGAGGAGCGGATCGAGGAAGCGGCCGGGAAGAAGGACTAGGCCTTCTCGCCGTAAACTTGCCGGGCGCGATCCTCGAAGCAGGCGATCAGCTTATTGGCGGCCTTGTCGATATTGGCGGCCAGCATGGCGTCCAGCAGCGCGGCCTTGAACGCGAAGTCGATCACGAACTCGACGCGGGTGGCGTCGCCCTCGGCGACAAAGCGCCAGCCGTTCGAGAGCCGCTTGAACGGACCGTACAGCAGGCTGACATCGATGCTCAGCGCCTCGCCGTCACGACGGACGCGGGTGGCGAACTTCTCGCGCAGGAACGAGAAGCCGACCTGGGCCTCGGCGTCGACCGTGCTGACGGCGCCGTCGACACGGCCGTTCCAGGTGCGCATGGCGGTGATCCACGGCACGAACTTCGGGTAGTTTTCGACATCCCCGACCAGCTGGAACAGCTGCTCGGGCGCGTACGGCAGCACGCGCGTGACCACGTGACGATGCACGGCGTTTACGCCGTGCGGGCGTCGAGGGCGCGGCGGGCGGCCTGCAGCTTGGCGAAGTCCTCGCCCGCGTGGTGCGACGAGCGGGTGAGCGGGCTGGACGAGACCATCAGGAAGCCCTTGGCCCGGGCGATCGCCTCATAGGCCTTGAACTCTTCCGGCGTCACGAAGCGGTCGATGGCCGCGTGCTTGCGGGTCGGCTGCAGGTACTGGCCGATGGTGATGAAGTCGACGCCGGCCGAACGCATGTCGTCCATCACCTGCATGACCTCCTCCTTGGTCTCGCCCAGACCGACCATCAGGCCGGACTTGGTGAACTGGGAGGGATCGCGCTGCTTCACGCGGTCCAGCAGGCGGAGCGAGTTGTAGTAGCGCGCGCCGGGGCGGATCTTCAGATAAAGCCGCGGCACGGTCTCGAGGTTGTGGTTGAAAACGTCCGGACGGGAGTCGATCACCACGTTCTCGGCATTGTCCTTGCGCAGGAAGTCCGGCGTCAGGATCTCGATGGTCGTGCCGGGCGACTTGGCGCGGATCGCGGTGACGACCTCGGCGAAGTGGCGGGCGCCGCCGTCCAGCAGGTCGTCGCGGTCCACCGAGGTGATGACCACGTGCTTGAGGCCCATCTTGGCGACGGCCTCGGCCACGCGGCGCGGCTCGTCCGGATCCAGCTGGGTCGGCAGACCGGTGGTGACGTTGCAGAAGGCGCAGGCGCGGGTGCAGATCTCGCCCATGATCATCATGGTCGCGTGCTTCTGGCTCCAGCACTCGCCGATGTTCGGGCAGGCCGCTTCTTCGCAGACCGTGGTCAGCTTGTGCTCGCGCACGATGCCCTTGGTCTCGTTGTACTGGCCCGAACCCGGGGCGCGCACGCGCAGCCAATCGGGTTTGCGGAGCACCGGGGTATCGGGGCGGTTCTGCTTTTCGGGATGGCGCGCCGCCCGGTCTTCCGAGCCGCGAGCCTTCAGCGTGTCGATCACCGTGGCCATGGCGCCTAAATCGGTCTTCTTGGCCTCCGGATCAAGCGCTTGATCTTGCTTAAGGCCACGATGCACGAAATGACTGTTCGGGTATGCGTCGCCGCCTTCTTGCTATCGCCCTGGCTTTGACCGTTTCCGCCTGCGGCGACGGCGGCTCGCGCGCGCCTTTTTCCGACACCCGCACGCCGCCCTCGCTGGGCTCCCGCTTCTATCCGCCGCAGGGCTGGAGCTGGGGTTATGTGCGCAGCGGCGAAGGCAAGGTGCAGCGCTACGGCGTCTCCGCCCCGCCGGTCGCCCCGCGCGCCGCGTTGCTGATCCTGACCGGTTATGGCGAGAGCGCCGAGAAGTGGTTCGAGACGGTCAGCGAACTGAATGCCCTGGGCTTCACCGTCTGGGTTCTGGAGCGCCAGGGCCAGGGCGGCTCCGAGCGCTCCACGCCTTGGCGCGACCTTGGTCATGTCGACAGCTTCGATCCCGATGTCGCCGCCGTCCGTGCGCTGACACACGGTGTGATCCGGCCTACCGGCGACATCCCGTTGGTCGTCATCGGCCACTCCGAGGGCGGCCTTGTCGCCCTGCGCGCCGCCGAGCAGGGCTTGGGCATGGATGGCCTGGTCCTGACCTCGCCCGCCTTCGGCCTTAGCACCCTGCCCCGCTCGCGCGCCGACTTCACGCGCTTCACGCCGGCCATGCGGACCTTGCGCCTGGGCTGGATCCGCACGCCCGACCAGGCCGGCTGGAAACGCGAAGGGCCGGACGGCGTCCAGGCGGGCCTGACCCACGATGCGCAGCGCGGCAAGGTTCAAGCCGCTTGGATGCAGGCCAACCCGGACCTGCGCATGGGCGGCCGCAGTCTCGGCTGGTTCGCGGCCTTCTTCGACGCGTCCGAGGCCGCCGCCCGCGACATCCGCAAGACCGCCGTGCCGACGCTGATGCTGGACGCCGGCCAGGACAAGGTCGTCACCGCCACGCCGCAGAGCCGCCTGTGCGCGGCGATGATCGACTGCCAGGAGACCCGCTATCCCGCCGCCGGCCACGACCTGCACATGGAATCGGACGCCGTTCGCGGCCCCTGGCTGGCCGCCATTGTCGACTTCACCCGCTCGCGGATGACGGCCAAAGCCTTGCCGCGCAAGGGCTGAGCCTCACGCATTGTGACTCTTTCTTGCAAAGCTGGACCTTCCTCGGCAGACTCGACGTTTAGGAACGAGAGCGCGCTTTCGCTCTTCGGGGAGGTTTCGCCGGCATGCCGGTAGCTTACGACGTTCAGAACGGCCAAAAGGCCATCTTCGACGCCCTCATCGACGCTCGCGACAAGTACGGCGCCAAGAAACCGATCCTGGAGGACCAGGACCGCAATCCGCTGACCTATACGGACCTGATCCGGGCCAGCTTCGCGCTAGGCCGCAAGATCGCCGGCATGACCAAGCCGGGCGAGAACGTCGGCGTGCTGCTGCCGTCGGGCTCCGGGTCGGTGGTAACCTTCTTCGCCCTGCACGCCTTTGGTCGCGTGCCGACCATGCTGAACTTCACGGCGGGCCTGCGGAACATCAAGGCCGCCTGCAAGCTAGCCGGCGTCAAGCGCGTGCTGACCGCCCACAAGTTCATCGAGTTGGGCAAGCTGCACGACATCGTCGACGCCATCGGCGAACACGCCGAGATCACCTATCTGGAAGACGTGCGCGGCACGATCGGCCTGAGCGACAAGCTGTTCGCGGCCGCCGCCGGCCTGTTCCCGCGCCAGTTCCGCAGCCACGCCAAGCCGTCGGACAAGGGCGTCGTGCTGTTCACCTCGGGCAGTTTCGGCGCGCCGCGCGGCGTGGTGCTGAGCCAGGCCAACCTGGTGTCCAACGCCCAGCAGATCGCCGCCCACATCGCGCTGGATCCGGCCTGGGTGTTCTTCAACCCGCTGCCGGTCTTCCACTGTTTTGGCCTGACCGCCGGGGTGATCCTGCCGATCATGACCGGCATGAAGGCGTTCCAGTACCCCTCGCCGCTGCACACCAAGCAGATCCCGCCGCTGATCAAGGACGTCGGCGGCTCGGTGCTGCTGGCGACCGACACCTTCGTCAACCAGTATGCCCGCTCGGCCGAGAGCGACGAGCTGTCGGGTCTGAAGTTCATTGTCTGCGGCGCCGAGAAGGTTCGCGAGGAGACGCACAACATCATCGCCGAGAAGTTCGGCGGCGTGCCGGTGCTGGAAGGCTATGGCGCGACCGAGGCTTCGCCGGTGATCGCGGTCAACAAGCCCGACGACAATCGCCGTGGCACGGTCGGCGGCCTGCTGCCGGGCCAGGAATGGAAGATCGAGCCGGTTGAAGGCATCCCCGAAGGCGGCCGCCTGCTGGTGCGAGGTCCCAACATCATGTCGGGCTATCTGCGCGAGGACGGCGGCGTCGACGCGCCCGAGGGCGGCTGGCACGACACCGGCGACGTGGTCACGGTCACCGACGACCTGTGGATCACCATCAAGGGCCGGGTGAAGCGCTTCGCCAAGATCGGCGGCGAGATGGTCTCCTTGACCGCCGCCGAGGACCTGGCCTCGGCCGTCTGGCCCAACGGTCGCCACGCCGTGATCTCGATGCCCGACAAGAAGAAGGGCGAGAAGCTGGTGCTGGTCACCGACTGCCAGACGGCGGCCGTCACCTCGCTGGTGGCCCATGCCCAGAGCGTCGGCGCGCCCGAACTGGCCGTGCCGCGCAAGATCCTCAAAGTGCAGGAAGTGCCGGTGCTGGGCAGCGGCAAGACCGACTATGTCGCCATCCAGCGCATGGCCGAGACCGACAGCGCCGCCGCCTGACATATCTGAATCGTCTCTCTCGATAGGTTTGGCTAGCGTGAGGTCGAGCAGTCGACTCACGCTCGCCTCAAGGAGAGAAGAAGAATGGAACGTCTCGCTGTCTGGTCACCGCGCGTCCTGAGCCTGCTGCGGATCATCACCGCCCTGCTCTTCATGGAGCACGGCCTGATGAAGCTGTTCCACTTCCCCGCCGCCCAGCCCGGCGCGCCCAGTCCGTTGCCGCCGCTGCTGGTGGCCGCCGGCGCGCTGGAGATCTTTGGCGGCGCCCACATCCTGCTGGGCCTGTTCACCCGCCCGTTCGCCTTCCTGCTGTCGGGCATGATGGCGGTGGCCTATTTCATGGCGCACGGCAGCCAGGGCTTCTGGCCCGCGCTGAACGGCGGTGAGCCGGCGATCCTCTACTGCTTCATCTTCCTGTATCTGGTCTTCCAGGGCGGCGGCGAATGGAGCATCGACGCCCAGATCCGTAAGAAGCCCTAGAAGCTCGCGCCCCTAAAACACGCTACCAAGGGCTTCCAGCTCCGTGCGGAAGCCCTGTTTGCGGCTGTGCATGGCGCGCAGGTCGGCGACGAAGGCCTGATGGTCGGGATATTCCCCGAAGTCGCCGATCATCACCGATAGCGACTCCGCCTCCAGCAGCTGTCGCGCCGCCTCGGCGTAACGGGTGGCGACGCCATAGGTCAGCACGTACTGGATCGAGGCCCGCAGCAGCAGGGTCGCGGCCATCGGATGCGCACCCTCCAGCCGCCTGGCGGCCTCGGCCATCAAGGTGTCATCGGCGCCGTTGATCTCGCCGGCGCGATCCCGGACTAGGCGCGCAGCGGCCGGCAGGTCTGGCCAGGAGACCAGGAACGCCAACGCCCGGTCGAACTGCGGAAAGCGCTTGGCGACCGCCTTGGCCTGATCCTCGGCCTCGACGTCGTCGAAGTCCGGCAGGCCCTTGAGATAGCTCCGCAGGCGCGGGATCGACAGCGTCCGCTCGAACTCCGCCCAACGCCGTTTCTGGGCCTCGTCGTGGTGGCCGGTGGCCTCTAAAGCCTCCAGCATCGCCTCTTCCCAGGCGGAGCGTTCTTCCAGGCTGCTCTGGTGGCGGCCGCTCTTCTCGCTGGGCGCGCCGGCATGCAGCGTGGCCAGGGCGTCCTCGGGCCGCCCGGCCTCCAGCAGGCGGCGGGCGATCTCCGCCGAGACCAGGGGTGTCTTGCGCAGTTCCGGCGCGAACGTCGCCTCAAACGCGTCGACGTCGCCGCTGGCGTCGGCGAGACGGCGCAGGGCGTCACGATAGATCGCGCTGCGGGCGTCGCGGATCGAGCGGGCCGCCAGTAGCTTCTCCAGCGTCTCGCGCAGGTGGCTTTGCCCCTTCTTGCCCAGCAAGGGGCCTAGGGCGTTCACCACGGGTCCGAACTGGGCGTAGTCGTCGCGGCGCAGCAGGTTGGCGATGCGGTCGGCCAGGACGATCGGATCCGGCATGGCCTGGGCGCCGATCGCGCCGATCCCGTCGCGGGCGGCCAGGAAGACGTCGCCGATCGGCCCTTCGGCCTGGCTGAGCCGGTCCAGGGTTGGCGTCGCCAGGTCCAGCAGATCCAGCATCAGGTCGAGGGCGGCGTTGGCGTCGTCTTGCGCCAGCCGCTCGATCATCCCGCGATGCAGGTCGAGGTCCTTGGCGAAGGCCGCGCGCTTGCGCCAGTTGATGCGCGACGAGGACTTGCCGACCGTCGCCAGGCGCTTGCTGATCTCCAGCGCCAAGCCTTCGGTGTTGGACTCGGCGAACAGCTCCAGCCGCAGCACGCGCTTGACGTGGCTGTCGCTGGAGAGGTCGAGCAGGATGGCGGCCAGGCGCTCGGGACCCAGGTCGACCAGATTGGCCTCGGAAAGGGTCGTCTTCGATCCCTTCCGAGCCTTCGCTGGCTTATCACCCGTTGTCGTCGCCGCCTTGCGCGCCATCCAGTCTCCTAGGTCGCCCTAGATGTGCAGGACGCGGCCGTAGGCGTCCAGCGCGGCTTCGTGCATGGCTTCCGACATGGTCGGGTGGGCGTAGACGATGCCGTGCAGGTCTTCCTCGGTGGCTTCCAGGGTGATCGCCGTGACGAAGCCCTGGATCATCTCGGTCACTTCGTGGCCGATCATGTGGGCGCCGATCAGGGCGCCGGTCTTGGCGTCGAACACGGTCTTCACGAAACCCTCGGTCTCGCCCGCGGCCACGGCCTTGCCGTTGACGCGGAACGGGAAGCGGCCCGCCTTGACCTCGATGCCCGCCGCCTTGGCGCCGGCTTCGGTGTAGCCCACCGACGCGACCTGCGGGTTGGCGTAGGTGCAGCCCGGGATCGGCGAGTTGACGTTCGGGGTCTTGTAGCCGGCGATGGCCTCGGCGGCGTGGATGCCCTCGTGGCTGGCCTTGTGGGCGAGCCAGGGACCGCCGGCGATGTCGCCGATGGCATACAGGCCCGGGACGTTGGTCTTGCAGTGCTTGTCGGTAACGGCGTGGCCGCGATCCAGGTTCAGGCCGACGGCGTCCAGGCCTTCGCTGTTGGGCGCGATGCCGACGGCGACGATGCACTTCTCGGCGGTCAGCTGCTCGATCTTGCCGCCGACGTCGACGGTGACCGAGACGCCGTCCTTGGTCTTCTCGACCTTGCTGACCTTGGCGCCGATGCGGAAGGCGATGCCGCGCTTCTCGAAGGCCTTCTGGGCGGCCTTGGAGACCTCGGCGTCTTCGACCGGCATGATGCGGTCCAGGGCCTCGACGACGGTCACTTCGGCGCCGAGGGCGCGGTAGAAGCTGGCGAACTCGATGCCGATGGCGCCCGAGCCGATCACGACCAGCGACTTGGGCATGGTCTTGGGCGCCAGGGCGTCACGATAGGTCCAGATCTTGTCGCCGTCCGAAACCGCGCCGATGGCCGGGATCTCGCGAGCGCGAGCGCCGCTGGCCAGGATCACGTTCTTGGCCTGGACCGTGCGGCTGCCGCCGGCCTTCAGGGCGATGACCAGCTTGGGAGCAGGATTGCCCTTCTCCAGCTTGGCTTCGCCCTCGATCACTTCGATCTTGTGCTTCTTCATCAGGAACGCGATGCCCGAGGACATCTGCTTGGCGATCCCGCGCGAACGCTCGACGATCTTGGGGAAGTCGAAGCCGGGCTTCTCGACCGACAGACCGTAGTCGGAGAGGTGCGACAGCTGTTCGTAGATCTCGCCGGACTTCAGCAGCGCCTTGGTCGGGATGCAGCCCCAGTTCAGGCAGATGCCGCCCAGGTTCTCACGCTCGACGATGGCCGTCTTCAGGCCCAGCTGGCTGGCGCGGATCGCGGCCACATAGCCGCCAGGACCGGCGCCGATGACGACGACATCGAATTCCGTGGACATGTCTTAACCCCTAGCTTGAGCGCCCTTCCGGGGGAGCGGAGAGCGCCGATCGACCGGTCTTGGGGCCGGTCTGGGAGAAACTAAAGCAGCGCCTCGACCGCGACCTTGAGGTCCTCGGGCTTCACCGTGGGCGCGAAACGCTCGACGACCTCGCCGTCCTTGCCGATCAGGAACTTGGTGAAGTTCCACTTGATCGCCTCGGTGCCCAGCAGGCCCTTCTGTTCCTTCTTGAGGAACTTGTAGAGCGGGTGGGCGTCGGCGCCGTTGACGTCGATCTTGCTCATCACCGGGAAGGTCACGTCGTAGGTCAGCGAGCAGAAGTTCGCGATCTCCTCGGCGTTTCCCGGCTCCTGAGCGCCGAACTGATTGCAGGGGAAGGCCAGGACCGTGAAGCCGCGATCCTTGTGGGCCTTGTAGAGCGCCTCGAGGCCTTCGTACTGAGGCGTGAACCCGCACTTGCTGGCGGTGTTCACGATCAGCAGCACCTGGCCGCGATAGTCGGCCAGGCTCACGTCCTGGCCGTCCAGCGTCTTGGCCGAATAGTCGTAGACCGACATGTTCGCCTTCTCCCCGCGCCTAGATCAGACGATCAGGGTCAGCGGCTCTTCGATCAGCGGCTTGAAGGCCGCCAGGAACTTGGCGCCGACCGAACCGTCGACCACGCGGTGATCGCAGGTCAGGGTCACGGTCATGACCGTGGCGACCTTGATCTCGCCGTTCTTGACGACCGGGCGCTGCTCGCCCGCGCCGACGCTCATGATCGCGCCTTGCGGCTCGTTGATGATCGAGGCGAACGACTTGATGCCGAACATGCCCAGGTTCGAGATCGAGAAGGTGCCACCCTGGAATTCCTCGGGCTTCAGCTTCTTGTCCTTGGCGCGCTGGGCCAGGTCCTTCATCTCGGCCGAGATCTGGGCCAGGCCCTTGGTTTCGGCCTTGCGGATGATCGGGGTGATCAGGCCGCCCTCGACCGCCACGGCGACGGCGATGTCGGCGTTGTGGTGCATCGCGATGCCTTCCGGCGTGTACGAGGCGTTGGCTTCCGGCACCTGCTTCAGGGCCACGGCGGCGGCCTTGATGACGATGTCGTTGACCGAGACCTTCACGCCTTGCTTCTCCAGCAGGCTGTTGATCTTGGCGCGGGCCGCCAGCAGCGCGTCGATCTCGAGATCGATCTGCAGCGGGAAGTGCGGCACGTCGCGGAAGCTTTCCGTCATCCGGCGCGCGATGGTCTTGCGCATGCCGTCCAGCGGGATCAGGTCGTACGAGCCGGCCGGGATGCCCTGGTGCTCCAGCGACTGCACCTGACGCGGCGCGGCGGCGGCCGGAGCGGCAGCGGCGGGAGCCGAGGCCGGGATGGCCTTGGCGGCCGGAGCGCCCGACTTGGCGGCTTCGACGTCGGTCTTGACCACGCGGCCGTGCGGGCCGGTGCCCTTGATGCCCTTCAGGTCCAGGCCGGCGGCCGAAGCCAAACGGCGGGCCAGCGGCGAAGCGAAGACGCGCGAACCGTCAGCGGCGACCGGCGCGGCCGGAGCAGCCGGGGCGGCGGCGGGCGCAGCAACGGCAGGCGCCGGCGCGGCGACAGCGGCCTTGGGGGCTTCAGCCTTCGGAGCCAGCGCGGGGCTTTCGCCCTCGCCCGCCAGCTTGGCGATCAGCGCGTTGACCTTGACGTTCTCGGTCCCGGCGTCGACCAGGATGGCTTCGATCACGCCTTCATCGACGGCTTCGACTTCCATCGTCGCCTTGTCGGTCTCGATCTCGGCGATCACGTCGCCGGCCTTGACGGTGTCGCCGACCTTGACGTGCCACTTGGCGAGGGTCCCCTCCTCCATGGTGGGCGACAGGGCGGGCATCAGGATGTCGATCGACATTGAGCTTTTTCCTCAATCGTTCGGGACGGTTTCAGCCTGCATAATGTGCTGGGCCGCCGTCCGCGATACCCCGCTTTGAAGCGGGATGAATTCGTTGGCCAAGACGATGCGGCCCCTGCCCGTCTGGGGCAAGGGCCGCACCGGTCTTAGCGGTAGCTGACCGTCTTGGCTGCTTTCACGATCTTCTCGACCGAAGGCAGCGACAGCACTTCCAGGTTCGCCGCGTAGGGCAGCGGCACGTCTTCCTGGTGCACCCGCAGCGGCGGGGCGTCCAGGTAGTCGAAGCCGAACTCGGTGATGCGGGCGACGATCTCGGCGCCGACGCCCATCGGGCCCCAGCCTTCCTCGACCGTGACCAGACGGTTGGTCTTCTTGACGCTTTCCAGGACCGTGGCGTGGTCCATCGGACGGATCGTGCGCAGGTCGACGACCTCCGCCGAAATGCCTTCCTTCTCCAGCTCCTCGGCCGCCTTCAGGGCGAAGCCCACCATGCGGCTGTAGGCGACCAGGGTCACGTCCGTGCCTTCGCGACGGATCTTGGCCTTGCCGATCGGCACGACCCAGTCCTCGACGTCCGGGATGTCGAACTCGTGGCCGTACATCATCTCGTGTTCGAGGAAGACGACGGGGTTCGGATCGCGGATGGCGGCCTTGAGCAGGCCCTTGGCGTCGGCCGCGTCATACGGCGCGATGACCTTCAGACCCGGGACGTTGCCGTACCAGGCGGCGTAGTCCTGGCTGTGCTGGGCGCCGACGCGCGAGGCCGCGCCGTTCGGGCCGCGGAACACGATCGACGACTTGATCTGACCGCCCGACATGTACAGCGTCTTGGCGGCCGAGTTGATGATGTGGTCGATCGCCTGCATGGCGAAGTTCCAGGTCATGAACTCGACGATCGGCTTCAGGCCGGCCATCGCCGCGCCGACACCCATGCCGGCGAAGCCGTGCTCGGTGATCGGGGTGTCGATGACGCGCTTGTCGCCAAATTCTTGCAGCAGCTCGCGGCTAACCTTGTAGGCGCCTTGGTACTGGGCGACTTCCTCGCCCATCAGGAAGACGCGGTCGTCCTTGCGCATTTCCTCGGCCATGGCGTCGCGCAGGGCGTCGCGGACCGTGATCTTCTTCAGCGCCGTGCCGGCCGGGATTTCCGGATCGGCGAAGGTCGAGGCGGCCGAGATCGGGCCACCAGCGGCCGGGGCAGCCGCGACCGGAGCCGGAGCGGCTTCAGCGGCGACGGGAGCGGCAGCCGGAGCGGCCGGAGCCGCGGCATCGCCCTCGCCCTTCAGGCGCGCGATCAGGGTGTTGACCTTGACGTTCTCGCTGCCGGCCGGGACCAGGATGGCTTCCACCACGCCTTCGTCGACGGCTTCGACTTCCATCGTCGCCTTGTCGGTCTCGATTTCGGCGATCACGTCGCCGGCCTTGATGGTGTCGCCTTCCTTGACGAGCCACTTGGCCAGGGTGCCTTCCTCCATCGTGGGGGAAAGCGCGGGCATCAGGATGTCCGTCACTCGGCGGCCTCCAGGTAGACGTCGGTATACAGTTCCGAGGGATCGGGCTCGGGGCTCGTGCGAGCGAACTCGGCGGCTTCGGCGACGATGCGCTTCACTTCCGCGTCGACGCCCTTCAGGTCGTCTTCGGTCACGCCGGCCTTGGCCAGGCGTTCCTTGATGTGGTCGATCGGGTCGCGGGTCGTCTTGACCTCGTCGACCTCTTCCTTGGTGCGGTACTTGGCCGGGTCCGACATCGAGTGGCCGCGATAACGATAGGTCTTCATCTCGAGGATGTAGGGACCTTGGCCGCTGCGGGCGTGCTCGGTGGCGCGCGTGCCCGCTTCACGGACCGCGACGACATCCATGCCGTCGACTTCCTCGCCCGGGATGCGGAACGAGGTGCCGCGCTTGTGGAACGCGGTTTCCGAGGCGGCGCGCTCGACGCTGGTGCCCATGGCGTACTGGTTGTTCTCGATCACGTACACGACCGGTAGCTTCCAGAGCTGGGCCATGTTGAAGCTCTCGTACACCTGGCCCTGATTGGCCGCGCCGTCGCCCATATAGGCGTACGAGACGTTGCCATTGCCCTTGTAGCTGTTGGCCAGCGCCAGGCCGGTGCCGAGCGCGACCTGCGCGCCGACGATGCCGTGGCCGCCGTAGAAGCCGGTCTCGATGTCGAACATGTGCATCGACCCGCCCTTGCCCTTGGACGAACCGCCGGCGCGGCCGGTCAGCTCGGCCATGACCTCGCGGGGATCCATGCCGGCGGCCAGCATGTGGCCGTGGTCACGGTAGCCCGTGATGATCTGGTCGCCCTTCTGCGAGATCGACTGCATGCCGACCGCGATGGCTTCCTGACCGATGTACAGGTGGCAGAAGCCGCCGATCAGGCCCATGCCGTACAGCTGGCCGGCGCGCTCCTCGAAGCGGCGGATCAGCAGCATGTCCTGATAGAATTTCAGGAGTTCGTCCTTGCCGACGAAGTCGTTGACACCGGTGTCTACGCCCTTCGCCTCAGAGGCCTCAGCCTTGCGCGTACGCGCCATTCAAATCTCCCTGGCCAATCTTCATCGCGGCCTTCGTCCTAAGGGTGCTTCCCGCCGAAAAGTCGTCGGTTCCGCGAAGGAAATACCCTGGTGCACTCTTGGACCAACCCTGGATCTGGCGATCCTCAGGTCGACCCGCAATCGATTCCGAGACATTACGGGATCGGTCAGCTTGGACGCTTGACCCGGATCACATAGTCCCTCGGGTCGGCATATCCTAGGAGGGAACGCGCACGCTCCTCCAGGAGATCAGCCGACAGACTGCCGCTGCGTAATAGACGAGCGCGGGCCTCCAGGTCCATCCTCTCCGCACGTATCTTCCTGAGTTCCTTTGTTTTTGCTGCGAGGTCCGCATTGCGTTGCGAGATCGACAGCAGGCCTCGATCACCCGTCAGAGCGTGAAAGGCGAAGTAGAAAATCAGGAAAAAGATCGCCGCAGTCGGCAGGAAGGGTTGCAGTCGGGCGAACATCTCGGCGTCCCAGAGAGGGACTCACAGAGTCGCAGACCGTGCTTAACGCCTTCTAAATCCAGGCATTGAGAAGGGTTATCACCGGTTCGCGAATTAGGCGAACGATGCTTTCAGATGAGATGGTTTCACCAGCATCTAGATGCCGCACTGCCGAAGCCACTTCGCGCCCGCGAACAAAGCGAAAATGGTCTCGTTTGAAACCACTGCTCAGCTTTTAGAAAATTTGTGGGTTAACCGCCCCGGCAACCATTCCGGCAAGCGAGAAAATGGCGTGGCGAGCGTCAGAATCGCGATCCGAGATCCGCGCAAAACAAAAGGCGCGGCCCCTTTCGGAAGCCGCGCCTTCGTCAATTCCAGCGATCTGGAAGGGTCGCTTAGCGACCCTTCAGCGCCGCGCGAGCGGCGTAAACGCCTTGATCGTCCAGCATCTCTTCGATGCGCAGCAGCTGGTTGTACTTGGCCGTACGGTCCGAACGGGCCAGCGAGCCGGTCTTGATCTGACCGCAGTTCAGGGCGACGGCCAAGTCGGCGATCGTGCTGTCTTCGGTTTCGCCCGAACGGTGGCTCATGACGCTGGTGTAGCCGTGGCGGTGGGCCAGTTCGACGGCGTCGATGGTTTCCGACAGCGTGCCGATCTGGTTGACCTTCACCAGGATCGAGTTGGCCAGGCCCTTGTCCAGGCCCATCTGCAGGCGCTTGGGGTTGGTCACGAACAGGTCGTCGCCGACCAGCTGGACCTTCTTGCCCAGGGTGTCGGTCAGCAGCTTCCAGCCGTCGAAGTCATCCTCGGCCATGCCGTCCTCGATCGACAGGATCGGGAACTTCGACGCCAGGCCGGCCAGGTAGTCGACCATCTGGGCCGGGTCGAGCGACTTGCCCTCGCCTTCCAGCTCGTACTTGCCGTTCTTGAAGAACTCGGTCGAGGCGACGTCCAGGCCCAGGACGAAGTCCTCACCGGCGCGATAGCCGGCCTTCTCGCCAGCCTTGACGATGAAGTCCAGCGCGGCTTCGGCCGACGCCAGGTTCGGGGCGAAGCCGCCCTCGTCGCCGACGTTGGTGTTGTGGCCGGCGTCCTTCAGAGCGCCCTTCAGAGCGTGGAAGATCTCGACGCCCATGCGCAGGCCTTCGCGGAATTCCTTCGCGCCGGTCGGCAGGATCATGAATTCCTGGATGTCGATCGGGTTGTCGGCGTGGGCGCCGCCGTTGATGATGTTCATCATCGGGGTCGGCAGCACGCGAGCGTTCACGCCGCCGACGTACTTGTAGAGCGGCAGGCCGGCCGACTCGGCGGCGGCCTTGGCGGCGGCCAGCGAGACGCCCAGGATGGCGTTGGCGCCCAGGCGGGCCTTGTTCGGCGTGCCGTCCAGCTCGATCAGCAGGTTGTCCAGGCGGCGCTGGTCTTCGGCGTCCACGCCCGACAGGGCGTCGAAGATCTCGCCGTTGACGGCGTCGACGGCTTGCAGGACGCCCTTGCCCAGGTAACGGGCCTTGTCGCCATCACGCTTTTCGTTGGCTTCGTGAGCGCCGGTCGAGGCGCCCGACGGCACCGCGGCGCGACCGAACGCGCCGTCTTCCAGGATGACGTCGACTTCGACGGTCGGGTTGCCCCGGCTGTCGAGAATTTCGCGGGCGATGATGTCGACGATCTCGGTCATGACTGCTCCTCAAGGCCAAAAGGCGCGGCAGGCTTTAGCCGCCATGCGAGCCAGGCGCAACTTGACTTCCCTTTGGGAGGCCGACTGATCGTCGCTCACAAAGGGAGAAGCACATGCTGGACGTCGAACGACGCGGCCCGGTGGCCATCGTCACCCTCAATCGCCCCGAGGCGATGAACGCTCTCTCCAAGGCGCTGCGGCAGGCCTTGTATGACGCCATGGTCGCGCTGGACGCCGATCCGGAGGTCAGCGTCGTGATCCTGACCGGCGCGGGCGAGAAGGCCTTCACCGCCGGGCTCGACTTGAAGGAGCTGGGCGCTGACGGCCTGGGGGCCGCCAATGACCAGGACGCTCGCTCCAACCCGGTCCGAGCCGTCGAAGCCTGCCGCAAGCCGGTGATCGGCGCCATCAACGGCGTGGCCATCACCGGCGGCTTCGAGCTGGCCTTGGCCTGCGACGTACTGATCGCCTCGGAGAACGCCCGCTTCGCCGACACCCATGCCCGCGTCGGCATCATGCCGGGCTGGGGCCTGTCGCAGAAGCTCTCGCGGCTGATCGGCCTCTACCGGGCCAAGGAGCTGTCCCTGACCGGCAACTTCCTGGACGCCCGCACGGCCGCTGACTGGGGCCTGGTCAATCGCGTCGTGCCGGCCGCTGAGCTGCTGCCAACCGCTTTGAAGCTGGCGCAGGACATGGCCTCGATCCCGGTCGAGACGCTGTCGTTCTACAAGTCGCTGATCGACGAGGGCTACGGCCAGGCCTTCGGCGACGGCCTGCAAACCGAGCACGCTCGCTCCACCGGCCACAACCGCGAGGTCACCCCCGAGAAGGTCGAGGAGCGCCGCCGCCAGGTGATGGCGCGCGGACGCTCCCAGTAGGTCCTAGGCGTTCAGGGTCGGGGCGATCAGACCGCCCTGCCCCAGCCGGAACAGCACCCGCCCCAGCCCGAAGTCCAGCTCCACCCGGGCGAACAGGCGCAGCACGTCGACGCCCAGCAGCGCCGCCGGACGATCGTTCAGCCCCCAGACGTCGAAGATATGCAGATCGGCGAAGGCCATCGGGATGTTGGTGATCCGCAGCTCGCCCATCGTGATCGAGGGCACGACGCGGAACTCGCCCAGCAGCATCTCGCCGCCGGCGGTCAGTAGCCTGGCCTGCTGGAAATAGTCGGGCGACCGGCGTCGGCGCGCGGCGATGGCGCGGGCCAGGGCCATATTGCCGATGCTGACCCCGCCCCCGGAATCGATGAAGGCCAGCGACCGCGCTCCGGCGATCCGCGAGTCGGCCAGGGTCAGCCGCCCGAACTTCTCATCGGCCACGACCGAGACCTCACGCGGCAAGCGGAACGAGCCGTTGACCGGTGAGCTGCGGCGGATCTCCAGCTGCTTCTTGCGGAAGTCGATGACGATGTTGCGGTCTTCGAGGATGTCGACGCCCAGCAGGCCGTCCGCGCCGATGCGCTCGTACGGCAGGACCGGCAGGGTCGCGTCCGTCAGGCGCGAATCCCCGCTGCGCAACAGGGTCACGCGCGCCGTCTGGCTCAGGACCGAACCAGAGACCCCGTGCACCATCACGTCCGGCCCGCGCGGCAGGGCCAAGCGTTCGGCGATGCCGGGCGTCAGGACGCTGCGGTCGGCGCCCGTGTCGACGACGAATTGGAAAGGCCCCTGCCCGTTGATCATGACCGGCACGGTCAGGCGGGCGTCCTGGTCCAGGGAGGCGTCGAGGATCAGAAGCGGCTGCTCGACCGGCGGGACGGGAGCGGGTGGTGTCTGAGACAGCGAGACCGACGTGATCGCGCCCGCCAGCGCCGGTGGCGCGGCCAGCGAAAGACCCAGTCCCGCCGCTATGTCGCGGCGTGTGAGCATGGGCGTATCCTCCCTTGCGGGAAGCGTAACACCGTTCTTTTATTTCGCGACGGAAATACGACGAAAAACGCCGCCCGGCGGACCGGGCGGCGTTTTCAAAGCCGTCAGTGACGGAAGGAGACCTTAGTCTTCCTTCGGCGTCAGGATCTGCTTGCCGTTGTACATGCCGGTCTTCAGATCGACATGGTGCGGACGGCGGAGCTCACCGGTGTCCTTGTCCTCGACGAACGAGTTGGCGCCCAGGGCGTGGTGCGACCGGCGCATGTTCCGGCGAGAAGGCGAAGTTTTTCTTTTGGGAACGGCCATCGAAGTGACTCTGCTCGCTGAGCGTGAAAATTAGGAGCGGCGACTAGGGTTCGACCCAGGCCGCCGCGTGAGCGGGGGCTTATGCCCGAATCTCTCCACGGATGCAAGCACCCGGGGAAAAAGCGTCACACAAGCCTTCCGTGCTCCTTCGCCGCGGCGATGAAGCTTGCGAAAAGCGGGTGTGGCGCGAACGGGCGGCTCTTCAGTTCCGGGTGGTACTGGACGCCGATGAACCACGGATGGTCGTCCCGCTCGACGATCTCGGGCAGCACGCCATTGGGCGAGCGGCCGGTCAATTTCAGGCCGGCGTCCTCCATCAGGTGGGCGTAGCCGATATTGACCTCGTAGCGGTGCCTGTGGCGCTCGCTGATCTCGGTGCCGCCATAGATCTCGGCGACCTTCGAACCGGCCGTCAGGACCGCCTCGTAGGCCCCCAGGCGCATGGTGCCGCCCAGATCGTCGTTGGCGCGGCGCTGGACGGTCTCGTTGCCCTTGATCCACTCGGTCATGATGCCGACCACGGGACGCTCGGTCGGACCGAACTCGGACGAGCTGGCGTCCTTGATGCCGGCGACGTTCCGCAGGGTCTCGATCACCGCCATCTGCATGCCGAAGCAGATGCCGAAGTACGGCACCTTGCGCTCGCGAGCGAACTGGGCCGCGCGGATCTTGCCCTCCGCGCCCCGCTCGCCGAAGCCGCCGGGCACCATGATGGCATGGGCGTTTTCGAGACGGGCCGCGGCCGCGCCCTCGTCGCCCTCGAAGGTCTCGCTCTCGACCCAGTCCAGGTTGACCTTGACCTTGTTGGCCAGGCCGCCGTGGTGCAGGGCTTCGATCAGCGACTTATAGGCGTCCTTCAGGACGGTATATTTGCCGACGACGGCGATGGTGACCTCGCCGTCGGGGTGCTGAACGGTGTCGTCGATGGTCTTCCAGCGCGTCAGGTCCGGCGCCGGGGCGTCGTGCATGCCGAAGACGTCGAGAACCTCGGCGTCCAGGCCTTCCTGGTGATAGTCGATCGGCACGGCGTAGATGGACGATGAGTCCATCGCCTGAATGACCGCGCTGGGACGCACGTTGCAGAACTGCGCGATCTTGCGCTTTTCCTCGGCCGGAATCTCCTGCTCGCAGCGGCACAGCAGGATGTCGGGCTGGATGCCGATCGAGCGCAGTTCCTTGACCGAGTGCTGGGTCGGCTTGGTCTTCATCTCGCCGGCCGTCTTGATGAACGGCAGCAAGGTCAGGTGCACGTAGCAGCTCTGGCCGCGCGGCAGGTCCTGGCGCAGCTGGCGGATGGCCTCGAAGAACGGCAGGCCCTCGATGTCGCCGACGGTGCCGCCGATCTCGACCAGCACGAAGTCGACCGGCTTGCCGCCCGTCTCGTCCATGGCGGGCGACAGGACGAAGTCCTTGATCTCGTTGGTGACGTGCGGGATCACCTGGACGGTCGCGCCGAGATAGTCGCCGCGGCGCTCCTTCTCGATGATCGTCTTGTAGATCTGGCCCGTCGTGATGTTGTCGGCCTTCTTGGCCGACACGCCGGTGAAGCGCTCGTAGTGGCCAAGGTCCAGGTCGGTTTCCGCCCCGTCGTCGGTCACGAAGACCTCGCCGTGCTGATACGGGCTCATCGTGCCCGGATCGACGTTGAGATAGGGGTCGAGCTTACGAAGGCGAACCGTGTAGCCACGCGCTTGCAGCAGCGCGCCGAGCGCCGCCGAGGCCAAACCCTTGCCAAGCGAGGAAACCACGCCGCCGGTGATGAAAATGTACCGCGTCATGGGCGATCAGATTACCCGTGATTCGACGACGCCGGTGAAAAGACCTGCGTTCATCAACAAGATTAAACCCCCGAGGTTGCCCTCGGGGGTCGGTTCAGATCCGTCTTGGGACGGTTATTGTTTCGGTTGCTCAGTCGGCGGAGCCGCGACCGTCGGGGTCGCTGCGGGCGCCGGAGCCGTCTCGGCCGGCTTGGCCGCCGCCTTCGGAGCCGCGGCCGGCTTCTTGGCCGCTTGAGTCGGGGCCGGCGCCGCCGGTGCCGGAGCCAGCAGCGAGGGCTGCGGCGCGGTCGGGGCCGGGGCGTTGATCTGCGGGGCCGGAGCCTGGATGGCGCCCGGCTGGGCGGCCGCCGGATCGGTCGCGGGAGCCTGAGGCAGCGGCGCCGCGTTCAGGGTCTTGGCGTCCAGGCTCTGGATGTTCAGGCGGTCGGTGACCGAGCCGCCGGTGTTGGAGCGACCGGTCAGGATCGTCAGCGTCAGGCTGATCACGAGGAAGATGGAGAACAGGATCCAGGTGATGCGGGTCAGCAGGTCGCCGGCGCCGCGGGCGGTCATGAAGCCGGTGTTGCCGCCGCCCATGCCCAGCGCGCCGCCTTCCGAGCGTTGCAGCAGGACGACCCCGATCAGACCGAGGCAGACGACGATATTGATGGCCAGCAGGACGCCGATGAGCATGACGAAGTTGTTCTCGATCCGGGCGCGGGCGAAATGCCACGCGAAAAACGAAGCGGCCCCTCTACCACTAGAGGCGGCTACGCGCCATAGCTGGGAAGCGTGCTCTCCCACGCAAGCCCCCCAAGTCCCTTAAGTCCCCCAAGCCAATTCTCCGGACCGCATGATCCTCGAGACCGAACGCCTGACCCTCGCTCCCCTGACGGTCGACGACGCGCCCCTGATCTATCCGTTCCTCAGTGATGCGGAAGTGATGTCGAACCTGGACCAGGAGCCGATCGAGGATCCTGACGAGGTGACCAGCCGCGTCGCCGCCCAGGTCGACCAGATGGTCGCCGGCGACGCCGCCTACTGGTGCATCCGCCATACGACCAGTGGCGCGTTCCTGGGCTATTGCGAGTTCATCGACATCGACAAGCGCCACGACCGGGCCGAGATCCGCTTCGTGGTCGACCGCAAGGGCTGGGGCCAGGGCTTCGGCGCCGAGGCGGTCAGCGCCCTCCTCGCCTATGGGGCCAGCAGCGGCCTCAAGAGCCTGGTGGCCAGCACCCACGTCGGCGACAACCGCGCCGAGCACCTGCTGCAGAAGCTGGGCTTCAAGGCCGAGGGCTATCTGAAAGGCGCCGTGCACCGCGACGGCGAGCGTCGCGACCGCCGTCTCTACGCCCTGGATCTGTAGTCGGAAGTCTAGAGTCTGGGTGCGGCGATCAGTATTATCGACCCGAGAGATTAACGCAGGCATGGTCTGCGTTAACCGTCGCACCCCGAATCGGGTGCGTCCGGAACGGAGATCCCGATGCGCTCGCCCGCCGACATGGACATCGTCCAGATCGACATCAGCACCAAGTGCCACTTGGCCTGCAGCAATTGCACGCGGCTGATCCCGCACCAGACCCAGCGCCGCGACATGGAGCTGGAGACCTTCGAACGCTCGGTAAAGAGCATGGAAGGCTGGAACGCCCCGAACAAGGTGATCGGCGTCATCGCCGGCGAACCCACCCTGCACGGCAATTTCGAGCAGATCTCGCGCCGGTTCGCCGAGCTGTGGGGCGGCCCGAACACCAATAACGGCAAGGCGCCGATCAAGGACTTCAACGACTTCGCCACGCAGCGCCTGTTCGACCGCTCGAACGGTCGCGGGCTTTGGACCAGCCTCGGGAACGGGTTCTACAAGAACTACGAGACCATCATGGAGGTCTACAGCCACTTCAACACCAACACCCACGAGACCGCGGGCCAGCACCAGGCGCTGCTGATCAGCCGCAAGGACTACACCCAGGCGACCGGCATGTCGGACGCCGAGTGGGAGTACAACCGCGACAACTGCTGGGTGCAGAAGCTGTGGTCGGCGACGATCAACGACAAGGGCGCCTATTTCTGTGAAGTGGCCGGCGCCATCGACCGCCTGTATTTCGACGGCCAGCGCGCCTGGCCGGTCGAGCACGGCTGGTGGCAGCGCACGCCCGAAGACTTCAAGGACCAGCTGGACCTCTGCAACTATTGCGGCCTGGCCCAGCCGGGTCCGTCGCAGCTTGACCTGCTGGACCGCGACATCATCTCGGCCGAGCACAAGCAGATCCTCAAGAAGCTGGGCAGCCCGGCGATCCGCAAGCGCGCCTATGAGATGTTCGACCCCGCCCTGCACATGCAGAAGCGCCAGGTCGAGACCCGCGACAATTACGTGGGCGACGCCAGCTCGGGCCGCCGCGTCGGCATCGGCCACAACTCGACCAAGCCGCGCAAACTGGCCTGCGTCCTGACCTCGGTCGGCTACGGCGACGACCTGGCCCTGACCCTGCCGCAGAACATGCGCGAGTTCGACGAGATGATCGTCGTCACCTCCAGCGACGACCTGCGCACCCAGGAAGTGGTCAAGGAAAACGGCGCGACCCTGGTGATCTCGGACCGCTGCTTCGACGACGACCACGCCTTCAACAAGGGCAAGATGCTGAACGACGGCCTCAAGGGGCTGAAGGACGCGGACTGGATCGTCTTCACCGACGCCGACATCGTCATGTTCGAGGGCTTCTACGAGCTGTTCATGTCGCACTCGTGGAACCCGGGCTGCCTGTACTTCACCAGCCGCGTCGACAGCCAGAAGGTCGAGGGCAAGGGCGAGCAGACCAATTTCGAGCCGAACGGCTACTTCCAGCTGTTCAACGCCAAGGCCACGGCCATCCGCGACAGCTGGCCCAATATCGTCAGCGAGAACTTCTGCTCGGCCGGCAGTGTCGACAGCTGGTTCTATCAGCAATGGCGCCGCGACAACCTGTTCGGCATCAGCGACATCCCGGTCCAGCACATCGCCAGCGCCCGCCTGGGCGAGAACTGGAACGGCAAGCAGGCCAAGCCCAAGAAGTGGCGCCAGTTCGGCATCCTGACCACCAACGGCTTCACCTCGCTGGACTCGACCGCCACCCAGGTGCCCGAGACCATCCGCCTGACCGACACCTGTAATGGCGACACGATCGAGCTGCACCGCGACGACCTGGACAAGCACGTCCACATCGGCCCCAACGGCCTGGTCTTCGGGGGCAAGGATATCGGTCACATGCACGTCCACGTGGCTTACTTCGCGGATTGATGGAGTCTTCTCCCTTCCCCTTGATGGGGAAGGGTTGGGGATGGGGTGACCTGCTGAGCTGGACGCCGTGCGCGGCATCCGACGCCGTAGTCACCCCCACCCCTGCCCCTCCCCCATCGAGGGGGAGGGAACGTGTTTCATCGCCCTCGCGCCCCGAAGCTGCGAGTGGGTGGAAAGGGACGCGGAGCGCCGGGCCGCGCCCGGACTGTGTTTGAGTTAGTACCGTTTCGACGAAGCCAGACGCTCCGCGCGATCGTTATCCGCCAGCGTCCCGTCAGGTGGCCCTGTTCAGGCCTTACCGGGAGCCGGACCCCGCCGTTTCCGGCAAGTTCCAACGGTCGAAGAAGGCGAGCCAAAAATGGCTAAGACACACCCCTTTGCCTTCGACCACGCCAACGGCGGGCGGGTTCAGCCAGCACGCTGAAGCCCCGGACCGTCCGAGTATCCCCCTCGGACCTTCACCGCTCGATCACACCCCGCCGCCGCAACGGTCGCTGGCCATGCGCCCTTTCCTCGCGACGAGGTGGGACCATTGTCGAGGGGTTCTGAGCGCGGATCATTCGGAGGCGCGTAAAATCGACAGGGCGTTGATTTTACAGAAGTCTATATCGCGAATTCCGAGGATAGAGGCCGCTTAATCCCCATAAAGCTCCCTCTCTCTTAGAGAGAGGGTTGGGGTGAGTGGTTAGGACGTCTGACGGAGTGCCGGCACGCCGTCGACCGGCGTACCCACTCACCTCCCACCGCTTCGCGGCGGGCCCCTCCCTCTCTCCATGAGAGAGGGGTTTTTCCATCGAATCCGCTATGCCTGCGCCCCTGGTCTCCGGAGTACCCGCCATGCCGTTCCGTCAGTTCGTGGCGCTCGCCTTGTCCGTCGTCGCGTTGGCAATCTGCGGAACCGCCTCCGCCGCCGAATACGGCTTTAAGGATCTGCTCAAGGACCCCGGCGTTCCGCGCCTCGGCGCGACAGCTCCCGACGTCGTCATCGTGATGTACGGCGACTACAACTGCGGCTACTGCAAGCGCATGGAGCCGGTCCTGGCCGATGCGCTGAAGACCGACAGCCGGCTGGCCGTCGTCCACAAGGACTGGCCGATCTTCGGCGACGTGTCCGAGCACGCCGCGCGGGTGGCGCTGGCGGCGACCTATCAGGGCCAGTACGAGGCCGTGCATCGGGCCTTCATGCTCTCGCCTACCCGCCTCAGCGACAAGCCGATGGTCGACGCCGTCGCCAAGCAGGCTGGCGTGGACTGGGCCCGACTGACCCGCGACCTCAAGGCCCGCGGCGGCGAGATCGACGCCATCCTGGCGCGCAACGCGCGCGAGGCGGCGCTGCTGCAATTTCAGGGCACGCCCGGCCTGGTGATCAACGGCTATCTCATCCCCGGCGCGCTGTCGGGCGAGGAGCTGAAGGGCGTGCTCCAGAAGATCCGCACCGCCAAGAAGCCGGGGGTCTAAGAGCCCCTACTCCTTGGCCAGTTTCGCCAGCACCGCCAGGATCTTCTCGGCCGCGTCCAGGCGCTGAGCGGGGGTGTCCCACTCGCCCTTGACCACGACCTTCTGGTCCGGACGCACCTTCCAGATGATGCTGTTCTTGCCGACGTACTGCATCAGCCCCAGCGGGTTGGCGTAGGTGTCGTTGCGGAAGCTTGCGACGGCGCCCTTCGGGCCGACATCGATCTTGGCGACATTGGCTTCGCGGCACAAACCCTTGATGGCGACGACCTTGAGCAGGCTGTCGGTCTCGGGTGGCAGCGGGCCGAAGCGGTCGATCATCTCGGCGGCCAGGGCTTCGCGATCGGCGGCCTGCTCGGCGTCGGACAGGCGGCGATAGAGCGACAGGCGGACGTTCAGGTCCGGGACGTACTCGTCCGGGATCATCACGGCCGCGCCGGTGTTGATCTGCGGCGACCAGCCCCGATCCTCCAGCAGGGCTTCCTGACCTTGGCGTTGGCGGAGTTCGGCGACCGCGTCCTCCAGCATCTGCTGGTAGAGCTCGACGCCGATCTCCTTAATGTGGCCGCTCTGCTCGTCGCCCAACAGGTTGCCGCCGCCGCGCTGGTCCAGGTCGTGACTGGCCAGCTGGAAGCCGGCGCCCAGGCTGTCCAGCGACTGCAGCACCTGCAGGCGCTTCTCGGCCGACAGGGTCAGCGACTTCTCGACCGGCGTGGTCAGATAGGCGTAGGCCCGGGCCTTGGACCGGCCGACGCGACCCCGGATCTGGTAGAGCTGGGCCAGGCCAAACATGTCGGCGCGGTGGACGATCAGGGTGTTGGCCGACGGGATATCCAGCCCACTTTCGACGATAGTCGTCGCAAGAAGCACGTCGTACTGGCCCTCGTAGAAAGCCGTCATCACGTCTTCCAGCTGGGTGGCCGCCATCTGGCCGTGGCCGACGACGTACTTCACCTCGGGCACCTGGGTGCGGAGGAACTTCTCGATGTCCTCCAGGTCCTTGATGCGCGGCACGACGTAGTAGGACTGGCCGCCGCGATACTTCTCGCGCAGCAGGGCCTCGCGCAGGGTCACCGGGTCGAACGGGCTGATATAGGTGCGCACCGCCAGGCGATCGACCGGCGGGGTGGCGATGATCGACATCTCGCGGATGCCCGACAGCGCCATCTGCAGGGTGCGCGGGATCGGCGTGGCGGTCAGGGTCAGCATGTGCACGTCGGCGCGAAGCTCCTTGAGCTTCTCCTTGTGCTTGACCCCGAAGTGCTGCTCCTCGTCGACGATGACCATGCCCAGGTCCTTGAACGAGACCTGCTTGGACAGCACCGCATGGGTGCCGACCACGATCTCGATCGTGCCGTCGGCCAGGCCTTCGCGGGCCTCGGCGGCTTCCTTGCCGGTGACCAGGCGCGACAGGCGCGTGACCTTGATCGGCCAGCCCTGGAAGCGGTCCTTGAAGGTCTTGTAGTGCTGGCGGGCCAGCAGCGTCGTCGGGCAGACGATGGCCACCTGCTTGCCGCTCATCGCCACCACGAAGGCCGCGCGCAGGGCCACTTCGGTCTTGCCGAAGCCGACGTCGCCGCAGATCAGGCGGTCCATCGGCTTGCCGGACGCCAGGTCCTCCAGCACGTCGTGGATGGCGCTGAGCTGGTCGTCCGTCTCCTCGTAGGGGAAGCGGGCGCAGAACTCGTCGAACACGCCCTGGGGCGCGTCAGTCTCTTCGACGGACTTCAGCTGCCGGGCGGCGGCGATCTGGATCAGGCCCTCGGCCATGACCCGCAGACGCTCTTTCGCCTTGGCCTTGCGACCCTGCCAGGCCGCGCCGCCCAGCTTGTCCAGCTGCACGCTCTCGGGGTCCGAGGCGCCGTAGCGGGTCAGCAGGTCGATATTCTCGACGGGCAGGTACAGCTTAGCCTCGCCGCCGTACATCAGGTCCAGGCAGTCGTGCGGCGCGCCCTGGACGTCGAGGGTCTTCAGGCCCTCGTAGCGGCCGATGCCGTGGTCGATGTGGACGACCAGGTCGCCTGGCGTCAGGGCCGAGGCCTCGGCCAGGAAGTTGGCGGCGCGGCGCTTCTTGCGCGGGCGGGCCAGGCGGTCGCCCAGGATGTCGGTCTCGGAGATGACCGCCAGCTGGTCGGTCTCGAAGCCATGGTCCAGCGGCAGCACGACCCGCTGCGGGGTCTTCGGGTCATTGGCCTTGGCAGCTTGCCAGTAGCCGGCATAGGGGATCTTCTTCAGGCCATGGTCGGCCAGCATGGTCCCCAGGCGCTCGGACGAGCCCTCGGACCACGAGGCGAACAGCACCCGCTTGCCCTCGGCGGCCAGCTTCTTGGCGTGGTCGGCGGTGGCCTCGAACAGGTTGACGCTGTCCTGGGCGCGCTCGGCGGCGAAGACCCGGCCCAGTTTGGCGCCCATGTCGACCACGTCCAGGCCCTGGGGCTGGAACGGTGTGAACAGGCGGTGCGTGCGGTCGGTGAGCTCGCGGTCCCACTCGGCGGCGGTCAGGTAGAGAGCCTCAGGGGCCAACGGACGATAGGCCGACTTGCGGTCGGCGCTGGCGCGGGCGTCATAGGCGTCGGCGATCATCGCCAGGCGTTCGTCGCGGGCCTCGGCGGCCTGGTGGTCGACGCCGATCAGGGATCCGGCCGGCAGATAGTCGAACAGGGTCGCCATCCGCTCGTAGAACAACGGCAGCCAGTGCTCGAGCCCGGCGCGACGGCCGCCCTCGCTGACGGCGGCGTACAGCGGATCATCGCCCGGCGCGCCGAACTCGGCGACATAACCCTTGCGGAACCGCGAGATGCCGTCGGCGTCCAGCAGAGCCTCGCTGACCGGCAGCAGGTCGATTTCCTTCAGCTGCCTGGTCGAGCGCTGGGTCTCGGGATCGAAAGCGCGGATGCTTTCCAGCGTGTCGCCGAACAGGTCCAGACGCACCGGCTCCTCGGCGGCCGGCGGATAGACGTCGATAACGCCGCCCCGGATCGCGAACTCGCCACGCTCCGACACCGTCGAGGCGCGGGTGTAGCCGTTGACGGCGAAATAGCGTTCCAGATCCTTGATATCGACGACATTGCCGACCTTGGCCGAGTAGGAGGCGCGCAGCAGCACGTCCTTGGTCGGCACGCGCTGCAGCAGGGCCGGCGCGGCGATGACCAGGATGGCCGGCTTGCTCTCGCCCAGGCCTCGGGCCAGGCGCGACAGCGTCGCCATCCGTGTGGCCGAGACGCCCGAGGACGGACCGATGCGGTCGTAAGGCAGGCAGTCCCACGACGGGAACAGCACGGCCTCGATCTCGGGCGCGAAGAACTTCAGGGCGTCGATGAAGGCGCCGGCGCGAGCGGTGTCGCGGGCCACGAACGCCGTCAGGCCGCCGCGCGCCCGGGCGATGTCGGCCATCACCAGCGCGTCGAAGCCCTCCGGCGCGCCGGCCAGGGTCAGGCCGCCCGCGGCCTTGGCGATCTGTTTGGCGTCGTAGCTCATGCTTTTAAGCGCCGTCTCCGGTCGGGCGCGAGGCGTGCGCCTCGAACCTGAACGCACGGATCATCGCCAGGACGTCCGTCTCGAACTTTTCAGGGGTCGGCTCCTGGCCGACGATCCAGGCGTAGATCTCGCGGTCCGACTCCTCGAGCAGGGTCTCCAGCGTGTCGATCTGCTCTGGGGTGAGGTTCGGGCCATGGACATCCGCGAACGGGCCCAGAATGAGGTCCGCTTCCCGGAAGCCGCGATGCCAGGCGCGGAAACGAAGGCGCCGAAGGCGGGAGTCGTGGTCGATCGTCATGTGCTGGCGGATATAGAGGGGCCTTAAGGCTTGCGCCACTCCATGATGAGGTACCAGGGCACGCGCCGGTATCTGTCAGCACGCTCGGCCGGCCCACCATGCGGCGCGGGCTCGTCGAAGTGGGTCAGGACAAGCCCCTGGCCCAGGAACCAATGCATGTAGTCCTTCAGCGGACGGTGCCAGTTGAGGATACGAATGCCGCGCCATTCCTCCCAGCTGGCGCGAGGCTCCAGATAGTGGTCGATGGCGAACTGGGTCTTGTGGCCCAACACGTTCTTTTGCCAGCCCCCATGCGCGCGGGCCGTCGAGAAACTGGTCAGATTGGCGATCAGCAGCGTCCCACCAGGCCTCAGGACCCGGGTCATCTCGGCGATGGCCCGGTCGGCGGCTTCGATGTCGATCAAGGACAAGCAGCTGACCACCAGATCGAAGCTGGCGTCGGGGAAGTCCAGGACCTCGGCTTGGCCGTGGACATAGATCCCGTCCGGATCCTTCGCTCGCGCCGCGTCCAGCAACTCCGCGGTCGGGTCCAGGCCCACGGGGGCGAAGCCCTCGCGGCGCAGGATCCGGCAGAACCGCCCTTCCCCGCAGCCCACATCCAGGGCCTGGCCGGGCGTCAGCAAGCGCAGGCGCTCGGTCATAGGCGCGTCCAGCACCCACTGGCGTCCGTAGTCTCCAGCCTCGCCCATGTCGGCGATCCAGGCCTTGGCGGAATCTTTCCAGCCGTTGTCGCTCATCTTCCGAATACCCCCTATCGCCTTGTGGCGATTGACTTTGCCGACTTTACGCCTATTTATCCCCACCTTCGGAGCAGGTCTGGCGAATCCGCGCCGCCCGCTCGCCCAAGCACGGGCGGCTCCGATCAGACCAGCGTGTAATGACCGAATTTACCGACCTCGGGCTTTCGCCCACGACCCTGCAGGCGGTCGCCGACACCGGCTATACCACTGCGACGCCCATTCAAGCCCAGGCCATTCCGGTCGCCCTCGCGGGCCAGGACGTGCTTGGCATCGCCCAGACGGGCACCGGCAAGACCGCCGCCTTCACCCTGCCGCTGATCGACCGCTTGCAGTCGGGCCGCGCCAAGGCCCGCATGCCGCGCGCCCTGGTCATCGCCCCGACCCGCGAACTGGCCGACCAGGTGGCCGCCAGCTTCGAGAAGTACGCCAAGGGCACCAAGCTCTCGTGGGCGCTGCTGATCGGCGGCGTCTCGTTCGGCGACCAGGAAAAGAAGCTGGACCGCGGCGTCGACGTACTGATCGCCACGCCGGGCCGCCTGCTCGACCACTTCGAGCGCGGCAAGCTGCTGATGACCGGCGTGCAGTTCCTCGTCGTCGACGAAGCCGACCGCATGCTGGACATGGGCTTCATCCCCGACATCGAGCGCATCTTCAAGATGACGCCGCCCAAGAAGCAGACGCTGTTCTTCTCGGCCACCATGCCGCCGGAAATCACGCGCCTGACCAAGCAGTTCCTGAAGGACCCGGTGCGGATCGAGGTGGCCAAGCCCGCCACGACCAACGCCAACATCACCCAGCTGCTGGTCAAGGTTCCGACCTCTGACCCCAAGGCCAAGCGCCTGGCGCTGCGGGCCCTGGTCGAGAAGGCCGGCATCGAGACCGGCATCGTGTTCTGCAACCGCAAGACCGAAGTCGACATCGTCGCCAAGTCGCTGAAGGTGCACGGCTTCGACGCCGCTCCGATCCACGGCGACCTGGACCAGAGCCAGCGCATGAAGACCCTGGCGGACTTCCGCTCGGGCGCGCTGAAGATCCTGGTGGCCTCGGACGTCGCCGCGCGCGGCCTGGACATCCCGGCCGTCAGCCACGTGTTCAACTACGACGTTCCGCACCACGCCGACGACTACGTCCACCGCATCGGCCGCACCGGCCGCGCCGGCCGCACGGGCGTGACCTACATGCTGGTCACCCCGGCCGACGACAAGGGTTTCGACAAGGTGGTCAAGCTGATCGGCTCGACCCCGGACGAAGAGAAGCTCGAGCTCGACTACTCCAACGCCGTGACCGTCAAGCGCGACGGCGACCGTGACCGCAAGCGCGGTGGTCGTGATCGCGGTGGTGATCGCCCCGACCGTGGCGACCGTCCGTCCCCGCGCAGCCGTGGCCGTCGCACCGAAGAAGCCGCCGCCGACGCGCCGGCCGAGGCCGTCGTCGCCGCGACTGAAGCGCCCGAAGCCGCTGTAGCCGAGGAACGTCCCGCCCGCGAGCGCCGCCCGCGCCGCGAACGCGATCGCGCCCCGCGCGCCGACGCCGCTCCGGCGGTTGAAGCCGAGCGTCCCGAACGCGCGGAACGTCCTGAGCGTGCGGAGCGCCCTGCCCGCGCTGAACGTCCGGAGCGTGCTGAACGCGCCGAGCGTCCGGAACGTAGCGAACGCCCTGAGCGCAGCGAGCGGCCGGAACGCCCCGAGCGTCCTGTGCGCGGCGTCCAGCCGGTCCGCGACCGCGACGACGACGACCGTCGCGTGGTCGGCTTCGGCAACGACGTCCCGGCCTTCCTGGCGCGTCCGCCGCGCGGCAAGTAAGGTTTCGACCTCGATCGAATGACAAAGGCGCCGGACCTCAGGTTCGGCGCCTTTTGCTTGGCCCGCCCTCGTCCTTCGACAGGCTCAGGATGAGGGCTACTTCGATGGTCGTTCAGTAGAGACCTCATCCTGAGCTTGTCGAAGGACGAGGTTTCGGCCCCTCAGTGGAACAGCCGCCCCTGCAGCCACAGGATGGCCGGATAGGCCGCCAGCCAGGTCCAGAAGAACCGGTTAAGGCCAAACAGGCAGGCATTGGCTAGATGGAAGGTCGCAGCGACCACCAACCCGGCGATCAGGGCGGGTTTCCACAACAGCGTCAGCGGGAAGATCAGCTCGAAGCCCATCACCGCCCACGACATCGCCAGCAGCACGCGCGGTCGGTCGGCCCAGGCGCGCAGGGCCTCGCTGACCGGATAGGCCGAGAACCGGAAGACATCGGCCAGTGCGCGGCCCGAGCGCCAATCGGGGTTCACGATCTTGACCCCGCCGGAGATGACGTAGGACAGGATCAGCTGCGCGCCCAGATAGCCGAAGGCCAGCTCCTGCACGGGCGGTGTCGGTAGCAGGCGCGAAGCAGTCAGGCACCACAGGGCCAAGAGGCCCATCCGGTCGCTGCCCCCGTTATACGGGCCCTCGAAGCGATACAGGATCAGCACCGACAGGCTCGCCAGCCCGACCAGCGGCCAGGGCGCTGCGATACCGGCCAGCACCAGCAGGCACAGAGCGATCCGGACGCCGAACAGCAGTTGTTCATTCCGGAACCGCACCAAATGCTCCAGGCTCTGCTGGATCAGCGCCAGGGCCAGCAGAATCTCGGTCAGGCGAGCGGCAAGCTGCAGGCTCATGCGACCACGATCTCAGCCAGAAGGCGCGGTGCGGGCTGGTACTGAACCTCGTCTATCAAGGCCTCGCCTACGCGGCTGACGAAGATCACGCGGAAGCACAGCCAGGGCCGTTCGGCGTCCTGCGGCTCGCGGACCACATCGGCGGCGATGCGTTTGAAGATCTCGCTCTCGCTATGGGCGGTCTCGTCATCGCCCAGGCGCTCGGCGCAGCTGACCAGGAACAGGCTCTCGTTCCAGCGCGGGTTCCAGATCAGGCGCGTCAGCATCTCCAGCGGCGACAGGCGCTCAGGCCGTGGTCGGAACGCCTTCCAGTCGCCTGCCGTGTCGCCGATCGAGCGCAGCCGGGCGTACTCCACGCGCGGCGATGGCGCGATCACGTCGAAGAAGTTCCAGGACGGGATCAGCGCGGGCAGCAGCAGCTTCAGGGGACTGCGCACGGGTCCCTCCAGAATCGCGGGCGAGATTGGAGCCTAACCGGACGGACGCCGCTGGCCCAATGGCCAGGCTCGCGGAACACTGTTATCGTATTGTCCGTTCTCGGCTTTGATCGCGCCGGAGCTCGGCCGGTCCGCCAGAACCCAAAAACGAATGGGAGGACTGCAACGTGGCCGCCATCGAACCCGAACTCGACAAGGAAGCCATCCTGATCTCGCACGAGAAGACCTATCACGCCTTCTCGGTGCTGCTGCGCTGGTCGATGCTGGGCCTCGCGGCCTCGATCAGTGGCCTGACGGTGTGGTTCGCCACGCCAGGCGGCTTCTGGGGCGGCCTGTTCACCTTCGCGATCGTCTGGGTCGCCGGCTACTACGGCATGGTCAAGCGCGAGGAGCAGCAGCCGCTGGACCCGTGGGTCCCGGGCCGCAAGGGCATCCTCTAGAGCGCCGCATCCACAAACGCCAACAGGTCGTCCAAGGGCGGCCTGAAGGCGAACTTGAAGCCTCGGCGGAACCTGGCCAGCAGCGGCGCCTCACGCGCCGGGCATGGTGAGGCGCAGACATAACCGCGCCAGTCGACCCTGACCTGCCGGCAGGCCGCCCTCACCCACTGGCTGGTGAAGTTCAGCGGCTGGATCTCCACGACCCGCGCGCCAGGCTGCAGGAAGACCGCATTGGCCAGGGCCGCGCCGCTGGCGCCGACCAGCACGTCGGCGTCGCGGATCAGGGCGACCTGCTCGCCGGCGCTCAGGGTCTCGGGCCGCACGATGGTGAAGCCGCGCGCGGCCAGGGCCTTCTCGAACGCGGCCTCGCCGACCATCACCCGCATCGATTGGCCCCGGCGGGATAGATAGACGCGCTTGGCGCCCTTGCCGGCCGGCGCCCGCGCCAGGACCCGCGCGGCGACGTCCGCCAGCACGCCGTTCGGGTGGTGCAGGAAGTGGTCCATGCTGGTGGCGAAGACCGCCCGCTTCAGCCGCACGACCGGCGCCTCGACCTCCCGGACCACGAGGTTGGGGAACGCCAGAGCGATCAAGTCGCGCTGCCAGGGCGTCAGTTTCGGGGCCAGCACCGGAACGCCCTCCAGCAGGCCAGCCCGCTCCAGCAGTTGCAGCGAGGTCAAGGCGTCGATGACGAAATGACCGTAGTTGAAGCCCGCGCCCCAAGGCAGGAACACCGCTCCCGCCTCGATCTCGGGCGCCGCGACAGGCGGAGTGAATCGGGTCGTATTCTCCCCGACGCCGGGCAGGATCGACAGATCCTGAGACCCGTGCCGGACCTCGCCGATCGTGGCGTTGTAGAGCGCGCCGTCGGTCCCGATCAGGCCGCCGAAGCGCGGAAACCACCAGGCCTCGCCGATCGCGCAGGTCGCTGGCACGTCCACCGGCGGCGGGTTGGCGAAGTCATACGGCCAGGCAGTCGCTTCCGGACCGCCCAAAACACCCGCCGGCGCGCCGACCGAGGCGTCATGCTCCGGCGACCAGGCGATCCCGGTCTCGCCCCGCGCGAAACGCTCGCGCAGTTCGGGGACCTGCATTCGAGGCAAGTCCTGGGCTTCGACGATGGGACGCAGAGGCAACGACATGCGCCGCTTGGAGCATGCCGCGCCGTCCTGTTGAAGCTACTTCTTGATCTGCCCGGCCAGGTACTTGCGGATCCCCTCCCCGTACGGCGGGCGCAGACCCAGCATCGGGGCGATGTCCTTCTTCAGCTGCTGGAACACCGCCTTGCGGTGGCTGAACTCGCGGAAGCCGTCGTGGCCGTGATAGGCGCCCATGCCGGCCGGGCCGACGCCGCCGAACGGCAGGTCCTCCTGGGCGACGTGGAAGATCACGTCATTGACGGTCACCCCGCCGCTGGTCGTGCGCTCCAGCACCCGGTCTTTCTCGGCCTCGTCGGTCCCGAACCAGTAGAGCGCCAGCGGCCGGTCGTGGGCGTTCACATAGTCCACGGCCTCGTCGACGTTTTTGTAGGTCTTCACCGGCAGCACCGGGCCGAAGATCTCTTCCTGCATCACCTTCATGTCGTCGGTGGGATCCAGGATCAGGGTCGGGGCGATCTTGCGGTGTTCCTGCTGGGTCAGGTCCTCGCCGGCCGGATTGATCTCGACGATCCGCGCGCCCTTGGCCCGGGCGTCGTCGACATAACCCTTCACCCGGTCGTAGTGGCGCTGGGCGACGACAGCGGTGTAGTCCGGGTTGTCCTTGATCGTCGGGAAGTAACGACCGACGGCGGCCTTGGCCTCCTCCACGAAGCTCTCGACCTGGTCCTGCGGGGCGAAGACATAGTCCGGCGCCAGGCAGATCTGGCCCGCGTTCAGGGTCTTGCCGTTCATGATCCGCGCCGCGGCGGTGGCCATGTCGGCCCCGCGCGACAGGATCACCGGGCTCTTGCCGCCCAGCTCCAGGGTCACCGGCACCAGGTTCTCGGCCGCCGCCCGCATCACGTGCCTGGCCACCGAGGTCGCGCCGGTGAAGACCAGGTGGTCGAAGGCTAGCCCCGCGAAGGCTTGACCCACTTCGGGGCCGCCGACGAACACCGCGACCTCGTCCTCGGCAAACGCCTTGGCGAACATCGCCTTCAGCAGCTCGGAGGTGGCCGGCGTAAATTCCGACGGCTTGATCATCGCCCGGTTGCCGGCCGCGAAGATCCCGGCCAGCGGGGCGAAGGTCAGGTTGACCGGGAAGTTCCACGGGCTGATCACGCCCACCACCCCCTTGGGCTGCCACTGCACAGTGGCCTTGGCGCCGAACAAACCCAGGATCGCCGGCGTGGTCTTGCGCTTCTCGGGGCGCGTCCATTTGGCGACGTTTTCACGGGCGAATTTCAGCGGCCCGATCGAGCCGGCGACATCGGTCAGCGCGGTCGCTTCAGGCGAGCGCGAGCCGAAATCTTCATTAACGGCGCGGGCGATTTCGGCCTGATGACCGATCAAAAGATCGATCGAGCGGTTGAGCCAATCGATACGCTTTTCGACGCTCGGCGGCCCATTTTTTAGGTGCGCGGCCTTTTGGCGCTGCAACACGTCGTTCATCGCCGCCTTGTGGGCGTCGAAGGACAGATTCACCGGTGCATTCATGGCGTTGTCGCTCCTCCCCGGGCCCCGCGTTCCGGCGCGAAGCCAATCTTATCATTGATCACCATGAGCGAGCCGAAGACGAGGCGCAAGCGAACGTTGTTCGTTCTTAACGCCTCGTAAGAACTCTCCAGTTTAAGGTCAGGCTCCAAGCGATCGGGGTTTCCGCAAGGGAAAGCACCGATGGGGGAAGAAAAGATGTCGGACGTCGAAACCACGCTGCGCGGTCCCGAGGCCTACAAGATCGCCTCGCGTGCGCTGGAGCTCATGGAACGCCACCAGGTGTGGCCGACCGCGCTGAACTTCGAGCTGTGGACGCATTACGTCGCCGACCCGGACGGCGCGCTGGCGCGTGAGCTGACCCGCCTGATCTCCCTGGGCGAACCGATGACCGAGCTGGTCAGCGAAGAGCTGGCCGCCACCTATCTGCCCAAGGCCCGCCTGAACGAACAGATCCGCGACGCCGGCGACATCCTGTCCAAGGAACTGGAAGCCGTCTCCAAGGCCATCCAGAACGCCCAGAAGTCCAACGCCGCCTTCGGCAAGGAACTGGCCGGCGCGACCAAGAGCCTGGACAAGTCGACCGACGTCGAAGCCATCAAGGCCGTGGTCGGCAACCTGGCCGACGCCACCCGCCGCGTGCACAAGGAAAACCAGTCGCTGGAAACGCGCCTGGCCGACTCCACCGCCGAGGTCGAGCGCCTGCGCGAGCACCTGGAACAGGTCCGCCGCGACGCCACCACCGACGGCCTGACCAACCTGGCCAACCGCAAGGCCTTCGACGAAGAGCTGGACCGCGCCTGCCAGGACGCCGACGACACCGGCACGACGATCTGCCTGGCCGTGCTCGACATCGACCACTTCAAGGGCTTCAACGACACCTGGGGCCACCAGACCGGCGATCAGGTCATCCGCTACGTCGCCTCGGTGATCGGCCGCGTCGCCGCCCCGCCGCGCTTCGCCGCTCGTTACGGCGGCGAGGAATTTGCGATGATCTTCCCGCGCGAAAGCGCCGCGGTGGTCGCCACCACCCTGGAAGAGATCCGCGTCGAGGTCTCCTCGCGCATGCTCAAGCGTCGCTCGACCAACGAGGACCTGGGCGCCATCACCATTTCGTCGGGCTTCGCCGAGCGCACGCCGGGCGAGCACGGCCACTCGATCATGGAACGCGCCGACGCGGCGCTCTACGCCTCCAAGCGCGGTGGTCGTAACCGCGTCACGGCGGCGGAATCCATGCCGGCCTCGGCCAACGCGGCCTAAGCTTCTTCAGCAGAAGACCTACCTGGCGCCGCCGCTCCGTGAGGATCGGCGGCGTTTCCTTGTGAAAATTCTACTAGCCTTCCCAAGGGGCAAAGGCGCCTAGACTCTCCCCAACGAACGAAGGGAGAGCCGCTGTGGACTATCAGAAGATCCGTGTCTCGACGCAGGACGGCGTCGCCACCGTCACCCTGGCCGATCCCACGACGCTGAACGCCGCTAGCCTGGAGATCGCCCGCGAACTGATCCACGCCTTCTCGTCCATCGCGGCGGGCAAGATCGAGGCCCGCGCGGTGATCCTGACCGGCGAAGGCCGCGGCTTCTGCTCGGGCGCCAACCTGTCGGGCGGCGGCGCGGCCGGGCGCGAGCTGGACGTCGACGGCAAGCCCGACGCCGGCTCGGCGCTGGAGAACACCTACAACCCGCTGATGACGCTGCTGCGCGACTTCCCGCTGCCGATCGTGACGGCGGTGAACGGTCCGGCGGCCGGCGTGGGCTGCTCGATTGCCTTGATGGGCGACATCATCGTCGCGGCCGAGAGCGCCTATTTCCTGCAGGCCTTCCGCCGCATCGGCCTGGTGCCCGACGGCGGCTCGACCTATCTTCTGCCGCGCCTGATCGGCAAGGCGCGGGCCATGGAGATGATGCTGCTGGGCGGCAAGATCCCGGCCGCCACGGCGCTGCAATGGGGCCTGGTCAACCGCTGCGTCCCGGACGCCGAACTGATCCCGACCGCCCACGCCCTGGCCGTCGAGCTGGCCCAGGGCCCGGCGGCGCTGGGCGCGATCCGCAAGCTGGTCTGGGACAGTCTGGACGAGGACTGGACCGGCCAGCTGCACGCCGAACGCAAGGCCCAGAAGGTCGCCGGCAAGACCGAAGACTTCATCGAAGGTGTCAGCGCCTTCCTCCAGAAACGCGCGGCGGCGTTCAAGGGGCGCTAGCGGCGGCCTGGAGGTCGAGCAGGATCGCGACGGCCTCGTCGGCCCGCTCGAACGGCACGAAGACGTGGTCGTGATTCAGCGCCGCGACCATGTTGCAGGCGATCCCGGCCTGGGCCAGCGCAGTCGCCACGGCGGCGGTCAGGCCGACGCCGTCCAGGGCTGAGTAGACGTTCAGCGTGATCAGGGCCATCAGCCCCTCGACCGGGAAACCGGCCGCCTGGGCGGCGTCGCGCTCGAGGATCAGGCTGACGCCCTCGGCCTCGCGGAACATGGCCAGCGGTTCCAGCGCCGCCCAGTCGCGGTCGCCGGCGGCGCAGAAGACGTAGGCGCCGGGCTTCAGCGCCGGCGTCATCCCGGCGACCATTTCGCGAGCGTCGCGAACGACTTGCGTCATGTGTCTGAGGCGCCGAGATAGGGCTTGTAGCTCTTCTCCTCGACGATGTCGGAGCCGGCGGCCTCGTTGATGGCGCGCTTGATGGCGGCGCGCTGGTCGTTGTCGATATAGACGCGGCGGGCCAGAGCCACGAAGTCCGGGCCGAAGTCCTGCCGGCGTTCGCAGTCGCGCTTGCCGTCCTCGATGTCCCACAAGGCGGCGTTGACCGTCGTAAGCTCTTCGGTCAGGCGGGCGATCTCGGCGTTGTCGGGCAGGTGCTCGGCCGCCGTGGCCTCCAACAGGGCCAGCTCCTTGCGGACATTGGCTTCCTTGGCCGGGTCGCCGATGCGCTGGGCCTTGACCCGCAGGATGGTGATCTTGTCGACCAGTTCGCCCGCCGAGATCGGCGCGAGGATGGACATTCAGGACGCTCCGGAGACCAACTTTTCGAGCGCTTCCCAGGCCGCATCGATCGGCAGGGCGCCCATGCCGCTTCCGTAGTCCTCCGCGACCAGCATCTCAAGCCGCTGGGCGGCCGGGCGGAACTTCACCGACTTGCGGCGGTCCTGTTGCAAGGACAGCAGCGGTGCGCCGCCGGCGGCCAACATGTGGCCGGGACCCGCGTCGTTGGCGACGCCCGCCGCCAGGCGGCTAGCGAGCGAGATGACCAGCAGCGGCCCCTTCACGGTCGTGAAGCCATCCGTGCGGTTACGTTCGGGCTGGAGGGCCTGCGGGACCTCGCGCGCGGCCGTGGCGGCGTCCTCGGCCTCGTCGGGGCCGAAGAAGAACACCGGCGTCCAGCCCTGGACGACCACGCGGCGGGCCAGCTCCAGATAGTTCTCCAACGGCCAGCGCTTGTCCTGCCCGCCCGCGCCGGGCGCCAGGCCCACATAGGTCGGGCCGACAGGCAGCAAGGCCTCGGCGGCCTTCAAGGCGTCGGGGTTGGTCAGGGCCAGGGGACGCGGCGCGCCCTGCCCGTCCGTCGCCAGGTTCAGCAGCCGCGCGAGGCGGTCAGTGACGGCCACGGGCCAATCCTTGTCGCGGGCATGCCGGGCGGCCGAGACGAAGCGACCCGCCGCGCCTCGCCGAGCGACGCCGCTGCGGCCGATGTGTTCCTGGGTGTCGATGACGAGATCGAACTTGCGGCCGCCGAACGGCTTGCGCCACGGCATGGCGTCCAGCGGACGCCCACCGTTCGAGCCTTCAAGGATCAGCTCGTCGATATAGCCGGCCACGACGCCCTTCAGAGCGCCGGCATAGACCGTCTCGACCTTGGCCGCGCACCAGCTGATGCGCGCGTCCGGGAACGCCGCCCGCAGGCCGGCGATGAAGGGCAGCTTGATCAGGCCGTCGCCGATCACCTCGCCCATCGAATAGATCAGAACCGTCTGGACCATGGCCGTGTGTCGCTGCGTCGCTTCTAACTGTCCATCACGAAAATGTAAGTGAACACTCACTTGCAGATTTCAAGTGCTATGAGATGCTCCTCTCATGAGCGCCAAGCCCCGCATCGAACGCGCCGCCCTTGAGGCCTTCGTCGTCGAAGGCGTTGACGCGACCACCACCAAGACCATCGCCGCCCGCGCGGGTGTCTCCGAAGGCGCGATCTACCGCCACTGGAAGAGCAAGGACGAGCTGGCGGTCGGCCTATTCATGGACTGCCACCGCCGTCTCTCGGCCCTGATCGAGGACGAAGCGACCGCCGCCGACGGCATCAAGGCCAAGGCCGCCGCCTTGGTGCAGGCCTATTGCGCTGTGGCCGACGAGGACTGGCTGCTGTTCTCGTTCCACCTGCTGCAGTTGCACCACTTCCTGCCCTACTACCAGGAGGACGGCCGCGACCCGGTCACCCAGGTCGAGACCGTGATCAAGCGGGCGATGATCAATGCCGAGCTGCCGCCGGGCGACCCGCGCGTGCTGGCCGCCATGGCCATCGGCGTGATCACCCAAACCGCCCAGAACAAGGCCTATGGCCGCCTGGGCGCCGACGCCCTATCGGCCCACGCCCCTCTCATGACCGCGGCCGTCCAGGCCGTTCTCTTCGCCCGTTAAAGGACGACACCGACATGCGCAGCGCGCTGTTCAACGCCTACTACTGGGTCCTGTCGATCTTCTACGGCCTGTCGGCCGCTTTCTCCGCTCTGCTGCCCGGCCGCAGGCCGGTGGCCTTCGCCCTGCGGTTCTACAGCCAGCGGATGCTGTGGGCGCTGGGGTTCTTCGCCGGGGTGAAGGTGCAGCTGAAGGGCCAGGAAAACCTGCCCGCCGGCCCCTTCATCATCGCCGCCAAGCACCACAGCTGGGGCGACGGCTTCGTGATGTTCGCCAATGTCGAGAACCTCAGCTTCGTCACCGGCGACCATCTGGAGAAGTTCCCACTGGTAGGGGCGATCCTGAAGAAGTTCGGGGCCATCGTCGTCGACAGCTGCGGCGGTCCCGAAGCGCGTGAGGCCCTGTCCAAGAGCGCCGCCCAGGTCGCGGCCGAGGGCCGGCGCATCCTGATCTATCCCGAAGGCCATCTGGCCAAGCCGGGCGAGCATTTCCGCTACCGCACGGGGGTCTTTTACATGAGCAAGGACTTCGGCCTGCCGGTGGTGCCGGTGGCCACGAACCTGGGCTGCTTCTGGCAGCAGACCGACAAGCAGAAGACGCCCGGCGTGGCGACCGTCGAGTTCCTGCCGCCCCTGCCCCAAGGCCTGGAAAAGGCCGCGTTCATGCAGCGGCTGGAGGCGACCATCGAGGGGCGCACCAATGAGCTGATCGCGGAAGCGCGCGGTGAGCCGGTGAAGGCGTCGGTGCTGGTGGAATCGCCGAAGAAGAAAGCGTCGGAGCCGAAGGCGGCCGAGGCGTCGGCCTAGACCTCGACCGGGCACTCCGCCGGGACGCCCGCGAACGTCCCTTCGGCCCGGCGCTTGGCGAAGTGGGTCTGGGCGCAGCCGCTGGAGCACAGCAGGCCGGTATCCGACCAGTACAGCGGCGCCTCGTCCTCGTGCTTGAAGCGCGGCGCGCCCCAGGCCAGGCCGCATTCCACGCAGGACGGTGTGCGCGCCAGCATCAGTGCTCGCTGTCCATTGGGGCTTCCGGCGCCGGCTGGATCGTCACGCTCTCGCCGCAGCCGCAGGCGTCGGTCTCGTTCGGATTATTGAACACGAACTTCGATGACAGCTTGGTGGTCTCGTAGTCGATCGTGGTGCCGATCAGGAACAACACCGCCTTGGCGTCGATCAGGATGGTGACGTCCTTGTCCTCGACGACCTCGTCCAGCGGGGCCTTCTCGGCGGCGTATTCGAAGATGTACTCAGAACCCGCGCAGCCGCCGTTCTTCACGCCGACGCGCAAGCCCGCATAGGGCTTATCCGCGCGGGCCATGATCTCCTTCACGCGCGCCGCCGCGGCGTCGGTCAGGGTGACGACCTTGGGGCGCGGGCGGCGGGGACGTGCGGTGATCGCGGTTTCCATGGCTCTCGAACCGATCAGAACATGTTCAGTTGCAGCTTGGCCTCATCGCTCATCCGCGAGGCGTCCCACGGCGGCTCGAAGACCAGTTCGACATTGCACGACTTCAGGCCCGGGATCTCCATGACCGCGTCACGCACCCAGCCCGGCATCTCGCCGGCCACCGGGCAGCCCGGCGCCGTCAGGGTCATGTCGATGGCGACGTCCTTGGAGTCGCTGACATCGACCTTGTAGATCAAGCCCAGCTCATAGATGTCGACCGGGATTTCCGGGTCGTAGACGGACTTCAGCTTGTCGATCAGCTGGTCCGTGATCTTGGCGAGCTCTTCCTTCGAAAGCGCCGTGGGCGCTTCAGCGGAAACGGGCTCGGGCGTGGCGGCGGCGTCGGTCATCGGGCGGCTCAACTAAAGAAACTGCGGGCCTTGGCCAGCGCGTCGACGAACGCGTCGGCCTCGGCCTCGGTGTTATATAGGGCGAACGAAGCGCGCGCGCTCGAAGTGACGCCAAATCGGCGCATCAAGGGCTCGGCGCAATGGGTGCCGGCGCGCACGGCGACGCCGTAACGGTCCAGCACCTGGGCGATGTCATGGGCGTGGGCGCCCTCGACCGTGAACGATAGCACCGCGCCCTTGCCGGGCGCCTCGCCCAGGATTCGCACGCCGTTGACGCCGCGCAGCTGCTGGGCGACGCGTTCGTACAGGGCGTGCTCGTGGGCGAAGATGGCGTCGCGATCCAGGCCGTTCAGCCATTCGATCGCCGCGCCCAGGCCGACGGCTTCCAGGATGGCGGGGGTGCCAGCCTCGAAGCGATGCGGCGGGTCGGCATAGGTGATCTTGTCCATCGAGACGGAGCCGATCATTTCGCCGCCGCCCTGATACGGCGGCAGCGCGGCCAGGCGCTCGGCCTTGCCGTAGAGCACGCCGATACCGGTCGGGCCGTACAGCTTGTGGCCGCTGAAGACGTAGAAATCGACGTCGAGGGCTTTGACGTCGACCTTCGCGTGCACGATGGCCTGGCAGCCATCCAGCAGCACCGGCGCGCCGGCCGCGTGGGCCAGGCGGACGATCTCGGCGACGTCGTTGACCGTGCCCAGCACGTTCGACATGTGGGTGACGGCGACCATCTTGGTCTTTTCCGACAACAGGCCCTTATAGGCCTCCATGTCCAGGCGGCCGTCGTCCAGCACCGGGATGAACTTCAGGACCACGCCCTTGCGCTCGCGCAGGAAGTGCCACGGCACGATGTTGGCGTGGTGCTCCATCTCGGAGATCACGATCTCATCGCCAGCGTTCAGGCCAAGGCCGAACGACGACGCGACCAGGTTCACCGCTTCCGTGGCGCTCTTGGTCCAGACGACTTCGGTCGGCTGGGCGCTGATGAACTTGGCGACGGTTTCGCGGGCCTTTTCATAGGCTTCCGTCGTTTCGTTCGCCAGGGTGTGCAGGCCGCGATGGACGTTGGCGTACGAGGTGCGGGCCAGGCCCGTCATGGCGTCCAGCACCGCGTCGGGCTTCTGGGCGCTGGCGGCGCTGTCCAGATAGATCAACGGCTTGCCATGGACGGTGCGCTGCAGGATCGGGAACTGGGCGCGGATCCCTTCGATATCCAGAGCCATTACTCGGGGCTCCCCAGCTTGCGGGCGACCCAGGCGGCGGCGATCTCGCGCGCGGCCTCGTGCTCGATCCGCTCGACCACTTCACCGACGAAGGCGACGGTCAGCATGGCCTTGGCCTCGGCTTCGGGGATGCCGCGCTGGCGGGCATAGAAGATGGCCTGCTCGTCCAGGGCGCCGATCGTGTTGCCGTGGGCGCACGAGACGTCGTCGGCGAAGATCAGCAACTCCGGCTTGGCGTCGATCTCGGCCTTCTCGGACAGGATCAGGGCGTGGTGACCCATGCGCGCGTCGGTCTGGTCGGCGCCCGGCGAGACGACGATGCGCCCCTGGAAGACACCGCGCGCCTGGTCGGTGACCATGCCCTTGGTGAGCTGGCTGGTCGTACCATCGACGCCGGCGTGGGTGACCACGGTGGTCTGGTCAGCATGACGCTGGCCATCCAGCAGATAGGCGCCGTCGAGGCGGGCCTCGGCGTGGGCGCCAGGATGGCTGACGCGCGTCTCGATCCGTTGGCGGCGCGCGCCCGAGGTCAGGACCGTCTGGGCGAACTTGGCGCCGGGGGCCAGGGCGACCTCGGCGGTGACCACGTTGATCGCCTCGGCGTCGTCCTCGACCAGGATGATGCGCTCCAGCGAAGCGCCCTCGCCCACGGCGATGTCCAGGGCGACGTCGGAGACGTAACCCTTGGCGCGGCCTTCGTGGCTTTCCAGCAGGACCAGGGTCTCGCCCGGCTTCACGACCAGCGCATGGCTCGCGCCTTGCGAGGCTTGATCGGCCAGGGCGACGAAGCGCAGAGCCACGACGCCCGAGGTCGCTTCGGTCTCGGCGATCCGGCGGCCGTTGACGAACACCGTCTCGGCGTCAGCCAGACCCGCGAACGGACCAGCCGGAACCTCGCCGTCATGCGCCGGCGCGGCCGGCGGCAGGGTGCGCAGCAGGCCCCGCAGGTCGGTCCAGCGCCAGTCCTCGTCGCGCCGCGAGGGCAGCGCGGTCAGGTCGCCGGTCTTGAGGGCGGTCGAAAGGGTCAAGCCGCCGCTCCGACGTAGCGGTCGTAGCCCTCGGCTTCCAGCTGCAGCGCCAGTTCCGGACCGCCCGAGGCGACGATGCGGCCGGCGGCCAGCACGTGGACCTTGTCGGGTTTGATGTAGTCCAGCAGGCGCTGATAGTGGGTGATCACCAGCATGCCGCGGTCGGGACCGCGCAGGGCGTTGACGCCTTCCGAGACGATCTTCAGGGCGTCGATGTCCAGGCCGCTGTCGGTCTCGTCCAGGATCAGGAACTTCGGCGAAAGCATCGCCATTTGAAGGATTTCCATCCGCTTCTTCTCGCCGCCCGAGAAGCCGACGTTCAGGCCGCGCTTGAGCATGTCGAAGTCGATCTTCAGCGAAGCGGCCTTCTCCTTGGCCAGCTTCAGGAAGGCCGGGGCGGCGATCTCGTCCTCGCCGCGCGCGCGGCGCTGGGCGTTGAGGGCGGTGCGGATGAAGGTCAGGGCCGGAACGCCAGGGATTTCCAGCGGATACTGGAACGACAGGAACAGGCCCTTGGCGGCCCGCTCGTTGGGCTCCAGCGCCAGCAGGTCGTCGCCGTTCAGCTCGGCGGAGCCTTCGGTGACCTCATAGCCGCCACGGCCCGACAGCACGTACGACAGGGTCGACTTGCCGGCGCCGTTGGGACCCATGATCGCGTGGACCTCGCCCGCCGGCACGTCCAGCGTGACGCCCTTCAGGATCGGCTTTTCCTCGACGCGGGCGTGAAGGTTTTGGATCTTAAGCATGGGTCTCGTTGAGTTTTCTGTATTCCGCGTCGTGGCCCGCGAAGGTTCCGGCGACGGCGATCTGGCCTTGGATGGCGGCGTTTAACAGCGAAAGATCCTCGGGCGGGATCCAGTATTCCTCGTGCCCCGGCGTGCCCGAGACCTTGTTCTCGTATTCGTCCAGGAAAGCCTTGCTGACCGCGAACCGGACGACATAGCCGCGCCGATAGGTCGTATGGGCGGCGTTCCAGTTCTGGGCCAGCTGGGCGGCGAAGGCCTCGCTGGTGACGGGGCGGAAGATCGGCTGCTCGATGTCGTGCGGCGGAAAGGCCTTCCAGCCCGACGCCTTGATATCCTGCAGCTCTTCCAGGCTCACCGGCTGGTAGAGCGTGACGGTGGTCATCCGACACTGCCCTCCAGGCTGATCGCCACCAGCTTCTGGGCCTCGACGGCGAATTCCATCGGCAGTTGCTGCAGCACGTCCTTGACGAAGCCGTTGACCAGCAGGGCCACGGCTTCTTCTTGGGAAAGGCCGCGCTGCTGGCAGTAGAACAGCTGGTCGTCCGACAGGCGGGTGGTGGTGGCCTCGTGCTCGAACACCGACTGGCCGTTGCGGGCCTCGATATAGGGCACGGTGTGGGCCGCGCATTCCTTGCCGATCAGCAGGCTGTCGCACTGGGTGAAGTTGCGCGCGCCCTTGGCCTTGGGGTGAGCCGAGACCAGGCCGCGATAGGTGCTGGTCGACTTGCCGGCGCTGATGCCCTTGGCGACGATCCGCGACTTGGTGTTGGCGCCCAGGTGGATCATCTTGGTGCCGGTGTCGGCCTGCTGATGACCGTTGGTCACGGCGATCGAGTAGAACTCGCCCGACGAGCCCTCGCCGCGCAGCACGCAGGACGGATATTTCCAGGTGATGGCCGAGCCGGTCTCGACCTGAGTCCACGACACCTTGGAGCGGTCGCCACGGCAGTCGGCGCGCTTGGTGACGAAGTTGTAGATGCCGCCCTTGCCGGTCTCCGGATCGCCCGGATACCAGTTCTGGACGGTCGAATATTTGATCTCGGCGTCGTCCAGCAAAACGAGCTCGACCACGGCCGCGTGCAGCTGGTTCTCGTCGCGCATCGGGGCTGTGCAGCCCTCCAGGTACGAGCAGTAGGCGCCCTTGTCGGCGATGATCAGGGTGCGCTCGAACTGGCCGCTGTCCTTGGCGTTGATCCGGAAATAGGTCGACAGCTCCATCGGGCAGCGCACGCCCGGCGGGATGTAGACGAACGAACCGTCCGAGAAGACCGCACTGTTGAGGCAGGCGAAATAGTTGTCCGAGGTCGGGACGACCGAGCCCAGGTACTGGCGCACCAGTTCCGGATGCTCGCGGATCGCCTCGCTCATCGAGCAGAAGATGACGCCGACGGCGGCCAATTCCTTCTTGAAGGTCGTGACCACGCTGACGCTGTCGAACACCGCGTCCACGGCGTAGCGCGGCGCCCCCTCGACGCCGGCCAGGACCTCCTGCTCCTTCAGCGGGATGCCCAGCTTGGCGTAGACGGCCAGGATGTCGGGATCGACCTCGTCGAGGCTTTTGGGCCCCTCCTTGGTCTTGGGCGCGGCGTAATAATAAGAGTCCTGGTAGTCGATCTTGGGGAAGTTCACCTTCGCCCAGGTCGGCTCTTCCAGCTCAAGCCAGCGGCGATAGGCCTCCAGGCGCCAGTCCAGCATCCACTGAGGCTCGTCCTTCTTGGCCGAGATAAAGCGCACGATGTCCTCGGAGAGGCCCTTGGGGGCGAACTCCTGATCGATCTCAGTGGTGAAGCCGTGCTCGTATTTCTCGAGCGCGGCGACGGTTTCGACAGTCTCTTTGACCGCGGCCATTACGCCACCTCCCGGCGCCGAGCGCCGATACGCTTCCAGGCGGCGAGCCAGGCGTCGCCGCACTTGATCCAATCTTCTTCCGTGCTGGCCCAGCCGCCGCTGACACGCAGGGCGAACGGAGCCAGGTCGGGCCGGCCCATGGCTTCCACCACGCGGCTGGCCTTGACCTTGCCCGACGAGCAGGCGCTGCCGGCGCTGACCATGACCCCGGCCAGGTCCATGTTCATGACCTGGACCTCGGAACCGAAGCCCTCGCCTGCGAAGCACAACGTTTGGGGTAGGCGATCAGCGCCCTCCCCGAGCACGACCGCGCCTTGGGCCTTGAGCCGTTCGGCCAAGGCGTCGCGCCAATGGGACAGTTCGACCATCGACGCAAGGCTTTCCTGCGCCACGCGGGCAGCCGCGCCGAAGGCTGAGATACCCGCCACGTTCTCGGTGCCGGCCCGGCGGCCGCGCTCCTGACCGCCGCCGTGCTGGCGACGCGTGACGTTGGCGCGCGTGCCGGCGACCAGAGCGCCGACGCCCTGCGGACCGCCCAGCTTGTGAGCCGACAGCGCCATGGTGTCGGCACCGAGGGCGGAGAAGTCGACGGCGATCTTGCCGGCCGCCTGGACGGCGTCGACGTGCAGCAGGCCATCGGCGGCGCGGACCAGGGCCGAAGCTTCGGCGACCAGCTGGATGACGCCCGTCTCGTTGTTGGCCAGCATCAGGCAGACCAGGGCCTTGCCCGGCGCTTCAAGGGCCTGGGCCAGCCAGGCGAGGTCGGCGACGCCATTGTTGTCGACCGGCAGGATCTCGACCGGCAGGCCCGAGACCTTGGCCGTCTCGACCACGGCGTCGTGCTCGACGGCGCTGATGATGATGCGGTCGACCTTGGCGCTTTGAATGGCCAAGGCGTTGGCTTCGGTGCCGCCGCTGACGAAGGTCACGGAACCGGCCGGCACGCCGACCAGGGCCCCGACCTCGGCGCGGGCGCGCTCGACCACGTCGCGCGCGGCGCGGCCGGCGGCGTGGACCGACGAAGGGTTGGCCGGGCTCTCCAAGGCGCGCAGCAGCGCCTCACGCGCTTCCGGCCGCAGAGGGGCCGTGGCGTTGTAGTCGAGATAGACCGATGTGCGGGGGATGCTCACTCGGCCGCCATCTCCAGCGCACGGGTGGGCCGCAGCTCGCCCTTCAGGACGTCGGCGACCGAGACGCTGGCCAGATAGCCGTGGATCTGGCGGCCCATCTCTTCCCACAGCCCGTGGGTCATGCAGCGCTCGCCGCCGGCCATGCAGCCCTTGGCCTGGCCCTTGGTGAAGTTGCACCGCGTGGCGCGCAGCGGCTCGTCGACCGCCAGCACGATGTCGGAGATGAAGGTCTCAGTCGCGGTCTTGGCCAGGCGATAGCCGCCGCCGGGGCCGCGGGCGCTGATCACCAGCCCCTTGCGGCGCAGCCGTGCGAACAGCTGCTCCAGATAGGACAGCGAAATCTGTTGGCGCGAAGCGATCTCGGCCAGGGCCACGGCGCGGCCCTCGCTTTCGTCCTGGCGCTTGGCCAGGTCGGTCATCGCCATGACCGCGTATCGTCCCTTGGTGCTCAGGCGCATCGCCTTACCCCTTGCAGATTCCGCGCGCATCGGCTTTTGCGTGTGCTACAAGCCGCGACTTCGCGTGCGGGCTAGCGGCCCGCTTGCTGGCTGCGATTTAGGAAGACCAAGCGCAGCGGTCAAGTATTCTGGCGACCCAAATCGTCGGAAGATGGACCGCTGCCAGCGCAAGGGAACGATATGCCTGATGTGATTTTGACCGGCGCGTCCGGGCGGATCGAAGGTCGCTACTCGCCGGGCAAGACCGAAACGGCGCCCATCGCCCTCATCTTGCACCCGCACCCCAAGGCCGGCGGTCACATGAACCACCCGGTGGCCGTGCAGCTGTATCACCTGTTCATGAAGCGGGGTTTCGCGACCCTGCGCTTCAATTTCCGCGGCGTGGGCCGCAGCCAGGGCGAGTTCGACGCCGGCATCGGCGAGCTGGCCGACGCGGCGACGGCGCTGGATTGGCTGCAGACCTCGAACCCCGCCGCCAGCCAGACCTGGGTCGCCGGCTTCGACTTCGGCGCCTATATCGGCATGCAACTGCTGATGCGCCGCCCCGAGACGGACGGCTTTATCTCGGTGTCGCCGCCGACCAACATGTACGATTTCAGCTTCCTGGCCCCCTGCCCGGCCTCGGGCCTGTTCCTGACGGGCTCGGCCGACACCATCACCCCGCCGGTCGAGGTGGAGCGCGTGGTCACCAAGCTGCGCACCCAGAAGGGCATCACGATCGACTACGAAGTCATCGACAAGGCCACCCACTTCTGGGCCGAGCACCTGCCCAGCGTCGAGAAGAGCGTCAGCGAGTATCTCGACAAGCGCCTGGCGGAAAACCCGATCTAGACGATGTTTCGAAGGCCTCCCCTCAGGGAGGCCTTTTTCGTTGAACAGCGGTCGCCTATATATTTCATCGAACGATGAATATGGAGATGGTGATGCACTACGACATCGTCATCGTCGGCGGGGGCGCCGGCGGACTGGAGCTGGCGTCGCGGCTGGGCCGCAGGCTGGGTGGTCGACACGGCAAACGCCGGGTCCTGCTGATCGACCGTTCCAGCTTCCACATCTGGAAGCCGACCCTGCACGAGGTGGCGGCCGGCACGCTGGACGTCCACCAAGAAGGCATCTCGTATTCGATCCTGGGCCGCTCGAACGGCTTCAACTTTCTGCTGGGCGAGCTGGAGACCTTCGATCCGACCGCCAAGCGCCTGACCTTGAAGGCGATCACCGACGACAACGGCCAGGTCCTGGCGCCCGAGCGCGCCATCAGCTTCACCTATGGCGTGCTGGCGATCGGCAGCGGCTCGAACCTTTTCGGTACGCCCGGCGCGGAGCAGGCGCACCTGCTGGAACGCACCGAGGACGCCGAGGCCTTCCACACGCGGCTACTGGCGGCCTTCACCAAGGCCTCGTTCTCGGCCGAGAAGATCATGCGCGTCGCCATCGTCGGCGGCGGGGCCACCGGCGTGGAACTGTCGGCCGAATTGATCGAGGCCCATCGTGAACTGCTAGGCAGCCTCGGCGATGAGCAGCGCTTCCGCCTGGACATCACCGTGGTCGAGGCCGCGCCGCGCATTCTGGGCGGCCTGCCGCAGAAGATCGCCGACAAGGCTGCGCTGGCCCTCGAACGCAAGGGCGTGGCCGTGAAGACCGACGCCAAGGTCCTGGCCGTCCATGCCGACCGGCTGGAGACCAGCCAGGGCGACGTGCCCGCCGACCTGATCGTCTGGGCCGCCGGCATCAAGGCGGCCGATACGAACACGGGCTTTGGCCTCGAGACCAATCGCGGCAACCAGTTCGTGGTCAACGGCCACCTGGAGACCTCGGTGCCGGACGTCTGGGCCCTGGGCGACTGCGCCGCCGCGCCGTGGAAGGACGGCAAGACCATCCCTGCCCGCGCCCAGGCCGCGCACCAGCAGGCCAGCTATCTGGAACGCGCCCTGATCGCCCGCCTGCACCAGGGCCGGGTCACGGCGCCGTTCGTCTATCGCGACTTCGGCTCGCTGGTGTCGCTGGGCAACGACAAGGGCGTCGGCGCGCTGATGGGCGGGCTGGGCGGCCCGAACTTCTTCGTCGAAGGCCTGATCGCCAAGTGGGCCTACATGTCGCTGCACCTGGACCACCACCGGGCGATCCTGGGCATCGGCCGCACGGTGACCCTGGCGCTGGCGCGACTGCTACAGCAGCGGGTGTCGGGACGGCTGAAGCTGCACTAGGTGCACCAAGATCCTCCCCCTGGCGGGGGAGGTGGCGCGAAGCGCCGGAGGGGGAACTTGTCCTGGCCCGGCCTCTTCCCCCTCCGTCGGCTGCGCCGACACCTCCCCCGCTGGGGGGAGGATCTCTAATCTTACGGCTGAACGATCCGGCCGCCGGTCATCGGCGCCTTGACCCCCGTCGTGCCGGGGAAGCTGATCGGCAGCCCCTTGGCCGTGCGCGCCGCCAGGTAGGCAAACGCCTCGGCCTCGATGCTGTCGCCGCGCCAGCCGTAGTCCTCGGCGGTCTTGACTGGCACCGGGGCGCGTTCGGTCAGGACCTTCATGATCTGCGGATTGTGGCGCCCGCCGCCGCAGACGATCAGGGCGCTGGGCCGGGCGCCATGCTCGAAGGCCTTGATCACCGCCTCGGCCGTAAAAGCCACCAGGGTGGCGGCGGCGTCCTCGGCCGATAGCGGCTCGACCAGGTCCAGTGGGAAGTCGTAGCGGTCCAGCGACTTGGGCGCCGGGCCGGCGAAGTACGAACTGGCCAGGAAGGTATCGAGGATCGTCTGATCGACGCGGCCCGAGGCGGCCAGGCGTCCGTTCTCGTCGAAGCGGCCCAGGCCCCGCTCCTGCAGCATCAGGTCGATCATGCCGTTGCCGGGACCGGTGTCGAAGGCCAGCAGGTCGTCCTCCCCATTAGAGTTTGGGCCGATCAGGGTGATATTGGCCACCCCGCCGATGTTCAGCGCCGCCACCGGCGCGGCCAGGCCTGAGGCCCGAGCGCGGGCAGCGTGGTAGATCGGGGCCAGCGGCGCCCCCTGCCCGCCGGCCGCCACGTCGGCGGTGCGGAAGTCGAAGGCCACCGGCCGGCCCGTCGCCTTGGCCAGGCGCTCGGCGTCCAAAAGCTGCACCGTGCGGCCGATCCGCTCCGGCGTCGGGCGTTCATGGAAAACGGTCTGGCCATGCACGCCCAGAAGGTCGAAGTCGCTCCAGGCCAAGCCGTGCTCGGCCAGGAAGCTCTCCGCCGCATGGAAATGCTCGTCGGCCACCGCGCGGGCGGCTTCGGCGAAGATCTCCGGCTCGGGCTTGTCGCGCGGCCAGCCTCGGGCGACCTCGGTCGCCACCAGCAACAGGTCGCGGGTCTCTTCGCGCAGTTTACGTTCGCCCGCCGGGCCAAAGGCCTGGATCTCGTGGCCGTCGGTTTCCAGCACCGCCATGTCGACCGCGTCGAGCGAGGTGCCGGTCATGAATCCAAGGATACGCATGAACCGTTGACTGCCACGGTCGCGAAACGGTAGCTAGGCCCCATGATCGACGCTTTCGTCCTGGCCCGTCCCTATTACCGCCCGCTGCCATAGCGGGAGGACGATCAGCCACGTCGCCACCCCGCCTCGCCGGGGTCGCTCTATTCCAAGTCGATCATGCGCTCCGGCTTCCTGCCTGGAGTCACGAAATGAAGCCCCCACAATCAGACCTCGCCGTGCTAGACGGCCCGTCGTTCAATTCAGAGAGTCGATCCATGTCCGCCGCCACGTCCTTCAAGTCGGAGTTCCTGCGAACCCTGGAGGCGCGCGGCTACATCCACCAGATCACCCACCCGGAAGAACTGGACAACGCTGCGGCCAGCGGGATCGTCACGGCCTACATCGGCTTCGACGCCACGGCGCCTAGCCTGCACGTCGGCAGCCTGATCCAGATCATGATGCTGCGCCGCCTGCAGCAGGCCGGTCACAAGCCGATCGTCCTGATGGGCGGCGGCACGACCAAGGTCGGCGACCCGACCGGCAAGGACGAGAGCCGCAAGCTGCTGTCGGACGCCGACATCCAGGCCAACATCGCCGGCATCAAGCAGGTCTTCGCCAAGTTCCTGACCTTCGGCGACGGCCCGACCGACGCCATCATGGTCGACAACGACGAGTGGCTGAGCAAGTTCGGCTACGTCCAGTTCCTGCGCGACTACGGCGTGCACTTCACGGTCAACCGGATGCTGGCCTTCGACTCGGTCAAGCTGCGGCTCGAGCGCGAGCAGCCGATGACCTTCCTCGAATTCAACTACATGCTGATGCAGGCCACCGACTTCCTGGAGCTGAACCGCAAGTACAATTGCGTTCTGCAGATGGGCGGCTCGGACCAGTGGGGCAACATCCTGAACGGCGTCGAGCTGACCCGCCGCGTCGACCAGAAGGCCGCCTTCGGCCTGACGACGCCGCTGCTGGCCACGGCCTCGGGCGCCAAGATGGGCAAGACCATGTCGGGCGCGGTGTGGCTGAACGCCGAGCAGCTCTCGCCGTACGACTACTGGCAGTTCTGGCGCAATGCCGAGGACGCCGATGTCGGCCGGTTCCTGCGCCTGTTCACCGACCTGCCGCTGGACGAGATCGCGAAGCTGGAAGCCCTGGAAGGCGCCCAGATCAACGACGCCAAGAAGGTGCTGGCGGACGAGGCCACGCGCATGGCGCACGGCGACGAAGAGGCTCGCAAGGCCCGCAACGCCGCCGAGAAGGCCTTCGAACAAGGCGCGCTCTCGGCCGACCTGCCGACCTTCGCGGTGCCCGCCGCGGACCTGGAAGCCGGCATCGTGCTGGCGGCGCTCTTCACCGACGCTGGCTTGGCCGGTTCGCGCGGCGAAGCCCGTCGACTGGCCCAGGGCGGCGGGCTGAAGGTCAACGACAAGGCCGAGGCCAGCGCCGACCGCGTGATCACGTCGGCCGACCTGGTCGAAGGCGTGGTCAAGCTGGCCGCCGGCAAGAAGAAGATCGTCTTGGTGAAGCCTGTTTAGTTATGGGTTGATTGTGCTCCCGGCCCTGGCGTAGCCAAGGGTCGGGGGTTCCCCCTTCTGGAGACGCGTTCGATGCTGCAGCCCGGCGACAAGGCCCCTGATTTCGACCTGCCGACCGACACCGGCCGCGTCAGCCTGGCCGGCCTGAAGGGCAAGAACGTCGTCCTGTACTTCTATCCCAAGGACGACACCGCCGGCTGCACGTCCGAGGCGCTGCAGTTCTCGTCGGAAGTTGAGGAATTCCAGAAGCTGGGCGCGGTGATCGTGGGCGTGTCCAAGGACAGCGCCGCCTCGCACGCCAAGTTCCGCAAGAAGCACGACCTGACCATCGAGCTGGCCGCCGATCCGCTGGGCGACATCGTCGAGGCCTATGGCGCCTGGGTCGAGAAGAGCATGTACGGCCGCAAGTACATGGGCATCGACCGTTCGACCTTCCTGATCGACCGCGAAGGCGTCGTTCGCGAGGTCTGGCGCAAGGTGAAGGTCCCCGGCCACATCAAGGCCGTGATGAACGCCGCCAAGGCCATCAAGTAAAATTTCGTCTCTCAGGGGAACGGTTTGGTCGCGACGGTGTTGTACCGGCGCCTCTACCTGTGACCTTTTCGCGCAAGCACGACCTTAACAGGTGACGCTTGGGGTCAGGAAACGTTAAGGATCGGGGCGCAAAGTAATATTTTGCGACTCGCGCTCACTTCGGGCGCGAAGAGTCTTGCACGTTCCCGCTTTCTCGTAGCATATCGCCGAACCTGAAACGGGGGTTCTCGGGCGATGGCGATTAAGCGCTTCAAGCGACTGCGGCACTCTCTCGAAGCCCTATTTCCCGAACGGCACATCTACATCCGCTCCGGCGGCGAGATGCGCGGCTACGTCTTCTCCACCAACAAGCAACTCCTGGGCGCGACCGGCGTCGCCGTCACGGCTCTGTGGATGGGCGTCTGCACCGCCGCCATGGCGGTCAACGCCCTGGCCGTCAGCTCGACCGACCAGCAGGTGATCAAGCAGAAGGCCTATTACGAGCGCCTGAACGCCGACCGCCAGGCGCGCCTGAACAGCGCCGTCGCCCAGCTGTCGGCCACCAACGGCAATCTGGACGACCTGGCCACCTCGGTCGAAAAGCGCCATGCCGCCCTCGCCCTGCTGGTTTCCGATTTCAAGGGCGTCCCCGGCGCCGCCGACGCCCTGAAGGTCGCCAAGCCTCGTCTGCTGGCCGCCAGCCCGGTGCAACGCATCCAGGCCACGCGCATGGATCAGGAGCGCCTGATCGACGCCGCCGAAGGCTTCGCCAAGAGCCGCGCCGAGCGCCTGCGCCTGGCCATGCGCATGGCCGGCCTGGACGCCTCCAACTTCACCGGTCGCGGTGTGTCGCTGGGCGGTCCGCTGATCGAGGCCAAGGACCCGCGCGCCCTGGCCGCCGTCCTGGACGTCGACGAGGACTTCGCCAGCCGCATCCAGCACGCGGCCAACGACATGTCGGACATGCGCGCCCTGGGCGCGGCCAGCAAGAAGCTGCCGTTCTACCGTCCGACCAGCAATCCGGCCCTGTCGTCCAGCTACGGCGTCCGTTTCGACCCGTTCACGCGCCGCCCGGCCTTCCATTCGGGCCTGGACTTCCCCGGCGCCTTCTACACCCCGATCATGGCCACCGCGCCGGGCGTCATCTCGTTCACGGGCGTGCGTTCGGGCTACGGCAACACCGTCGAGATCGACCATGGCGGCGGCTTCAAGACCCGCTACGCCCACCTGGCCACCATCGGCGTTCGCGTCGGCCAGCGCGTGACCATCGGCACCCGGATCGCGGCCATGGGCTCGACCGGCCGCTCGACCGGTCCGCACCTGCACTACGAAGTCTGGGTCAACGGTAAGGCCCAGAACCCCAATCGTTTCTTGAAGGCTGGTGAGTATGTTCAGCAAGCAAGCTAAGTCCGGCAAGACTCCGGCGCGTATCGAACCCCTGCCCACGCCGATGGCGGTCGCTCCGGTCGATCAGGCCCGCCGCGCTCCGCCGAAAGTGGCCTCGCTGCTGTCGGCCGACATCACCATCGAGGGCAGCGTCACCGGCGAAGGCGAGCTGCAGATCGACGGCGTGGTCAAGGGCGACGTCCGCGTCGGCCGCCTGACCGTCGGCGAGACCGGCCACATCGAAGGCGGCGTCTATGCCGAGGTGGTCGAAGTGCGCGGCCGCGTGGTCGGCGCCATCACCTCCAAGCAGGTCCGCCTCTACGGCACCTCGTATGTCGATGGCGACATCACTCACGAGCAGCTGGCCATGGAAACCGGCGCCTTCTTCCAGGGCCGCAGCCTGAAGTTCCAGCGCCCGGCGCCGGTCCAGCAGCCCGCGCCGCACGCGGAGGCTGCGCCGCTGGCCATCGCCCAGGTCAAGCCGGTCGCCGGCTGAGGTCTTCGGACCTTTCGATACAAAGAACGCCCCGGAGCGATCCGGGGCGTTTTTCGTTTCAGCGGCTCGACAGCACGAAGGTGTTGCCGTCCGGGTCCTTGAACTTGGCGAAGGTTCCCCACGGCTGCTTCTCGGGTGGCCCTTCGAATTCCACGCCCTTTTCGGAGAGCTTGCGATAGGCGTGCTCGACGTCGTCGCAAGCCAGCGAGCCGTTGAAGAAGCTGCCGATGCGGTTCTCGTGCCCCTCGGGCGTGAACAGCACCAGGCCGGTCTCGGCGCCGGGGATGCTCAGCTCGATCCAACGCTGGGCGCCCATCGGCTGGTCGGTGGCGACGCGCAAGCCCACCTTCTCGGTCCAGAAGGCCAGGGCGCGGTCCTGGTCGCTGACCGGAATGCTGACGAACTTTACCTTGCTGATCACGCTCATGGCGCTCCCCTTCCCTGCAAGGCCCAGGGGTTAGCGCGACCGCCTTGCGCCGGTGAAGCCGTGCAGGCAATGCTATAGCAATGACTGCACAAGCCTATGCGATCGACCGCTACGTGCTCGACACCCTGATGGCCGACCTCGTCGGTCACGACCACAAGCCGTCATCGTTCCTGGTCTATCTGGCGATCACGGCCGCGCACACGGGCGGTCGCGCGAGCTTCAGCCACGCGGAGCTGGCAGAACGCACAGGCCAGTCGCGGCGCACCGTCCAGAACGCCGTCGAGAACTTGAAAAGGCGGGGATTGATCGCGGTCAGCCGCCAGGGGCCGACCGAAGCGGCGACCTATGTCCCGCTGACGCCGTGGCGGAAACCTCGCCCTTCGACAGGCTCAGGGTGAGGTTTCTTGAGCGCCGGCGGTTTGCAATGGTCCTCATCCTGAGCTTGTCGAAGGACGAGGACCACGCAGTGCCTAAGCCTCGCCCCCATCACGCGTGTGACCCACGCGCTGGGCCAGCGAAGCGCCCATGAAGGCGTCGAGGTCGCCGTCCAGCACCCCGGCGGTGTCGGAGGTCTCGACGTTGGTCCGCAGGTCCTTGACCATCTGGTACGGCTGCAGGACGTAGCTGCGGATCTGGTGACCCCAGCCGATGTCGGTCTTGGTGTCTTCCAGCGCCTGCTGGGCGGCTTCGCGCTTTTGCAGCTCGGCCTCGTAGAGGCGCGCGCGCAGCATCTTCCAGGCTTCCTCGCGGTTCTGGTGCTGCGAGCGGCCGGCCTGGCAGGCCACCGCGATGCCGGTCGGGATGTGCGTCAGACGCACGGCCGAGTCCGTCTTGTTGATGTGCTGACCACCGGCGCCCGAAGCGCGGTAGGTATCGGTCCGCACGTCGGACGGATTGATCTCGATCTCGATCGTGTCGTCGATCACCGGATAGACCCAGGCCGAGGCGAACGAGGTGTGGCGACGGGCGCTGGAGTCATACGGGCTGATGCGCACCAGACGGTGCACGCCAGCCTCGGTCTTCAGCCAGCCATAGGCGTTCGGGCCCTTGACCAGCAGGGTCGCGGACTTGATGCCGGCCTGGTCGCCGTCGGTCTCTTCGATCAGTTCGGTCGTCATGCCGTGGGCGTTGGCCCAGCGGGTGTACATGCGCAGCAGGATGCCGGCCCAGTCGCACGACTCGGTGCCACCGGCCCCGGAGTTGATTTCGACATAGGCGTCGTTGCCGTCGGCCTCGCCCGACAGCAGGGCTTCCAGCTCGGCGCGACCCGCGCGTTCCCGGATGGCCTTCAGCTGGGCGCGAGCATCGTTCAGGGAATCCTCGTCGGACTCCATGTCGGCCAGCTCGGCATATTCGATCGCGTCCTTGACGTCGCGCTCGATCGCCTGCACGGCCTCGACCTTGGCGGCCAGGGCGGCGCGTTCGCGCGAAACGGCTTGGGCTTCCGACGGGCGGTCCCACAGGGTCGGGTCTTCGACCCGGGCGTTCAGCTCATCGAGCTTTCGGAGGGCGACATCCCAGTCAAAGACGCCTCCTGAGCAGTCCCACGGACTGCTCGATGTCAGCCGCAGCGGCCTCGACATCCGGTCGCATCACGTTACTCCGTGACAGTGTTGAAGGGCGCGGGAGATAACGCGCGTCGCTCTCCCGCGCAATGACGTCAGTACAATCCGCGCTCTAATAGAGACCACTTAGGGGATCTGCCTTGGGCGGCGGCGGCTTGCCGGGTTGCGGCGCTTGCTGGACCGGCTGCGGCAGGCCTGGCGACAGCTGCTCGTACGGGATCGGCCCCGTCGGCGCGACCTCGACCCGCGGCTCGGTGCCCGGACGGAAGGCTTCGCGGATGCCGCGCACCATAGCGAACTTGGCCGTCTTCGGCGGCTTGAAGTCGACGATCGGCTGGCCGTCCAGCGCCACCTTCATGAAGTCGGTGAACACCGGCACGGCGTCAGTGGCGCCGGTCTCGCCTTCGCCCAGCGAGCGGTTGTCGTCGAAGCCGACGAACACACCCACCACCAGGTTCGGCGAGAAGCCGACGAACCAGGCGCTGCGATATTCGTTGGTCGTGCCGGTCTTGCCGGCCAGCGGACGGCCCAGGGAGCTGACGGCGGCGGCGGTGCCGCGCTGGACCACGCCCTGCAGCATCGAGGTGATCTGGTAGGCGGTGACCGGGTCCATGATCTGCTCGCCCGGCGCGGCGAAGCGCGGGCTCTCATCGCCGTTGAAGCCGGCCTCGCAGCGTTCGCAGTCGCGCTTGTCGGCGCGGAAGATCACTTTGCCCTCGCGGTCCTGGACCAGCTCGATCAGGTGCGGGTCCACGCGGCGGCCGCCATTGACGAAAGCGGCATAGGCGGCGGTCAGCTTGAACGGCGTCGTCTCGCCCGCGCCCAGGGCCATGGCCAGCACGGGATCCATGCTCTTCACCACGCCGGCGCGCTGGGCGAAGTCGACGATCTTCTTCATGCCGACGCCCTGGGCCAGGCGCACGGTCATGGCGTTGATCGACTGCTCCAGGCCCTTGCGCAGCGGCTGCGCCCCATAGAACTCCTTGTGGTAGTTCTCCGGGCTCCAGTCCTCGCCGTTCGCGCCCTTGAAGGTGATGGCGCTGTCGACGACGACGCTGGCGGGCGTGTAGTTGTTCTCCAGGGCCGTGGCGTAGACGAACGGCTTGAACGCCGAGCCGGGCTGGCGCATCGCCTGGGTGGCGCGGTTGAAGTTCGACAGCGAGTAGGAATAGCCGCCGACCAGGGCGACGATCCGGCCGGTATAGGGCTCCATGGCCACCATGGCGCCGTTGACGGCGGGCACCTGGCGCAGGCGGAAGCCAGCGTCGGTCTTCTCGACGAACACCAGGTCGCCGGCCTTCAGGCCCTTGCCGTTCTTGGCCCAGGCCATGTCCTCGCCAACGATCTGGCCCTCGCCCTCCTTCTTGACCAGGCGCACGCGCCCGTCATTGGAGACGACCAGGGCCGGACGCCAGTCGCGGCGCTCGGACGGAACCGGCTTGGCCAGGGCGGTCTTTTCCCAGGCCAGGTCCGTCGATTCGACGTGCCCCCAGGCGCCGCGCCAGCCGTGGCGGCGGTCGTACTTTTCCAGGCCGTCCATCAGCGCGACCCGAGCCGCCGTCTGCAGGCGCGGATCCAGGGTCGTGCGCATGTAGTAGCCGCCTTCGTTCAGGCGGGGACCCAGGGTCGCCATGCCGCGCTGGCGCACTTCCTCGACGAAATAGTCGGCGTCGCGATAGGCGGCGCGCTTGGGCGCGGCCTGGACCACCAGGTCTTCGGCCATCGCCTTGGCGGCGTCTTCCTTGGAGACCCAGCCCTGCTCGGCCATCTGGCCCAGCACCCAGTTGCGGCGCCCCAGGGCTTTGGCCTTGTTGCGGATCGGGTGGTAGTTGTCGGGCCCCTTCGGCAGCGAGGCCAGATAGGCGCACTGGGCCAGGGTCAGGTCCGGCAGCGACTTGCCGAAATAGTTGTAGGCGGCCGCGCCGACGCCGAACGAGCGATAGCCCAGCCAGATTTCGTTCAGATACAGCTCGAGGATCTGCTGCTTGGTCAGCGACTGCTCCAGGCGGTGGGCCAGGATCGCTTCCTTGAACTTGCGGCCGACCGTGGCGTCGCTGGTGAGCAGGACATTCTTGGCCACCTGCTGGGTGATCGTCGAACCGCCCTCGAGGCGACGGCCGCGGATGGCGTTGCCGACGTTCTTGATCATGGCGCGCGACAGGCCGCCCACGTCGACGCCGCCATGCTGGAAGAAGTTGCGATCCTCGGCCGCCAGGAAGGCCTGGGCCAGTTGCGGCGGGATCTGATCGTAGGGAATGAAGATCCGGCGCTCTTTGGAGTACTCGCCGATCAGGGTTCCGTCCCACGCATAGACGCGCGTGGCCGTCGGCGGACGATAGTCCTGCAGCTCACCGGCGTCGGGCATGTCGTGGAACAGCCAGGCGGCATAGATCGCGATCGCGAAGCCCGCGACGGCGATAGCCGAAAGCACTGCCACGCCCGCGATGGCCATCCATCGTTCGGTGGGTTTCAGATCCACGCGACCTCCGTCGGGCAGACCCCCTCGCCTGCCGCACACCCTTCACTAGATCGCTTGTCGCCGAACCGTAAGCGGTTTTGCGGTCGCACCTTCGCCAGGCGAAGCGCGAACGATCACCCTGTGATTAGAGCGGCGCGGGGAAAAGGGGAAGCGTAGTCCCCCTTTAAGGGTCAGGACTTCCGCAGACCCGCCGAGAAATAGGCCTCGATCGAGTCGGCCACGGCGCCCACCAGGCGGGCGCGGCTGCTCTTGGTGGTCAGGAAGGCCTCGTCGTCCGGATTGGTGATGAAGCCCATCTCCAGCAGCACGGCCGGCACGTCCGGGGCCAGCAGCACGATGAAGCCGGCGTCGCGGTGGCTGCGGCGTAGCAGCGTCGTTTCCTGGCTGACATTGGCCAGCAGCAGCTGGGCGAAGGCGGCCGAGCGGTTCTTGGTCGCGCGTTGGCTCAGGTCCAGCAGGATCTGGCTGACGGCGCGGTCGCGGCCCGGCGCATTGGCCTTCATCAGCCAATCGTCCTTCTCCAGGACCAGGCCGACCCGGTCGGTCCCCTTGTCCGAGAGCGTATAGACCGACGCCCCGCGGGTGCTGGTGTCGGGGCCCGAGTCGGCGTGCATGGAGATAAAGAGATCCGCGTCGGCGCGACGGGCGATCTGCACGCGCGATTCCAGCGGGATGAAGGTGTCGGTCTCGCGGGTCAGCACGACCTGATAACGACCCGTGCGCTCCAGACGCTCCTTCAGCGCCTTGGCGGCGGCCAGGGTCACGTCCTTCTCGAAGACATTGGCGCCCAGCGAGCCGGGATCCTTGCCGCCGTGACCGGCGTCGATGACGATGACCTTCTTCATGCGTAGCGGCGCGGCCTTGACCGGGCCGCTGGCCACGGTCAGGCGCGGCGCGTTCGGGGCGATGCTAGCGCCCTCCACGGCCTTGAGGTCGATGACATAACGATAGGCGCTGGCGCCGTCGCCGGGCGGCAGCAGGAAGCGGCGGCGAACCTCGGCCTTGCCGGCCAAATCGAGGCGCAGACGCGCGCCGCCGGCGGCCTCGTCGATGACCCAGCGCTTGACCAGGCCCTGGCCGGTGCCCTGCAGGTCGCCGGACACCAGGACGTTGGGCAGCGCCATAACCAGGCGCTGGTCGCTCATGCCGTCGGAAATCAGCTTGCCGGCCGCGGCGCGGTCCAGGTCGATGACCACGCGCGTTTCCATGCGGTCGCCGCCGAAGCGGACCTTCTGCACGCCGGCGGGCGCGGCGGGGCCTTGAGCGGTCGCCACGGCGACGCCGGCCGTCGTCAGGCCGCCGATAATCAGCGCCGCGCGGACCCAGCCCATGCGGGCCAAACTGATAAGAACCTTACGCATACCCGCCCGCGGTATCCGGAACTGGTGAACCGAACGTCAATATCGCTGGGAGGCGGTAGCCAAAGGGTTAAGTCCAGATCATCCGTCGAAAGCTTTTCTTTTGCTCGCCGATGTGGCTACAGTCCCGCCGCGTGCGGAGTCCGTGATCGTCACGACTCCCTGCGAGCCGGTTTTGCCTCGAAAGTGGTCCTGAACCTCTTCCGAAGCGAAGACGGCAGACTAGATAGTTCGAGACGCAGCTGATCTGACGGGCACGACGCCTGCCGAAACGCCGCGCCACGGGGCCCGCGTCGGGCTCAAACGCCTTCCCGGCGACGACGCGCCATCCAATCCGCGCCTGGCGCGGTAGGGACAAACGAAACCTCAATGGGCTGCGCCGCACCCGATCGCCTTTGGCACCCGATCCTCCGCAACCGCGCTGACGGTGCGACGATCGGCGACGCGCGCGCCCTTCATTCAGATCGGCGACCGGGCCTCGCGCCCGCTGCGCGCCGCGGAGACTTCCTTAATGTCGAAGAAGATGCTGATCGACGCAGCACACGCAGAAGAGACGCGTGTGGTCGTCGTGGACGGAACCCGGGTTGAAGAGTTCGACTTCGAGAGCCAGACCCGCAAACAGCTTCGCGGTAACATCTATCTCGCCAAGGTAACCCGGGTCGAACCCAGCCTGCAGGCTGCGTTCATCGAGTACGGCGGCAATCGCCACGGCTTCCTGGCCTTCAACGAGATCCACCCGGACTACTACCAGATCCCGGTCGCGGATCGCGAAGCGCTGATGCGCGACGACTCGGGCGACGACGAGGACGACACCCCGATCTCGCGCCGCGCCTCGGGCGGCGACGACGAGGACGACAACGGCGCCGATCACGCGATCGACGACGATGAAGACGACGTCGAAGAAGAGCTGGCGCGCCGCAAGCGCCGCCTGATGCGCAAGTACAAGATCCAGGAAGTGATCCGCCGCCGGCAGATCATGCTGGTTCAGGTCGTCAAGGAAGAGCGTGGCAACAAGGGCGCGGCCCTGACCACCTATCTGTCGCTGGCCGGCCGCTACGGCGTCCTGATGCCCAACACCGCCCGTGGCGGCGGCATCAGCCGCAAGATCACGGCCGTGTCCGACCGTCGTCGCCTGAAGAGCGTGGTCAACAGCCTGGACGTGCCGCAGGGCATGGGCCTGATCGTCCGCACGGCTGGCGCCAAGCGCACCAAGGCCGAGGTCAAGCGCGACTACGAATATCTGCTGCGTCTGTGGGAAAACATCCGCGACAACACGCTGCACTCGGTCGCCCCGGCGCTGATCTACGAGGAAGAAGACCTCGTCAAACGCGCCATCCGCGACATGTACGACAAGGACCTGGAGGGCATCTGGGTCGAGGGCGACGCCGGCTACAAAGAAGCGCGCGACTTCATGCGCATGCTGATGCCGAGCCAGGCCAAGAAGGTCTTCAACTACCGCGACCCGACCCCGCTGTTCGTGAAGAACAAGATCGAGGACCATCTGGCCCAGATCTATTCGCCGGTCGTGCCGCTGCGTTCGGGCGGCTATCTGGTGATCAACCAGACCGAGGCCCTGGTCGCCATCGACGTCAACTCGGGCAAGGCCACGCGCGAGCGCAACATCGAGGCCACGGCGCTCAAGACGAACGTCGAAGCCGCCGAGGAAGCCGCTCGCCAGCTGCGCCTGCGCGACCTAGCCGGCCTGATCGTCATCGACTTCATCGACATGGATGAAGGCAAGAACAACCGCACGGTCGAGAAGGTCCTGAAGGACGCGCTCAAGGACGACCGCGCCCGTATCCAGATGGGCAAGATCTCGGGCTTTGGCCTGATGGAGATCAGCCGCCAGCGTCGCCGCACCGGCGTCCTGGAAGGCACCACCCACGTCTGCGAGCACTGCGAAGGCACCGGCCGCGTCCGCTCGGTCGAGTCCAGCGCCCTGGCCGCCCTGCGCGCGGTTGAGGTCGAGGCCCTGAAGGGCTCCGGCGCCGTGATCCTCAAGGTCTCGCGTTCGGTCGGCCTCTACATCCTGAACGAAAAGCGCGCCTATCTGCAGCGCCTGCAAGCGACGCACGGCCTGCACGTCACCGTCATGGTCGACGACAGCCTGCACGCCGGCGACCAGGAGATCGAGCGCACCGAGCTGGGCGAACGCATCGCCGTCGCGCCCCCGCCTTATGTCGAGGAAGACGACGACTTCGATCCCACGGCCTTCGAGGACGAGGAAGAAGACGACGAGATCATCTCCGAAGACGACGAAGACGATATCGAGCGCGAGGACTCGGACGACGACGACGCTTCGGCCCGCAAGCAGGCCCGCGACGACGATCGTGGCGACCGCAAGGGCCGCCGTGGCCGCCGCGATCGTGGCCGTGGCCGCAACCGTCGCGACGAGCGCGAGACCGAAGGCGAGGCTCCGGCCGAAGCCGAGAGCGACGAAGAGGAGCTGGAAGGCGACGCCGAAGACCGCGCCGAATTTGGCGATGACGATGACGGCGCCCGCCGTCGTCGTCGCCGGGGCCGCCGTGGCGGCCGTCGCGGCGGTCGCGAGGACGGCGATCGTCCGACCGACGCCTTCGTCTGGATCCGTCCGCGCGTCCCGTTCGGCGAGAACGTCTTCACGTGGCACGACCCGGCGGCTTTGGTCGGCGGCAACAGCGAACCGCGCCGCCCGGCGCCGGAAGCCCGCGCCGATGACTCGGAAGTCGTCGAACGTCCGAAGCGCGCCGAGCATCCCGAGCGCGAAGAGCGTTCGGGCCGTGAACGCGGTCGTCGTGGCCGCGACCGCGGTCGTCGCAACCGCGATGAAGCGCCCGTCGCCGCCGAGACGGTTTCCGCTGTCGAAGTGGTGACTGAAGCCGCCGAACCGGCCGAGCCGTTCGAAGCCCCGATCCTGGCCCCGCCGGTGATCGCAGGCCCGCCGGCCGACGTCTGGGTCGAACTGCCCGAGACCGAGGAAGCGCCCAAGAAGCCCAAGCGCACCCGCGCTCGCGGCAAGAAGGCGACCGCCGAAGCCGCCGAGGCCGCGCCGGAAGCCGTCGAGGCCGTCGCCGAGGCCGTGACCGAGAGCGTCGCCGTGGTTCCGCCAGAACCGACCCCGGAACCGGTCGTCGAGGCTGCTCCGGAACCGGCGCCCGCGCCCGTTGCGTCAAAGACTGTCGCGCCCGAACCCGTCCTGGAGGCCGAACCGGCCGCCCCGGCCGAGCCGGACCCGAACGAGATCACCACCCCGCCCGAAAAGCCCCGCAAGGGCTGGTGGCGCCGGTAAGGTGACCTGATGCTGGCCCGCGCGTCCTTGACCGACGCGCGGGCCAAATTCGTTTCGGCGAGACCTGGAAACCCTTGTTCCCTCGCGCCGGACTTCCAAGTTAGACTGGTCGTGGTTCGCGGGGGCGCGATCTGGAGATCATTCGATGACCTCGCGTAGCGGGCGTGCCGGGAAGACGCTGGGCGTGACTTTGTCCGCCCTGGCCGTGCTCGCGTCCGGAGTTCCCCAGGTCGCCCGGGCCCAGGACGGCGGCCCCTCCCTGATCCGCGACACCGAGATCGAGGAGATCCTGCACCACGACGCCGATCCGATCTTCACGGCGGCGGGGCTGGACGCGCGGAACGTTCGCATCCTGATCATCGGCGACAAGTCCCTGAACGCCTTCGCGACCCAGGGCCTGCAGATGGGCCTCAACACCGGCCTGATCCTGCAGACCGAAAATCCCAACCAGTTGCGCGGCGTCATCGCCCACGAAACCGGACACCTGGCCGGCGGCCACCCGATCCGCTCCGACGAGATGATGAGGGCCGGGCTCAAGCCGATGATCCTGACCATGGGCCTGGGCATCCTGGCGGCCCTGGCCGGGTCCGCCGACGGCGCCGCCATGCTCCTCGGCAATGCGCAGTACGCCGGGGCGCTTGGCGCTCTCGGCTATAGCCGCGAACAGGAATCGCGCGCCGACCAGGCCGGCGCCGGCTTCCTGGAAGCCACCAATCAGTCGGGCCGCGGGCTCGTCGAGTTCTTCGACAACTTCCGCTACCAGGAGGTCTTCGACCAGGCCCGGCGCTTCGCCTATTTCCGCAGCCACCCCCTGTCGTCCGAACGGATCGAGGTGCTGCGCAGCCGCGTCGAGCGCCAGCCGCACTACAGCGCCGTCGACACGCCGGAAGACCTGGCCCAGCACGAGGTGATGAAGGCCAAGCTGGAAGGGTTCCTGAACCCACAGGTCGCCTTGATGAAGTACAAGGAAACCGACACCGGCTTCCCGGCCCGCTACGCGCGCGCCATCGCCTACTACCAGATGAAGGACCCCGACCGGGCCCTGAACCTGCTGCAGCCGCTGATCGACCAGCACCCCGACAATCCCTATCTGTGGGAGCTGAAGGGCCAGATCCTGTTCGAATTCAACCGCATCGCCCTGGCCGAGGAGCCGCAGCGCAAGTCGGTGCAGCTCAAGCCCGACGCCGCCCTGCTGCGCATCAATCTGGGCCAGACCCTGATCAGTCTGAACGATCCCGCCAAGATCGAGGAAGGCGTCCAGGAGCTGAAGCGCAGCCTGCTGAACGATCCCGACAACGCCGTCACCTGGCGCCTGCTGGCCCAGGCCTACGACACCCAGAAGAAGGACGGCCAGGCCCGCCTGGCTACCGCCGAGCAGTATTATTCGCTAGGCGCCGTGCGCGAAGCCAAGGTCTTCGCCATGCGGGCCCGCGAACTGCTGACCAAGAACACGCCCGAATGGCGTCGGGCCACCGACATCGTCCTGGCCTCGCGACCGACCAACCAGGAACTGAAAGACCTGGCCAAGGAAGGCCTCGCCCAATCCAACCTGGCCCAATAGGGCCCTCTCCTATTTCCGAGATCTCGATGACCGTCTTCCGTCGCGCCGCGACCCTCGCCGTTCCGTTCGCCATCGCCGGCCTGACCCTCGCGGGCTGCGGCCCGGCCAAGCCCGACAAGGCATTCGGCGAGAAGGTCCGCGCCTATCTGCTCGAGCACCCCGAAGTGCTGATGGAAGCCAGCCAGAAACTGCAGGAAAAGCAGGCCAAGCAGCAGGCCGTCTCGGCCCAGCAGGCGATCGGCCAGTATCGCCAGGCTATTGAGCGCGACCCGCGCGACGTCGTCATCAACCCGAATGGTTCGATCACGGTCACCGAGTTCTTCGACTACCGCTGCGGCTACTGCCGCCACGCCGCACACGAGATCGTCGAGCTGGTGCAGAAGAACCCCGACGTGCGCCTGGTGCTGAAGGACTTCGTGATCTTCGGCAACGACAGCGAGGCCGCCGCCCGCCTGATGCTGGGCGCCAAGGACCAGGGCAAGAGCCTGGAGCTCTACAAGGCCCTGATGGCCGAGAACGCCCTGGACGCCGCCGGCGCCCTGCGCATCGCGCAAGGCATGGGTATCGACATGGCCAAGGCCCGAGCCGCCGGCGAAAGCCAGGCAGTCACCCAGCACCTGGCCGACACCGAAGCCCTGGCCAAGACCCTGCAACTCTCCGGCACCCCGGCCTTCATCGTCGGCGACACCCTGATCCCGGGCGCCGACATCAACGCGCTGAAGCTGGCGATCGAGCAGACGCGGTCGGGTAAGGCGAAGGCGGGCTGATCCACCTCACCGATCATCCCCGCGAAAGCGAGGATCCAAGCCGAGTCTGGAGATTCTCTCCTACCTTCGAGGCGAGCTGATCTGCCGCTTGGATCCCCGCTTTCGCGGGGATAGTCGGCGTTGGGGTTGGAGCTAGATCAACCCCGCCAGCGGCGAGCTGGGATCGGCATACAGCCGCTTCTGCATCCGCCCGGCCAGATACGCCTCACGCCCCGCGATGACCGCGTGTTTCATGGCCTTGGCCATGCGGATCGGGTCCTTGGCTTCGGCGATGGCGGTGTTCATCAGGATGGCGTCGCAGCCCAGTTCCATGCCGATCGCCGCGTCCGAGGCCGTGCCGACGCCGGCGTCGACCAGGACCGGGACCTTAGCGTTCTCGACGATGATCCGCAGGTTGACTCGGTTCTGGATGCCCAGCCCTGAGCCGATCGGCGCGCCCAGCGGCATGATCGCCACGGCGCCGGCCTCTTCCAGCTTGCGGGCATAGACTGGATCGTCCGAGCAGTAGACCATCACCTGGAAACCCTCGGCGACCAACAGCTTCAGCGAGCGCAGGGTCTCTTCCATGTCCGGGAACAGGGTCTTGGGGTCGCTGAGGACCTCCAGCTTGACCAGGTCCCAGCCGCCGGCCTCGCGGGCCAGGCGCAGGGTGCGCACGGCGTCCTCGCCGGTGAAGCAGCCCGCAGTGTTGGGCAGATAGGTGAATTCGGTGGGCTTGATGTAGTCGACCAGCAGCGGCTGGGTCGGGTCGGTCAGGTTCACGCGGCGCACGGCCACGGTGACGATCTCGGCCCCGGCCGCGCGGGCGGCGGCGGCGTTGGTCGCATAGTCCTTGTACTTGCCCGTGCCGACGATCAGGCGCGAGCGGAAGGTGCGGCCGGCGACGGTCCAGGTTTCGTCGGCGTCAGCGACGGCGGAGTCGGGGGAAACGTGCGCGTTCATGCGGTCGGTTTACGCCCCGTCAGCCCGCGTTTCAAATGCGGATGATCAACCGCCGCCGATGAAAGTGACGATCTCGATGCGGTCGCCGTCCGTCAGCGCGGTCTCGGCATAGGTCGAGCGTGGGGCGATCTCGAGGTTGCGCTCGACCGCCACCTTGCGGGCGTCCAGGCCCAGGGCGGCCACCAGATCGGCGATCGTGACCACCTCGGCCACGTCCCGCTCTTCCCCGTTCAGCAAAAGCCTCATCTCACCTCCGAAGCGAGCCGTGCTTGTGACCCGGCGGAACCGGCTATACAAGACCTCCCGGAATCGACGGCGGAGCCGCATGGTAAAACCGATCCACGTGCTGAGCGGACCCAATCTCAACCTGTTGGGGACCCGCGAGCCCGAGATTTATGGCAAGGACACGCTCGACGATGTCCGTGCGCGCTGTGAGGCGCGGGCGGCTTCGCGTGGCGTCGAGGTGGTTTTCCGCCAGTCCAACCATGAGGGTGTGCTGATCGATTGGGTGCAGGAGGCGCGTGAGTCGGCCTCGGCCCTGATCCTCAATCCGGCCGGCTACGGCCACACCTCGATCGCGCTTCTGGATGCGCTCAAGACCTTGAGCATCCCGGTGATCGAGTGCCACCTGTCCAACCCGGCGGCGCGGGAGGAATTCCGCCGCCACACCTATGTGTCGCTGGCCGCTACGGGGATCGTCTCCGGCTTCGGCGCGGCGAGTTATGAACTGGCGATCGAGGCCGCTTTCGGCCTGATCCGCGTTTAGCAACGATAACGCCCGGCGTTTTCCGCCGCCGGGGCGCTCAGAAGAACAAGGTAAGCTTCCATGTCGAACCCCAAGGCCCCCGCCGATCCGGTCGAAGCTCCGGCCATCGACGCCCGTCTGGTCCGCAAGCTGGCGGACATCCTGAAGGACACGGGCCTGTCCGAGATCGAAGTCGAGCACGCCGGCCTCAAGATCCGCGTCGCCCGCGAACTGCACGCCGCGCCGGTCAACTACGTCCAGGCCGCCGCCCCGGCCTATGCGCCTGCTCCGGTCGCCGCCCCGGCCCCGGTCGCCGCCGCCGCGCCCGCCGCTGAAGCCGCTCCGGCTCCGGCCGCCGCTCGTGGCGACGCCGTGAAGTCGCCGATGGTCGGCACCGCCTACCTGTCGCCGCAGCCGGGCGCCGACGCCTTCATCAAGGTCGGCGATACGGTCTCGGCCGGCCAGACCCTGCTGATCGTCGAAGCCATGAAGACCATGAACCCGATCTCGGCCCCCAAGGCCGGCAAGATCGTCGAGATCCTGGTTGAGGACGCCCAGCCCGTCGAGTTCGGCGAGCCGCTCGTCGTCATCGAGTAACGCTCATGTTCGACAAGATCCTCATCGCGAACCGGGGCGAGATCGCGCTCCGGGTTCACCGCGCCTGCAAGGAAATGGGCATCGCCACCGTGGCGGTCCACTCCGAGGCCGACCGCAACTCCATGTGGGTGCGCCTGGCGGACGAAAGCGTCTGCATCGGCCCCGCGCCAGCCGCCAAGAGCTACCTGAACATCCCGTCGATCATCGCGGCGGCCGAGATCACCGGCGCCCAGGGTATCCACCCGGGCTACGGCTTCCTGTCGGAGAATGCCCGCTTCGCCGAGATCGTCGGCGCGCACGGCTTCACCTTCATCGGCCCGAAGCCCGAGCACATCCGGATGATGGGCGACAAGATCACCGCCAAGCAGGCCGTGAAGGACGCCGGCATTCCGGTCGTCCCCGGCTCGGATGGCGGCGTCTCGACCGAGGAAGAGGCCTTCGAGGCCGCCGAGAAGATCGGCTTCCCCGTGCTGATCAAGGCCGCCGCCGGCGGTGGCGGTCGCGGCATGAAGGTCGCCCAGACGCGTGAAGACTTGGCCGAAGCCGTCTCGACGGCCCGCGCCGAGGCTCGCGCCGCGTTCGGCGACGACACGGTCTATATGGAGCGCTACCTCCAGAAGCCGCGCCACATCGAGCTGCAGGTCATCGCCGACAGCCACGGCAACGTGGTTCACCTGGGCGAACGCGACTGCTCCCTGCAGCGCCGCCACCAGAAGGTGCTGGAAGAAGCCCCCTCGCCGGCCCTGTCGGCCGAAGGCCGCGCCAAGATCGGCAAGGTCGTCGTCGACGCCGTCAAGGCCATCGGCTACCTGGGCGTCGGGACCATCGAGTTCCTGTGGGAGAACGACGAGTTCTTCTTCATCGAGATGAACACCCGCCTGCAGGTCGAGCACCCGGTCACCGAAGCCATCACCGGCATCGATCTGGTCCGTGAGCAGATCCGCATCGCCGCCGGCCTGCCGCTGTCGTTCACCCAGGAAGACGTCGTCTTCGAGGGCCACGCCATCGAGTGCCGGATCAACGCCGAGAACGCGCGGACCTTCACGCCCTCGCCCGGCACGATCACCGACTTCCACGCTCCCGGCGGTCTGGGTGTTCGCCTGGATTCGGCGATCTACACCGGCTATGCGATCCCGCCCTATTACGACAGCCTGATCGGCAAGCTGATCGTGCACGGCCGCGACCGCGCCGAGTGCATCGCCCGCCTGAAGCGCTGCCTGGGCGAAATGGTCGTCGGCGGCGTCGAGACCACGATCCCGCTGTTCCAGGACCTGCTGGTGCAGCCCGACATCCTGGCCGGCGACTACGACATCCACTGGCTGGAACGCTGGATCAAAGCCCAGGAAGCCTAGTCCAGGCGCAACTATGGAAGACGCCTTCACGGTCGACGACCTGATCGCCTGCTACGCGCGTGGCGTCTTCCCCATGGCCGACGCCCGAGAGGACGAAAGCCTGTTCCTGATCGATCCCGAGCGGCGGGGCGTCCTGCCGCTCGGGGACTTTCACATCCCCAAGCGCCTGGCCCGCACCGTTCGCAACGGTCCCTACGAGGTCAAGATCGACACCGCCTTCGACGCGGTGATCGAGGGCTGCGCGGCCTCCAAGCCGGGCCGGGTCGACACCTGGATCAACCACCCCATCCAGCGCCTCTACGGCCAGCTCTACGCGCGTGGCCTGGCCCATAGCGTCGAGACCTGGGAAGGCGACCAGCTGGTCGGCGGCCTGTACGGCGTGGCTCTAGGCGGAGCGTTCTTCGGCGAGAGCATGTTCTCGACGGCGCGCGACGCCAGCAAGGTGGCGCTGGTGCACCTGGTCGCCCGGCTGGTGGCCGGCGGTTATCAGCTGCTCGACACCCAGTTCCTGACCGATCACCTGACGCAGTTCGGGACGATCGAGATCAGTCGCGCGGACTATCGCCGGCGGCTGGCCAAGGCCCTGCTGGCGCCTGGCGACTTCTACGGCTTGGCGGGCGGGGCGACCGGCAGCGACTGCTTGCAGGCGATCAGCCAGGCGTCATAGACCGGGTGCTCCAGCGGGTGCAGGCCCGGCGTGCTGGCGTACATCCAACCCTTGTAGACTTGGCGTCCCGGAGGCGCGGCGCGGCCGGCCTGGGCCTTGGGCTGGGTGTCTATGACGACATAGGCCGAGGTTTCCGGCGCGATCTCGTCCGACGCGGCCGTCTCGCAGGCGCGGACGGTGAAGATCAGGGTCTTGTAGCGGATCGGCTGGCCCACAGGGACCTCGAACCGCATGGTCTCGGTCGTGACCTTGTCCAGCGCCTGGACGATGGCCACCGAGTAGCGCAGGCGCTTGGCGGGTTCGACCGGCTTGGCCGGGGTCGTCGGCTTGGGCGTCGCCACCGCGCCGGGCTTGGGCGAGGCCGGCGGCACAGGATTGGCGACCGCCGGGGTCACTTGGACTGGCTGGGCCTCGCCGGCCGGCGTCGGCGCGGGGGCCGGACGCGGCGCGGGCTGAGCCTGCGGGGCCAGGGGCGCGGCCGGCGGCTGGTACGTCGAGTTCTGGCGCGCCAGGGCGGCGCCCGTCACGGTCAAGCCGGACAGGGCCGCCCCAACCGAGAGAAAAGAGACGGCGACCAGGGACGCCCGACGGGCCATGCGGCTTATTCCGGCTTCCAGGCTTCGTAGTCGCTGGTGGCGACCGCGCGTTCGCCGCCACGGGTCAGCGAGCCCTTCGGACGCCAGGCGTGCACGGTGCCGGTCAGGTTGGGCAGGTGATCCTTTTCCCACGCGCGGCGCGGCAGCGGTACCTGGGTCGGCGGCTCGTCAAAGGTGTAGTGCAGCCAGCCGCTCCAGTCCGGCGGCACCTTCGAGGCTTCGGCATAGCCGTTGTAGATCACCCAGCGGCGCTTGCGCTGATCGTAGCTGTCGCTGTTGTCGCGGGCTTCGAAGTAGCGGTTGCCCTGCTCGTCCTGACCGATGAACACGCCACGGCGGCCGATATGGAAGCGCTGACCCAGGGTCGCGCCATTCCACCACGTGAAGATCGCTTTCAGCACTACGTTCGCACCTGAAATTGCAAGGCTTTGGCTCACCACGAGACGCGTGGCGAAGCGGCCGGAACATAGCGCCCCGGGCTCGCAGCGTCCAGCGCCGCTAGGTCAGGGCCAACTTCAACATCTTGTGGATTAGAGGCCCGCGACCCACGACATCTATTGAGGGTCGGCGATCGAGGTTCTAGCTTGGGGTGCGACCTTACGCGCATCCCGACGGCACGGAATCAGTCGTTAGGGATTTGGTAAGATATCACGACCGCCGCCCGGACCGGAACTCGCCCATGCGCACGCCCGCCAAAGCCGCCGGACTTGTCCCCGCCATGGAATGGCGCGACCTCGAACGCGCCGACGAGATCGTGGTGGTCTCCGCCCCGCCTACCTGGAGCGACGCCCGTGTCGAGGCCTGGCTGGACTGGGCCGGCGAGATTGAGCCCAAGGCGCCGCTGGGCGGCGGACCGGCTCGTTACGCAGAGCGCATCGCCCAGGCGGGTCTCTCGCGCGGCCTGTTCGGCGACAAGGCCGACGCCAACGCTTTCCGTGAAGCTCTGCTGGCCACCATGCTGGCGGGCGTCGCCACGCCGGCCATCGGCCAGGCCGGCCTGGAGCTGCTGCCCGACATCGGCGAGTTCGAATTCCAGAGCGCGGTGAAGACCACCTTGGCTCAGCGCCGCGGTCGCCTGCTGGCCGCCCAGGCCGCCGCGCGCCTGGACGCCGCCCTGGCCCAGGTCGCCGACGCCGTCCGCCGCTGCTCGGGCGACGCCCGCGCCTGCAGCGACGTGCGCAAGAACCCCGCCCTGGCCCGCGCCGCCCGCAAGGCCCGCGAGCTGGGCGCCGACGACCGCACCATTCTCGACGCTATCGCCACCGCCGACATCCCGCGCCCGGCGCTGGGCGAGCAAGCCCCCGAGCGTGAGCTCTCGATGGTCGCCTCGGCCTCGCGCCAGGCCGTCGCCGCCGGCGACGAGGCCTCGGCCCTGGCCGCGCAGGTCGGCTGGGAGACCAGCGCCCTGACCCTGGCCCTGTCGCCGACCGACGCCGAGCTGGTCTCGCGCGGCGCGGGCGTCAGCGCCGCCATCGACGCCAGCGCCTTCCTCGATGACGACGGTTTCGACGTCGAGCGCTTCACCTATGTCTGCCACCTGTGGGGCACGGCCCTGGAGCTGGCGCGCGGCGACCGCCCTGCCCGCCTAGGCCTGGCCGGCGTCGGCGACTGCCTGCTGACGCAAGGGTGGGCCCAGACCAGCATCGAGGGCCGCGACGGCGCCGCCGCGCTGTGGGCCCTGGCCGTCGGCGCGGCCCTGTCGGCCAGCGCCGAGGCCGCCGCCGTCCTCGGCCCGGACGAAGCCTTCGCCCAGGACAAGCAGAGCATCCTCAAGGGCGTCGCCGAACGTCGTGTCCGCGCCGCCGCCCTGCGCTCGGCCCTGGCCACCGAGGCCGCCGCGTCGCTGGCCACGGCCCACGCCCTGGCCCGCAAGCACGGCCTGCGCTCGGCCGCCCTGGTCGGTCCGTTCGAGGACGCCGAGGCCTCCCTGCGCCTGGGCGGCGCCCCGGTCGGCCCGGCTGGCGCGGTGTCGCCGGTGTCGGTCACCCAGACCGCTGACGGCTGGCTGCTGCCCGCCTTCAGCCCCGCCGCCTTCGAGGCCCTGTCGACCGAAGGCGTCGACCTGGACGCCGCTCGCCGCCACGCCCTGGGCCACGGCTCACTGCTGGACAGCCCCGCCATCGACCACGTGATGCTGCAAGCGCGCGGCTTCACCGCCCACGAGATCGAGAAGGCCGAGAACGCCCTTCGCGAGCATCACGGCATCCGCGCGGCCTTTGCCCCGGCCGTGGTCGGCGCGGGCTTCCTGCGCGACGTGCTGGGGGCCTCGGCCGAGGACGTGGCGCGCCGCGACTTCGACACCCTGGCCTTCGCCGACTTCTCGGCCACCGAGATCGCCACCGCCGAACGCCACGCCCTGGGCGCGGGCACGCTGGGCGACTGCGAGGCGCTGAACCCGGACCTGCGCGAGGCCTTCCGCTCGATCGAGACCCCGGCCTTCGCCGAGCGCCTGGCCATGCTGGCCGCCGTCGAGAGCTTCGCCTGCCTGCCCTCGCCCGTCACCGTGCCGGTGGCCTTCGACAGCCGCCCGGCCGACGCCGTCCGCGCCCAGGCCGCCGCCGCTCGCGCCGGGATCCGCGCGCTACGCCTGCAACGCGCCACCGCGCCGGTCGACTTCAAGCTAGACCTGCCGGAGGAAGCCGCCCCTGAGCCGGCCCGCGCCGCTGCACCCGTCCGTGAGCCGGTCGTCACCGAACGCGTGGTCGAAAAGATCGTCGAGCGCGACCGCGCCCGTCGCCGCCTGCCCGACCGCCGCAAGGGCTATATCCAGAAGGCGGCCGTCGGCGGCCACAAGGTCTATCTGCACACCGGCGAGTACGAGGACGGCGAGCTGGGCGAGCTGTTCATCGACATGCACAAGGAAGGCGCGGCGTTCCGCAGCCTGATGAACAACTTCGCCATCGCCGTGTCGCTGGGCCTGCAGCACGGCGTGCCGCTGGAAGAGTTCGTCGACGCCTTCGTCTACACCAAGTTCGAGCCAGCGGGTCCGGTGTCGGGCAACGACTCGATCAAGTCGGCCACCTCGATCCTGGACTACATCTTCCGCGAGCTGGGCGTGTCGTATCTGGGTCGCGACGACCTGGCCAATGGCGACAGCGGCCAGTTCAACGCCGACGGCCTGGGCTGGGGCAAGCCGCTGGAGGACGACGAGATCGACGATGTCGGCCTGGACCCCGTCCTGGCCAGCAAGTTCATCTCCAAGGGCTTCTCGCGCGGCGCCACGCCCGACAACCTGGTCTTCGCCTCGTTCGGCCGCAAAAGGCTCGAGGGCGCGGATCGCCCCGGCGCCGAGGGCGAGATGTGCCCGGCCTGCGGCGACCTCTCGCTGATCCGTCGTGGCGGCCTGACCGTCTGTGACACCTGCGGGGCGCAGTCGGATCGCCCAGGTCCTGTCGCCTCGTCGTAGGCCGTTCGGCTGGCATTAAGGTTGCTGCGTCAGGGTGAATGCGATCCTTTCGCGTAGGACCTGCGCCAGAATGAAACCGTTTGCCCTTATCGCCGTGCTCGCGGCGCTGACCGCCGCGACGACCGCCAGCGCCCAGAACGCCGGCCAGATTTCGGCCGTGCGCAACGGCGCCAACTGCCCGCGCTGCAACCTGTTCCAGGCCGACCTGTCGAACCTGGAGCTGAAGAACAAGAACCTGGCGGGCGCCCGCCTGCGCCAGGCCGACTTCTCGACGGCAGTCATGAACCGCACCAGCTTCGCCGGCGGCGACCTGCGCGACGTCAACGCCTATGGCGCGGTGCTGACCGGCGCCAGCTTCGCCCGCGCCGACCTGACCAACGCCAGCTTCGTCGGCGCCTATCTGCAGGGCGCGAACTTCTCGGGCGCGCGACTGTCGGGCGTAAATTTCTCGGGCGCCGAGATGAACCGCGCCGTGGGTCTCAGCCAAGGCCAGTTGAACGGCGCCTGCGGCGACGACTCCACGTTGCTGCCACGTGGTCTTTCCATTCCGCGCTGCCGTTAAATCCCCGTCATTACCGCAATTTAAGTGGTGTCTGGCCCTCCGACGGTTCAAACCGTAACTCACACAGTCGCGTATCGTTGGACTGGCACGGAGAAGTCGATGTCCCGCTTGGGCGTTTCAATCGCCGCCTTGACGCTGAGCCTGCTGGCCCTGACCGGCCAGGCTCACGCCTCGATCGAAGACAAGGACGTCGCCAAGCTGACCTCCTTCGGCGGGATGTGCGCCAACTGTGACCTCGCCGGCCGCAAGCTGATGAACGCCAAGTTCGCCGGCGCCAACTTCGCCAAGGCCGTCCTGATCGGCGCCGACCTGCGCGGCGCCATGTTCTACGGCAGCAACTTCGCCGCCGCCGACCTGACCCGCGCCGACCTGCGCGGCGCCGAGATGCGGGGCGCCAATTTCGTGGCCGCCAACTTCACCGACGCCAAGATGTCGGGCGTCGAGAGCAGCGGCGTGAACCTGCAATCGGCCACCATGGTCCGCGTCGACCTGTCGTCGTCCGAGCTGCACGGCTCGCAGCTGGTCGGCGCCAACCTGCAGCGCGCCCGCCTGTCGAACGCCGAGCTGACCGGCTCCAGCCTGCAGGGCGTCAACGCCCGCGACGCCGACTTCTCGAACGCCGACCTGACCCATGCCAACCTGACCGGCGGCAAGTTCGACGGCGCCAACTTCCGTAACGCCGACCTCACCGCCGCCAACCTGCGCGGCGCGGTCTTCACCGGCGTCGACTTCCGCAACGCCGACTTCAGCGCCGCCGTGCTGACCGGTGCGGATTTCTCGGGCGCCAGAGGCCTGGACCAGGACCAGTTGGACGAGGCTTGCGCCGACGGCATGCGCCTGCCCTCGGGCTTCACCATCCGCCCCTGCAACGGCGTGAGGAACGCGCGCTTCATGCTGCTGCGCGAGATGCCCAAGGCGCCGACCCCGCCTCCGGCCCCGCCAAAACCGCCCAAGCCTCCGAAGTACTGATTTCGGACAGCGGCCAAGAAAAAGCCCTCCGATCGGTGAGATCGGAGGGCTTCTTTGTTTCTGGGCTCTCGCCCCGCGCCTTAGACCTTGATCGGGGGCGCGGTGCGGATGTGCAGCTCCTTGAGCTGCTTGTCGAGCACGTTGGCCGGCGCGTTCATCAGCAGGTCCTGGCCCTGCTGGTTCAGCGGGAAGGCGATGACTTCACGGATGGCGACCTGGTCGGCCAGCAGCATGACGATGCGGTCGATGCCGGGGGCCAGACCGCCGTGCGGCGGCGCGCCATAGCGGAAGGCGTTCAGCATGCCGCCGAACTGCTCCTCAACCACTTCCGGGCCGTAGCCGGCGGTGGCGAAGGCCTTGAGCATGATCTCGGGCTTGTGGTTCCGGATCGCGCCCGAGCACAGCTCATAGCCGTTGCAGACGATGTCGTACTGATAGGCGCGGATGGTCAGCGGGTCCTGGGTCTCCAGGGCCTCCAGACCGCCTTGCGGCATCGAGAACGGGTTGTGCGAGAAATCGACCTTCTTCTCGTCCTCGTTCCACTCGAACATCGGGAAGTCGACGATCCAGCAGAACTTGAACTGGTTCTCTTCGACCAACTTCAGCTCGGTGCCGACGCGCGTGCGAGCCAGGCCGGCGAACTTGGCGAACACGGCGGGGTCGCCGGCCACGAAGAAGGCGGCGTCGCCCGAGCCGAGGCCCAGCGATTCCATCAGCGCCTGGGTGGGTTCGCCCAAGTTCTTGGCGATCGGGCCGCCCCAGCCGCCCTGGTCTTCCGACCAGAAGACGTAGCCCAAGCCGGGCTGGCCTTCGCCTTGCGCCCAGCTGTTCATGCGGTCGCAGAAGGCGCGCGAGCCGCCGGTCGGGGCCGGGATCGCCCAGATCTGGTTCTTGGCGTCGGCGCCCAGGATCTTGGCGAAGAGGCCAAAGCCCCCGTCACGGAAGTGCTCCGAGACGTTCTGCATCTTGATCGGGTTGCGCAGGTCCGGCTTGTCGCTGCCGTACCAGGCCATCGACTGCATGTAGGTCAGGCGCTCGAAGCCCTGGTGCTCGAACGAGTCACCCAGGTCATTCGTGAAGGTGTGCGTGCCCGAGATCGGCGAGACCGGCTTGCCGCTCGAGAACTCTTCGAAGACGCCGTGCATCACCGGCTCGATGGCCGCGAACACGTCTTCCTGGGTGACGAAGCTCATCTCGACGTCCAGCTGGTAGAATTCCAGCGAACGATCGGCGCGCAGGTCTTCGTCGCGGAAGCACGGGGCGATCTGGAAGTAGCGGTCGAAGCCCGAGACCATCAGCAGCTGCTTGAACTGCTGGGGCGCCTGCGGCAGCGCGTAGAACTTCTCGGGGTGCAGACGCGACGGCACCAGGAAGTCGCGCGCGCCTTCCGGCGAGCTGGCCGTCAGGATCGGCGTCTGGAACTCGTTGAAGCCCTGGGCGAACATGCGGTTGCGGATCGACTGGATCACGCGCGAGCGCAGGACGATGTTCTTGTGCAGGGTCTCGCGACGCAGGTCGAGATAGCGGTGCTTGAGGCGGATCTCTTCCGGATAGTCCGGCTCGCCGAAGACCGGCAGCGGCAGCTCGGCGGCTTCCGACAGCACCTCGACGGCCGAGACGCGGATCTCGATCTCGCCGGTGGGCAGGTTGGCGTTCACCACGCTGGCGTCACGGGCGACGACTTCACCGTCGATCTTGATCACGCTTTCGGCGCGCAGGCGCTCGACGATCGCGAAGCCCGGAGTCTCCGGGTGCAGGACCAGCTGCGTCAGGCCGTGGTGGTCGCGCAGGTCGATGAAGACCAGACCGCCGTGGTCGCGCTTGCGGTGGATCCAGCCCGACAGGCGCACCGAAGAACCGGTGTCGGAAGCGCGCAGGGCGCCGCAGTTGTGGGTGCGATAGGCGTGCATGGAGGTCATGAAAGTCTTGAATACGCGGTGATTTGCAAGGCGCGGTAAGGCGCACGTGGGCGCCCCGATGTCAAGGATTCTGGCCCACTTCCGACGGTTCAGGCAGCTTCGATGATGGCCAGGAAATCCTTGGCCTTCAACGAGGCGCCGCCGACCAGAGCCCCGCCGACATTCGGCGCGGCCAGGATCTCGCGGGCGTTCTCGGGCTTCACCGAGCCGCCGTACAGGATCTGGATGGTCTCGCCCTGCTCGCCGAACAGGCTGATCAGCTCGGCGCGGATGGCCGCGTGCATCTCGACGATGTTGTCCACCGAGGCCACGTGGCCGGTGCCGATGGCCCACAACGGCTCATAGGCGACGTTGAACGCCTGGCCCTTCAGGCTGAGCGGCAGCGAGTTGTGCAGCTGGTTGATCACGAAGCTGACCGCCTCGCCCGCCTCGCGCTGCGCCAGGCTCTCGCCGACGCAGACGATCGGCTCCAGCCCCGCGGCGATCGCCGCTTCGGCTTTCCCGGCCACCAGCTGGCAGGTCTCGCCATGATCGGTGCGGCGTTCGGAGTGGCCGACGATCACCAGCGTCCCGCCGGCGTCGGCGATCATTTCGGCCGAGGTGTCGCCCGTGTGGGCGCCGCTGGCCTTGCCGTGGCAGTCCTGGCCGCCGGTCAGGACAAACGAGCCCTCCACCACCTGGGCCAGGCGATGCAGCAGGGTGGCGGGTGGGAAGATGGCGACGCGGGCGCCGGCCGGACGGCCGTCCAGGCCCGCCGCGACGGCGCGGGCCTCGTCGAGAGCGGCCGACAGGCCGTTCATCTTCCAGTTTCCGGCGATCAGCGGCCGGGGAGTCGTGCTCGAAAGGGTCATGGACGCCTTCTTGGCGTCACCCTCGCTTGGGAAGTCAAGCCCAGGCCGCTTGCCCGGTCCCCTGCGGCTCTACTATACCCGCTGCTCTCGACCTCCTTGCCTATTCGCTTGGCGGTCCGCCTAGAAGGTTTTCGATCGCATGCTCGCCGGTTTCCGCTCCTTCGCCAAATCGCCGTTCGCGGTGCTGCTGTTTGGCCTGCTGATCGTCAGCTTCGCCATCTTCGGCATCAGCGACGTGTTCAAGGGCCCGCAAGGCTCGGGCGTCATCAGCGCCGGTTCGCGCACGATGTCCGCCCAGGACTTCAAGGCGCGCTTCGACAACTATCGCAAGGCGATGGAACAGCGCGGCGGTGAAGCCATCACCCCGGACATCGCCGTTGAGCGCGGCATCGACCGCCAGATCGTCCAGGAGCTGACGCTGCAGGAATCGATCGCCGCCGCGATCCAGAAGATGGGCGTCAAACCGTCGGACAAGCTGGTCGGCGACATCGTCCACCAGCAGATGAGCGCCCTGCCGCCCGGCCAGCGTCCGTTCAGCCCGATCACCGGCAAGTTCGACCAGCAGGCCTATGCCGCGCTGCTGGCCCAGAACGGCCTGACGCCGCCGGTCTACGAGGCCTCGCTGCGCGACGAGATCGCCAACGCCCACTTCTTCTCGGCCGTGGCCGACGGCCTGAAGGCTCCGCGCATCTATGCCGCCCTGCAAGGCGCCTATCTGCTGGAAGCCCGCGACGTCGCCGCCTTCGCCGTGAACCCGGCCTCGGTGGAGCGCCCCGCCCCGCCGACCGACGCCCAGCTGACCGCCTTCATGAAAGAAAACGCCGAGCGCCTGACGCGTCCGGAAACCCGCGTGCTGTCGATCATGCGCGTCAGCGCCAAGGCCCTGGAGCCGACCGTCACCGTCGATCAGGCCGCCGTGCAGAAGGCCTTCGACTTCCGCAAGGACAGCCTGGCCAAGCCGGAAACCCGCTCGCTGATCCAGATCGCCGCTCCGGACGCCAAGGCGGCCGCCACGATCTCCGACCGCCTGAAGAAGGGCGAGGATCCGGTCGCCGTGGCCAAGGCCTACGGCAAGACCCCGCTGGTCCTGGTCGACAAGCCCAAGACCGCCGTGCCCGACCGCAAGGTCGCCGACGCCGCCTTCACCCTGGCCGCCGGCCAGGTCAGCGCGCCGATCGCCGGTGAGCTGGGCGTCTCGGTGATCAAGATCACCAAGGTCACCCCGGGCGTCGTGGCCACGCTGGAAAGCGTCCGCCCGCAGATCGAGGCCGAGGTTCGCGCCCAGGCCGCCCAGAGCAAGGCCTATGACCAGACCCAGGCCTACCAGGACGCCCACGACGCCGGCGCTGATCTGATCGCCGCCGCCACCAAGGCCGGCGCCATGGTCGCCACGACCGCGCCGCTGACCGCCCAGGGTACGGACCCTGTCGGCCAACCGGCCCCCGGCCTGACCCCGGACATCATCAAGACCGCCTTCGGCCTGTCGCAAGGCGGCGAGAGCGAACTGGTCGAGCTGGGCAAGGGCGAATACTACGCCGTGAAGGTCGAGAAGATTAATCCGGCCGCCATGCCGCCGCTGGCCGAGGTCAAGCCGCAGCTGACCGCCATCTGGCTGAACCAGGAGATGGGCAAGCGTCTGAAGGTCAAGGCCGACGCCCTGGCCGCCCGCGTCAAGAAGGGCGAGAGCCTGGACGCCGTCGCCGCCTCGGCCCAGTCGAACGTCCAGAAGGTCGCCGGCCTGTCGCGCCAGAACGCTCGCCAGCACATGGGCCTGGGCCAGGAATTCCTGGGCGCGGCCTTCTCGGCCAAGTCGGGCGAAACCTTCGTGGCCCGCGCCGGCCAGCAGGGCGAGGCCTATGTCGTCGCCAAGCTGGAAGGCGTGAAGGCCGCCCCGTCGGCTCAAGTGGCGCAGATCGCGGCCATGACCCAGCAGCAGACGGCCGGCGGCCTGATGCGCGACCTGGGCGAGGCTTCGCGCAACGCCGCCAAGGTCCAACTGAAGACCAAGAGCAACCTGACCCTGGCGCGCCAGGCCATCGGCGTCGACACCGACGCCCTGGCCAAGGCCGACGCCGCCAAGGCCGGAAAGAAAGCCGAGTAATGAGTCTGGAACCCGCGTTCGACGCCTTTTCGGAAGCCTATGATTCCGGACGGCAGCAGGTCGTCTGGACCCGTCTGATCGACGATCTCGAGACCCCGGTCTCGGCCTATCTGAAGATCGCCCAGACGCGTCCCTACAGCTTCCTGTTCGAGAGCGTCGAAGGCGGGACCTGGCGCGGTCGCTACTCGATCGTGACCATGAACCCGGACCTGGTGTGGCGCTGCCGCGGCGACCAGGCCGAGATCGCGGAAGGCGACGACATCGCCGCTGGCCGCTACACGCCCCAGCCGGGCGGCGCGCTGGACAGCCTTCGTGACCTGGTCGCGCGTTCGCGCATGGACCTGCCCAAGGGCCTGCCGCCCATGGCCGCCGGCGTGTTCGGCGCCCTGGGCTATGACCTAGTGCGCCTGGTCGAGCGCCTGCCCGACATCAACGAGGACACGCTGGGCCTGCCGGACGGGATCATGACCCGCCCGCAGATCGTGGCCATCTTCGACGCCATCGCCCAGGAAATCATCCTGACGACGGCCGTGCGGCCCCAGGCCGGCGTCTCGGCGCAAGACGCTTACGCCGCCGCCCGGACGCGGATCGAGACCGTCATGGCCGACCTGCATCGTCCGCTCGGTCACGACGCGCCGCGTCCCGCCCGCGATCCGATGGAGTTCACGACCCCGGTCAGCCGCGCCGACTACGCCGACGTGGTCGCCAAGGCCAAGGACTACATCGCCGCCGGCGACATCTTCCAGGTCGTGGCCAGTCACCGCTTCCGTGCGCCCTTCGACCTGCCGCCGTTCGCCCTGTACCGCTCGCTGCGCCGGACCAACCCGTCGCCGTTCCTGTTCTTCCTGAACCTGGACGGCTTCAACCTGGTGGGCTCCAGCCCTGAGATCTTGGTCCGCCTGCGCGACAACAAGATCACCATCCGGCCGATCGCCGGCACCCGTCCGCGCGGCGCCACGCCCGAGCAGGACGCGGCGCTGGAAGCCGAGCTGCTGGCCGATCCCAAGGAACGCGCCGAGCACCTGATGCTACTGGATCTGGGCCGCAACGACGTCGGCCGCGTGGCCATGCTCAACCACCAGGGCCGCAACGCGCCTGCTGAGCGCCCGAAAGGCCCGAACGTCCGCGTGACTGAGAGCTTCAAGATCGAGCGCTACAGCCACGTCATGCACATCGTCTCGAACGTCGAGGGCACGGCGCCCGACGGCGTCGATCCGGTCGACGTGCTGATGGCCGCCCTGCCCGCAGGTACCCTCTCGGGCGCGCCCAAGGTGCGGGCCATGGAGATCATCGACGAGCTGGAAGTCGAAAAGCGCGGCATCGGCTATGCCGGCGCGGTCGGCTACTTCGGCGCCGACGGCTCGGTCGACACCTGCATCGTGCTGCGCACGGCGCTGGTCAAGGACGGCATGATGTACGTCCAGGCCGGCGGCGGCATCGTCGCCGACAGCGATCCGGACGCCGAGTACGACGAGACCCTGCACAAGTCCCGCGCCCTCAAGCGCGCGGCCGAGGAAGCCTGGCGATTCAGCTGAGCCTTAGGGCTGCTCTACCGCTTAAGGACTAGTCGCCCAGGCGATCGTCCGGGAGGTGCTGAGTGACCGCCGGCGGCGCCAGCACCATCACCGTGGCGAAGGCCAGCGCACAGATCGCGGCGAAGGCCGCGGCGGCCAGCACCGGCGCCATCTTCTGGATGCGCGTCTTCGGCCGCAGCAGAGCGCGGACATAGGCGACGGCGACAGGGTCCAGGGCGGAATCACGCGGGTCCATGCCCATATGATGCTTGAGACCGCGTCCGCTGTAACCGTAACTGAAAGCCGCGCGCGAAAATGCCGCTACACAAAGGGCTCGCGCAGGCTAGAACCGACCTCCGAAAGGCGGCGTCATGATCCTCGTCATCGATAACTACGACAGCTTCACCTACAACCTCGTGCACTATCTGAACGAGCTGGGGGCCGAGACGGTCGTCTACCGCAACGACGCGCTGACCGTGCAGGAGGCCCTGGGCCTGGCGCCGGCCGCCGTCCTGCTGTCGCCTGGCCCCAAGGCCCCGGACCAGGCCGGCATCTGCCTGCCGCTGCTGCAGGCCGCGCCCGAGGGCCTGCCGATCCTGGGCGTCTGCCTGGGCCACCAGGCCATTGGACAGGCCTATGGCGGCGAGGTGATCCGCGCCAAGGCCGTGATGCACGGCAAGGTCAGCAAGGTCCGCCACGACGACAAGGGCATCTTCAAGGGCCTGCCCAACCCGTTCACCGCCACGCGCTACCACTCGCTGGCCGTCCGCCGCGAAGACTTGCCGCCCGAGCTGGAGGTCACCGCCTGGACCGACGACGGCGAGATCATGGGCGTGCAGCACAAGACCCGTCCGGTGTTCGGCGTCCAGTTCCACCCGGAATCGATCGCCACCGAGGGCGGCCACCAGATGCTGGCCAACTTCATGGACCTGGCGAACGTCAAGCGCGACGCGCAGATCTGGGTCTAGCCATGTCCGACGCTTTCAAGCCGCTGCTGGCCAAGCTGGCCGACGGCCAGACCCTGGGCGACGATGACGCCGAGGTGTTCTTCGCCGCCTGCCTGCGCGGCGAGCCCACCCCGGCCCAAGTGGCCGCCGCCGTCACCGCCATGCGCCTGCGTGGCGAGACGGTGGGCGAGATCGCCGCCTGCGCCCGCGCCATGCGCCGCGCCGCCGTGCAGCTGGAGCATCCGTACGACGTCATCGACGTCTGCGGCACCGGCGGTGATGGCCTGCACACGCTGAACATCTCCACGGCCGTCGGTTTCGTGGCCGCCGGCGGGGGCCTGAAGGTCGCCAAGCACGGCAACCGCGCCATCACGTCCAAGTCCGGCACCGCCGACGTCCTGACCGCCCTGGGCGTCAATATCGACGCCACGCGCGAGCAGCAGCGCCAAGCGCTGGACGAAGCCGGCATCTGCTTCCTGTTCGCCCAGGCTCATCACGGGGCGATGAAACACGTGTCGCCGATCCGCCAGCAGCTGGGCTTCCGCACCATCTTCAACCTGCTGGGCCCGCTGACCAATCCGGCTGGCGCCAAGCGGCAGGTGGTCGGGGTCTCGGCCCCGCGCTTCGTCGAGCCGATCGCCAAGGCCCTGGGCGCGCTGGGCGCCGAGCGCGCCTGGTCGGTGCACGGCTCGGGCATGGACGAGCTGACCACCACCGGCGAGACCGAGGTCGCCGAGTGGCGCGACGGCCGCATCCACCTGTTCACGATCACGCCCGAGGCCGTCGGTCTGCCGCGCGCTTCGCTGGCCGACATCACCGGCGGTGATCCCGACTTCAACGCCGCTGCCCTCACCCGTCTGTTCGACGGTGAAAAGGGCGCCTATCGCGACATCGTGCTGCTGAACGCCGCCGCCGCCTTCCTGGTCGCCGACAAGGTCGAGACCCTGGTCGAAGGCATCGAACTGGCCGCCGACGTCATCGACGAAGGCCGCGCCAAGGCCGCCCTCGCCGGCCTGGTGGCCGCCACCAATTCGGAAGTACCCGCGTGACCGACATCCTCGCCAAGATCGCCGCCTACAAGCTTGAGGAGGTCGTCGACCGCAAGCGTCGCCGCACCCTGGGCGCGCTCGAGAACGCCGCCCGCAACGCCTCGTCGCCGCGCGGCTTCAAGCAGGCCCTGATCGCCGGCCACGCGCCCGGCAAGCTGTCCCTGATCGCCGAGATCAAAAAGGCCTCGCCGTCCAAGGGCCTGATTCGCGCCGACTTCGACCCGCCGGCCCTGGCCCGCAACTACGAGGCCGGCGGCGCGTCGTGTCTCTCCGTGCTCACGGATGGCCCCAGCTTCCAGGGCGCCGACGCCTATCTGATCGACGCCCGCGCGGCCGTCAGCCTGCCCTGCATCCGCAAGGACTTTCTGGTGGATCCCTGGCAGGTGGCCGAGAGCCGCGCCCTGGGCGCTGACGCTATCCTGGTCATCCTGGCCATGATCGACGACGTCCTGGCCGCCGAGCTGATGAGCGAAGCCAAGCGCCTGGGTATGGACGCCCTGGTGGAAGTCCACGATGAGGCCGAGATGGAGCGCGCCGGCGCCCTGGGCTCTGACCTGGTGGGCATCAACAACCGCGACCTGAAGAGCTTCGTCGTCGACCTGGCCGTCACCGAACGCCTCCAGGCCCTCGCACCGAAGGACGCCCTGCTGGTCACCGAAAGCGGCATCTTCACCCACGACGACGTCGTGCGGATGGAAGCTACCGGCGCCAAGGCCATGCTCGTGGGCGAAAGCCTGATGCGCCAAGCCGACGTCACGGCGGCCACGCGCGCTCTGCTCGGCTGACGGATCGGGTACGCGCCGTCTGGCGTTTTCTGCCTCGCCCGCCCACAGTCACCTCAACAAGAACACTGCCGCGCGAGGAAACGCGAATGCATTGGCTCGCCCGCGTGGTGAATTGGTCCCTCGTCGCCTTTTTCAAGCGGGAGGGCTGGACGATCGAGGGCTCGGCCCCGACGACCACCCGCAAGTTCGTGATCATCGCCGCGCCGCACACCAGCAACTGGGACTTCGTCTATTTCCTGGGCGCGGCCGACGCGCTGAACCTGAAGCTCAGCTTCATGGGCAAGGCCTCGCTGTTCCGCTGGCCGTTCGAGCGGCTGATGAAGGACCTGGGCGGCGTGCCGATCGACCGCTCCCAGTCGCGCGACACGGTCCAGGCCATGGCCGACGAGTTCGCCCGCCGCGACGAGTTCATGCTGACGATCGCGCCCGAGGGCACGCGCGGCAAGGCCAGCGGCTGGAAGACCGGCTTCTACAACATCGCCCTGAAGGCCGGCGTGCCGATGGTGCCCGGCTTCATGGACTACAAGCGCAAGGTGGTGGGCCTGGGCCCGGCGATGATGCCCAGCGGCGACTACGAGACGGACTTGGCGGCGCTGGCGGCGTTCTATGCGCCGGTCACGCCCAGGCATCCGGAGCTGAAGACCGTTCTCTAGGGCGCCACGATTTAGCCAAGCTCGCCGCCCTAACCTTAGCTTGAGCAAGCAAAGGAACGGCGATGCGCAAGTGGACTGAAGGCCTGATCGAAGCCGCCAAGACGGCCGCCATCGTGCTGGTGGTGTTCCTGATCCCGCGCACGGTCTTCTGCCAGCCGTTCACGATCCCGTCGGAGTCGATGCAGCCGACGCTGATGGTCGGCGACTACATCCTGGTCTCCAAATATCCGTACGGGGTCAGCCGCCACTCGATCCCGCTGAGCCCGCCCGTGGGCCACGGACGCCTGCTGGGCCAGGCGCCCGAGCGCGGCGACATCGTGGTGTTCAAGAAGCCCAGCGACGGCCGCACCGACGTGATCAAGCGTGTCATCGGCTTGCCCGGCGACCGCATCCAGATGAGCGGCGGCGTGGTGCGCATCAACGGCGCACCGGTGACCCAGACCCTGACCGGAATTGACGCCGACGGCTCGCCCGGCGCCTGGCCGATCCCGGTACGTCACCTGCGCGAGACCCTGCCCAACGGCCGCACCTACGCCACCAACAGCTTCGGGGCCGAGACCCAGGCCGCCAACACCGGCGTCTACACCGTCCCGGCTGGCTGTTACTTCGTGATGGGCGACAATCGCGACAACTCGCTGGACAGCCGCTTCAACCCCGGTTCGACGCCCAAGGGCTATGCCTCGTGCGCCTGGGACGTGGCCCGCGACGCCGACCTGCCGCCGGAGCTGGGCATGGGCTTCATCCCCGCCGAGAACCTGGTCGGCCGCGCCGAGCGGATCCTGTTCTCGTGGACCGGCCACGGCCTGCGCCTGGACCGCACCTTCAAGGCTCTGCCCGCCCCCAAGGTTGGCTGAGCCCGCAACCGTCGTTAGGGTCCGCGCCAGTTCGAGTTTGAGGGAATCGGATGCGGGCCTTTCTGTCCAAGCTGCGTCGCGTCTTTTCGCCCGCCCTGCCCGCTGCCGACGCCGTGGCCGCCCCGCAAGAGCTCTGGCATCTGGTCGGCGCCGCTGACGCCGACTACGTGCGTGTCGGCCAACAGTTCAAGCAGCTGTTCATCGACGCGGGCCTGCAGCCGCACCACGCCATCCTCGACGTCGGCTGCGGCATCGGCCGCGCGGCGGCGCCGCTGGTCGACTATCTGGACGAGACCGGTCGTTATGCCGGCTTCGACGTCATGGCCCAGGCCATCGACTGGTGCCGGGCCAATATCGCCGTCGGCGACCCGCGCTTCCAATTCACCCACGCCGACATGCACAGCGACCGGTACAATCCGGAAGGCTCGCAGCCGGCCAGCCGTTTCGTCTTCCCCTATCCGGACGCCAGTTTCGACTTCGTCTGGTTGGGCTCGGTGTTCACCCACCTGCTGGCCGCCGACCAGGCCCAGTTCGCCCGCGAGATCGCCCGGGTCCTGAAGCCCGGCGGGACCAGCGTCATCTCCTGGTACCTGATCGACGACGAGGCCCGCGCCAACACCGGCGATGGCCAGATCGCCTTCGACTTCGTCCACGCCCTGGACGGCTGCTGGACGGCCAACCCGGACATGCCCGAGGACACGATCGCCTACGACCTGGCCTCCATCCTGGCGCAATACGAGGCCTTGGGCCTGGACGTGCTCAACGTCGCCCTCGGCGAATGGCGTCGCCAGCCGATGCAGGACCAGGACATCATCGTAGCCCGCAAGCGCGCCTGAAAGCTTTCGTTAAGCTTTTGATTCTGGTCGACATTTACCCTATCGGCCAAGCTAGCCCTTGATTTTCCTCGCCTTTCTCCGGCGAACGACGCTCGACTTGACTTTAACGCGGAACGCCTAGAGAACATTCGAAAGGTTTGCGGTTTGTTCCGCGCTCCAATCGAGGTCGTCATGCTCACCCGCAAGCAGCACGAACTGCTGATGTTCATCCACGAACGGATCAAGGAGACCGGCGTCTCCCCGTCCTTCGACGAGATGAAGGAGGCCCTCGATCTGGCGTCCAAGTCGGGCATCCACCGGCTGATCACGGCCCTGGAAGAGCGCGGCTTCATCCGTCGCCTGGCCCACCGGGCCCGGGCGCTGGAGGTGGTGAAGCTGCCGCAGCAGGCCACGACGGCCGCCCCGCCCAAGGGCCGTGGCGCGTTCCGCCCGCAGGTGTTTGAAGGCGGCGGTTCGCCCTCGCCCGCGCCGGCTGCATCCTCGGCGCCCGCCAATGACAGCCGCGAACTGCCGATCCTGGGCAAGATCGCCGCCGGCACGCCGATCGACGCCATCCAGCACGAGCGCGAGCGCCTGCCGGTGCCCGAGGCCATGCTGGGCAATGGCGAGCACTATGTCCTTGAGGTGCAGGGCGACTCGATGATCGAGGCCGGCATCCTCGACGGCGACTACGTCATCATCAAGAAGGGCGACACCGCCACCTCGGGCGAGATCGTCGTCGCCCTGGTCGGCGAGGAAGCCACGCTGAAGCGCCTGCGCAAGAAGGGCGGCTCGATCGCCCTGGAAGCCGCCAACCCCAAGTACGAGACCCGCATCTTCGGCCCCGACCAGGTCGAGGTGCAGGGCAAGCTGGTGGGCCTGATCCGCCGGTATCACTAGGCCCCGCCCTAGCGATTAGAGATTTGGCCCCGACCTCAGCGAGGATCGGGGCCTTTTCGTATCTGGGGCCTAGAGACGCCCCTCCTCCGCCAGGCGCTTTGCCGCCTTGTCAAAGCCAGCCCAAGCCGCGGCGGCGAGCGAAGCGCCCGTGCTGACCCGGCGTACGCCCAGCGCGCCCAGGCTCTCGACCGACATGTCCGAGCCCCAGAACAGGACATTGACCGGTTTGGGGGCCACGGCCTGGACGATGGCGCGAATTTCGTCGGGATCGGTCACCGCCGGAGCGTACAGGCAGTCCGCGCCGGCCTCGGCATAGGCCTTCAGCCGCTCGATCGTCGGGGCCAGGTCACGATTGCCGCGCAGATAACCCTCGGTGCGGCCGACCAGGATCACGTCCTGGCCCGAGGCGTCGATGGCGGCGCGGGCGGCCTTCAGGCGTTCGAGGGCCACCGGCAGGTCGTAGAGCGCCGAGCCCGACCAGTCTTCGATCGACAGGCCCGCGACGCCGGCCTCGATGGCCAGGGTGACGCTCTCGCCCACGCCTTCGGCTGTGTCGGAGAAGCCCGCCTCGAAGTCGGCGTTCACCGGCAGGTCGGTGGCGGCGCACAGCTGGCGCAGGTGCTCGATCACCTCGTCGCGCGTGATCTGGCCGTCGTCCTTGCCCAGAGCCCAGGCCGCGCCGGCGCTGGTCGAGGCCAGGGCCTTGAAGCCCAGCTTCTGCAACCGCTTGGCGCTGCCGGCGTCCCAGGGGTTGGGCAAGGCGAAGCAGCCCTCGGCATGCAGGGCGCGGAAAGCAGCGCGGCGGGCGGCGAACGGGTTGGACATCACGGATCCTCCAGAAGGTCGGCGCGAGGCTTAGCCGTCCCTCGTGACATCAGGTGTCAGCAGGCGAGACCAAGGCCGATCGCCGCGCAACGGCTGAGCCCAGACGATGCGCCAGCCGTCGGGGCGACGATAGAGCTCGGCGGCCCCGCCCCGCGCGAAATCCTCGGCTGTCAGCAGCACCGCGTCGGCGCACAAAGGCGGTATCCGCGTGGGTGCGGGACCTCGGATCACCACCACCTCGCTGGCCACGCACATGCCCGATAACGTCTCGGCGTCGGGTGTCCTGCGGCTCCAGGCCAGGGACAGCCGCACCGGCGCGCCCAGGGCCGGCGCGCAGACCCGCTTGTCGCAGGCATAGAGGCTCCAGGTCGCCGGTTCGAGGCCGCGCCGCCGCGCCCACAGCTCGGCCCCGAACCGCTTGGCGTCGGTGCGCAGCAGCACCGCCGCGTCTCCCGAGCGCACGGCGGCCGTCGCGCCGTCAGCAGCGATCCAGGCGTCCGGCGGCGTAGGCCGAGGCCACAGGGCGACCGCCAGGGCCAAGGGCGCGCCGATCCAGCGCAGGCGGCCCTTCCACAGGCATAGGATCATCAGGCCCAGGAAGGCGACCACCAGCACCTGCGGCGGCGCGCTGGCCACGATCCTCTGCGCCCCGTGGGCGTCGGCGAAGCCGTTGGCGATCCCGACCATGGCGTCGATGCCCCACCCGGCCACGGCCAGGAATGGCGCGCCCAGGCCGAACGGCTCGAGCAAGGTGCCGATGGCCAGGAACGGCATGATCACGAACGACGACAGCGGCGCGACCGCCAAGTTGGCCGGCAAACCCCAGACGGCGACGCGGTTGAAATGCTGCATGGCGAACGGCGCGGTGGCCAGGCCCGCCACCAGGCTGGCCGCGACCGAGGCGGCCACCCAGACGATTCCCGCCTGTGGCCAGCGGATCCACCACGGGGTCGAGATCTCCTTCACCGGACGGGGCCAGGCCTCGGCCAAGGCCACCAGGGCGGCGGTGGCGGCGAACGACATCTGGAAGCCCGGCTCGCCGGCCGTTTCGGGCTTCATCGCCAGGATCACCAGCGCCGCCACCGCCAGCCCGTGCAGGGTGATGGCTCGGCGGTCGAACAGGATGGCCAGGAACGCCACGCTGGCCGTGATCGCCGCCCGCTCGGCCGGCGGCGGCGCGCCGGAGATCACCAGATAGCCCAGCACGGCGACGAGCCCCGCGATGGCCGCGATCTTCTTGCCCGGCGCTCGCAGAGCCAGCCACGGCCAGGCGGCGACGCCCAGCCGCACCACGCCGAACATGAAGCCCCCGACGATGGCCATGTGCAGCCCAGAGATCGAGATGATGTGCGCCAGGCCCGAGGCGCGCATGGCGTCCGTCTGGTCCTGGGTGATCCAGGCCTCGTGACCGGTGACCATGGCCGCGCCGAGGCCGCCGCTGGTCGGTCCCATCCGCGCCAGGATCCGTTGGGCCAGGCTCCAGCGGAAGGCGTTGACCGCCATGGACAACCGCAGCCGCCAGGGCGGCGGATCGAGCCGCGCGGCGTCCCAGTCGCCGATGATGAAGCCCACGCCGCCGATCGAGTCGAACCAGGCGTCGCGGGCGAAGTCGTAGGATCCCGGCGCGGCCGGCGGCGGCGGCGGTCCCAACATGGCCCGCAAGCGGATCGGCTGGCCCGGCGCCGGGGTTTCGTTCTCGCCGATCGTCACCCGGATCCGGCGCGGCGTGCGGTCAGGCGGCAGACCCGACACCCAGGCCGGCGCAATCAACAGGCGTGGCCCGCCCGCGCCGGGACTAACGACATCGACGACGAAGCCCTCTACCCGCCGCACAACCCGCTCCCCGGCCATGACCGGCGCGGCCACGCGGTCGCTGCGGACCTTGGCGGCGAGGCCTCCAGCCGCCCCGCAGGCCGCCAGACTGGCTAGCGCCACCAGCAGCGCCGCCGCGTTCCGCTGGCGAAGCGTCCACCAGACGGCTGCCAGGACCAGCGTCACGCCACCCAGCAGCCAGATTGACGGCTCACGCCCCGCTTCCAGATAGCCCGCCGCGCCGAGGCCGAACGCCACCGGCGTCCACAAGAAGGCGCGCGCCGTGTTGACGCGCAGTTCGGCGGCCGTCAGCGCCACGGCGTCTCGCCAAGAGACCCGCGTTGCCGCTGTCACCGGCGCGGTATCGGCAAGTTCCGCGCCTAACACCCGGAAACCACTGTATTTTTGACGGTTAAGCCAAGTTCGCCGCGATGCGGAATATGGCTGGTCCCGGAACGAAGCGGCATGCTAAGACGCCCCGCCCCAAGGCGCTCAGCAGTCGCCTTGCGGTCCGCGTTCCTAGACGCCATCTCGGCGTGCAGCCCCACAGTCTTGAAGCTCATGTCGAACCCCATCCCTACCGGCGTCGTCACGCGCTTTGCGCCCTCGCCCACCGGTTTCCTGCATATCGGCGGCGCCCGTACGGCGCTGTTCAACTGGTTATATGCACGCCACACGGGAGGAAAGTTCCTTATTCGCGTCGAGGACACCGATCGCGAGCGTTCGACCGAAGCGGCCGTCGCGGCCATCTTCGAGGGCCTGAACTGGCTGGGCCTGGAATCGGACGCCGAGGTCGTGTTCCAGCACACCCGCGCGCCGCGCCACGTCGAGGCCGTGCAGGAAATGCTGGCCGCCGGCCGCGCCTATCGCTGCTGGATGACCGTCGAAGAACTGGAAGTCGCCCGCGAGAAGGCCCGCGCCGAAGGCCGCGCCATCCGCTCGCCCTGGCGCGACGCCCCGGAAGGCGACCTGTCGGTCCCGCACGTGATCCGCTTCAAGGGTCCGCTGGACGGCGAGACCGTCGTGGACGACATGGTCAAGGGTCCGGTGACCTTCCGTAACATCGAGCTCGACGACCTGGTCCTGCTCCGCGCCGACGGCGCGCCGACCTACAATCTGGCCGTGGTCGTCGACGACCACGACATGGGCGTCACCCACGTGATCCGGGGCGACGACCACCTGAACAACGCCGCCCGCCAGAGCCTGATCTACAAGGCCCTGGGCTGGGACGTGCCGGCCTTCGCCCACATCCCGCTGATCCACGGCCCGGACGGCGCCAAGCTGTCCAAGCGCCACGGCGCCCAAGCCGTCGGCGAGTTCGCCGACCTGGGCTACATCCCCGAGGGCATGCGCAACTACCTGGCGCGCCTGGGCTGGGGCCATGGTGACGACGAGGTCTTCAACGACGAGCAGGCGATCAGCTGGTTCGACGTGGCCGACGTGGTCAAGGCGCCCGCGCGCCTGGACTGGGCCAAGCTGAACCACATCAACGCCCAGCACCTGCGCAAGGCCGACGACGCGCGCCTGACCGACCTGGCCCTCGACGCGGCTCAGAAGCGTGGCGAGGCCCTGCCGGCCGACGCCCGCGAGCGCATCGCCCGCACCGTTCCGGAAGTGAAAGAAGGCGCCAAGACCATCCTGGAGTTGGTCGACCACTGCGCCTTCGCGCTGAAGACGCGGCCGCTGGCGCTGGAAGAGAAAACCCAAAAGCAGCTGACCGAGGAAACCGTCGAGCGCCTGAAGCGCCTGCGGGACCAACTGGCCTCGGTCGCCAGCTTCGACGCCGCCTCGCTGGAAACCGCGTTGAAAACGTTCGCGGAATCCGAGGGCGTCGGCTTCGGCAAGTTCGGCCCTGCCCTGCGCGGGATCCTGACCGGCGGTTCGCCGGCTCCGGACCTGAACAAGACCATGGCCGCGCTCGCCCGCGAAGAGAGTTTGGGGCGCCTTGACGACGCCCTGGCGTAGCGCGCATGAGGCGCTATAACGCACCTGCGAAAACGAAAGTTGGACTGCTCGTTCCAATTTATGAAGGGGTCTAATGATGACCGATAAAGCCACGCTGACGATCGGCGACAAGAGCTACGAACTGCCGATCCTCAAGGGCAGCACGGGTCCGGACGTTCTGGACATCCGAAAGGTCTACGCTGAAAGCGACCACTTCACGTTCGATCCGGGCTTCACGTCCACGGCGTCGTGCGAAAGCAAGATCACCTATATCGACGGCGACGCCGGGATTCTGCTGCACCGCGGCTATCCCATCGACCAGTTGGCCGAGAAGTCCTCGTTCCTCGAGGTCTGCCACCTGCTGCTGAACGGCGAACTGCCGTCGGCCGACGAGTTCGCCAAGTTCGAAAAGAACATCACCTACCACACGATGCTGCACGCGCAGTTCGACGCCTTCTTCCAAGGCTTCCGCCGCGACGCGCACCCGATGGCCGTGATGACCGGCGCGGTCGGCGCCCTGTCGGCCTTCTACGCCGACAGCATCAATGTCGACGACGCCCGTGAGCGCGAGATCAGCGCCCATCGCCTGATCGCCAAGATGCCGACGATCGCCGCCCGCGCCTACAAGTACACGGTCGGCCAACCGTTCGTGTCGCCGCGCAACGACCTGTCGTACTCGGAAAACTTCCTGCGCATGTGCTTCGCCGTGCCGGCCGAGGACTGGAAGCCGAACCCGGTGCTGACCCGCGCCATGGACCGGATCTTCATCCTGCACGCCGACCACGAGCAGAACGCCTCGACCTCGACCGTCCGTCTGGCCGGTTCGTCGGGCGCGCACCCGTTCGCCTGCATCGCCGCCGGCATCGCCTGCCTGTGGGGCCCGTCGCACGGCGGCGCCAACCAGGAAGCCCTGGAGATGCTGGAAACCATCGGCTCGGTCGAGAACATCCCGGACTACGTCCAGGGCGTGAAGGACCGCAAGTACAAGCTGATGGGCTTCGGCCACCGCGTGTACAAGAACTTCGACCCGCGCGCGAAGGTCATGCAGAAGACCGCCCACGAAGTGCTGGCGGAACTGGGCCACAACAACGACCCGCTGCTGCAAGTGGCTCAAGAACTGGAAAAGGTCGCCCTGAGCGATCCGTACTTCATCGACCGCAAGCTGTACCCGAACATCGACTTCTATTCGGGCATCACCCTGCGCGCGATGGGCTTCCCGACCAACATGTTCACCGTGCTGTTCGCCCTGGCCCGCACCGTCGGCTGGATCAGCCAGTGGAAGGAAATGTTCGAAGACCCCACCCGCAAGATCGGTCGTCCGCGTCAGCTCTACACGGGCGCCACGCAACGCGACTACGTGCCGGTCGAGAAGCGCTAAGCTTCGTCTTCAGGACAACGGATCAGGCCCCGCTTCGGCGGGGCCTTTTTCGTTTCAGCGCTTGAGCAGGAAGCTCATGACCTCGGCGACGGCGCGGTAGAGGGCCTCGGGGATCTCCTCGTCGATCTCGATGGTCGACAGGGCCTGGGCCAGCACCGGGTCTTCCTCGATCGGCACGCCGTGCTCGCGGGCTGTCTCGATGATCTTCTCGCCCACCCAGCCCTGGCCCGAGGCCACGACCTTGGGGGCGTTGGGCTCTTCGTAGAGCAAGGCCACGGCGATGCGGCCGCGCGCGGAGGGTCCGCTGATCCCGCTCATGAGGCCTGGTCCACGAAATGGCCCAGCGGGCTGACGCCGCCGGGGCTGGGCGGCGCGCCGGAATGGACCGCGACCTCGGGGGTCAGCTCGGCTTCACGCAGGGCGGCGGCTAGGCTCTCTTCGCCAGCGCGGAAGCGGGCGATGGTCTCGGCGCGCTCGGCCCACAGGGAGACGCGCGTGCGAGCGCCGGTCAGGGTCACCATGGCGTGGACGGGACCCAGCGGCTCGATGTCGATCGAGAACCGGGCCTTGTAGGTCCGTTCGGCTGGGCCAACCGCCCCACCGCCGGAACCGCCGCCGTCGTGGCTGATCTCGAACTGGGCGACGGCCACGCCCTGGGGCGTGACGAACGGCAGGTCCAGGTTCAGGCGCGCGCCAGGCTGGCGGGCTTCCTGGGTCTCGAGCTCGTGGTGCTGCCCCTCAGGCAGAGAGGCGATCTGCATCAGGTCCTGGCGGGCCAAGGCGCCGCTCGCGCCTTTCAGCAGGCCGCGCACGACGTCGATGGTCGGCTGGCCCAGCGACAGCGCCGGCGGCGTCGGCTTCTGGCCGGCCATCGGACCGCCGGCATAGGGCGGCGGCGGGACCTTGGAGCGAGCGATGTCAGCGGCCGGGGCGCCATAGCCGCGAGTGACGATGGTCTTGGCTTCGGCCTGCGGATTGAGCGGCGGTTCTTCGGCGACGGCTTCCTCGGCCAGCAGGCCGGCCTGGATCAGCGGCGACAGCGCCTGCCGGGCCGTCGTCACGGGATGCGGCGAGGCCTTGGGCGGCGCGACGAAGGAGCCAAAGCGCGCGGCGAGCTGCTCTTCCTCGGGCGGCTGCGGCGCGGGCGCATCCGGCTTGGGCGCCGGGACGGTTTCTTCAGTCTGCGCGGCCTGCGGCGAAGGCGTGGAAGCCGCCTGCGTCGTGACCGCCGGCGCGTCCTTCGGGACCTCGGCCAGGCTCGGCTGGGCCAGCGCTGGGGTCGAGGAAAGCGGGGTCGTCTGGGTCGGGACCTGTGGAGCGCTGGCGCTCTGCGGCGTGGCGCGGACCGCAGGCTCGCCAGGTTCGGCCGGAGTCGAGGACGTCTCGGCAGCGGGCTCTGCTAGAGGCTCGGCGACCGTCTGCGGTATGGCGCGGGCCAACCACGCCGAAAGCGCGCCCCGGAACACCAGCAACGCGGCCTTCATGTCGTTGGCTTGCGGGAGCGCGGGCGCGGCCTCACCGGCCGGCAGCGGCGTCGCGGCGGCGCGGGCCATGCGGGCTTCCAGGAACACGCCGGAACGCTCCACGGCCTGCTTCAGGCCCTGAGGCGTGGCGAGTTCGGCGGCCTGCGGCGTGTGGGCCAGCAGCGCCCTGCCCGCCTCGCGGACCTCGGGCGGCATGTCGGGACGGTCGATGACGGCGCGGACATTGGCCATCAGCGGCGCGACCCCGACCTGGCGCGGCACGGCCTCGGCGGCGGCGGTGCGCACGGCGCGGGCCATGCGAGTCTCGGGCGTCGCCTTGGTCGCCAGGGCTTGCTGTTGCGCCAGCGGCGCGCCCTTGGCGGCGCCGGCGGCGTCAGCGGTATGGCCCGCGTCCTGCGTGGAGGTTTGGCCCACCTGCTCGACCGGCGCGCCGGGCTTGACGGTCTGGGGCATGGCGACTGGACGCCCCACGATCTGGCCCAGCTCGGCGCTCATGTTCGTCAGCGCCTGACGCGCCATGGCCTGCAGCACCGCCACCGAATCCGGAGGGGTTCCAGCCGGATGGGATGGAAGCATCGGGGTCAGGGGCGTGGTCGGGTCGATGGCCACGACAACGGCTCCGGGTGACAGGTATCCTGAATCTATGAGTCGAGCGTAAAGCTCTGGTTAACCACCTTGACCGTGGACCTTCAGGAAGCCCAGCAGGGCGTCGGCGGCGGCCTCTGACGGGTCGGGCATGCCGCGCCCCATCTTGTCCAGCGCGGCGCTCTGCTCGGCCGCCTGGCGGGCGCGCAGGGCCGGGTCGTCGAGCAGCTTGCCGACCTCGCGCGCCAGCCCTTCGCCGTCGCAGGCGTCCTGCAGCAGCTCAGGGGCCACGGCCTTACCGGCGGCGATGTTGAACAGCGTCACCCACTTGGGTTTCATCAGACGCTTGAGGATGGCGTAGGTGATCGCGCCGGTCTTGTAGCCGACCACCATCGGCGCGCCGGCCAGGGCCAGTTCGGTCGTCACCGTGCCGCTGCACGCCAAAGCGACATCGCCGGCGACGAAGGCGTCATCCTTCAGGGCCTCATCCTCGATCACGTGAGCACGGAACGGCCAGCCGGCGACGCGCGCCTTCACGGCCTCGACCACGGTGTAGGCGGCGGGGATCACCACAACCAACTCGGGCCGGTCGGCCTTCAGCCGGCGCACCGCGTCCTCGAACGCCGGCATGACACGCTCGATCTCGGATGGGCGGCTGCCGGGCAGCACCAGCAGGATCGGATCCGTCGCCGATGCGCCCACGGCGGCCCGCAGGCGCGCGCCGTCGGCGTGGTCGAAGCGCTTGGCCAAAGCGGAGTTGCCGACGAAGACGTTTTCCAGCCCGGCGGCGTCGAAATACGGCTTGTCCATCGGCTGGATCGACAACAGCAGGTCGACGGCCTTGGCCAGCCCTCGGGCGCGGCCTTCGCGATAGGCCCAGACCTGCGGCGCGACGTATTTCACCAGCGGCAGTTTCGGATCGAGCTTCCGCAGAGCCTTGGCCAGGCGGATGTTGAAGCCCCAACTGTCGATCAGGATCGCCACATCGGGCTTTTCCCGGGCCGCCAGGGCCACGGAGTCGTCCAGGCGGGCCTTGACCGTCGGATAGGCCTTCAGGCCCTCCCAGATGCCCAGGATCGACAGCTGGGCGATGTCGAAGGGGCTGGTCACCCCCTGCTCGGCCATCTTAGCCCCGCCAACGCCGACAAAGGTCACCTGGTCGCCCAGCCGCGCCCGCAGCGCCTTAGCCAGGCCGGCGCCCAGGGCGTCGCCCGAAGCCTCGGCGGCGACCAGCATGACTTTCAGAACCATCAGGGCCGCCCCTGCGGATCGACCCCCAGCACGAAGAGGCCCAGGTCGTCGGCGCAGGCGATCACCGCCTCGCGGTCGACCACCAGCAGGCGGCCGGTCTCGCCGACCACGCCGACCAGTCCCGCGCGGGCGGCGCGTTGGATGGTGGCGACGCCGATGGTCGGCAGATCGACCTTGGTCTCTTGGATCGGCTTGGGCGCCTTGGCCAGCACGCCACGTGGACGCTCGGCTGAGCCCCGGACGGCCTGAGGCAGCTGCTCCACGCGGCGCAACATGGCGTCGGTGCCCTCCTGGGCCTCGACGGCCAAAACGAGGCCATCGCAAACCACGGCGCCCTGCCCCACGTCCAGGCGGCCGATCTCGCGGGCCACGTGCAGGGCCTTGTCGATGTCGGCCATCTGCTCGGGCTTGGGCGTGTGCTTGCCCAGGCGGCCGCGCGGCAGGGTCATCTCGCCCATCACCTCGTGGGCGCCCTCGATCTCGAAGCCTTCCTTCTCGAACTCGTCCAGCACCCGGCGCAGCAGGGCGTCGTCGCCCTTGCGCGCGGCGACGATCAGGCTGGGCAGCACCTTGACGCCCCGAGCATCGGGCAGCAGCTTCGAGAAATCGGGACGGCTGACATTGCCGGCGAAGCAGACGACCTCGCAGCCCTCGGCCTTCAGCGCCTTGAACGCCTTGCCAAACTCGCCGATGCCGACCTCGACGCCGGGATAGCGGGCCAGGGTCGGTTCGGCGAACCCGCGCAGGCGCATGACGGAAAACGCCCGTCCGGCGGCCTCGCAATGGGCCGCCAGTTCGACGGGAAGCGACCCGCCGCCGGCGATCAGACCCAGCTTGCGCATCATCAGACTCTAGACTTCCCGCTCGGGCAGGCAGAGCGGGCGGTTGGCGTCGGCGCGGATGAAGTCGACGATCTCCATGACTTCCGAATTACCGGCATGGATCTCAGCCACGTCGTCCAGGCGCTCCTGGAAGGTGCCTTCGTCGGCGAACATCAGGCGATAGGCGGCGCGCAGGGCGTTGATCGTCTCGCGCGAGAAGCCCCGGCGTTTCAGGCCGACCAGGTTCAGGCCCTCGAGGTGGGCGTGGTTGCCCCACACCGAGCCGTACGGGATGACGTCCTTGGTCACGGCGGCCAGGCCGCCGATGAAGCTGTAGCGGCCGATGCGCGAGAACTGATGCGCGGCGGCCAGGCCGCCCATGAACACGTAATCGCCGATCGAGACGTGGCCGCCCAGGGTCGCGCCCTTGGCCAGCACCACGAAGTCGCCGACGATGCAGTCGTGGGCGACGTGCGAGCCGACCATGTAGAGGCCGTCCGAACCGATCGTGGTCACGCCGCGGCCCGAGGCCGTGCCCGTGTGCATGGTGACGTGTTCGCGGATGATGTTGCGCGGACCGATCAGGAGCTCGGTCTTCTCGCCCTTGTGGCCCAGGTGCTGCGGCGGTCCGCCCAGATTGGCGAACGGATGCACGGTGCAGCCTTCGCCCAGGGTCGTCGCACCTTCCACCACCACGTGCGACAGCAGGCGCACGCCGGCTTCCAGGGTCACGTCGGGGCCGACGATGCTGTAGGGCCCGATCTGGACGTCCGAGGCGATCTTGGCCTCGGGAGCGACGATGGCGGTGGGATGGATCGTCATGCCTTGGGCCCTGTCTCGACGACCATGGCGGCGAACTCGACCTCGGCGGCGACCTTGTCGCCGACCTTGGCCACGCCCTTGAACTTGAAGATCGACGAGCGGGCGCGCAGCACCTCGACTTCCATGCGGATCACGTCGCCGGGACGCACGGGCGTGCGGAAACGGGCGTTGTCGACCGACATGAAGAAGATGGTCTTGCCCTCGGTGTCGACCTCCAGGCTCTTGCTCATCAGCACCGCGCCCGTCTGGGCCAGGGCTTCGATGATCAGCACGCCCGGCATCACCGGATTGCCCGGGAAGTGGCCTTGGAAGAAAGGCTCGTTGACCGTCACGCACTTGATGCCGACGATCGACTTGTGGGCCTGGTAGTCCTCGGCGCGATCGACCAGCAGGAACGGATAGCGGTGCGGGATGCGCGCCAGGATCTCGGCGATGTCGATGTCGGTGCGCACCGTTTGCTCGGTGTTCTCGGTCATTGTCAGCCCTTCGTCCCTCGGCCGCCCGCCATGCGCGACAGCCATGCGGTCTCCCGAAGCCACCGCTTGAGCGGTCGCGCCGGGAATCCCGTCCAAGTTTCACCCTCCGGCACGTCCTTGAACACCGAGGCGGCCGCCCCGATGCTCGCGCCCGAGCCGATGTTCAAGTGGTCGGCGACGCCGGCCTTCCCGCCGAACGCGACGCCGTCGCCGACGACCGTACTGCCCGACAGCCCCGTATAGGCCGCCAGCACGCAATTGCGTCCTACACGGACGTTGTGCGCGACATGCACCAGGTTGTCGATCTTGGTGTTCTCACCAACCGTCGTGTCGGCGAAAGCCCCGCGGTCGACACAGCTGTTGGCGCCGATGGTGACGTTGTCCTGGATCACCACCCGCCCCAGCTGAGGCATGTCGACCATGCCGCGCGGCCCGGCGGCGGCGCCAAAGCCCGCCTCGCCCAGCACCGCGCCGGCCGAGATCGACACCCGGTCGCCCAGTAAGGCAAAGCCGATCACGGCGTTGGCGCCGATCACGCCGTCGCGGCCGATCAGAACGCCCGGACCGATCACGGCCCCGGGTCCGATCCGTGTGCCGCGCCCGATGCGAGCGCCCTGCCCGATCGTCACGTTCGGCGACAGCAGGACGCCATCCTCGAGTTCGGCTTCGGGATGGATCGCGGCGGCGCCCGCTTCATGGCGGCGCGGCGCGTGCAACAGGTTGGCGGCAGCGGCCCAGGCGGCCTGCGGATGCTTGGTGACCAAGGCGGCGCAGGACGCGGGCAGGAAATCCTTGTGCTCCGGACGCACGAAACAGGCGCCGGCCTGGGTGGCCCCGGCGGCGTCCTTGCGCTTGGCGTCGGAGAAGAACGTGACGCCCTGCGCGTCGGCCGTATCAAGCGGCGCGGCATGGGCGATCAAGCGGTCGCCCGCACCGGCGTCCGCCAGTTCGGCGGCGCCGGCCCGGGCCAACTCGGAAAGCGACGCCGGACCCGGGCTATCGAAGAAACGCGGGTCCGGCATGGCTCCTCACGGCAAAAACGTTCCCCTAGGTAATCCTAAGGGAGACGATTCGCTTACTTATTGGACGGCTGCAGCGCGCCAGCGCCCGGGACCTGCTGGTCCAGACGTTCGCGGTCGAAGGTCAGCGTCTTGATACGGGCGTCCAGAGCGGTCACCACGGCGCCGGTGATGTCCATGGCCGGGTTGGCCAGCATCACGGACTCACGGTCGAACAGGACGCTGCACTTGGCGGCCTGGTAGGCCTGCTTGATCGGCGTGTCCATCTCTTGATAGACGCGCGACAGGGCCTTCTGCTCGGTGGCTTCCACTTCGCGCTGGCGCAGCTGGCCCTTGCGCTGCCAGGCGTTGGCCTTGACCTGCAGGGCGGCGGCTTGCTGCTCCAGGGCGTCCTGAGCCGTGGTCGCCTTCTTGGCGTCCAGGGCCTTGCCTTCATTTTCCAGAGCCGTGCGCTCGCCGTTCAGTTCGGCGGTCACTTGCTGGGTGATGGTTTGCAGGCGAGCCGAGACCGCCTTGCCGACTTGCGAGCCGCCAACGACGCTCTGGGTCGACAGGATGCAGATGCCCGGCAGGGCCGGACCGTGCGAGATGGCCGCAGCGGCCGGCGCGGCGGCAGGAGCCGTCTGGGCCGAAGCGCTGGTCGCGATAGCGAGGGCGACAACGCTGGACGCGGCCGCGGACAGGAACTTGGACATGTTTATTGGAACCTTGTGGAGGTGGAGAACCGGAACGTTTCGGTTCGGTCGTAGCTTTCCTTGGCCAAAATACGGCTGATATCGAATCGGATGGGACCCATGGGGGACTTCCAGTCGATCGAGATACCGGCCGTGGCACGCAGGCCAAGGTTATCCTTGATGTTGGGATCGAAGATGCCGGGCGACCTCTGGCGATCCACGTCATCCAGCAGACCGGCCGTACCCACGTCGCTGAACAGCGCGGCCTTGATGCCGTACTGCTCGGGCAGGAAGGTCGGAACGGTCAGCTCGAAGGTGCTGATGGCGTAAAGCTTGGCGCCCATCGAGTTGTTGTTGCTCGAGATGTCGCGCGGGCCGATACCGGCGATCTCGAAGCCGCGGAACGAGGTGCCGCCGCGATAGAAGCGGTCGTTGATGCGGACGTTGTCGCCGCCCCAGCCCTCGATATAGCCGAACGAGCCAGTGGCGCTGAAGATCAGGTCCTTGGTGAAGCCCCAGTACCAGCCGGCGTCGGCTTCGGTCTTGAGGTACTTCACGTCGCCGCCGATGCCGGCCAGGTCCTGGTTCAGGTCGGCGAACCAGCCGCGGGTCGGGTTGATCGGGTCGTTGCGCTTGTCGATGCGCAGGCCGTAGCCGATCAGCGAGGTGATGTAGGCGCCGCGCTGCAGGCAGAGGATCTGCGAGACCGAGCCGCTGGTGCAGAGGTTGTCGGCCACGTCCACGTTATCCTGGCGGATCGTGTAGCGCAGGTTCATCGACGAGTCGTTGGTCAGCGGGAAGCCGAAGCGGACGTCGCCGCCGACCGACTTGGTGTCATAGGCCGCGTAGTCCGACAGGTCGTAGCGGAAGGTGTACAGGTTCACACCGGCGACCAGGTTGCGGCCCAGGAAGCGCGGCTCGGAGAAGCCGAAGTCGATCTGCTGGCGCAGCGAACCGACCGAGGCGCGGGCGCGCAGGTTCTGGCCGCGACCGCGGAAGTTCCGCTCGGTGATGCCGACGTCCAGCACCAGCTTGTCGATCGAGCTGTAGCCGGCGCTGAACGACAGTTCGCCCGTCGGCTGCTCCTCGACCTTGACCCGCAGCGCGGTGCGGTCCGGGGCCGAGCCCGGCGCGTCCTCGATCTCGACTTCCTTGAAGAAGCCCAGGCGGCGGATGTTGTTCTTCGAGCGGTCGACCAGCACGCGGTTGTAGGCGTCGCCCTCGGCCACTTCCAGCTCGCGGCGCAGGACGTAGTCCAGCGTGCGGGTGTTGCCGACGATGTCGATGCGGTCGACATAGACGCGCGGGCCTTCGCGGACCTGGAAGACCACGTCCACGGTCTTGGTCTCGCGGTTGGGCACGTACTTGGGACGCACGTCCACGAAGGCGAAGCCGGCGGCGCCCGCCGCGAAGGTCAGGGCGTCGGTGGCCTGCTCGATCTTCTCGTCTTCGTACAGCTGACCGGCGCGGATCGGCAGGATCTGGGCCAGCAGGTTGCCGTCCAGCTTCTTCAGCTCCGTTTCGACGGTCACCTTGCCGAACTTGTATTTCGGACCCTCGTCCAGGGTGTAGGTGACGGCGAAGCCGTTCTTGTCCGGCGCCAGTTCGGCCACCGACGAGACGACGCGGAAGTCGAAGAAGCCGCGGTTGCGGTAGTGCTTGCGCAGCTGCTCGCGGTCGTACTCGATCCGGTCGGGGTCGTAGTTGTCGTTGCTGGTCAGGATCTTGTACCAGCGGCTTTCCTTGGTCACGACCACGTCACGCAGGTCGTTGTCCGAGTACTCGCTGTTGCCCAGGAAGTTGATCCCGAGGACGCCGCTCTTGGGGCCTTCGGCGATTTCGAACACCAGGTCGACGCGCTTCTGCGGCAGCTCGACCACCTTGGGCGTCACGGTCGCCGAGATACGGCCCGAACGGCGATACAGTTCGATGATGCGCTGGACGTCGGCCTGCACCTTGGCGCGGGTGAAGATGCCGCGCGGGCGGATCTGCACTTCGTCCTTCAGCTTGTCTTCCTTCAGGGACGAATTCCCCTCGAAGACCACCTGGTTGATGATCGGGTTTTCGACGACCTTCACGACCAGGTCGCCGCCCTGCATCTCGATCTTCACGTCGGCGAACAGATCGGTGCGGGCCAGGGTCTTCAGCGCCAGGTCAAGGCGCTGGGAGTCGACCGTGTCGCCCGGCTGGATCGGCAGATACGACAGAACCGTGCCCTGCTCGATACGCTCGTTGCCTTGCACGACGATGCGCTGGACCACCCCGGTCTGGGCGGACTGCGCGAAGGCCTGCTGCGGAGCCACCAGGGCCGTCGAGCCGAGGAGCAGCGCCATACCCGTGGCGAACGCGGCGCTGTGGGCGCGAAGTTTGTTCATGTGACCAATCATGGACGGAGGGCGAGCGCTGTTCACGTGAACAGGCCGCCGATGAATTTGAACACGTCGTAGCGGTTGAGGTCGTTCCATGCCGCGAACAGCATGAAACCCAGGATCAAGGCAAGCCCCGCGCGGAAACCGGCTGCCTGGAAATCCGCCCGCAGGGGACGTTTAGCGATGGCTTCGTAGGCGTACATCAGCAGATGGCCGCCATCGAGGACCGGGATCGGCAGCAGATTCATGAAGCCGATGCTGACCGACAGGCTGGCGATCAGCAGCATCGACGAGATGAAGACGCGCAGCGCCATGGTGGCGACATCGGGCGCGCCAGCCGCGCTGGCCTTGGTGACGGCGCCGGCCGTGTGGCCGATGCCGATCAGGCCGCTGATCTGGTCGGCGGGGAGCTGACCGGTGACGAGACGACCCAGATAGAAGCCGATCGTCTTGATCATGCCCCACACCTCGACCGCGGCGTCGGGAATAGCCGACAGCACGCTGGAGCGCTTGAACTGGGTGATCCCGGCATTCTCGATGCCCAGTTGGCCCGTCTTCATGCGGCCGGTGATCTTGTCGTTGATCTCGACGAGGCGCGGCGTGGCGGTCAGCTGGACCTGCTGCGGGCCCCGGGTGACCGTGAACTTGATCGGCAGGTTGGCGCGCAGCGAGACATAGCCCTGCAGATCCTGGAAGGTGCCGATCTTGCGGCCGTCGGCGGCGACGATCACGTCGCCCTTCCGGAAGCCGGCCGCCTCGGCCGCGCCGCCGGGCACGACGCCGTTGACCGTGGCGGCACGCTGCGGCGTGCCGACCATCACCAGGAAGACGGCCATGATCAGGATGGCCAGGACGAAGTTCGAGATCGGTCCCGCCGCGGCGATGATCGCCCGCTGCCAGACCGGCTTGAAATGGAAGTACTTGGCGACGCCCTCTTCGCCTTCGCGCCGCACGATCGACTCGCGCATGGCGGCCAGATTGTCCTGGTCGGGCACGCTGGCGGCGTTCTCGTCGCCCGAGAAGCGGACATAGCCGCCCAGGGGGATCGAAGCGATGCGCCACTCGACGCCCTGCTTGTCGCGCCACGAGACCAGCGGCGGGCCAAAGCCCAGCGAGAAACAGTCGATCGCCACGCCACAGGCGCGCGCGGCCCAATAGTGCCCCAGCTCGTGGATGGTCACCACGACGGACAGCACGAAGACCGTGGACAGGATAAAGATCAAAACGTCGGTCATGAGATGGCCGGGTCCCCCGGGTCAGCGCCCGCGATGCTTTTGAGCGACAACCTCGGCCGCAATGCGGCGAGCGCTGGCGTCAATCATCATCGCGTTCTCGACCGCATCGTCGTTATTCGTGGCGGAGAGACTGCCAAGACTGTTCATACGCTCGAGGGTCCCCGCCACCGAGGCGGCAATATCGAGAAACCCGATACGCCGGTCAAGGAAGGCGGCTACGGCGACCTCGTTGGCGGCATTCATAGCCGCCGGAGCCGCGCCCGCCAGCCTTAGCGCCTCACGGGCGATCGCGATCGACGGGAAGCGGTCCAGATCGGGCGATTCGAAGGTCAGCTGGCCGTAGGCGGCCAGATCCAGGCGCTTGGCGGGCCAAGGCAGGCGGTCAGGCCAGGCGAAGGCGCAGGCGATCGGCGGACGCATGTCCGGCACGCCCAGCTGGGCCAGGGTCGAGCCGTCGGCATATTCCACCAGGCTATGGATCACGGACTGGGGGTGGATCACGACGTCGACACGGTCTTCCGGGGTTCCGAACAGGTACGAGGCTTCGATCATCTCGAGCCCCTTGTTCATCATCGTCGCGGAATCGACCGAAATCTTGGCGCCCATAGACCAATTGGGGTGGGCGATGGCCTGTTCCGGGGTCGCCACGGCCATGGCGGCCTTGTCCCAGGTGCGGAACGGGCCGCCCGAAGCGGTCAGGATCAGGCGCGCCACGCGGTGGGCGCAGTCGGGCTGCAGCACCTGGAATATTGCGGAATGTTCGGAGTCGACCGGAATCACCGAGCCGCCGGCCGCCTTGGCGATAGCCAGCAGGGCCGGACCGGCGCAGACGAGGCTTTCCTTGTTAGCCAGGGCGATCACCGCGCCGGTGCGGGCGGCGGCCAGGGTGGGCGCCAGGCCCGCCGCGCCGACGATGGCCGACATCACCCAGTCCGCGCCCATGGCGGCGGCCTCATTGATCGCCGTCGCGCCGGCGGCGGCGCGCACGCCGGTTCCGGCCAGGCCGTCCTTCAGCTGCTGGAGCTTGGCCTCGTCCTCGATGACCGCGACCTGCGGCTTCCAGCGCACCGCCTGCTGGATCAGGCGCTCGACATTGCGCCCCGCCGTCAGGGCCAGGATCTCGACCTCGACGCCGGATTCTTCGAAGAGGCTGAGGGTGGAAAGGCCGATCGACCCGGTCGAACCCAGCACCACCACCTTACGGGGAAGGGTCAATGGGACCATCCCACATGGTCGACCAGGCGGACGGCGGCGACCACGATCGCCGCGAACATCAACCCGTCGACGCGATCCAGCAAGCCGCCATGGCCCGGAATGATGTCGCCGCTGTCCTTCACGCCGAACCGGCGCTTGAGCATCGATTCCCAAAGGTCGCCGGCCATGGTGGCCAAGCCGCCCAGCAGGCCGACCAGGGCCGCGGCGGGCCAGACCAGCCGCAAATGAGCGAAATGGGCCACCAGCACGGCGCCGATCGTCGCCGCCACCAGGCCGCCGATGAAGCCCGACCAAGTCTTGTTGGGCGAGATCTGGGGCCACAGCTTGGGCCCCTTCAGCAGGCTGCCGGCCACATAGGCGAAGATGTCGGCGAACCAGGTCACCACGAACAGCAGCAGCGTCCACCACAGGCCGTCCGGCAGCGAACGGACCCACACCAGGGCGATAACCGCCGGGGCGATATAGACGACGCCATAGGCCGCGTCCGCGCGGCGCTCGACCGCGCCGCGCGCGATCAGCCCAGCCAGGAACGCGCCGACCAGCACGACCGACCAGGCGATGAAGAACTGATGCAGATAGGCGGCGATAACCGCGATGGCGCAAAACAGGCCGACCACGGCGCCGACGGCGTTGGGGGCCTTGGGCGCGCTGATCTTGCCCCACTCCCGCGCCAACAGCGCGGTGCAGACCAGGGCCAGGGCCAGGAACCAGAAATTCCCCAGCCAGACGGCGGCCACGACCGTAGGCACGAGCACGGTGGCCGAAACCACACGCGTCTTCAGATTGCCCCAGTTGAAGCGCTTAGCCGGCGACGGCGACGTCATCGGCCGCGATCCCTCCGTAACGTCGATCGCGACGGCGATAGTCGGCGATGGCCGCGGCCAGGGCCTCGGGGCCGTAGTCGGGCCACAGCACGTCCTGGAACACCAGTTCGGCGTAGGCGCACTCCCACAGCAGGAAGTTCGAGATGCGGCGCTCGCCGCTGGTGCGCACGATCAGGTCCGGAGCCGGCGACGAGGCGGTCGACAGGAACCGCTCGAACGTTTCTTCGGTCAGGTCGGAAGCCTTGGCCTCGCCCCGCTCGACCTTCTCGGCGAAGGCCCGCGCGGCGTCGGTGATGTCGGCCTGGCCGCCATAGTTGAAGGCCACTTGCAGGGTGAACTCGGTATTGCCGGCGGTGCGCTTCTCGGCCCGGTCGATGACCTCGGCGATGTCGGCCGACAGACCCGTGCGACGGCCGATGATGCGGACGCGGACGCCCGCCTTGGCCAGGCGCTCGAGGTCCGATTCGACATAGGCCTTGAGCAGGCTCATCAGCTCGGAGACCTCGTGCGCCGGTCGGCGCCAGTTTTCGGTCGAGAAGCCGAAGACCGTCAGCACGCCGACGTTTTGACTCTGAGCGCCCTCGACGGTGCGCTTCAGGGCGTTGACCCCGGCCCGGTGGCCGAGGACGCGCGGCATCCCCCGCTGCTTTGCCCAGCGGCCGTTGCCATCCATGATAATGGCCACGTGCAGACGTTGGCCGGAAGCGCCGTCGGCGCGTTCCGAAACGTTCTGCAGACCGGTGGTCGCCGGCATTGTCTTCAACCTTCCCTCGTCGTCTCCCCACTAACTCTCAAGGGAGGCGCTTAGACCTGCATGATCTCTTGTTCTTTGATTTTCAAGGCCTCGTCGACCCGCTTGATGGCCTCGTCCGTGATCTTCTGGACCTCGGTTTCCATCTTCTTGCGTTCGTCCTCGGCGATAGCGCCGTCCTTCTCGGCCTTCTTCAGGTCGTCATTGGCGTCGCGGCGGACGTTACGGACGGCGATCTTCTGCTGCTCGGCGTACTTGCCGGCGATCTTCGAGAGATCCTTGCGGCGCTCTTCGGTCAGCGGCGGGATCGGAATGCGCAGATTCTGACCTTCGACGACCGGGTTCAGGCCCAGGCCCGACGCGCGGATGGCCTTCTCGACCGAGACGACGACGCCGCGATCCCAGACGCTGACATTGATCTGACGCGGCTCGGGCACGCTGACCGAGGCCACCGCGTTCAGCGGCGTGGTCGAGCCGTAGGCCTCGACCATCACCTGGTCCAGCAGGCTGGCCGACGCACGGCCGGTGCGCAGGCTGGCGAATTCGTCCTTCAGGGCGGCGATCGTCTTGTCCATGCGGTCGCGGTAGCGCTGCAGAACGGGTTTCTCGGCGGCGGCCATGGCGGGCTCTCCTCGCTATTCTCTATCTTCAGGCGGCGCGGTCGGAGACCACGGTGTGCGTCCCCTCGCCTCGCAGGACGTTCAGCAGGTTGCCGCGTCCCTTGATCGAGAAGACCACGATCGGAATGTTGCTGTCGCGCATCAGCGCCACGGCCGAGGCGTCCATGACCCGCAGGTCCTTGGCCAGGACGTCCATATAGGTCAGGAGGTCGTAGCGCTCGGCCGTCGGATCCTTCTTAGGATCGGCGGTATAGACGCCGTCGACGCTGGTGCCCTTGAACAGGGCGTCGCACTCCATCTCGGCCGCGCGCAGGGCCGCGGCGGTGTCGGTGGTGAAGTACGGGTTGCCGGTGCCGGCGGCGAAGATCACGACGCGGCCCTTTTCCAGGTGACGCTGGGCGCGACGGCGGATGTAGGGCTCGCAGACGGTGGCCATCGGGATGGCCGACTGCACGCGGGTCTGGACGCCGATGCGCTCCAGGGCGTCCTGCATGGCCAGGGCGTTCATGACGGTGGCCAGCATGCCCATGTAGTCGGCGCTGGAGCGCTCCATGCCCTTGGCCGCGCCGGCCATGCCGCGGAAGATGTTGCCGCCGCCGATCACCAGGCACAGTTCGACGCCCGACTTGACGATCTCGGCCACGTCCTGGGCGACGGATCCGACGGTGTTGGTGTCGATACCGTAGGGCGTGTCGCCCATCAGGACCTCGCCGGACACCTTCAGCAGGATGCGGCGGTATTTCTGAGGTGCGTTGGTATCGGACATGGGACCGCTATTCCTGAGTCGTCGGCACGCACATTACGGTGCGTTCTACAGAAGTGGGATGTGTTTTGCCAACCAGGCTTCGCAGCCATACGGCAGGCGCAAAAAGGGCGCGGCGCGCGTCTAGACGCGCCGCGCCCTAATTGTTTGCCAGGAGCCCTAAAAGCTCCCGACGGCAAGCCTTAGGCTTGGCCGGTCATCGAAGCGACTTCGGCGGCGAAGTCGTCTTGCTTCTTTTCCACGCCTTCGCCCAGGGCCAGACGGGTGAAGCCCTTGATGGTGATCGGCGCGCCCAGGGTCTTGCCGGTCTCGGCGACCAGCTGCTCGACGGTCTGGTCCGGGTTCATGACGAAGGCTTGCTTCAGCAGCACGACTTCTTCCAGGAACTTGCGGATACGGCCGTCGATCATCTTTTCGACGACCGCCGGCGGCTTGCCCGACTCCAGAGCCTGTTCGGTGAACACGGCCTTTTCACGCTCGATGGCGGCCGGGTCCAGATCGTCCGGCGACAGCGACAGCGGGGCGGTCGCGGCGACGTGCATGGCGATCTTGCGGCCCAGTTCGCGCAGGGCGGCCTTGTCGCCGGTCGACTCGACGGCCACCAGCACGCCGATGCGGCCGAGGTCCGGCGCGGTGGCGTTGTGGATGTACGAGGCGACGACGCCGTTCTCGACGGTGTGCTTGGCGGCGCGACGGACCATCATGTTCTCGCCGATCGTGGCGATCAGGTTGGTCAGGTGGTCCTGCACGCTCTCGCCGCCGGCCAGCTTGGCGGCGGTGATGGCGTCGACCGAACCGTCGGTGGCCAGGGCGGCGCCGGCGATCTGACGGGCAGCGCCCTGGAACAGGTCGTTGCGCGACACGAAGTCGGTTTCGGCGTTCACTTCGACGGCCGTGGCGGTTTCACCAGCGCCTTGGTCGGCGGTGGCGACGGCCACCAGGCCTTCGGCGGCGGCGCGGTCAGCCTTCTTGGCGGCCTTGGACAGGCCCTTGGCGCGCAGCCAGTCGATGGACGCTTCGATGTCGCCGTTGTTTTCCGACAGCGCCTTCTTGCAGTCCATCATGCCGACGCCGGACTTTTCGCGCAGTTCTTTGACGAGGGCGGCGGTGATCTCAGCCATCGAAAATCTCCAGATTCAAACGGTTAGCGACTGGGCTTGGATAGCCCGCCATAGTCTCTAATGCGTATGCGACCGGGCTTGATAGCCCGGTCGCATGTCAGGGTCGCGACGGCTCCCGCGAGCGGCCCAAGGCCGCGCGGGAGCCCGTAGGAAATCAGCCTTCGGCCGATTCCGGAGCCGCTTCGGCGGCGGCTTCAACCGGGGCTTCCGGAGCAGCTTCAGCAGCCGGGGCGGCCTCAACGGCGGCCGGAGCGGCTTCCGGTTCCGGAGCCAGAGCGCGAGCCAGGACCGGCTCGGTCGGGTTCACGGCGGCGCCCAGGTCGACACCGGCGCCGGCTTGGCCAGCGGCCAGGCCGTCGAGGACGGCGTCAGCGATCAGGTCGCAGTACAGTTGCAGAGCGCGGGCGGCGTCATCGTTACCCGGGATCGGATAGGTGATGCCGTCCGGATCGCAGTTGGTGTCGAGGATGGCGACGACCGGGATGTTCAGCTTGCGGGCTTCCAGGATCGCGATCGCTTCCTTGTTGGTGTCGATCACGAACATGATGTCGGGGATGCCGCCCATGTCCTTGATGCCGCCCAGCGACAGTTCCAGCTTGTCGCGCTCGCGCGTCAGCTGCAGCAGTTCCTTCTTGGAACGGCCCAGGGCTTCACCGCCCAGGACGCCTTCCAGCTCGCGCAGACGAGCGATCGAGCCCGAGACGGTGCGCCAGTTGGTCAGGGTGCCGCCGAGCCAGCGGTGGTTCACATAGTACTGGGCGCAGCGCTTGGCGGCCGTAGCGACCGGGTCGCTGGCTTGGCGCTTGGTGCCGACGAACAGCACGCGGCCACCGGCGGCGGCGACTTCACGGACCTTCACCAGGGCTTGGTGCAGCAGCGGGATCGACTGCGACAGGTCGATGATGTGGATGTTCGAGCGCGAGCCGAAGATGTAGCGGTCCATCTTCGGGTTCCAGCGGTGCGTCTGGTGGCCGAAGTGGGCGCCGGCTTCCAGGAGCTGACGCATGGAGAATTCGGGAAGAGCCATCGGGCCTTAATCCTTTTTCCGGTTGAACCTCCGCGGACACCCCCGTTCCAGACCATTCTGGAAGCGGGACCGGAACGGCGACGCCGGGATGTCTCCCCGGTGCAACCGAACGTCCACGTGTGGAATGGCGGCGCAATTAGTCTCTTAGGGACCAAAAGGCAAGCCCTGACCGCATTATCCGTCCGTCTTCGGCCCTTTTCTCGCACCTTGAACGCCCGCTCCGGCGGCTCGAGCGCACGATCATCCCCGAAAAGCCGCGCCCATCCACCGACGCTCCACAGTCCCTCCGCGAAATCGTCGTCGTTCCGACACAGAACCGTGGCGCAATAAATGCGTCTTCACCCTGAAGACGCCGGAGGATGTCTGATGCTGGCGGTCTTCGACCTGGACGGAACCTTGCTGGACGGCGATTCCACGGCCTTGTGGCTCTGGGACCGGGTCAAGCGATCGCCGCTTCGCGCGCTTGCGATCCTGGCGGTCCTGCCGTTGGCCGGGCCGATGGTCGCCCTGCCCCGCACGCGCCGCGCCGGCGCTTCGATCCTGCTGTGGATCGCCACGGTCGGGCTCTGCGAAAACAGCCTGCGGCGGTCCTGTGACAAGTTCGGCGAGTCGTTCCGGTCCGGACACAGCGCCCTGTCCTGGCGCGCCGGCGGCATGGCGGCCTTGCGCCAGCATCTCAAGGCCGGCGATCGCGTCGTGGTGGTCACGGCCGCCCCGGCGCTTCTGGCCCGGGCGCTGATCGGGCCGCTGGGCCATCCGATCGAGGTGCTGGGCACCTCGTTGAAGCCCCGCGCCGGCGGCTGGGTCGCCGACATCCACTGCCGCCACCAACGCAAATGCCAAGCCCTGGCCGAGGCCGGCCATGGCGAGCACTGGGCCTATGCCTATACCGACAGCCTCGATGACCTGCCGCTGCTGCGCGGCGCGGACCGGCCGGTGATCGTCAAGGGCGGCAAGGCGGCCGAGCGACGGCTGTTCCGGGCGGGCCTGGCGAACGGCCGGGCGGCGGCTTGGTAGGCTCGCCCGACGATCTCAAGCTGGCCGGCGTGCGGTGATGGCCAACCAGGGCCTCTGTCCGCCCTCGTAGTCGCCGCCAGCATAGCCCTCGACCGACAACCTCTCCCACGCCGCCGCGCCGCGATAGGCGGCTTCCGCCTCCTCCGCCGAGAGGTAGTTGAAGTAGCGCCCCAAGCCATCTCGCCCCTCGGCGCCGCCGGCCTTGAACGTAGCGACATGCAGCCCACCGGGCTTCAGCGCCCTGAAGATGCGCGACAGGATACAGGGCAAAGCGGGCCGAGGCGCATGCAGCAGACAGGCCTGGGCCCAGACGCCGTCATAGGCCGATGTCGCGTCCAGCTCATCGAACCGCATCACGCGGACGGGGCGGCCCAGCCGCGCCTCGGCCTCCCGCGCCATGGCTTCGCTCCCGTCCGTGGGATCGACCTCGAAGCCCCGGGCCAGCATCGCCGCGCTGTCGCGGCCATCCCCGCAGCCTAGTTCCAAGACGCGAGCGCCTGGTGCGAGGTGCTCGAGAAACGCCTCCAGACGTCGGCTCGCGCCATCACGCCCGCGCGCCGCGTAGGTCCGCGCCTCGTCGGCATAGAACCGCAGCGTCGCGGCGTCATGCGCGACCGGCGCCGGCGCATCGGCGGCGGACGGTCTCATCGACGCCCTCTCGCCGCGGCAGAAAGGGCGACGCCATGATCGCTCGGCGCTTTGGAAGTACCCACGACGAGCATCCTGGTCCGGCGCCCACGCATCGTCAGAACGCCTTGCCGTCCACCTGCTGCGGCTTCAGCGCGAAGACGTCGACGCCGTCCAGAGTGCGGACATTGACCGCCACCATCGCCTGGCCATTCGGCGCGGTTCCGCGACCGAACGACTGGATGCCGCAGGTCTCGCAGAAGAAGTGCGCGATGTTGTGGGTGTTGAACTTGTACTCAGTCAGGGCGTCTTCGCCGCTCTGCAGCTCGAAGGCGTCGGTCCCGGCAAAGCCCAGGATCGAGCCCAGCTTGCCGCAACGCGAACAATTGCAGCTGATCAGGTCCTCCAGACCCATCTCGACCGTGAAGCGCACGCGCCCGCACTGACATCCGCCTTCATGCCTGGCCATCGATCTTCTCCCTGTTCGTGGCCCGCTTCGGGCTCATCCCTGTAAGTTCAATCGGCATCGAAAGTATCGAGGGTTCGAATCCCTCCGTCTCTCTCAATGCAGAAATAGGAAAATATTCCTACACATCTTCCAGCAACGCCACGCCTGGCGCGGTCTTCAGCGCGCCGCGGAGAGCCGCGTCCAGCGAGTACCGCCCCGGCAAGCGGAGCTCGATCTCGCGCCCGCCACCAATCGCGGCGACAAAGGTCACCTCGCCGCCCTTCTGGCCTTGGGCGGGTTCGAGACGCCGCTTGAGCGCCTCGATCTCGGTCGCCGACGGTGACAGGTGCACGCGCAGACCGGCCACGACGTTCTCGATGGCCTTTTCGATCGGCTCGGCGTCGTCGCCGAAGAAACGGACCTCGCCGTCACGGGCCTTGGCGCGGACCTTGATGACCACGGCCTTGCCCGGCTCCAGCACGTCGCGGCACTTGCGCAGGCTCTCGGGCGGGAACAGCACCTCATACTCGCCGGACGGGTCCGACAACGACACGAAGGCGAACTTCTCACCGCTTTGCGAGGCGCGCTCCTGGCGGCGACGAACCACGCCGCACATGCGCAGGGCCTCCATGCCGGCCTCGGCTTGCAGCATGGCCTCGGTGACCAGAGCCACGCGCTTGCGGCGCAGCATGCCGACCACATCCTCCAGCGGGTGACCGGTCAGGTAGAAGCCGACAGCCGACAGCTCCTCGTCCAGCAGGTCGACCTGGTTCCAGTTCTCGGTCTTGGCCAGGCGCGGACGCCCTGCCCCCGGATCCGAGCCGAACAGACCGCCCTGCCCGCCCTGACGGTCGGCATGGCAGCTCTGGGCGTGGGCAATCAGCACGTCGGCCGAGCCGACGATTTGGGCGCGGTTCTTGTGGATCTGGTCGAAGGCCCCGGCCCGCGCCAGGTTTTCGATCGCGCGCTTGTTGACCTGCTTGGGATCGATGCGCTCGACGAAGTCGAAGATGTCGCGGAACGGCCCGCCTTCCTCGCGGATCGCCACCAGGTGCTTCATGGCCTCAAGGCCGACGTTGCGGATGGCGCCCAGGGCGTACAGCACCTCGCCGTTCTCGACCTCGAAGTCGGCGCCAGACACGTTGACGTCAGGCGCGCGCACCGTGATCTCGAACTTGCGAGCGTCCTGGTGGAAGACCGCCAGCTTGTCGGTGTTCGACAAGTCCAGACTCATCGAGGCGGCGAAGAACTCGACCGGCGTGTTCGCCTTCAGCCAGGCCGTCTGGTACGAGATGAAGGCATAGGCGGCGGCGTGCGACTTGTTGAAGCCGTAGCCGGCGAACTTGGCCACCAGTTCGAAGATCGAGCCCGACTGTTCCTCGGGGACGTTCTTTTCCTTGGCGCCGGAGACGAAACGGATCTTCTGGAGATCCATCTCCTCCTTCTTCTTCTTACCCATGGCGCGACGCAGCAGGTCGGCCTCGCCCAGGCTGTAGCCCGCCAGGATCTGGGCGATCTGCATCACCTGTTCCTGGTAGACGATGACGCCGTAAGTCTCTTTCAGCACCGTCTCCAGCGACGGGTGCAGCGTGTCGACGGGTTTGCGGCCGAACTTACAGTCGACGAAGGTGTCGATGTTATCCATCGGGCCCGGACGATAGAGCGAGATCAGCGCGGTGATCTCCTCGATCGAGCCGCAGCGCATCTTGCGCAGCGTGTCCCGCATGCCCTGGCTTTCCAGCTGGAACACGCCGACCGTCTGGCCGGAGGCGAGCAATTCGTAGGTCGTGGTGTCGTCGAAGGGCAGCTTGCCCAGGTCGATCTCGAAACCGCGTTTCTTCAGGTGCTTCACCGCGCGATCCAGCACGGTCAGGGTCTTCAGGCCCAGGAAGTCGAACTTCACCAGGCCGGCGCTTTCGACCCACTTCATGTTGAACTGGGTGGCCGGCAGGTCCGAACGCGGATCCTTGTACAGCGGGGTCAGCTGGGTCAGCGGCCGGTCGCCGATGACCACGCCAGCGGCGTGGGTCGAGGCGTTGCGGAACAGGCCTTCCAGCTGTAGCGCCACGTCCAGACAGGCCGAGACGTTGGCGTCCTCCTTCTTGGCCTGCTTTAGGCGCGGCTCCAGGTCGATGGCCTGGGCCAGAGTCACCGGCGCGGCCGGGTTGTTGGGCACCATCTTGCAGAGGCGGTCGACCAGACCCAGCGGCAGCTGCATCACGCGACCGACGTCGCGCAGCACGGCGCGGGCCTGAAGGGAACCGAAGGTGATGATCTGGGCCACGCGGTCGCGGCCGTACTTCTCCTGCACGTAGGAGATCACCTCTTCGCGTCGCTCCTGGCAGAAGTCGACGTCGAAGTCGGGCATCGAAACCCGTTCGGGATTGAGGAAGCGCTCGAACAGCAGGCCGAACCGCAGCGGATCCAGGTCGGTGATAGTCAGCACCCAGGCGACCAGCGAGCCGGCGCCCGAACCCCGCCCCGGACCGACCGGGATGCCGTGGTTCTTCCCCCACTTGATGAAGTCCGACACGATCAGGAAGTAGCCGGGGAACCCCATCTTCTCGATGATGTTCAGCTCGAACTCGAGCCGGTCCCAGTAGTCCTGTTCGGGCGCCGACATGGTCAGGCCCACGAAGCGCGCCTTCAGGCCCTCGCGCGCCTGGTGGCGCAGTTCCTCGGCTTCGTTGCGGCCGTCGCCTGTCGGGAAGCTGGGCAGAATGGGGTCGCGCTTGTGCACCATGAAGGCGCAGCGACGGGCGATATCCAGGGTGTTGTCGCAGGCTTCCGGCAGATCGGAGAACAGCTTGCGCATGTCCGCCGCCGGCTTGAACCAGTGCTCGGGCGTGACACGGCGACGCTCGTCCTGGCCGACGAACGAGCCGTCGGAAATGCACAGCAGCGCATCGTGCGCGTCGTAGAAGTTTTCCTTGGCGAAATAGACGTCGTTGGTGGCGACGAGCGGGACGTCGTTGTCATAGGCCCAGTTGACCAGACCCGGCTCGGCCGCCGCCTGCTTGGGCAGGCCATGACGTTGCAGCTCGACATAGAAGCGGTCGCCGAACACCCGGTGCATCTCGGCCAAGGCCGCCGAGGCCTCGGCGTTCTTGCCGGCGGCGAACAGGGCGTCGACCGGCCCGTCCGTACCGCCCGACAGCATGATCAGGCCTTCGCTGTATTCGATGACCTTGGCCCAGGGCACGATCGGCTCGGGCAGCTCGGCGCTGTCGAGATAGGCGATCGACGACAGTTCCGAGAGGTTCAGATAGCCCCGCTCGTTCTGGGCCAGCAGCATAATCGTCGGCGCGCGCGCCCAGCGCTCGGTCGGGCCGCCGCCAATGCCGGCGATCGGAATGGCGCAGCCGATGATCGGCTGGACCCCCGCGTCCTTGGCGTAGGACGAATATTCCAGCGCCCCGAACAGATTGGCCCGGTCGGCGATCGCCGCCGCCGGCATGCCGATCGCGGCGGCCAGCTTGCCGATCTGGTCGGCCTTGATGGCCCCCTCGAGCAGCGAATAGGCCGAGCGGACCCGCAGGTGGACGAAACCCTGTCCTTCCGCATCCGCCATGACCGATCTCCGCTACGCGACTCTCACCAGAGCCTCATCTACACGATTCAGGCCACCAGCTGGGCGACCGTGCACATCATCCAGACGAAGCTGGCGACCGACACAAGGGCCAAAGACTCACGCGCGATACGGATCATAAGAGCCTCCACAGATTTCTTGTTTTGTTCCATATTCCGGTTTTGTTCTGTTCACAAGATGTTCCGCGACGTTCCACCGCATTTTCTTTGCCCGAGTCACTGGCTAGCCCGTCCGACGCAGCGATAATCGATATGGCCAAGCCCGCCGGATCGGTTCAGATCGACGCATGCGCCTGATCATCGATACCGACACCGCCGGCGACGACGTCTTCTCGCTGATGCTGGCCCTGACCCGCCCCGGCGTGACCGTCGAAGCCATCACCATCGCCCACGGCAATGTCGGCTTCGTCCAGCATGCCGAGAACGCGCTGGTCACGCTGGAGCAATGCGGCCAGGCCGGGATCCCGGTCTATCTGGGCGCCCAGGCGCCGTTCACCCGCGCGCCGCTGGATGCGGCCTATGTCTTCGGCCACGACGGCATGAGCGACAGCGGTTTCGCCCAGGCCGCCCAGCGCCCCGCCGACGGCCACGCGGTCGATGAGCTGGTACGGCGGATCATGGACGCGCCCGGCGAGATCACCCTGATCGCCCAGGCCCCGCTGACCAACATCGCCCTCGCCTATCTGCGCGAGCCGCGCATCACCAAGGCGCTGAAACACCTGTGGGTCATGGGTGGCACCGACAACGGCATCGGCAACGTCACCCCGGCGGCCGAGTACAATTTCTATGTCGATCCCGAGGCGGCCAAGATCGTCGTCAACGCCGGCTTCAACCTGTCGATCGCCACCTGGACCCTGACGCTGAACGACGGCCTGTGGAGCACCGCCCAGTTGGCCGAGTTGGAAGCCCTGGGCACCGAGAAGGCCCGCTTCTTCACCGACGTGAACCGCGCCTCACTGGCCTTCGCCCGTGAGACCGAGGGGCTGGACGGCAGCCTGCACCCGGACGCCCTCACCTGCGCCATCGCCCTGAACGAAAGCCTGATCCTGGAGGCCGAGGACTGCGTGGTCGACGTCGAGACCCTGGGCGAGCTGACCCGTGGTTATCTCAGCGTCTCGCACTCGATCCTGCCGGATATCGAGATCGCCGACCCGGCCCTCAAGCGCCGGCCGCCCAATGCGCGGGTGATCAAGAAGATTGACCAGGCTGGTTTCTTCGCGGCCATGAAGACGGCCCTGCTTTAACTCAATCGCAGCGGTCTTCCCTCAGACTTCGGATCATGGGGAGAGTGGCTTCGACCGTTGTGGGGACGGCCCTGGTCTTGGCGAGCGCCGGTTCGGCGTGGGCGCAGGCGGACCTGTTCTCGCGCGACACCCTCTCAGGCCTGGTCGATCTGCGCCTGGCGGCGGCCGATGGCGAGACATCCTGGATCGACGGCGGCCTGGGCAAGGCCCGGTTCGGCGACGACCACCAGGGCCTGCGCCTGGGCGAGGCCGCCGTGGTCTGGAACCCGCGCTTTACCGACACCCTGTCGGCCGTGGTCGTGGCCGAGAGCCAGGACGGTCAGCGGCATCTGGTCGATCTGGGCGAAGGCTATCTGGCCTACCGCTCGCGGCCGGGCTCGGCCCTGCGCCTGTCGGCCCGGGCCGGCGTGTTCTATCCGACCATCTCGCTGGAGCATAACGGCCTGGACTGGTCCGTGCCCGACACCATCACGCCATCAGCGATCAACACCTGGGTGGCCGAGGAGACCAAGGTCGTCGGCGTCGAGGCCACGATCCGACGCAGCCTGGCCGGTCAGACCTTCGGCTTCACGGTCGGGGCGTTCAAGAACGGCGACACCTCCGGCACCGAGCTGACCTTCCGCGGCTGGGCGCTGCACGACATCAAGTCGCCGGTCTTTGGCCGCTTCCCGCTGCCGCCGCTGGCCGGGCGCATGGCCTCGCGCCAGGCGCCGTCGACCACGCCGCTGGCCGAGATCGATGGCCGCTTCGGCTATTACGGCCGGATCGAGTGGCGACCGTCGTCGCAGCTGGCCTTCGACGTCTTCCGCTATGACAACGAAGGTGACCGCACCAGCGTCAACGCCGACCGCGAATGGTCGTGGGAGACGCGGTTCTGGAACTTGGGGATGCGCCTCGACTTGGACGCCGTCGCGGTGAAGGCCCAGGTCATGACCGGCGAGACGCTGATGGGCTATTCGAACGCCTTTGGTATCTGGGCCGATGTCGGTTTCGAGGCGGCCTATGTCTCGGCCAGCAAGGCGCTGGGACCGGGCTCGGCGACCGCACGCCTGGACCACTTCTCGACGACCGACCGCACCAATAAGGCCTTCGACAACAATGCCGAGCACGGCTGGTCGGGGCTGGCGGCCTATCGCTGGGACGTCAAGCCGAACGCCCAGATCGTGTTCGAGGCGCTGTATATCGACAGCTTCCGCCGCGACCGCACGCGCTTCGCCCTGGATGCGCGCCAGCGTCAGACGGTCGTGCAGACCGCCTTCCGCCACCAGTTCTAGCTAAACTGCTGCGCTTCCAGGTGGCCGTCTCTCAGGGCGAGCACCCGGTCCATGTAGCGAGCCAGCTCCATGTTGTGCGTGGCGATCACGGCCGCGACGCCTTGCTGGCGGCAGACCTGATACAGCGCCTGGAACACCGCCGCCGAGGTCGCCGGGTCGAGGTTGCCCGTCGGCTCGTCAGCCAGCAGCAGTTTCGGATGATTGGCCAGGGCGCGGGCGATGGCCACGCGTTGCTGCTCGCCGCCCGACATCTGGGCCGGCTGGTGGGTCAGGCGATGGCCCAGCCCTAAGCTTTCCAGCAGCTCCTTGGCGCGCGCCTCGGCGTCCTTGCGGCTCTTGCCGGCGATCGTCAGCGGCATGGCCACGTTCTCGATGGCCGAGAACTCGGGCAGCAGATGGTGGAACTGGTAGACGAAGCCGACCGTGCCCAGGCGGATGCGGGTGCGCACGCGCTCGGACAGCTTGGAGCAGTCGCGGCCTTCCAGGGCCACCAGACCGGCGTCAGGGCGCTCTAGCAGGCCGGCCGAGTGCAGCAGAGACGACTTACCCGAGCCCGACGGCCCGATCAGGCCAACGACTTCGCCTGGATAGACGTCGATATCGACGCCGCGCAGCACGGGCAGCGGGCCGGCCTCGGTCTTGTAGACGCGTTCGACCCCGCGCAGGGCCAGGATGGGATCACTCATAACGAAGCGCCTCCACCGGATCGAGACGCGAGGCGCGCCAGGCCGGCGGCAAGGTCGCCAGGATGCTGAACAGGGCCGACAGGCTCACGATGCCCGCGACCTCGGTCCAGTCGATCTTCGCCGGGATGTGCGAGAGCATGTAGACGTCGGCGCTGAACACGGCCGTGCCGGTGACCCATTCCACGAAGTTCTGGATCGGGGTGATGTAGGCGCAGAACACCACGCCCAGGGCCAGGCCGCACACGGTGCCGGCCACGCCGATCGAGGCGCCGGCCATCACGAAGATCCGCAGGATCGCGCCCTGCCCCGCGCCCATGGTGCGCAGGATGGCGATGTCCTTGCCCTTGTTCTTCACCAGCATGACCAGGCTGGAGATGATGTTCAGGGTGGCGATGGCGACGATGCAGCCCAGGATTAGGCGCATGACCTTCCGTTCGACCTGCAGGGCGGTGAAATAGCTGTGGTTCTTGTCCTGCCAGTCGCTGACCAGGGCGCCGGGGCCGCTGGCGACCTCGACATCGTGCTTTAGTTCCTTGGCCTTGTCGGGGTCATCGAGCTTGATCTCGACATAGTCCACCGAGGTGTCGCGACCGAAGAACAGCTGGGCTTGCTCCAGGGGCATGTAGACGAAGGCCTCGTCGAACTGGCTCATGCCGACGCTGAAGACGCCGCCAACGATGTAGTTCTTTTCCTGGGTCGAGCTGCCGAACGCGGTGGACGGACCCGAGGGCGAGATCAGGGTGATGGGGTCGCCGGGCTGCACACCCAGGCTCTGGGCCATGCGATCGCCGATCAGCACGATCTCGCCGCCGTACTCGCCGACGCCGAAGCCGTCCATCGAGCCCTTCTTGATGTTGCTGGCGATCAGCGACATGTGCCGCAGGTCCGAAGTGGTGACCCCGCGCACGATGGCGCCGGTCACCTGGGTCGGGCCCAGCACCATGGCCTGAGCCTCGACCATCGGCGCGGCCTGGATGACGCCCGGCGCGGCCCGGATCCGGCGGATCACGGTGTCGCGGTCCGGGCCGTTGATCATCGGCGACTGGGCGTAGAGGTGACCATTGAAGCCCAAGATCCGGCCCAGCAGCTCGGCGCGGAAGCCGTTCATGACGCTCATCACGGTGATGAGGGCGAAGACCGCCAACATCACCGCGCTGAACGAGATGACCGAGATCAACGCCACGCCGCCGTTCTTGCGCTTGGCGAACAGATACCGGCGAGCGACGGAGCGCTCCCAGCGACTGAAGGGACCGGCGGCGCGGGCGTCTGGCATCAGGCGGTCTTGCTCTTGGTCAGGCCGTCGAGGACGGAGTCCAGCGAGGCGGTGTGGCGCTCGCCGGTCTTGCGGTTCTTGATCTCGACCACGCCCTCGGCGATGCCCTTGGGGCCGACGATCAGCTGCCAGGGCAGGCCGATCAGGTCCATGGTGGCGAACTTGGCGCCGCCACGGGCGTCGGTGTCGTCGTACAGGACGTCCTTACCGGCCGCCTTCAGCGCGTTGTAGGCGGTCTCGCAAGCCGCGTCGCAGGCTTCGTCGCCCTGGCGCATGTTGACGATGCCGACGTCGAACGGCGCGACGCTTTCCGGCCAGATGATGCCGCCCTCGTCGTGGCTGGCCTCGATGATCGCGCCCAGCAGGCGCGAGACGCCGACGCCGTAGCTGCCCATCTGGACCGGGGTTTGCTGGCCGTCCGGCCCTTGGACCGTGGCCTTCATCGGCTCGGAATACTTGGTGCCGAACGAGAAGATGTGGCCGACCTCGATGCCGCGCGCCGACAGGCGGTCGCCTTCCGGCAGCGCGTTGAAGGCGGCTTCGTCGTGCATTTCCTCGGTCGCGGCGTACAGCGCCGTGCGCTGGTTCACCAGCGGCTGCAGGTCGCCGTTGATCCAGTCCAGATCCGGCCCCGGAGCCGGCATCTCGACCAGGTCCTTATGGCAGAAGACGGCGCTTTCGCCGGTCTCGGCCAGGACGATGAACTCGTGGCTGAGGTCGCCGCCGATCGGGCCGGTGTCGGCGCGCATCGGCACGGCCTTCAGGCCCATCCGCGCGAACAGGTTCAGATAGGCCACGAACATGCGGTTGTAGGACTTGCGCGCGCCCTCGGCGTCGAGGTCGAAGCTGTAGGCGTCCTTCATCAGGAACTCACGGCCGCGCATCACGCCAAAGCGCGGACGGCGCTCGTCGCGGAACTTCCACTGGATGTTGTAGAGGTTCTTGGGCAGGTCCTTGTAGCTCTTGACCGAGGCGCGGAAGATGTCGGTGACGACCTCTTCGGCCGTCGGGCCAAACAGCAGCTCGCGCTTGTGGCGGTCGGTGATGCGCAGCATCTCGTCGCCATAGTCGTCGTAACGACCGCTTTCGCGCCACAGCTCGGCCAGCTGGATGGTCGGCATCAGCAGCTCGATGGCGCCGGCGCGATCCATTTCCTCGCGGACGATCTGCTCGATCTTGTTCAGCACACGCAGACCCAGTGGCAGCCAGGCATAGATGCCCGCCGCTTCCTGGCGGATCATGCCGGCGCGAAGCATCAGCTGGTGCGAAACGATCTGGGCGTCGGACGGTGCTTCCTTCAGCACCGGCAGGAAATAGCGCGACAAGCGCATGCGCGTGGAAACTCCGGGAATTCGAGAAGGGCCTGAGATAGCCCCTCCCCCGACAGCTTGGCAACGCGCGAGGCTAAACTAAGGCTCCACCGTGGAAAAAAGAGAGGCCGCGCGGATCGCCGCGCGGCCTTTCAAGTCATCGTCGGGGAAGACGCCACAGAGCGAGACCGGCTAGGCCGATCTCCTGAAGTCACCTTACCGACCGAACGGGTGTTGGGGCACGACCATCCATGGGAAGCGCTAACAATGAGGCGGTTCGCCCAAGGCTTGGGCGAATGCAGGCAAATCGACCGCATCGCGCCCAAGGCTTGTGCATTCGCACGTCAGATGGCGGCCGGAAGATCCGGCAGAGTCACCAGGTGAAAGTGCACGATCACGAAGAACACCACGAACACGATGGCCGAGACCCAGGTCGTGGTGATGAACTTGCGCTTCAGGTTCGGATTGACCGGCGCGCCGGGATCCGCGCCCGGCGGCGGCGTGATCCCCGCCTCGTGGAAGCTGCGCGAGCCCAGCGGCAGCACGGCGAACAGCACCGTCCACCAGATGGTCAGGTAGATGGCGAACCAGGTGATCGGGCTCATCAGTGAGCGTCCTTAGGGGTTTCCATGAGCTCGACCAGCAGGCCGCCCATGTCCTTGGGGTGAACGAAGATGATCATCGTGCCGTGGGCGCCGATGCGGGGCTCGCCCAGCACGGTCGCTCCCTTGGCCACCAGGTCATCGCGGGCTTCGTAGATGTTCTCGACCTCGAAGCAGATGTGGTGCTGGCCGCCCTTGGGGTTCTTGGCCAGGAAGCCATGGATCGGCGAGGTCTCGCCATAGGGCTCGATCAACTCGATCTGGCTGTTGGGCAGGTTGACGAAGCAGACCCAGACCCCCTGCTCGGGCATCGCCCACTTCTCGGTGACCGAGGTGGCGCCCAAGAGGTCGCGGTACATCTTCACCGAGTCGTCGATCGATGGCGTGGCGACGCCGACGTGGTTGAGCTTGCCGATCATCCTAGAGAGCTCCCGCTGCGCTTTTCTGGTCTTTGCCGATTGGCCTAGCACCAGGTCCGCGACGCGGAAAGATAGGGCGACCACGGCGTTTCCGTGGCCGCCCTACCCTCATCAGATCCGCAGGACCGTCGTCTCGACGACCGGCTTGCGTTCCCAGATGCGGAACGCGGCCTTCTTCACGGCGCGGGAGATGGCGCTTTCGATCGCTTCGTCCAGCTCGCGGGTGTCGCCCTGCAGCTTCTTGTAGGCGCCCTCGGCTTCCTCGGCGAGGTCATCGAGCGCGTCGTCCAGGCTGTATTCCTCGTCGCCGGTCAGGCCGATGCCGCGCACCTGCGGGCCCGAGACGATCTTGTTGCGACCGTCCAGGACGATCGACACGGCCAGCATGCCGTTGAACGCCGCGTGACGCCGCTCGCGCAGAGCGTCGCCGTTCTCGGGCGTGACCACGCCGCCGTCCACGTACAGACGACCGGCCGGCACCTCGTCGATGATCCCCGGCTGGCCGGGCGCCAGCCGCACCATGTCGCCGTTGCGAGGCGAGACAGCGTGCGGGACCTGCAGGTCCTTGGCGAAGGCGGCGTGCTCGATCAGGTGGCGGCGCTCGCCGTGGGTCGGCACGGCGATGTGCGGACGCACCCACGCATACATCTGGCGCAGCTCTTCACGGCACGGGTGACCCGAGACGTGGATGCCGGGCGTGTCGCGTTCGGTGTGCAGGCGCACGCCGCGGTCGGCCAGCTTGTTCTGCAGGTTGCGGATCGGGATCTCGTTGCCCGGGATGACCCGCGAGGAGAAGACGACGTGGTCTCCCTGCCCCAGCTTCACATGCGGGTGGCTGCCGTCGGCGATGCGCGACAGGGCCGCGCGGGCCTCGCCCTGGCTGCCGGTGCACAGGAAGAGAATCTCGTTCTCAGGCATGTGCTTGGCCTGGTCGTCGGTGATGAAGGGCTCCAGGCCCTGCAGCAGTCCGACCGAGCGGGCGGCGGCGGCCATGCGGTGCATCGACCGGCCGGCCAGGCAGACCTTGCGGCCGCTGGCCTGAGCCGCGCGGATCACGGTGTCCATGCGCGCCACGTTCGAGGCAAAGCACGCCACGGCGATCTTGCCCGACAGGCTCTGGATCAGATTGCCCAGCGCCACGCGGACGTCGGCTTCCGAACCGGCCTCGCCTTCGACGAACACGTTGGTGCTGTCGCAGACCATGGCCAGCACGCCCTCGTCGCCCAGGCGGCGGAGCGCGGCGTCGTCGGTCGGGGCGCCCAGTTGGGGCTCGGGATCGATCTTCCAGTCGCCGGTGTGCAGGATCGTCCCCAGCGGCGTCTTGATCGCCAGGCCGTTCGGCTCGGGGATCGAGTGGGTCAGGGTGATCAGTTCCAGATCGAACGGACCCAGCGAGAACTTGCCGCCCAGCGGCACTTCGGTGATCGACACCTCGTCCAGCAGGTCGGCGTCACGCAGCTTTTCGCGCAGCAGGAAGGCGGTGAACGGCGTGGCGTACACCGGCGCCTTCAGGCGCGGCCACAGCCAGTGCACCGCGCCCAGGTGGTCTTCGTGGGCGTGGGTCAGGACGATGCCGACGATGTCCTTGGCGTAGGGCTCGATGTACGACGGATCGGGCAGGATGATCTCGACGCCGGGCGTCGTCTGGTCGCCGAAGGTCACGCCCAGGTCGACGACGATCCACTTGCGATCGTGCGCCGGGCCAAAGCCATACAGGTTGAAATTCATGCCGATCTCGTTCGACCCGCCTAGCGGCAGGAAGACGAGCTCGTCGTTCTTGGATTTTTTCATCAGGTCTCGGAAACGGTGTTTCGACGATAGATTTCGAGAAGACCCCGTATCGTCAGGTCGGAGTCGAAGTGGTCGATGCTGTCGGTGGCGCCCTCGAACAACGAGGCGACGCCGCCGGTGGCGATGACGGTCATGGGCTCGCCGCGCTCAGCCTTGATGCGCGAGACGAGACCCTCGATCAGAGAGATATACCCCCAGAATACGCCGGACTGCATGGCGGAGACGGTGTCCGTCCCCACGATCCTGTTACCGGCCGGCTTCTGGATGGCGATGCGAGGCAGCTTGGCCGCCGCTTCGTGCAGGGCCTGCATCGAAAGATTGATGCCGGGCGAGATGATGCCGCCCTCGAACGCGCCGTCGGCGGCCACGATGTCGAAGGTGGTGGCCGTGCCGCTGTCGATGACGATCAGCGGGCCCTTGTAGACCATGCCGGCGCCAATGGCGTTGACCAGGCGGTCGGCGCCGGCCTCGGACGGCTTTTCGATGCGCACATCGATGCCCAGCTTGGCGTTCTCGCCGATCACGATCGGCTCGACGTTGAAATAGCGGCGGCTGAGGTTGCGCAGGTTGAAGATCGACTGCGGCACGACGCTGGAGATGATCACCGCGTCGATGGCCCGGAAGCCCAGGCCCTGCATCGACAGCAGCTGCGACAGCCACACCACATATTCGTCGGCGGTGCGGGTGCTCTCGGTCGCCGAACGCCACTGGGCCACCCACGACGAGCCGTCGTGAATGGCGAACATGGTGTTGGTGTTGCCCTGTTCAATGGCCAGCAGCATCAGGCGGCTCCAAAGAAGACGTCGCCGGCGGTGATCCGGCGAACCTGACCGTCATCCAGACGAAGGCGCAGCGCACCGTCGCCGTCCAAGCCTTCGGCGATGCCCTCGACCGTCTCGGTCCCCAGGCGGGCGACGCAAGGCTCGCCCAGGCCGTGGGCGCGGGCCGTCCAGGCGTCGGCGATAGCTGGGAAGCCCAGGGCGCCCCAGGTCCGGAACCAGCGCTCGAACGCGCCGGCCAGGGCCTCGATGGCCTCGGTCGGGTGCGGCGGCGGGATCTCGCGATAGGTGGCGATCGAGGTGGCGGGACGCTCGGCGTCGATCGGCTTGCGGGCCAGGTTCACGCCGATGCCGGCAGCGATCCACAGCCCCCCTTGGGGCGAAGCGCCGGACTCGATCAGGATGCCGCTGACCTTCAGGCCGCCCAACAGCGGGTCGTTGGGCCACTTCAGGCTGACCAGCGAGGCCGGTACGTACTGGCCCAGCATGTCGGCCACGGCCAGGGCGGCGACGAACGAGACCTGGGCGGCCTCGGCCGGCGGCTTGTCGGTGCGGAAGAGCAGCGTGGCGGCGAGGTTGCCCTCGCCCGTTTCCCAGGCCCGACCGCGACGGCCGCGGCCCGACGTCTGGCGGAGGCCGACCAGCCACACGGGGCCGGCCTCGCCCGCCTCAGCCCGGCGACGGGCTTCGGCGTTGGTAGAGTCGATCTCGTCTAAGACGACGACGGGCGGGACGCCCGTCACGTCACGCGTGACCAAAGGCGGCCGCGGCGGCCTTGGCGGCCGGATCCAGCCAAACCAGGGCCACCAGCACGATCGGGAACGAGAAGAACGCGGCCGCATAGCCGACGGCGCGGGCCGAGGGCGACGGCGCGTCGACCGAACCGGTCGAGGCGTCGAACCAGATCGATTTGATCAGGCGCAGGTAATAGAACGCCGCGACGACCGAGCCGACCAGACCGAGGACGGCGGCCCACTGCAGCAGCACGTCGCCGGTGCCCAGGGCAGCCTTGAAGACGTAGTACTTCGACCAGAAGCCCGAGAACGGCGGCAGGCCCAGGGCCGACAGCGAGAACGCCGTCATGGCCAGGGCGATGCCCGGACGTTCCTTGATCAGGCCCGCCATGTCCTCGATCGTCTCCATGGGCTTGCCATCGCGGTTCAGCGCCTGCAGGCAGGCGAAGAAGCCGGTGACGTCGACCATGTAGAGCACCATGAAGACCAGCATCGCGTGCAGGCCGACCTCACCGCCGGCGGCGACGCCCAGCAGGGCATAGCCGACATTGGCGATCGAGGAATAGGCCCACAGGCGCTTCAGGTTCGTCTGGGCCAGGCCCGCGAAGGCGCCGACGAAGACCGACAGCAGGGCCGCGATCACCAAGATCTGGCGCCATTGGTCGACCGAGCCCGGGAAGGCGTCGCCCAGCACGCGGGCGAACATCATCATGGCGGCCAGCTTCGGCGCGGCGGCGAAGAAGCCGACGACCGGGGTCGGGGCGCCTTCATAGACGTCCGGCGTCCACATGTGGAACGGCGCGGCCGAGACCTTGAACGCCAGGCCGCAGATCAGGAACACCAGACCAAACAGCAGGCCCACGCCGTGCGAACCGCCGTGAGCAGCGGCCAGGGCGATCTGGCTGAAGTGGGTCGAGCCGGTGAAGCCGTAGATCAGCGAGCTGCCGTACAGCAGCAGGCCCGACGACAGCGCGCCCAGCACGAAGTACTTCAGGCCCGCTTCCGACGACTTGGCGTCGTCGCGGCGCATGGCGGCCAGGACGTACAGGGCCAGCGATTGCAGCTCGACACCGACATACAGGCTGATCAGATCGCCCGACGAGGCGGTGACGCCCATGCCCAGAGCGGCCAGGACGACCAGGACGGCGTATTCGAACTTCTGGTCGCCGCGCTGGGCCAGCCAGCGGTCGCCCAGCACCACGGCGATGGCGCTCGAGAGGTAGATGGCCACCTTGGCGTAGGTCGCCGCGGCGTCGGCCGCGTAGACGCCGCCGAAGGCGTGACCGTGCGGGCCCAGCACCGCCGTGGCGGCGGCCGCGACCAGCGAGGCGACGGCGGCCAGGGTGAAGATGGCCCCGACCTTGCCCCGGAAGGCGCCGGCGACCAGCAGAACCAGCGCCGCGATCGCCAGGACGATCTCAGGCAGGACGAGCGAGAAGTGGTCGGAAAAGGTCATTGGCTCCTCACCCGCCCACGGCGGCGCGCCAGGCGCCGACGAGCGCGTCGACGGACGTCGCGGTCAGGTTGAACACGAGATTGGGATAGACGCCCAGGATCAGGGTCATCGCGATCAGCGGCACGAACAGCAGGATCTCGCGAGCGTCCAGATCCGTGATGGTCTTCAGCTCGGGATTGGTGATCTCGCCGAACATGACCCGGCGATACAGGGTCAGGGCGTACATGGCCGACAGGATCACGCCGGTGGCCGACACGATCGCCGTCCAGGTCGAGGCCTTGTAGACGCCGGTCATCGTCAGGATTTCACCGACGAAGCCCGAGGTGCCCGGCAGGCCGACATTGCCCATCGTGAACAGCAGGAACACGAAGGCGTAGTGCGGCATGCGGTTGGTCAGGCCGCCGTAGAAGGCGATCTCGCGGGTGTGCATGCGGTCGTAGACGACGCCGACGCAGAGGAAGAGCGCGCCGGAGATCACCCCGTGGCTCAGCATCTGGAACAAAGCGCCCTGCTCGCCGGCCGCATTGCCCGAGAAGATGCCCATGGTCACGAAGCCCATGTGGGCGACCGACGAATAGGCGATCAGCTTCTTGATGTCGGTCTGACGGAAGGCGACCAGCGAGGTGTAGACGATGGCGATGGCCGACATCGCGAACACCAGCGGCTGGAACATCTCCGAGGCGTTCGGGAACATCGGCAGGCTGAAGCGCATGAAGCCGTAGCCGCCGAGCTTCAGCAGGATGCCGGCCAGGATGACCGAACCGGCCGTCGGGGCTTCCACGTGGGCGTCAGGCAGCCAGGTGTGCACCGGCCACATCGGCATCTTCACTGCGAATGAGGCGAAGAAGGCCAGCCACAGCCAGGTCTGCAGCCAGGGGGCGAACTTGAACGTCATCAGCGTCGGGATCGACGAGGTGCCGGCGATGTTGATCATGGCCAGGATGGCGGCCAGCATCAGGATCGAACCGAGCAGCGTGTAGAGGAAGAACTTGTAGGCCGCGTAGATCCGGCGCTTGCCGCCCCAGATGCCGATGATCAGGAACATCGGGACCAGGCTGAACTCGAAGTAGAGATAGAAGAGGATCAGATCCAGCGCGCAGAACACGCCGATCACCAGGGTCTCAAGGACCAGGAAGGCGATCAGGTACTCGACGACACGCTTCTCGACCGACTTCCAGCTGGCGATGATGCAGATGGGCAGCAGGAACGCGGTCAGCAGGACAAACAGCACCGAAATGCCGTCGACGCCCATGCGGTAGTGGATGCCCGCGAACCAGGCGAAGTCTTCCACGAACTGGAAGCCCGGGTTCTTCGGGTCGAACTGGAGGGTCAGGACGATCGACAGGCCGAACGTGACCAAGGTGGTCACGAGCGCGATCCACTTGGCCAGCGTGTCGGTCTTGGCGCTCTCGCCGTTGAAGGCGCGCGCGGCGAGGATCACCGCGACGCCGACGATCGGCGCGAAGGTCGTAAGGCTGAGAAGGCCGCTCATTAGCTCCGTCCCCCTCAACGGAAGGCGTACAGGGCGAAGGTCAGCAGACCGGCGACGCCGAGCAGCATGACAAACGCGTAGTGGTAGAGATAGCCGGTCTGCAGCTTGCCGGTGCGCTTTCCGATCTCATACGAGAGGTTGGAAACGCCATCCGGGCCCAGCCGGTCGATGATCTTCTGGTCGCCGCCCTTCCAGAACAGGTCGCCGAGGAACTTGGCGAAGCGCACGAACGTGGCCGCGTAGAGTTCGTCGAAGAACCACTTGTTGTAGAAGAAGACGTACAGCGGACCCTTGCGCTCGGCCAGTTTCAGGCCCAGGCGCTCGTTGCCCTTGATCAGGTAGACATAGACCGCGATCAGCAGGCCAAGCAGCGAGGCGATCAGCGGGCTCCACTTCACCCACTCGGCCACTTCGTGCGCCTGGTGCAGCACGTGGTTGGTCGGAGCGGTGTAGATGGCGCCGCGCCAGAACTCTTCCTGGTGATGGCCGACGAAGTAGTCGACGAACACGAAGCCGGCCAGGATCGCGCCCAGCGACAGCACGACCAGCGGGAACAGCATCACCCAAGGGCTCTCGTGCGGCTTGTGGTCGTGACCATGGCCATGGCCGTGGTCGTCGTGCGCGTGGTCATCGGCCAGAGGCTCGTCGTGCGTCTCGTGCGCGGCGCCGTGGTGGGCGTCGTGCGCATGATCGTCGTGAGCATGGTGGTCGTCATGACCCCAGCGGGCCTTGCCGTTGAAGGTGAAGAAGGCCAGGCGCCACGAGTAGAACGAGGTCAGGCCCGCCACCAGCACGCCGATCACCCATGCGAACATGGCGATCGAATTGTGGCCACCAGCGGCGAAGGCCGCTTCGATGATGGTGTCCTTCGAGTAGAAGCCGGCGAAGCCCAGGTGCAGTGGCGGGAAGCCCAGGCCCGTGATGGCGATCGTACCGATCGTCATGGCCAGGAAGGTCACCGGCAGCAGCTTGGCCAGATTGCCGTACTTCCGCATGTCCTGCTCGTGGTGCATGCCGTGGATCACCGAACCGGCGCCCAGGAACAGCAGAGCCTTGAAGAAGGCGTGCGTGAACAGGTGGAACATGGCCGCCTGATAGGCGCCGACGCCGGCCGCGAAGAACATGTAGCCAAGCTGCGAACAGGTCGAGTAGGCGATCACGCGCTTGATGTCGTTCTGGGTCAGGCCGACCGTAGCGGCGAACAGCGCCGTCACCGCGCCGATCACCGTGACGATGTTCTTGGCGACGGGCGCGTATTCGAACATCGGCGACAGCAGGCACAGCATGTAGACGCCGGCGGTGACCATGGTCGCCGCGTGGATCAGCGCCGACACCGGGGTCGGGCCTTCCATGGCGTCCGGCAGCCAGGTGTGCAGGAAGAACTGCGCCGACTTGCCCATCGCGCCGATGAACAGCAGGAAGCAGGCGATGTCCATCAGCGGCCAGGTGTGACCGGCGAATTCCCAGGTCTTGCCGGCGTGGCTGGCGATCATCGGGAACAGCTCGGCGAACTGGATCGTGCCGAAGGCCCAGAAGGTGGTCATGATGCCGAGGGCGAAACCGAAGTCGCCGACGCGGTTGACCACGAAGGCCTTGATCGCCGCGGCGCTGGCCGAGGGCTTCTTGAACCAGAAGCCGATCAGCAGGTACGAGGCCAGGCCCACGCCTTCCCAGCCGAAGAACAGCTGCATGAAGTCGGCGGCGGTGACCAGCGACAGCATGGCGAAGGTGAACAGAGACAGGTACGCGAAGAAGCGCGGCTTGCTGTCGTCCTCGGCCATGTAGCCCCAGGAGTAGATGTGCACGAGGGCCGAGACCGTGGTGACCACGATCAGCATGGTCGCCGACAGGGCGTCGATGCGGATCGACCAGTTGGCCTGGAAGTCGCCGATGCTGATGAACGGCAGCAGGTGGACGGTGAAGGCCTCCATGTGCCCCCAGGTCCACTGGCTGAACGTGTACCAGCTAAGGCCGCAGGCCAGGATCAGCGCGCCGGTGGTGACCGACTGCGAGGCCACGTTGCCGATGCGGCGGCCGAACAGGCCGGCGATGGCCGCGGCGATGATCGGCGCGAAAACGAGAATGGTGACAAGCGTCTGCATGACGTCGCTTAGCCCTTCATCATGCTGGCGTCGTCAACCGCGATGTCGCCGCGGTTTCGGAAGAAGGTCACAAGGATGGCCAGACCCACGGCCGCCTCGGCGGCGGCGACGGTCAGCACGAACATGGCGAAGATCTGCCCCGCCACGTCGTGCAGGTAGGCCGAGAACGCCACGAGATTGATGTTCACCGCCAAGAGGATCAGCTCGATCGACATCAGGATGACGATGATGTTCTTGCGGTTCACGAAGATGCCGAAGACGCCGATCGTGAACAGGATCGCGGCGACGACGAGATAGTGCGGCAGGCCGATCATTCGGAGATCCCCTCACCCGGCTTGATCTGGACCAGCTCCATGCCGGTCTTGGGCGTGCGGGCCACCTGCTTGCCGATGTCCTGGCGCTTGACGCCCGGCTTGTGGCGCAGGGTCAGGACGATGGCGCCGATCATGGCGACCAGCAGCACCAGGCCCGCCAGTTGGAAGAAGAAGACGTAGTCGGTGTAGAGCACGCGACCAATCGCTTCGGTGTTGGGGACGCCGCCCGGCGAGGCGTTCGGCAGCGGGTTCTTCGAGGCCGCGCCGTTGGTGGCCACCGTGGCGGCGACGAACACCATCTCCAGCGTCAGGATGCCCCCGACCAGACCGCCGATCGGCAGGTACTGGGCGAAGCCCTGGCGGAGCTCGGCGAAGTCGACGTCCAGCATCATGACGACGAACAGGAACAGCACCGCGACCGCGCCGACATAGACGACGATCAGCAGCATCGCCAGGAACTCCGCGCCCAACAGGACGAAGAGGCCGGCGGCCGAGAAGAAGGCGGTGATCAGGAAGAGCACCGAGTGCACGGGATTGCGCGCCGACACGACGAGAAGACCCGCCGCGATGGTCACGAATGCCAGCAAATAGAAAGCGATCGCCTGCAAGGGCATCGGCCCAGGGCTCCCCTGATAACTTAAGTCCAACGACGGCCCGCCAGAACGACGCGCCGCCCGCTTCGGATTCGCCCCTCCCTTAGCGGTAGGGCGCGTCCAACTCCAGATTCTTCGCGATCAGGCGTTCCCAACGGTCGCCGTTATCGAGAAGGCGTTCCTTGTCGTAGTAGAGCTCTTCGCGGGTCTCGGTCGCGAACTCGATGTTCGGACCTTCCACGATGGCGTCGACCGGGCAGGCCTCCTGGCACAGACCGCAGTAGATGCACTTGACCATGTCGATGTCGTAGCGGGTCGTGCGGCGGCTGCCGTCCTCGCGCGGTTCGGCTTCGATCGTGATCGCCTGGGCGGGGCAGATGGCCTCGCACAGCTTGCACGCGATGCAGCGCTCCTCGCCCGACGGATAGCGACGCAGAGCGTGCTCACCCCGGAAACGGGGCGACTGCGGGCCGCGCTCGTTCGGGTAGATCACCGTCTTCTTCGGCGCGACCAGGTACTTCATGGCCAGGCCGAAGGCGCCGGCGAAGTCCAGAAGGGCCGCGCCCTTGGCCGCTTGAGTGATGCGCTGGAACACCAGAGCTCTCCTAACACTTTTCCTTGGGGAAAGGACGGACGTCCCTGCCCTGCTCTTTCTGCTGCCGCCGCATCGTCTGCTCGATGACGCATTTGTTGGTCTTGGCGTCGCGATCTCGTCGCGCCTCGACCTGCTCATCGTGCGTCCGCTGCGGCGGTCGCTGAATACCGCGTCCCCAGGTCGAACAGCCGGCCAACAGGCCCACCGTCACGATCCCGAGGACAATCCGCCTCATTTCCCAGCCTTGGGAATGACGCAGGTGTAGTTCGACAGCTGGGCGGGGTCTCCCCCGTCCTGCTTGGCCTGGATGATCCCGCCCGAGGCCTTGCACTTGTCGCCTTCGCGCCGCAGATCGTCGTAGCTGACGACCCCATCGCCCAGCGAATAGGACCGATCCGCCGCCGCGACGCCCGCACAGGCCGTCAGGGCAAGGCCGGAAAGGCCTAAAGCAAGGATCAGGGCGCGGCGCATCAGGCCCCCGGACCGAACACGCGCCACGCGGCGACCGCGGCCACCAACACCAGCGAGGTCGGCAGGAACACCTTCCACCCCAGGCGCATCAGCTGGTCGTAGCGGTAGCGAGGCACGATGGCCTTCGCCATGGCGAACATGAAGAACCAGAAGACGATCTTGGCGTAGAACACCAAGGCCAGGGCGAACTTGCCCCACCAGCCCCACATCGCCACCAGATCAACCGGCAGGCCCAGGTTCCAGCCGCCGAAGAACAGCACGCTGATCATGGCGCACATCAGGACGATGTTCGAATACTCGGCGACCATGAACAGCAGGTACGGGGTCGAGCTGTACTCGACCTGGTAACCGGCCACGAGTTCGGATTCAGCTTCCGGAAGGTCGAAGGGCGGGCGGTTCGTCTCGGCCAGGGCCGAGATGTAGAACATGCCCATCGAGACGATCATCACCGGCACGAGGACGATGTTCTTCAAGCCGCCGCCGAAGACGTTCCAGTTCCAGAACCAGCCCGACTGCTTCTCGACGATGGTCGAGAGGTTCATCGAACCGGCCAGCAGGATCACCGTGATGATGATCAGGCCGATCGAGACTTCGTACGACACCATCTGGGCCGCCGAACGCAGGGCGCCCAGGAACGGATACTTCGAGTTCGAAGCCCAGCCGCCCATGATGATGCCGTAGACGCCCAGCGAGCTCATCGCCAGCAGGTACAGGATGCCGACATTGAGGTTCGACACGACCCAGCCCGGCGCGAACGGCACCACGGCCCAGCCGACGAAGCCCAGGATCAGGCTGACCAGCGGGGCCAGCAGGAAGATCGCCTTGTCGGCGCCGGCCGGAATGACGATTTCCTTCAGCACGAACTTGAAGAAGTCGGCGAAGGACTGCAGCAGGCCGAAGGGACCAACGACGTTGGGACCCTTGCGCATCTGGACGCCGGCCCAGATCTTGCGGTCGGCGAGCAGCAGGAAGGCCAGGCTCAGCAGAACCCAGATCACGACCAGCAGGATGCCGCCCGTCGTGAGACCAAACCAGAGAAGCGGATTCGTCGGGCCCACGGTCTACTCCGCCGCGATCTTGGCGGCGCCGGAAGCCACGGCCGCACATTCGGCCATGGTCACGCTGGCGCGCGCGATGGGGTTGGTCAGGTGGAAAGCCTTGATCGGACTTTCGAACGGCGCGTCCGAGGCTTCGCCGTCAGCGCCCAGGGCGCCGACATCGAACGACGTGGCGACGGAGCCCGGCGCGTAGTCGATCTGACCGAAGGTCGGATGGTCGGCGAACAGCCTGGCGCGCAGCTGGTCCAGGCTGTCGTAGGGCAGCTTGTGACCCAGCACTTCCGACAGGGCGCGCAGGATCGACCAGTCTTCCTTGGCCTCGCCCTTCGGGAACACCGCGCGGCGGCCCAGCTGGACGCGACCTTCGGTGTTCACATACAGGCCGTTCTTTTCGGTGTAGGCGGCGCCCGGCAGGATCACGTCGGCCTTGTGCGCGCCGGCGTCGCCGTGCGTGCCCAGGTAGATCTTGAACGCGCTCGAAGCCGAAGCCTCGCACTCGTCGGCGCCCAGCAGGAACAAGACGTCCACGGCGCCCGGCTTCAGCATGTCGCTAGCGGCCAGACCGCCCTCGGCCGGGACGAAGCCCATGTCGAGGCCGGCCACGCGGGCAGCAGCCGTGTGCAGGACGTTCCAGCCGTTCCAGCCTTCGCGCACGACCTTGACGGTCTTGGCGAGGCCGGCGGCGGCCTTGAGGATCGCGCCGCCATCGGCGCGCGACAGAGCGCCCTGGCCGATGATGATGGCGGGACGCTCGGCGGCCTTCAGGGCGGCGACGAAGTCGTTCTTGCTCTTGGCCAGGCCCGACAGCGTCTTGGCGCCAGCGCCGAGGTAGTCGTAGTCGAACGTCAGGTCGGCTTGCTCGCCGATGACGCCGAAGCGGGTCTTGCCGGCGATCCACTGCTTGCGGAAGCGAGCGTTCAGGACCGGGGCCTCAAGGCGCGGATTGGCGCCGACGAACAGGACCACGTCGGCATTCTCGATGCCGGCCAGGGTCGAGTTGAACAGCCAGCTTTCGCGCGGGCCAGCGCCCAGGGCCGAACCGTCCTGGCGGCTGTCCAGGTTCTTCACGCCCAGGGCGGTGAAGAGGTCCTTGGTCGCCTTCAGGCTTTCAGCGTCCTGCAGGTCGCCAGCGATGACGCCGATGCGATCCGGCGAAGTCGCCTTGATCTTGGCGGAGACGGCGGCGAAGGCTTCGGCCCAGGTGGCCGGCTTCAGGCTGCCGTTCACGCGGACGTACGGACGGTCCAGACGCTGACGGCCCAGGCCGTCGACGGCATAGCGCGTCTTGTCCGAGATCCACTCTTCGTTGACGTCCTCGTTGATGCGCGGCAGCACGCGCAGCACGGCCGAGCCGCGGGCGTCGACGCGGATCGACGAGCCCAGGGCGTCCATGACGTCGACGCTTTCGGTCTTCTTCAGTTCCCACGGACGGGCTTCGAAGGCGTATGGCTTGGAGGTCAGGGCGCCGACCGGGCACAGGTCGATCACGTTGGCGCTGAGCTCCGACGTCACCGCCGCGCCCAGATAGGTCGTGATTTCAACGTCTTCGCCGCGCGAGATCAGGCCGATTTCCGGCGAGCCGGCGACTTCGGTGATGAAGCGGACGCAGCGGGTGCACTGGATGCAGCGCGTCATCACGGTCTTGATGAGCGGGCCCATGGCCTTCTCTTCGACCGCGCGCTTGTTCTCGTCATAGCGGCTGTCGTCGCGGCCGTAGCCGACCGCCTGGTCCTGCAGGTCGCACTCGCCGCCCTGGTCGCAGATCGGGCAATCCAGCGGGTGGTTGATGAGCAGGAACTCCATCACCCCTTCGCGGGCCTTCTTGACCATCGGAGTCTTGGTGAAGATCTCCTGGCCCTCGGCGGCCGGCAGGGCGCAAGACGCCTGCGGCTTCGGCGGGCCGGGCTTAACCTCGACCAGGCACATCCGGCAGTTGCCGGCGATGGACAGACGTTCGTGATAGCAGAAGCGCGGGATCTCTTCCCCAGCCAGTTCCGCGACCTGCAGAACCGTCATGCCGGGCTCGAACTCGACCTCGACGCCGTTGACCTTGGCGATAGCCATTCTTGTTACTCCGCCGCGATCAGCTTGGCGCCCTGCACGTGCAGGCGACCGCTACGATAGGAAGCGATCCGCTCCTCCACCTCGTGGCGGAAGTGACGGAACAGACCCTGGATCGGCCAGGCGGCCGCGTCGCCCAGGGCGCAGATGGTGTGACCCTCGACCTGGGTCGTGACGTCCAGCAGGGTGTCGATCTCTTTCGGATCGGCCTCGCCGGTCGCCATGCGTTCCATGACGCGCCACATCCAGCCGGTGCCTTCACGGCACGGCGTGCACTGGCCACAGCTCTCGTGCTTGTAGAAGTATGACAGGCGAGCGATGGCGCGGACCAGGTCGGTGTCCTTGTCCATGACGATGACGGCGGCCGTGCCGAGACCCGACTTCAGGTTCCGCAGGGCGTCGAAGTCCATCGGCAGGTCTTCGCACTGCTCGGCCGGGATCATCGGAACCGACGAGCCGCCCGGGATGACGGCCTTGAGGTTGCCCCAGCCGCCACGGATGCCGCCGCAGTGGTCTTCCATCAGCTGACGGAAGGGGATGCTCATGGCTTCTTCGACGTTGCAGGGCAGGTTCACGTGGCCCGAGACGCAGAACAGTTTGGTGCCGGCGTTGTTGGGACGGCCAAAGCCCGCGAACCACGAGGCGCCGCGACGCAGGATCGTGCCGGCGACGGCGATGCTCTCGACGTTGTTGACGGTGGTCGGCATGCCGTACAGGCCCGCGCCGGCCGGGAACGGCGGCTTCAGGCGCGGCTGGCCTTTCTTGCCTTCCAGGCTTTCCAGCAGAGCGGTTTCTTCACCGCAGATGTAAGCGCCGGCGCCGTGGTGGACGTAGATGTCGAAGTCCCAGCCGTGGACGTTGTTCTTACCCACCAGGTTGGCTTCGTAGGCTTGCTTGATCGCCGCTTCCAGGCGCTCGCGCTCGAACACGTACTCGCCGCGGATGTAGATGTAGCAGGCGTGGGCCAACATGGCGCGCGAGGCGATCAGGCAGCCTTCGATCAGGAGGTGCGGATCATGCCGCATGATCTCCCGGTCCTTGCAGGTGCCCGGCTCGGATTCATCGGCGTTGACCACGAGGTAGTGCGGACGACCGTCCTTCACTTCCTTGGGCATGAACGACCACTTGAGGCCGGTCGAGAAACCGGCGCCCCCCCGGCCGCGCAGGCCGGAGTTCTTCATGTTGTCGATGATCCAGTCGCGCCCGGCGTCCAGGATGTCCTTGGTGCCATTCCAGCAGCCGCGCTTCTTCGCGCCCTCGAGGCCCCAATCCTGGAGACCGTAGAGGTTCGTGAAGATGCGGTCCTTGTCTTCGAGGATACCGACCATGACTCAGCTTTGCGGATCGAATGGATGGGCGCGCACATAGCGCGTCCGACGAATGATGACATAGGCGAAAAGCAGCCAGCCCGCGCCAATCGTGACGAGACCGGCGACAACCGCCCAGAACGGCGCGCCTTGAGCGGTGCGACCCCAGATCAACAGGATCGCGCCGACCATGCACGCCACGAGCCCCATGCCGCGTTCGCGGCGACCCAGGGCCCGGATGGTGTCGAAATAGGCCGCCTTGCGGGTGTTCAGGGCGCTGTCGTCGATCATGACGAAGTCCCTTCCCTCTTGGCCGCGCGCATCCAGCCCAGGATGAACCAGATCTGCGAGCCAAGACCCCCGACCAGCGCCACGAAGAAGACCGGCAGCAGCCAGTCGATCTTCAGCGACACCGCGCCAACGATCGCCACGCCGGCCAGCACGAAGCAGACCGCGGTGATGGCGATCATCACGGTCAGGCGCTTCTTCTGGAGGACGGCGTCGGCGGTCATGTTAGGCGGTCGGCTCCGGCTTTGCCTTCGTAGCCTTGGGCTTCTCGGGCAGGTTCGGAATCTTGATCTTCTTGGCGTACGAGCCGTCGTACAGCTTCGGGTCCGTCAGGGTGTGGATCGCCCCCTTCGGCTCCGACGACACGCGGCCTTCGTAGCTGCCCGGCTTCGGGTCCTTGCCGGCCGCGAAGTCGTCCAGGATCTGGGCCAGGCTCTCCGGCGTCAGGTCCTCGTAGTAGTAGTCGTTGATCGCGGCCATCGGGGCGTTGCAGCACGCGCCCAGGCACTCGACCTCTTCCCAGCTGAACTTGCCGTCGGCCGAGACGTGGTTGGCGTCGCCGATCTTGGCCTTCAGCACGGCCTTCAGGTCCAGCGCGCCGCGCAGCTGGCACGGCGTGGTGCCGCACAGCTGCACGAAGGCGACCTTGCCGACCGGCTGCAGCTGGAACATCACGTAGAAGGTGGCCACTTCCAGCACGCGGATGACCGGCATTTCCAGCTGCTTGGCGATCTCCTGGATCGCCGGCTCGGAAATCCAGCCTTCCTGCTTCTGGGCCAGCCACAGCATCGGGATCACCGCCGACTGCTTGCGGACGGCGGGATACTTGGCTTTCCACCAATCGGCCTTGGCCTGGCTGTCCTTGGAGAAGGCGAAGCTGGCGGGCTGCTCTTTGGCGAGACGTCTCACACTCATTTCAGGGCGCTCATCGGGCGAAATCCACGCGGACGATCTTGTCGCCCTTGAAGGTGTAGATGGCGGCGACCTGGAACGGCGCATCGCCGTTGCCGCGGTCGACATGCTCGTGGTCGATCACGTTGGACCCGACCACGATGCGGTTCAGCAGCTTCGCGTGGTTCTTGGGGAACTCGGCGAAGGTCTTGGCGTAGAAGGCGCGATAGGCGTCGAGGCCCGTACGCGCCACGTCGCCGTTCAGGCCCGCCACGACGACGTCGTCGGCGAAGTGGGCGCAGTGCGCGTCCAGGTCCTGGGCGTTGTAGGCGTCGAGTTGCGCCTGGGCGATGGTCTCAATGCTCACCGGTCGACCTCACCGAACACGATGTCGAGCGAGCCCAGGATGGCCGAAACGTCGGCCAGCTGGTGGCCGCGGTTCATCCAGTCCATCGCGGCCAGGTGCGAGAAGCCCGGGGCCTTGATCTTCACGCGGTACGGCTTGTTGGTGCCGTTGCTGACGACGTAGACGCCGAACTCGCCCTTGGGGGCTTCGACGGCCGCGTAGACCTCGCCTTCCGGCGTCTTGAAGCCCTCGGTGTAGAGCTTGAAGTGGTGGATCAGGGCTTCCATCGAGCGCTTCATCTCGGCGCGGCGCGGCGGGCTGACCTTGTTGTCCTCGGTCAGCACCGGGCCCGGCGTGGCGCGCAGCATGGCGACGGCCTGCAGAATGATCTTGGTGCTCTCACGCATTTCCTGCATGCGGCACAGATAGCGATCGTAGCAGTCGCCGTTCTTGCCCAGCGGGATGTCGAACTCGAACTCGTTGTAGTTCTCGTACGGCTGGTTGCGGCGCAGGTCCCAGGCGATGCCCGAACCGCGCACCATCACGCCCGAGAAACCCCAGGCCCAGGCGTCTTCCTTGCTCACGACGCCGATGTCGACGTTGCGCTGCTTGAAGATGCGGTTGTCGGTGATCAGGCCTTCGATGTCGTCGCAGATCTTGGGGAAAGCCTTCGCCCAGGTCTCGATGTCGTCGATCAGCTCGGGCGTCAGGTCCTGGTGGACGCCGCCCGGACGGAAGTAGTTGGCGTGCAGACGAGCGCCGCAAGCGCGCTCGTAGAAGATCATCAGCTTCTCGCGTTCCTCGAAGCCCCAGAGCGGCGGCGTCAGGGCGCCGACGTCCATGGCCTGGGTCGTCACGTTCAGCAGGTGGTTCAGGATCCGGCCGATCTCGCAGAACAGCACGCGGACGATCTGACCGCGCTTGGGCACTTCGACGCCCAGCAGCTTCTCGATGGCCAGACAGAACGCATGCTCCTGGTTCATCGGCGCCACGTAGTCGAGGCGGTCGAAGTACGGGATGTTCTGCAGGTAGGTGCGCGCTTCCATCAGCTTCTCGGTGCCGCGATGCAGCAGGCCGATGTGCGGATCGACGCGTTCGACGATTTCGCCGTCCAGCTCCAGCACCAGGCGCAGCACGCCGTGCGCGGCCGGGTGCTGCGGGCCGAAGTTGATGTTGAACTTGCGGACGGGCGTCTCCGGGATGGCCGGAGTCGTCGGTTCGTCACGGAAGAAGTCGGTCGCCGCGGCGGGCGAGTTCGTGCCGGTCATGGCTACGGACCTTCGTTACGCTGCTCGATGCTGAGCGACACAAGCAGTCCTGCGATCAGCAGAACCACGCCCAGCAAGGTGATGATGGTGGTCGCGACGTCCCAGCTCTGGGAAATCGCGGCCTGTGAGAGCGGCAGAGCCAGCAGGACTGAAGCCGCCCCGAGCAGCGCGCTGCGCAGCTCGGCCACTTCCATCCGCCGGATGCTGGCGCCGACGGCCAGCATGATCACCGAAACCATGATCGCGACGCCCAGCGACTTGTTCTGCTCCGGGCTGATCACCGGCGCCTTCGTGAACCACCCGGTCAGCCGCATCCCGATGGTCATCAGGAACGCGGTCGAAAAGGCGACCAGAAAGAACGAGGTGGCGGAACGAAACGTCGGCCGTCGCAAACCCATGATTGGTCATCCCCTGCTCGCTATTGAGCCTTCTCGTCACCGGGGAGCGCGTACTTGGCGCCTTCCCAGGGCGAGAGGAAATCGAACGCACGGAACTCGGTAATCTTGACGGGTTCGTACACGACGCGCTTGAGCTCGTCGTCGTAGCGAACTTCCACATAACCCGTCATGGGGAAGTCCTTCCGCAGCGGATGGCCGTGGAAGCCGTAGTCGGTCAGGATCCGGCGCAGGTCCGGATGGCCCGAGAAGAACACGCCGTACATGTCGAACGCTTCGCGCTCAAACCAGTCGGCGACCGGGAACACCGGCGTGACGCTGGGCACCGGGGTGTCCTCGTCCGTCATCACCTTCAGGCGGATGCGGGTGTTCTTCACCATCGACAGCAGGTGGTAGACCACGTCAAAGCGCGCGGCGCGCTCGGGATAGTCGACCGCCGTCAGGTCCACCAGCTGGTGGAAGCGGGTCGCGGCGTCGTCACGCAGGAAGGTCAGGGTGTCGACGACGCCCTCGGCCTTGGCCACGATCGTCAGTTCGCCAAACGCCACCGAATGGCCCAGCACGCCGGGCGCGCGGGCGACGATGTCCTGGCCCAGGGTTTCGAGATCTTGGCTCATCGCTCGATCGTACCCATGCGACGGATCTTCTTCTGGAGCTGCAGCACGCCGTAGACCAGGGCTTCGGCCGTGGGCGGGCAGCCCGGCACGTAGATGTCGATCGGCACGACGCGGTCGCAACCGCGCACGACGCTGTAGCTGTAATAGTAGTAGCCGCCGCCGTTGGCGCAGCTGCCCATCGAGATGACGTAGCGCGGCTCCGGCATCTGGTCGTAGACCTTGCGAAGGGCCGGAGCCATCTTGTTGGTCAGCGTGCCGGCGACGATCATCACGTCCGACTGACGCGGGCTGGCGCGCGGCGCGAAGCCGTAGCGCTCCAGGTCGTAGCGCGGCATGGCCGAGTGCATCATCTCGACGGCGCAGCACGCCAGGCCGAACGTCATCCACATCAGCGAGCCCGTGCGGGCCCAGGTGATCAGGTCGTCGGCGGCGGCCGTGATGAAGCCCTTGTCGGCCAGCTGCTGCGAGACGCCGTCGAAGAACGGGTCGTGCAGCTTGGGGTCATAGCCCTCGACCGTCGAGCGGCCGCCCGAAAGCGCCGGAACGGTGGTGGCGGGAACGATCACTCCCATTCGAGGGCGCCCTTCTTCCATTCATAGATAAAGCCGACGGTCAGCACGCCCAGGAAGGTCATCATCGACCAGAAGGCGAACTGGGCCACGTCGTGCGGCAGCTTCATCAGCGTGACCGCCCAGGGGAACAGGAACGCCACTTCCAGGTCGAAGATGATGAAGAGGATCGACACCAGATAGAACCGGACGTCGAACTTCATGCGCGCGTCGTCGAAGGCGTTGAAGCCACATTCGTACGCGGACAGCTTTTCCGGGTCCGGCGCCCTTGGCGCGAACACGGCTGCCGCCAGAATGAAGACGATGCCGATAGCCGCCGCGATCCCTAGGAAGATCACGATCGGCAGATACTGAAGAAGGAAGGCGGTCATGACAGCCCTTGGCTTGAATCGAGCGGGTTGTAGCCCACTGTCGTCAACGCTTCAAACGCCCGAGGCACATTGAGAAACGATCGCAACTAGACCTGCTTTCCCTAACGCCGGTCTGGGAAAAACAAGGGTCCGGATGATCAGGCCCCACAGCTGTTCTTGGCGACTATCCACACGAATTCGGGTGTCGCACAGCAGCGAATTGTCGCTTCTTCGATATGGCCGTTGACACGAGTCTTCGAGCGACATATCAGACGCCCCTCGCCGCAGGGCGGGTCGCACTTTCGCTTCGGCGAAGGGATATGC